>CANNDC010000015.1 GCA_947503265.1 uncultured Alteromonadaceae bacterium
TAATCGGGTAATCGGGTAATCGGGTAATCGGGTAATCGGGTAATCGGGTAATCGGGTAATCGGGTAATCGGGTAATCGGGTAATCAACATTAGAATAGAACAAAGCGCTTCCAATTCAAGAAGTAAGTAAACTTGAACCGGAGGCGCTGTTCTTTTAAGAGCTAAACAAATTATCTTGTACGAGTGATAACTACCCTTGCAGTTGGATTGTCAAATCTATCTCCTTCGCCCAATACGGATGTCGTCAAACCTTCCATACTTGGGTCTGCAGCGTTAACGTTTGTGACCACGCCACGATGAATATGTACTTTGTCAAAGGTATCATCACGAGCGGCATCAAACCCAGCTGCTGCACCACCACCACCTGCAGCTTGCGCAGCGGGGCCAGGCATAGTAGCAGCTGTTTCGGTGTTGGCTTCTGTACCTGAATCCCATGCTGGCGCAGTGAAAGTCTTACTCTCACCGACAGCAAGGTTGCTGATATCTTTTCCAGAGAATCCGGCGAAAGCATCATTGGTATCAACCAGCATAGTAGCTACCGTCAGTCTAAGGTCATCAATATCCAAAATCGGCACAATAAGTGTTCCTTCTTCTCGCGACATACGCGGAGGAAGAATACCCGGACCTGAAACACTGTCTAAAAATTGAGTCGCAGCTTGTGCCTCAGAGAGAAACATGGAGTTGTCTCCCCCTTCTGCTAACTGCTCTACTCCTAATGAAGCTGTCTCTGCACCTACAAAACTGTAAAAGCCCGGTTCATGAGCGACGATAGCGACAGGCGACATAGGTTGACCGTAAGTTAAATTAGTTACTTTAACTGTGTAGGCTGCGAATGTACCTGCAGGACCTTGATCTCCCTCCGGACCTTGAGGACCTTCAGGGCCCTGAGGACCAGCTGGACCTTGCTCCCCTTGTGGTCCAGCGGGACCTTGAGCACCAGGAGCTCCGTCTGCTCCGTCGTCACCGCAAGCGGCGAGCAGAGTAGTTGCCAATAAGGCAGCTGCTATTTTCGTATAAGCATATTTCATTTGGACTTCCCCCCTTAAGGTGCTGGAACTACGATAGTGACTTTAGCAACAGGGTTTAACCATCTGTGGACAGTTGAATCTAAGTCACTTGCGCCGGCTGTCGCTGACGTGTCACCCAACGTATTGCGATGAATGTGAACTGGACCGTCAGTACCATCTACAACTTGCGTAGAATCAGCTAACGCAGTGCCGTCTTCAGCAAAACCAACTTGCACAGCCACGCCCGTGCCGCCAGTGCCCATAGAAGGAGCTATCGGAGGAGCGCCTGCACCTGCAACACCTGGTGCACCATAACCACCTAGCGGAGTTCCACCTTCGGCAGTAATGTCTGTGCGTGTACTGTTAAGTTCATCATTTAATTCGGTACCTGCATCGTAAGCATTTAAATAATATTCATAAGTTCCAGCTTCGGTTGGGATGACAATGCTGTCTAATCCAACAAAGGCGTCGTTAGTTGGAATTAGCATTGAAGCGATGGACAATAAGGGTTTATCCATAGTGTCAAAGTCATATGATAAGGTAGTTGAAGGTGCTACTAGTCCGCCAAATCGATGCCAAGTGTTACTGCCGTTATCCGTGTCTACTGGGCCTAAAACAGCTTCAAAGTTTTGACCGCTTGAAGCGGCATTTTGAGCGTCATCTATTACACCCGCCTCAGCCAACCATGCCAAAGCGGTTGAAGCTGTCTCACCCACTTCGAAGACATCCGCGTCAGCTGTGTGAGCAACAACTAGTCTTGGTGTAAAATAGTTATTGTGCGTTAGGTTAGTAATAGAAATATTAATTGTTTCAGCTGAAGCTGCGCCGGTTAGACCCAAAGATAGTAACGCAGCAGAAGCGACCTTAGTTAGTTTCATGATTTGTTTTCCTCGTTTATTCGAAATAGGTTTCGTTTAGTTCGAGGCTAACTATAAATTTCAATTCTAACTAAAGTGTCACGACTCAATCACAATTCCATATTGATTTAGTCGCAAATCTATAAATATAAGTCTTCTTGGTAATCTGCATACTGACTATAAATATAATTGAGACACATCCCTCAAATCACCTAATTTACCTTTGATGAAACAATTAAACGCAATGGAATATCTTGGCTTATCGGACAAATTAGGTTCAACGAGATGATTCAATTCCGAAGGAAAAAGTAGCAACTCATTGGTCTTGGGCACTAAGACATTAACCGAGGTGTTATACAAATTTTGCTTATCGCCATCAGGATTAATGAGCAAGCGACGGTATGCCGTATGCCGATCAAAAATCATACGAGAAACCGGTGAGGGTAATTCTGCGTAATATAAGGAGCCTGAAATAATAGAGTTAGAGTGGGAGTGGCTATGCATACCAATGTTTGGGTGATTTATCAGCGACCACGACTGAGTGACATACAAGGTCTGAGAAATCCCCATAACTTGAGTTGCATAAATATTTAATGCTTCTTGGACCGCTTCTTTAATGCTTTTGAGCTCTGGTTCCTCAAAAATATACAAATTCTCAGAAATTAAATTCTGTTGATTCGGGATCATTTTCAAATTCTTGATGAATTCTACTTGTTTGTTACTGATTGACTTAGATAAGTCGGCTTTAAGATAGGGCGTGGCGAACAGCGGTTGTACATCTACATTTTCTACTGGCATGGTTAGTGAGTCCATATTATTGTTTTTTCAACAATATGTAACAACTAATCGTATTTTTCAACTTTGAAAGCCGCTTGGTAATAATTTCACTCGCTCTTGTTACATTAAATGCAACAAGAGCTCTATTTTCTTGGAGATTAGTTTATTTTATTCGTCTATTTTGTCTTAACCAAAGCGCCGTTAGTGAAAAAAGTAGTAAAAAAGCTAAGTTAGGTTCGTTTACCAATACTTGCCCTCTTATTTCTCCTGGTGGTACTGCGGTAGTGTGAATATTGATATACCATAGACCGTTAAGTAAATCTGTTGCCTGTCCCGCAGTTAATATGGTATTGCCCATTGTAGGATTTGATGCAATATCAATAAGAACTTCAACTCCTGCGTTTGCCCCCGGCAGTGCAGGGCCATGAAAGTGAGCCGCGATTACTGTGCCCGATAAGCCCGACCAACTAATATCCCAAGAAAAATCATTAGTCGAATCATCAAACCACATCATTGCAAAGCCAGTTCCCAGACTTCCTGTTCCCGCACCTGCATTGGCTTGCGCACCATCAATAGTAGCAGTCAAAGGAATTATCGTGGCATTTACAGAAAACGTCATCATTAATGCCATTAGTGCAGTGTATAAAATAGCAACAATTTTTTTCTTTGTTTGCATAATACTGGAACTCCAATAGTCATGTTATACATTCGGTTACTTATTTATGCATAACTTACGCCACAGGAATTTAATTTAGAAATTTCAGTATCTTAGTTTTACCAATATAAAACCATATCTGAAAACTGTATATTTTTTCGACATTTAACATACATTTATCGGCTCAAATATCAATATTGTTTCTTAACAAAACTCGCGTAAAAGATTATATATCTATAAATTTCAGATACTTGAAGAAGACATTTTGCAGCAGGCAGTGTGAAATAAAAATGTAAAATTTATTGATTTAGCAGTAATTATATTTTTCCATATACAAAAAAAACGCTTATCTTGCGATAAGCGCCTTTCTAATTTTTGATAAAGCTAACTGACTTCTTAAGCAGTTGCTTTTGTGACTACCTCAACCAACATCCAGTTTTTGGATTTAGACAAAGGACGGCATTCACGAATAGTGACTACGTCTCCTTCGTTGCACTGGTTAGTTTCGTCATGAGCGTGTAGCTTCGTAGTACGTTTGATGAACTTCCCATAAATTGGGTGCTTCACTTTACGCTCTACAGCAATTGTAATGGTTTTATCCATTTTATTGCTTACCACACGACCCTGTACTGTACGAATAGTTTGTTCAGTCATTAGCTTTTAGCCTTTTCAGTCAGAATGGTTTTAACACGCGCAATGTTACGACGCACTTTACGTAGCTGGTCAGTTTTTTCTAACTGGCCAGTGCTGTGCTGCATACGCAAATTGAATTGCTCACGAAGAAGGTTTAACAATTCTTCGTTCAATTCTTCAGCGTTTTTCTCTCTCAGTTCAGTATTATTCATTACATCACCGTCCGAGTAACAAAGGTTGTTTTAAATGGCAATTTAGATGCTGCCAATTCAAACGCTTCGCGAGCTAATGATTCTGGAACGCCGTCCATTTCATAAAGTACACGACCTGGTTGAATTTGGCATACCCAGTACTCAACGTTACCTTTACCTTTACCTTGACGCACTTCTAGAGGCTTCTCAGTAATTGGCTTGTCAGGGAAAACTCGAATCCAAATTTTACCTTGACGTTTAACGTGACGAGTCATTGCACGACGAGCTGCTTCGATTTGACGAGCAGTCATACGACCACGGCCAATCGATTTCAGTCCATAAGTACCGAAGCTAACTTTGCTTCCCGCTTCTGCCAAGCCACGGTTGCGGCCTTTGTGCATTTTGCGGAATTTCATACGTTTAGGTTGTAACATAATTAGCCCTCACGCTTAGCAGAACGGCCTTTCTTCTTAGGTGCTGGAGCAGGTTGCTCTTGAGTAAGAGGTAATCCACCTAATACTTCACCTTTGAAGATCCAAACTTTAACGCCGATGATGCCGTATTGAGTCAAAGCTTCAGACGTTGCGTAGTCGATATCGGCACGGAAAGTGTGTAGTGGTACACGACCTTCACGATACCATTCTGAACGTGCAATTTCTGCTCCGCCCAAACGACCGCTTACTTCTACTTTGATACCCTTAGCACCTAGACGCATTGCATTTTGAACAGCACGTTTCATAGCACGGCGGAACATAACACGACGTTCCAATTGGCTAGAGATGCTGTCAGCAACAAGCTGGCCATCTAGTTCAGGTTTGCGCACTTCTGCAATATTAATCTGCGCTGGCACACCGGCAAGCTTAGATATATATTTGCGAAGTTTCTCTACATCTTCACCTTTTTTACCGATTACAACACCAGGGCGAGCAGTGTGAATAGTCACACGAATACTTTTCGCTGGGCGTTCGATAACGATTTTAGAAAGAGATGCGCTCTTTAATTCTTTAGTCAGGTATTTACGTACCTGATGATCATTAAACAGGTTGTCTGCATATTCCGCTGTGTTAGCGAACCAAGTAGACGTCCATGGTTTGCTGATACCCAGGCGTATGCCCGTAGGATGTACCTTCTGTCCCATTTTTTATCTCCTAATCCGCTACAACAACAGTGATATGACTGCTGCGTTTAAAGATACGATCAGCACGGCCTTTGGCTCGAGTCTTGATACGCTTCATAGTTGGACCTTCATCAACGAAGATTTTTGCGACAGTCAACTCATCGATGTCTGCGCCTTCGTTATGTTCAGCGTTCGCAATCGCTGACTCTAGTACTTTCTTCACTAGAGCGGCACTTTTCTTCGGGCTGTAAGCCAGAACTTCAAGTGCTTTTTCAACGTGTAAACCGCGAATTTGATCTGCAACCAGACGCGCTTTCTGAGCCGAAGAACGAGCAAAACGATGTTTAGCTAAAGCTTCCATAATTTTTCCTCTTATCTCTTCGCTTTCTTATCCGCGACATGACCGCGGTAAGTACGCGTTGGAGCAAATTCGCCCAACTTATGGCCAACCATTTCGTCAGAGACGAAAACAGGTACGTGCTGGCGACCGTTATGGACCGCAATGGTCAACCCAATCATATCTGGGATGATCATGGAGCGACGTGACCAAGTTTTAATTGGTCTCTTTTCGCCCTTTTCCACTGCAGCCTCTACCTTCTTCAGCAAGTGTAGGTCAATGAATGGACCCTTCTTGAGAGAACGTGGCATGGTGAATCCTCGCTGTTACTTGTTACGACGACGTACGATAAGCTTATCGGTACGCTTGTTACTTCGGGTTTTCTTACCCTTAGTCGGGACACCCCAAGGTGTTACTGGATGACGGCCACCAGAGGTACGACCTTCACCACCACCATGTGGGTGATCTACTGGGTTCATGGCTACACCACGAACTGTTGGGCGGATACCGCGCCAACGTGTTGCACCAGCCTTACCTAGTGAACGAAGCATATGTTCAGCATTACCTACTTCACCAATAGTGGCGCGGCAGTCAGCTAAAACTCTGCGAACTTCACCAGAACGCAAGCGAAGTGTTACATAACCTTCGGCACGCGCTAAGATTTGTGCATAAGCACCAGCAGAGCGAGCAATTTGAGCACCTTTACCTGGCTTCATCTCAATAGCGTGTACAGTTGTACCTACTGGGATGTTGCGCATTGGCATGGCATTGCCTGCTTTGATTGGTGCATCAGAACCCGATTGAATCGCGTCACCTGATTTTGCACCTTTTGGCGCTAATATATAACGACGCTCACCGTCTGCATAAAGCACAAGTGCGATATTAGAAGAACGGTTTGGATCGTATTCCAAACGTTCAATTTTGGCTGGAATGCCATCTTTGTTACGTTTGAAGTCAATTAAACGATAGTGTTGCTTGTGACCACCACCAATGTGACGCACAGTAATGCGACCATTGTTGTTACGACCACCAGACTTGCTGTTTTTCTCAAGTAGTGGTGCGTAAGGTGCGCCTTTATGTAGATCAGGATTAACAACCTGAACTACGTGACGACGACCTGCAGAAGTCGGCTTAGCTTTTAATAATGGCATATCTAATCCCCTTCTTAAGCTTCGCCACCGACGAAGTCGATGTCTTGACCTTCTTTAAGCACTACATATGCTTTTTTCCAGTCGCTACGCTTACCAAAAGACTGTCCATGACGCTTAGTTTTACCTTTCACGTTAAGGGTACGAACTGAGCTAACTTCTACTTCGAAAAGTTTCTCAACAGCTGCTTTAATTTCAGCTTTGTTCGCGTCTTTTAGCACTTTAAATACAACTGCATTGTTGCCTTCGGCAGCCATAGTTGATTTTTCTGATACATGTGGCGCTAATAGCACCTTCAGCAAACGCTCTTCAGAGATCATGCTAATGCCTCCTCTAGCTGTTTAACTGCATCGGCAGTGATTAACACTTTTTCGAATGCAATTAAGCTTACTGGGTCAATACCTTCAACATCGCGAACGTCAACTTTGTACAAGTTACGAGCAGCTAAGAACAAGTTCTCTTCTACTTCATTTGTCACGATTAGCACGTCGTTAAGTTCATATTCGTTCAACTTAGCAACTAATGCTTTTGTTTTAGGACCATCAACACCGAATTTCTCTACCACAATCAAGCGATCTTGACGTACCAATTCAGAAAGGATGCTTTTCAGCGCTCCACGGTACATCTTTTTATTCACTTTTTGACTGTGATCTTGTGGCTTAGCAGCAAACGCACGACCACCACCAACCCAGATTGGGCTGCGGATAGTACCAGCACGAGCGCGGCCTGTACCTTTTTGACGCCATGGCTTCTTGCCACCGCCTCTAACTTCAGAGCGTGTTTTTTGTGCTTTAGAACCCTGACGAGCTCCTGCACCGAAAGCAACTACTACTTGGTGTACTAGCGCTTCGTTAAAATCACGTCCAAAGGTCGCATCGGAGACTTCAAGAGCGCTTTTCGCGTCTTTCAATACTAATTCCATCACTTCACTCCTCAGACGTTACGCTTTAACTGCAGGACGAACGATAACATCGCTGCCTGTAGCGCCAGGTACTGCACCTTTGATTAGAAGAAGGTTATTCTCTGCATCAACACGAACTAGCTCTAAAGACTGGGTAGTCACGGCTTTGTTGCCCATTTGACCTGCCATTTTTTTGCCTTTAAATACTTTACCAGGTGATTGGTTTTGGCCAATTGAACCTGGAGCACGGTGAGACAAAGAGTTACCGTGTGTGTTACGTTGGTGTTTGAAGTTCCAACGTTTAATAGCACCAGCAAAACCTTTACCTTTTGAAGTTCCTGCAACATCAACCTTGGTGTTTTCAGTAAAGATTTCGACAGTAATTTCACCGCCTACTTCAATACCTTCACCTTCGTTGTTGTCTAAACGAAACTCCCATAAACCACGGCCTGCTTCCACGCCCGCTTTAGCAAAATGACCTGCTTCAGCTTTGTTGACGCGGCTAGCTTTTTTATCGCCAGCGGTTACTTGTAGCGCGCGATACCCATCAGTTTCCTCAGTACGTAACTGAGTTACACGGTTTGGGGTCGCTTCTATAACAGTCACAGGGATAGAAACGCCATCTTCAGTGAAGATGCGAGTCATACCTACTTTACGACCGATAAGACCTATCGCCATTGTTAAAACCCTCTCTTGTTAGCCCAGGCTGATTTGAACATCAACACCGGCAGCCAAGTCCAATCTCATCAATGCATCAACTGTTTTATCAGTTGGTTCAATGATATCTACCAAACGCTTATGGGTACGGATTTCATATTGATCACGTGCATCTTTATTTACGTGAGGTGAAGTCAATACCGTATAGCGTTCTTTGCGTGTAGGTAGTGGGATAGGACCGCTAACCTGAGCACCAGTACGTTTCGCAGTTTCAACGATTTCAGCCGTAGACTGATCGATCAACTTGTGATCAAACGCTTTCAAACGAATACGAATTCTTTGATTTGGCATCGATTAAGCTCCAATCGAAAGAACAAAAAAAACCATCCACACCGACCCCGTATATGGGTGGGAGGATGCATGTAAACCGACGACCCCCAATTGGGGTCTTGTTCATAGTATTTAGCTTTTAGCGCAAGAGTTTAACCTGTTGCTTGGAGCTAAAAATCACTGCCCTTCAGGACAAGTGGGCGCGAATTATACATGTGTGAGGGATTTAAGCAACTAGAAATCAACAATTAATAGATAAAAATCCCCCTAAAAAGGAGGATTTTCAATCTAAGCTCGTTGCAATACTTAGTTAGTAGTATTTGACTCGTCGTCTTGTTGTTTAGATTTAGGCTTTGCAAATAGTCTTTGCAGTGTATCTTGGTCTGGAATACCGCTCTGTGTAATCTTTCTGGACTTCTGGTAGTTCAGTAGAGCCTTTGTAAATCTTCGGTGTAATTTCCTTCGATAAAGGATATTGAAAGCTAACCGATTGCGACTGACGGCAATGGTCCCTGACTTCTGCACTGTGAATTCGCATTGCGAACTTTAAATTGCAAACTTTAAATTGCAAACTTTTTATTAACGTCTTTGGATTAACTAGTATAGTTGCAAAGCATCAATCGAAAAGATAACAACCATCTGATTGACGGAGGCAGGATTGTTTGAGAAGACTTTCTCAGGGTATTATCTACTGAGGTGACTTTAGGAAAAATAAGCTATCACACAAACTATGTTAATCTAAACTCAGACTCGCAGGAATCTCAAATTGAACAACTGCGTATCGAAGCAGAAACAACTGCTGGACTATGGAAAGGCAATTTACTAGATGATTTTGTACTCAAATAAACTAGCCTGTCGAACAGGTGAAATATTGCCAAACTCACGCTAGGCTTAAGTGACGCAAGCAAACCATAACATTCTATGGTTTTGTTAATGATTACACTCGGTTATAGTAGAAGTTATCGACTTAAATATGATGTTGTAGATGAACGACGAATTAGCATTAGAAGCAACGCTGGTTAAAATCAATAAATTGCTTGAAGCACATCCTTCTTTGTTGGATGCCTATCAGCAATTGGAACCTATCATTCTTGAGCTTTTCACTGCGCAACGAATGAGTATTTTCCAGCGTAGACGTCAACATCAAGATTTAGTCGCCCGTTTCAAAACGGGCAAAGAAACCCGAGAAATAAAAGTCCCTATCAGTCCGCAGTCAATTGCAGGGTATGTTGCTCTAAGTCAAAACCCGCTGTTAATTAGTGACCCATACAACGCGCAAGAACTCTCTTCAATCCATCCAAGATTAAAGTTTGCAGATAAGTTCGATAAGAATAGTTCGTTCAAGACTGACAACATTATTTGTGTGCCCATTTTAAATGCCGGTGTATTGATGGGTGTAATGCAAATCATCAATAAAAAAGTAGGTTCATTTGCTGATGAAGATTTGCGTAAGGCCAATACGTTATCAGAAATATTAGGCAATAAGTTTCGCTATGAACTCGGCGGTACAAGTAACCCTTTTGACTACCTTTTACATCGCAATTTGCTTAGTGAGAAAGATCTAAAAGCTCTCACAGAAACGAGCAAAGATAATCGAACACTCATCCAACGTTTAATTTCTGAAGCAAGAATTCCCGAGGCAGAACTAGGCAACGCGCTGTCAGTGCATTACCAAGTACCTTTTATTCCCTATCTTCCAGAGAAATATCATCTGTTCCAAAGTGAGAGTAAATTAAACCTTTCCTACCTAAAACGAAATTTTGTTGCTGTGTTGGCAGACGCCGCCGAAAACCCTATTGTGTTGATGTCGGAACCCAATAATGCCGCGTTGCTAATGGAAATCGAAAGCGCATTAGGTATAGATAGTTATGAAATTTCAGTTGGACTCCCCAACCAAGTATTGCAATACCTAGGTGAAGGTTCAGGCGGTGGTGCTCCTGGTGAAATGGATGAAATTCTCGACGAAATAGGCACTAGTGCTGAAGAACTCGACGATACTGCCGAAGAAATGTCTGACGATGCACCCGCAGTGGTGAGACTCGTTAGCCGAGTGCTTCATGATGCTAAAAGATTAAACGCATCAGATATTCATGTCGATCCTGAAAAAAATGGACCTACCCGTGTTCGCATGCGTATCGATGGTGTATGTCGAGATATGACTCAAGTCCCAGCATCGCATCATAGTGCTGTGATTGCGCGTATTAAAATCATGTCTAATTTAAATATTGCCGAAAAGCGGGTTCCGCAAGATGGCAAGTTGGCATTCAAAATGTCTGGTCAATTAGTTGAAGTGCGTGTCGCAACCATACCCACGGTTGCCGGTGAAGGCGTGGTAATGCGGATATTGGCTTCTGGTGGTGCATTACCTATCGAAAAAATGAACATTTCTCCGCGTAACACCACTATGTTGAAAGAGATGATTAAAAAGCCTCATGGCATTATTCTCGTTGTGGGCCCCACAGGTTCGGGTAAAACCACGACCCTGCATGCGATACTAGGATACTTAAATACTCCCGATAAAAAAATATGGACGGCAGAAGATCCCGTTGAGATTACCCAAGCTGGCCTTCAGCAAGTTCAAGTTAGTCCCAAAATAGGCTTTACCTTTGCCAATGCATTACGTGCCTTTCTGCGTGCCGACCCAGATATTATTTTAATTGGTGAAATGCGGGATAAAGAAACTGCCCATGCGGGTATTGAAGCATCGCTCACGGGGCATTTGGTATTATCCACTTTGCATACAAACTCCGCTCCAGAAACCATTACACGTTTATTAGACTTGGGGTTGGATCCGGTCAACTTTTCCGATGCGTGCGTGGGTATTATGGCGCAAAGACTTATCCGTACACTTTGCGCTAATTGCAAAGAGGAATACCCGGCATCAGAGGTAGATAGAGCCTTCATCGAAAGACAATACGGTAGTGAGTTTATAGATGAATTGAACTTACCTGACCCATTAATGTTATACCGCCCTGCAGGTTGCGAAGAGTGCGGAGATACGGGGTATCGTGGCCGAACCGGCGTTCACGAATTGCTTGCTATGACACCAGATTTAAGGTCGTTAGTATACAAAGAGGCAGCCGTCACTGCGATGAAACAGCAGGCTCTTAAGGATGGTATGCGAACGCTGATTCAAGATGGTATCTTCAAGGTAATAAAGGGAGATACTGATATTGCTCAAGTACAAGTGATTAGCGGCGCGGACTAGAAAACTGGGCGATTTCACGCCCAGCTCATTTCTATTTCTATTTCGAGATAGCTACTTATCTTGAACTGGCAGATTACTTAGTAGCTGCTTATTAAACGAATTAAACCTGTTAATTGCGGAGAGTAAATCCGTGGTACCTATGTCTTGCACCTCATTTACTAGTCCATTAACTAGGTTTTCGTATTCATTTCCATCAGGTAGTTTCTGACTGGATTGCTCCAACACATTAAGTAACTTGTCCAAATAGTCACTGACAGGCTCTGCAACACTGGCAGCGTTCACAGGGCGTTGCTTTGAGTCTTCATTGTACAATGAGACCGTTTCATAGGCGTTAACTACTTCCACTTGTTGTTGACGAGTAAGCTGCAATGCAAATCCAACAAGTTCTTGCTTATCAAAGCCAAGATCTAATGCTTGATTAAATGCCGCTTCGACATCACCATCGAAGAAGTCTTGGGTCAGTGCACCTGCGTCTTTGACTAATTGCCCGATGGATTCTAATTCTTGTTCATCTAATTCGCCTTTTACAGAAAAACTCAATTTGTTTTCTGAGACAAAAATAGATTCAGAACGGCTCTCACCTAATTCTTCAGATTCTTGAACGCTGCGTTGATACGCTTCGAAATCGCTAAACCGAATATTGACTTCATCACCGTCTTTAGTGCGAATATTTAGCTCTCCTGACTCCTGAGAAGCACGAGCAAGGTATAAAGATTCAGCAATCTGCGTACCGAAAAGGCGGCTTTCTAGATTTTGGATCCCAAGTTCGATGGAGTTAGCACTTTTACGTATTCCCTCATCAATTTCCTCGTTCAAAAATCCAGCTAGATCTTTTTCAGCCAGCGCAATTCCTTTGGATACACCAGAGCGTGCTTGTTCGAACAAACTCGTTAATTTTTCTTCGTCTGCCCCTTTATTTGCTGCATTGGTTATAACGCCACCAACAAATCTCAGCACATTTTCGGCTACCTTTTCAAAATCGAAAAGACTTTTGGGTTTATCATCCGGTTTAGGCAAGTCTGCTTTTTTATTATCAACTTCAACGGTTTTTTCAAGCGCATTGCTATACACTCTCAGTCCCACAGTGGTCTGTGAACTCAGTTCTGTAGCGGTGGCTTTATTAGCTGCCTCGGACGGTGCTCTTACGCCTTCCGCTGCTTGCTTTAAACCTTCTTCTTGCAGTTGTTTATTTACTGCAACATTAGGGTTTTGCTGGGGCTTATCACCCAGAAATGCTTTAATTTCTCCAAAGTTCATTTTAGATACCTCACTATCCTCATAGACATTATCGGCGAAATATCCAATTTGCTTAGTTTTTTATCAGTTTATTTTTTGAGCGATGATTGCACTCCTAGATTAAATCCTTAAAATCCGCTTTCCAAAATCAACTCCTGTGAATTTTAATGCGTCCAACAGAAATCGACCCCAGCCAATATCAACATCAGCTAGATGACAAAATTAAAACCATTGTAGAAAGTTTTGCTTCTTTTGATATGCCAGAAATCAAGGTGTTCCCTTCTGCACCGGTGCATTATCGCATGCGCGCAGAATTTCGCGTTTGGCATGAAGAAGACGAGCTCAATCACATTATGTTTGATCAAGATTCAAAGCAGAAATACATAGTCGAACATTTCCCACCCGCAAGTGAATTAATAAATGCGGTGATGAAAGATTTGATTGTTCTGTTGAAAACAAACGAAACGGCTAGACGCAAGTTATTTCAAATCGACTATTTAAGTAGCTTAAGTGGTGAAATTTTGATTTCGCTGCTTTATCACAAACCTTTAGACGACGAGTGGCAAAATGCCATCAAACAGATTCTTTCAGCACTCAGAAAAAGCTATAAAGTAGACATCATTGGACGTGCTAGGAAGCAAAAAGTCGTGTTAGATAGAGACTTCGTGCTTGAAACACTACCAGTGAACAACAGAGTTTACACCTTCAAGCAGGTCGAGAACGGATTTACTCAACCCAATGCGGGTGTGAACACTAGGATGGTTGAATGGGCGCTAGAGGTAACGAAAAACAGCAAGGGTGATTTACTTGAGCTTTATTGTGGTCTGGGGAATTTCAGTATTCCCATGGCAGTCAACTTCAATCGCGTCTTGGCTACTGAAATATCAAAGTCGTCAGTTGCAGCAGCTCAGTACAATATCGACGCAAATAATGCAGACAATGTCACTATTTTAAGAATGTCGAGCGAAGAGTTTGTACAAGCGCAAAAAGGACTAAGATCCTTTAATCGTCTAGCTGGTATCGACTTGACGGACTATGCCTGCGAAACCGTGTTAGTCGACCCGCCAAGAGCGGGCTTGGACGAGGCAACAACAGACATGGTAAAAGAGTACCGAACCATAGTTTATATCTCTTGTAATCCCGAGACCTTAAAAGAAAACCTCACTGAGTTACTAAAAACTCACGATGTAAAACACTTCGCTATGTTTGATCAATTTCCCTACACACATCATGCTGAATGCGGAGTATGTTTAGAAAAAAGAACTTAAAGATCTTTTGCGCATTCTAATGCGCCAGTTGATATAAATCGTAGTTGCAGTTTCAGTCTTTCACACAGTTGCTGCCGCTGGATTTTGTCAAAATCCAAGGCTCCGGCACCGGCACTAAAAACCAATTTCACCATGGCTTCAGCCTGAAGATTAGCAAACTTTTTGTTCAACCCTGTGGTAGCAACTGTGTAATCGGTCAATTCTTCAGTGAAGTGTTGAATCTCGCGCAAAACAGCTGCGCGAAATGCATTCGAGGTGCCTGTGTGTTCTCTGAGCAACAAACGGAAAACATTGCTGTTAGCGGTAATAAACTCCATAAAAGTGTCGACGGATGTACTAATTACACCTCCACCTGATGCAATGCGAACTCTAGCTTGTCGCATCAATTGTCTCAGAGCAAGCCCTGCTTCATCGACGAGCGTCAAGCCTAATTCATCGATATCTTTGAAATGTCGATAGAAGGAAGTTGGCGCAATACCTGCGGCCCTAGCCACTTCACGCAAACTGATACTGGAAAAACTATGCTGATCATCCAGCAGACTAAAAGCAGCATCTATGATGGCACGACGTGTTTTAAGCTTTTGTTGTTGTCTATTCAAAACGACCTTCTACACCTAAAGCGTGTTTGTTTTTGATTAACTGCATAAAATGGCGAATTTTATATAATTACGTTAATTTAACTTGCCAATAACATACCTTCAAGCTAAATTAGCGTACAGTTGTAAGCTTAATTAATATTGAGTCTAAATGAAAAAACCTCGCCTCATCGTCACCAATATCCTCGTCTTTACTATAACAGGAATTATCGCATTGCTTGGTGTACCGATTGAAGGATTCGTAAATGGATTCGATTTTTTTGAAATAGCAATGTGCATTGTACTAATTTATTTCTCCGGTATGTCGATTACTGCTGGTTACCATAGATTGTGGTCGCATAAATCATACGAGGCCAATAGTCTAGTCAGAGTGACTCTAGCCATTGGTGGTGCAATGGCGTTGCAAAACAGTATTTTACACTGGTGTTCTGACCATAGAATTCACCACCGCTTTGTAGACCAAAATGATAAAGACCCCTATTCCGCTAAAAAAGGCTTTTTCTTCTCTCATATCGGTTGGATGTTGAGAGAGTACAACGCCCATCGCTATGATGATTATCGCAATTGTAAAGATCTGCAAAAAGACAAAATTGTTATGTGGCAACATAAAAACTACCTACCTATCATGTTGACCGCCAATTTTGGCATTCCGATATTTTTAGGATGGCTCAATGGCGATATCTTAGGCATGCTGCTTCTTGCTGGTGTTTTCAGGCTAGTCGCAGTGCATCACGTTACCTTCTTTATAAATTCTCTTGCGCATATCTGGGGAAAGCAGCCTTACACTGATAAAAATACAGCTCGTGACAACGGTATTCTGGCGTTTTTCACCTTTGGTGAGGGTTACCACAACTATCACCATATTTTCGAATATGACTATCGCAATGGTGTGAAATGGTGGCAGTTTGATCCCACTAAGTGGTTGATAAAAGCGCTTTCTTTTATTGGATTCACCAAAAATCTACGAAAATGTCCAGAAGAACGTATTGAACGGGCCAAGCTAGCAATGATGCTGCAAAAGTCGCAAGACAAGATTTCCTCTCTGCCAAATAGCGACGAATTACTTAACAAACTTCAATTTGAATATGATGTTCTGGTCTCGAAAATGAGCGAATACTATGCAACAAAGAAACGGCTTCTCGAAACTAAACGTGATAGTTTGGTGAAAGGTTATGAGAGTCTCGAACTTGCTTATAAATATAAAGAATTGAAGCAGAGTATGTTGTTGCAGAAGCAAAAATGGATTGAACTACATCATTTAAGTTTCGCCAACTAATCGCAGGCACGAGCATTTCAGTATAGCTTTAAAAGATTGTGCTTGATTGTGATAACACAGATTTGAAATCCTACTATTGTTAATGCAACTAGTGTAGTGATCTAGTGATCCCAAACACCATTCGTAAATATTCGACAGAGTTTACATTAGAAGCAGCAAAACCGGCGTTAGAAAAAGATGATTCCTTACCCGAAGCAGCTACGGCAATGGGAATGTTTAAACAGCCGCTAGCTAGAACCAAACATGAAATCAAACCTTGTAATTTAACGTGTTAGCTAATTTCTTATCCAGATTTCAGATTAATTAGAAATAGACATAAAAAAACCTAGTATATACTAGGTTTTTTTATGTCTATGTAAGACTCGAGTCTAATTTCTGTTCGCAGCGCTTAGGCTTTTGTCAGAAAGAGCATCTCGGTGTGCCACGACTTCAATAAGCATATCTTTTGGATAGAACTTCATTGTTGCCATAACGTTTTTGTCGTTGTTTGTTGCATTATTCACGATCTTTAGCTGCATATCGCGAAACTCGATACTGTTACCTATCTTGCTAGCCATACATTGACTGTTAACTTCAAATGTTTTTGAGTCTACACAGTCAAAGGCTTTAGTTTGTTCCGCTTGTGCATGCGCAATACTTCCGATTGATACTAGAAATACAAGAGCTGATAATTTACGCATGATAGTTCTCCTTGTGAAACACGTCCCTTAATTTAAGGCACTGAAAACGCAAAAATTATGCGTTTCATGTTGAAATGTAACACAAATTTACCCATGAGCCAATAGATTCCAACCATAGTTTTATGACATTAATATGACAAACTGTAATATTTGCTAAAAAGTTTGCGTTTTTCGACTCTACTTAACCTGAAATCTGGATAAGAAATTAGCTAACACGTTAAATTACACGGTTTAGGGTCTGTTGACCTTTGCTGTATGAATTTTGTTCTACAACGTGGTTGCCATCTAGAGCGCCTTCTGATCGCGGCGCTGATTTTAAAGCCTAGTGGTTCTAAGCTAAAAGTCAGCAACTCAGAGCAGGACGCGCTTAGGACGGACCCCAAGGGCAATGCTTGTGCGTCAATAGCTGGACTATTGTAAACGAATTTAATGCACTGATAAGGAAAAGAAATAGGGAAAAAATAGTAGCTAGAGCGCAAGTTGTTATTCAAGATTCAGGTTACTTGCACTTTGCTAAGGGCTAGAAACAACGTTGAATGTGCAAAACACACCTTAAGGGTTATACGCTTTGATGAAGTCTAACAGGTCATCGAAAGGCATGGGTTTGGCGAAAAGATAACCCTGTGCGGCATCACAGCCCAGCTTTAACATATAACTTGCTTGTTCTCGCTTTTCGATACCCTCTGCGATTGTTTGAAGACCGAGTTTATTGCCAAGTGTCACAATTGTTTCTGCAATAAATGCGGATTGATTAGGTCTAATCTCATTGATAAATGACCTATCTACTTTAAGTCGATCTAGTGGAAGTTGTTGAAGATAACTCATAGATGAAAATCCAGTGCCAAAATCATCTATTGCGATAGTCACACCGAACGCTTTAAGTTCTTTAAGAGATTCGATAACAATTTGTGGTTCGTCCATCACTACACTTTCAGTTATCTCCAATTCGAGATATGCAGGATCAATCTTGTGTTTAATCACTGATTGTTTGACCATATTGACGAATTCGGGATCTCTAAATTGCGGCATTGAGATATTGACTGCAACTCTCACTTCACCAAAGCCTTGGTCAACAAGATCCTTTAAACGTTTACAGGACTCATCCAACACCCAAGCACCTATATCAATAATGAGGCCTGAATATTCGGCTAAAGGGACGAAAACATCTGGAGAGATAAATTGACCATCATCGGATGGCCATCTAAGCAAGGCTTCCATACCAACAATCTCCTCTGTCACAAGGTCAACTTGTGGCTGAAACCAAACTTGTAATTTACGCGCAGAAAAATCAGTTCTCAATTTTCTGATCAAGCCAAGACGCCAAGTGGTCTTTTCTTCCATCTCTGGTTCGTAGTAACCAAAATTGGTGTTGAGGTCTTTTTTAGCTCGATTTAACGCAATGTTGGTTTGTTTGAGTAAATTGATTCCAGTGCAATAATCTTGTCCTAACTTACAAAACCCCATGGTGATATTAATAGGCAAGGTATGATCGCCCGCTCGGAAAGGGACAGCGAACAATAGGTTGATTCTATCTGGGTTTACCACTTCATCATGGCCAATAATGCCAAAGACATCCGCTCCAATCCTACCCATTCGAATTGATTCACCGAACTTTTCTTGAATTCGGTCGGCAACAGATACTAACAAGTTATTACCTGCATCCTGCCCTAAGCCATCGTTGACGTCTGAAAAGTGGTTAATATCGAGCAAAGCAACCACATTTTGTCGATTGCTACTATCCTTGCAGGGAGTGTCATCCAGCATGTTGATAAACTCATTTCGATTAGGCAACTTCGTTAACCAATCTCTGAATGCGGCAATACTCAATTCGTGGAATAAATTGACGTTTTCATAGCCAACCGAAATGTTTGACACGAATACTTCCAGCAATTTTTTATCTATATCATTTATTTCATCTTTTAAATTAACGAAGACTGCGGCTTCGTAACCCGAACTATTGAGATACAAAACAGAATAGTGATCCTCAAATAAATGCGCCTTGCTTTTCAAACACTTGTCTACGGAATCAATAATGCGGCGATCGTGCAGTGAATCTAAACGTTCATTTATATAACGGGCAAACTCTCCTGCCGCACCTAAAACATACACGCTATCTTCATTTTCTTCCTTATCCAAAACTCGACCAGCTCTGGCACAAACGATACCACCGGAATCTAATCCCAAGAGTGAGCTTATTTGTGTGACAACGCCTTCACAAAACCCTTTGATGGAATGTTCTTCTAATAAATTGGCCGAAGAATGAATAATTTTCTCCAGTCCAACTCGGCTTTGATTGATGGTTAAAATTTGTTGATATGAGCGCAATGAAGCAATGATAGTCGTGACTAATTTATTTCGGGTCAGTTCGGTTTTAGTTTTGTAGTCATTGATGTCGTAATCAATAATGACTCTTTCTTCAGGAGCGTAACCCGGTTGGCCAGTTCGCAAAATAATTCTGGGCTCTTCCAAACCTAGGGTTTCTCGTAGATGTTTAGCGACCACTAGTCCAGCATCATCTGTTTCCATGACCACATCGAGCAATACCACAGCTAGGCTAGATCCCAACCTCTGCATGACCTCAATAGCTTGCTGGCCGGAATAAGCATGGTGGAAATGGAGTTTCTTACCGTTAAGGTTTAGATCAGAAAGGGCTAAGCGCGTGACCGTATGAATTTCTTCATCGTCATCGACAATTAGTATATTCCAGATGCCTAAAACATCTTCTTTCTCTGCCGAGTCATCTTCAGCGAGAAAAACAAGTTCATCGTTTTCGTATTCCATGGGATTCACTTCTATCCATTTACAACGACATAGAGAGAAGTCGATAACACGGCTCTCATGTCATATCTACATAGCCAACAAGCAACTCATTTAAGTGTAGCAAATTTCCCGAAACTTACTTATAACTTACCTAGACAATTACAAATTTTTTAATCAGACTTGTCCAATGAAAATAGAATCCAACAATATTCCCGCTGGTCTTGTTAAAAAAACAACGAGTGAAAAAAGCGTTGCCAGCGAAAAAGAAGACAAAGTCACGCAAGATCCTAAGCAAACTCAGACTCGCATGATGCAGTGGTTTTCTCGAGCTGGTATTTTTACCTCTAGCAAAACTAGTCTCGATCAAGAGCCGGCCAAAATTGCTGCTAGACACCAATTTATCAAGGCGCAAAGAAAAATAAAAAACTTAGAAAACATTTTGGCTATTGCATTGAAATACAGTCAAGAGCAAAGCTCGACAGAGGAAATCGACCCTGATTGGTTTTTTAGTTTTGTTGAAATGGCGGAAGATATCAACGCACCCGCGATGCAGGAATTGTGGGGTAAGATATTTTCGGTTGAGTTTGGCACTCCAGGTTCATTTTCCCTTCGAACCCTAGATACATTAAAGAAGTTAACTCACAAAGACGCAAAAATTTTTAAACATGCGGTGGGGTTGAGTAGTCGCAAGAAAAACGAGAACAGCCTAACGATTTTGCTCGGATATCACCGGCAAGCACACTTTTTTGCTTTACTGAGAGGAGCTAAAAGTGCCCACCTAAACCTTTCCAAATATGGCTTGACCTATACTAACTTGCTATCTCTTATGGATATGGGACTAATTTTTTCCAGTGAACTAGAAACGGGCGAGTTAGCAACTAATAATAGTATTGATTATCGTTGCGCTGGGGAAACTTTTAGCCTTCAAGCTAAACAATCTGGTATTTCGCTGAATTACTATAAGTTTACGTCGACAGGAACCGAATTAGCTAGACTAGTGAATGGTAAATCAAAATCTAGCTATTTCGAAGATTTAAAAAATCTGCTTTCGCAGGGATTTGTGGTTAATTAAATCCCATCTCCAAACTCATGTAATCCACATTCACGTTTCAACCCAAAGAAACGTGTATCTTGCTCACTCATGCCAGCTTCCAGCGCACGAGACGTATGCCAGTCACCAATAGAGACATATCCTTTTTCCCAAAGCGGATGATATGGCAGGTTATTCGCTTTAAGGTATTGATGGAGCGTTTTATTTGACCAATCAATAATGGGATACACTTTAGTCTGTTGGTTTAAACGCTGCACTACCTTGAGATTTTCTCTCGAATCAGATTGTGAACGACGCAAGCCAGCAAACCATGTCTTGGCATTAAGATCCGACAACGCTTGTTGCATGGGTAAGACTTTGTTCATCTTATTGTATTTTTCAATACCTTCGGTGCCCTGTTCCCAAAGCTTGCCGTTTCGAGCTTCTTGCCATGCTGCAGATATAGGCGAACGATAAACGTGCAAATTTAAATTCAACCGTTCCGTTAGTTCATCAATAAACTGGTAAGTTTCTGGAAACAAATAGCCAGTATCGGTCAACACAACTGGAATATCTGGATATTGTTGCGTTAATAAGTGCAACATAACCGCAGACTGGGCACCAAAACTGGATGACACTATATGTTGACCACGCAAATTATCCAGAGACCACTTCACTCTTTGCTCAGCCGTCATGGATTCCAATTCGGTATTGAGAACATCAAACTCTGCTTGCTCGAGCTCGTTGATCCAGTTCGCTTCTTCGATTTGAACTGGTTGAACGGCTTCTTCGACAGCTAAACTAGGCATAAAAATCCTTAGCGGAATTAACCACAGGCGCCACTACTTCTGTTCGAATCAAGAAATCACCAAAAGCTTCGTTTTCTTGACCATCTTTAGACCATTTACCAATAAGCAAGTCCAAGTCTTCAAGAATCTCTTGTTCACTTATATTTTCTTTGTACATTTTTGGAATACGCGTGCCTTGCCTATCACCACCTAGGTGGAAGTTATATTTGCCAGGCCCTTTACCGACCAAACCAACCTCGGCTAACATCGCGCGACCACATCCGTTAGGGCAACCCGTGACACGGAAAATAATGCTTCTTTCAGCAATACCGTGCTTGGCTAAAAGTTCTTCTATGTCGGTAACAGCGCTGGGTAAGTAACGCTCCGCTTCTGCCATAGCTAATGGGCAAGTTGGAAGTGACACGCACGCCATAGAATCCATACGCTGATTGCTCACACCATCGGTGATCAAGCCGTTGTCTCTAGCAATCTTCTCAATCGCGTCTTTATTTTTTGGTTCAACACCCGCAATGATTAAATTTTGGTTTGCTGTTAAACGCAGGTCACCTGTATGAATTTTGGCAATTTCAGCACAACCCGTTTTCAACGTTTTTCCCGGATAATCAAGAATACGGCCATTCTCAATAAACACGGTTAGATGATATTTGCCATCAACACCTTCAACCCAACCGAAGCGATCTCCACGACTGGTAAATTCATAAGGGCGACTATCAGCAAAAGACACGCCGGCACGCTTTTCAACTTCCGCTTTGAAGTTTTCTACGCCGACACGTTCAAGGGTGTATTTGGTTTTCGCGTTTTTACGATTAACTCGGTTACCCCAGTCACGTTGTACGCTTACGACAGCTGCAGCCACATCAAGAGCGTGTTCTGCTGAGATATAACCAAAATCATCTGCTTTACGCGGGAAGGTTGTGTGATCACCATGGGTCATGGCAAGTCCGCCACCAACCAAGACATTAAATCCAACTAATTCACCTTGTTCCGCGATTGCCACAAAATTGAGGTCATTTGCATGCACATCAATATCATTGTGAGGGGGTATAACCACGGTTGTTTTGAATTTACGAGGAAGATAGTTATTTCCTAAAATAGGTTCCTCTTCTGTTGTTTCAACCTTTTCACCGTCTAACCAAATCTCTGCATATGCCTTTGTTTTAGGAAGTAAGTGTTCACTTATCTTTTTAGCCCATTGATATGCCTGCTGATGAACAACAGATTCGACAGGGTTAGAAGTACACAAAACATTTCGGTTAACGTCACCTGCCGTAGCGATAGAATCGATGCCTACTTTGTTCAGCGTTTGGTGCATTAGCTTTATTTGAGGCTTTAACACACCGTGAAACTGAAATGTTTGACGAGTGGTAAGGCGAATGCTGCCATACAAACTATGATCTTCGGCAAATTTATCGATGGCTAACCACTGATCTGGAGTGATGATTCCACCGGGTAGACGGGCACGCAACATCACATTTTGTAGTGGTTCTAATTTCTGTTTGGCTCTTTCAGCACGAATATCACGATCATCTTGCTGATACATTCCGTGGAATCGTATCAATTGGAAATTATCTGACGTGAATCCACCAGTTAAGTCATCAGTCAAATCTTCAGAAATAGTCCCGCGCAACAAGTTACTGTCGCCCTTAATACGCTCGTTCTCTGATAATTTACCTTCGACAACAAACTGCTTATCGATAGGAAACTCTTGACTACTCATTAATAAACATCCTTCTGATAACGCTTGGCTTTTCTCAGTTCAGTTAAATATTCTTCAGCTTGCTCTTCAGACTTGTTGCCGAATTTTGCAACAATACTAACGAGTGCATCATGGACATCTTTTGCCATGTGAGTAGCGTCGCCACAAACATAAAAATGCGCACCTTCTTCAAGCCATTGATACACTTCTTCACCATTTTCGAGCAAGCGGTGTTGCACATAGATTTTTTCTTTCTGATCTCTAGAGAAAGCTAAACTCACTTTGTCGACTACACCGTCTTTAACAAAGCGTTGCCATTCAGTTTGGTAAAGGAAATCTTGGGTAAAACTCGGATTACCGAAGAACAACCAGTTCTTACCCTGGGCATCATCTTCCGCCCTCTGTTGCATGAAAGCTCTGAATGGAGCGATTCCCGTTCCGGGGCCAACCATAATGACTGGTGTATCGGGATTTTCAGGTAATCTAAAATTGTTATTTTCTTCAATAAACACTTTGACTTGCTGGCCTTCATCAAGGCGATTTGATAAAAATCCTGATGCTCCACCTTGACGTTTATTGCCGTCCACATCATATTCAACTAACGCAACCGTAAGATGTACTTCATCCTCTACATCAGCTTGACTAGACGCGATTGAATAGAGGCGCGGAGTCAAAGGTCTTAGTGCTCTGGCCAATTGTTCAGCAGTAATTTTTGCTGGGAATTCACGAATAACATCAACGATTTGACGCTCTGCAAGATACTCTCTTAACTTGTTCTTATCTTCGAACAAAGCTTGTAACTCTGCATTAGGAGCGGTTTCTAAATAACTCTTAACAAATGTTGGATAACCTAGGGTTAATTCAAATTTATCAATGAGCGCTTGTCGAATAGAAAGCGATTCATCTCCTAGGCTTACTGTTTCTTCACCATCAATGTCTAACAAAGATAAAAATTCATCCGCTAACTGGGGATCGTTGGTAAACCAAATACCAACCGCATCTCCGGGTTGATATTGAATTCCGGAATCTTCTAATGAAATCTCTATATGACGAATGTCTTTGATAGAGTCTCTGCCAGTAATTTTTAAACTTTCAGACAAGGTCGCTGGGAAAGGATTTTTCTTTGTATACTCACTAGCTGCGCTAGAAACTGTGCTTAATCCTGGAAGTTGAACAACTTGCGACTGACTTTTCGCCGTCAATTCGTCTTTCAACATAGTGGTTAACTGATCAATGAAGGCTTCAGCGGCACTATCATAGTCGACATCACAATCAACTCTGTCTGCTACGCGTTTTGCACCTAAGGCTTCTAATCGTTGGTCAAAATCTTTTGCCGTTTGGCAGAAAAATTCGTAGCTAGTGTCTCCCAATCCAATGACAGCAAAACTTAAGTCAGGCAACTTGGGCGCTTTTTTACTGGCTACAAATTCATGCAACTCAACGGCATCATCGGGCGCATCACCCTCACCATGGGTACTAACTACAACAACAACATGCGTCTCATTTTTCAATTGTTTTGCTTTATAATCAGCCATGTTTTGCAAATTGACAGCAATACCCGCATTTTCAGCTTTTGCTTTATATTCTTGCGCAATTGCTTTTGCATTGCCGGTTTGAGAACCGTACAAAATAGTTAATTTTTTGTTTGAACTTACTGCTTCTACAGTAGGCGCAGCAATTGCTCCGGCAGCCTGTTGATTGGCTAACCCTGCAAGATAACCACTCATCCACGTGAGTTGATCCCTATTAAGTGGGGCAATGGCATTGTTAATTTGTGTCCACTGACTATCATTTAGCACAGCGGTAGGCACTACAGCCTGATTGGTTGGTGAAGACATAATCGCTAACCTCTAATTAGATAGGTAAAGGTTAGCGACTTTTACAAATAACAGGAAAGACTAAAATAAGATTTTTTATTACTATATGGACTTAAAAAAATTGAAAGTTTTTTAAAAGTGCACTTCTAGCCCTGCAAAAACACCACTAAATTCAAAATCAGTGTAAATATCGTCCAGATCATCCAACTCCAAAGTCACAGCGCGATACCCCACTTGCAGGGTCATATCAACAGCAAGGTTATCAACAAATTCATAAGTAAGCGCCACTTCCACATCACTTAGCGTATGATCATCGATAGACAAATAACTACCTTCTGCATAGACACCAAGACCGGAAAACGGCAAGCCCACTGCAATACGTGAATAGATCATGGGAACTATGCCAGAAAATTCTTCTTCTGCATTATTGGAAGCATCAGCCGCATCTTCAACGTAAATTGTTCCATCAATGTGTTTGCCGTTAATACCAAGATCAAAGCTGACTAAATCATTATCAAACAGCTCATAGTAAAGAATATAATCTGTATTGCTGACATCGACTTCGGTGTTCAAAGTTGTGTTTATGTTGAAAATTTCACCATTAAAGTCAAAACTAGAATTCAGTGTGACATCACCCATGGTGTCCATCGCAGTGCGGCGAACTTTAATATTAGGGATAACCGGCACTGGATGTTCTAATGCGATATAGAAACTACCTTTGGTTTCATCGTCGAATTTAAAGTTTGTGAGGTCAGTATCATTCGAAAAACCGCCTTCGGTTTCCATGTTCCAACCTTGGGCTCCCACATACAATCCTAATAATGTGTCGGCTTTTGCGGGAATAGCGATTATCGACGCTGCCAAAGCAAGCGTTTTAAGAGAAGATTTCAATGTTTATCCTTGATTCAATAGTTCAGATAGTTCAATTAAAGCAGCATTTGCTCGGGAAATATAGTTCGCCATTACTAACGAGTGATTAGCAAGCATACCTAACCCGCTTCCGTTCAATACCATTGGGCTCCAAAGCATTTGCTGAGTCGATTCCAGTTCACGAATTATCTGCCTTAAACTGACCGTTGCATTTTTCTTTTCCAACACATCGGCAAAATCGACTTCAACCGCCTTCAAGAAATGAATAAGAGCCCAAGACGCCCCTCTCGCTTCATAGAAATTATTATCGGTTTTCCACCAACTTGTTTTTTCAAAACGTTGAGCTGGATTTGGAGTCGATTGGCGTGCAGTAGGATCACCCGCTAGATCTGTGTCTAGCATTTCATGACCTACACTGGCACTTAGTTTTTGGGAGAGATTACCGAGTCTTTTTTCTACTTGCTTAAGCCAGTCGCGAAGATTGTCCGCACGCGTGAAAAACTGTGCATCACCTTCACTGCGATCAACCAAATCTGAACGATATATATACAATTCTTTCAAACCATCTCTGTACATAGATTCAGCGGATGGAAGAATCCAACTCAAATGGTCCATATTGAAAGAAGGCTGCGCTTTCACTAGTTGCGGATTCTCAAGAGATTGAGACTGAGAGCGGCTAAAATCTTTGCGCATAGCAAGTGCTAGATCACGCACCATTTCTAATGCCCCGTATTCCCAACTCGGCATATTGTCCATCATCACGCTTGGCGGAATAACATCGTTAGATAGATACCCTCCATTCTTGTCTAATAGACGTTCTGTCACGGCAATTAATGTGTTGGTTGTAGTGTAACCAATCACAACTTGTTCGTTGTTTTGCTGGGCAACCGCTTGAGCTTCTTGCCTGACATCAAATGAATCGGGTTCCACACTCCAATATATTGATATTAACCAAAACAATAGGAATATGACCAAGGCGAAAATACTGATCCATTTAACATTCATAAAACGCTGCATAATTTTGTCCTTTCGTTTTAGTCTAACGCTTCAACTATATTATCAAATGAAGCGACTAGTGATGGTGGTGTTTTGATTTTTCTTTACCCGGTTGCACAACCGTTCCACTAATTGCGATCGTCTCACCGTCTTCTGTTATTAGGTTCAAATCTACCTTTTGATCAACTCTTAAGGGTTTGATCAAGCCGAATATCATCAGATGAAGGCCTCCTGGCTTGAACTCAACGGTTTGTCCTGCAGGAATAACGACTTTTTCTTGCTGTTGCATACTCATCATGCCGTCTTTCATAATATGAGCATGTAACTCAATTGTTTTAGCTATTTCCGAGGTTGCTGCGACCAATACTCGGTCTTTTTCACCAGTGTTGGTAATCGAAAAATAGGCTGAAGTATTCGGGACCATTGGCGGTAAAAGCCTGACTTTTGCTTCACTCACCTTTAAGTCAGCGAAACTGTCCGAGCAGACTGAAATAAATAAAACAATTAGCAAAGAAATAGAAAGTAATGGGTTTCGCATAATAACTAGTTAATCTCAATTAATGATGAGGCTAGATTATTCTAGAAAAGCCTCATCATTGCCAATGAAATCATTAATAGCTAGGGCGTCTTTTGTCTTTTACTAACCAAATAATGACTGCGATGACGAGCAACATTGGCCAGAAGACGCTCAAGCCAGCGACAATCAATGCAATAGTCGCGGCAAATAGTCCGATAACCAGCGCACCAAATACGCTCACTGCAACGATTACCCCCACAACGGCCATAAGTGCTCCTATTATTGTAATGCCTGCGACTGACTCCATTGAGTCAAAAATGTGATCATCAAAATGGAAGTTGAAATCAAACCATTCAGAAGCCACAAGTCCAAAACTATATGAAATTAACACTGCTATTAAGATGGCTAACACAAAGTTTCTCATGACGTGCTCCCGACGATAATCAATTAATGAGTTGGAATAAGTACAACACCTAATACATAGGCTATTGCCACTGGTACTGGAATAAAGATGAACGCAGCGATTGCAGCGATTCGCACAATCCACGCATCAAGGTTAAAGTGTTTGGCAAGTCCGGCACAAACACCCGATACCTTTCCATTTACGGTGTCACGATACAGCTGGTTAGTATTTAAATAATCTCTCATGATGTTTCTCCAAACTTGCCTTTCGATAATTTACTTGTTGAATTAGGGTCTGTTGACCCTAATCTAATTACTAGTTAAGCTACTTTTTTACGTAAGGCAGCTAATTCGTTTTCGATGTTTTCATCAATTTCTAGCTGCTTTATTTCGGCTGTAAGTGATGATGTTTCTGATACTAGATCGTAAGCTTCAACTTGCGATTCCAATTCATCAATACGATTTTCATAGTGCTCAAACTTAGCAATCGCATCGTCGATTTTTTCAACTGAATTGTTGGTTTTAGCTTTCAGCCTTACAGACGCTGACTGCTTTCTGATATCCAGTGATTTTTGGCGGCTTCTTGCTTCTTTAAGCTTGTCTTGCAAACGTCCTGTATCTTCTTGAAGTTTGACAATAGCTTCGTCTACAACTTCTAGCTCTTTATCCAATTGGTCCAGGGCATCCTGCGCTTGATTTTTTTCAACTAAAGCGGCTCTTGCAAGATCTTCACGATCTTTCTTCAATGCGATAGCCGCTTTATTCTGCCAATCACTCACTTGTAATTGCAGTTTCTCCTGCTTACGCACTAACTGTTTTTTGTCAGCAAGACTTCTTGCCGCTACTGAACGGATCTCAACCAAAGTTTCTTCCATTTCTTGAACAATAAGACGAATAACTTTGTGTGGATCTTCGGCTTTGTCTAAAATCGCGTTTAAGTTAGCTTGTACAATATCTGTCATTCTTGAAAACATACCCATTTGTTCATCCTCCACGAATATTTATGAGTGATAAGTTATTTATTAACTTATTTGAAAATGTACAAAAGGTATTACAAGCTACGTGCCAAGTTTTCAGCATCAAATATACCTTTGTTTTTAATAGCTTTTTTTCTCTTCAATGGATTATTGGTTGATGAAGGTGATTGGAGAGATAGTTATATTTGGTCAAATTCACCAATAAATTAGTCAAAAATGCAATAAGCAATAACAAGCTGCATGTAGTGGCACACTGAATATGGTCACTACAGCAAGACCTGTATCAACATAGTAGTCTTGATATTTGATTAGACTGATAATTGTATTAGTATTAACATTTAGTTAATGTAAACATCAGATGTTTATTGGTTGTTCTTTTATACTATCAATACCAATGAATAAGCGGTTCATTAAACAATTAACGCGATAATGCGCCAATTTAATAACTGCAGCTTAAATTTGACCCGACATATCGCAGAACTAATTTATGCGTTGACAACTCAAGGTAATACTATGAATAAACTTCTATCATTTTTCGTCATGTCATTAGTGCTCTGCGTGGCTCCGCCAGTTTTAGCGAATCCAGTCAAGCAAAGCGCTCAACCTAATATCATTCTTATTTTCTCGGATGATGCTGGCTACGAAGATTTTGGATTTCAAGGTAGCAGCGTAATGAAGACGCCTTATCTGGATTCTTTAGCAGAAAATGGAGTCCGCTTTACCGAAGGTTATGTTACTGACCCAACTTGTGGCCCGTCACGGGCAGGGTTAATGACGGGGCGATATCAGCAAAAGTTCGGTTATCAAGAAATTAACGTCGTTGGATATATGAGTCCGAACTCCAAATTTCTTGGTGACGATATGGGTCTTCCACTAGATCAGCGCACAATTGCGGACTATTTAAAGGAACGTGGTTACGCAACTGCCGCATACGGCAAATGGCACTTGGGAAATGCCGATCGTTTCCATCCTATGAAGCGTGGCTTTGATGAATTTTATGGCTTCCGTGGCGGTGATCGTAGCTTCTTTGCTTACGGTCCTAAAAATCGCCTTCCCCATCATGACAAACGAATGGAGAGGGGGTTTGGTAAATTCGAGGAACCAGCAGAATACCTAACCGATATGCTGGGTGATGAAGCATCGGACTTTATTGAGCGTAACAAGAAGAACCCATTCTTTATTTATCTAGCTTTCAATGCACCACACACTCCTATGGAAGCAACGGAAGAAGATTTGGCCCAATTCCCAGAGCTTAAAGGCAAGCGAAAAATATATGCAGCTATGACCCTAGCAATGGACCGAGCCACTGGTAAAGTCTTGGATACACTCAAGAAACATGGGCTTTATGAGAACACAATAGTCGTATTCACTAATGACAATGGCGGTCCGACTGATAAAAATGCTTCGGTCAATTGGCCACTTGCAGGAACTAAATCAAATCATCTCGAAGGCGGCCTCCGTGTACCTTTTGTAATCAGTTGGCCGGCTAAATTACCTCAGGGAGTAGACTATAGTCGTCCAGTCAGCACAATGGATTTGCTACCATCTTTTTATGCAGCAGCAGGAGGTGATGCTTCTGGGCTTAAGAATGTCGATGGGCAAGTCATTTGGCCCTACGTCACTGGGAAAATGTCTGGTGACCCACATGAGTCGTTGTTCTGGAAAAAAGATGTACGTGCGGCAATGCGACAAGGTGATTGGAAGCTAATTCGCTTCGCCGATCGGCCAGCGGAGCTATACAATATTGCCGATGATTTTAGCGAGCAAACAAATTTAGCTGATAAATATCCAGATCGCGTAAGAGACATGTTTAAGCAAATATTTGCTTGGGAACTTACCCATGAACGTCCACTTTGGACTCTGTCTCAAAAATTTGAAGAATATGATGTTTCTCGTATGGATAGGTATCGCGTACCCAGCAAAGAAGCTCAGGAATGGAAATGGACTCCAACTAAGACGAAGTCGTCTAAATCGCAATAGAATATTGATTTATGCGAGAGCAGGTAGTAAATCTGATTAATTTTTGAAGATTGGTTTGCGATCGTTTATTTAGCTTGAATAAACATAAAAAAACGATGGTCAGTAGTGTTACTTGTGACCATCGTGATAATGTAAACTTGACGAGTTGACCGGTACTGCATGGTTATTTTTCTTGCTTTCAACGACACTAAATATCAGTGCTGCTGCAAGATAAGCCATTACCGGCGCTAGTAGTAAGATGAGAAGATCAATATGGTTAAACATATTCAGTTCTCCTTATTACTCGGCTTTTTCGCTTTCTTCTGAGTTAACACTTTCTGAAGAGTCTAAGTCAGTAATTGTCACTTTAGTTGCAATCAATTCAGACTCGTCCATTGTGATAGCGTTGTTGGCAGTCAAAACGGCTTCTTCAATGCTGTTAGAGATTTCTTGTTTAGTCACACTTATTGCTTGAGAGACTAGTGAACCAACAAAGTTTTCAAGAGAAACGTCTGCTGCTTGAGAAGCGCCAGTGAAAAGTAAGCTAGAAGCCAAAACAGTTGCTGTAGTAATTTTAGTAAACATAATAAATATCCTTCGTAATTGGTTTAGTTGTTAGTAACGTCATTTCTTGGTAGTAGTTAAGAAAGTCAGTTATTAGTTAAGTCGCAATCATTATTGCGATAGTTGTGCCAACTTAGAAAAAAATCGTATTACATTGATTTATATGGATATTTAATGCTTGCTAAATTTGTGCATTAAACTTTTGTCTAGGGGTTTTACTAAGGATTGGTAAATTTGACCAGCGAGTTGGCTAAAATAACCAACTCATTCTGCAGTTTGAATTCTTGGCTTAGAATCCTGTTGAAATTTGGCCGCTTGATACTGAGCTTCGTCTAAGGTTTCCAGCGCATTAACCAACAGTTCGATACCAACACCACGCTGAGTACCATGCTGACTTAAATAGCGGCGCCAAATTCGAGCGCCAGGCTGGCCCTGAAACAATCCAAGCATGTGCCGGGCGATATGCCAAACTCTTGCTCCTTGCTCTATTTGTTGTTCAGCATACGTCATCATATTTTTCACAACATCATGACGACTGGGAACTGGGTGTTGATCTTGATAGTAACGAGAATCGACTTCCGCCAATATATAGGGATTGCTATAAACTTCTCTGCCGATCATCACACCGTCAATATAATTGAGATGCAAATCAGCATCCGCTAGGGTTTTAACACCACCATTAATACTGAAATGTAGATCAGGGAACTGTTCTTTCAAATGATAGACTCGGTCATAAATTAAAGGAGGAACATCTCTGTTCTCTTTAGGACTCAATCCTTTTAACCAAGCTTTTCTGGCGTGAACAATAAAGGTATCGCAGCCACCAGCAGCGACGATTTCGATAAATCGCGTTAGATCTTGGTATTCATCCATTTCATCAATGCCAATTCGAGACTTGACGGTAACAGGGATATCAACTTGAGATCGCATTGCTTGGACACAATTAGCAACTGTCTGTGGTTCCGCCATTAGGCAGGCGCCGAATCGACCGTTTTGCACTCGGTCTGAGGGACAACCTACATTGATATTCACTTCGTCATAGCCACGTTGTTGGGCTAAAACAGCGCATTTCGCCATATGAGCGGGATCGGAGCCGCCTAGTTGCAGCGCAACAGGATGTTCAGCATCGTTAAACTCAAGGTAATCACCTTTGCCGAAAATAATCGCTCCTGTCGTCACCATCTCGGTATAAAGAAGTGCATGCTGAGATATTTGCCGCAAAAAATAACGGCAATGCTTATCTGTCCAATCCAGCATTGGCGCGACAGAGATGGTGCGATTGATGGAGTCAATTTTCAAAGCGGAACATAACCTTTTTCGAGCTAAGTGAAGACGATTAAGTTTTAATATTGCTAAGCCAACAATACTAAAGCGCGCGGATTATAGCATTGGAATTATGCTTGAGAAAAAGCTTTATACTTTTTCATTTTCTAAACAAGCACATTTTTTAACGATAAATCTAGTCAATAAGGGTGACGTCCGTTACCCATGGTTCTAGGTTTTTGCCGTATTTGAGTTCGATTTCATATCTAGGTGAATTGATCTCGTTAAATTTAACTCGCTCTAGTTGACGCAACTTTTGATTCAATGGTTTTGGAATGTGAATTTGACTAATACTGAGTGAGTCTATGTAACCTGCCGCTTTAGTATTTTTAGCTCCATCCCAAGAGTTGAGAGGGCTAATGATGCCCCTCACCCAAAAAATATTGTTCTGAGACGGGTATTTTTGCATCAATACATCCAGATCCAAATCTGCATCGATAACAAACAATCGAGAAGCTTGAATATTTTCTCGCTTCACCCGTTTCAGTGCCCTTTGGGTGTCATTTTCAGAATTCTCGCCTTGCTCCATTTGCTGTGTATACCAGTTAGCCACCTGTCTCACCATCCGTTGGTATGCATCACCATCGTATTCCACCGCAAGGTAAACTTGCTTTCCTAATTTTCTTTTGTATTCCTGATCTTCTGAAACCTCTAAATCATCTGCAGAAAAGCCGAGTGCTAGCATTTTAGGTTTATCAAGCCAGTCTGGATAATGGCTAGCACCGACGTAATGTTTCACTTCAGAATCCAATGTTCTGAAATTGAGCCTCAAGCTAAAGCCGCTATTTTCAGCATTTGCGTGTCGCGATAGAACTAGTTCTCGTTCTGTTAACACCACACTAGCCGTTTCAGAAGAGCGGTTATACATCACCTTGCCGATAACAATGCCGTTAATCACCACGATGAACCCCATCAAAATAAGGGGCAGTTTTGAAACAAACTTATCAATCATTAGCAATGACTCCCTTCGAATTTTGTTCCGAGGCAGCTTTAAGGCGTTTAAAGATAAACAATACTAGCAAAGACGTCAGGGCGATAATCAGGAAGAATAGGTATTTGGGTAACCATTCCCACCACCAGTCATAAAATTTAGTGTAAAGAAACAGAGTAAAAAATACCGTGCCTGTATTCACTGATTCTCGCCAATCTTTTTTGATACCATACCAAATAAGCCCAGACGCGATTACAAAGCCCGAGATTTGGTAGAGGCCTTCGATATTGTCATTGGCTAGGTCAAGATAACTGCCCGCTCCCCAATGAGAAAGAATCAGTATGGGTATAAAGAGAATCAAAGCACCAAAAATGCGATAGATTTGAGGAAATCCTTGATACTGCTCCTGACGCAAGTGACCAAGCATAAAGATCACAAGGGCAGGTAGCAGAAAATTTTCTGGCCTTTCACCGAATGATATCCAGTAGATACCTACCCAAGTTCCCATTTTGGCGGATAAAAATGAAGCGAAGAACATTAATCCAAAAGCGAGTAGTAACCTTGAATAACACGCGTAAGCAAGCCCGAGAGACAAGATTGACCAAAGTATGAAAGCAGAAGGTGACGGGGTTAAATTATATATCTGCCCCAGCATTGATAAATTCAGCACGAAACAAACGACTGTCACTAAACCCGCTATTTTAGCGAAGTATCCAGACTTTTCATGAACCAGCAAAAGCCAGGTTAAACCAAGTGTAAATAATGGGGAAAGCACCAATACAATGGTTTGGGTAATCGTTTCTAATCGTCCCCAATATTGGTAGAACAGGAAAAATATACTGGCGGCAAACGCTAGAGCCCCTAGAAATGACACTATCTTCATACCGATAGTCAGTTGTTTTTCGGCATGGGTTACATCGATATCGAATTGCTTTGCCATGGATGAGATGGTTTTCTCATGATGCTTCCGAACAATTTCCTTATCTTGTTCAGGAAGCGTCAAAACGTTTTCGATTTCGAGTGCGGCCAACTCTCGATTGAAAGCGTCAATCTGTTCAACTCTTTGTTGTGCTTTTTGCTTACTATCCCTACTCATAAATTCATTTACCTTCCAACCATGGATTCATCTTGTTTGTCGTGACTAATACGTGGAATTTGGTGTCGAATCTGGATTAATTTCACCTGCCACCTCATCCGGATCAACGTCATTGTCGAGCAACACTTCTCGCACGGTTTCGATATGATCTAGTACACGTTGAAAATCGTCCCCATAGTCGTATTTATTTACCTCGATTGCTTGCGGCATATAGGTAAAAGCAATTTTTAACGCGTTGAGTTCGTCATCAGATAAGTTAGATGCCATGTTCGCCATTCCTCAGTTAACGTAAAGTAAGTGATCAATTTGGGTGTTGAATAATTATAAGTTAATCATCGGTCTGACTGAAATGAAAGCCAATATTGAACAGAGGTTGTTTTTGCTAGTAAATATTCTTTGTAATTCACTAACATCACTTTCCAGAATGAGTGTGCTGCTGTTCTTGCTGATACTCATCAGTGGCAACGCAAACGCGTACTGCATTGATAATTGGGCTTGCTTCGAAGTAGAACGCCACTCGTCACAAGTGCACGTTTATTTAATAAACAAAAAAGAATTTCCGATTACCGCGACTATTAGACTCGATACAACCAATTTAGAAGATCGCTCTTCGGAGACGTTAATTAGCCAAGGCAATAACAATATAGTAAGAGAACAGCCATCAAATAACTCAGCATCCCACGAGTTTGAAGTAACCAGAGTACTGCATCAGGTTGAAAAGGTGAAAGTACTGACATTGACGCCTATTGATCTCAGTAAGCGGTATCGAATTTCTGAGACGTTTAATTGGACTCCGGGGGACATGCATGCCCAACATGACGATGACTACCGATATCAAAGACCGTTTGCCGAGGGCCAAAACTTTCGCGTCGTGCAAGGATATGGTGGAGGTTATAGTCACAAGGGAGCCTCAAAATATGCATTGGATTTTGATATGCCAGAGGGAACACCTGTGCATGCTGCACGAGCAGGGCTGGTAATAGATCTCACTGAACACAATTGGCGTGGTGGCGCGAGTCGCCGCTATGCACGTTACGCTAATTTCGTCACCTTACTTCATAGCGATGGGACAACAGGGGAATATTATCACCTGAAGAAAAATGGCGTGACTGTCTCATTGGGCGATCAGGTAAAAACTGGCGAGCTGATCGGATATTCAGGCAATACAGGATTTTCATCAATGCCGCATCTGCATTTTGCCGTATATCGTGCCAAACCAAGAGGCAAATACGAATCCCTGCCAGTACGATTTAAACAGCCCATTAGAAGTAGAATTTGGTAATTATTTCCGTTTAGAGCCTCATGTTAATTGTTTTTTATCCAAACTCAATCTTGTTACAGTCTCGCGTTTAACTGCTTTGATGTGATAGAAAATAGCGATTAAAACTATGTTCATCGATAGCGCTGCAAGCCAGACGACAATGCTGATTGAAAGAACGTAAGGATATGTTCCAACTAATCCACCTGATGCTAACAGTAAGATCCAAGCGAAGGATTTGATATATCGAAATCGATTTAGCGCCTTTGTTTTACCAAAAATAGCCTTTATGTGTTTGTCCATGGACAACGAAAAACAGAACAGCCCAATTAATTGAAGGAGAATACTAACGACCATGTTGCTGCCTTATTTTACGTTTCAATTGGACTTTATTAGACTTTCTCGATTTTGCCCTTAACCAAAAAGATACTTTTAGAGCTAATAAGCCGAAAACGACTTGGGAAAAACTAAAGGAAAGATAGGGTAAACGAGTATTTTCCAGTGCATTTAACAGAAAATCTGCATTAATCATTAGATCCAAAACAGGTAAAAATAAGCAACCTAGTGCAATCAGTAAAATAAGTTCAAACCACGCTTCTAATGCGGGTCTCGAAAAACTGTATATTAGGCAACCCAACCAACTCCAAAGGAATACACTAACTTCAATTGAGGCCCGGTCTTCCAGTTCAATAGGTAAAATTCTATTCGCATAAAAATAGGCTATTATTGCGATGAATAGCCCTGCGATACCTGCAATGTTTAGTCGCTCTACTAGTTTGTGACCAACATGAGGTTTCAATATCTTTTCTAGCCGTTTATTAAGCCAGATAATCGAACCGGTCGCTATCAAAGCCGATGCCAAAGCCCCCAAGAGGAAAAGCATCAATCTTAATCCCGTATCTGCAAAGTGTGCTTCATGCAGTCCATAAAATACTCGCCTAGTCAGCGAAGCATTGCTTTGTTGCGGATAACCTTCCAGCAATTTTGATGTGGAAGCGCTGAACACCAACCTATCTGCTTGACTTGAAATCGTACTATTTTTGACTCGCTGTACTATGATTCGTCCGTTTGTTCGATAGGGGTTTTGATAGGTAATGAAGTCAATCTGATCATCCCCCTCCCAGTTCTCGTTTATTGTTTGGTAAATCAGAGCAAAATCTTCCAACGGCTCTTGCAAGTCGCTATTTTTATCAAGTTTGGCCAAGGATGGAATAATTTGTCGGAAATGCTCTCTTTGCCCCCCTTCATAAAAATGGTCAACACCCCAAGGAATAAACATAGTGGTATAAATAAGAATCCCACTAGTACAAATCATGATACAAAAAGGAATAGTCACTATGCCAATCAATGCATGCGCATCGCTCAAAGTTTTCTTTAACTGACCTTTCCTAACCGTGAAAAAATCTTTAAAAAATCGACGATGAGTAAAGATCCCTGAAAACGTAGCAACTAACATAAACATTGCCGCGATACCTGCGAGGTATCTACCCCCGTATTCACGAAGCTGTAGTGTGTAGTGGAACGTACGAAAAAAATCACCACCTCTAGTTTCCCGTACAGTTAATTCACTAATGTCATTTGGGTTCAGAACCAGCTTTCCGCGATCTTGCCCCGTGTTCCATTGAACAGACCAAAGTTGATCTCGTTTTGATGGTAAATTTATACGCCATCCTTGTTCTCCCGCACCGTGTAATTTCAGTAAACGAAGGGATTCTTCAATTAAGTTATTGTCGTATTTGTTTTGAACGAGTTCTGGTTTCATCCATTGGCTAATTTCGTGATTGAAGTAACTTAGCGTTCCTGTTAAGAAAATCGCAAAAAGTAACCAACCTAGAAATAGACCTGAATAAGTGTGAAGCCAAATCATACATTTTCGGAAATCTGGTTTCATTTATCAGCCAACATCCAAACAGTGAAAGTTAGTACAAAAATGACACTGAGTAGGCTCATCCATAGGCTCCGCAGGCTAACACGGCAAAAACTAACGATGAGAATAGCGAAATAAAGTGGATAACTAAGCATAGAAGCCACAAGTACACTTTCACTCAAAGGATAGTCACCGCTTACTCTCAAAATATAAACAAAGACGATGCTAAACAGACTGGACACGGCATAGCCGCCAAGAATAGCGGCTATGCAACGTGATAAAACAGCGATCGAATAAGGCAAGGTTAAAAATGATAGTGCGCGGTTAACTTGGCATTTCGACTTTCAGCAGGTAAACCACCCAAAAACATGGCTCTACTGTAGTAAGTCTCATCCGTCAGGTTACGCAGATTGAGCTGTAAGTCCCAATCTTCTAATCGGTAGCTAATCGCAGCATCCCAAACTGAATAGGAAGGAAGTGATGCATAAGGCAAACCGAATGCGGAAGAATTGACAGTTCGCTCATCTTCATAGCTCACCCCTAAACTAAAGATAACAGGAGCAGCCAGTCCATCAAATTTCTGCTCGTAACTCGTCCAGATACGAGCAAATTTAAGCGGAACACCTTTAGATTGGCCAGAAAAATCATTGCCTTGAATAGTGATGGCATCTTGATAAGTTGCATTAAAATTCATCAACCAGTTTTCGTTCAGGTTAAAGTTTAAGTCGATTTCTGCCCCTTTACTTCTGTCTTCTTGGTCAAAGAAATACTGAGGAACATCAATATTGAAAGTGGGCGAATCAGGGTTGTCGTCGTATTCGTCATTGCCGTATCTCAAGTTTGTTCGACTGGTCTCAAAAATAACAAATGAAGCAAGTAGATTTTCATCAAACGCAGTCATTCGAAATCCAAGATCAATCGAGATAGATTCGGAGTTCGGCCTGTCATCTCCTTGAGAATCTAGACTTCCCAAAATGCTATAGGCAGTTTGACCCTTTGAATAATTCAAAAACGCAGCTGTTTGCTCAGAAAACTGGTAATTCAAACCAAGATTGTAAGTAAAACCTGAATCGTCTGTATCCAGTTCTTCTCCTACACCGGGTGCCCTGTCTGTACCTTTGTGCTGATAATCCTGATCTATCACAGTGTATGCTGCGCCTATACGAGCTGTTAGCGCATCAGAGAAATAAACCACTTCTTGAGCACTGATGCCCCAAGCACTGACACTTTTATCGTAGTTTGATCTTAAACTGGGATCATAATCTTCAAACTGTCCTGTGGGGAAATTCGGATTTCGAATATCTAAAATGTACGGAAGACTTCCTCCGCCATCTGCATCATAGATGGAATAGGACTGAACGCTGGCTTCCCTACTCTCGTAGTTAGCACTAAGCAAATGTTCGCCAGACACAGAACCTAAACTCCATGTATTAGTTAAATCAATAAAGTACTGCCACATTTTTTCATCGGCTAATTGACTTCGATATTCTTGCCTACGAGCAGCATAGGGAAAAAGCGTGTCGTCTACGACCAAGGGTGCTCTGGGGTTTGCGTTAATTTCTCCGTTTCTATTCCAGTAAACATAGTTAAAAGCACCAGTCTGACGAACAAATTTGGAAGAGTAGTCTCGATATTGAAGTTGCTGAGTTAGCTTAAAATCGTCTGTAAAACTAATATCATGGCGAAGTTTAACGCGGACTTCCGTGCCATCATTCGGACGAGACAGCGGAGAAATCAACCCTTGCGAGCCTAAATCAAAAGGTTCTGAACCATCGCTTGCCAAAACAGAGTTAGCCAGCTCTTGGCGCTGTTCATTTGAAAGTTGAATTCCAAAAACGTTATCGCCATCTGAATCACTATCGTTTGGTAAATCGGCTGCTGAGATATTGGCAGGAGAAACACTAATATCATCCAAACTCAGTATTCTGACAGGGTGACCGATTGAATCCACTTGAACAGAATCATCGATTAGTGCCGCCGAGAATAAAAATTGGTTGTCTTGTGATACATCGAGACTAACTGATCCATATAACTCTGTTCTTTCCGAACTCAAACCACGATATCCATCAGAGGTTTCGTAATTGGCAACAATTCGGTAGGCCGAATTGTCATTGATGCCTCCAGTTGCATCAAGCATCAAACCGTAATTTGCCCATTGTCCAATAACCGTTCTGACTGAGTATGCCTCTTCTTGTTGCGGCTTCTTCTCGATTAAATTGATCACACCACCAGCGGCACCGATGCCGTAAAGGCCAGTTGCTGGCCCTTTTAACACTTCTATGCTTTCTATATTTGTCATAGAACGTGTTGGATTGTAATTATTTCCCAGATTAGCCCCCCCATAAATGCCATCATAGGTGTAATTGACATCTAAACCTCGAATACTCAAGTTGTCGCCAATGCCATAATTGTTTCCAGCTTGTGTTAAACCACTCACGTTTCGTAGGCTTTCCTGAAGTGTCACCGCAGATTGTTCATTGAATAAAGTGCTATCAACCACCACCACAGCCGCTGGTGTTTGAATTAACTGCATATTTGACTTGGTTGCCGTGCCTGACTCCAAGATCAGACTATTCAGCCGACCATAAACCGTTAGTTTTTCGATACTTTGCTCTTCTGCATTTGGAGTTTGCTGAGCGATGACTGAAAAAGATGAAAGTGAAAAAGTAATAGAAATAGCCAACAAAGAAGGCATTTTGCCCTTTAAGTATTTACGTGTTTGTATATGAAACATTATGAATTGCCAGATGAAATAGATTTTAATTGAACTTAAATGATAACCATTATCATTTGTATTTACAATATCGAAAGTGAATTTAAAAATGACTAGTCGCTTACCAGTGCAAATTACGCTGGTTGTATTGGTCATATCTGTTACGCTGTTTATGTTGTCCTATCTGGCATTGGACTTTTACAATAGAGTGGTGCTTCGACCAGAGCGTGAAGCGAAATTAAACTCGATTTTATGAGTTGCATGAATCGCCGCAATGTCCATTGCAAGTCATGTAAACTGGCCCTAAGTATTGAAATCAGAGGTTTGCTTCTAAGCTAAGGAATGATATGACTCAGGAAACCTTTTCCGCCCTGCCATTATGGCGCGAAGGCTTGGAAACCACATTAGAGCAAACTAAGCATCAAGCTAGCTCTCGCTACTTGCAATTCGCCAGTATAGGTTTGGATGCAAGACCGAAAGTAAGAACGCTGGTGTTTCGAGGATTTATTGAAAATAGTGACTCGCTAGTCATTCATACAGATATTCGAACTGAAAAACACAAGGAGTTGGATAAGACTCCCGATGCAGAAATAAGTTGGTATTTTACTGAAACTAGAGAGCAGTTCAGAATTGCTGGAAAAGTGAATCAAGTGACGAAAGAATCTAATGATTTACAGATTGAACGCAGCCAACACTGGCAGAATTTATCGACCGCAGCGAAACTAGATTACTACAAACCTGTTCCAGGCATTCCGTTGCCAAGCACAACACAGGCAAGCACAGTAAAGGCAAACACAGTACAGGCAAACACAGATATAGACACCCCTTCAGAGCAAGTACTTACCACACCCCATGAAAACTTTGTTTTACTGATCTTTAAACCCGAGCAAGTTGATCATGTGATGCTAATGCCTTCACCTCATCAACGTGTGATGCATAGCTTGCAGCCTAACAACCTATGGGAAAGCAAGCCCATCACTCCTTAATAACTAGAAGTCAGTGCCACGCTACCCCTGCAATTCAGTAACAATTTGTTCAAGGGTTTCAAGTTTAGTTTTGTCTGCTTGATCACCCTTTGCCTTCTCAGCTTTAACTTCCCGTTCAAATTTCTTAATCATCAAATTGCGTTTTTTACGATTATAGAGTTCCAATGAGAACTGATCTTTAACCGAAGGTAAGATGGCATTAATAATCCGGTCTAGAATTTGATAAAGGAACTCGATTGAATAACCCGCAATAAAGCCCAATGCTGCCGAGCTCATGGCTACACCATCAGCACCGCCGACACTTTCACCGATTGCGACACTCTCTTCCAAGAAGAGAATAGTGACGCCACCGCTCACTGTGCCCAAAAATAACCGATTAAAATGTTCCGGAAGTTTAGCAGGGTTAAACGTGCGTCCTGACAAGCGTGTACTGGTGATACGCATTAAATAAACATTCGCACCCAACATGCCAAACACAAAGGGGTTCAAATATTGGTAAAAGAACAATAGTCCGGAATCTCGTTCTGGCACTACGGAACCTTCTGGATACTTTTCAGGGAAGGTAGTGATATAAAAATCACAGTACATGGCGAAAAAAATCAGTGAGAACATGATGACCCACAACATCATCAAATATAACCCCATAGGCGAGCGGAAATATCGATCCCCATTTGCCCCACCCGTGGCACGCAAAGTATCGATTGTGACACCGGCATGTTCTTCGGTACTAATGCACTCTGTTAATTCGACTTCTACATCGATGAGTTGATTGACTAACTCTTTTCTGCGCTCTTTAACACTGTCTTTAGGTGAGCTCGTGTCGCCCTTCGCTGAGCTTTGCGCATCTGAGGATAACTCATCTTGAAACTCTTGGTATTCAATCAACAGTCTGCGTGCCTTGCCCACTTTGTCGAACCCAATCTTTTGGTCTTCAACATAGTCACAAAGAATTTGAACATCCTCTACTAGTGAGCTCTTTTTATGGCCCATGATTCTTTTGTATAAATCGATCATCTTATTCTTCTAATTGTTCTGATTGATACAAATATGGTTGAAAACCACCCAATAAGGCAAGGTAATTGAGAGAATAATTTATTGTTGAATGATTATTCGGCCTGTTCTTACCGCGTTTTTACGCATTTTTTGTTGCGGTGCCAAGATGAAAATGTCTCCGTTTAAACCGGTTAAAGATTTGGGAACATGGCTTTGCCTCGCTATCTCAGCATTAGCAATCATATGGGGTATTTCACCGTGCGTCGGGACGGCTATTTGCGGTCTCACCCATTCATACATTTTGCGCAATTCATCCTGACAAGGATGGCCTGATGCGTGGATGGGTAGCCTTGAAGACTCAGATAAAACAGTCGTTATTTTTCTAGCTTTAAACGCATCGCAAAGCTTATCAATGGACTTTTCATTACCTGGAATGACAATGGAGCTGAATATCACCAAATCACCTTCGTCCAGCGACAAATCACGATAATTGTCTTGAGCCAATCTAGTTAGTGCCGCTCTTGGTTCACCTTGACTACCAGTGGCAACGGCCAGCACCTCATCTGCCATGAGATAACCTGCATGATGGGAATCTATGATATTCAAATCTTCGGGCCAGTGACCGGTTGACTTGGCTGCCGCGACCGTATTTTGCAATGACCGACCCAAGAGTGCGAAGTAACGCCCAGTTTCGTTGGCAATTCTTGCTAGCGTAATAAGCCTTGCGATATTGCTACTGAAACATCCAACCACTACACGCTTTTTTGCTTCACCTATCAATTTAGATAAACCGTGGTAACACTGTTGTTCCGATACAGAATGCCCCTCTCGCAATGCATTGGTAGAATCGCAAACCATGGCTAGAATATTCTGTTTTCGCATCAACTTAAAAGGATGTTCCCGGAATGGCTTGTCTGTCACAGGGGCTAGATCAATTTTCCAATCTGCGGTGTGAAATACCGAGCCCGCATCGGTGTGAATTGTTAACCCATGAGCTTCGGGGAGTGAATGGGTAATCGGTAGCCATTCTACTTTGAAATCGCCAATTGCAATGGTTTGGCCTGATTCCACTTCAACAATAGGAATATTGGGTTTATTGCCATTTCTCGCCAACTTTCTACGTAAAGTTTCAGCTGTATATTTTGTGGTATAAACCGGACATTTAAATCTGTGCCATAGATAAGGTAGCGCACCAATGTGATCTTCATGGGCATGGGTGATAACGATTCCTTTCAATCGTTCTTTTTGACGACTGATAAAAGCCGGGTCCGCACAAACAATTTCGTGTTTTTCTGCATGACTTGCTTGGTAATCATCTTCAGGGTTTAAAGGGCTATTAAACGTTAAACCACAATCTATCATCAGCCATTGCTCTGCATGCCCGTATAAATTCATGTTCATACCTATCTCACCCGTACCACCTAAAGGCAGAAACCAGAGATCCTTAACGCTTGGGGTTAGTGAACGAATTTTGTACTCCTTTGATTAGCCAACCACAGGCTAAAATGGCATAAATAGATATGACTACTCACGAGCCCGCCATTTAGTTTACAATATGCGGCCATATTTAAGCTAAAGATGTTGATTTGAATGTTTAGGAACATTATTGGTGCAATTTCTATTGTCGGTTATTTTATAAATACCGTTTTTTGGGTCATCCCCATTGTTATTTTTTCAATTTTAAAACTGATCCCCATAGCCCCTTGGCAGACTTTTGTAAGCCATATTCTTGATGGCTGTGCGACGTCTTGGATTACCCTTAACAACCTCAACCAAAAGCTTACCAGCTCTACCAAATGGCAAGTGGAAGGGACAGACTCATTAACACTGAATGATTGGTACTTGGTAATTTCAAACCACCAATCATGGGTAGACATTCTTGTTTTACAACGCATATTCAATCGTAAAATCCCGTTTCTTAAGTTTTTTCTTAAAAAAGAACTTATCTGGGTTCCATTTCTCGGGATTGCATGGTGGGCGTTAGATTTTCCTTTTATGAGCAGGCACAGTAAATCTTATCTTGCAAAAAATCCGCACATGAAAGGAAAGGACTTAGAAAACACCCGAAAAGCCTGTGAGAAATTTAAATACAAACCTGTGAGTGTGATGAACTTTGTGGAAGGCACTAGGTTAACCACAGAGAAACAAGCACGCAGTGCAAAGACATTTGAATACCTGTTGAAACCAAAAGCGGGGGGAATGGCATTTGTACTTGGTGCCATGGGTGAGCAATTACACAAATTACTCGATGTCACAATATACTACCCTCAAGGCATACCAACTTTTTGGGATTTTGTTTGTGGCCGTGTTAAAACCATTCAGGTTGATGTACGTATACGTTCTATTGAAGAAATTTTGAAAAGTGACTATTACGCCATGGATTATTTCGAAAACCCCGCTCAACGCGCTAAATTTCAACAATGGCTAAACGGCATTTGGGCTGAAAAAGACCTGACTATTAAAACAATGGTAGAAAAAGGCGAATAAGAGATGATGAGATTCATCCCCTCATTCATTATTTATCCTGTTCATTTCATATTACAAATTATCAATATGACGTTTTGGGCAGTGTTGTTGACTGTTTTTGGCATCATCAAATTTTTACTTCCCTTTAGTCCATTTTCACGTGCTATCAATCCACTAATGAGTGCGTTTTTATCGGCATTTGGGCACATATCAGTTGGCCTTATTAAATTCTTCAATAACGCACATTGGCATTACGAACTCGATGGCGAGCTGAGTAAAGATAACTGGTATTTGATGATGCCCAATCATCTGAGCTACATGGACATTATCTTACTGATTGAGTTTGCAGCTAAACGCATTCCATCACCAAAGTTTTTTTTGAAGAAAGAGCTTATGTGGATGCCGTGTGTTGGTGTTGCTGCATGGGCGCTAGATATGCCTTTTATGCGAAGATACAGTCGAGATTTTGTTGAGAAAAATCCGCATCTGAAAGGTAAAGACATAGAGACAACGCGAAAGTCTTGCCAAAAGTTTAAGCACACACCGACAACCGTTATTAACTTTGTTGAGGGCAGTCGATTTACACCGGAGAAGAAACAACTTAAGAACAGCCCCTATCAACACCTTCTTCCCCCAAAAGCTGGAGGAGTGGCGTTTACACTCGCGGCCATGGGTGAACAGTTCACTAATATTTTGGATGTCACTATTCAGTATCCCAAAAACCTCGAGCACCCCATGAACGATATGCTCGCAGGTAAGCTACAGGAAGTAGTGATTCATGTTAACGTTATGCCTGTGCACAAAGATGTCATTGGCGATTATTTTAATGACCAAGAATTCAAACAGGGTTTTCAACAATGGTTAAATGATACCTGGAAACGCAAAGACATCCTTATCGGAAAAATAAAAGCGGGCGAAAAATGAAAACAACAGATATCAAGCAGTGGATTATCGATGGTTTATCCATGATGAATTTAGATGTCACTACTGACAGTGGAATTTATCAGGCAAGTGCCACTTTGGTATTGGTAGTTTTTGCTTATTTAGTTTTTGTAGTGGCCAGAACATTACGACGTTTCTATATTAAAAAGTTTACTATTACGCGCAAGAGTGAGTGGGATGATGAGCTTCAAAAACACGGCTTCTTTAGACGCTGTGGTCATATTCTTCCCGCCCTTGTGATTTTTATTTTTAGTCCTTTATTCTTTGTTGAAACTGACCTTATTTACTCCATTCTGCGTAAGGCGATGCAAATATACATCGTTGTTTCTGTGGTTTGGGCTGGCAATGCGTTGTTCAACACCATAGAAGATATCTACAACGCTTCTGAATTGGCCAAACGGGCACCGATCACCGGTTTTGTGCAAGTTGGGAAGCTGTTGATGGTGATCATTGCGATCTTACTGATTATTTCCAGTTTATTGAGCAAATCTCCGCTTATATTGTTGTCAGGATTAGGCGCAATCACAGCTATTTTGTTGTTGTTATTCCGCGACACAATTTTAGGATTTGTCGCTGGGATACAGATTGCCGCAAATCGAATGGTAAACACAGGCGATTGGGTAGAGCTGCCGAAATACGGGGCCGACGGCGAAGTGATGCAAGTAGGACTAACAACTGTAAAAGTCCGAAATTGGGATAAAACCATATCAACAGTCCCGACTTATTCGTTGATAACGGATTCCATGAAGAATTGGCGAGGCATGTCTGAATCAGGTGGCCGACGCATTAAACGGCATCTGCAAATCGACATCCAAAGCATCCGATTTTGTGACCAAGAAACATTAGCGAAATACAAAAAAATTCGCTACATCAAAGACTATATAGAACAGAAGACTCAGGAACTTCGAGACTTCCATCAACAGCAAAATATTGATGAACAGGATTTGATTAACAGCAGAAGACTCACCAATATCGGCACACTTAGAGCCTACATGAGAGCGTATCTAGTCAATCATCCGAAGATTAATCATGAAATGACCTACATGGTGCGCCAACTTCCACCAACGGAACACGGTTTACCGTTAGAAATCTATTGTTTTAGCGCTGATAAAGACTGGGTGGCTTATGAAGGTATACAAGCAGATATCTTTGACCATATGATTGCGATGTTACCTATATTTGATTTACGCGCTTATCAACGGATAAGTGATAAGCAATCCTGACAAGTAAATTTAACTCATTGTTCACTACTCAGCCTAATTGATATTTTCGCAGACTAATGTTGGTCGACACTCGTATACTTACTGTAACGTTGTCTATTTTGTTTGATCCATTTGTTGTGAGTCTGAAAAAGTGGCGCTTGTAATTCATTCTCCCATGCAAACAGTTTTTTTAGCATCGACCTAACTTTGTCTGGATGCTTACTGGCAAGATTTACGCTTTCGGAAGGATCCGTTTCAATGTTGTAGAGAACCGCAGGACGGTCGGGAAAACGCACTAACTTGAACTGTTCATCTCGAATTGCTGCGAAAGCTGCTCTGCGCCAGAATAAGGTTTCGTGAGGTTTAGCACTGTTTTTACGGTTTAGATAAGGTAGTAAATTTTGACCGTCGAGTTTCAAGCTAGACAAATTATCGACTTTCGCCGCTGCCAAGGCGGTTGGAGCAATATCCAAAGCTGAAACTACATGATGAAATTTACCATTTTCAGGTATGCCAGCTGGCCAAGATATGGCAAATGGCACTCGAATTCCACCTTCATAAAACGTGCCTTTGACACCCGAAAAGGGTTGATTGTCTGAATAATTAGCATCTGTCGGTCCGCCGTTGTCATTTAGGAAAAAAACCAAGGTATTCTCCTTCAAACCGAACTCTGTCATAGCAGACATTACGGAACCTACCGACTTATCCAAAGACTCAGTCATTGATTTTAATATGTGTCGATTTTTTTCTGGCTTCGGTAGTTTCTCAAATTTAACATTGTCGATACTTTCCATTGGCGCATGCACCGCAGTGTAAGATATAAACAGGAAAAATGGAGATTCTTTGTTTGCACGCATAAATTGAATGGCTTCTTGGCCAATTTTATCGGTTAAATAGCCTTCATAAGTCTCAGGCTGTTTGTTTCGAAAAACCTGAGTATAAAGTGAATCAGAATGCCCCCCCTGATTGGGATTAGGCCAATAACTTCGGCCACCGCCCAAGATTCCATAAAATTCATCAAAGCCGCGATTATTCGGGTGAAATTGATCTGATAACCCAAGATGCCACTTACCTATCAAACCTGTCTTGTAACCTGCACTTTTAAGGTAATCAGCTAAGGTTTTCTGATTGACATTTAGACCATTAAATTCTTCTGAATCTCCGGGTTCTGGCTTTACAGGCAAATTGAACTCATGCCCAAATCGTTGTTGGTATCTCCCAGTTATCATCCCTGCGCGAGATGGACTACAAACTGAAGCGGTTGTATAAGCTTGAGAAAAAGCATAACCACTTTCAGCTAACGCATCTATATGTGGCGTGGAAAATGCGAGTTTCGGAGCGTTTATTCTAGAAAATCCAATATCTGCATAACCTGCATCATCGGTCATTATAATAACGATGTTTGGCCGTTCATTATTTTCATGATGCGCTGCAACAGCCCAATGACTCTTTAGAGCTGCAATCACTGCGAATAAAATAAGAAGTGATAATTTAATGCTTTGCTTTTTCATTGATAGGCTCCAAAGTAAACGAAAAGTCGTAAGGCTGAGCTGGGATACGATACTCCTCATGAGGCTTTGCACCCCAACTGTCGTCTCCTCCAACCCCCATATGCAAGTAATCTAACCGCACCACATTGCTAGATGGCAACTCTAAGGTTCCAACATGTCTGGCGTTGCTTTTTTCCTCATACAGAAAGAATTTTGAACCCGGTATGGTTGAGAATTGGAATAAGTCATTCGAGGTAAACTTGAATCCAATGTTTTGTGCATTGGTCAAGGTCATCCAACGTGCATCAGTCTTGTTACCGCTTTCTTGCGGTCTGGAGTAGTCGTGAAATTGCTGATCTACAGTAGAATGATACACCGCGATTTCTGCACTCGTTTTCCTATCAACATAGTTCTCATGAGGGCCCCGACCGAACCAAGACAACTGATTGAACTCACTCGGCACATCCAAATGCAGGCCAATTTTTGGCAAAATAGGCATATTCATTTTAAGTGGTTCGAAACTAACATCGGCTATTAGAATTCCTTCATGGGTTAGCGTCCAAAATACGCTCCCTGTAGCTGCGCCATTGGCTAAGTCAAATACAGTCCGAATTCTGATCAATTCGTCGGTATGTTCAACTAACATAATGTCTGTCAATTTTTGTTGTTCTGATGCATGACGCCAAACAGCGTTTTTAATATGCATTTTCCATCCACGGTCATTATCTGTAGGGATTCGCCAAAAGTTTAACGACGGTCCTTCCTGCAATAGAGACACTCCTTGGTAATTGAACATCTCTATTAAGCCGTTTTTCTTGTTGAAGAAGAGTTCAAAATTCTCCCCACGTATACGCCATCTGTCCTTTACTTCGTCAAGGGTTATTGGCTCAGAAACAGTCGACTCCTGCTTCGCTTTCTCTCCTCTTTGTAGTTCGAATTGTTCCCAAGCCACTAAACGAGGCTCGCTCGAACTAGTTTCATAAGCACTAACAGTTAAATGGTAGTCACTACTCGTGTCTGTCAGCAAGTGCCCAGTTTCTATTGTGAACCTTGCGCTACTGTTGGGTTCTACGTTGCTCAACCAAGTCACATCACGTTGATTTACCGTTACACCATTCTCGTTCAACTTCCAAACAAAATTTAGATGAGATGTGTCTAAAAAGTTGTATCTGTTAGTCACTTCTATTTCTGACTTATCTGCATTTACGTCTTCATTCTTGTCAGCATTAACGAGTGAAAATTTCAGTGGTTGATAGATTTTTCTAACTTCGTATAAGTGCGGATTTGGGCTTCGGTCTGCTTGAACAAGTCCGTTAGCCAAGAAATTTCCATCATTATTTTCATCGCCAAAATCACCACCGTATCCCCAGTAATATTTGCCTTCTTCATTTTTTAGTAAAATAGTTTGGTCTACCCAGTCCCAAATAAATCCGCCCTGAAGCTGCCTGTTGGCGTAGATCACATTCCAGTATTTGTCGAGATTACCAACGCTATTCCCCATCGCATGCGCATACTCAGCAATGATCATTGGTATGTTAGGTTTTTGCTGAACATAATCTTCTAGCTCGTGGATGAAGTCATACATAGGAGTGTAAATATCCACATAATCTAATACAGTATGCCCGACTTTGGTTCCCCAACCGCCGTAAGTGACTGGCCGTGTTGGGTCAAGTTGGCGAATCAACTCTGCCCCTTTTTCGAAGCTGGGTCCCAAACCTGCCTCATTGCCCATAGACCAAATAATGATCGAAGGGTGATTAATATCTCGCTTTACCATACGTTCGATACGCGATAAATGTGCTGCTTGCCACTCTGGTTTAAAGCCCAAATGGTAGGCTTCTGGGTTTTTATTTTTATTGCCCAATTGCATATATTTATGAGTCTCAATATTGGCTTCATCGAGCACATAAAGACCATATCGGTCTGTCAATTCATAGAAATAAGGATCATTGGGAAAATGTGCGGTTCTTACTGCATTAATATTGTTTGCTTTCATCAGCATTACGTCTTGCAGCATTCCTTCTCTGCTGACTACTCTGCCGTTACGCATGTTGTGCTCAACGCGATTTACGCCGCGTATGGTGACAACTTGTCCATTTACTTTTAACACGCCTTCATCTAACTCAAGACTTCTGAATCCTACTGGCATATTGATGTGTTGAATTGGGCTATTTTTGTCTGCAGTTACAGCAAGTTTTAGGGTATAAAGTGTAGGCGATTCTGCTGACCATGCGTCGACATTATTAATTTTAGCCGTGACAGATAATGTGGATTCATCCATATCGCCAACAACTAAATCACCAGAGAATAGTGTGTTATTTTTGAGCAATAATTGAGCCGAAACCTTCGTATTTGAATGCGGTTTTTTAGACAGCGTAACTTCTACATTAAGCAGTCCATCAGAGTAGTCATTAGTAAGAGATGCATTAACGTTAATATCTGCGACGAATATTTTAGGGGTATTGTATAAATATAGGCTTCGCTCAATTCCACTACTGTTCCAACCATCCTGATCCTCTAAATAGCTGCCGTCACTCCAGCGGATATTCTCAATAGCGATTTTATTGCTACCTTGTTGCAAAAAACTGCTGATATCGAACTCAGCTGGCAATTTTGAACCTTGGCTATAGCCGACTTCTTGCCCATTTATCCAAACCGTTGCCGCAGAGTTAATTGCACCTATATGCAGCACCGTACGTTGCTCTATCCAATTATCTGGCAGTTCAAAATTACGTACATACAAATTGACTGGGTTATAGTCTGTCGGCACGAAAGGCTGGTTAGCAGGAAAAACGTAATCAATATTCTTGTAGTAAGGCGTGCCATACCCGTTAAATTCTGGGCTCGCTGGCACCTTTATTTTTTGCCAACTCTGAGTACTAAAGTCTGTTTTGTAAAAATCAATCGGCCGCAAATTGGGGTTCTTTGATTGGTAAAATGACCACTCACCATCGAGTGACAAGTAACCTTTAGAGTTTTCTGGACTATTTTGTTGGGCTAGAGCCGCTGATTCATATACAAAAAAACTTGCTCTGGCGGGTAATTTGTTAATTTCAAATACTTGTGGGTTTTGCCAGTTTGGAATGTCAACTGATGGGTCTTTGATTGAGGCGCAACTGCTCAACAAAAAGAGGCACGCGGCTAAGAAGAACCTATGTTTAATCATAATCTACTCGATAATTTTATCTAGGGATAAGGGCCTTCCGGCCCCGCAATAGCGAACTCAACCGATTAGAATCGATAGGTAGCTCCAAGAGAAAATCGTCTTCCCGCATTAGCAATATAGTTTGTCAACTGACTGTATTTCATGAATCGTTCTGTTTCAGATTCGTTTAAGTTGACGATATTGAAATTGACCTTTAGATTTTTATTGAATACATAGTTGGCATTAAAATCGAGTTGTCCTCTAGCTGCCTCTATTTCTGGCAACTGTTCTGGTCGGCCAAACCCCAGTCTTACACCTTCTCGCCTTACGAATTCATCACGCCAGTTATAGGCGAGTCTGATACTCAACTTACCATCATCATAGTATGCTGTAAGATTATAGCTATCCTCCGACAAATTTCTCCTTCCAACTGGGTCGCCTTCCTGATCAATTAAGTCAGAGTCTTCGTCCGTTTTGGTATAGTTTATGCCAACACCTGTATGCGAAAACAAACCGGGCAGGGAATCAAATGCGTGTTGCAAGCTTACTTCTACCCCTCGAATACTAGTTCCAGCCAAATTGGAAGGGGCCGTTGTGAGATAAGTTTCATCACCGATTTGGATAGGAAACTGCCCTCCTGTTCGGGAAATGATTGAGCTAATATTTTTTGAAAAGTATGCAACGCTGAATGCACTGGCCTCGTTGTAATACCATTCATACGAGATATCCACATTATTTGCTTTAATTGCGTTAAGATTAGGGTTCCCACTTACTGCTGTTCCATCGAAACCAGCAACTTCTTCCGAAGGAAATAATGTTACACCTGGCGAGATAAATGCCAGACTTGGTCTTCCGAGAGAGCGTGAAAGCCCCAACCGAAGTAACATTTCCGGATTAATTGCAAGATTTGCGTTTAAGCTAGGCAGCAAATCTTTGTATTTACCATTGAGGGTAACCGATTCAAGTAGAGTAGCCGGTGGGTTTCGAACAAAGCCTGTTGAGCTAGTCTCTGTTCTCACATAGCGAGTGCCGACATTCCCATACAAAGCAAAATCGCCAACATCCATACTGAAATTAGCCATAATATACGCTGCATTGGTCTTTTCTTGAACATCGAAACTTAACCCCGTTCTTTCATAGCGGCCAGCCCCGGTATTCTCATTGATATCTCTGATGTCAACTAAACCAAATGCCTGGCTTATTACCTCCGGTCCACATGTAGTCACTGTCCATGTTCTTGGTAAGTTAGACGGTTCGTCTGACAACAAATCTGGACTTCCGCCTTGTTCTAAACACTGTTGCAAAAATTCCGACGAAGCCACCAGTTCAGGATTAGTTAATGACGCAGGGTTCACTCGAATCGCCTGAACATTAATACTGTTTCTTAAATCTCCGCCATCGGAAAATAGCGAAGAAGGACCATTACGCTGGTTTCCATTTTGATAACCGGTGCGTTTGAATTCGCGGTCTGCTCGACGAATACCAAACTCAATCGAAGTAAATGGGCTATCGTCAATTTCGTAGTCAAAGTCTATACGAAATGCGTCTGAACCATTCTTTGTGTCATTGGCAACACGATTAAATTGAAAATACGATAAACGTTCATAATTGGCATCGGTTGGATCAATTACATCGGGCAAGGAAGTTGCATTTTCTGTTTGTCCAAATGCTGGTGCAATAAAAGGAGATTCATATAGTATGGCGTCTGGTATTCTGCCGCCGTTATCTAAATTAAAATCTACAAACTGAGCAAAATCACTACCGGTTAGGGCACCGTTGCCGTTGTAATCGATGCCCATAGTCAGAGCACCTTGTTGAATTGTGTTAGCCTCGCCGTCAGAGGTTGAAAGCTCCGCCTTAACTACCAAGCGTTCGCTCGCTTGCCACGTTAAACCAAAATTAAAGGCTTCAGAATCTCGTTCAATAACGTTTAAAGAAGGAGATGCCCCTAAGCGAGAAGTAGCTGCACCTAGTCGACCACTCGACATAATATATACATCACCTAAGCCAGAAGTGCTGTTGAGTAGTTCAAAATTGTTTGTTCCTGATGAAAGAGGCGTGGTTCTGGCTGCGTTAAAATTGATTGAATATCGAGATCCTCGCGATGTTTCTTCAATCTGGGTTAAAGTTGTATCTAGATATATGTCCAGTTTGTCATTGGGTTGCCACTGCAGCGTAGCATTGAATGTATTACGGTCAGACTGACGGAAATTATTGAAGAATCCAAATGCATTAGGAAGATAATAGATATCACTGTCATCGGAAGCTCCATCACCATTGACATCTAAATTCGGATCGAATGCCCATATTCCTGCTCCTCTAGATGGGTGGAAACGATTTGCACCATTGGCATTATTGCCACCGGCCGGAGGAGCCTGATTGGCTGTTCTTCTGGCCCAAATCGCTGGCGCATCATCAAAATCACCGCCTCCATAAGCCTCAGCGACAGACGTCACCGTTTTTGTTGATACGTTGAACAATACGCCAAAATCACCATGGTCAGTGTTTCTAAAGTTGTATTTGAAAAAAGCATTGAGAGCTGGATCAGTCTCTTCGGCTATCTCAGCATATTTTACAGAACCGTTTACAGAAGCAAAAAAGTCTTGCTTGCCATTCAAAGGCTTGCGGGTCTTGAGGTTAACTGTTCCACCCAATGAACCCTCAATTTGTGCCGCTGTGGGCGCTTTGAAAATTTGTACTGACGAAAATATTTCAGAATTCAGATCTTGAAAGTTAACTGAGCGAGTCGCATCACTACCAGACACTATCTGTCCGTTAATCTGTACATTATTACTCGATATTCCGCGGATTTGTAATGTTGAACCCTCACCATCAGCACTTCTTGCCATTTGTACGCCTGTAATTCTTTGTAAGGCCTCAGCAATGTTTTCGTCAGGCAATTGACCTATATCTTCTGCCGAGATGGTATCCATTATTTCGCTGGCGAAACGCTTGTCGTTTAAGCTATCTTTCAAACTTCCCTTTATGCCTACGACTTCAATAATTTCAATTTCGTTTGAATTAGCTTGTTGTTGTTGCTCGATGACTTGGGCAAGTGAACCTTGCGTAGAACCGATTGTACCGAAAAGGAGAGTAAATATTTTTGCGAGTGTGGTCTTCTGTGCTTTCATATTATTCTTACCGTTTAGTTGTTTTTTTTGTTCGGCTATTTGCGAAATAACCACAAAGTTTTTATCGGTAAGACGGCCTTCCAAGTTTGATCCTGCAAGTAATTTGTTTAGCGCTTCCAACAGCGTAAATTGGCCCTCAAGAGGTGAGCCCTGCTTACCTTCGGTAAGGTCGAACGGAAATATTATGGACGTTTGGGTCGCGTCTGAAAGCTGATTTAATGAATTGCTCAAACTTTGAACAGGGATATTTAATTCAAATATCTGTTCTTTTCGCTCTTGCGCATCAATAGATAGAGTCCACAAACACGATACAAGAAGAATCCTGCATATTGCCGATGTCATTGCGTTATACAATTACATGACCTGTATAAGGTAGGACGGGATAAAATAAAAAAACCTCATGTTTGTTGTGAAAAAAATATTAATTTTTTGCGCTAAGCACGAAATGATCTTCACTGATTCGGTCTACATTGATACCAAAACCCGATTCCAATACTTCAAAAAATGCATCTGTTTCCGATGCGCTAAACTGCCCACCAATTCGAATATTTTTGATATTCGGGTCGGTCACTTCGATTTTTAACGTAGTAAAACGGCTTACTTCCGCGACTACTTCTTGTAAAGACTCACCAGCAAACACCAATTTCCCCTCTGTCCAAGATAGCTGCCTCACAATTTCTGTTGAGCCTAGTAGTTGTATAGATTTAATCGGTTGCTCAGACGAAGTTTCTATCAATACGCTTTGCCCTGCCTTGAGCGAAGTAACCACCTCTTTGCTGTTTGACGCATGTTGTGATTTTTGTGACTGGTTTGGCTGCGTCTCGGAAGATAACGGAATTAGTTCTAACGTGTTTCGAATCACTGCTACTTCGACTATCCCTTCGGTCACTAAAACTTCAATGCTACCGTCGTGTCTATGAACCGAAAACGCCGTACCTATTGCTGTGAGTATTTCTGAACTGGTTAGCACTTCGAAGGGACGAGACTGATCTTTTTTCACTTCGAAATAAGCTTCACCTTTTAATAAATTTATAGTTCTGCGTGTGCTGCTGAATTCTATTGAAACTTGACTATTGGAGTTCATCCACATTGTTGAACCATCATTCAATCGTATTTTTCTATGTTCGCCAATGCTGGTGATAAAAACATCGCTTTTCATCATGGGTGTCGGAGACTCTTCCAAATCGTTATAAAAAACTAACAAAAGAATCATGAGCGCTGGTAAAACTGCATACTTTGTAGTGAATAACCTGTATGTATTTACCAACAAGGACACTGCAACAAACTTGACCTTTTGCGCAAATTCCTTCGCAGTGTTAGGTTTTACAACTTCATTGGGTACGGCCAGTGCAGTTAAAACATCCATTTGGTTCCATTGCGCAGCCAATTTAACCAGTGCAGCCTCGTGCGCAGGACTTCTCGCGATCCATTCCTTTAGCTCATTGATATCCTCAGCAGAAGGACTATTATCACCTTCAATTTTAATAATCCAATCACATGCTTGCTCTTTAATTTTCTGAGCATTTGTGAAACTAGTTACATTAGACATAGTTTTTCCCATCATCTATTCCACATCTTTGACGCGGCTAGCGCGATATTCAGCCGATGTTTGGGTTGGCATACTTTCATGTGATTCCATAAAAGTTGCACAGTCCATTAGCCCTTTCTTTAAGTGCTTTTCAATACAGCTAACACTTACTTCTAGTCTCTTGGCAATTTCTCTATTCTTTAATCCGTACACTTTTTTCAATAACATCACTTTTCTGCATTGTTTTGGCAGCGATGCTAATGCTTGGCAGTAGATGGCGATATGTTCTTGTGCCATAACATTACTTTCAACGTCTTCAGCTGAGTCAAATTGCTCAGCGTTTTCTATCTCTTCCAAAAAATCTGTCACTTTAAATGACTTTCTATCAAATTCAGATAGCAGTAAATTTTTAGCAACTCTGAAGATAAATGCTTTTGGATAGAGAATATTTTGACTTTTTTCAGCTGTGTAAGACCGCAAAAAAGACTCTTGCGCAATATCTTCAATATCTTCAGGTTTTACCACAAACCGCGAAATAAAGCGCTTTAGGGCATTTTTGTGCTTACTAAACGTGTCGAAGATACTTAACTCAGCTTGCACTGGCGTTTTTGAGTCAGTTTCATTACTTTTGACGTAATTTTTTTTCATTATTTTGACTTTTTAGTTGGTCACTCAAACGATCCTAATAAAATGCGTCGATTGCTGTTAGATTTGCCGTCATTGATCCTCACTAGAGTCTCAACAGTAACAAGCAAATTGTTCGCCGCATACCGAATACGCAATACATTATGAAATACCTTATACTATTGGACGGATTAAGCGCATAAAACCGCAAGGCTAACGGAATTTTCACTGGTATCCTGAATCTATGATTTGTTCTAATCTTGTTTGAAATTTTTTAACTAGTTCAGGTCTTTGTGCTGCCAAGTTGTGTTGTTCGCCTATATCATGCTCAAGATTGAATAGTTGGGGTTGCGTCTTGAACCCGCCATCAATATTTTTGTCTGCAACGAAACCAGCAAGGTTATTTGATCCTACAGGCGATATATATTTCCAATTTTCTACACGCAGAGAATTAGTAGCAAAAGATTCTTCGATGAGTTCAGTGCGCAATGAAGTACCTGTGCCAAGTAAAGCATCCAAATTTTGGATACTATCCAAAGCTTCTTTTAAGCCCAGTTCAATGTTTAGTAGTTTTGCCAGCGATGCATAAATATCCATTTGCGACATCAATTGGTCGTTCACTGATGCAGTAACCCTGTTCGGCCAGTAAACGATCATTGGCACTCGAGTACCAGCCTCATAAGCGCTGTATTTTCCTCCTCGAAATGGCCCCCATGGCTTATGCTCGCCTAGCATTTCAATGGCTTTATCATCATAGCCGTCAGTTAATACTGGACCATTGTCGCTAGTGAAGATAATTATCGTGTTGTCTGCAATATCTAACTTTTCGAGGGTATCGACGATTTGCCCTGTCATCCAATCCATTTGCACTATGGCATCACCTCTTGGTCCCATTTTGCTTTTTCCGATAAAACGTGGATGAGGCAACCTAGGCACATGTATATCGTGATAAGAATGGAACAAGAAGAACGGTTTATTTCTGTTTTTGGTAATAAATTCAACAGCCTTACTGGTGAAAACGTCTGGAAACTCTTCGTCAACCCAAAGTGCTGATTCCCCACCAGCCATGGTACCGATGCGACTAACACCGTTGATAATTGTATCGCTGTGCTGGTCATCTGCCACAACTCTGGCTAGGTCAGGACGCTCCCGTCGAGTCGGCCTGTTACCTACTTTTTCTTTATAGCTTACGATAAGAGGATCGCTGGGCGCTAGATTTACCACCTTTCTGTTTTCCAGATACACAGTGGGGACGCGATCGCCTGTTGCAGGTAATAAAAAACTATAATCGAAGCCAATATCCAGTGGGCCAGGTGAGATTGACTCGTTCCAATTAACATCACCATTTCCTAAGCCCAAATGCCATTTGCCTACCACTGCGGTAGCGTAACCTGCTTTTTTAAGCATAGAGGGTAAAGTGGCTTTTCCAGGGCGAATAAGAGCTGGTGCATCACCCGGTAAAATAGCAGCGTTACTTCTAAAACCGTGCTCGCCAGTTAACAAAGAATATCTAGATGGTGTACATGTAGCCGCGGAGCTGTGTGCATCAGTAAAACGAACTCCCAAAGCTGCCAATTTATCTATCGCCGGTGTATCAACACCAATCGCTCCATAGGCACCGACATCCCCGTAACCTAAATCATCAACATAAAATATGATGATGTTCGGGTCTTTAGCCTCCAAATTTTCAGGAGCAGTTGACACAGAACCATCAAATTTATTTTTGCAAGCAGATAGTAAGAGCACAACAAACATTAGCCCATAAACAACATATTTATTCATAAGTATTCTTTCACTCATTAATAGCCTTAATAATTTACGACCGATGAACAGAGAAAAACCTCAAGTTAATAGGGATACTGCGTACGTTATCGATTCGATTTTTTCTGGTAAACCCTCACATAATCAATCTCATAATTTGAAGGAAATGATGTATTAGCCGGATCACCGCCTTGGCTGCCACCGATTGCCAAATTCAATATCAGATAGTGAGGTTGCAGAAAAGGATTTCTCGGGTTAACACCGTCTGGGTTAATAGTAGTGGTTAAGTCAATTTCGTTGAGTAATTTATCATCAACATAGAGTTTTATAGAGCTCTCATCCCAATCCATTCTCCAAATATGGAATCGCTTATCCCAATTGGGATTGTTGAATTCGGATAAGGGAATTTTCACTGCATCCCAAACGGGCTTAGCAGGTTGACTCGCACCCCACGCTGCGTTCGCGAGTATCATACCGCGGTAGTATTCCATCAAGTCTATTTCCCCTTTGCTCGGCCACTTGCCTAGCTCACCTAAGAACCAGATTGCCGGCCACAGACCAGCTTTCGCACTAATTTTAGCCCTTACTTCAAACCGTCCATACAACCATGAGAGCTTCCCTTTAGTCGTGACTGAAGCTGACGTATAATCGATACTCTTTCGTGACTTCCGCCAATCATCTTCCGTTGGGTTAAAGTAAGGGTTTCTTTTCGACTCCCTACGCCCTTCTATAATAAGTAGACCGTCCCGACAAAAAGCGTTATCACTTTGATACCATTGCAATTCCTGATTGCGGACAAATCCACTCTCATAGCCCCAATACTTTTCATTCAAACGCCCAACACAATCAAATTCATCCTGCCATACCAGTTGATAAATATTCTCTTGCTGTTTACTCGGTTTCGGCTGATGTTTTTCGGGGGAATTTGAAAACCCCTGCAAGGGCCTGAAAACAGGGTCAATTAATTGCTTTTCCCACGTCTGCAATTGTTGAAAGAGAAGGTTGTAAGCATTAGGATTGTCTTGCGATAAATTGCTTTTTTCTTCTAGATCAATTCGGAGATTGTAAAGATGCTGACCAGACTTGGCTGAATCAATCACTTTCATATTGCCATTTCGCATCGCCAATGTACCTTGGTCAAAATTTCTCCAATACAAAACGGGATGCGGTGGAGTCAAGTTTTCACCCAGCAAATACGGGATCAAGTTTACACCATCGAGGGGGCGAGATTTGTCTATTGGGGCTTCAGTAACACCCGCAATAGTTGCCAATATATCCATCGAACTAACAGGGTAATTATAGGTAATATCAGCAGGAATTTTTGCTGGCCACCTCACTGCAAAAGGAACCCGCACGCCGCCTTCAAAGTAACTGCCTTTCTGACCTCGAAGAGGGCCATTATCAGATGCATTTTGACTTTCGGCTCCGCCATTGTCTGACAAAAAGAAGACGATGGTGTTATCAGCGATATTGAGCTTATTAAGGGTATCTAATACTCGCCCCACGCCATCGTCAACGGCGGTTATCATGGCTGCGTAAGTTCGACGCTTTTTGTTTTTGATATGGCTGTTTCGGTCTAAGTATTCATCAGTCGCTTGCAGTGGCGTATGTGGCGCGTTGTAAGCCAAATATAAAAAAAATGGCTGGTGACTGTTGTTCTCTATAAACGCAACTGCTTTGTCAGAGAATTCATCTGTTAGATACTTTTTGGTTTCAACTTGCCGGTTATTTTCAAGAATTTTTGTGTCGTACCAAGACCAATCTTTTTTAGCGTGATATATATCTTTAACGGTGAGTAACTCGGGAAAGTATTGATGTCCGCCAGACAAAAATCCGTAAAAATAGTCAAAATCTCGGTTATTTGGACGAAAGGAAGGATGCGTTCCCATGTGCCACTTACCTATGATTCCGCTTTTATACTCCTTGGCTGCTAGCACTTCAGAAATCATCTTTTCAGATAATGCTAGTCCCGCATTTTGGTCATTGGGATCCACTACCGGATTGCGACCAAAGCCGAATCTTCCCTGGTATCGACCAGTCAGTAACCCAGCTCTACTTGGTCCACACACTGCATAAGTAACATAGCCATTGGTAAATCGGGCACCCTCAAGTGCGATTCGGTCGATATTTGGAGTTTTTATATCATTGCTACCATTAAATCCAACATCTGCGTAGCCCTGATCATCAGTCAATACAAGGATAAGATTGGGCCGAGTTGTAGCGTTAGTTATTTGACAAAATACCGAGATACAGATTATCACAATCCAGCTAAAATACTTTTTGCACATATTGTCTTATACCTTTATCTGAAGACGTTTCGATAGGAACCGAGCAAACCCTCGATATTTCCAATCTATTCTGATTATTAGACAAAGACTGTTTTGTACTGAAAAACCACAGTATGTGACGATCGACTAAACATGTTATAAGTCAGGTAATCACCAAATATTAAACAATTATTTGCTAGATATTGGTCAGATATTCTCCAGATACTATTTAAATATTAACTTGGTATTGGCGCGGTATTGGCTAGGTACTAACCCAATAAAACCAAACAAGCAGCTTATTGAAGTTCTATTGAATAGTGCACAGAGGTCGAAGAATTATTTTGTGAAGCCAAGGATTTTCTAAAGTATTTACTGCCCCAATTACAAAAGCAGGTTACTTGAGAATGGTAAAAACAGCGTGAACGCTCTATGTCGAAGAGTGAAATTACCGACAGTAGTCATCGGTTATACTAAGTAGCAGTGTCGCAATTCTGAGAATTACTATCGTGAGCAATGCTCAAACGAAAAATAGAACCTTTGTTATTTTCTGGGGTAGAAAATGAAATTGTTCCACCTAAAATATCTGCACTTTTCTTAACCATGTAAAGACCAAGACCTGTGCCGAATGCCGCTTTAGGATGGAAACGCTCGAACATTTGAAAAAGCTTTTTCTGGTTCTCCTCACTTATGCCTAAGCCGTTGTCTTCAACTTCAAATACGAATTCATTTTCCTTCTGGTAGGTAGATATCTTGATATAAGAGCTAATTTCGCCCAAATCCTGATATTTGATCGCATTTGAAATGAAATTCTCGACTATCTGCATGTACCGATTAGTTTTGCCGCGCAACTTACCTCGATACTGAAAATGGGTTTCAATGTATAAACGATCAAAGTTTTTCATATGATTGAATTTGTCTAAGGCTGAATAGACCAGGTGCGGGACATCTACGGCTTTATCCTGCTCTTCTTGTAAATTCACCTTATGCAATTCTAGAATGCTGATGACAAGATCACTCAGTTTAGTCAGACTCGAGTGAGCAATTTCTATGGTGTTTTGCGCATCTTCATATTCGCCATCGTTAATACTTTGTCTCAACAACTCCATTATCGACGCAATTGAGCTAAGCGGTGTGCGCAAATCATGAGCGACCGAGTAGGTAAATTCTTCCAACTCTTTTTTTGCACTCACCAGTTCTTTAAGTGCTTTTTTCTCTTTCGATACATCTTGGATTTGCGAAATAAAATATTGAGGCTCACCGTCGTCATCTCTAAGCAATGAAACCGTCAGCTTCACCCAAATTAGATGGCCGTTCTTATGGAAATAACGCTTTTCCATATTGTAGGTTTGTATCTCATTTTTTAACAAACGCTTTACATAACCTAGGTCTGCTTCGAGATCTTCGGGGTGAGTTATAGTCTGAAAATCGATCGTTTGTAGTTCTTCGCGTGTATAGCCAACCAGATCACAAACAGCCTGATTAACTTTTAACCAACTGCCGTCCAAGCCAACAAGCGCCATGCCAATTCCGGAGTGCTCCATGGCAAGTTCAAATATATTGTTGCCTTGAATATGTTTGCTATTTGATAAAGCTTGCATTTTTGGTTTGTTGAGTTGATTGTATTCGTTCACACTAAACCTACACACAATTTATTTACATATAATGTGCAATCGTGTTTACTATATTTTAACTTTATCTGCATTGATAATTGTCACTTCTCGCTGAGGGAATGGTATTTCTATACCATTTTCTCTCAAAGTCTCAAATATTATCAACATTAAGTCGCCGCCAACACGATTTTTTCCATCATCAACACCATCAATCCAAAACTCAACAAACATATTGATTCCAGAATCTCCAAAACTATCAATTTCGCAATCAGGGCGTTCTTCAATCGGAATATCATCACCTGAAATGACTTGTGGATGCTTGCCTACCGCTTCCTTTATGAATTCAACCATGCTTCTAACGTCTGTGGCATAAGGAACTGAAAAATCTACGCGATAACGCTGCTTAGGATCTTTATGTGTCCAATTAATAAGTAGAGACGATATGAACTTCTCGTTCGGGACGAGAATGTCCTTCCCGTCATAGGTTTCCAAAACGGTGTAGCGCATTCTGAACTCGCGCACAAACCCCTTGCTACCATCATCTAACTCAACAAAGTCGCCTACGGTCAAAGAACGATCAAGTAAAATGATAATACCTGAGATAAAATTGGAGGCGATGGATTGCAATCCAAGTCCAAGACCAACACCCACAGCTCCACCAAAGACTGCCAAGGTCGTTAAGCTAATTCCCATCACATTGAGGAGCAAGAGTGAAATAATGCAAAACATGCCTACTTCAAGCAATTTGGAAAAGACTTCTTTGGTTCTTAAATCCAGTGACTCTTGCTTATAGATAACGTCTTTGCCGAAATTATTAGAAGCCCTTCCCGCCCAGAAAAGCACTGCCCCGAATACAATGACACGAACCAAACCGTAGGCAGACACTTCAACATTACCTAAACTTAAGGAAACGTTTTCCAGAGCCGTTATTACCGCTGGCAAATAGCCAAATAGGTGCAAGGCTAAAATCGGTAGACCAATCCAACGAAAAAAAGATGCGGCTAACGAATTAACCACAAAGACACGTACCAAGGAGCTATAAAACAACAACACGGCTACGATCAATGATGCTTTAAGCAACCAAGTCTCTGACGTTTGCGTCCCCCCTAAATCAATAGAGATCCGTAACATCAAAATGGCAAAGAGAGGAAATAAGATCCCACCGATACGATAAGACAACTTTCGCATTGGGTGAGCACTTTGATCTGGTTTAACATGGGTTAGACCAATGCTTGCGCGCAGTTTACTGGCCACTAAGAATGCGACCAAGTATATGCCTAAAACGGTGGCTAGTTGAATGTATGTCGTCGTGTCTGATAAAACTAAAGCCGAAGAAGCGACAAACTTATCAAATAACTGTGTGAAATATTCAACGTTCATAACACATTAATATGCAGAAATATCATGTGTCTACTATGAACGATAACCCAAATTTTGCAAAACAGTTTATTTAGGGTGTTTTTATCACCAAACGAGAGCAATAGTGAGTAGCAAGCCTAAAACTAGAAAAGATACACCGAAGAATCCATATTCAACCTTTTCTTTCATCCCATGAGCCGGAGAAGGAATCACGCCCATGATAATACTGCTCAATCCCAAAACGAATGTCAGTACGACTAATCCGAATAATCCTGCTTCTGCAAAACTTGCCATTTTCACTCCAAAGATATGTATTTATGCTGTGTATATTATGCACTAAACACCCGACCTCTGTGAATCGAATAGTCAAAACAATTCTCTTTTTTTTCAATCTCGAGATTTAGTGAAATTAACTAAATTTTCGTCTGGTTCGCGAAAAACACTAACTTTAATCTTCATTCAAGACAACGAGAAAATTTTATCCTAATGAAATATAAGCACTTTTTACGTTTGGCCTGAAGGTTGCTAATCCATATCAAACATTATCGAATTTAAATTTATTATTACCACAGGATTACGTTATGAAACGCACTATTATTGCCGCAAGTTTAGTTCTTTGTTCAGGTTCTCTTTTAGCCAACGAATGCAATGTTAATATTGATGGTAACTTGAAATTGGAAAACGATATTCTGACTATTACAACCGAGCAAGATGATGTCATTTCAATCGAGTCTAACCACCAGCTGTATGTGAATGGAGAAGAGGTTTCTCTTTCACGTTCAGAGCAACGTTGGGTAAAAGACTACTATGATGGGATTTACAGTGCTGTTCCCCAAGCGGCATCAATCGCTGTCGAAGGTGTCGCGTTAGCTTCAGACGCTATTTCAGAGGTATTTGGCGGGCTACTTGGTGCAGATACCCAAGCTATCGATAAAATCACCGTCAAACTGTCGGACATAGGTGATAAAATTCATGATAATTTCTATGCTGAGGACGGCAGTATCAGAGTAGATTCAGCCCATTTTAGTGATGGCGACATGTTTGGTGAAGAATGGGAAAATGAATTTGAAGCTGCAGTAGAAGACGTCATCAGTTCTTCTATTGGTCAGATTTTGGTCGCCATTGGCACCCAAATGATGTTTGGTGATAATGAAGCGGGTGATTTTGATCAACGCATGGCGAGTTTCACCGATGACCTTGAAATGCGCATGGAACAACAAGCCGCCATCATCGAAGAAAAAGCTGACGGGCTTTGCTACCTAGTTGCCGACATTGATTACGCTGAAAACAAACTCCAAGACAATGTGAGCGAACTCTCAGATTTAAACGTATTCTCTGTAGAAAAAAATAAAGACAGAATGTAATAGGACTAGAGTGAATTTACTTATTATCGGTGGTGGCTGGTTAGGGCTACCACTTGCTTTGAAACTTCAAAATGACGGTCACAACGTGGTCGTCACTAAACGTTCTGAAGAAAGCCTTTTGAGCATTCAAGACAAAGGCATTGATGGGCTCTGTTATACCTTGGGTGACAATCTAGAGGACACACTGTTAAATACGCTCTCCGCTAGCCAGACAGTGATTATCAATATTCCACCCGGCAGGAAAAATTTCACACCTGAAATATTTATCGACAGAATGAAATCACTTATCTCATTTGCTGCAGACAGCCCTGTTAGTCAATTGATCTTTATCTCTACATCGGCAGTCTACGGCAACCAAAGTAGAAAAGTGTTTGAATATTCGGAGCTGGCCCCTGTAACTGAAAGTGCGAAAGCCCATATAGCAATCGAAAATCACATTCGAAGTGAGTTTGGCGATAACGGCACTATTTTAAGGTTATCAGGCTTGGTTGACCAAGACCGTCATCCGGCTAAGAGCCTTTCTGGTCGAAAAGATATCGCTAATGGGCAGCAATGTGTCAACCTTATTCACCGTGAAGATGTCATTGCGGCACTGGAAAGAATCATTGAAAATCATGTGTATGGGAAAACACTGCACTTGGCAGCAGCAGATCATCCTACTCGAGAGGCATACTATACCCATGCTGCCAAAACAATGAACCTACCTGAGCCAACATTCAACTCAGACGAATCAGCTGGTTCTGGGAAAATGTTAGATAGCGGTTTAACACTTTCTGAGCTTGAGTTAACACTTAAATATCCAAGCCCTTTCGATATGCTGTGAAATGGGTTAACGCAACTCACCAATTTAGCTCATACCTTTATTTTGATTCTGTGTATCTCCTCAATGCGATGACCCCACTTAAATCAAACTATGTCTTGGTTTTAGATACTTCACTTCTAGGATCTGTTTTCCGTGCTTGCTTGATCATATTGAGAGTGAGCACTTTGCCATCTGAAAGTGTAATAAGATCACAACCATGCCGCTGTTCGCCCACCCTCTCCAATTGCGGTTTGGCCGGTCGCTTGATTTCATAGTTTATTTGAGTGAGTTGAACCGTTAGTATGGAATCAAGGTCATTTTTTAGGGAAGACAATATGAGAACAGTGTTTTTTTACGGCTTATTTATGGATGAAAATCTTCTCAAAAGTAATGGATTTCATCCCTCGAAGCCCATACTAGCTTTTGTAGAAGATTACGCGTTAAAAATCGGTGAACGAGCCACATTAGTTAAGTCATCTGGTGAAAGAGCCTATGGCAATATTATAACGTTGTCAGATGTTGAACTCGCAAACCTGTATGGGCAAACCAGCGTGGCTGACTATATACCTGAAGAAGTAATGGCAATGACACCAGAAAATCACCCAATACCAGCAATAGCCTACAATTTACCACGCGAGAAGCTGACAGGGCGAAACAAACAGTACGCAGAAACCCTTGTAGACATAGCCAGAGACAACGGACTGCCTAATGACTATGTAGATATGATTGCCACATTTGCAAACTAGTCAAGGCACTCCCAAACGGAATACCAATCTATATTGGCATGCCTATCAGCCGATTAATGCTTCACCAAAATACTTTAGAGCCACAGTATTGATGAAGACTAAGAACAATATGGCAGGGATAAAAGTACCAACAGAAAGATCCACATATTTTTCAAAGAAAGTTCCTTCGTACTTCGGCGCTCCTTTGTCTAATTCAGCGTTAAAATTCTCTTTCTTCCATCGATATATCACAAACAAACAAATCAGTAGTCCATTCAACGGCAATATCGTGTCATAAAAAACATCAATAATGACATCAAACAAAGACTTAGTCTGACCTGCATATGCGGTAAAGTTAGTGGCTACATCCCAAATGCCGAATGACATTGACGCCACGACAGAAGTCACAATTAGCAATAGCCCCATGATGCCCAATGCTTTTTTTCGCCCGATTTTTTTGGACTCCATCAACGCCGAAACAGGCACTTCAAAGATAGAAACCAATGAGGTAATTGCCGCAAAAAATACTAACAGGAAGAAAAGACTCGCCACTATGCTTGCTCCCACGTATCCAATAGAAGCTTGAAGTGCGAGGAATATTTTAGGTAAAAAAGTAAATATCATTCCCACAGAAGAATCACTTAGATTCTCGGTATTGGTATTTGGATTAAATGAGAATACCGCAGGAAGGATCAGTAGACCGGCGATAAAGGCCACCATAGTGTCTGCAAATGCCACGAACTTGGCTGAACCGGGGACATCACTTTTGCTATCCAAATACGATCCGTATGTAATCATGATCCCCATCCCTAAAGATAAAGAGAAGAAAGCCTGAGAAAGCGCAGCGCTCACAACAGATGCGTTGATCTTTGAAAAATCAGGAATCAGATAATACTGCACTCCAGCAAACGCGTTATCCAGTGTTAATACGAAAATTACCAACCCAGTTAACATGATAAATAAGGCAGGCATCATCACCTTCGCGGCCTTTTCTATCCCTTGTTTCACCCCGCCTTGCAAAATAAGATACACCACGGCCAAAACGCCCACCATGTAAATAAATAAATCAGAAGATTGCACAAAATTGCCGAACGTAGCCGGGTCTGCAAGCATGTCCAAATTGCCGATAATAGATTGATATAGATAACCAAAAATCCACACGGTAATCACAAGATAGAAAACGGCAATCATGAAAGGCGTAATAATTGACAACCAACCGGCAATTTTCCAGTGGGCTTGTCCATTAGTCAGTGTCGAATAAGCATTTAGCGGATCTTTGCGACTGTTTCGACCCACGGACATCTCGGCTAGCATTACTGGTAGGCAGATTAGAACGATAAACACAGCGTACAAAATGAGAAACGCACCACCACCATTCTTAGTGGCAGCCACAGGAAAGCCCACCATATTACCGATACCAACTGCGGAACCTGCAGCGGCCAGAATAAACCCAAGACGAGAACCAAATTGTTCGCGAGCAGCCATAGTTGCTTCCTTTTATTATTGTTTTACTTATGGTCTAAGTGATCTTTCTACTCGAATTATGTTCTAATTTAAATACGGAAATCGTGTTTTGAATCAACACAACTTGCTTTTAAATCAATAATTTCTACTAATGTTAGAAAGCTATCACTTGTTTGAAGGTGGAATGTTAACAGGCTGATTAGTAAAAAACTACCAAGGGATTTGATGTCCTTGCCAATCAATATAGTGGGGCGCCTGAGCTATATTTAACGCCTTTAAGTGAGTGAATAATTGCGAAACCGTGAATTCAGCAGTGAATAATTTTCCATCAGGAACATTCCCTTGAAATGGTTTGGATAGGTCTGTATCTACCGTCCCTGGGTGGTAACTAATCAGTTCAACATTGTTAGCTCGACGATTATATTCAACTTGAGCTGTTTTAATCATCATGTTTAATGCCGCTTTGCTGGCACGGTATCCATACCAGCCACCTAAACGATTGTCTTCGATACTACCCACCCGTGCGGTGAAAAACACAACCTGACTCTTGGTTTTGTTTTTTGTCAGTGGTATCAAATGTTTCAACCAATTTGCAGGCGCAATTGTGTTGGTTTGAAAATACGTTAGAAGTTGATTTGGATTCAGATCTTCAAGACGCTTTTCAGGTGACAATTTTTGATTGTTTTGCATTCCGTGGAGCGCGCCTATGGTGCAAATAACCAAAGAGAATGGGGCGGCATATTCGACTTTTTGGCAAAACGCGCTTACCGATTCAGAATCTAGACTATCTACTTGGTGGCAAGATACTTTCTCATTTGGAAAACGAAATTGACTTCTGGAAACGGCAAATACGTTTTTAACGTCAGATAATTCGCACAAATGAGTCAGAACGGAATAGCCTATGCCCGTTGACGCACCAACCACTAATACATTCATTTTTAGTCCAAAAACGCGATTCTAATGGCGTTTCTACGCAGGTCGGCGATCTATGGATGACTTGAACACACAAATAATCTCAACGACATATGCCGTATTCCAGCTTAAAGGCTAGTTGAACCAATTGCTGTCAATGGGCAATGAGAACAACAAAGGCGCCATCATTTCAAAATTTTCACTATTGGTTTTACATACAATATTGTCTTTATAATGCTTTCTCCAAGGATCATTGATGAGCATCAAGGTATTGCCTTTCACTGCAACCCCTTCTACCGAAGAGTTATCCATCGACTCCCAATTTTTACAGTCAGCGCTGTTATTTGGTGAAAGAAAATTCAACGGAAGAATTTTTGTCGGCAATTTCTTGCTCAGGTCAATAACCCACAAATTATCATCATTCCTAGCGGCAGCGATAATAAAGCCTGGATGATTATCAATTGCATAATAGTCCATGCCATTAATGGGGTGATTTCCTGAGGAGTATCTTGGCAGGCGTAAATTGACATCAGAGACAATGAAAAAACCTGACTCTGACCAAAATGACTCATCCATTTGTATTGAAAAAATGCGCGCACGACCTTTTTGATCTTTTTCCAAACCTAAATATAGTGTGCGGTTTTTGCCAAAGGTCAAACCTTCTATCCCGTCATTGGGAAAATTACCTATGTTGAATGAATTATCAAATTGCATAGGTCTGACATCCGTCATGAGTAAAGAATTATCACTTTGTAGTTTCAGTCTCACTAATAAACTAGGAAATTCAGTAGAACCAGTCTTGCTATACCGTTTTTTACAAGAATCTGAATAACTGCCACCGCGTCGGCCGTCTTCTGTTGCCACATAAAAAACACTGTCGTCATCGGGATCAACAACTAAGGCTTCAAGATCGGGTGTATCCGCCATATAAGGGCCGAAGCAACTGTCTGCTACCTTTTTTGATAACTTCATTGGAAATGATTCAGCGGCAACCTTTGCTGTGCTAGGGTCAATAACATGAAACTGCAGCCGTTGAGATTTATGCGCACTTCCATCCGATACTGACAATAATTTTCCACGCCAAGCCTTTAAGCCTGAGGTTTGAGGATCTAGCATGGCTTTGCCAGTCGTTTCAGTAAGCCAGGTCCCTTTTAGGTTTTGCGAACTTGAATAAATCGTATTGCCAAAGCTTGGAGTCGCTATCAATACAGTGACCAGTGCTTTTAGCAAAATAGTTAGTCGCACACCGTTGCGGTAATTCATGAAAATTCCTATTTTTATTCGAGCTCGATTTATAAAGCCGAGAAGGTTTTTTTTCAAGTGAAATTTGACCAAATAGTCAGATTTGTAAACCATTACTCTGTAAACCAATAAAAAGAATAATTTGATTCGTCTGGTCCAGATGATGCAGACTTACAACAAGAATAAGCAAATTAGTAGTGACGATTGAGTAAATTGACAAGTCCAAACTCAGATAAAGTAGTGTGTTTGCACGACGGCCAAATATTGGCTGGCCCCATTGTTCGGGAAGCAACACCTGCACGGGTAACATTCTGGATGGTCCTTTCTGCAGATATGCCAATCCAGGCAGAAATATCAAATGACCAAGGTTTAGCGATTTATAAAAAGCAATTGTCTAGCGATGACATTCAGAAGGTTCAAGTTGGCGCACATGCTTTTGTCGTTTTAATCTCGCTTAGTCCAGAGCAGGCATTATCACTCGCGACTCGATACTATTATCAGTTTACATTCACCTGTGTTGATGGCATTCAACGCTCATTAAGCGAATTAATCCCAGACTTACTTTATCCAAATCAAACAAGTCCAAGTTTTGTACTCAAACAACAGGTTAGCAATGTGCTGCACGGCTCTTGTCGCAAACCACATCATGAAAGTCCAGATGCATTAACCGCAGTTGATGATCTACTTGAACAAGCATTGATTAATCCTGATTTACAGCCAGACATGCTTATTATGTCGGGTGATCAAGTGTACACAGACGATGTTGCAGGACCAATGCTTTCGGCAATTCACAACACCATCGAATACCTTGGCCTTTTCCACGAAGAACTGCCATTAGACATAATAAAAGATAGTAAGCAGTTACTTACTCATGAAAAGTCATATTACCAAAGAACCTACTTGCTGCCAGATGATGAAGCGCATGAAAATTTGGTTTCTGTCTTTTTCAAAGCCAAACGAAAACCGATATTTACTTCCGTTAACGCAAACAATCACTTAGTTTCCTTAGCCGAAGTCATCGCCATGTATTGTTTAGTTTGGTCTCCACAATTGTGGGAAATCGAGCAAAATACCCCCGATCAACTAAGTGACCAGTTTGTCCCCGAGGAATTTAAAGCAAAGTTCTTAGAAGAAAGGAAAACAATTGAAGAGTTTGCCTCCGGGCTAAGAAAAGTTCGCCGAGCATTAGCGCATATTCCTGTCTACATGATATTCGACGACCATGACGTCACCGATGATTGGAACTTAACGAGAGGCTGGGAAGAAGCCGTCTACAATAATCCGCTCGCTAAACGCATTATTGGTAATGCGTTGATAGGTTATTGGTTGTTTCAAGGATGGGGAAATGCCCCTGACAAATTTCATCCAATAATGAATACAATTGCTGATTACTTTACGCCGCGAGGTATCAAAAAACAGGATGAGTTTGTCGATGCTATGCTCGAATGGAGTGATTGGCACTACAACTTGAATTCGTTTCCTAAAATCGTCGTTTTGGATACCCGCACACAGCGCTGGCGATCGGAATCCAGCTTGGTCAAACCAAGTGGATTAATGGATTGGGAAGCGTTGTGCGAACTGCAGCAAGAACTAATCAATCAACCTGCGGTGATAATGGTCTCAGCAGCGCCTGTTTTTGGGGTAAAGTTGATTGAAACCATACAACGAATATTTACTTTTTTTGGAAAAGCATTGGTAGTCGATGCAGAAAACTGGATGGCTCACAAAGGTACCGCCAGCGTCATGCTAAATATTTTCAGACACTACAAAACCCCACCAAACTTCGTGATTCTTTCAGGGGATGTGCACTATTCATTTGTGTACGATATTTCGCTTAAGTTTAGACGAAACAGTCCGCATATTACGCAAATTACCAGTAGTGGAATCAAAAACGAATTTCCTGAAAAGCTATTACTCTGGTTTGACAGGCTCAATCGCATATTTTTCGGTCCTAGATCACCGTTAAACTGGTTTACCCAGAGACGCAATATGAAGATAAAGCACAGACGGCCGAGTGAATATAAGGTGAGAACCTTGTTCAATGGCGTTGCGGTCGGTCAGTTAAAAGTGGACAAAAACTGTGAGCATGTTGAGGCAACATTACTTCGACCTAATGGGCAAAAGGTCCAATTCGAAAAGAAATAGAAGACGCAACTGATTCGCTGTAGGGAATTCGAAATCAGCCGCTTTTAGCGGCTGCAAATTCGTTTCAATTTTTGACCAATCACTTGACTTTCAATAGGCCGATAATAATACATACTGCACCACCAACTAGACCAATCCAAGCTTCTATGGGTGTATCTCCACTGAATGCTCTGCTCACTTGAGAGCCCGCTGAGTCATAAACATCATAGCCCCAAAAAGCCAGAGCAATTCCGACAATTATAAGTACAATCCCGATAATTCTATTATTCATTTTTTATTCCTCATTGTTATTTTGAATAATTTTAAAGCTAGCTTAGCAGCTAAACCGTTCATCGGTATAATTACTGGGCGAAGCCAACTTCAAAGCAAGTAAAGTATCAATAAGACCATCATGAAAATCAAATAAATTGCTAATAAATAGCAACCTCCGCACCGTACAAGCGCATTTCACTATTCACTTTTTCGAAGAATAACTCTGCTTGGAATTTGTCACCACTAAACTCAACCACACCATCAAATTCAAATGCATCATCGCCTAAAAAAGACATGACGTGCTGCAAAGTTTGTCCTTGTTCAATACCGTTGAACTGCCAGCCATTTGATTGCTGAGAAGCGAGCACCTTATCTAAGTAATACACTTTACTCACATTGTTGCCGGTTGCTTCCACCACTATGTGATTGTCAAAAAGCAATAATTCAGTAGTAGAGTCCCTCCAGATTTTTGCTATGGGTTGCTGCGGCAAATCTGACACTAGTAGTTGAAGACGATTTTCTGAGCCCAAATAAGTGTCAATGATATTGTTGAATACCTGACTGTCTATCCATTTAACTAGTGGCAAAGCGTTGAATTCTCGTTGCACAATATCAAATCCAATCACTTTGGATATCGTTCTTTGATTATCTTCATCGACATAGTTTTCGGATAAGATGTTGAGGGTTTGATTATTGGCTGAGTTACTAGCAAGCTCAGGGGGTATCTTATCTCCTTTGCGAATTTTGCCTTCGATCTGCCACTCTTGTTGTTCAAATCGATCATCAAAGGCCAACAGATTAATGAACTCAGTGGTAAATATGCCTGAATCGGTTGCCACTCGCGCAAGTTTGCTATTGGTAAACCAAAACCAGTGATTTCGTCCGTATGCAATTAGTTGTTGCTTATCATTAATGCGCATACTTAACGTTGGTGTACCAAAAATCTTTATCACTTCACCAAATGGCGTGGATAACGGCACACCATAAATCCCTTTTTCAATTGAAATTTCGGTGCTATTCAATTCCGGTTCAAGACGTCTTTGGTCACTCGGCATTGCAAACACGATTTGCTGCTGCCATCCACCCACTTTTCCCAGTGTTATTTCTTTCTGAGGCGCTCCAAACTTGTCGTAAGGCGTTGGCTTTCTACTAGTATCGCTGTTGTTGTCACATTGCTTAATAATTTCAGCCATGTAGGTCACCAAAACGTGTTCATCCTGATTCTTGGTCCATGTTTTCTCCTCAACGCCCTCAATTTCACGATCCACCAGCAGAATAGCATCAGCATCTAGTTCTTCGGCATGGCTGCGCATTCTACCAATCAATATTTGCATAGCTTTAGATAGATTTTCTTGAGTTAACACATTGCTATCATTGGTTTTTTCGACTTTATATTTGTACGCACGCTTGTCCAATACCTGATAGTTGCATTGAGGAAAGTACTCCAAAACTGGCACTTCTGCTGCCTGAGCAATACTGGACATGCTAAAGATACTGGACATACTAAACACGGTGAAACACACGATCTTATTAAATACTTTCTTCAAACCAGCAATTCTGGTTAATATATAAGCTTGAATCACCAAGCTGCTATTAATTAGTATTCTCAATTACCTTCCTTAATCTTTACGTTCCTCACTTATTTTTCCAAACTTATATTTTCAATCTTATAATTCCAACCTTAACTTTATGACTATCAGCAACTATCTTGCTTCTTACCTGAGATTCATAGCTTGGCTCTTAATCTGAAATCTTACCAGCAGTTCTCACTTTAAAACCTTACCTTGGAATCCCACTTTGAAAACTCAATGTGAAATCTTACCCTGGAATCTCATCTCTAAAATCTTACACTAGAATATCATCTTGATTCTCAAACAGAATTGTAAATCGTGCTCAAGTGGATAGAGGCACCAAGCGAAAGCTGTAGTGATAGTCGCGCCATGGCAATTGATATTTTGCTAAGGGAGGTGATCCCCAAGAGTCAGTGCCTGCTACTCCCCGTTGTCGATAATCAATATTTATATACAAGATCTCCCTCTGCTTTAAGTCGTGAGGATGTAACCCCGCCTTTTCGAATTGGTCGTAATCTAAAACAGCGTAATTTTGCGCAGCAAATCCCAGCAAAGTTTGCGCCTCAAACCCTAGCCCCATTCCTTCACTATTGGTAAAAGAAACCTGTCTCACGTCTGTCCGATAGCCGTTTTCTTGGGGTCTGACATAAGGAAAATACAGATCGGAAACAGTAGACTCATATTGACCCACAAAAGCGGAAGCCTTGCGATCGCAATAGTTCTCGTGAGGGCCTCGTCCATACCAGTTAACCTTTTCAAACGTTGAATGCATTTGTATTAGGCTGCCAATTCTTGGTAATTGAAAATGCAGTTTGTGAGGTGCAGCATAAAACCAGATATCGAATTGAACCGCTCCTGCTTGATCGACCAAATATTTCACAAGATAGCGACTTTCTACCTCAGATAAATAATGCTCGGTGCTAATTTGTACCTCACCAGAATCTAGCGACTCAACGTTGAAGGAAATTAACTTTGTATGTTGACCCGCGAATTGCCATGCCTTTGCTTTGTCAGGAAAATTTTCCCCAAAATCATTGTCCGTTGGAGCGCGCCAAAATTCTGGCCGAATGGGCGCCAAAATCAGATCAACATCATTTATTTTATAATTGTTGAGCCAACCCGTGGTTTTACAAAAAGACATACTGACGTGTTGAGTTTCCAAGGTGATGGTAGAAGACGTTTCTTTAGTCGATATTGCCGAATCACCTGCTCGAGTTGCACTAGGGTTTATGCAGCTAGGCGTCACATTTGATTCTGCTACCGCAAGCTGACACCGTGCTAACACATACCCTTGCTCCAATCCAAAAGATGCAATTTTGTTGCAGAATTCCAGATTCAGAAAAACCTCTTTTTCCGGATTCGGCTGCCAATCAATGGGCAGAGTTAATTCAATTGATTGTTGTGGTGAAACATCTAAATCATCGACCATACCCCATTGCGTCTGACACCCATTTTCAAGCAGTGTCCAATGTAAAGTGACATCACTTAAGTCAGTAAAAAACCGCTTATTTTGAATCGCAATTTTTCCTGAGACAATATCGATTAACCTTGCCGAAATATTTTGATAAACCACCCTAACTTCGTGCGCATAAGGATTGGGTGAGCGATCTGCCGCCATCACGCCATTGGCGCTAAAATTACCTTCGTGATACATATCTGGCGTTTCAAAATCGCCTCCATAAGCCCAATAATTGCGTCCTTCGCTCGTTTGAGCTAAAAAGGTTTGATCAACCCAATCCCAGATAAATCCGCCTTGCAATATCGGCTTAGATTCAATCAATCGCCAATAATCAGCCAAATTTCCCATTGAATTGCCCATCGCATGCTCATATTCACACAAAATAAGTGGACGGGATTCTCCTATTTCAGCGTAATTGGTTAGGGTGTCGATGCTTGCATACATCTGGCTATACATATCGGTATGACGTCTTAATTGTGCTTGTTCTGACATCACCGGCATATTTGTACGTTGTTTTAACCAGTCGTAAAGCACTTCAATATTCTTACCATCACCACTTTCATTGCCGATGGACCAGATAACGATGGACGGGTGATTTTTATCCCTCTGGTACATGTTTTCCACACGATGAATAAACGCATCTTGCCACTCAGGCATGTTTACCATGTGTTTTTCTGGTTCATAGGATACACCTTGATTGGCCGCCCCCATGCCATGGCACTCTATGTTTGCTTCATCTACCACATAAATACCGTGCTCATCGGTCAAATCATACCAATAGGGATCATTTGGATAATGAGAAGTGCGCACGGCGTTAATATTGTATTGTTTAAACAGTGCAATATCGTTACGCATGGATTCTCTGCTCACTACGTGCCCGGTCACAGGATCATGTTCGTGTCGATTGACACCTTTGAATAAAACCGCTTTTCCATTGATCAGCAGGTTGCCATTTTTTAATTCGCTGGTGCGAAATCCAACTTTCTTACGCACCACCTGTAAGGTTTTTCCATGACCATCTGTTAAGCAAATTACCAGCTCATACAGATAAGGTGATTCGGCACTCCATTTGTGAACATCTTCAATGTCAGCAGTAAAATTGTGCTTGAGATTGCTAGACAGATCAGAATCCTGACTGCCCTGCCTGACATACTCGCCATTTCTGTCACATAACACATAAGATAAGGTGTAATTAGCGCTAGCTAGATCAGAATGATGGCAAAGAGTGATATCTACCGATAATCGGCCATCTTGATAACTATCATCTAGCTCACTTACTATGTGAATATCCTGAATTCGTAATTTAGGCGTACAATACCAATAGATATCTCGCTCGATACCGGCCAAACGCCACATATCTTGCAATTCCAAATAAGTACCGTCACACCAACGATAAACCGCTAGAGCAATACAATTTTTTCTGACTTTTACGAACTTGGTAATATCAAATTCGGACGGACTTTTTGAGTCTTGTGCGTATCCAACAAAGTGACCATTAATCCACAAATAGAATGCAGATTTTACTGCGCCTAAATGAATAAAAACCTGTTTTCCTTGCCAATCAACCGGTAAATCCACATATCGCTTGTATGATCCTACAGGGTTGTTATCGGGCACTTCTCCGGCAACAGGTTCAGCAGCGAAGTCGACCCGCTGATTGATATAATTTGCGTGGCCATACCCTTGCATCTCCCAGTTTGCGGGTACTTGAATACTATCCCAGTTGGAAACATCGAAATCCGGTTTAATAAAATCAGAGGGGGTAGATTCAGGAGACTGACTATAATGGAAATGCCACTGGCCATTTAACAACTGATAATTTTCGAATGCCCAAGGTGAGTTGATGTATTCACCCGGATCTTGTTCAAAAGCGTAAAAAGAACTTCGCATGGGTAATTTATTGATAGAAAATACCCTTGGGTTTCGCCATTCAGGTATTGATGACGAAATAACGTTGTTCTTCATGCAGAATCACTCCGGTCAAATTCGTAGTTTACGGTAAGGCTTATTTCAATCGCTTTCAACTATCAATTTTTGCCGTTCAGAATAAGGTGCGAGTGTTGGATAATTGGTTTGTCTCTGCCTTACCAAGCCTATGTATTGTTTTGCTTAATGTTGAATTGGCTTTGAATTAGTAGACATCAAAGAATATGCATTTCACCTTTCGAATCACCTGAGTATGTGAAACATCAAACTGACTATTTATCGCTGTAAAACTGGCAACATGCTCAACAAATAGCGACAATAGGTTTTTTCTTGAGGAGTATATAAACTGCTATGTCTGACGCACCTTTGTCTATCGGATTGTTTTACGGTTCAACTACCTGCTATACGGAAATGGCGGCAGAAAAAATTCAGGCAGCCTTAAACGCCTTATTCGATCAAGATATTGTCGATTTGTTCAACATCAAAGACGTCCCGCTAGCGAGAACTCAAGAATACGATTTGCTTATCTTTGGTATTTCCACTTGGGACTTTGGTGAACTTCAAGAAGATTGGGAATCGACCTGGGATGACATAAAAACCTTGAATCTAAGTGATAAAACAGTCGCTATCTTTGGCTTAGGTGATCAAATTGGCTATACAGACTGGTTCCAAGATGCGGTGGGCATGTTACACGATGAATTGGCTGTTTTAGGCTGTGATTTTATCGGGTATTGGCCAAACGAAGGATATGAATTTACAAACTCTAAAGGTCTTACTGAAGATGGTAGCCATTTCTTAGGATTGTCGTTAGATGATGAGAACCAATACGATTTGACAGATGACAGAATTGCCCAATGGACTGAGCAATTATTAACTGAACTCGGTTAATTCAACCTAGCTTAAAGATGAGCGAACCCCCACGAATCCAGCGCCCTTTCTACAGAAACGGTCCTTCTCATCGAGATGGAGCCGATGTGTCCTTTACGGACATTGTTAAAGTATTTGGCTTCAAAACCGTTCAAATTGGTAAATGGGTTACGAAAGAAGAGCAGCAAATCGCCGCAAATTTATTTTTTGATGCGCTGTGTGATTTGATGGATATTCTGCAAGTTCCTGAACACGTTATTTCCCTTAATTCTAATTTATCACTCGCATTTGGTGTCGGTGGACAAAAGCACTCTAGTGCCCATTACGATAGTCGCAAAGGGCAACTAGCCCTTGCCAAAAATGCTGGAGGCGGCGCTCTGGCTCATGAATGGTTTCACGCATTTGATCATTATATTTGCAGCAGAGCGTTTGTCGATCCCACCCCGCATGGGTTTGCATCTCAATCGTGGTTAGATGACAAACCGCAGGTTGCTCACTCGCTCAACCAAAAGTTAAGCGCATGGCTCGCAACTATTTTTCTCAGTGAAGACGGAAAAGAGCCAAGTGAATATGTGAATCGTTGCGCATTGGCTGACAAGACATTGAAAATGTATTATTACTCTCAACCTCAAGAGCTATCGGCACGTGCGTTTGAAGCAGCGATACAAGATCACCCCATAAAAAATGCGTTTCTTGTGCAAGGAACCAAGCAAACTCAAGAAGCAAAAATCGGCATTTATCCATTAGATGACCTTCGTTACCGTTCGTCCACTGCTCTTTTCGAGTATTTTTATTCTCTTGGAAGGGCCTTAGCACGCTGATTTGAGTGAGTAAACAATATTTTTATTAACGAATTTGTCATAACTCGTTTACTCTGCCCCCAAACTAATTCTATACTATGTAAAGTTCGCGATTAACCATTGTGGTAGGGAATTATGAGAAAAAAGAAACACGGCTCAGCTGACGACGAAGCAGCAATTGATATGACGCCTATGCTCGACATTGTATTCATCATGTTGATATTCTTCATTGTGACGACATCTTTCGTAAAAGAAAAAGGATTGATGGCTAACCGTCCTAAGGCACCAGATAGTCCTCCACCACCAACTAATGTGAAGTCTTTGGCAATTCGTATTGACCAAAATGGGACTATAGTAATGAACAACCGTGAAGTTGATATTCGTCGAGTTGTTGCAAACATTCAAAGCTTCTTAGCTGAAAACAATACGGATTCAGCAGCCATACAAGCGCACTCCAAAGCGAAGCACGGAATTGTGGTTGAAGTAATGAACCAAGCAAAAGAAGCAGGTATCGATAAAGTTTCGATTCTAGTTAAAGACTAGCCAGCAACTACTTCGCGCTGGTAGATTATAATATTAAAGGCCAATGAATGATTTCATTGGCCTTTTTCTTTGTGCACTTGATGTAAATTGTGCACTTGATGTAATTTTTTATTTCTAGATTCAACCGCAGTCTTTGCTGTCTTTGATATGGGTTTATTAATCCATTAACTCTCCGAGAACTGTCTAAATCTAAGTTGTGTTACCCATAACTATCAATACATTCAAAACCAGACTTCATTCTAGATACTCAACCCCAATAGGTTAGTACTTACTTGCGTGAAAAATTATTGAAGATAGGGCTATTCTGTCGACATTAATTCAAAGCCTTCATCTAACCACCCTGTTGCACCACCAATCATCTTTTTCACTGGACGGCCTAATCTGGCTAGCTTTATCGCGGCTTTCTCAGTGGCATTGCAATGAGGCCCAGCACAATAAACCACAAAGATGGTATCTTCCGGATATTTGGCTAATGATTGCTCGTTGATTTGAGCGTGGGGTAGAAATTCCGCACCATCTATATAGCCTTTTTGGGCTACCTCAACTGCTCTCACATCCAATAGAACGAAGTCATGCAAATTGTTGTTGAGGGCATAATGTACATCCCAACAATCCGTTTCGAATTTTAATAACTGTTGAAAATGTGCCAAAGCTTCTTCGCTCGGGGCGGGTTTAGGTCTGACTACCATTGAATGCATTTTGTCTCTCCTCTATCGTAAAACATCATCCAAACCCCAGTTACAATTGATTGAAAATGGAATTTGGATAACAGTGAAAAGGCATTGTGCCAATCTACGTCTCAAAATCACATTGGCTGGATAGACATTATTCGATAATATCAAGACATAATGTCGAACTTGAGTTGCAATATACTGCTACTAAGGTGAGTTTTAAGTTTTAGTCCATCAATTTGATGGTAAATGTTGAAACAAGCATTTGATAGTGAGTGTTGAAATGGGCATTTGATAACAAGTGTTGAAATGGGTATTTGAAGGAAAGTGTTGAAACAGGCATTTGATGACAAGTCTTGAGATGGGCATTTGATGGAAAATATAAAAGCAGGCAAATGGTAAAGCAGATAAAGGACAAACAAGTGAAGGTGAAACAGGTATCTATTTTAGCTTACAACAAGGTTTCGTTATTTGAACTTGCTTGTGCGGTTGAACTCTTTGCCATACCAAGGCCCGAATTTGAGCAATGGTATCAAGCCGAAGTTATTACCTTTGAAAATCGCGAGCTAGAATTAATCGCAGATATGACACTAACCTGCAAACACGCCAATGACCTTCGGCAAACAGATTTGTTAATTGTGCCTAGTTGGCCGATATCGCAAACAGAGATTGATCCGTTACTTTCTCAATCTATCTTGGACTTTTACCACCAAGGTGGTCGAATAATCAGCTTCTGTTCTGGCTCCTTTTTACTTGGTAGGCTCGGGATATTGGATGGTAAATCGGCAACAACCCATTGGCGTTACGCAGACGAATTTAAGCAAGAGTTTCCCAAGGTGAATTATGTGGATGATGTTCTGTACGTCAAAGAAGACAGAATAGGTTGCTCAGCAGGTAGTGCTTCAGCAATTGATTTAGGCATCGATATCATTCGACACGATTTTGGCTTTGGTCACGCAAATTCGGTAGCAAGACGTTTGGTGTTGCCTGCACACCGAGCCGGAGGACAAAAGCAATTCGTTGAAAAAACCATTCCGAGAGGCCGAAATTCCTTTTCAGAGACCCTTGATTGGGCCGTAATGAATATAAGTGAAGATCTCACCATAGATCAACTGGCTAAGCGCGCGAATTTAACACGTCGCACCTTTGATCGAAGGTTTCGACACACATTCAACCAAACACCAACGCAATGGTTAATAGAACGAAAATTGGAGATAGCAAAAGGACGGTTGGAGTCCACTGAGGACAGTTTGGAATCGATAGCAGGTCAAGCAGGCTTTGCCAATGCCATTACTATGCGACACAACTTTAATAAATATTTAGCTATTACACCCAGTCAATATCGCATGCAATTTAAACAAAATCTCTAACAATTCTGTCTACCGAACGATGGCGAACCGGCATATGCACGTCGTCAGCAACGTGATCCGCAGGATAGGCATACAAGCCAAAGCGATTTTCTTTGCAATGACTAATAATCACCACATATTCGGGTGCATGTTCAATGTTTCCACGAAAAGGATCGATAACAGGCACTTGATATCTGCCTAAATTGATCATCGCCATTTTTCGTCCATTGCGATAAAAAGTTTTGTCTAATACAGGATTATGGATGATGGAATAAACCGCAAATTTTGGTAATTGCAGTGGAATACCTTGCCAAACCAGTTGCACGACTTGCAAATGGTCAACAAGGGACGAGATTGACTCTGGTAATTCGAGTTCTCGCATATTACAGCCTCCTTCGAATGTTCCTATAACTATAGCAAGAATTTCAAACTCTAAAAGTTTTGATAGAACGCCTTACATATTTGTTTAAAATCTTCACTGTATTGATTGTGGTTATTTCGAATCACTAGTTGTGTTTTTTCCATGGTTTTCTGCTCTTTCGAGAAACCCAAAAGTACGCGCTTGGCATTTTTAGTTTCGGAATTCTTTACGCGACACTGATGAAAGCAATGCAGATTGTATTCCAATCCAATATTGAGAATTTCAGTAGACTGATCTGCTGGTAAGATGCAATAAAATTTTCCCTTGATACTCAACAGCCTAGCAACATGCATAACCAAATCTTCAAATGAAAGGTCGACGGTATGACGTGCTTGTTGACGATTTTTTGCCATAAAATTCGCATCATCCTTGTGCAAGTCTTGAGTAAGTACATTAAAAAACGGAGGATTACTGACAATCAAGTCAAACTGTAAATCGGCGTTGAAATCTTGTAACCGCGTTTGCTGGAACGACAATGCACTCGACCAAGGAGAATTTTGAGCATTTAACTTAGCTTGCTTGATTGCATCAGCGTCACTATCAATTCCCACAATGTGCACTTCTTTTAAATCTATCAAAGGAGAACTGGCTAACTTCTGCGCTATCATAATCGCGATGATTCCGCTGCCGGTGCCTATATCTAGCACCGCTATTGAATCTTTAGATTTCGATTCTTCAGCTTGAACCCAGCTCCCCAACAAAATCGCATCAGTTCCGACTTTCATCGCGCACTGTGCATCATCGATTACAAATTGTTTAAATCGAAATATGCGGGATTTATTGTTCATAGGCCTTGTTGCTATACAATGATTGTAGATTCTCAGTAGAAGCTAATGTCATGCTTCATCAATCTAGGGTGTATTTGCCTAGAAAGATAACAGGAATAATCAAAAGAATGAAAACACTCTTCCAAAATTCTATTGCCCTTTGCTGCGTTTTATTTAGTGCGTTTAGTTACTCGGAGGCACTTACCATCGAACGTATTTTTCAATCTCTTGCGTTGGAAGGAAGCTCGCCGAAAAATCTTAAGGTATCTCCTGATGGCAAGCGAGTTACCTTTCTTAAAGGTAAACAAAGGGATTACGAGAAATACGATTTGTGGGAGTACGATGTTGCATCAGGGAAAACCCGTATCTTATTCGATTCTGACGATTTAATTTCAGGCGAGGTAGAGCTATCAGATGAAGAAAAAGCCCGTCGCGAGAGAATGCGCGAAAGTGGCAGCGGAATTATCGAATATTTCTGGTCTAGCGATGGCACAGCCTTGGTTTTTCCATTAGCAGGCGATGCTTATTACCTAAAATTAGGTGAAAAGAATACCAAACAACTATTAGACACCGAAGCATTTGAGACAGATATCAAGCTTTCTCCAAAAGGAAACTATATTTCTTATATTCGAGAACAAAACCTCTACATTATGGATATCGATACGGGCAAGGAAACGGCCATCACCAAAAAAGGTGGAGGTAATATTAAATTTGGAATGGCGGAGTTTGTTGCTCAGGAGGAAATGAATCGGTTAACCGGTTATTGGTGGGCCCCAGATGAATCAAAAATTGCATTAACTAAAGTTGATACTTCGCCAGTAGAGGTCATAACCCGCAGCGAAATTTACGCTGATTCCATCAAAATGATTACGCAAAAATATCCCTTAGCTGGCACAGATAACGTGATAATTGAATTAGGTGTATACAACCTTAAAAATAATAAAACCCGCTGGATAGATATGGGCAGTGAAAAAGATATTTATCTCGCCCGCGCAAAATGGATGAATGACAGCCGTAATCTCACTTATCAATGGCAAAGTCGAAACCAAAAAGCACTGGAACTTCGTGCTTATGACACCGTCACCCAAAAACAAAACGTGCTGGTTAAAGAAAGCAGCCAAACATGGGTGAATTTGCACTACGACCTGTATTTCCTAGAAGATAGCCAACAGTTTATTTGGGCTTCAGAGCGAGATGGCTTTAAGCACCTCTACCTGTTCGATAATCAAGGAAACGAGCAGCGTCAGTTGACCTCGGGAAATTGGATAGTGGATACCATTAGCGCCGTAGATGAGAAAAATAATTGGGTTTATTTCACTGGACGCAAAGATAACCCTATCGAAAAGCACTTGTACCGCGTTGCTTTGACTGGTGGAGAAATCGAAAAAGTGTCGAAACGCAATGGCTTTCACGAAATCAACTTTAGTGAGGATGCCTCTATTTACGTTGATCGATTCTCAACTGTCAATACGCCATGGCAAGTGAGCTTGCATCAAAGTAATGGCAAGCAAATTACTTGGTTGGAAGAAAACGCCATCACTGAAGATCACCCGTTGTACGCGTATCAATCACAATGGGTCAAGCCTGAGTTTGGCAGCTTCAAGGCCGAAGACGGCACAGAACTGCACTACCGACTATTCAAACCTGCAAAACTACAAAAAAGTCATCCTGCGATTGTCTATGTTTATGGCGGTCCCCACGTGCAAGTGGTGCAGAATAGCTGGACGGGAAGAAGTCGTGGCCTTATGACACAATATTGGGTAAGCAAAGGCTATGTGGTGTTTTCTATCGACAACCGAGGTTCATATTACCGAGGAAAAGCCTTTGAAGACCCGCTCTATCAAAAAATGGGTAGTGTTGAAGTGGCTGATCAAGTGCTTGGTGCGAAATTCTTAAAAGAATTAAGCTATGTTGACGAAAAGCGAATTGGTATCTATGGCCATAGTTACGGCGGCTATATGTCGTTGATGTCTATGTTTAAGGCTAATGAATACTTCTCTGCGGGTGTTGCAGGTGCACCAGTGACAGATTGGCGTCTATATGACACCCATTACACAGAGCGATATATGGGTAACCCCAATCAAGTAGATGAAGCTTATACTGCTGCATCGGTATTTCCTTATGCGAAAAACCTATCTAAGCCACTGTTGATAATTCACGGCATGGCAGACGACAATGTTTTATTTAAACACAGTACAAAGCTGTATAAACACTTACAAGACTTAGCGATTCCCTTTGAAATCATGGATTACCCGGGCAAGAAACACAGTATCAGAGGTAAAAATACGCAGATTCACATGTACAAGACGATTACCAATTTCTTCGATAGAAATTTAAACTAACGGTGTGATAAACCACAGCAACTTATTGAGTAGATAATGTTTAAAGGTCGCTCTCCCTTTCATTGGAGTGCCGAAGCTCAATAAACTACTGCCGCGCTGCGTTTAACTTGGTTTGGCGTTTGCGTGTACTAATTTATTGAATGAAAAGGAGTAATAGGTTGGATAAAGATGAATTTGAAGCATGGAAAGACACGAAATCTAAAGGTTTTTTGAAATATATTGCCGTCAATGGTTTGTTGATGTGGGGACTTCCAATGTTTGTGGCAATGGCCTTTATTAGTAAACCATTCACTGATGGTTTTACATCCAAATCTGCAATTGTTCACTATATCGTATGGCCTTTTGCAGGACTTCTATATGGAGCAATGATGTGGTGGGTCAATGAGCGAAGATTTAAAAAATTTCTGTCCAGTAAGAAAAACTAGCTGTATTACCAAGCTATAATGAGACTAGCTGGCTTGTATACTTCTTTTCTATTTGTTTGTTAAGCAATAGGGGTGTTGTGGTCAATACCCATCTGAATTCACAATAAATTAATTATTGGAGCTTAGTTTCAAATCTTACGTATTTTATGATTCATTTCATATGCTTTTTAAGCTTTTCGTAGTTCGCTTGCACCAGGGTAATATCTTCTTCTGGCACATTTTCCGTTGCTTTTATCAACCGCATTGCACCTTCAATTTGTGCTCGCATATTTTCTGGCATCATCGCTATCATTTCCGGCGTCATTTGCGACATATCCATAGGTTGTTTGCGCATTTCAATGGCCATCATTGCGGCTGAAACTTTATCACCGACACTCGCCCAGTTTTGAACAGAGTCAAACCCTGAGTCTTCAACTATGTCTGTCAAAGCATCAAGCATAGGCGCATCTAGATGTTTTAGCATCTGACTCATTAATGCAATATTGCCATTTTCGTCTACATCAAACTGAACATTCTGTCCCTGCTGCAACTTAGCTTGTATTGCTTTGATGTTTTTGTTTTCTGAATTGACCAAGGCATCGATAGACTCAATATACTTGTCCATATTAGACTGAGATAATTTCTCTGCATGGGCTGCGGCGGCACATAGCGACAACATCAAGGCACCAAACCAAAACTTAATGATATAAAATTTCATGGCAACGTCCTCTTTAAGGTTGTTAAAACATAGAATCTGCTAAGGTTTTTTGAATTCCTACCACAGTATTTTTGTTTAATTCTTTAGAAACGGGATTGTCTTGACCCGATACCCAAATTTTAATCTCTGCATCCATATCGAAACGACCCGCGGTTTCTACTTTGAACTGAGTAATTGCACGATATGGAATGGAATGATATTCGACTTTTTTACCTGTCAAACCTTGTTTATCGATGAGTATTAGTCGCTTATTGGTAAATACGTACATATCGCGTATTTCTTTAAATACACGTTCCACTGATTCAGTTGCACCTAGAATCGGTGCTAAGTCTTCTGCTACTTCGCCCGCATCAATTTCAGATGCATTGCCCATAATTTTATCTAGCAGTCCCATTTGATTTCCCTTGTCGATGATTTAGAGTTATAGATTACAATACTAAGTCTATCCAATACCCAAAGGCAACAAGTTGCATGAACTCGATTTCTTTTCAACACATTGAAAAAGCGCGGACACGCATTGCTTCAATGATTAAACAAACTCCTATTTTTGAATCGAGTTTGTTAAACGAATACTTGGGAAGCCGAATTTTGTTCAAGGCAGAGTGCTTGCAACGAGTCGGCGCGTTTAAATTACGTGGAGCTCTCAATGCTATCGCGGTAATGGCCGAAAACGACCAGCTTCCAAACAAAATTGTTGCCAACAGTTCGGGGAATCATGCTCAAGCAATCGCTTATGCAGCGCGCCTGTTTAATATTCCTGCAAAAATTTTCAGTACGAAAAACGTGTCTGCGGTTAAAGCGGCGGCTACCCGACACTATGGTGCTGAGTTAGCCCTATATGACACCCGATTGGAAGCGGATGCCGCTGTCGCCCTAGCTGCTAAAGAATCAGGAACCGTTTGGATACCGCCATTTGACCACCCTGACATCATCGCAGGCCAAGGAACCTTGATGCTCGATACCATTGACCAAGTAGGCGATTTCGATGCCGTTTTTGCTCCCTGTGGAGGAGGAGGTTTGCTTTCTGGAACACTAGTTAGCGCTCGCTCACTTTGCCCTAGTGCAAAAGTGTTTGGCGCTGAACCTTTGGCCGCAAATGACGCCGCTGAGTCGTTACGTCGAGGGACGATTGTGCCTTTAAAGGCCCCGCCCATTACGCTCGCAGACGGTGCTGCTACGCCATCGGTTGGACAATATACATTCCCATTGCTGCAACAAATTGACGGACTCTATGAGGTTAACGAAACACACATCGCATACTGGACGCAATGGCTCCAGCATTTGCTAAAACTGCATATTGAACCTACCTGCTGTATGACAATGCAAGCTGTTGTCGAGTGGCTTTCAACCGTTTCTAAAGGACAAAAAGTCGTAGTTTTGCTTTCCGGCGGAAACATTGACGCCAATAAAATGCAGCAAATTTGGCAGCATGACCACCTTACACGTCCGCCAAGCTTAGGGAAGTAAACTGCCAAGTTTAGATAACTAAATCGTCATGCTGAGGTAACTAAATCGCCCATTTTAGGCATACTGTTGCAAAGTATCTCCATTTACGTCAATTTAGAGCCTAGTTCAAAATGCGTTTAATGTTGAGAATCAAATGAAACTGCTGTTGTTAATCTTGTTCATTTCGCTGGCCGAATTTGCCATCGCAAAGCCTACTGTCATTGGTAATGTTAAAGGCTACACATTGTCAAACTCAGGGGCCTTAATCCAGTTTAGCTATTTGGCATTTGAAAATGGCAAGGTGATTGCCATTGGCGACCAAACCATTTTAAACGGGTTGGCGGATAGCCAAGTCATCGACGGCAAAGGGAAAACTCTACTACCCGGCTTGATTGACTCCCATGGCCACCAACTCATGTTAGGTGAAACATTACTTAACATTGATGTGCGCGATATCAAGACTGCTAAAGAAACCGCGGAATTTGTAAAAAACTACGCCGACAAGAATCCACAACTGCCCTGGATTACTGGCAGAGGGTGGAATCAAGTTCTTTGGCCGGATAAAGCCTTCCCAACCTCCAAGCAATTAGACGAATACATTACAAACCGACCAGTATGGCTAAAACGAATTGATGGACACGCAGGCTGGGCAAACTCTCACGCGTTGAAGCTCGCGAATATCAATAAGGACACTTTGGATCCACCGGGCGGCAAAATCGAGAGAGATGAAAATGGTGAACCCAGTGGTGTGTTAATCGATACCGCTATGTCGTTGCTGACTCAACATATACCTGATGCCAATGAAGCAGCATTAACAGCCAATCTCAATGCGGCTACTCAGCATTTACTGTCATTAGGCGTCACTAGCATGCACGATGCGGGGATCAGTGAGAGTGTCTATCACTTTTATAAGAAAAAAGCACAAAACAATCAGCTTGGTATGCGAATTTACGCCATGTTGTCAGCAGTAGATCCAAAGCTTGAAAACATGCTTGGCAAAGGCAGAATATCCGACGAAAAGGACATGCTATCGATCCGAAGCGTTAAAGCTTATGGGGACGGCGCTCTGGGTAGCAGAGGAGCAGCACTTCTAGCGCCTTACTCAGACGAACCAGAGAATATGGGCTTATTAATCACCCAAGAATATCAATTGAAACCCTTGTTTGATTTGGTTATTTCAAATGGCTTTCAACTCAATTTCCACGCTATTGGCGATCGCGCAAATCAACTCGCGCTAGACCAATTCGCTCAAACGTTCGAGAGTATTGGTGGTAGTGAACTGCGCCATCGAATAGAACACGCACAAGTCATTGCTTTGAATGATATTCCTCGCTTCAAGCAACTAGGAATTATACCAGCGATGCAGCCAACCCATGCCACCAGCGACATGAATATGGCGGAAGATCGTATTGGAAAAGACCGACTTCGTGGCGCTTACGCATGGAAACGCTTTGTAGAGCAAGGTTCGCCCATTGCGATGGGCTCTGATTTTCCTGTGGAATTAGCGAATCCTTTTTATGGGTTACATGCCGCAGTAACAAGACAAGATCGCCAAAATCAACCCAAAGCCGGCTGGATTCCAAGTCAAGCGTTAAGCCTAGAGCAGGCATTTAAAGGATTTACCATTGATTCAGCGTATGCGGCTCATCAAGAAGACGTATTAGGCGGGTTAACTGTGGGGAAATGGGCAGATTTCATCTTGATCGACCAAAACATTTTCGCCATTTCACCTCAACAAATCTGGCGGACTAAGGTATTGGAAACTTGGTTAGCCGGAGAAAAAGTGTATGACGCAAAATAATCCATTTCAGTGTGATTAAGTAAAGGTTTTTTACTCCTAAATAAACGGCATTGCGGATGATACTAATAAGATCCGCTGCCATAAGTTTCCTGTTTACTGGGCCTAGGACGCACTCTAGTCGGTAGCTTATCTCCTGTTCTCCGGTCAAAATCATCAGGTGTGCGCACGCTGGGTATAAAGTCATTTGTATCTTTAATCCAACTATCCAATATTGCACGATGATTCGATAAAATTGTCTGATATTTTTTATCAGCAGCTAGATTATTTAGCTCGTAAGGATCGGCCTCTAAATCGTAAAGCTCTTCTCTGTCTCGAGGAGCAAGAAATGGGCGCGCCTGATGCTTGTTTAACATACCCAGATCATTCAATCTTACTAGCTCCCACCAGGTTTTATGATACACAGTGTCACCACTTGGCGTGGCAGGAAGGTCGTTATAATTGTTGCGAATATAGCGATAGCGTTTAGAACGCACTGAACGTCCATGATCTTCAAAATCATGCCAGTTCCTCTCTGAGAATGCATAGTCTCTAAATTTCAAATTCGGATTTCCAAACAGCGACTTAAAGCTATTTCCTTCTATACTGCTAGGTTTGGTTGCGTTGGCCAAATCAAGAAAAGTAGCAGAAAGATCAATTACGCTAACGATACTTTGCGTTGAACTTCCTTTGTTTTTAATACCTTTGGGCCACTGGACAACTAGCGGAGTTTTCACACCTGAATCAAACAGAGTGGTTTTATCTCTTGCGTAAGGACGACCATTATCTGTTATGACTAGGATCAAAGTATTCTCAACGATATTTTGTTGTTTGAGCTTTTCAATCACACGCCCTACATTCATGTCGAATCGGCTTACTTCATCGTAGTAGGCAACAAAATCTTCAAAATAGAGTTCAGTTGGCGGATAGTACGGTGGCAGACGTACGTCTTTATGCGTGTGTTGGTATGGAAGGTCACTTTGGCCTTTAAACCAAGGGCGGTGAGAATCCCAGGCCGCTAGCCACAAAAAGAAAGGTTTGTTTTTCGGACGCACATCAAGTAACTGTAACCACTCGTCAGCGCCTGATTGAGAGCCGTTGCCATAATAGGATTCTTTCACTAAGTCGAATCGCGACTTAATTTCTTCGCCCATGTGCCACTTTCCCGCAGCTCCGGTCCAATATCCGGCTTCCTTAAGTTTTTCAGAAAACGTAAGTTGTGAACTTGGTAAATCCCAGTGTAGCTGCTCTGCATCAGTATTGTGAGGGTAACGACCAGTAAGAATACTCGCTCGGCTAGGACTGCATGAACTTGCAGTTAAGTATGCTGAATCAAAGCGCATACCATTTTCAGCAAGTCCATCTATGTTGGGCGTATGGATGCTGGGATGTCCATAGGTGCCTAAGTCATCCCAGTTTAAATCATCCGCTATAATAAGCACGATATTGGGTCGTTGATCTTGTGCGAACAAGAAAGAGGGGGCAAAGATAAACCAAGCTAAAACGAAGCGGCGAATTAATCTATTCATCGGAGATATCCAATTCAAATTATTCTGATCAATTAGACCACATATTTAAGATATCGCAACGGATTTATTGTTAACTTTTAACATAAATTAAAAGTAACTGGATTCCAAATCAGGCGTCTAACCTTGAGCAAGTATTTAAGGGATTTACCATTGATTCAGTCGACAGTTATTTGCAAACTCAGTTGCGGATCATGTATAGGCAACTCTCAAACCCAATTGAAAGCGGTTCAGGATATTCGCTTGGCGTAAAACCAAGTGATTGATAGAGAGATTTAGCCACCTGATTGTCTTGCATTACGAACAAAGATTCACCCTTTGCATCTTGTGACTGATGTGCTTTTTCTATTAGGGCCTCGACCAGATAACGTCCTACTCCTTGTCCCCGAGATTTAGGAGATACCACCAACCTGCCAAGATGATGGCGCCCAAGCCGAACATAATGTTGACCGAAAGCGAGAATGTCATTGGGCGAAGACTTATCAATAACTTTAAAGGTCGCAATCTCGTCAAAGTGCAACCTATCAACAAAATTAATTACCGATATGGGGTAGTACATAGCCGGACCACCCCAATCTTTTATCTGTTTGTCTGAACGAAACCAATTCAAAACACGGGTTGCGTCGTTTGGAACAGCCTTAGTGAGGGTTAGCGATACAGTGTTCTGATCCATTTCTCTTCAGTAATAAAGTTCCAACTCCAGTCTTTCCACTTTTCGCCTAGGCCGGCTTCAATAATATCGTCTTCAGTCAAACCTCGGATCTTCAGTGCTTTTACTTTTGCGGATGTTTCTTTCATCATTTCAACAAAGCGCGTTAAGTCTTGTTTAGTCGCTAAATCACCATGCCCGGGGATAATCTGCATATCGTCAGGAATCATTTTAAGGATAGTTTCTACCGCTAAAATGTAACCTGCGACTGTGCCACCGCCATCTAGATCAACATAGGGAAAACGGTCTCTAAAAAACAAATCTCCCGTATGTAAGACGTTGGCATCTTTGAAAACAACTATGCTGTCTCCATCCGTATGTGCTTTGGCGAAATGCATGACATTTATGGTCTCATCGTTGAAATGAAAATTCACACCAGCGTCATAGGTCACCACAGGCAATTCAGCATGTTTATGGTCTTCTTTTGCTGCTAGTCGAGTGCGAACATTATCATGAGCAAAAATAGTGGCGTTGCGTACTTCACGCATGTAAACGTTGCTGCCCGTGTGATCGCCATGGTAGTGGGTATTGATAACAAACTTCAAATCACTCTTTTCAATATCGTCTAATGCTTTGGAGATTTTTTCCGCCAAAGGCTCATATTGATCATCAACGATTAACAAACCTTCTGGCCCTGCTGATACACCAATATTTCCACCAGCTCCAACTAACATATGGACAGAACCACCTAAGTGCTGTGCTTTCATTTCAACGTTGGCAAATCTGTCTTGAGCAAAAACTGAATTATGTAAAATACTGATAGAAAATAATAAAGTAATAATTGAGAGCTTACGCATATACCTATCCTATTGTTTTTCAAGTAACCTAACTAGGGTCTGTTGACCTTTGCTGTATATTTTTGCAGCGATTGTGCGTTATTTAGGCAATGCATTACGAGTGTCATGTAGTTTTTCTACTTAAGCGAGTAATAAAGCAGAATAAATAACGCACAAACACTGCCCTTTGGGTTCGTCCTAAGCGCCTCCTGCTCTGAGTTGCTGACTTTTAGCTTAGAACCACTAGGCTTTCAAATCAGCGCCGCGATCAGAAGGCGCTTAGATAGAACAAAATTCATACAGCAAAGGTCAACAGACCCTAAATAACAATCTTATTAGATTGTGTTTTTTCGCAAGAATGGATCAAAACACATTCTTGGCAAAGGGTTTTTAATTGCAAGGATTTATAAGAGTGTCTGGCAAATGAGTAAAATGCAAAATATATTAACAATAATCTGCATGATCTTTGGTTTGGCAGGGGCACTTTTTGTCAATTATTCTGTACCCGCCACATGGGTAGAGTCACAAGTTAAATACCAAACATTTGAAAATGATGAGGGTGCACTCGTATACATTAATCGAGGTAAGGAAGTGCTGGTGCCCAAAACTATCGCGTACAGTAGCTCCCCAATTCGGCAATCCAAACTTGATGAAATAACAACATCACCTGATTTTAAGGAACAATGGGTAATCAATGCGAACCAACCGGACAAACCTTATTTAATCAAAGCGGATTACCACTTTGGATTATGGTCATTGCTTCCTGCGTTTATCGCCATTGCTTTGTGTCTTATCAGCCGTGAACCGCTTCTTGCACTTTTCAGTGGCATAGTAGTGGGCGGTTTTATGCTGGGAAAATTCGATATCAGTTCAGATGTATTGATTCCCAATATGGCAACAACAGACGCAGCTTCCATATTGATTTTGTATCTTTGGTTGCTTGGTGGGCTGATGGGGATATGGGGCAAAACGGGCGCTGCTCAGGCGTTTGCAGAATTAATGAGTCGAAAATTTGTAAAAGGTCCCAAATCGGCAAAAGTGATTACTTGGATGTTGGGGATCTTATTTTTCCAAGGCGGAACCATGAGTACGGTTTTAGTAGGAACTACGGTAAAACCCATGGCTGACAAGGCCAACGTCAGCCATGAAGAACTCAGTTATGTGGTCGATTCTACCGCCTCGCCTATCGCCGCCGTGGTAGCGTTTAATGCTTGGCCTGCCTATGTTCAAGCATTTCTGTTTGTTCCCGGCGTTGCTTTTTTGGCGACCGAATCTGATCGACTCAGCTTTTTCTTTTCCAGTATTCCATTCAGTTTTTATAGTATTTTTGCTGTCATAGGTACACTTTTACTTAGCTTGGAGATAACCAAATTTTCGGGCTCTCCAATGCGCAAAGCCATCAGTCGAGCACGCCTAACTGGTCAATTGGATGCCCCCAATGCAGCGCCTATCAGCGCCAAAGAATTACATCAGGTCAACACGCCTGAAAATTATCGCTCACATTGGTTAGAGTTTGCCTTACCCTTAGTCACATTAATTTTGGTGGCGATTATCACCTTTGTTATCAGTGGCTCACCACAAATTCATTGGGCTTTTGGTAGTGCACTATTTTTAGCAATTGCTGTGGCGTTGTTTAAAGGCATGAGTCTTAGAGACATGTTAGATGGATTAGGAACGGGGTGGAAAGGCGTAGTGATTGCGTCCATCATACTGATGTTAGCCATCACAATCGGCGCCATAAGTCGCCAGTTGGGCGGGGGTATTTATCTGGTAGATCTGCTGGGTGAACATCTATCTTATTGGATGTTACCGGTAATATTACAACTGCTTACCATGCTGATCGCATTTAGCACGGGGACCAGTTGGGGCACCTACGCCATAGCATTTCCATTGGCGATGCCTTTGGTTTGGGCAGTTTCTCAAAGTGAAATGTTGGCCGATCCAGAAATATTCATGATGATTTGTTTTGCCGCTGTATTAAACGGCAGTGTATTCGGTGATCAATGCTCGCCCATTTCCGATACGACGATTTTAAGCTCAATGACCACAGGTTGCGACCTAATGGATCACGTCAAAACTCAAATCGTCCCAGCCAGCTTCGCAGCAACGGCAGCTGGACTACTTTGGACGCTATGCGCAGTCACACTAACTTAGTTAACCCAAGTTGAGGCTAGTTCGTCAACTCTTCCAACTTGGCACGATTGCGTCGGGATAGAGTCAAGACGGTGCCATTTTTCAGGATAACAGAGTAATCCCCTTTGTCATTCGGCCGCAATTCACTAATGCAGCTTCTACGCACAATGGATGAACGGTGAATACGTACAAAAATACTGGGATCAAGTTGGTTCTCTAGCGCCGACAAGGTTTCGCGATGCAACATATGTGAACCATCCGCGAGGTGAATTTCGGCATAATTGCCCGCGCCCGTAATATAGTCAATTTGTTCAACATCAATCAGTCGAATACGACCTGGATCTCTAATCACAAGGCGCTCTCGATATTGTTTCTGTTTGTCGATGGCCATTTTCTCGATGATTTCACTGATTTTCGAATAATCCTGCCGATCTTCATCTTTTCGTTTTTCTCTCGCTCGGTCAAAAGCCACAAAAAATCGCTCATCATCAAAAGGCTTTAGAATGTAATCGATGGCATTAATTTCAAACGCGTCAATAGCGTGTTCAGTATAGGCAGTGGCAAAAATGATGATACTTTTCTTAGGTAAATGCTTAGCCAATTCAATTCCAGAAAGTCCCGGCATTTCGATGTCGAGCACGACAATATCTGGTTGATACTCGTTCGCTATTATCAAGGCTTGATTGCCATCTTCTGCCTCATAAATATCTTCAACATCCGGGATGTTCTTAAGTAATAATTTAACTGTTTCTCGGGCCAAATGCTCATCATCAGCTATTAGAACCTTAAGCATCTTGTTCTCCTATAGGAATGGCTAAATGAGTCTCAAATAAATCGTCTTTTAAAGGGTGAAGTTCGAGTCGAAAGTGGCTGTATATTCGAGCCAGCCTTTCACGGGTATTGGTTAGGCCAATCCCAAAACCCTGATGTTTATCATCTTTGGCAACCTTATTGGTTAACAACACTGTCAGCTCAGTCTCGTCTCTTCTTATTTCTAAATTGAGCGGATTTCGATTCGATTCCAATTGCGAACCATGTTGCACAGCATTTTCCACCAAGGGATGTAAAAGCATATTCGGAATAGCCAGCTCTAAACAGTCTGGTTGCACTGAAATATGAGTATCTAGTTTGTCTGCGAAGCGCATTTTCTGGATTGCCAAGTAGCTGTTAATAAAAGCGACTTCGTCTTTTACTTTGATATTTGAGTGATTTTTGTTCTCCAAAATTTTACGCAGCATCAAACTTAACTCTGACAAGGCTGAAACCGCATCCTTTTCGCGTTTTAATCTCACCAAACTAGCAATGGTATTGAGTGCATTGAATAGAAAATGAGGATTGAGCTGCGACCGCAGAGTTTTGAGTTGCTCTTGTGTTAATGCGTGATGCAATCGTTTTAGTTCAATCCCTTCCTGTATCGCATTGTGGTAAAAGCGTATCCCTAAACCTGCGGCTAACACGCCAACATATATAAAAACATCAAGTTGAGAACTGTTCGCCAAAGTATGAGTAAACGCATTCCAAAATTGATCTACCCCTAAATCTCGCAAAAGTACTCTTGCCAAGCTACAAAATGCCCAATAGCAAAATAGCATGACAACCATCCAAAACACGTGGCTTAAAACACGATTGGTTAGGGGCACATTGGGTTTTTCATTGACCCGAATCACCAGAAAAATGCCCGAAGTTACCGCTATCCAAGACAAGAACCATGGGCTCATCAAAACCCAAGTTTGAATCAAAGAAATCTCCTTTTCGGTTCCCACGGTCGCACCATATTGAATATGGGAAAACAGTGCGTGTACAGCCAACCAAAAGAAGATATTGGCAAACCAAAAGTAGCGATTCAGATAACTAGGTCTATATTCCATGGGGAGTGGTTTTTTTATTACTGATAAAGAATGCGTTTATTAAAATAACCATGTTTTACTCAATGATCCACATATTAACTTCCCGCATTTCGTCCCATTCGTTCCCCACTAGTACCAGAAATTCTAATCCTCCACAAATTTGCCAGATTTTGTTGAACTCTACGCACAATTCAAACTAAAACAATATATATTTATATTTTTCATATAGTTACAAAATTTCTAGTCTGCCAAAAGGGCAAAATCGATTGTTAAAAATGAAGCTGAGAAATAAAAGTTCCCCCTGTTCACCCTAGTCTAGTAACCGTTCGTCACTCACCTTAAACAGTTGGTGGATACTCGCTAGTGCAACTCTCTGGTTAAGCATAATTTATGCTCAGGCAAGTAGTTTTGCCGAAATAAAAAATAATTATTTCGTCCGCAATTATTGCAAGGGCGAACTAGGGAGAATATATGTTTAATAATTCTAAATTGGCTAATTCGATAAAGCTGGCGCTCTGCGCTGGTGCACTATCGACCATGGCAACCTCGACCACACACGCGCAAGAGGCTGCTTCAGCGGATGAGAGTAACGTTGAAAAAATTTCTATCACCGGTAGTCGTATACGCGCTCCGGGTGTGGAATCTTCAAGTCCAATATTTTCATTGGGTGAAGAAGAAGTCGTTTATTTGCAAACACCTGAATTTGAAAAAATCATCAGGTCGCTACCTTCAACAATTCCAGCTGATGGTGGCAACGTAAATAACGGTACTGCTGGTGCAGCGACTATCGACCTTCGTGGTCTTGGCGCTCAGCGTAACTTGGTGTTGATGAACGGCAAGCGTATGGTGCCGTTCAACTTTGATGGTCAAGTGGATACCTCAACTATACCCACAGCGTTAATCGAAAGGATAGACGTAGTAACGGGTGGTGCTTCTGCGGTATATGGTTCAGATGCTATCTCGGGTGCGGTAAACGTTATTTTAAAGAATAACTTCCAAGGTGTCGCAGTCGATATGAATCACTCAGAAAGTGATGATGGCGATGGTGATCAAGATAACTTGTCAGTCACAATTGGCGCTAACTTTGATGAAAGCCGAGGTAACGCAGTCTTGTCCATTGGCTGGATGGAAAGGGATTCCGTTTTACTCGGTGGCCGTTCTTTAGGCTTATTCGGCATAGACTCGAACACGGGTTCAGGTCTTGAAGAATTCTTAAATGGTGATGTGGCAACGCCTCCTCCAGCAGGATGCGGCGGACCAAGTGTGGTAGATATCACAGGAAGTGGTTCAACTACGGCAATTCCTACCCGATTTGAACTTATCGGTACGGGCGTCAACGGCCAATTCAGAGAAGACCGTACTTTAGGTACAAACTGTAGCCGCTTTAACTTTAACCCATTCAACTATTATCAAACCCCCGCAGAGCGCTACAATGCAACCGCGTTAGCAAGGTATGATATTACTGATGAAATAGAAGTTTATTCATCTTTCAATTTCACTAATACCACGGTTGTTCAGCAAGTAGCTCCTTCTGGTACCTTCGGTACGAGCTTTGTTCTACCACTATACAATCCTTTGATTAGTGACCAAGCCCTTAACTTTATCTTAGACGGTGCCAATGCTGCTGTTGCTAGCGGTGCACTCGTTGATGGTGGAAGTTGGCGAGATGTGAATAGTAACGGAGTGGTTGATACTGAAGATAACGTCGATGTACGTTTAAGACGCCGTACTCTGGAGCTAGGCTTCAGAACAGAGCGTTACGATTCAGAAATTTGGCAATTAAACACCGGTATTCGCGGTACGCTTTATGAAGATTGGAATTTTGATTTTTCTTATCAATACGGAGAAGCTAACAGAACCACAGTCCGTGGCGGTTACACCAACGTAGGAAACATTGAAAATGCCTTGGATACGCGCGATGGAGTAACGTGTGCTGTGGGTGGAACTTGTGTACCAATCGATTTATTCGGTGGATTTGGCACTATCACCCCTGCAATGGCTGCTTACTCGCAAGCCATAGCGTTGCAACAACAAAAGTATGAACAAGAAATCATGTCTTTGGTACTTGATGGCCCAGTTGATTTCATTGAGCTACCTACCGCTGGTGCGCCTTTGGCAATGAGCTTTGGTTTTGAAAAGCGTAATGAGACGGGTATCTTAGAACCTGATGAATGTTTGAAAGAATCTCCTGCAAGTTGTCAAGGTGGAGCAGGTGGTAACTTACTACCAATCTCTGGTGGCTACAAAGTAGATGAGTTTTTCTTCGAAGGTATCTTACCGATCTTCGATGGTATGGCATTCGCCGAAACCATGGACTTAGAGTTTGGTTTCCGTTCGTCTGACTTTGATACAGTGGGTACAACTGATTCATGGAAAGTGGGATTCAACTGGCGTCCAGTTGAGCCATTACTACTTCGTGTTATGCAGCAACAAGCTAACCGTGCGCCAAACGTGGGTGAAATTGGTTCGCCTGTTACTTCCGGCTTGGACAACGCAACACAAGACCCTTGTTCAGTTGCTAATGCTGGAAGTATTGACGCAACGCTTCGTCAACTTTGTATCTCTACTGGTATGACGGATGCGCAAGTGGGTGTAATTCCAGATATTATTTCTGGTCAAATTAATACCTTCGCAGGTAGTAACCCGGCGGCCCTTCCTGGCCCAGAAGAAGCAGATACATTCACTGCTGGAGCGGTATGGACACCTAACTTTGATTGGGCAAATGATTTCACCATGTCAGTGGATTACTATGATATCGATATCCAAAATATCATTGGTGAATTTTCGGCACAGGAAATTTTGGATGCCTGTTACACAGATGGAGATCCTGTTGAGTGTGCGAAAATCAATCGTGTTGGCGGTGATTTAACGGGTTCCGCTGCTGGGGTTAACTTGTTTACGACCAACTTGAAGTTCTTAAGAGCTGAAGGTTTGGAAGTTGCTTTCAACTTCAACTTTGATGTTGAGGAATGGGGTAACATTGCTATCTCGGCTAACATTAACAAGTATCTGACTCAAGAGTCTCAAAGTTCCGACACTGTTCCAGTGCTTGATTGTAAAGGGTTCTACGGTACTAGTTGTGACCCGATTTCAGACTTGAGATGGATACAGCGTACAACATGGACGCTAGATGATTTGACCTTGTCATTGTTGTGGAGACATATCGATTCTGTTGAAGTCGAGCCGGGCGAAGCTAGTTTGCGTTTCGAATCGTTCAGAAAGATTCCTGCATATGATTACTTTGACCTATTTGCTAGTTACGCATTGACGGACAACCTTACCTTCACACTGGGTATCGACAATATGTTTGATAAAGATCCACCAGTTGTAGGTAACGATGTAGGTGATACTAGTTCTAACTCAGGTAATACCTTCCCAAGTAACTATGAAGTTTTGGGTAGAATCTACAAAGGTGGTATCAAGGTTAAATTCTAAGCTTATCTGAGCCTTAAAAATAATAACTAGCCCGACTTTGTCGGGCTTTTTTATTCCACGAAAGTAAATCGAGGCACTTGTTTACCATCAATTTCAACTGTCTCAGTAAACATAGTGAAGGGTCTGACCCAAAGATCAAAATTGCCATATAAAGTGCGGTAAACCACAACTTTAGATTCGTCTTCTGAATGGGTAGCCACACCAATCACTTCATACATATTGCCTTTGTAATGGCGATATTTACCTTGTCTAACAGTGTGAACTTCTGACATCGATAATTTTCCTTATGAACTCACAAATTTGTGATGCTTGATACGGTAAGCTTGCCAGATAAGTAGCAAGATATGTAAGACAATGATGAGCAAACTTGTGTACATCAAACCTTGCCAGCCAAGAGCGTAGAGCATAGCCCCGGCACTCAACGCAGCAATAGCCTGAGCGGTAAACACAGAAAATTCGTTAACGCCCTGCACTTTGAATTTCTGAGCGTTGTTATAGGTTTTTGGAAGCAAAACCGTGCCACCTAAAAATAAGAAGTTCCAACCGATTCCCAGCATAACAAGCGCAAACCAGTAATTCAGAAATTCGCTACCGGCCAAGGCTGCTCCGATCGTCACTAAGTAACACCCTAGGCCAAGCACAATGACTTTGTTCGCCCCTAATTTAGCCACCAGCCAACCACTTATTAATGAGGGCAAATACATGGCGATAATATGACTTTGAATCACCCACTTTGTGTGTTCCAGTGAATGATGCTCTGCGACATGCATATGCACAGGTGTTGCCGTCATAATAAAGCTCATTAGTGCATAGCCAACCACGGAAACAGAAACAGCGATAATAAAAACAGGCTTTGTCAATACCTCAGAAATAGAAGTCGTCGAGTGTGTATCGTTAAACACTGGGGCATGAGTTTCTTTAAATCTGCTAAACAACAAAGCGCATAGCATGCCTATTATCGACATCAAAAGGAAGGTACCAACAAAGTCTTGCTCGACCCAGTCTCTTCCTAACGTTACCAACTCTGGACCGACGATAGCGGCCCCCAATCCGCCTAACAAAACGGTTGAAGCTGCCTTGGGCATCAATTCGACGGCAACAGATTCCATAGCTGCAAACCGAATTTGTTGAAAACCGGAAATAGCCAATCCCAACACAAATGAAGCCGCCAAAAACACATAAAAGTTTACAATAAATGCTGAATAGGCCGCCACTAAAGCAGAACAGGACGATAACAAAGCAACACCAATAAATATGGGTTTACGACCCAGTTTACCCATCAATCGTGTGACAGGCATAACACCACAAGCGGTGCCAACAATCATCAATGCTACAGGTAAAGTTGATAGCTCGGGTGAAGGGGCCAATTGCGCACCCAAAACGCCTCCAACGATGACCATCATAGCCCCGGCACTCATAGCCAATGACAAAATAACAGTGAGCAACCACACATTAATGGGAAGTTTAGACATGACTACCTTAGAAAGAGAATGTAGAAAAACAACTGCTAGACGATAACACAAGCTTTGTGGTTTCTACTGATGTTTATCGTTAATTAACCGTTAGTGGTCGATTATCCAGTTTTCTGGTTTTCTGGTTTTCTGGTTTTCTGGTTTTCTGGTTTTCTGGTTTTCTGGTTTTCTGGTTTTCTGGTTTT
>CANNDC010000016.1 GCA_947503265.1 uncultured Alteromonadaceae bacterium
GGGCAGGATTCGAACCTGCGAAGGCTGAGCCGTCAGATTTACAGTCTGATCCCGTTGACCGCTTGGGTACCCCTCCAGGATTGATGGTGCCGACTGCCGGAGTCGAACTGGCGACCTACTGATTACAAGTCAGTTGCTCTACCAACTGAGCTAAGTCGGCACTGCATCAAGTGGGAGCGAATTCTAGAGTAATGATCACTTAGGTGCAAGGGGCTAAATTCAAAAAAACACGGTTTTTACAGGATTTCTTTAAAAATGTTTAAAACACGTTTAAAAAAGCAGCATAGGAAGGGAGTATTAGGATGATTAAAGGTATCTTTTTAAACCTTGAAGGACCAGATTCGGTTTTACCTGTATTTTGTCGTTTGAAAAATCACTCAGCATATCAAGATCACCTCCACACAAAAAAATTCGATAATCATCACCATAAGCTTGCAACTGTTCGATACAGCTATGGACCATACCTTGCAAAAGAGCCAGTGAACCTAAATTTACACACTCTTCTGTGCCTTTACCCGGTCTCAGGCTTGTTTCTCTTTGTGTGTTGCCAAATACTCGATCAGCATTCGATGTGACTGCTTGTCGCATCATGGTGTAGCCAGGTGCTATCCACCCGCCTATGTGTTGATTTTCAATTACGAAATCACAGGTAATAGCAGTGCCTGCATCTATCACTGCTGTTGGAAGTAAGGTCATGGTTCTCGCCGCTAACACTGCAAGCCATCTATCTACACCCAAATTTTCATATTGCTGATAGGCACAGTTAATGCCGAATGCACTGGATGCTGTTGTTACTTCAGTAAAAGGAATATTCGATTGTTTGCAAATTTCTATTGTATGTTTAGTTAATTCTGAATGCCTAACTGATGCAAATACAAGTTTGTCTGCGTTGGGAAAATTTTCAAGGATTTCCTCAATATTATTGGCAGTTCTGGTGTCGTGAGTTTCTAAGCTATTTGCTGGGGCATATTTGATCCGACTATTGCCGATATCTAGCAAAATAGTATTAGCCAAATTACTTAAGGGCGCGGACACTAATTTCGCCTCCGTGAAATGCATTAACTTGCCCATTTACTTCCAACAACAAAGCACCTGTATTATCAATACCACGACAAAGCCCTTTCACTTCTTTGTTTCCGATTATGAGCTTTACCGCTTGGTCTTTGAAAAAATCTAAACTCTTCCATTGTTCTATAAAAGGGGCTAGCCCATTCGTTTCAAAAACAGCCAAAAGTTCGAACATTTCGTTAATCAAACACGCGGCTAACTCATTTCTATCAATCTTAGAACCTGTCGCAGTAGCTAAATCTATCCATGGCTGATCAATGTTCTCCTGATTCGAAGCAAAATTAATATTTAGACCTACACCGATAACGCAATCACAGGGGGCTCCCATCTGGCCTTCGACTTCAATTAGTACACCTGCCAGTTTTTTACCTTGCAGATAGACATCATTCGGCCATTTTAATTGGGGGCCGTTAATATTCAATTTCGTCAGTGCATTAGCTATAGCAAGCCCCACGACTAAACTCAATCCGTTAATAGCTTGGTAGCCTCCTGCAAACTGCCAGTACATGCTCATGTAAATACTGGCTCCATAGGGTGATACCCATTGTCTGCCATGCCTGCCTCTGCCAGCCGTTTGTGCTTCTGCTAGACAAATATAACCGTTGTTTTGACTACCCATTTTACTTAGTTCTTCTAGCTGATGTTTGACATAGTCATTAGTTGAATTGATAACGTTAAGTACTTCAACTTTACTCACGATATTGCTAGGCAAGCCCTTTGATATCCTTTCAATGTTGAGGAGATCAATGGATTCTTCCAATTTATACCCTTTGCCGGTTACGCTAAAGATGTTCAAACCCAACTCTGTTAGCGCTTTAACATGATTGGAAATGGCCGCTCTACTCAGCCCTAATTCCTCTCCAAGCATTTCGCCGGAGTGAAAATTGCCGTCTGAAAGTCGCTTGATTAATTGATTGCGAGCGGCATTCGACTGCTCTGTCATAACGATATTGGACCTTTTTTACCGATCAATCTAACTTCATTTTCCAACGAAATCGCAAATTCTTGACTCACCTTTTCTTGAATATCCCTGGCTAATACTAATAGCTGCTTTCCCGTTCCCGTACCGTCATTTGTCAGCACGAGGGCTTGATGAGGATGACATCCTATTCCACCTTCTTTCTTACCTTTGAAACCAAGCTTGTCAATTAACCATGCTGCAGGCACTTTTACACTCGTTTGATCGACATCGTAATAAGGAATATCAACCCAATCGCATCGAAGGCTGGCTAAATGGTTGCGACTAACCAATGGATTTTTAAAAAAACTACCTGCATTGCCAATTTCATCAGGATCTGGCAGTTTTTGTCGACGAATTTGAACCACTTTATCGAAAATATCTTGTGCACTGGGTTGTTTCAACTTAAGCAATTCACCGTAGTGAGCAACGGCTTGCCAGTTTTTCGGAATGTAAAAGACTACGCTATGAATTACTAAAGAATTGCTTGGGTTTTTCTTAAAAACACTATCTCGATAACCAAACTGGCAATCTTGTTGTGCTAGCTTGATGTTGCGGCCACTGGTTAAGTTTAGACAATTTACATATTCAACAAATTGAGCAAGTTCTACCCCATAAGCTCCGATATTTTGAATTGGGGCAGCACCTACTGTGCCGGGAATTAATGCCAGGTTTTCAAAACCGAAAATGCCCTTTTTCATACAAAAAACGACTAACTTGTGCCAGTTTTCACCCGCTTGGACAGTGAGTCGGTAGCCACGTTCATCTTCTTCAACTTGTATCCCTTCGTTGTCGAGTCTTACAATTCTGCCTTCGAAATCATCGACAAAGATGCAGTTACTTCCTTGACCGAGAAGTAAATAACGCCCTGTTTGAAACACATTTAGATTGTCACTTAATTCTCTAAAAGATTTAAAGTGAGAATAGTTTTCAGCAGATGCCGCTAGCCCAAAGGTATGGAGTTTTGTTAAATCAAACAATTAGTCGTTCTCATATAAAATGTCATGTAAGTATATAAGAAAAACCGCAAGGTCGCAGTAGAAGGTCAAAAGCCCCAGAAGCTGATGCTGAGGCTTTTGAACTTAAGTAGCAGATGTTAACTCGTTATTGGGTTATGCCATGGGCTTTTAACGTAAAAGTATATTCCTCTGCATAATCTCTTAATCTGCCGTATCTTCCGCTGTTGGCAAAGTGACCTGCGCCCATATTGATTCGCATGATCAATAAGTTATCATCGGTTTTAAATTCACGCATTTTAGCTGTCCATTTTGCCGGTTCCCAATAAGTCACTCTGGGATCATTGATACCGCCAGATACCAACATGGGTGGATATTCACGTTCTTCGATATTGTCGTAAGGAGAATAACTCAACAACAAATCATATGCTTCGGGATCTTCCAGTGGATTGCCCCACTCCTTCCACTCAGGGGGTGTAAGTGGCAAGCTAGCATCTAACATAGTATTCAATACGTCTACGAAGGGGACTCCTAGAGTGACAGATCGCCATAACTCAGGCGCCTGAATAACCGCGGCCCCCATCAATTCGCCACCAGCGCTTCTCCCTGCAGTAGAAATGTTGCCTGCAGTAACGTATTTTTCATCAACCAAATAGTTGGCCACGTCAACAAAGTCGTTAAAGGTATTAGTACGCTTTTTCAACTTGCCATCCAAATACCATTGATAGCCCATCATATCGCTGCCTCGAACATGAGCGATAGCATAGGCAAAACCGCGATCAAGCAAACTCAAGCGCATTGTTGAGAACCCAGGTGGGACCGAGTAGCCATATGCTCCATAGCCATACAGAAAAAGAGGTTGGCTGGCGTCTTTCTTGAAGCCTTTCTTATAAACGATTGAAACAGGGACCATTGCACCATCGCGTGCAGGCGCCATTTTACGCTCGGTAATATACTGAGATTTATCATAACCCGATGGAATCTTTTGTACTTTGCGGGTAACTAGCTTTTTCTCAGTGAGATCATAGTCGAAAACCGTTTCTGGCGTGACCATTGATTCATAATCAATACGAATAAAGTTTTGATCAAACTCCGAATTATACCCCAGTGAGGCAGCATAAACGGGCTCTGGGAAAACCACGTCTTCAAACGCTCCGTCGTATTGTCGAATTCGAATTTGGTCAATACCATTCTCACGGGCCTGTAAGGCGATAAAGTCTTTAAATGTTTGTAACCCGAGAAGATAGAACTCATCAGAGCCTTGGATCAAGGTTTCCCATTTGTCATAGGAAGGATCGCTGTTACTAACTCGAGCTAACCTAAAGTTTTTGTGTGAATCATTGGCGCGGATATAGAAATGACCATTGGCATGATCAATGGTATTAGAGAATCCTTGTTCTCTTGAAACCAACATTACCGGTTTAGAAGATAAATCAGTTGGTACCACATAAGACTCTTGTATCTCGCCTTGGGAGCTTCCTAACACAAAATACTTTTCATCGCTGGTACTACCAAATCCAAGGAAAAAGCCATCATCTTGTTCTGCCAACAAAACGGTATCTGCGGATTGCTCTGTGCCAATTTTATGAACGTTTATGGTTTTAGCCACCCATCGAACAGGATCTAATTTGACGTAAACTAGGGATTTTCCATCCGCGCTAAAACTTGCACCGCTGCGAGCATCTTCAAGAACGTCAGGCAACATCTCGCCTGTTTGCATATCTTTGATGAACACTTGATAACGCTCACTGCCATCGGTGTTAACTGCATAGGTCAAATAGCGGTTGTCTGGACTGATGTCATATCCGCCCAAAGAGAAATACTCGTGACCTTCGGCCAATTCAGTTTCGCTTAGAAAAACAGTTTCTTCACCTGTTTCAAGGTTTTTACGACTGCGTGTTCGGTATTCCTCACCTTCTTTGTAATACCATTTATATTCGTAGCCATTGTAAATCCAAGGAACCGATGTTTCTTCTTCATTAGTACGACCTTTGAATTCCTCGAAAAGGGTATCAGTGAGGGTTTTATTCGGCTCTAAAAATGCATCGAAGTAAGCGTTTTCTGCAGTGAGATAGTCAATGATAGGTTTATCGTCGACTTCTGGATAACCGGAATCTTTTAACCAATAGTAAGAGTCCCAAAGAGCCTTGCCATGATACTCGCGACTATGATCAATTTTTTTAGCGACTGGCGCGGGAATATCCAATTGCTTCAATCTAGAAATATCAACTTCTTCAGATTGAGGTTGTTTTTTACTTTCCATATTTTCTTCTTTGACATTTGAACAAGCAGATAAAATGCCGACCGATATTAAGGCCGCCAAAATAGACGATATTCTCATTATTATTTCCGTGGGGTAATTTCGACGATTTTATAATAAGCACTTATTGCTCAATTACAAAGTACAAACGCCACTTTAAAGTGGCGTTTTAATACTCTGTAACAAAAAACTAGGGGCTGCTGACCTTTGCTGTACGAATTTTGTTCTAAAATCTGGTTGCCATCTAGAGCGCCTTCTGATCGCGGCGCTGATATGAAAGCCTAGTGGTTCTAAGCTAAAAGTCAGCATCACAGAGCAGGAGGCGCTTAGGACGAACCCGATGGGCAGAGTTTGTGCGTTAAAATCTCTAGCTAGATCCCAACTCTGCTTGGAAACGCTCATAGGTTGCTTTTTCAGTCTCCACAAACTTAGACCATTGCTGTGCCATTCCCCGGCTTGATTTGTGTTTTTGTGCTTCTGCTAACTGATTTAGCGCATCATTAAATTGGTTCTTATTGAATAAGGCCATTCCCAACACTAGATGTGTTGTTCCCTGATTCCTCAGACCGCCTTTCTCAAGGGCTTTGTTCGCACTTTCGATTGCTTGATCCCATTTCTCAAGATTAAGAAATATTTGCGCGAGTTGGCTATCTAGTTCTCCGTCTTCAGAAAGGTCTGAAGCAGCGCGCATAACGGGGACAGCTTGCTCGTTTTCCTTGGCAAGGGTCCAACATTGCGCTAGAAATTTAAGATTGCGAAGGTTTTTTTCTAAAACGCCATCATCCATCGCTTGTTCCATCAAACGTGCACCTTTATAAGGTGCTTCATGATAGTAGTATAGTTGCGCTAGGTTAAAGACATCAGAACCAGAGGTGACATAATCTTTTTGGTAGGCTGCCTCAAGCACGGCTAACTGTTTTTTCTCTTCACCTAACTCACCATACATACCCGCTAATTGCACCCAATAACTAGGTTGATCAAACAGTTTCACCATTTTTTCTAGCACTTCGGTGACTTTCTCTGGCTGCTTTAGCTCGTAATAAATAGCGCGCTGAAGCACGTACCAATTTTCGTCTACCTTATAGCCTTCTTCGCTATTTTCTTGCTTATAAATGGCTTCATTTATGTATTCGGAGGCGGCTGGGTAGTCTTTTTTCTGGTACATGGCTTGTGCTTTCAACACTAAGTTTTTAACCGGTAAACTGCCCGGTTGGAGTTCTTCCCATCTTTCGAGATACGCAATGGTTTTATCGTAGTTTCCACGCATCATATGTAATTGCGCTAAACTAAATAACGTCGTTTGTTCCAGAGATTCAGGAATAGGCTGTTGTGCTACAACGTTTTCAAACGATCCGATTGCGTTATCAAAATCCTCTGCTGCATAATAAATAAAGCCATAAAAGTTATACATCATGGCTAGATCATAACTACTCATTGAACTTGCTTTTTCTTTAACAACGTCAAGAATTTCAATGGCTTGATCAACATCTCCTGCATCCGCCACTTTTTGTGCGCGAGAAAGTTGATCGTAAACGCGCGTGTTCAGTGAAGGGACTTTGCGTGTTTTCTTGTCACTGGCTTTGTCTTGGGCTAGAACATCTGGGGTAAACAGAGTTCCACCAACTATCAGCGTTAAGATTAGGGAAGTTGTTAAAGTGAACTGAATAAATTTCATCAAATGCTCTCCTTAACCATCTATTTGGAATGTGATTCGGTTTTGCACCCCAGACACTTCTGCTGGCTCACCGTTTACAACACGCGGTTTATATTTAAACTTCAATGCTGCATCAATCGCCGCTTGGTTGAATAAATCAGGTGGAGATGCTTCTACAACTGAAATATCTTTGACCGAACCTTGCTTAGAAACCGTAAATTCAACGATGACGAAACCCTCGATACCACGAGATAGTGCACGCCGAGGATAAACAGGCGCTACCTTGACGATTGGTAAATATTCGCCATCACCTGAATCGAGTGCCAATCCTCCTCCTAGCGAAACATCAGCTCCGACATCAGCAGAAAATTCGATACCACTTCCTTCCCCATTTGGAGTCGGTGAATCCATTTGAGGCTGCTCCATTTGCGGTGGAGGCGCTTTTGGTGGAGGCGGTTTACGTGGTTTCCTATCCGTTTTTTCCACTGTCTCTTCTTGTTTCAGACGAACAAAGTCCAGCACCGAACCGACTGGAGGCTCAGACAATGTTTGGTCACCACTTTTAATCAAGGCTTGCATCAAAAAAAACAAACTCAAAGTGATAAAAGCAGCAACAAATATCGCTAAAAGAAATCTTGCCATTACGATTTACTCTTGAGCTGCAATTGAGACATCAAACACACCTGCCGCGCGAGAAGCATCCATGACTTTAATTAACATTTTAGTTGTCGCTTCTTCATCGGCTTGAATGACCACACTACCTTGAGGATTTTCCGCTTTAAGGCGTTCGATATTCGCTTGGACTGCGCGCACATCGACCCTTCTTTTGTTAATCCAAATTTCGTTATTGGCACTTATCGCAACAAGAATATTTGCACGATCCTTTTTCACTGCCGTGGCAGCTTCCGGTCGATTTACATCAATACCTGACTCTTTCACGAAAGACGCAGTGACAATAAAAAATATCAACATGATAAAAACAACGTCTAGCATTGGTGTCATATCAATTGTGGCTTCTTCTTCTTCCACTAAGTTTTGAATTTTTTTCATAATAAACCTTTCCGGCTAGTCTCAATGGTGAGATTAGCGCTGAATCTCCAATGCATCTTCTAAATGTATTCTTTCAGTTTTTGCGGTACGCGTGAGCCAGGTTGAGGCAAATACACCAGACAAAGCCCCTACCATTCCCGCCATTGTCGGGATAGTCGCCTGAGAAACACCGGCTGCCATTGAACGTGCGTTCCCGCCACCAGACATAGCCATAACGTCAAACACTAAAATCATTCCGGTTACCGTTCCCATCAAACCAAGTAGTGGACAAAGTGCCACCAACGCTTGAATAATTGGCAAACTAAAACGCAATTTTAAACTCACTCGTGAAATCATCGCTTGGCGAATTTGCACTGCATTCCAAGAGTTACGATCTGCTCTGGCATTCCATGTTTTGATGGTTTCTTTCTTGAATTTTTTGTGACCTAAGGACACGTAGAAAATTCGTTCAAGAATTAGAATCCACATCACGAATATCAAACCACCGATTATCAGCAGTATGGTGCCACCGGTTTCGGTGAAATCTCGGATTGATTCGAAAATTTCCAAAAACATGGTATTACGCCTTAACGCCGCTTTGTTTTTCAGCACGTTCGGCAATGACGCCTGCAGCTTGCTCTTGCAAAATGCTCACGATATTTTTGCTTTGCGTGCTCAACAATGCGTAAAGCAAGGTTGTTGGAATCGCTACAACTAGGCCAAGTACTGTTGTGATAAGGGCTGACGAAATACCACCCGCCATAATTTTCGGGTCACCCGTACCAAACAAGGTAATTTGCTGGAAGGTTACAATCATGCCCGTCACGGTTCCCAAAAGCCCACCAAGAGGTGCAACAACAGAGATCATCTTAACAAGGGTTAGGAATCGTCCTAATTTGGGCACTTCTGCCAAAATAGCCTCGGTTAAATGCAGTTCTAGCACTTCCGTATCCACATCAGGGTACTTGTCCCTTACTTGCATAACGCGACCCAAGGGGTTGTTGCTTGAGAATGTGTCTGACTTGAGCTGTGAATTTACTTTCGCGGTGACCATTGTCAGCACAAAGAAACGCCAGAATGCGACCAGTATCCCTACTGCTCCTACAGAGATAATTATATAACCAACGAGTTCGCCTTGGTGAACACGCTCTTCCAAGCTAGGTGCTTGAACCAGGAGTCCCAAAATTGAACCGCCAGTCGGGTCAAGACCAAATTCAACCAACTCGCCGTTTGAATTTTGTAGTGCTAAAGCACTGTCAGTAAAGCGATCTGCTGGTTGACGAAGCAATTCAGAAACCGTTTCGACTTCGCCTTCATAGCTCAAGTATTTTCCGTCAGAAACCAATGCAAAAGGACCTACGCGAACCACTTCTTTGTTAACCTTTTCGCCGTCAGCTTCTACCACGTCTGTTACGAATTTAGTGACTTTGCCAGACTCGGTCATTTCACGCTGCATTTCGAACCAAACTCGTTCAATTTCGGCTATCGAAGCTAGCTTTGAACTGGTTCCCATTGACTGGGCCATTTCATCAAGGAACTCTGAGCGTCCTTGTATCTGAGCAGATATCACTGAATTGTAGAATTTGTTTTTGGTATCGCCAGCAACCTGCTGTAAAACACCAAACAATTCTTTTAATGAGCCTAAACGTTTGTCTAACGCATCTGATAAGTCAGCAAGTTTAAATTCGTTTTCTTCAAATTGCGTTTCAAGTGTCTCAGACAACTTTAGTTCAGCAGCACGGCGTTGATCAGCTTCTCTTAACATTCTGTCTTGTTCAGAACGTTGCTGCATAAAGTCTTTTTCACGTTGGGTGTTCTGTTGATCTTGTTGGAATTGACCTTGCTCTAACTGTTTAAGCAATGCATCCAAATCAAGTGGCTTGCTTTCTTGAGCAATACTCACGCTGGCGAAACCAACTGTCGTAAGGACGAGGGCAAGTTGTTTAAATAACGTTTTCATCTTCATTACTCTCTTAGTCCGTAATCGATACTGGTAGCATTAACAAATCAGGTGCCATTTGTTTCTTCGCCATGCGAAGGCCCTTAGTAACCTGAGTTCGATATTCAGAAGGTAACTCTTCCCATTGTCTCGTCTGTTTGTTCCAGATCCCCTGTAAACTCGCATCACGGGTTTGGTATATCAAAGCCGTTCTACCGATTCGCAAGAAATCTACATTTCGTTCTTGGCCCTTGATGTTATGTAAGCCTGCATAAGCCTCAAGCGTGCGTCCATAATCCATTTCGACCTGATAGGCTTCCATGACACGACGAAACTTTTCTGAAGGAGCGACATCTGCTCTGTCCATCATAAATTTCAAATCAGTAATTCGATTCGAACGTTCTTCTGGTAAAAATGGTACGTCTAGCTCAACGAATTGCTCAAGACCCTCAATCATTCTGAGCATAAGTGGGGTAATTTGTCTTTCGACTACACTCACTTCATCAATGGCAGAATTCAAATCTTCCATTTCTTGAATTTGACTAGCAATTTGCTTTTTCAATTGCGTGTTATAAACCACCAAGCCTTCAGTTTCTTTGTTGATAGTTTTAAATTGTTGCAACTTGTCGTCGATTTGATCCGTAATCTTATTAATCGTTTTCTGAGAATCAGCGGCCGATTGGTTAATTTTGGCAGCAGCATCTAATGCTGGCTCCAGTTCTTTGTCTTGTTGTGCCTGAGCTGAACTCAATGTCAGTGAACTGACGAGTACAGCGGCAGACAGGGTTTTAAAAAGCTTCATACGGTCAAACCTTGAATGTGAATTAAGGATGTTATTGTGCTAACAGTAAAATCTGCGCAAAGGATAGGTGCATTGTGTGACAGTATTATTACAAGACTGGTTAGAACAGAGGCGCTCGCCTGATTTGCGAGAAATAAAAAATGAAATATTTCTATCCGATTGTTTTATCAAAAAATTTTGATTTTAAGATGTTCTGAAGGAGTCGTTTTAATTTGTGGCGAGAAACTTTTGTGTCAGTATTACCGAATTGAAACTATTCGGTAATATGACACTTTTATTTTTGTTATCTTACTATTTCAGCGTTGTGATAGACGTCTTGCACGTCGTCACAGTCGTTCAACATTTCTAGCAATTTATCAAATGTCTCAACGTCTTCGCCAGTAAGCTCCGTATGGGTTTGAGGTAAAAAAGTAATCTCGTCTACCGCAAATTCAAATTCGTCTTGCCCGTCACTTAACGCAGTTTTAGCCTTATAATATTCTGTGTGAGGAACAAACACGGTAATGACACCATCTTCACATTCTATATCAGCCACATCTACATCAGCTTCCATTAAGGTTTCCAGTGCGGCTTCCTCGTCTTCCCCTTTGAAGGCCAGAATCCCTTGATGATCAAACATATGAGAAACTGCACCTGGAGCGCCAAGATTGGATCCGGTTTTTGTAAAGCAATTTCTTACATCCGTAATGGTGCGATTATTGTTATCCGTTAAGCAATCGACAATTACCATACAACCATTGGGTCCAAAACCTTCGTAACGGGCGACAGTAAAGTCTTCTCCTGCTCCGCCTTCGGCTTTTTCAATTGCCTTTTCAATGACATGGCTAGGAACCTGGTCTTTTTTGGCTTTTTCGATTAATCGACGTAACGATAGATTCGCTTGAGGATCGGTACCGCCATTTTTAGCAACCACATAAATTTCTTTACCATACTTTGAGTACACTTTGGTTTTCGCACCGGCAGTTTTAGCCATTGAGACTTTGCGAACTTCAAACTTTCTTCCCATTTTATCGTTACTCTTCTAATTTATTTTGGCGCTGATTCTACCCAAACTATGCGACTTAGGGCAAATGTTGCTTAGCTAAATAGTCGTGAGACTGCATTTCTTTCAACCTGCTTAAACATCGTCTGAACTCAAAACTCAGTTGGCCTTGCGTGTAAAGTTCTTCCATAGGCACTTGTGCGGAAATGATTAATTTCACATTGCGCTCGTAAAATTCATCCACCATAGCAATAAACCTTCTGGCAATATCATCAATTTGTTGGCCCATTTGCTCCACATTCGCCAGTAACACAGTGTGATAAAACCTACTAATTTCCATGTAATCAGTTTGGCTTCTTGGTCCGTCACATAAGGCTCTAAAATCAAACATGACAACACCATCTGCATCTTGAATTGATTTTATTTTTCGTCCTTCTATTTCGATATCTCTATTTGAAGAACCCAGCTCAGGTGCCAGTTGAGAGAAGTATAACTTTAAATTTTCAATTGCTTGATTATCTAACGGATGATGATAAATCTCGGCCTGCTCTAGAGTACGAAGACGATAATCAACACCACTATCGACGTTAACAACCCGAGTATTTTGATTAATGAGCTCTATTGCGGGTAGAAATCGCGCGCGTTGCAATCCGTTCTTATACAAATCATTGGGTATAATGTTTGATGTCGCCACTAAACAAATACCTTTTGCAAACAATTCTTGCATCAAGGTACCCAAAATCATGGCATCGGTGATATCAGATACAAAAAATTCATCGAAGCAGATGACTTTGGCTTCTTGTGCAAATTTGTTCGCGACAATTTTCAGCGGATCGCTTTCGCCTGCAAGCGATTTCATTTCTTCATGCACCCGGTGCATAAATCGGTGAAAATGAATACGCATTTTCTTTTCAAATGGTAAACACTCATAAAACGTATCGACTAGATAGGTTTTACCACGCCCTACACCACCCCAAAAATAAAGCCCTTGAATGCTCGGCTTTTTCATACCTTTGCCGAAAGCAGAGGCAAGTTGCACGCGCCAAGTTAGCTTTTTCTTTGGCTGAGTAAGTTCGTCATATAAGCGTTGAAGTTCTTTGACTGCGTTTTCTTGTGCTGAATCGTACAAAAATTCTGGGTCTTCTAGATCTTGCTGGTATTTTTGCCAAGGCGTTATCATGGGCTTCCAATGGGCTGGGACTCGCGTAAATGATAATCAGGCTAAAAAAAAAGTAAACATAAAAGGTAATCTCACCCTATTATTTATATCTTGAATCAAAATAAATTGACCTCATACTTTGCAATGCGGGTATGATTAGCGAAAACATTGAGTCAAATTGGAGTCATTATGGACTGGATAGTAGGTTTATTGCTTTTAGTGGTGGGTATGGTTATCGGTTTTTTCATTTCTAAGTTTTTGACAGACAAGAAAATGGCGGAACAGGAATCCAAATTAAATGATAATTCGTTAAAAGAAATAATGGCCAATAATGCGGCTGCCCATGTGAATCAGACAAGAGAAATTGTTGAGGCGTTACAGAGCAAGTGTCAGGACTTGTCGCAACAGCTGGATGCATATGAAAATGTTTTGCAGTCGAGTCAAAGTGGCGGTTCTGAGGACGAAAAACTGAGCTACTTTGGTGAGGATGCCGCTATGTACATCCGAAACCGACAAGCGAAGCAAAAACGTAAGCGCTCTGACGCTGAATTTCAACCTAGAGACTTCTCAAATGAGAGCTCGGGACTGTTCGACGGCTCAAATAATGACAAAGTCGTCGCAAAATCTGAACTTTAACCCTTGCGATAAGGTCATGAGACATAAGTTTTTGAATTTCTGCCATTGTTGGTGAGTGTAAAAGCGTATTTTTACCCAACGTGGCTAAATTTTTAATCAGTTTATTTGTATCTAAGACCCTTCATATTGGAGAATTTATCAAGATGAAAAAAGTTGTAAGTCGTTTTGTAATCGTTAGTAGTTTTGTTAGCAGTTTATTTTTTATGGCATTTAACGCCAATGCTGCAGCGCCTTTTTTGGCTGCTGAAAACGGCCAGTTACCTTCGCTAGCTCCTATGCTTCAAGACACGACACCTGCCATCGTTAGTATTTCAGTCGAAGGTACGCAGGTTTCTCGTCAGCGTGTTCCCGAAATGTTTCGTCATTTCTTTGGTGGCCCAAACGAACAAGTACAGGAAAGGCCTTTCCGTGGACTTGGTTCTGGCGTAATAATCGATGCGGATAAAGGTTATGTCGTCACCAACAACCACGTAGTTGATAATGCAGATGAAATAACTGTCAAATTAACTGATGGTCGTGAATTTAAGGCTAAAAAATTAGGGGCAGATGAACAAAGTGATATTGCGTTACTCAAGATTGAACCTGATGATTTGGTTGCGGTACCTCTAGCCAATTCAGATCAACTTTTGGTTGGGGATTTTGTAGTCGCTATCGGAAATCCATTTGGATTGAACCAAACCGTGACTTCAGGGATAGTCAGTGCTTTGGGTCGTTCGGGTCTAAACATTGGCGGTTACGAAGACTTTATCCAAACCGATGCGGCAATTAACCGCGGCAACTCAGGTGGCGCTCTGGTCAACTTGCGTGGTGAATTGGTGGGTATCAATACCGCTATATTCGGTCCAAATGGTGGAAACGTCGGCATTGGCTTTGCTATTCCTAGCAACATGATGAAGAGCTTGGTTGATCAAATTATTGAATTCGGCGAAGTAAGGCGTGGTCTACTAGGAATTTTAGGGCAAGACGTTGACTCTGGCCTGTCTGATGCTATGAACTTGGATGTCAGCAAAGGTGCCTTTGTAAGCGAAGTTAGCCCGGATTCAGCTGCTGAAAAAGGCGGTATTGAAGCTGGCGACATCATCACTAAGATCAATGGCAAAGACGTGCAAAGTTTCCAAGAACTCAGAGCCAAAATTGGCACCATGGGCGCGGGTTCAAAAGTGAAACTGACACTTTTGAGGAAAGGCAAAGCAAAAGAAGTCTCTGTAGTGCTAGGCGATGCAACCAGTGCAGTGGTAGCTGCTCGTGAAATTCACCCAGCGTTAGAAGGCGCTACCTTAACCAATGGTAAAACTGATCGCGGAAATGATGGAGTTGAAATTTCAGAACTTGAAGCTCGCTCGCCAGCGGCCAGAATAGGGCTGCAGGACGGTGATGTAATTGTTGGTGTTAACCGCACTAGAGTTAGCACAGTAACAGAACTTCGCGGCCTAATGGACGGAGCTGAAGGGGTTATCGCGCTGAATGTGCAACGCGGCAAAACCTCGTTGTATTTGGTTATCCGCTAATCGTTCAAAGCTAAAATCACCAAAAAACGCCCAGTGGTAAATGCGCTGGGCGTTTTTGTTTTAGAATAAATTATTGATTGATGTTAGTCTTGATTATCAATTGGTTATAATCAAAAAAGTACCCTGTGAATTTTCTTTCTTTTATCGGTAAATCCATTGCCCTCGGTATTATCATTTCAGCGATAATACTTGCGCTTGTTCCTGATCTTCGTAAGGGAAGCGGCTTGTCCTTGGATGTATTTAGCCGTCAGACTCAGGTAGAGCCAAAACAAAGCTATTATTCTGCAATCAGTCGCTCTGCGCCTGCGGTGGTTAATATTTATAGCAGAAGTATTGATGTGCGCAGCAATGGCGGCCGCCGTCAGCAAGTTAACCGTACTAGCCTGGGATCAGGCGTCATAATGACTGAAAGTGGATATGTACTTACTTGCTGGCATGTTATTAATAACGCTGAAAGTACCTTTGTGACCCTTCAGGATAGTCGTGTTGCCTCCGCTGAGCTGGTCGGATACGATGAAATTACAGACTTGGCGGTATTAAAGATTGATGCAGACAACCTTAGCGTTATTCCTCAAGTAGACGATCCGAAAACGCGCGTTGGTGACGCCGTTCTAGCAATCGGTAACCCATTAAACATCGGGCAAACCATCACCAGCGGTATTGTGAGTCGTTCAGGACATAATATAACGCAAAACTTTATCGATTTTATTCAGACAGATGCCGTGCTCAATGAGGGAAGCTCTGGCGGCGCTTTGGTTGATAGTAACGGCACCTTGATAGGTATTAATAATGCTAATTTTAAAACCCTAGACCGCCAAGGCAGAATCATTAACGTCAATGGTGTGTTTTTTGCGGTGCCTTATTCTTTAGCGCGCAGAGTCATGGACGAAATTATTGCCAATGGCAAAGCCACCCATGGTCAATTGGGTTTTAATGGTGGCAAAATCATTGACGGACCGGGCGTGGTTATCCTAGACATTATTCCGGGTAGTCCAACCGATATGGCAGGTCTTCAACAAGAAGATGTAATTTTGACAATCAACAATGTTGAATTAGTTAGTCTTGAGCAAACCTTGGATATGATCGCCAAAAGCACGCCCGGTGATGTGTTAGAGTTATCAGTATCAAGAGATGGGGTGATAAGAACAGTACCTGTAACCGTGGGTGATGCTAGCCAAAACTAACTTGTTTTTGGTGTAGAAAATCTTACTTTAAAAGGTGCTGGTGGCCACAAAAAACGCATGATGTGACTATTGCATCATTTTGCATAGATGAACATTTACCCTTGTCATTTTCTGACCGCAATTTTAGACCGTTTATTGACAACGGCATTTAGTTCTACTTTAAAAATTTCTATTTGCTAATTTCTGTTTATGCTTGTAGTACTATTTCAGTGTATTTCTATACTTTTAAGGAGGTAGTTTGTTTGTGATTCAAACTACTACTAAACATTTGGTCCGGCAAATTTAGTCGTTATGGAGTGATTTTTATTGAAATTAACAAGTCATACATTTTTAAAGACTTTACTTGTTGCGATTCTATATGCACAAACCTATATAGCTAGCGCGCAAATTTTTAACGATAAGACTTTTAAAAGCGCTATTCTTAACGAGGATGTTCCTTATTCAGTCTACCTTCCGAACGGGTATCAATCGGGTAAGGAGTACGCGTTACTTGTCGCGTTGCACGGATTTGGAGGAAACCACAAAAAGTATAATTGGCTAATGGAGCAATTGTCTGAACGCATGAATCAAGGCCGTTTTCCTGACACTGTAATCATCGCTCCAGCGGGCGGAAAGAGTTGGTACATCGATGACTATCAGGGTAGATATCGTTACGCATCCATGTTCATCGAAGAATTTATTCCCTACCTAAATGCCAATTATAAAATCACGCTAGATCGTCGTCAGCGAGCGATCACTGGAAGGTCTATGGGTGGATTCGGCGCGCTTCTCTACTCAATGCGTCACCCAGAACAGTTTGGTATTTGCATCAGTGAACAAGCAGGTATTTCTACTAAAGGCCAAGCAATCAGTGATGAGTATTTTGAAAAATTTCACGGTGGTTTGTATGGTGATAAGCTAATAGGAAAAGAACGTGTAAATGAACATTTTCTTAAAAATAATCCACTCTATGTCGCGCAAGAAATAGATCCACAACAGTTAATGAAAACAAGGTGGTATCTTCAATCACCAGACGATGACTTTCATTCACTGCCCATTGCCGAACTTCATGCTGAGTTTCATCGCAAGGGTGTTAAGCATGAGTATCGTGTGAATGATGGCAAGCACGGCAACAAAGGAACTGGGGACGTCGAAGATCGGATTGATTATCTAGCTAAATGGCTTGCTGAGGTAAGCGACTAGCCGGCTAAACTCCAAAGACACCGAGCGTTATTGATATTCAATATCAACTTGATACTGACCAGATGGAAGTATTTGATGTATCAGTTGACCACTAGCATCTATCTCTACTAATTTATTATTAATAGTCACACTTTTAATAGATTGGCCCTTTTCAGACGGCAAAGTAACGTGCGCCTTAGTATTCCCCGGCACCCTAATCAATAACTTACCAATGATACTTTGCGGTTTTTGGCTATCCAAAGGAAGTTTGCTCCACGCTATATTAATAGGCCCTCGAATGGTCGGAACCGTACCCTGTGCATAATCTAGCCCGTCAAAGTGAGGAGCAATAGCGACCTGTTCAAAACCCGCCGTTAGGGGCTGAACACCAAGAATGTAACGTGCAGTAATATTGCCAGGTACAGCACCCCAAGCATGATTCCAGTCTTGATTTGGCTTAAATTGGTCATCCCATGCCTCAAGTGTAATGGTTGAGCCGACTCTCAGCATGTTGTACCAACTTCGTAAATCTTTAGAAGTCAGCAACCTAAAGGCATGATCTTGGTGACCATGACGATACATGGCCTCCAACAAATACTGGGCAAAATATACGCTCACAGCCATGCCCTTAGACTTCACATACTCAACCACCTTGGGTACCCGCTCTTTAGGCACTAGGCCTACAGCCAAAGGCAAAATATTTGCGTGTGCCGAGCTGTGACTCGAACCTACGCCATCTATATATAAACCTGTAGAGTAATCGAACAACTCTTGATTAAAAACTCGAAATAATTGCGCGGCTTGCTTAGTAAACTCAGTTGCATCTTGGGTGTAGCCCAACACACTTGCAATGTCAGCCATCTGGTTAAGATTGAGATAATGAAATGCATTCACTACGGTATTAATGTCTTTAAATTCGTATCCGTCTCGCTCTACCGGCGGCCAATCGACAATATCCTTTGAAGTTTGATGAGTACCATTGGGATGACTGACCAATAACCCCACTTGATTAGCTAAAAATCGCAGTAACTTTTGTTCTTTAAGTACAGTGTATTGATTTTTAAGAGACTCAATGTCACCTGTATACATCCAATCGGTCCATGCCATCATTACCGAGTGCTGCTTCCATTCTGTTGGCCATGTAGGATGAGACATTAAATATTCATGGGTACTTCGAGCCAATGTGTATTGATTATCGACTGCATAATGGGACAGTTGATTAATATAAGCATCAGCTTCATATGGGATACGTTCGCGATCGCCATCTACGTATACACCAGCAAAACTGGTTGCTTTCATACTGTACTTGGATAAGTCCCAAATATCGTTTAGTACCTGATTACTTGAAGTAAAAGCCGATGACAGTTCGTTAAACGGATAATGAATAAACACTTGGTTGGCACTAATATCAGAAAGCGCTAACCCCTTGGGATCAATTTCAACAAACCTAAAGGGGGTAATACGACCAAAACGCCCAGGGATAGGGATCGCTTTATCCGATTTAGTATTCCGTTTATCCCTTGGTGGATTAACGCGATAAGTATCAAAATTCTGATTAACAGTAACCGGCACTGTGTAGTACCTAACCTTGGAACGGGGATCTTGATTAGGAATAGCACCCTTCTCGTCGCCGCGCTCAGCTAGCGTCACATTGATGACACCGTCTTTATTGCTTCGTAAATGCAACTCAAGATAGCCGAATACCACCTTACCAAAATCAATTAAGTATTTGCCCGAAGGTAACTGGGTAATAGATTGAGGGGGAACTAAGCTTGTCGTTTGTCGATATGTACTGACGCCATTATCAAATGCAGTAGTCGTGGTAAAAATCTGCGGATCAGACCAAGGGCTTTGCTCAATTGCACCCTGAGGTCCTTGACTCCAAGTCTTAACCTGCCATCTATAGTTTTGACTTGAAGCCAGTGATTCACCAGCAAACTCTTGGGCCAATGACGCAGAAGATTCTACTCTTCCTGAATCCCATATTAAGGATTCGCCTCCATTTTTCGGTAACCAATATACCTGAATTTTATACGCTGTCTGTAGCTTTGCACTGTCTACCTCCCACGAAAATTCAGGTTTAGCATCTCTAATATTAAATACTTGTGCCCCCAACATTAACTCTGTTCGCAACCCCACTGGCTTTGCGGCTACCCCATTGGTGTGGACTGAGTCTGTTGCTATACTTAGCTGAAGTGGATTAGATAATAAAGTTAGCATGCAACCTGCTATTGCTTGAGTCGCGATGCGCTTTCTAAAATTCAACCGCTTTTTCATCAACTATAACCCAATAAAATTAACTCACAGACTCGATTTAATAGTGTATACCTGTTTGATTCCGAATGAAATTAACCGTCTCAAACGCAATCGCCACTGATACCTTAGACACTTCATAGTTGTTCGGCTGGTTGCGAATTTAGCCATAGTGCCACGACACCGCAATTAAATTTTTATTATGCTTGCCCCTTCTAGGCTCTCAAAAGGTCTGAGTCGAAGGGAATAAAAATGTTGATTCTCTATATCAAGAAGTGAAATCTCAAGACAGTTGATCCTTTTGAAAGAAAGGATCAATTTAACTGAAATTAACGAATTCGAGTGATTGAAGCGCCTAATTTATTCAGCTTTTCTTCGATTTTTTCGTAGCCACGATCGAGATGATAGATGCGATCAACTGCGGTTTCACCGTCTGCAACGAGTCCAGCAATAATCAGACTTGCGGATGCACGTAGATCAGTTGCCATCACTTGAGCACCTCTAAGTTCATTGACGCCATTACACACTGCACTGTTGGCTTCTAGGCTGATATTTGCACCCATGCGTTGCAATTCAGGCACGTGCATAAAACGGTTTTCAAATATATTTTCAGTCACTACTCCTGAACCCGTAGACACACAATTCATAGCGACAAATTGGGCCTGCATGTCGGTAGGGAATCCGGGGTGTGGAGCAGTTTTGATACTAACACAACTGGGTTTCTTGCCTTGCATATCCAAGGATATCCAATCTTTTCCCGCCTCAATCTTGGCGCCTGCAGCAGTTAGTTTATTCAGTACCGCTTCTAGCGTATCAGGAGCAGCCTTCACGCATTTCACACTGCCACCAGTGACCGCAGCGGCAACGAGGAAAGTGCCAGTTTCAATTCTATCGGGTAAAACACGATATCGGCACCCTGATAATTTATCGACGCCCTCAATTTTGATGCTGTCTGTTCCCGCACCTGTAACCTTCGCTCCCATCGCGTTTAAACAGTTCGCTAAATCAACAATCTCAGGTTCGCGCGCGGCATTTTCAAGTACTGTTGTGCCTTGTGCTAATGCAGCAGCCATCATTAAGTTTTCTGTCGCTCCGACACTGACTATATCCATAAAGATATGCGCGCCTTGCAACCTACCAGCAACTTTTGCTCGCACGTAACCGGCATCAACATCTATTTCTGCGCCCATCTCTCTGAGACCTTCCAAATGCAAGTTGACTGGACGAGCACCTATGGCACAGCCACCGGGCAGTGAAACATTAGCTTGACCATACTTGGCTAACAATGGACCCAGCACTAGTATTGACGCCCGCATCGTTTTAACCAGCTCATATGAAGCTGTATAGTTGTCTAAACTGCTGGCATCTAACTCAAGAACATGGTCTGGATGTCGAACGGCTTTCACACCTAACTCTGACAACAAAGCTACACTTGTATTGATATCTCTTAAGTAAGGGACGTTTTCGAAAAAACACGCAGTATCGGCCAAAATACATGACATTAGAATCGGCAAAGCCGCATTTTTTGCACCAGAAATCGTCACCTCACCATGCAAAGGTGGGCATTTTTTGATCAGTAGCTTTTCCATTAATGAGAAACCAGATTACTGTGGAAGATTGAACAGACGCTCTCGCTGCCATTGTTGTTCAGAAAAGGTTTTAATACTAATGGCATGCATGCTGCCATCTGCAATCATGTCTTTGAGCGGTGCATAAATGAACTGCTGTTTTTTGACTCGACTCATAGTTTCGAATTGATCACTGATTGCGATAATTTGAAAGTGTGAGCCATCACTTGTTACATGCGCCTCAGTCAATTCAAGTTCTTTGACGAGAAGTTCTTCTATTTCTGCATTTTCCATTTTTAATTCTTTTAACCTAGCGATGTTATTCAGTGGATTGAATGGGTAAATTGGTTTCTAAGTTACTCAAAGTGGCCAAGTTTATAATACTCGACGGCACTTGCGTAATTTTCAGAACCAACTCGTTTGCCAGACAATATTTAGTGAGGTGAACAATCCACGCGAGTCCAGCAGTATCAACATTTTCTATCTCTGCTAAGTCTACTTGAATTTCTTGCACCTTGCCGCGTAAAGAAGATAGTTCAGCGTCTCTACCCTCCCAGCACTTCATTACTGTATCGCGATTTAGATCCCCTTTAAGAGAATAAAATCCATCACCATTTTTGATGACTTCTACCTGTGCCACTTAAGCTTCCTTTTCATTACTTTCTAAGGAAATGGGCTTTTCAATTTTATCTTTCATTAGATCGATAACTCTTTGAATACCTTCCTGACGAAGAATAGATTCAAACTCGCTTTGCTTGCTAGAAAGTAAACTAATACCTTCAGCTACCATGTCGTAAGCTTTCCACTCGTTGGTCTTATTGTCTTTGCGTAAGCTGAAAGAAATTTTGATATCAGGTCTGTCGTCGTCTTTCACGAGTGCTCGCACAACGACTTGTTTGTCTTTCGGGTCCAATTCTTTGGCAGGAGCAAACTGTACTGTCTGGTCATCATAATAGCCCAATGCAACTGCATAAGTGGTTACCAAATATTCGCGGAATACTGTGACAAATTCGATTAACTCTTCTTTTGATGCTTTTCTAAAATGCTTTCCTAACACTTTGAATGCAGAAAAACGATAATCAATGTAAGGCACTAACTCTTCTCGCACGATCGTACGCAATACTTCTGGATCTTGCTTAATATTTGGTTGCTCTTCCTTGATACGAGCAAAGGTTTTCAACCCCACTTGCTCAAGCAAAATATACGGATTCTTATCATCTACAGCTTCAGCAGAAGCCACAGACATGGTTGCAGAAAATATTACAAAAACGACTGCAATATATTGTGAAATTGACTTAAACATACCTATTCCTTACACGTCCGTTGCAGCTTATTCGCTGTCTCTACTAAATAAAAATTGACCAATTAAATCCTCGAGTACTAAGGCAGATTTAGTATCTGCGATGTAGTCCCCTTCCTTAAGGTTCTCGATACCATCGATGGAAAATCCAGGTTGGAATCCTATATACTGTTCCCCTAACAAACCAGAGGTCAAGATAGATACCGAGCTAGTTTCGGGGAACAGATTATATTGCTGGGAAATACTAAGCTTTACTACGGGAGTGAAATCTTCCGGATCAAGTTCAATACTCTCAACTCTTCCAATAGTGACACCGCCTACTTTGACCGATGAACGTACCTTTAATCCGCCGATATTATCGAACTTAGCAAACAAACTATAGGTTTCTCCTTGTCCTACAGAACCTTTACTTGCCACATTCAGGGCCAGCATCAATGTAGCAGCAATGGCTAACGCAACAAATAAACCAACCCAAATTTCTGTTTTCCTTGAAATCACTTTATTTTCCTCTACTCAATTCCAAACATGATGGCAGTTAACACAAAATCTAACCCCAAAACTGCCAATGATGAATACACAACTGTCTGAGTGGTGGCAGCACTGATGCCTTCAGAAGTGGGTATCGAATCATAACCTTTAAAAATTGCTATCCAGGTCACCACAAAAGCGAAAACAATCGACTTTATGAAGCCATTAAGGACATCTTCGTTCCATTCAACCGTGGATTGCATAATTGACCAATAACTTCCTGCATCCACGCCTAACCAATCAACGCCAACCAGGTGACCACCTAAAATGCCAACCGCGCTGAAAATAATGGCTAACATAGGCATGGAAATAACGCCCGCCCAAAGTCTTGGTGCCACTATCCTACGCAAAGGGTCGACGGCCATCATTTCTAAGCTACTTAACTGCTCCGTCGCCTTCATTAGGCCAATTTCGGCGGTTAACGCAGATCCCGCTCGACCAGCAAATAGCAAAGCAGTCACTACGGGTCCTAATTCACGCAACAATGACAGCGCAACCATTGGTCCCAAACTTCCTTCAGCACCATAGTCGACTAAAATGGTATAGCCTTGAAGTGCCATGACCATGCCAATAAATAGTCCTGACACTATGATGATCGACAAAGATTGCACACCCACCACATAAATTTGTTTGATTGTAAGTGGGATATTCTTTAGTTGAGGTACTGACATAACAGCCCCCAACAATACAAAAGTCGCACGCCCTAACGCGCTGAATTTATCGAGAGTCGACCTACCTAGTTTTGCTAATGCTTCCATTACGAATTTTCCATTACGTTAGGCACCTAAAAACTCTGCTGTAATTTCTTTTGCTGGATAATGAAACGGCACTGGACCATCTGCTTGTCCCTTAAGAAACTGCTGCACAAGGGCAGAGTCACTCTGACGTATTTCTTCCGGTGTTCCAGAACCAATTATTTTTTTCTCAGCCAAGATGTAGACATAATCAGCAATACTCATCACTTCTTTTACATCATGGGTAACTACCACACTGGTTAATTTTAACGCGTTATTCAATTGCTTAATTAGCTTAACCAGTACTCCCATGGATATTGGGTCTTGTCCTGCAAAAGGCTCGTCGTACATGATCAACTCGGGATCAAGGGCGATTGATCTTGCCAATGCAGCTCGTCTCGCCATGCCGCCAGAGAGCTCACTGGGCATCAAATCTGCCGCTCCTCTAAGACCAACTGCTTGAAGCTTCATCAGAACCACTGTTCGAATAAACTCTTCAGAGAGATTTGTATGTTCTCTTATTGGAAAAGCAATATTGTCGAATACCGTCATATCAGTAAACAAGGCACCGCTTTGAAACAACATGCTCATTTGACGACGTACATTGAATAAACGACTGCGTTTCATATTGGGAATGGATTCGCCGCGAAACTTAATATCGCCTGATGTCGGAGACAACTGACCACCGATCAACTTTAATAGTGTCGTTTTACCTATTCCACTTGGTCCCATAACCGCTGTGGTTTGCCCCTCTTTAATTTGCAGAGAGATATTGTCGTAAATAGTTCGTTCACCTCGTTTAAAGGTCAAACTATCTATTTCAATCAAATTATTCACTAAATACTCCGTGTTGTCTCGTTAGTAAGACAGCTCAACTGCAAAAATTGTTTCACAAGGGGTGTCAATTTGCGGTCATTATCTGTAATTTCAAGGCAATTAAGCAAAAACTAAAGGTAACAAATTATAAATCATCAAATCGTCATTATTTGTAGCTTGATTTTAACATCTTTGATCACAATATTATGTTTTATGAGTAATAATCATTATCGTCATATAATTTGCCTGAGTATTTTGTGATAATTATAGCATCTCTGTTTAATGAAACGCCGTTGTGTTAATTGAAAGTTTAATTTTTATTGCTGGGTTAGTTGCCCTGAGTTGGAGTGCAGACCGATTTGTGTTTGGCGCATCCGCGTTGGCCAGTAATATTGGTGTGACACCTATGGTCATCGGGCTGACGATAGTCGCAATGGGCTCATCCGCCCCTGAAATCGTAGTATCTGCTACAGCATCTCTTGCTAACAACCCTGATACGGCTGTAGGGAATGCCATTGGTTCGAACATTACCAATATCGCTCTAGTATTAGGTCTGACCGCCCTTTTGAAACCGTTAATCGTGTCCTCAACTACTGTGAGAAGAGAAATGCCAGTTCTGCTAGGCGTGACCTTTCTCGCTGGATTTTTTCTATACGACCGAAACCTCGCTTTCTATGAAGGCTTTATTTTGATCGTGTTATTTTTTATTACGATTGGTGGATTAACATGGATTTCTCTAAGCGCTGAGAAAAACGATCCGCTACATACAGAGACAGAAGAAGAAATACCTACCGATGTTTCCACGCCCAGCGCCATTATGTGGGTATTAGTTGGTCTTGTATTATTACCGATAAGTGCACACTTCATGGTTGAATCGGCCGTAGAAATTGCTCGTTATTTCGGTATGAGTGAGTTAATAATTGGTTTGACAATCATTGCCTTGGGCACCAGTTTGCCAGAACTTGCAGCGAGTATTGCTGGTGTTCTCAAAGGCGAGGATGATCTCGCATTAGGCAACATTATCGGTTCAAATATTTTTAATTTATTGGCTGTGCTCGCCATGCCAGGGCTACTTGCTCCTGGCATAATTGATGCTGATGTCGCCAGTCGCGATATTTTTGCTATGTTTTTAATTACCTGCTTGCTGATTGGCTTTAGCTTCAATTTCCGAGGTACTCGCAGAATAAACCGGTGGGAAGGTGGTGTGTTGGTGGCATGTTACTTAGGTTATTGTGTCTATTTGTTTGTTTAAATTGAGAAGTTGATATGACTAAGAGTTTCATTCAAAGCGCGAATAGAGTGCTCGATATCGAATCGGATGCAATTAGCAATTTGAAAGCATTTATTGGTTCCGACTTCGAATCAGCGTGCCAATTGATGCAAGAGTGCACCGGCAAAGTCGTTGTTTCTGGCATGGGTAAATCTGGCCACATCGGTAATAAAATAGCTGCTACTTTAGCAAGCACAGGTACACCGTCGTTTTTTATGCACCCAGGCGAAGCTAATCATGGCGATTTGGGTATGTTAACCAGACAAGATGTGTTGATAGCCATTTCAAACTCGGGCGAAACCCAAGAGCTGTTAAGTCTGATTCCAGTAGTAAAAAGATTGGGTATACCGATTATCGCCATGACAAATAGTGCGACTAGTTCGTTGGGTAAATACTCTGATGTAGTTTTGATTATCAAAGTCGAAAAAGAAGCGTGTTCTTTAGGTTTAGCGCCTACTGCCAGCACCACTGCAACCTTAGCAATGGGAGACGCGCTTGCTATCGCATTGTTAGACGCGAGTGGGTTTACGTCCGAAGACTTTGCCTTATCCCATCCGGGTGGAAGTTTAGGTCGAAGGTTACTGTTGTCAGTAAACGATATCATGCATACTGGCGAAGAACTGCCTTTGGTAGACAAATCTCAAACCATCATTGGCGCGTTATTGGAGATTTCTAAAAAGGGATTAGGCATGACGGGTATTGTCGATTCCCAACATCATCTTCTGGGTATATTTACTGATGGTGATTTACGCCGAATTTTGGACAATCGTATAGACATTCATACCACGCCTGTTGAACAGGTTATGACAAAAAATAGTATTACAACGACACCAGATACACTTGCAGTGGGTGCTTTAAATTTGATGGAAAAATATAAAATTAATTCTTTATTTGCTGTTGACGAAAATGGAAAAGCTAAGGGTGCATTGAATATGCACATGTTATTGAAAGCTGGGGTAGTTTAATGTCTATCATTGAAACTTTGTACGGTCCGGTTACGAGTAACTTGATCCACAAATTAAGCAAAGTTAAGTTGTTTGTTTGTGACGTAGATGGCGTTTTTTCTGACGGCAATATATACATGGGCAATGGTGGTGAAGAACTTAAAACTTTTAATACGTTAGACGGATATGGCGTGAAAGCGATTCGTTCTGTTGGAATAGAAGTCGCGATCATTACTGGTCGACAATCAGCCATAGTTGAAAACCGCATGAGCAGTTTGGGGATCACCCTTATCATTCAAGGTGAAGAAGACAAAGGAGCTGCGGTTCAACGACTCAAATCGCACTTTAAACTAAAAAAAGAACAAGTTGCTGCAATCGGCGATGACATGCCTGATATTCCTATGTTCGAAGAAAGCAGTGTTTCGGTGAGTGTTCCCAATGGTCACCCTTATGTGAAAGACAAAGCTCAGTATGTTACTCGAACCGCGGGGGGCTCTGGCGCGGTAAGGGAAGTATGCGATTTACTGCTATTTTCAGTGAATAAATTGAATCAAATTCATGGCAGTAGCACATGAATCGACTCACCATAAGTATCGGTTTGCTATTTGTCTTGGTATTACTTATTTATTTACCAGGCTGGCTCGATACTTCTAGTGAGCAAAATGTAGCTCAAAACGATGATTTGTATCAGCCCAACTATCAAGCTCGCAACATGCGTAGTACTTTATACAATGAAGATGGGAAGATAAATCATCAAGTTTTTGCTTTGAGAATGGAACATTTTCAGTTACTTGGTTTCACACAGTTTAGCCAACCTCAATATACAATATACGTTTCTAACCAAGATACACCTTGGCACGTAGTGGCTAAAGAAGGCACCTTATACGAAGGCAATAGAATTCAATTGGAGACGGATGTCGAAATTCGTAGTATGGACACAACGGGATTTGTACAAACGATTAAAACACAATTTTTAGAGGTGAATCTGACGGAAAAAACTATGATGTCAGACCAACCGGTTGAGATAAATGGGCGAGACTTTGTAGTGAATAGCCATGGCTTTGTTGCCGATCTCAATAACCAGACTTATGAGTTAAAAGAACATGTTCAAACACTTTATGCACCTCGTTAAAATTTCGCTTTTGAGCTTATTAGCATTAAGTTCAGCGAGTTTCGCGGGAGAAAAAGACTTTGATTTACCGATCAAAGTGGATGCCCAATCAAACTTTTTCGATGGTAAAACAAAAACGTCAATTTTCAGTAAAGATGTAAAAATCACCCAAGGCACACTAGTCATTCTAGCTGATGAAGTAGAAGTTATTGCCGGGCTTGGGGAAGGCAAAGAAGTATTTATTGCTAGAGGAGAGCCAGCCAGTTATCAGCAGGAGTTGGATGATGGCACTGCTATATTGGCTGCGGCAAAAGAAATTAAGTATGAAGTATCCAATCGGACTTTGACTTTGACAGGTGACGCCGAATTAAAACAAGATAGCAGCCAAGTTAAAGGCGAATCCATTGTATTTAATATGGAACTTGAACAATTAATTGCCGAAGGCGATGATTCTGAGGAAGGTGGTGTCACCACCATATTCCAACCTGATAGCTTGCGTAAAAAAGAAAAAACGAATGATGAGGCAAAAGACCAAACTGAGGAAAAAGACCAAACTGGGGAAAAAGTAAAATCTGAGGATGAAAAACCTTAATGGCAACGTTAAAAGCTAGCCATCTAGCCAAATCATATAAATCACGTCAAGTAGTTAAAGACGTGAGTCTAGAAGTGTCGACTGGTCAAATTGTTGGATTACTCGGGCCGAATGGTGCTGGTAAAACCACTACTTTTTACATGATTGTAGGCTTGGTTCCCTTAGATAAAGGCGAAATATACATCGACCAAAATCAATTAACCAAGCAACCTATGCATGTTAGAGCTCGCAAAGGAATAGGCTATTTACCGCAGGAATCCTCTATTTTTCGAAAGTTGACTGTGTATCAAAATTTAATGGCGATTTTACAAACGCGTAAGTCATTGTCTTCGGAAGACAGAGAACAACAAGCAGATGCATTATTAGACGAATTCAATATCAATCACATTCGTAACAGTCTTGGCATGAGTTTATCTGGCGGAGAACGCAGAAGAGTCGAGATTGCTCGCGCACTAGCCGCAGATCCGGAATTTATTCTGTTAGACGAACCTTTTGCAGGTGTTGACCCGATTTCAGTCAATGATATTAAGAAAATTATACAGCACCTAAGAGATCGCGGAATCGGCGTATTGATAACAGATCATAATGTACGAGAAACTCTTGATGTCTGTGAGAAAGCTTATATCGTAAGCCACGGTGAATTAATTGCATCAGGTACGGCAGATGATGTTCTCAATAATCAACAAGTAAGAGATGTATACCTAGGTGAGCAATTCAAGCTATAGTTATAGTATTGGATAATTAAAGTCTCACAAAAGATTAATCAATTAAGATAAACTAAATATTAATGAAACCCTCTTTACAGCTAAAATTTAGTCAACAACTTACAATGACACCACAACTGCAGCAAGCAATTAGGCTGTTGCAGTTGTCTACCATTGATTTGCAGCAAGAGATTCAAGAAGCACTTGAATCTAATCCGCTCTTAGAGGTTGAGGAAGGGGTTGATACTCAAACAGGGGATGCTGCTCTAGCTGAATCCAATCAGCGTATTGAAGAACCTACTCAGACAGTTGATGCTGACAACATTGATACAAGCCAGGCATTAGATAATGGCGACCTACCCAATGAACTACCCATAGATAGCACTTGGGATGAATATATTAGTGCTTCCTCTGCACCCGCGCCGATTGCCAGCGGCCCGGGAGAAGATGATCAAATATTCCAAGGCGAAACGACTGAAAATATTCAAGACCATCTACTTTGGCAAATGCAACTTACTCCCTTTTCAGATACCGATATCTCCATCGCAATGGCGATCATTGATTCCATTGATGAGTCTGGTTATTTGACCATAAGCACAGAAGAAGTGTTGGCGAGTCTGCATGATGAAGAAATAGAATTAGACGAAGTCGAATGTGTACTCAAGCGTATTCAAATGTTTGACCCTATTGGTTCAGGCTCCAGAACTCCCCAAGAATGCTTGCTCGTACAATTAAATCAATTCTCAGCAGATACACCTTGGCTAAAAGAAGCGAAAAGCTTAATCACTGAATACTCAGATTTACTTGGTTCCAAAGATTATCGAACCTTGATGCGCAAGTCGCGGCTGCGCGAAGACGAATTGCGAGAAGCGTTAAGACTATTGCAAACCTTAAACCCTCGTCCCGGAAGTGCTTTGGTGACAGGAGAGCCTGAATACGTTATTCCTGACGTTTCTGTGATGAAAAAGAATGGTAGATGGCAGGTCGAATTAAATCCTGACAGCCTGCCCAAATTGAACGTCAATCAGCAGTACGCTGCTATGAGTCGCAGTGCTAGAAACACCAGCGATAGTCAGTTTATCCGCTCACACATGCAAGAAGCTAAGTGGTTTATTAAAAGCCTTGAAAGTCGAAATGATACGCTAATGAAAGTAGCCAATTGTATCGTTCAACAGCAACTAGGATTTTTTGAGCATGGTCCAGAAATGATGAAGCCCATGGTGCTCAATGACGTCGCAGAAATGGTCGATATGCATGAGTCGACAATTTCTCGGGTTACCACGCAAAAATATATGCATACACCAAGGGGTATTTATGAATTGAAATACTTCTTTTCTAGTCACGTGGCGACAGACTCTGGTGGTGAGTGTTCGTCGACTGCAATACGTGCACTAATCAAAAAACTGGTGGCCGCTGAAATTCCTAGCAAGCCATTGAGTGACAGCAAAATTGCTCAATTGTTGGCTGATCAAGGAATTAAAGTCGCACGGCGGACCATTGCTAAGTACCGGGAATCGTTGCTGATTCCTCCGTCTAACCAACGTAAAAGTCTGTTATAGGCTGCACTAAAGTAAGGAAGGCGCAAATATGCAAATTAACCTAACTGGTCATCATGTAGAAATTACCGATTCGTTGAGAGATTATGTCGATAGCAAGTTCTCAAAATTAGAGCGACATTTTGATTCGATTAACAATGTCCACGTTATTTTAAATGTGGAGAAATTGAATCAGAAAGCTGAGGCAACGCTGCATCTCTCCGGAGGAGAAGTGTTTGCAACTTCAGAACATTCAGACATGTACGCAGCCATTGATGGGTTAATTGATAAGTTGGACAGGCAAGTGATAAAACACAAGGAAAAAGTGAAGCGCCATTAAATCAACTTTGTAACCTAACGAATAAGAAGTTCAATGGAAATAAGAGAGATACTCAGCCCTGATTGCACAGTGTGTACTATTCAGGGTTCTAGCAAAAAGCGAATATTAGAAGTTATCAGCCAGATTGCTGCTCAGTATCTACCTGAAATCGATCAAAATACCATTTTAATGAGTCTTATGAATCGAGAAAAAATGGGTAGCACTGGGATTGGCAATGGTATTGCAATTCCCCATGGGCGTCTTGAAGGGTTGGATAAGGTCACTTCTGTACTCTTGACCTGTTCACCTTCAATCGAATTTGATTCTATAGATAACAAACCCGTGGATATTTTTTTTGCGATTTTAGTGCCTGAAGAACAAGCCCAAGGTCACTTACAAACTCTCGCTACCATTGCCACAAAGCTGAATGATAAAGACGTGGTTAAATCTCTTCGACGAGCCACTGATAGTCAAATGCTGTTTGAGACAATTACCTCATGAAACTCATTATTATCAGCGGCCGCTCGGGATCAGGCAAATCAATTGCGTTAAGAGCATTGGAAGATCTCGGTTACTATTGTGTAGACAATATCCCCGTTAACTTGCTGCCCACTCTTACTCATACTGTTGCTGACGAATATGATCAAGTCGCAGTTAGCATGGACGTGAGAAACTTGCCGAAGCAACCAAACGAACTGGTAGAAATACTTGATTATCTTCCATCTACTTGGGATATGACGATTCTATTTCTAGACGCCAGTGACGACATGTTGATTAAACGCTTTAGCGAAACACGTCGACTGCATCCGTTGTCGAAGCAAAATAAATCGCTTGCTGATGCGATACATGCAGAAGGCCAGCTTCTAGCTCCCATAGCGGAAAGAGCTGACCTATATTTAGATACTGACAAACTGTCAGTGCATCAACTGGCCGAACTAGTTCGGGAACGCATTCTCGGCAAGAAAAGCTCAAGACTGGTGCTGGTTTTTGAGTCATTTGGATTCAAACATGGTATTCCAAAAGATGCAGATTATGTATTTGATGGGCGTTTTCTGCCTAATCCTCATTGGGAACCTGACCTTAAACATCTTACCGGCCTAGATGAGCCTGTAGAGATATTTTTAGGCTCACAACCGATAGTGACCAAATTTATTTGGCAAATTCAGAATTTAATTTCCACTTGGTTACCCCACTTAGAACGCAACAATCGAAGCTATGTCACTGTAGCCATAGGTTGTACTGGCGGACAACACCGTTCAGTTTATGTATCTGAGGCACTAGCCAAAACATTTCGAGCGTCTCATCCTGATGTGCAAATTCGACACAGGGAATTAAATCGATAATGCGAGTGGAAAAAACGTTACTTATCGTCAATAAGCTGGGGTTACATGCAAGAGCCGCAACCCAGTTGGCGATGTTAGTGAAAACTTTTGAATCAGAAGTCACTGTCAAACAAGGTGAAAAATCTGCTTCGGCTGCTAGTGTGCTTGGATTGATGTTATTGGAAAGCTATCAAGGAAGAGAAATTCAAGTCATTTGCGAAGGCAGTGATGCAGATGCTGCGATGGCCGCAGTAGAGACACTTATTGCAGAGCGATTTAACGAACAAGAATAGCCTTCATCAATCAGTTGTCTCATGAGTCATGAAATAGGCCTAGTAACACCGTCAACGTAATATAGTGTGATGTATAATCAAACTAAATAACCTCAACTGAGGTTAACTAAAGCAGATAATTGCTGATTTCAAACCTTTACTCCTCTAAACTATTGAATCACTAACGAATATCCCTATTCTGGATTACCTTCAATGGCCGAAGCAGTCGAAACAAAACATGCGCAACGCCAATTGCAAGCCATTAACCAGGCTTTAGCAAGCGGGATGTTTGTGCATGTTCGAAAAGTACTGCACGATTTGCCCGCTGGAGACATTGCATTGCTCCTCGAATCTTCGCCGTCTAAGACCCGTGGCGAACTGTGGAAGATGCTTGATGCAGATTTCCACGGCGATGTCCTCGAAGAACTTTCAGAAGATGTTCGTAACGGTATTATCAGTCAAATGCTGCCCGAGAAAGTGGTAGATGCACTTGAAGACATGGAAATCGATAACATTGCGGAAACCTTGAGCTCTCTACCTCAAGCTATTTCTCAAGATGTCCTAAAATCAATGGATGCTCAAGATCGTCTTCGGGCAGAAAAAGCCTTGTCGTATGGTGAAGACACCGCTGGCTTTATTATGAATACCGACACCATTACTCTGCGTTCAGATGTGTCTGTTGACGTCATATTGAGGTATTTGCGGCTCAGAAGTGAAATACCCGAAGGCACAGATACTTTTTATGTGGTTAGCCGCAATGATACCCTTGTGGGCGCTGTGCCTGTATCTAAACTTCTCACGGCATTACCTGATGTTACTGTAGATGAATTGATGGATGAGGAAGCAGAAGCAGTTCCCGTCGACATGCCTGAAAGTGATGTGGCCAAGTTGTTCGAGCGATACAACTGGTTATCCGCCCCTGTGGTCGACTCTGAACGACGTTTGCTAGGCCGTATCACCATTGATGATGTCGTTGATATTATTCGCGAAGATGCCGAACACTCGATGATGAGTATGGCAGGTTTGGATGACGAAGAAGATACCTTTGCTCCAGCATTACAAAGTACCCAAAAACGCTCGGTATGGTTGGCAGTAAACTTAGTTACGGCTCTGCTGGCCGCTGCGGTAAGTGATCTATTCGAAGCCACCCTCAGTCAATTGGCTGTATTGGCTATTCTAAACACTATAGTGCCAAGTATGGGTGGCGTAGCAGGCAATCAAACCCTAACATTGGTTATCCGTGGTATGGCTCTAGGCCACGTTAATCCGGGCAATGCTAAATTTTTAATCACCAAAGAGCTTGCCATTGGATTCTTAAACGGCGCCATTTGGGCAATACTGATCGCCTCTGTTATCGCGATCTGGAAACAGGACTGGATGTTAGGGGGAGTCATAGCATTTGCCATGATGGTCAATATGATTGCAGCCGGTTTAGCGGGTGCCATGCTTCCGTTAATCATGAAGAAAATGAAGATTGATCCGGCGCTTGCTGGGAGTGTGATTTTAACGACTATTACAGATGTCGTTGGTATATTTGCGTTTCTAGGTACAGCAACGCTCTTTCTCATCTAGGGTCTATTGACCCGAGTATTTTTGGAGTCACTTCATCCAAGCAATTCAACAAACTTCAATCACGCTTATTGCGCTTCTGGCTTTTGCTGGAAACTCTGTTTTATGTAGACTCGCATTAGCGAATAATGAAATTGATCCTGCCAGTTTTACTGTTATTCGTCTTGTTTCTGGTGCCCTAGTCCTTTCAGTTTTAGTGATGCTGTTGCATAAACCTTTGAACAAGAGTGCAACACCAGCATTCTTGGTCAAAAGTGGAAGCTGGCTTTCAGCGCTAGCGCTATTTTTGTATGCCGCAGCCTTCTCATTCGCTTATCTCTACTTGGATACAGCAACAGGAGCGCTAATCTTATTTGCCTGCGTGCAGATCACGATGATCTCTTATAGTTTGTTCAAAGGTATGCGGCCAGGGAAATTGGAATGGCTTGGTATTATTCTATCTTTCGGTGGATTCATTTACTTGTTACTACCGGGATTAGAAGCCCCTTCCCTTATCGGCGCTGTGCTAATGGCTATTTCTGGCATCGCATGGGGAATTTATTCCATTCGAGGAACTAAATCTGTCAATGCAATAACAGATACCACTGGGAATTTTTTAAAATCTACCCCGATATTGCTACTGCTTTTGCCTTCGTTTTTTATTTCGGTTCATGCCACGCCGACGGGTTATATATTAGCCATATTATCTGGCACTGTTACGTCAGGTTTGGGGTATGCAGTCTGGTATTATGTTTTGCCTAACTTAAAATCGACCGTCGCCGCAATAAGTCAACTTAGTGTGCCTGTATTTGCCGCTTTTGGGGGAGTGTTTTTACTAGATGAAATGATTTCGTTGCGTTTGATCGTCGCTTCAATCGCTATATTAGGCGGCATAACGCTAGTTACTGCCGCCAAACATAAGAACTGAAAGTTTTAGCTTTCTATCTCGCCTGTACCCGGACTTGCAGTGCAGATATAAACATCAGCTTTATAACCCGTATTCGCTTCATATTTATCATCAAGTGCTTGACGAGCTAGCGGCACCATATCATGGGGTAGCAGTGCTACCACACAACCACCAAAGCCACCGCCGGTCATACGCACACCACCTTTGTCACCAATGATGTCAGACAGCATCTCAACAATGTAATCGATGGGTTTGACGGTGATTTCAAAATCATCGCGCATCGACACATGGGATTCAGCCATTAACCTAGACAAGGTGGCATAATCGGCTTGTTCCAATGCATCGGCCGCATTCAACGTCCGCTCATTCTCTGAGACGATGTGATGGGCACGACGATAAACTACCTCAGACAATAACGACTTATGCTCACGTAACTGCTCAAGGGAGATATCACGCAAGGCTTTGAGACCAAGTTTAGATGCAGCCTCTTCACATTGCTCGCGACGGGTGTTGTACTCTGAGTCCACCAAGCCACGTTTGACGTTTGAGTTGATAATCATTACCGCCAAGTCAGTAGGCATTTGAATCAATTTGCTGTGCAAACTGCGACAATCCAACAACAAGGCTTTATATTGCTCACCACAGGCACTCACCATCTGGTCCATAATGCCGCACTGACACCCAACAAACTGGTTTTCAGCTTGTTGACCATTGACTGCCACATCTTGGGTGGTCATGGGCAGGTCATACAGTTGGCGAAAGGTTTCACCTATGGCCACTTCCAGTGAGGCTGAGGAGCTTAACCCTGCACCTTGTGGAACGTTACCTACCACCACTAAGTCAGCCCCTTTGAAGGTAAAGCCTCTGAGTTGCAAGTGCTTGACCACACCGCGGATATAGTTACTCCACAATTGCGTGGGGTGCGACTGGATATCACTGTCTAGTTGAAACTCATCCGTCTCATTGCCATAGTCGGCCGCCACCGTGCGCACGGTGTTGTCTTCACGCGGCGTCACCGCCACCATGGTTTTGTAGTTAATCGCACAAGGCAACACAAAGCCATCATTGTAATCGGTGTGCTCACCTATTAAGTTCACTCGACCCGGCGCTTGAAACACTCGGGCAGGTTGAGCACCAAAGTGGTGTTCAAAATTGGCTTTCAGGTCAGCTAACATTTGTTCATTGCTCATATTAGGCTCCCTGTTGTTCGTTGTAGTGAATATCGCTTAAGGCTTGCAACTTCTCTGCTGCTTGCTCTGGGGTGAGGTCACGTTGTGGCTCAGCCATCATTTCATAGCCCACCATGAACTTTCTGACACTGGCAGAGCGCAATAACGGCGGATAGAAATGGGCATGCAACTGCCAATGAGACGTGTCATCCACATTGTTCGGTGCACCATGCCATCCCATGGAATACGGGAAAGAGCATTGGAACAAGTTGTCATAACGACTTGTTAGTTTCTTCAACGCGATGGCTAGGTCTGATTGTTGCTCGTCACTCAACTCTGTCATGCGAGCACAGGCGAACTTGGGCAACAATAAGGTCTCAAAGGGCCAGGCAGCCCAGTAGGGTACCACTGCTATCCAATGTTCCGTTTCTACCACGGTGCGGGTGCCATCAGCACTTTCTCTATTGGCATAATCCAGCAACATAGACGTACCATGCTTGTCAAAGTAAGCCTGTTGATTACGGTCGGCCTTTTCTACTTCCACAGGCACAAAACTGTTGGCCCATATCTGACCATGAGGATGCGGATTCGAACATCCCATCGCAGAACCTTTGTTTTCAAACACCTGCACCCATGCATAGTCTTGGCTCAAGTCTGCCACTTGTTCACACCAAGTACTGACCACCCCTTTTAATGCATCATGCGATAACTCTGGTAGGGATTTAGCGTGGTCGGGAGAAAAACATATCACCCGGCTTGTGCCTCGTGCCGATTGCAAGGTAAACAAATCATCATTTTGTTGCTGTGACTCGGGCGTATCTGTCATCAAAGCAGCAAAGTCATTGGTAAATACAAACGTCCCCTGATAGTCCGGATTCACTTCACCATTAATACGGGTATTACGCGCACACAAAAAGCATTTAGGGTCATGGCTATCGCGCTTTTCGGTTTGCACATCTTCCACTTGGCCTTGCCAAGGACGTTTTGCACGATGGGGCGATACCAACACCCATTCTCCTGTGATGGGATTAAGACGACGATGAGGGTGATCGATTGGGTCAAATGTTGACATAAACAAGGTTCCGGTGAAATATTAGCCAGAGGCAACGTTAAATATGATTAATAATCATACTATTATATTATTAAACTGTCAGTTTCAGTTTTGACTAAGATAAAACTAATCGAGATTAAGACGCATAGTTTAGCTTGCTGACCTCAATCGTCAATGTTTTGCAGGTTCAACCAGTCGTTTAATTTTCGAATATCTTGTTCTTCAGCCATTAATAATTCTTCAACCCAATCATGAACATTCTCCCACCAAGTAGGATGGTCGCCTTGTTGAATCTTATTGGCAATTTTTTGAACTCTTGCCAACCCTACTGAGCCAGCTGCACCTTTGATTTTGTGGGCCTGCGAACAAACTTCTTCTTTTACATTAGCACTCAAGCTGATTTGCAAATCTTCGACATAATTTGGCATGTTATCTTGGAAAACTTTAACACTAGTGCGCACCATTTCATGACCAATGGTATCCACTAGCATTTGCAGCAAATCAAGATCTAGCATGGTTTCGATGTCTTTAGGTACAGACTCTTCCACTAAACACTTAACGGGTTTAGGTTCATCACTAAAAATACTACTAAACACTTCAATGACCCGACTCTTCTTGATCGGTTTTGCAATGACATCGTCCATACCATTGTCTAAATATTCTTGCCGCTTTTTAATGACATTCGCGGTGAGCGCAACAATAGGAGTTTGTTCCACCAAACCTTCTTCGTGCAACACACTAGCTACTTCAAAACCATTCATATCGGGTAGTTGTATGTCTAATAAAATCAGGTCATATTCATTTTTTCGTGCCATATTCAAAGCGTCAGTACCCGTCATTGCAACTTCAACAATCTGTCCCATTTTTTCTAGTAAAGCTTTAGCAACCATGACGTTCAATTCAATGTCTTCAACCAACAATATACGAAGGCCTTTAACGTTAAGTTCCTTCAACTGTAGGGGTGCATGGCAGATTTTCAGTGGTAATTCGACGGTAAAACAGGTGCCTTCACCGACCACACTATTGACATTGATCCTGCCTCCCATCATATCAATCATTTTTTTACAAATGGCCAAGCCAATGCCCGTGCCCGTCGCGGTTTGATGATCAGGGTGGTCGACCTGATAATACATAGCAAAAATATTGTTAAGTTCACTTTTAGGTATGCCAATACCCGTGTCTTGAATCTTAAATTTTACTTGGGTGATCTCTGCTTCTGGCGCGCTCGCCTCTACAGTCAGACTAACTTTGCCTTTATGTGTGAATTTAACTGCGTTGAACAGTAGATTCCACAACACTTGTCTCAAACGAGTGCCATCAGCCTCTACTTGTGCTGGCATGGGGTCAATTACCTCTGCAGTAAAAGCCAATCCTTTATCTTCTGCAATGAGCTCAATAATGCTCTTCAATTCGTTGGTAAATTCTTTGATAGAAACCGTTTTAAGAGAAAGCTCCAATCGATCCCGATCTAGTTTATCTAGGTCAATGATGTCATTGAAGATGTTGCCTAATGTAATGCCACTCGCATAGATAGTGCTTACCCAGTTAAATTGCTCGTCGGTTAGATTTGTATCTCGTAGCATTCGACTTAAGCCGACTATGCCATTCAAAGGTGTACGCAATTCATGACTGATAGTGGCGATAAAAGCGGTTTTATCTTTATTGGCTTTTGCAACGGCATTCTCAGCCTGTTTACGTTCAGTAATATCTCGTCCGAAAGCCAATAATCCTAAACGTGTTCCTGCATTGTCATAAAATGGCACTTTACGCATTTCAAAGTAACGTCTTCTGCCATCAGCAAATCTCAACCACAGTTCTTCAGTAATACTGGCATTGTTATCAAGTACCTCGTGATCACTGGCAACCACTTGTCTCGCTAAATCTTCGTCATAGACTTGATGCGGCGTCAAACCAATTAGTTGCTCTTCCGTTTTACCCGTCATTTGTTCGGCAACTCTGTTGCATCCCGCAAACTGACCTTCTTCGTTACGATAATAGATAAGATCTGGGGAAGCATCGATAATCGAGCGTAGAAGTGTTGATAATCGATTAGCCTGTCTTTCTTTTTCAGATTTATCGCGAATCTCCCGCTCTAGATCTTTAAATACATTCTCACGCTCAGATTGAGCACTTTTGCGCTGCTCAATTTCATGATTCAACTGCTTAATATTGTTCTGGAGTTCCTGATTGCGAAGCACATCGGCTTCGCGAAGTCGTTCGAGTTGTTCTACTACCTGACTGAGATTAGCGCGAGATCTCTCTAACTGCTTGACTAATTCCGTAAATAGAAAAAGCACCCATGGTGCACTTAACATCGCCAAAATAATTGCCGTGGCGAAATCTTCGCCTTGCACTTCACCGGTAAGCATCATTCTCAGTGCGTATGAACCTGTGAGAGTGAAGGCGAGTGTCAAAAGCACAAACAGTATGCTGACTTTTAATGTGCCAAATTTATGAACCCATTGAGCAATTCTAATTGCCCAATACTCTTTTGGTGCTTTAGGTTGCATTTAAACTTTCCATACTTAACTCTGAGGCCAACGGATAATGCACACATGCTAACAATAATTTCAATGCTAAGATAAGCTTAATGAGCGAGATAAACTGCTATCGAACAAATAACATACTAAATTAAAAGTTTTCTGCTTTTCGAACGCAAAAAAGGCGCAAAGCAACAATTTAAAACTTAAGTCCTACTTTATGTATCAATCTACTTGCTCAAACGAGTGTTATTCCTGTCTGACTCAATAGCAAATACTGATAATGAAACTTTATTCACTTTTTTTGCATATTTATTCCACATAAAACACATGAATTTAAAATTCACTACTCCTCTGATGAGTATTTATCTACTAACCCTCGGCGAATTAAACTAAGTTAAAAAAAGATTTAATTTACTCTTATAGACTTCGAATATTTATATATTATTGTTTATTAACAAGTTATATGAAAAATTCGCCTTTTATTTAGTTTTTTTTTAGCTTCTTATCCAAAGAGCTGATTGATTTATAACGTTAATCTGGTATTTTGTCAGGCCTGCTTGGATCAAAATCATAAAAATTCGATAGCCAGCTGGTATCCTCAAACTAACGACAAGATAAAATTTGGTAATTTCGCTAGGGCAAATTAGACCGTAGAAGTCTTACCCAGCGTGGCATAACAGCCTGCGTAAAGGTAAACAGGTAAATCGACCTGACCGAGTAAAGGCTGTAGGAGTAACGTTAATGAGTTTATACAACCCAAATGATTCGAAAGACAATTGCGGCTTCGGATTAATCGCCCATATTGAAGGCGAAGCAAGTCATAAATTGGTCAGCACAGCCATTCAAGGCTTGGATCGTATGCAACATAGAGGCGGCATAGCTGCTGATGGCAAAACCGGAGACGGTTGTGGCTTGTTGCTGCAATTACCTGATGAATTCTTTCGTGAAGTAGCTTCTCAAGAAAATTGGAAGCTAGGTAAGAAATACGGTGTGGGGATGATTTTCCTCAACCAAGATGAAGAAAAAGCACAAATAGCTCGTGACGTATTGAACGAAGAACTCACTAAGGAAACCTTATCGGTAGTGGGTTGGAGAAAAGTACCTGTTGATAATTCCATTCTAGGCGATCTGGCTGCTGATGGAGTACCTCAGATAGAACAAGTTTTTGTCAATGCACCTTCGGGCTGGCGTAAAAAAGATTTGGAACGCCGTCTTTTTATCATAAGACGTCGCGCAGAGAAGCGCCTAGAGCAAGACAGTGAATTCTATGTCGCCTGTCTTTCTGCATTGGTTACAATATATAAAGGCTTGGTCATGCCGAAAGACCTGCCTAATTTTTACCAAGATTTAGCTGATGAACGTCTTAAATCCGCGATTTGCGTATTCCATCAACGTTTCTCTACAAATACTTTACCTAAATGGCCACTCGCGCAGCCATTCCGATTCTTGGCGCACAATGGTGAAATCAATACGATCCGAGGTAATAGAGACTGGGCGATGGCACGTTCTGGAAAATTCAGCACGCCAATATTGCCTGACCTACAGGATGCTGCTCCGTTTGTGAACAGCGAAGGTTCAGACTCTTCCTCACTAGATAATATGCTGGAATTATTCCTTGCTGGCGGGATGGATTTGTTCCGTGCGATGCGTTTGCTCGTGCCACCAGCCTATCAAAATAATTCGACTATGGATCCCGATCTTCGTGCGTTCTACGAGTTTAACTCTATGCATATGGAACCTTGGGATGGCCCTGCTGGTATCGTACTAACGAATGGTCGTCATGTAGCCTGTAACTTAGACAGAAATGGTCTTCGTCCAGCACGTTATGTGATCACTAAAGATGGCTTTATTACCCTAGCTTCTGAGATTGGCATCTGGGATTACAAACAAGAAGATGTCACCGAGAAAGGCAGAGTTGGACCTGGAGAAATGCTAGCCGTAGATACCTACACAGGTAAAATCTGGCGCTCAACTGAAATTGATGAAGATTTGAAAGATCGTCATCCATACAAAGAGTGGTTAGGAAATCATATTAAACATTTGACACCCATTGAAAAAATGGATGCCACACAAATAGGTAAGCGAGCATTCGATGATGACACCATGGCTACCTATCACAAGCTGTTTAATTACAGTTACGAAGAAATTCAGCAAATAGTCAAAGTCTTAGCCAATGATGGACAAGAGGCTGTAGGCTCTATGGGCGACGACACGCCAATGGCAGTAATGTCCTCCATGCAACGCACTGTATACGATTATTTTAGACAGCAATTCGCTCAGGTTACTAATCCGCCAATTGACTCATTGAGAGAAAATCATGTGATGTCGTTGGCAACCTGTATTGGCCGTGAACAAAACGTGTTCAGCGAAACCTCAGGTTATGCAAATCGCGTTTTGTTTGATTCGCCAATATTAACTTATACCGATCTGAAGCAGCTTCGTGAGTTTGACGCAGAATACTATTATTCTGAAGTGGTCGAATTGAACTATTTGCCAGAAGAAGGTCTGAAGAAAGCTATCGAAAGAATTTGTAATGAAGTCGAGTATTTGGTTAAACAAAAACACGCAACATTTGTGATTCTGTCGGACAGAAATATTCGTACCAACAAATTACCCATTCCAGCCGCTATGGCTGTGGGTGCGGTTCAGCGCAGATTGGTTGATAAAGCGCTAAGATGTGATTCGAACATAGTTGTCGAAACGGCCTCAGCGAGAGACCCTCATCACTTTGCCGTACTCATTGGTTTGGGTGCGACGGCTGTTTATCCATTCCTAGCCTATGAAACCATCGAGCAGTTGGTCGAAGATGGCGAAATTGATTTATCGCCAATGGAAGCGATGCTTAATTATCGTAAGGGTATCAACAAAGGTTTGTTTAAAATCATGTCCAAAATGGGCATAAGTACGATAGCGAGTTATCGTAGTTCCAAATTGTTCGAAGCGGTCGGAGTCAATAAAGAAGTCACTGAACTGTGTTTCAAAGGTGTACCTAGCCGTATTCAAGGCGCAGGATTTGATGATTTCGAGCAAGATCAGGTGAACTTGGCCCGCATCGCATGGCTCAAACGCAAGCCTATGTCACATGGTGGCTTACTGAAATACGTTCACGGTGGTGAATATCATGCGTACAACCCAGATGTCGTAACCACATTGCAGGTTGCGGTTAAATCTGGCAAATATTCTGACTATCAAGCATTCGCGGAATTAGTGAATGGCCGTTCACCAACTCACTTTAGAGATTTGTTAGAGTTATCCCCAGAATCGGACCCGATCAGTATTGATCAGGTAGAACCTGCAGAAAACCTATACCCTCGTTTCGATACGGCGGCTATGTCTATTGGTGCTTTAAGCCCTGAAGCTCACGAAGCTCTGGCGATTGCCATGAACCGTTTGGGCGGCAAATCCAACTCTGGAGAGGGTGGTGAAGACCCTGCTCGATTCAATACCGAAAAAAACTCCAAGATCAAACAAGTTGCTTCCGGACGATTCGGCGTAACACCACACTACTTAGTCAATGCGGATGTTATCCAAATAAAAGTAGCCCAAGGTGCCAAGCCCGGTGAAGGTGGCCAGTTGCCCGGTGATAAAGTAAATAACTATATTGCTGAACTCAGATTCTCAGTGCCTGGTGTCACTTTGATTTCACCTCCTCCGCATCATGACATCTATTCAATTGAGGATTTAGCTCAACTGATTTTTGATTTGAAGCAAGTCAATCCAACTGCATTGATTTCAGTTAAGTTGGTATCTGAACCTGGTGTTGGCACTATCGCTACTGGTGTAGCAAAAGCCTATGCTGATTTAATTACTATCTCAGGTTATGACGGTGGCACAGGTGCTAGTCCATTAACCTCAGTTAAGTATGCAGGATGTCCTTTTGAATTAGGTCTTTCTGAAACTCAGCAAGCTTTGGTCGAAAACGGCCTTAGACACAAGGTAAGAGTGCAAACTGATGGCGGCCTTAAAACCGGCTTAGACGTGGTCAAAGCAGGTATCTTAGGTGCAGAAAGCTTTGGATTCGGAACCGGCCCTATGGTGGCACTTGGCTGTAAGTACTTGCGTATTTGTCACTTAAACAACTGTGCAACCGGTGTAGCTACACAAGATGAGAAATTGCGAGACAACTATTTCATCGGTTTACCCGAAATGGTCATGCATTACTTCCAATTCATCGCTCAAGAAGTTCGCGAGATTATGGCGTCAATGGGTGTTGCTAAGTTTGACGACCTAGTCGGTCGAACTGAGTTACTTAAAATTCTAGATGGCGTAACTGCGAAACAGAATAAGTTGGATTTAAGCCCAATATTGTCCAAACCAAAGGCAGGCAATCACACTCGCCTATTCTGCTCAGAAACGACCAATGCACCATTGGACAAAGGAATTCTCAATCAGAAAATTTTGGAAGCCGCTAAGTCTGCAGTGCAAAGTAAGAAACGTGCATACTTGAAATTTGATATTCAAAATACTGACCGCTCTGTGGGTGCGCTAATTTCTGGCGAAATTGCTCAACATCATGGCAATCAGGGTATGCACGACTTCCCTATCAAAATCAATTTGACAGGTACTGCAGGACAAAGCTTTGGTGTTTGGAATGCGGGCGGTCTTGAAATGACGCTTTGTGGTGACGCCAATGATTATGTCGGTAAAGGAATGACGGGTGGAAAACTCGTTATTTATCCACCACGTAATCGAGATTTTGATTCGCATTCGAGTGCGATCATGGGCAATACCTGCTTATACGGCGCAACCGGCGGTAAGTTATTTGCCGCAGGAAGAGCTGGAGAGCGATTCGCCGTAAGAAATTCAGGCGCAATTGCGGTCGTTGAAGGCATCGGTGACAATGGTTGCGAATACATGACCGGCGGAATCGTCGCAATTTTAGGCAGTGTAGGTGTGAACTTTGGCGCAGGTATGACCGGTGGCTTTGCTTACCTCTATGATGAGTTAGAAGACATAAAGCACAGAGTAAACCCTCAATTGGTTGATATCATGCCGATAGAGGAAAAAGGCATTCTGTCTGAACACTTGCGAGGACTAATTGACCAGCATTATGAAGAAACAGGTAGTGAACACTCACTTTCACTTCTGACTAATTTTGCGGAAGAATTGTCTAAGTTCAAACTTGTTAAACCTAAGACTAGTGACGTGAAAAATCTGTTGGGCCATATCAGTCGCTCAACAGCTGAATTACGTTTGCAAGCACAGTAGTAGGTAGGGTTTAAAATGGCGAAAAATGTATATCAATTTGTAGACGTAGAAAGAATCGATCCACCGAAAAAGCCGATCGTAGTGCGTCGCGAAGAGTTTGGTGAAATATATCAACCTTTAACCCAATCTCAGACAGAAGGTCAAGCTGACCGTTGTCTAGATTGCGGTAACCCGTATTGTGAATGGAAGTGCCCTGTGCACAATTACATTCCTCAATGGCTTAAGTTAGCGAACGAAGGGAAGATTTTGGAAGCGGCTGAATTGTCGCATAAAACCAATAGTCTTCCTGAAGTATGCGGACGTGTATGCCCTCAAGACAGACTTTGTGAAGGTGCATGTACGTTAAATGATGATTTTGGTGCGGTTACCATAGGCAGTATTGAAAAATACATCACTGATACCGCTTTCAAAATGGGCTGGCGCCCAGATATGTCAGGGGTCATTCCGACGGATAAGAAAGTCGCGATAGTTGGAGCTGGACCAGCAGGGTTAGCCTGTGCTGACATCCTTGTTCGCAATGGTGTTAAACCAGTTGTCTATGACAAGTATGAAGAAATTGGCGGATTACTAACCTTTGGCATCCCTTCATTCAAACTCGAAAAAGATGTGATCAAATTGAGACGCAAAATTTTCACCGAAATGGGTGTAGAGTTTGTGATGAATACTGAGATCGGCAAAGATATCGAATTTCAAACATTGATGGATGACTATGACGCGGTATTCCTCGGCATGGGCACCTATAAGTCAATGCAGGGTGGATTTGACAACGAACACGTTGAAGGTGTTCATGAAGCGCTTCCATTCCTTATTGCTAATACCAATAGAGTAATGGGAATAGAAAAAGATGCATCTGAATACATCGATATGGAAGGCAAAAAAGTCGTTGTCTTGGGTGGTGGTGATACTACGATGGATTGTGTCCGTACATCCATAAGACAAGGTGCTGCAAGCGTCACTTGTGCCTATCGACGTGATGAAGAAAGTATGCCGGGGTCACGCAGAGAAGTGGTTAACGCGCGAGAAGAAGGAGTAGATTTCCAATTTAACCTTCAACCACTGGATATTGCAGTAGATGAAAACGGCAAAGCCTGTGGTGTCAAACTGGTTAGAACCGAAATGGGCGAACCTGATGCACAAGGACGCAGACGTCCTGTAGAAGTGGAAGGTTCTGAACATGTGTTAGAAGCTGACGCGGTCATCATAGCATTTGGTTTCCAACCTAGCCCTGCGAATTGGTTCTCTGACTATGGCATCATTTTAGATGAGAAAGGACGTGTAAGAGCGCCTGCTAAGGGCAAATATGCTTTCCAAACATCCAATCCTAAGATTTTCTCTGGTGGTGATATGGTACGAGGTTCTGATCTAGTCGTAACGGCCATTTTTGAAGGTCGTGAAGCGGCTGAAGGTATCTTGGATTATATCGGCGTTTAGTTCGAAATAAATCAACGCATCAAGGGGCGACTATATCGCCCCTTTTTTATTCTGTTTCCTGCTTTTATTGTGTTTTCTGCGTTGTCGTCTAGGATTGCTCAGTGATTTGTTTTAACGCGTGTTCAAACACATCTACGGGTTGCCCACCACTGATTAAATGTCGACTATTGATAATCACTGCAGGCACAGAGCTAATACCCAATTGCTTAAAGTGCTGCTGTGATTTTCGCACTTCTTGTTCATAGGTATCTGAATCAAGTATTGTTTTCGCTTGCTTGCGATCGAGGCCGACTTGCTCAATGACGGTGAGCAATTGTTCATGATCACTAGGGTTGCCGCTTTGTTTGAAGTACAAATCAAATAGAGCAAGCTTTAATTCAGTTTGGCGGTTCTGCTCTCCGGCCCAATGTAAAAGTCGATGGGCGTCAAATGTATTGTAAATTCTGCCCCCTCCACGATTTCCAAACTCATAGCCAACACTCAACCCTCGTTGCTTTATCGCTTCGCGATTTTGGCTTAGTTGCTGCTCTGAAATCCCATACTTTTGACTCAAGTGTTCGTTAATTTCTTGCCCTTCTTTTGGCATGCTAGGGTTTAATTCAAAAGGCTGCCAATGAATATCAGCTGTTACTTGCTCAGCTAGGTTTTCTAACGCTTGATCGAGAGCGCGAAAACCAATAATGCACCAAGGGCAAGACACATCAGAGACAAAGTCAATGGTTAAATTTTTGGTGGTCATAGGTTCGTTCTTTCATCTGCTGAAAAGAGGGAGGCGTAATTATAATAGAGAAAAGTGTGGAAAGCCTGAGAAATTACAACTGCACGAAGACATGGATGTCGCCGTCCAAGCGCAAAGTGACGTTTTACAGCGTGTTGAAATTTTCAGACTTACCACGCTTTATACACTGAAGTTAAAACAAGCTATGTTAAGTTGAGTCCAAACGAGAATGGAGGCAATTAACTTTTCCTGATGTTTCTAGGGACAATTTTATGGGTGCAGTAAACTGTTCCTCCAATCAGTAAATCCAATAACATGGCTAGGGTTAACGCACCACAGATCCCCCAAATCAATGCAAATGGATTCAACATCACGGTATAACTATAAGATTCGACAGTTTCATCAAACAACTGTTGGTTTGCATTCAGCATGACGTGCCAAGCTTGGAATAGTTGATTACCAGACAATCGTTGGGCCTCTTGTCGCAACAATTCGACACGGTCATAGATAGACTGGATGCTTACAGCGTCTTGTTTGAATACAATATCATCACTCGCTTGGTAGTGTTCGATAAGTCGCTTTAAGCTTCCTGAAAAGTACTTGTCTGCGGTAACTTGAAAACCTGCAAGATTGAGTTGCGCCTCATCGAGCCTTGCACTGACACGCTTTTCATATTGATCGACAAACCCTGGCACTTGCACACCAACCAGTAGTCCGAGGGCAAAAATACCTAATCTTAAGTAGTCTCTGATAAATCGATAAAAGCGTGACATCATACCCTTGCGCCTATTCACATACCTAATTAGTTGGCAACTTAGTTGCCCCTTATATACTGAGATCCTATAGTGTAAGAACTTCTTGTCAAACTAACGGTAAATGTTGTGCTAAATCAAACACGATTCGCTAAAGGTTCTTTGTTGTCGCTAGCCCTTATGGTTTTCGCGACTGCCTCAATGGCCGAAGATCAACAAAAATCCGTTTATAATGCACAAGCATGTCCAGCAGATTTTTACCAATTGCCGATTTTTCCTGGGGCAAAATTATGCCAAATATTCGACGGTAGCGTTCCAGCGTCACTGATTTATCATGCTGCAGCCGATCCACAAACAACACAAACGTTTTATCAGCAACAATTGGGACAAGCAGATAACATTACCCAACTTAAAGGCAGGATAATGATGGAATACAAGGATTCTGACAAAATTATCGTAATTTCCAAAGACGGTAATGGCAGTCAAGTGGATGTGTTAATTAAATCTGTTTGATCTCAAGGAATGTGATTAGACCGCTAGAATTCCTATCATTTTCCCCTACCTTCCGACACAAAAGTTTTAACAACAAGCTAATACATAAATCTGGCACAACAATCTGATACAAGATCCGTTGTGGCATCTTATTTGCTCATAACTCTGTAGAAAAATAACTTAGCCAATATTTTGGCAATGAGAATGAGTGTAAAGAGGCAATTATGGAATTAGCGATTATTTTGATGATGTTATTAATAGTGGTAGCGATAGGCGCGCTAAAACTCAGCGATAATGGTTTATCTTTCCCGTTTAAACGAAAAGCCACCCTACTATCTCAAACCGAAAACCAGTTTTTCTCGATGATTGAACAAGCGGTTGGCAATAAATATCGCATTCTTTGCCGTGTTAGGCTTTCTGAAGTGATTTGCTTGCGCCAAAATACCGATAAGAAAACCGCTAAATCGGCTTTATTGAAAGCAAACAGCAAACAACTTGATTTTGTACTCTGTAATCGCGAAGACATGAGTCCTGTGATGGCGATTGACTTGGTCAACAACCAGACTAAGGATGGCTACAAGAGTCAGCGCGACTGGTACGTAAGCAGTGCGCTAGACGCAGCAAGGGTTCCTCATTTAAGAATTAAAGCTAAAAATGGCTACACACTAGCTGAAATACGCGATTGTATTGAGGCTAAAATGGCGCCAACTAAACGCAAACAACCTCAACCTGTTGTGCAAGGTTCAAAAAACCCCGACAACCCTATCGCCAACAAACCGAAACGCCCTATTCGCTCTAGTCGACCTATTGCTGCGTGATTCGAAATAATATTAGTTCGCTATTTTGCTAAGTTAATACTAAAATCCGCGCAAATTGTTCAATACTAACTTCGAATGAAAATTGCAATATTAGGCGCAATGGACCAGGAGGTCGCATTGCTTAACGAAACATTGAATAATGTTTCCATCTCTCACTACGGACATCTCAGTTTTTACTCCGGTACTCTGCATGGAGTACAGGTCATAGTGGTCAAATGCGGCATAGGCAAAGTTGCCGCTTCTGTCGCTACTACGGTAATGATTGACCGCTTTTCACCTGATTTTGTCGTGAATACTGGATCTGCTGGTGGTTTTGATAGTGACTTAAAGATTGGCGATCTTGTCATAGGCACCAGTGTGCAACATCACGATGTGGACGTAACTCATTTTGGTTACGAACGTGGCCAAGTTTATGGCATGCCTGCAATCTACCCTTGTGATGAAAGACTTATTGTTGCTGCAGAGCATGCTGCTAAAGACGTGGTTCATGTTAAAAGTAAACGCGGGCTAATTTGTACGGGTGATTCGTTTATTGGATGTGATGATGCGGCATCCAGACTAAGAGGTTTGTTCCCAGATATGCGCGCCGTTGAGATGGAAGGAGCAGCAATTGGCCAGACTTGCTACATGTTAGACACGCCTTTTGTGGTTATTCGTTCTTTGTCAGACATAGCCGGACAAACCTCTAGTGTGTCATTTAAATCATATATTGATAAAGCAGCAAAAAATTCTGCGGAATTGGTGATGGGGATGATCTCAGAACTTGCATTGGCTGATGCGTAACGTTTTTGTGGATGCAACAACTTAAATGCAGTCTTGGCTTACCGGGGTTGAACAAGCATTGGTCCAAGCGCCATTGCTAAAATCGTTTGTTATTATTTGTGTTGTTCTGATACTTGAAAAACTTATTCCTTGGCCTGAAAAATTCCATCCTCTAAGTTTATTTCGCTTGGTTTGCCAGAATTTGGCTGACAAAGTAAACCCTAAACATAAAAATCGCACTCCAAGCCAACGCAAGTTATCAGGTTTGTTGGCCTGTGGTGTTTTACTTACTCCAACTGCGATTATCATCGGTATATTGTTGAACTTGGCGTATTACCGATTATTTTTTGAAGCTTTCCTATTGTGGATAGCCTTGCAGCTCTATCCTTATCGGCGTTCATTCGATCTGGTTGAAAAAGCCCTAAGTGCAAATAAAAAATCTTTGGCAAAAAATCATTTACGTTCCATGGTTTTGAGAGATGTTGAACCTTTGTCAAAGATGGGAGTGGCAAAAGGTGCAATCGAGTCCTTGCTGTTGCGATACAACTACCAAGTTATCAATATCATCATATGGTTTTTAATTTCTGGAGGCTTGGGAGCGTTAATAGTTCGGCTGCTGATTGAAATGAATCAATGCTGGAACACAAAAAAAACCAGCAATCAGTACTTTGGGGCGTTTTGCTCATATTTTGTTGCATTATTGTCGTTACCCTCTTCTGTTGTTTTCTGTATCGTCTTTGCATTAGCCCAAGGTATCCAAGGCGGATTAAAAGGGTTAACTGTACTCAAGTCTAAACCTCATTCGTTTTGGTCGAATGGTATATTGCTCAAAGCAATTTGCGGAGGTGCAATGGGAATTCAGCTTAGCGGACCAGCTTTTTACGACGGTTTAAAACAGCGTTTTCCGCGTTTGGGAGGTGAGCGTGAAATTGTACTGGCTGACCTAAACAGACTGAGACAGGCGTTAGCTCGAGTGCTCGCTATCTCTCTAGTTGGGTTGTTGTTAGCCATTTCTGTTATTTATGTCATTTCGCGAGGTTAGGGTTGCGATACTTCAATAAGGTGTTCTTCATAATCGCAGGCTTGGTGTACATTCAATGTGCTGAAGTAAGTGCTAATAGTGAATTGAACCGTATCGTTAGTTTAGCCCCACATACCACTGAATTAGTCTTTGAATTAGGTATGGGTGATAAATTAGTAGCGGTCAGTGATTACAGTGACTATCCAGCTGAAGCAACACAGCTTCCTTCAGTGGCAGACTACAATGGTGCTGATTTTGAAGCTATTGTGCGTAGTGAGCCAGATTTGATTTTGGTATGGAAGGGCGGCAATAAACCTCAAGACATATCCCGTTTGAGCAAATTAGGATACAGGCTGTTTTACTCTTCTCCTGATTCAGTATGGGATATTGCCAAAGAGATAAAAGAGTTAGGGAAGCTGCTTGGCACTGAGCAAAGAGCTAACCTAGTCAGTGAACAATATTTGTCCTCTCTGAAAGCAATCCAAACCCGCTACAAAAACCAAAAACAAACTTCCGTATTTTACTACATGTGGCCCAAACCTCTTATGAGCATAGGCAAAGGAGCTTGGGCAAATCATTTGCTCGAATTGTGCGGAGCGACAAACGTATTTAATAATGTCATTTCAGATTATCCAGAAGTCATTATAGAAGATGTACTTAGACGTAAACCTGAGATTATGATTGCAGCAATGAAAACGGCCTTGAATGAGGCTGAGAAACAGTGGGAAAAATACAATTCGTTGCATGAATCTCGTGTGGTGGTTGTTGACCCAGATCGTCTGCATCGATTTACTCCTCGAATACTTGATGGATTAGATGATTTGTGTCGTAAGATAAACTAATTATCCTTTTTAGCCGTATAGACCCCGCAAGGTTTTAAAGTAAATAACCGCAAGCCAAGCGACGTCAAATATGGCAAAATTAACAGATTAAATTAAGTGACATTCCGGTAAAGGTACCAATATGAATCAAGACAACCATGTAATGGCTACGGGCGACTATAAAGTTGCAGATATCACACTCGCTGAGTGGGGCAGAAAAGAACTCACAATTGCTGAAAGCGAAATGCCAGCATTGATGCGAATTCGTGACAACTATCGCGCTGAGCAACCCTTAAAAGGGGCAAAAATTCTAGGCTGTATTCATATGACCATACAGACTGGGGTACTCATTGAAACTTTGGTTGATCTCGGCGCAGAAGTCAGATGGTCCTCGTGTAATATTTTTTCTACCCAAGATCAAGCCGCGGCTGCGATTGTTGCTGCGGGAGTACCTGTGTTCGCTTGGAAAGGTGAAACTGAAGAAGAGTACGAATGGTGCCTAGAACAAACAATAGTTAAAGATGGTAAGCCATGGGATGCCAACATGATCCTTGACGATGGTGGTGACCTTACCCTGATGTTGCATGAAAAATTCCCAGAGGTTTTAGAAAATGTACACGGTGTGACTGAAGAAACCACCACGGGTGTGCACAGACTTCTTGAAATGCTTGAAGCGGGCGAATTAAAAATACCAGCGATTAACGTTAATGACTCAGTGACAAAGTCTAAAAATGACAACAAATACGGTTGCCGCCACAGTTTGAACGATGCAATTAAGCGTGCCATTGATCATTTAATGGCAGGTAAAAAAGCCTTAGTTATTGGCTATGGTGATGTGGGTAAAGGATCTGCCCAATCTTTGCGTCAAGAAGGTATGATAGTTAAGGTATCTGAAGTTGATCCTATTTGTGCCATGCAAGCCTGTATGGACGGTTTTGAACTTGTCTCTCCTTACCTTAACGGTAAAAATACTGGCAAAATTGAAGATGTAGATACGCTTCTTTTAAGTACGACTGATTTAATCGTCACTACGACGGGTAATGTAAACGTTTGTGACTCGAACATTCTGAAAAGTCTGAAATCCGGTGCGGTGGTTTGTAACATTGGTCATTTTGACAACGAAATTGATACTGCATACATGCGTGAAAATTGGCGTTGGGATGAAATAAAGCCTCAAGTTCATAAGATATTCAGAAGTGAAGATGAAGCCGACCATTTGTTGTTGTTGTCTGAAGGTCGCCTAGTCAATTTGGGTAACGCAACAGGTCATCCATCAAGAATTATGGATGGATCTTTTGCAAACCAAGTATTGGCGCAAATACATTTATTCAAACAAGGTTTTGCTGATTTACCTGAGGCCGATAAACAAGCTGCATTGCGCGTTGAGGTTTTGCCTAAGCAACTTGATGAAGAAGTTGCCCGATATATGGTTGAAGGGTTTGGTGGCGTGATCACTGAGTTGACTCAGAAACAAGCGGATTACATCAACGTTGCTGTGGAAGGGCCATTCAAAACGGATGCCTACCGCTACTAAAGCGGCTTTTTGACAACAAAACTGACATAAATTGAGGAGAAAACAGTGGCGAGCTCAATAAAGAAATATTATAAAAGTTTGATTTTATCGTTTTTGAGTGTGATTAGTTTCTCCTCTTTTTCCGCAGAAGTTAAAGATATCTCGGCAGAACAATTGATTGCAGCAGATAAAAGCGATTGGTTGATATTAGATGTTCGCACTGAAAAGGAATATAACGCAGGGCATGTTCCCGGTGCAGTGAACATTAGTCACTCTGAGATCGCGGAAAATATGAGTAAATTGTCAGAATACAAGGATAAAACAGTCGTTGTTTACTGTCGCTCAGGGTTCCGAGCCGGTAAAGCCGCTGATGTTTTGTTGAGTAATGGTTTTACCCAAGTGAAACATCTAGACGGTGATATGCTCAACTGGGAAAAAGCGGGTCATGTCATTGAACAATAATGCTTCCTGTAGAATATAAATCTTTTCAACCCGAGTTCTTCGATCAAGTCATTGAACTGGGCAATCGGGTTCATGGTGACAATTACTTAGACTTACCTGTAGTAAAAGAGTTATATAAAAAGTCATTTCAGAACGAGTTAAATGCCAGCATAGTGGCGCTAAATAAAGACAGGTTAATCGGTTTTCGACTTACCATAGCGCCCCGTCATTGGGCACCTGATAAGTGGTGCACTCCCTCAAAGTGGGCAATTTCACAGAATAAAGTCAGTTATTTCAAATGCAATACCGTTGATAGCAACTACCAAGGGCAAGGTATTGGCCCGCAGATGCTTCAGCGTTCCGTCGAACAATCCATTAAGCAAGGTGCTCAAGCAGGGTTGGCACATATTTGGCTTGCTAGTCCTAATAATAGTGCATATCGATATTTCAAAAAATGCGGTGGGGAGTTAATAAAAGAACATCCCAACAAATGGCGAGCCCTAAGCTTGGAAAATCAATATGATTGCCCCGTTTGTGGCCGTTTGTGTAACTGTACTGCGGCTGAAATGATACTGAGATTTTAAGCTAGCTTATGTATGATCCTTTAATCGAATCTTATCCAAAACCTTGGCAAGGCTACCCTGTTTCCTATTGGGCAGCTAACGAAAAGAGAAGATGTTCACCCCCGCTTGAAAAAGACATTGAAGTGGATGTTGCTGTCATTGGCGGTGGATACACAGGGCTGTCAACCGCTTACTACCTCTCGCACAAGTACAATCAAAAAGTAGCGTTACTTGAGGCCAATGACGCTGGGTGGGGTTGCAGTGGTAGAAACGCAGGTTTCGTGCTCGCAAGCACAGGAAGATTATCGTTACTCGATATGACCCGAAAATGGGGAGAGCAAACCGCATTAGAAATATATAAGGAATATATTAACGCGGTTGATTCAGTGAATCGATTTATCGAAAAAGGAAAAATCGATTGCGAAAAGACTTATGGCGGTTACCTGAAACTAGCTCACAAAAGATCAAAAGTTGCAGGGCTAAGATATCAAGCGGAATACTTGCAAGAGAAATTCGGCGGTGGAATCGAATTTATCCATAGTAAAGACGTATCAGCAAATTTTATTAAGACAGATAATATGTTTGGTGGTATCTATTTTCCACAAAACTTTGGCGTCAATCCCCTCAAACTGGTTAAAGGGTATGAGCGCATGGCACTGGCGTCAGGTACTCAGATATACACCAATTCCCCGGTCATTGAGCGCAAGAGACAGGGTGAATCGCACGTATTGAGCACGCCAAATGGCACGGTAAAATCGGATAAATTGGTTATCGCTACCAACGGGTACACCTCTAAAAAGTTACACCCCACCTTAAAACATCGACACTTCCCAGTATTGTCCAGCATAGTCGTCACACGCCCATTGTCAGACAGAGAACTTGAGATCATTGGATTCAAATCAGGTTTAATGGCAATGGATACGCGAAGAATGAAATATTACTATCGATTATTACCTGACAAACGTATTTTGTTTGGTGGTAGAGGCGCAATTAAAGGAAAAGATGCTGAACATCAAATCAACTGTCAGCGATTACTTGAAGGCTTGTATTCTACATTTCCGTCTTTGAAAGGAATGGAAGCAGCCTATTTTTGGAGTGGCTGGATAAGCGTATCGGTAGATGACTACCCGAGAGTCTGGACTAGCCAAGATAAATCACTGAGTTACGCTATGGGATACTGTGGTTCAGGGGTGGCCTTCGCAACTCAAGCAGGAAAGCGTCTGGCTCAAGCATTATTTGAACCAGACAAATTAAGTCAGCTACCATTTTGGCAATCCCAACTATCTAAATTTCCGATGCCTACATTCAAGCGAACCGGCTTAAGTATTTACTATAAAATGGCAAATTTTACAGACTAAACAAGGTTTATACGCGCGAACTTACGCTTACCTACCTGAAACACACCAGACGTTTTATCATTTAACAGTAAACGTGTATCGGATATTTTTTCACCGTCTTGTTTAACTGCTCCCTGCTGAATCATTCGCATTGCATCTGATGTTGAAACAACTAAATTAGCTTGTTTAAGCAAATTCGCAATGGCAATACCTTCTGCAGGCAGGGCAATCTCAATTTCTGCTATGTCGTCAGGAATGGCATTCTTCTGAAATCGTTGTACAAAGTCTTGATAAGCAGCTTTTGCCGCTTCGTTCGAATGAAAGCGTTCGATAATTTCCATGGCTAAGGCAATTTTCATATCTCTTGGGTTTGCACCCTGCTCTGCCTTTAATTTAAGCGATTGGATTTCCTCAGTAGGCTTGAAACTCAATAAGTCGTAGTAACGCCACATTAGCTCATCTGATATGGACATGATCTTACCAAACATATCGTTGGGAGAATCCGTAATACCGATATAATTACCTAAAGACTTAGACATTTTTTGAACGCCATCTAACCCTTCAAGCAAAGGCATCATCAACACAGTTTGTTGCGGTTGCCCTTCTGCTTTTTGCAGTTCTCGCCCCATCAATAAATTGAATCGTTGATCCGTTCCACCCAATTCCACATCCGCTTTCAGTGCCACCGAATCCCAACCTTGAACAAGTGGATATAAAAATTCATGGATAGCGATAGCTTGACCGTTGTTGTAACGTTTTTTGAAATCGTCCCTTTCCAACATCCTTGCCACTGTCTGTCTGGCTGCCAATTTTATTAGTCCCGCCGCTCCCAAATTGTCCATCCATTCGGAATTGAAACGGACTGTGGTTTTATCAGGATCTAATATTTTGAACACTTGTTCTTTGTAGGTTTCAGCATTGGCGATGATGTCTTCGCGGCTTAACGGTTTTCGTGTAACATTTTTACCTGTTGGGTCACCTATCATTCCAGTAAAGTCACCAATAAGAAAAATCACTTCGTGTCCAAGTTGTTGAAAAGCCCGAAGTTTATTTATTAAAACAGTGTGGCCTAGATGTAAATCAGGTGCTGTTGGGTCGAAGCCAGCTTTTATTTTTAACGGCTTTCCTTCTTTTAGCTTGGCAACCAACTCTTCTTCTATCAATATTTCGTCTGCACCGCGCTTAATCTCACGTAATGCGGTTTGCCAATTTGTCATTTATATACTCCGGTAGCGCGATATCGAAAATTTTTCAGCTGTGCATTTTACGCGCGCAACCGTTGTAGTGGAAGGACTTCCGTATATTTTTCACTAACTATTAGCACATTGCCTTATCACGCTAACTCAGCAATGTCGACGCTACGGCTGGAAAATCTGTGCTAATCATTATATTCTACTCTTTAATGAAAAAACTGAGTGTCGCTCAAACGTGGTCAAAAAGGTGCTAAAAACATTGCCGCAAAAACACAAAGCACTACTTTCAGGAGTAGCGGCTTTTTTGTTGATATTGGTTATTATCCCTTCTGATCCAGCAAAAGCCTCAAGACACAGTGAGATTCTTGAAATAGGTAAGCGCTACGATGTTCCTATCGTTCTCGAAACGCAAGAAGACCATCAAGAACAACTAGAAACAATCAATTTTGAACCCGATTGGCAAAACATTACTGTTAATAAAGGCGATACACTAGCGAGCATATTTCAGCGTGCAGGATTGACTCCGCAAGAGACACATTGGGTGATAAATGCCGGCGAACCTGCAAAAAAATTATTGAAGATGCGTCCGAATGACACGCTTTCATTGTTGATCGATGAACAAGGGAAAGTGTCATCCGTGAAGTATGAACTTTCAGCAACAGATACCCTGTTTATTTCTAAAAACGAGCAACAAGAGTTTACCAGCACGATAACCACCAAAGACGTTGATGTCCGATTAGGCTATGCCCAAGGAGAAATTCAAAGTAATTTCTGGAATGCGGCGGTCAAAGCGAATCTAGCGGAAAACCAAATTATGAGTTTGGCGGGTATTTTCGGTTGGGATGTCGATTTTGCCTTAGAGCTTCGTCAAGGTGACACCTTCAACGTGGTGTTTGAAGAAAACTATATTGACGGAGAATTTATAGGCTATGGAAAAATAGTCGCAGCAGAGCTTACCAACCAAGGTGATTCATTTATTGCCATCTTGCATAGTGACGGCAACTATTACACGCCAGATGGCGGCAGTATGCGTAAAAGCTTCTTACGCGCGCCGGTTAATTTTAAATACATCAGTTCTAGCTTTAAGAAAAGACGTTTCCATCCCGTCCAAAAACGTTGGAAAGCGCATAGAGGGGTCGATTATGCAGCCAATACCGGAACTCCTGTGATGGCTGCCGGAGATGGACGAATTATTCGCTCCTCCTATGATAAGTACAACGGACACCACGTATTCATTCAACACGGCGAGAAATACGTGACTAAGTACCTGCATTTTACTAAAAGAGCTGTGAAACTGGGTCAGGAAGTCAAACAAGGCCAAGTAATCGGTTATGTTGGCTCAACAGGTTTGGCAGCGGGTCCTCATCTGCATTACGAATTTCTTGTCGATGGAGTACACCGTAACCCTCGCACGGTATCTTTGCCTAAAGCTGACCCAATCGATAAAGCAGAAGCAACAGAGTTTGCGAATATTGCAAAGTTGAGACTTAAACAATTAGGTGCCACAAAGCGCATAATGCTTGCGATGAATTGAGTATAAATTGGACAATCACATGCCTGACCTTTTCATAGGACTGATGTCCGGCACTAGCATAGATGGTGTTGATGTAGCACTTGTAGATTTTTCGAAAATCGCTCCGAAGGTAGTCGATTTTGAAACTGTCACGTACCCCGCAAAGTTAACCCGCCAACTACACAATTTATGCGCCTCTCAAAAAGATGAAATTTTCTCTATGGGTATGGCAGATCGTGCCATTGCCAGAGTGAGTGCTGACGCTGTTCGCTTGATACTAAAACGAAATCATCTGTCCGCTAATCATATATCTGCAATTGGTTCACACGGGCAAACAATTCGACATCATCCCGAAGGGACAAATGGCTTTACCTTGCAAATTGGTGATCCCAACACACTCGCAGTTTTGACAGGAATCAAGGTAGTAGCTGACTTCAGACGAAAAGATATTGCACTGGGTGGTCAAGGCGCACCTTTGGCACCGGCTTTTCATAAAGCAGTGTTTCGACACTCCCATCATTCGCGCGTTATTTTAAATATCGGCGGAATTGCTAATATAACCTACTTACCAGCAAATTCAGAACAACAGGTAATCGGCTATGATACAGGGCCAGGCAACACACTTATGGACATGTGGTGCCAACGTCATCTGAATGAACCTTATGATAAAAGTGGGCACTGGGCTGCTCAGGGAAATAGTTGTGCGGAGTTACTCGGGCTTCTTTTGACCGAGCCTTTTTTCAGTTTAACTCATCCTAAAAGTACGGGTAGAGAGTTGTTTAATTTGACATGGTTAGACCAACACATATCACAGTTATCGAACGAGATTTCAGCTGAAAGTGTTCAAGCCACATTGGCAAATTTGACCAGTATAACCATTGCACAACAAATTCAAAAATTAGGTGATGTTGAACAAGTATTTGTTTGTGGTGGTGGTGGTAAAAACGACTACTTAATGGAATGCCTAGAAAACGAGTTAGTCGAATGTGAGGTACAAACGACAAATGAACTTGGCATTGATGCAGATGCTGTTGAAGCTGCCGCCTTTGCTTGGTTAGCAAAAGCGTTTATGCAGAAAAGTCCGAGTAACCTTCCCAGTGTTACAGGTGCCAGCAGAGAAGCCGTACTTGGTGCTCTCTTTCTAGCTAGATAACGAAAGGTCGAATGACAAATTGAAAAATAAAGTGAGATCCATTGATAGCACAGACCTAGAAATCTTGGCCCTTTTATTTAAAGATTCCAGCGTCTCGAACAAAGACATTGCGGCGAAAGTCGGCTTGGCCCCTTCTTCTTGCTTGGAAAGAATTAAAAAATTGCAATCAGATGGCGTTATAGAAGGCCATCGTCTTATTATTGATTTTGGCGCTGTAGGGGGCCATATTCAGGCTATGATCTCAGTCAGGCTTTCCAATCATAGTCGTGAAACTGTTGACCATTTTCAACAGGCATTAATCCAACTGCCAGAAGTGATCAGTCTCTATCACATGGGGGGCGAAAACGATTTTTTAGTCCATGTCACTGTCAGTGATTCCTTGCATCTTCGCGATTTCGTTTTCAATGCCATCACAGCACGTGAAGAGGTTAATCATGTCGAAACAGCTTTGGTATACGACTATAAAATTAGTAGCAACCTACCAAACTTGTTACCTTAGTACTCTAAACCTTTAGAAAAGTAAGTTAACCTCCATGAAATTATTCTCAAACAGTAAATTATCTGCAATAGTATTTTTAGTTGCTTCATCTTTCACCAACGTCGCTTTGGGCCAAGGAAATTCGCTTGTTTCGGTCCAATCACAAGAGTCTTTCTTTAACAGTATTAAAGGGCTATGCGGAAAGGCCTTTGCAGGGAAAATAGCCGTCGACAATGCACCGAGCGATGCATTTAATAACAAAGTTTTGAAAATGCACGTTCGCCAATGTTCTGATACTCAACTTCTAGTGCCTTTTCATGTCGGAAATGATGCCTCTAGAACCTGGGTGATCACCAAAACAGCATCAGGGTTAACGCTTAAACATGATCATAGACACAAGGATGGAAGTGAAGATGTATTGACTCAGTATGGCGGCCACACCGTGGAAGCTGGCTGGCCACAAGTTCAATCATTTCCTGCTGACGCATTTACCAAACAGTTGTTCGTAGACCAAGGAATACCTCAATCTATTGGAAACACATGGCAAATTTTCATCTACCCTGACAAATTTAGCTATCGCCTGATTCGTCAAGGCCGTGAATTTCGCGTCGACTTTGACCTAACTAAGCCAATTGCTCCTCCACCAGCTCCATGGGGCTATCAAGACTAGTTGGCTTTGAGTCTTGGTCGAGTAACTGTTCTAAGCTGTTGCCAGAACCATAGTGTTGCTTACATACTTCCATGGACGTTTGCATATACAATTCGTCCAATTTGGCGGCACTCATGAATTGCTCACTGAAACCATTAATAACAGGATCGATGTGAATTTTAGCGCTGTTGATAAAGTGCGCTATTAACTCTTTCACGTTGTCCGTACCCATTGCAATTCGCATAGTGGTTAAGTGAATTCCAGCCTTTTTTTGCTCTAGCATAGAAAGTTCTGAATGTGATGTTAGCGCGGGGCACAAAACAATCGTATTGTTTTGTCCAATACTCACCTGATGACTAAATGCGGGCTCAAGGGCATCGAAAAACCTAACGAAGGACTCGCGTTGCAATTGCGCATTTTCCATATCAACAGTAAACAATGCACAAGGCCAGCCATGCCTCATTTGTTTCTTCCTAATTTCAGCATTGTGATGTTTATCTACTGCATGGCTATTGACACTTAGTAGCGGGTGAGACTCCAAAAATGCAGTGAACACAAATGTGTTGATCACTTTATTCATTATCCTTGATTCCAAGGTTTTCATGCCGTTGAGCACATCAAAGGCTTTCTCAGAATCAAGAAAAGCACCTTTGATATAATAGACATCCCAGAAAAGGGTCTTGAACCAATCTAGCCCATTAACTTTATCCCCTTTCGACTGAAACATTCGATACGCTTCACCGATAACGACTCCGGCTGTCGTTGCTCCACTACCACAAAGATCTTTTGTATAACTATGAACTATATAGTCAGGCCGTCTCGATTTAATTTCTTGTTGTAAGGGTTGCTGTAAAATTGGCGTGGCTAACGTGGAATCTAGCATCACTAGACAATCGTATTTATGCGCTGTTTCACAAATTGAGGCAATATCAAGAACATATCCATGCGGGTTACATGGGGATTCTAAATAGACATGCAGTGAAGCGCCGTTTTCCAGTTTTTGATTTTGTCGCAGTTTAACCTCAGATAAAAAAGAGGAAAATTCCGCTGATGAATATCCGTCAAACCATTCAAGAGTAATATTCAGTCTATTTTCGCGAGCGAAATAGTCGTTCAGTAATTGATATACTCCTCCGTAAACATTGCGCGAAACTATTAACACATCGCCATGAGATAACACATTCGAAAGCATCGCATCTATCGCTGCCATACCAGAATTAAAGTTCCATGCGAGATATTCTGCTGAATATTTTCCGGCCTCTAAATCGACAATGGCATTGGCCAGTGAAATATTGGTTGGGTTTAATAACCGCGAGTAGATTTGATGAGTAAACTCCTTACCTTGAAAGGCATCATCAACCCACTCGGTGCACGCATAAACGTAAGTCGCCGTTCTGACAATCACAGGGGTCGCAGAAAACAACGCCGTTACATTGTCGAACAATGGGTAGTGGCTTTTTGAGATTTGCGAGCCATTTTGATTGCTCATGCTTTGGTAAGTTGCTCTAAAAGGATTCTGCAACGTATCCAGAACTTTAGCGATTTGAAATGAGAGGAATTTTTTAGCGTTAAAGTAAGCTAATTTATCAGATTTACTTAACCCTTCTAAGGTTTCACTGGTCACCTTCCAAATTGAATTCACATCGACTTGAGCATGGTACAAGTGTGTTGCTGCCCCCAATAGCGCTTGACCATACTCAGATTCAAATTCAATCCCAAAGTGCGCCAACTGTTCTTTTGCCAGCGCATCTATGCTTTGCGCTTTTGTGGTGTTGCGTTTTGGAGATAATAATTTAGCTTGTTCAACTTGTTGTGTATTTCTCATGGGGGTACTCTTATAGCTTGAATCGATACAACAAAAGACTAAACTAATTTTATTCTGTTAAAAACATTATTTAACTTATTTTATTCGTTTAAATTATCATGACAGGAATTATTTGTTTACACTAACGGAACAAGATGAATAATCTGGTTATCCTCAGCAGAGATCATTTGGAGTACAAAACCCTTATAGAGTCAGCCAATTTGGCTAACCTTCAGGTACTAGCTTCTTCAAATAAATTACAGACGTTAAACCACATCGAGGACGCAAATATATTACTTGCGGAACCAGATTTAGCAGCAGAACTGGTCTCGAAATCCCACAATCTGAATTGGCTTCAGTCAACTTGGGCTGGAGTGAAGCCCTTGTTGGATAGACCAAATTTGAATTTCACGATAACAGGCATAAAGCATGTTTTTGGGATCCAAATGCGGGAATATGTATTCACTTATCTACTGCATTTTTCCCGTAAAGTAGCAGAGTTTACTGCTTTACAAGAGCAGGGAAAATGGCTTGGTACTGAGGTGGTTACGGATTCTCTTTATGGCAAGAACTTAGGCATTATTGGGGTGGGTTCAATTGGCGTTGAAGTCGCAAAGCTTGCAAAGCAATTCGGAATGCAAGTGATTGGCTTAAGTCGCGTGAACGGAAACTGCGAATATGTAGATCGCTTTTTCACCCCTGCTGATCTCAATATCTTTGCTCGCCAGTTGGATTATTGTGTTTGTTTACTGCCCCATACTGCTCAAACCAATTCAATGTTAGGTGAGGGTTTCTTCTCGAACCTTTCTTCCCATTCGGTCTTTATCAATGCGGGGAGAGGTCAGGTGGTCGATCACGATGCGTTGATATCGGCGCTGGAGAAAAAACAATTGGCAGGCGCTGTATTAGATGTATTTCCAGAAGAACCATTAACCATTAATAGCAGACTATGGAAAACAAAAAATGTTATTATCACTCAACATACATCAGCAATATCCAAGCCCAAAGATATTGCTAAGATTTTTATAGAAAACTATAAAAACTATTTGAATGGCGATAAGCTAAATTTCGTTATCGACCCAAGCAAAGGTTATTAACCTTTTGGGAAAGCGATTTCTGGTTATTAAATTCGATAGTTTTATGTTAAATAATGATAAATGCACTCGAGTGACTTTGTTATGCTAGCGAAAAGGTCGATATTTAATCATTTTGGCTCGACGAGGTGTAAAGCATCAAGGAAGGTGCATGAATTATGATAAATCAATACTCAACTCCATCTAGGAGCACGGAAGAATACATTATATTGACGTTAAGCGGTGTAACCTGCGTTTGTATTCTTCCATTTGCAATATACCGAATTACAATAGGTGATTGGGCAATTGCCGTGCTAGATATATTTGCCGTAATTATTTCAGCTATTCTGTTCACCTATGTCTATCGTACGCATAAAACCAAAATACCTTCACAAATCCTTGCATTTCTGAGCATGAGTGTCGTGTTTGGCACGATAATTTTAAAAGGTAGTGCGCAAATACTCTGGATTTACCCTGCACTGACAGCCATTTTCTTTTTATTACCCGCCAATGTTGCTGCCATATTTAGTGCAGTAGTTTTAATCAGTATAGGTGTGGTTTTGCGCAACGAGCTCACCTTATTTTTTACTATTGAGTTTTATGTTTCGGCAGTTGCAACACTTATTTTTAGTTACGCATTCGCTGATAGAATGCGTAAACAACAAGAACAGTTAACAGAATTAGCCACAAAAGACCCACTAACCGAGGCTGGCAATCGCAGAGCAATGGAGCAAAAGCTCCTTGATATCATTGCGTTCCAACGTCGTGATCAATCTAAGCCATCTTCGCTAATTCTAATGGACTTAGATAAATTTAAAGATATCAATGACAACTATGGACATGCCATGGGTGACGATATTCTGGTCGCATTTGTACAAAATATACAAGGTCGAATTAGGGCAACCGATAGATTGTACCGATTTGGGGGCGAGGAATTCGTTGTTGTTGCCGACAATACGCCTTTTAAAGATGCAATAGGGTTAGCAGAAGAGCTGCGACTTTCTGTTGAGAAGGATGGTTGGCTAGCTCAACATAATGTGACTATTTCTGTGGGCACCGCAAAATATGAACCGTTTGAAACCGCTTTTGAATGGCTAGGAAGAGCAGATCGCGCTATGTATCAAGCAAAAGAACAGGGACGCAACAACTGTTGTATTGCCTAAGACGTAGTGGTGTGATTACCAAGGGATTGTGTCGCTCTAATTACCAAGCTAACTAGGTCTATTCTGGGTCAACAATCGAAAGCTCACTGGGTATTAGCTACAAAATAGCCCTCTAACATTTGGGAAATACTTTTCTGCACTGCCAGTGTTAAAACACACGATACTGTCAGTAGAATCAGTGATATTCTGCCGAAAAGCGATCTCAATTGCAGCTACTGCGGCAGCGCCTTCCGGGCTAATAAACATAGAATATTGTTTAAATATCGCTTTGGTATGTCGTCCAATCTCTTCCTCTGAAACCGCAATTGCAGCCCCTTGGCTTTGTCGAATAATGCGAAGAACGGCTTTGTGTCCTACTCCACCTGGAACGTTTAATCCCGTTGCTAAGGTTTTTCCACCATCGGTGGGAACCGTATCTGACAAGTTTTGTTGAAAAGCATCAACGACAGGGGAATTGTTTTCGCTTTGAATAGCAATGATTTTTGGTCGTTCACTACCGATTACACCTAACTGTTCTAGCTCGTCAAATGCCTTCCACATTCCTAAAATACCTGTGCCACCGCCGGTAGGGTAAAATATGACATCAGGCAGTTGCCAGTTCTGGCTTATGAGATTAGGCTCTGCCAGCTCTAGTCCCATGGTCTTTTTCCCCTCAATTCGCCATCCCGGCTCTTGAAAGGTGGCACAATTGAAAAAGCCCTTTGGCAGGTATTTATCTTTCATCAAAACCCCTGCTTCGCGAATTGTACCTTTGACTAAATCCAGATGAATTTGCTCATGCAAGCGACTGTAAGCAGCCACTTTTCCAAGTATCGGCATAGGTGTGTCATCGGGCATGACCACAGCGACCTCTAAGCTAAACTGCGCGCCATACTCAGACAAAGAATCGCCAGCATTACCCTGAGTAGGTACGACTAATTTGTCTAGAGCAAAAAATTTTGCCATGGTCGCAACTACTGACATGCCACGATCCTTAAAACTTCCGGTGGGGTTAGCTCCGAATGATGAATAAGGTTGCCCTTCGTCTTTAACAAATATGGACAGGCCAAATTTTTCCAGAATTTGATAATCGCTAATATCAATAATGGGTGTATGCCCTTCTCCAAGGGAGCAAATTTGATTCTTCTGATGCTGAATATCAAACGGCAATAGGGGACCAAATCGCCACATTGATTTCACATCAGGGTGAAACCAAGTTGCAGATGGGTAATCACGCTTTATAGCATCCGTGTCTACTAACATTTGTACGGGTCGCCCATCCTTTGGGCATAGGTTCATTGCTTCATTGGCACTATACAAAGAGCCACACTCTGTGCATTCTAAACCTTTTACGTATTTCACCATTACTCCCAGTAAAAGGGCTGGTAGTTAGGTAACTTTAAGGGCAAGGGAGCTTTCTTCAACGCTTGTGCTTTCAGAGCCGCCAAGTCGTTTTGCAGTTTAATTCTAAATTCTCTTACCGCATTCCAATCTTCAACAAAGTGTTCAGTGGTGTTGCCTTTTTCTTCCTCAATCATTAGCGGTCTGAGGTGCTCGTAGGCTTGATTCAATCGATGACCTTGAAACTGAGCAAACATATTAATCTGTGCTTGATAGGCTGGTCCTATCGGAGGAATATCAGATTGCGCCTTTGAAGCGTATTCTTTGAAATAGTCCAAATATTCTTTCAAGGGTATATTGTCTGCCATACCCCATTTTTTCAAAGTGGTTTCATTAAGCAGTTTTCCTGACTTGGGATCAATGATAAAGACGGTAGGTGTAGCAAAATAATGCGCTTGCCCGAAACGTTGAGTGATATCACGCCTATCTTCCAACTTCCCAACATCAATATAGGCCATTTGATAATGCGTTGAGAGCACATCTTGCATCTTCGAATGGCTAAAACGCTTCACCAAACCTCTGCTGTCGTGGCACCAATTAGCACCAAGTACGATCAACGCTAACTGCTCTTTCTTAGAAGCCAAATCTAGGGTTTGTTGCACTTTCCCTGAGGGATCATCTATAGGATGAAACACTCTATATTTCTCGTCATTTTCATCCGATGCCGCACTTGATATTTGTGTTCCCAACCCCCAGATTAACGCACAAAGGATAAAAGAAAATTGCAGTAGCTGTTTCATATAAACGGCGCTCCTTGTTCAGCCATCAATGAATAAAAACATTATCACAATACATAGGTTTTGTAGTTAAACTTTAGCGCAAATTTCTTGTCTCATTGTTCACTCGCCTAGTCTTTGCTATAAATTGGTTAAGACAACATTATTGTGTTGGATAAAGAAGAAGTATCGTTCAACTCGTAGGACCTAGTCTAACAGGCCTTAGTAAGCTAATTCACAAACCTGAGGAAAAAGAAATGACATTAAATATGGATGAAGTCATTCAATTATCGGCGGAAAAACGCCATGCTTACTTGCTGACTCAAGTAACACTAAATCAAAAAATTTGGATTCTTACCGATGAGCACGGTTGTGTCATGTTAAACAGTGATGATGAAGACTGTGTGCCAGTTTGGCCCTCAGAACAATTCGCAAATTACTGGGCAACGGGTGATTGGGCAGACTGCTCCCCTTTAGCCATACCGTTGACAGATTGGTTTGATCGTTGGACCAAAGGTTTGGAAGGCGATGGGGTCTCTATAGCTGTATTCCCAAATCCCGACGAGGAAGGTGTGGTGGTTTTCCCAGATATTTTTCATCAAGAGTTAAAACAAAAAGCCAGTAAAAAGCTAAATTAGAAAATATATAGATGATTGGGGCGGTGTAACTTCTCGCTAGTTAAAGGAGAAGTTACACCATAAAGAGAGAGTAGATCACTGCCCTGGCGATTGCATCAAGTCGTGTGGTAAGTGAGGCCTTAATTCCATTTATCTTCCGTGTGAAGAGTACAATTTTGTACTCCAAGTCGACTCTTCTGGCTTATCTTCAATCCTGAATCCAAAACCGTTCCATGAAAAATCAACTGTTGCCATTATCCTTGTGATATTTCATCTACTCCACAAACACCACAATTTGTGGCATTCAATAGGTAAGTGACACAAGTTTTCGTTTTCTCGCAGCAAAATATAAATTTATTTTCTTGGGTCGGTTGCCGTGACTTCTATTCGTTCACAATTATCATCATGGAAAGACAATAAGTTGGGCATATTACTGAGTTCAACTAGTGTTCGAAACTCAATCCAATCGATCAAACTAAACAAACACATAGAAGGATAATGCCACTGGGAAAAGTGCCCTTCCTCGGCCAGCACATTAAGTTGACCCAACGTTGCTTCAACCCTTTCCCTCTGCAATGAAAAATACATTCTGTCTTCGGTAGTATCGATGTCAGAACGTTTTAACAGAAACATTTGCACTAAAGAATCTGTCGCTGCATCAATTAATGTTAACTGATTTTCCTGTTCCCAACTTGGTGATGGAAAGCCGTACTTTTCGGTTAAATAGCGATAAATCACCCGGGAATCAAAAATAATTTGCTGCTCATCTTCAAGCATAGGGATTTTCAGCGTCGGATTTCGTGAAGCAAGTATCTCTCTGTCTTTCCCTTCGAATATTTGCAAGTTTACAAATTCATGTTCGGTATTCGCTAACCACATTCTCAGACGTCTAACAAATGGCGAGGTTGTTGAACCATAAAGTTTAACCAAAGCTATTCTCCACTTTTGTCGCAGACCTAGCTCGTCTAGCATCTAATTTAGCTTTCAATGCAAGCAAACTAGGCGTCAGAATTAATGTTAATAGTGTAGCAAAAGCTAATCCGCCTGCCACCGCAGTTGCCAATTGTGACCACCACTGTGTTGATGGACCGCCAATGTCTACGTTTCTGCCAATGAAGTCGATATTAACCTCAAGCACCATGGGTAAAAGCCCCAGTATAGTCGTAACGGTTGTCATTAGGACTGGACGTAAACGTTGCGCCCCGGTCCTTAATATAGCTTCGTATGCTTCGACACCCTGTTTACGAAGAATATTATAGGTATCAATTAGCACTATATTGTTGTTCACTACGATTCCAGCGAGGGCAATAACGCCAATTCCAGACATCACGATACCAAAGGGTTTCTGAGCAATAGCCAGCCCCAAGAAAACACCTACTGTCGAAAACAATACCGCACTCAAAATTAAACAGGCTTGATAAAAACTGTTGAATTGGGTAACCAAAATGATAGCCATCACAAATAAAGCTATGCCAAAGGCATTTTTCAAAAAGGTTTCTGATTCCTCTTGTTGTTCGTTTTGCCCTTTGATTTCTAATTCTACCCGAGGATCTATTTTTAATTCAGGAAGCTGTTTAGCCAGTCCTTGGAGCACGAAACCTATTTGTTCTCCGGGCAAAAGGTTCGCTTCAACAGTAAGCACTCGCTTACTGTCTATGTGTCGAATTAAATCGGTTTTGGGTTGCGCAGTACGTTCCACGAAATTGCTGATAGGCACCATCCCAGTGGCGGTTTTCAGACGTAAATTGTCGAGCTTATCAATAAAGCGTTCATCAGAAGGGAAACGCACCCTGATGTCGAGTTCATCGTCGACATCATCTGGTCGATACTCACCGATCTTTAATCCATTGGTGACAAATTGTACTGTACTGCCTACCAAAGATGCATCTGCTCCGAACCGAGCAGCGTTACTACGATCAACTTTTAACTGCCATTCGATTCCGGGCTTAGGTGCTGTGTCTCCAACAGAGGTAAGCTTGTCATTGTTATCCAATGCATTTCTAATTTTCGCAGCAGCTTCATTCAGTAACTCTGGAAAGCGTGAGGAAATTTGTATTTGGATGTCTTTTCCGCCTTGTGGATTATTGTCATCAGGCGAAATTTCGATATCAAGACCGGGCAAATCTTTTAAACGCGTGTGCACCTCTTTAATAACCTCATCAGAATGGGGTCTCTCATGCCAATCAACCAGATTCAAGCGCAAATATCCAAGTTGGTCTCGTCCACCTGTTCTGGCATATAAGGTATCTATTTCTTCCATATCTATTAGGTGAGACTCGACCTCTTGTACAACCTGATCTTTTTCATAAATCGACATATCTCCAGTAGATCGAATCGTAATATTGACTCCTGTGCTATCTACGTGAGGGAAAAATTCTGCTCCCAATCCTGAGACTGCGTATCCCGCAAAAGATAAAATGGCAATAACGACTGCACCGAAAAAAACTTTGATAGGATTTTCTATTGCTTTTGAGAGAATGCGTACATATCGACCAGTAAATCCATCTAGTGCTTTGATATCACCCGTTTCAGCTTCAAGTAATTGTTTGCGAGTATTCTCACTTATGTAACGGGGCTTTCCAAAAACACCACCAAGGGTAGGCACAAATACCAATGCCATAACCAAGGAAGCGGATAAAACGGAAATAAGCGTAAAGGGAAGATACTTCATGAATTCGCCCATCATACCCGGCCAAAACATCAAAGGAGCAAATGCCGCTAGTGTTGTAGCAGTAGAGGCGATGATAGGCCAAGCCATACGTTGTGCCGCACTTTTATAAGCTTGTTTCTTATCTTGCCCCTCACTCATACATCGGTCTGCGTATTCGGTCACGACAATAGCCCCGTCCACCAGCATGCCTACTGCCATAATAAGCGAAAATAATACAACCATATTTAAGGTGTAACCGAACATTGAAATAATCAAAATGCCCGTTAAAAAAGAACCCGGAATAGAAATACCCACTAACAATGCAGTGCGAACACCTAGAATGGCAACTATCACAATAGCCACCAAAATAATTGCGCTAGACACGTTGTTTTGTAGATCACTCAGCATCATTTCAACATCTTTTGTTTGGTCTCCCGTGTAGGTAGCCGTGATGTTATTAGGCCATATAGGAGAAGCTTGCGCATTGGCTACCAATTCCTTCACTTTTTGCACCGTGATAAGCAAATTTTCGCCCGGGCGCTTTTTCACCTCCAAGGAGACTGAAGGATTGGTGTTGAGCCTTGCAAAACTATTGGGGTCTTTGTATGAACGGCGAACTTGAGCCACATCTTGGAAGGTAATGACCCTGTCTCCATCTACCTTAATGGGCTGCTCCATGACGTCTTTTACTGTTTCAAAAACGGAAGGGACTTTAACTGCAAAACTGCCTTTACCTGTGTCCATGGTACCCGCGGGAACTAACCTATTGTTACGAGAAAGAAGGTTAAAAATATCATTTTGATCTAGGCCGTAAGATTCCATCAATAATGGATCGACAACGATTTCGACTATATCTTCTCTATCGCCACCGATTTCAACTTCTAATACTTCGCCAAGTCCTTCAAGCGTATTTTTTAGCTCTCTTGCTACTGTCACTAAACCTCGCTCAGATACAGGACCTGAAAGCACAACAGTCACAACGGCTTGTTGGCCCGCCATAGTAACCTCATGAATGGTTGGCTCTTCAGTTTCAGCAGGCAATTTGGCTCTGGCAACGGTCACCTTGTCACGAACATCAGCCAGCGCATCTTTTGAGTCAAAACCGGCTATAAATTCCATGGTGATGTTAGCAAATCCTTCTCCGGCAGTGGCTTTCATTTCTTTGATGCCTTCGATAGACCGTAATTCGCGCTCCATTGGCTTAACCAGCATACGTTCAGCATCTTCTGGAGCGATACCATCATGAACAATAGATACATAAATAAATGGAATCGGTACGTCTGGGTTAGATTCTTTCGGGATGTTGGCGTAAGTCACCGCACCGGCAATAATTAGCAGTACGAATATCATCAATACTGTGCGTGTATGATCGATACTCGCGGCAATTAACCCTTTCACAGTGAGCTTCCCGCACTTGGATTTGATGACGCCTGACCTATCTGGCCGCCTGAGTTATGGTTTGCTCTAATAACTTCAACTTTATCTCCATCTCGAACAAAACCATGGCCTAAAGTAATAACATCAGCCTGATCACCAAAGCCGGTTAGCCAAACTCCCTCACTATCACTCTTGACAATATTAATGGGAGTAAAATGAACCACGTCTTGTATAACAGTTTTTACGCCCAAATTACCCTGTTCATCTAACGCCATAATTGCAGGAGACACTTTAATTGCCCAGGTTTGCTCCAAGGGAATGGAAAGCTGAGCACTCATTCCCGCGAATAAATCATTGTTGGCATTATCGACTGCCACTTCGACACTGAAAGTATTTGTGCCAACATTTGATAGACTTGAAATGTAACGAATGCTGCCTTCTACTCGTTGATTTGAGGTCAAACGACCGACTGCACTTTGACCCAGAACGAGCTTTTGTATGACGTTTTCTGTCACATCAGCTTTGATTATGAGGGGATTGAGATCAACCATGATGGCTATGTCATCACCTTCACGTAGCAAGTCACCTATCTCGACTGAACGTTCATTTAGCACACCATCAAAAGGAGCAACTATATTTGTTTTTGATAGAGCTAAGCGAAAACGTAGCAATTCGGAAGCAGCTAATTCGAGGTTAGATTCTGCCTGGGCTAAATTGGTTTGCGACTGAAAACCTTGCTTACCAAGTGATTTGGCACCAGCAAGTTCAATTTCTCTTTGCTTTAGGACAGCTTTAGCAGAACGAATCTGAGCTTCCAAGTCACTGCTGTTGATTTCTAAAATCTTATCGCCTTTTTTAAGCCACTGGCCTTCTTCAGCATAGATCTTTTCTACCTGACCTTTTACTTCAGCGCGCAAATTAGCAACTCGATCTGGCTCAGTTCGGCCATACAGGCTCACTTGTCTGTTGACTTTCTCAGCATACATTTTCTCAACCCTAACTTTGGGAAGTTCTGTAAAACGGGATTCCTTTGCTGTCTGTTCATCGTCCGCTTTTAGGCTGCCAGAGGCTACCCAAAGGCACAACAACAAGAAAATGATTAACGCAACCCACGCAGGTTGACGACGAAACTTAGAAATTACACTGGACATATTTGCTTCCTAGAATATCAGTGCCTAGTTTACTCGCCATTTCACCTCGTCTTCCAGCTGAAAAACGTAAGAAAACGTAACTTGCGGGACGAACCCATTTTGAAAACGTCGGCTATTCTATGATTGGCGCTGTAAATGCGGTAACACGGTGAGTTTTTTCAGATGAAGTGGATTTTCTCTGGCAGTTATATTTAACCTTGAGTGTTACCATAAAATTCGCCTTGATTTCTGATTTAACTCGGGGAATACCAATGGGAAAAAACATCGCTAAGCTAATCTACATTTTGCTTATTTTGATATCGATTAGTGCTTGTTCACAAAAGATCAATTCGACACCTACAAATGTAAGCGGTGGTTGGGAGATTGATTTTTTCGACGATTTCGATTCATTCAATGAGGATAACTGGCAAGACCAAATGCTTTGGGTTAATGGAGAAGATCAGTGTTACGTGCCAAACAACATGCATAATACTCGCGAAGTTAGTGGTGGAACCTTGAAATTGAGAGTGGTTGATCTAGGTGAAAAGCAACCCTGCGACAATATGGACAAACACGGGAAACAGCACCCTGATACTCAATATGTTGCTGGCAGAATAGCCTCAAAAAACCGCAAAGAATTTATCAAAGGAAAATGGACTGCTAGGTTAAAAGTCGAAAACAGCGGGCAACCCGGTATGTTCCCAGCTTGGTGGTTGCTTGGTGCGTTAAACAATGAACCGCCAGTGCAAGAACCGGATGAAACCGTTTGCTGGCCCATGACAGGCTCAGGTGAAATCGATATTTTTGAGCACCACAGCGATGGTGGCCCTAATCACTATGCTGCCCGTGCAATAAAAAGTTTGGGATACTGTGATGGCGGAGACTGGCAAGCCAAGATGTTAGTTCAAGAATCCAACTTAGATGAATTCCACGACTACTCTGTCGAATGGCAAGGCAATGATATTGTGATTCGATTAGATGAGGTTGAAGTCTATAGAATGAAAGATGATGGCGACGACTTTCCTGAACCACTATTTGCAATCTTGAACTTTGCGAAAATAAACGATTCGGCTATGACAATGGATTGGGTAATGGAAGTTGATTGGGTTAAACACGAGAAATGGGTGGAATAAAACCGACCTAATCGGTTTTATCCACACTTGATTTTTGTAATGCGTTAAACGCTAAAAGATGAACCACAGCCGCAAGTTGTGGTTGCATTCGGGTTATTGACTAAGAATCTTGATCCTTCTAACCCTTCGATATAATCGACTTCGCCGCCAACCAAATATTGGAGACTCATGGGATCAACCACTAGGGTCACTTCATTTTTGTCAATGGTCATATCACCTTCGTTGACTTTTTCATCAAACGTAAAACCATACTGAAAACCAGAACAACCACCGCCTGTCACATAAACACGCAGTTTTAAATCTGGGTTTTCTTCTTCTTTAATCAATGCTTGTACTTTTGTAGCAGCCGCATCAGAAAATTCGATAGGCAATGCCATTTCGACTGACATAATTCACCTCACATATATAAGTTTGAGCCGTTGCTCACAATAGTGTAATTATCTAATACCTGAGTAATCTAATCAACTATTCAATTTTATCATTTACTTGCCAGTTAAATTCGCGCTGTAGATCGCCACGTTTTTTCTGGAACTGATACACTTCGGCTTTAACAATCACTTTTTCAGGGATAAAGTCTTCTGGCAAAATAAGTTGACCAGACACGGTCTGAAAATACTTAAAACTAAAACTCAATTGTTTTACATCACTAGACATTAACTTTTTGAGCTGATGTCGGACGGGCTTGCCATTTTTACTACCGACGAGTTCGACATTTAGGTTGCCTTTCACGACACTTTTGATTTTATCTTGTTGCATCAACACTAATTGAAAACGGTAAGCATTGTCGCTCACCGCCTTTTCGACATCGAAAGCTTCAATAAGAAATCCACCTTCTTTTAATTCAGGAGCCATGATTCGCTTATAAAATTCGATTTCTTGCTTCAAATCAGCTTCTCTGGCTAGTCCTTCTTCAATTGTTGCTTGGGATTTTTGTGAGGTTAACAGTTGCACTTCAGTTTCAACATTCATCACGTTAAAACGTCGAGTCAAACGTTCATTGTCAGCAGACAGATTTTCAACTGACTGTTCCAACTTGGCTATTTTGGCGTTTTGCTCATCAAGATGCTTGTTTCCGTAAAGAAAACCAGCGTAAGCTGAGGCCGCGATTACAACTGCACAAAAGCAATAAAATTTAAATGCTCCCCAACTGCTGCGAATATCGTCTGGTATCACGTTAAAACATATCCTATTAATCGAAAAAACAAGTAGTTGTGGTAAGCTTTTGATACATTGTAGTCTGCATCGACTTTAGTTACGTTAATTCCCAACTACTCACAAATATATGACGCTTAAATCTGTAAGACAAGAACTCGCGAATCCTCGCACTTCACTACTGTTGTGTTTGCTGGGCATTGCCGGTGGAGTCAGTGCAGCCTTACTTATAATTCTATTTCGTAAAAGTGTTGAGTGGCTACAATTGCTCTACCTCGACAACGTGAATGAGTTTAGCACGCTAGAAGCAGACGCTCGATTTTTATTACCAGTAGTTGCCGCTGTGCTCATTGTTTTATTTGCTTATCTGACAGGATTTAAACACTACAGACTCGGTATTCCTTTTGTAATTCACCAACTTAAACAGCAATACGGACATATACCTTTTCGCACAACTTTGCATCAATTTTTCGGAGGCATGTTCGCTTTGGCAAGTGGGTTCGTTGTTGGCAGAGAAGGCCCGTCAGTTCATCTTGGGGCTGCTGGAAGCAGTCTTATCGGGCATGGACTGAAGTTACCATACAATAGCATTAGAATTCTATCTGGATGCGGTATCGCTGCTGGTATTTCGGCTTCATTCAATACACCTTTTGCTGCTGTGATTTTTGTCATGGAAGTGGTCTTAAGGGAATATCGAATTCACATATTTATTCCTGTCATGTTGGCTGCTGTTTGCGGCTCCTTGCTGACCAGAGCATTCTTTGGACAAGTTCATGAATTATCTTTTTTGGGTTTTCCAGAGATGAGCCTTTGGCACTACCCGATTTTTATTCTGTTCGGCATGATTTTGGGGGCTATAGCAACTTTATTTAATAGTCAATTGATGAACATCATGAAACTATTTCAACCTATCAAAATGGTTTGGAGATTGTTGATTGCAGCATTGATTACAGCAACTGTGGGTTATTTTTTACCTCAATCACTGGGGGCGGGACTGGATGTCACCGGCACTTACATTAGTAATGAAAGCATTTGGCTATTAATCGCTATTTTGGTTGCTAAATTTGGGTTAGCCATTGTCGCCATAGGATTTGGTGTACCTGGCGGTGTAATTGGGCCGGTATTTGTTATTGGCATGCTTTGCGGAGCGATATTGGCCGCACCTTTAGGGTTTATTATTGTCGATTCCGTCGATATGACCAATAACTATGCACTGCTTGGTATTGCAGGTTTAATGACAGCGGTATTGCATGCTCCCCTCTCGGCACTATCATCTGTGATGGAACTGTCCAATAGCCAGGAAGTGATATTGCCGGCCATGCTCGTCATCGTATCTGCTTACGTTACATCCACCCAAGTATTTAAAAATAATTCTATATTTATAAGACAGCTCGATCATCAACAACTTGCCTACACCAACTCTCCTGTGCGCAGCGAATTGCAAAAGACTGGCGTACTCGCTGTCATGGATAAAGACTTTAAGTTATTTATCGATTCGGCAGAAAAATACATACTAGAATTCTTAGCCACGTCTCCCACCGTGCCGGTCGTACAGCGTAATTCTTTTGAAGAAAACATCAATTACTCTCTGGTACAATTCGAGTTAAGTATGTCCGACGAAAGCTCCACCCTAGCCACACAAAAGATGAAAGCGGTTGAATCTCGACAAACCTTAGCTGAAGTTTATGAGATATTGCAGGCCAAAAGAGACGGTGCGGTATATATATATGATACTTCACCTTCGACAATCGTTGGCGTCATCACTTGGAATAATTTGCGAAATTATTTACATAAAGAACAATATTAGATTTTTCAAAGGACATTTTTAATGACTTTACTATGGATAAAAGCCTTACATGTTTTTTTTATGATAGCGTGGATGGCTGGCATTTTTTACCTGCCCCGACTGTTCGTTTATCACGCGGAAACAGATAGTCAGGCTGTAAAAGACCAATTCAAAGTAATGGAAAAAAGGCTTTGGTTTTTCGTCACGCCGTTTGCTTTGTTAACGCTAATATTTGGTGTTGCCCTAATCTACCTTTATGGAATGGACTGGTTCAGAGCCGCAAAGTGGTTGCACTATAAAATTATGCTGGCTCTGGCTTTTTACGTTTACCATGGATACCTGTTTGTCTTGGTTAAACGCTTTGCTAGAGATGAGAATAAACATTCACCTCGTTTTTATCGTTTTCTAAATGAGGCCCCTGTTTTAGCTTTGCTGGCCATAGTGGTTCTCGCCATAATAAAATACCAATTTTAGGTTGCTCAACACGCTAGAATCACTTAATCACTTGCACAAAATATACATAATTTTACATTTTATTTATCATTATAGTGACCTGTTTTAGCGATCTTGGTCATCTGCGTTGTAGTATATAAAGAGGTCAAGTATTACTGCTCGGGTGTTCCAAGGTAATTTTGAAAAGATATTTTTATACCATAGTCTGTTGTTTTTTAGGCTATTCACTAGCCGTAAAAGCGAACGAAACGTTACTGACATTGGACGATATAAATCGTGTCCGTGAAGTCAAGTCGTCGATCATGTCTCCTGATGGCAATCATGTTGCTTTTACTACAAGTCTCTCAACTTCTGCTTACGAAGAATCTGACTACACTCATCTGAGAGAAATTTATTTATCAAATAAAAAGGGCAAGCTTGTCCCGTTTGTCACCGCCAATATTCAGGGGCATTTAAGTTGGGGAAGTGATAGCAAACACATCTGGTTTCTATCAAAACGAGAGAAAGATGAGACAGTTTCTCTCTATCGAATGAGTATCAGCGGAGGCGAGCCCCAAAAAGTGTTTAGTTACCAAACCGATATCAAGGGCTATCACATAGCAAATGACGATAGAAAGCTGATTTTTTGGGCATATCCACCGAAGAATAAACGCCAAGAAAAGATAGAAAAGTTAGGCTTTGACGCAATAGTTGTAGAAGAAAATGTGGATATTCAGCATTTGTTCAAAATTGAGCTTTTTACCGAAAATGCAAAACTACAAACGCTGGTCAATGACAAACACATCATTTTTGCTCAGTGGAACAGCTCGCAGCAGGATATTTTGGTTCAGCATACTCCCACTTCATTGACTGACGATTTGGTAATGCATAAGTCCCTTTCAGTTATCACACCTTCTGGTGTTACTAAACACACTTTCCAACATGTTGGAAAAATGGGTAAAGCTCAGTTTTCTCCAGACGGTAATGCCGTTGCCGTGATTGGCAGTTTAGATGCAACGGATCCTGAGAAAGGCCGTTTGTATATTGGTAATATTGCATCAAGAAAACTGATTCATTTACTGCCGAATTTTAATGGTCATGTCAAAGATATTTATTGGTTAGGCAATAAATCAATAGGATTTGTCGCGCATCAGGGATTAGATTCGTTTTTAGCGAGTAAGAAGACCAATAAACCTTCTGATTCTTATCGAGTATTGCTTAAGAATGCAGGTATTATTACCGGGTTATCTGCAGATGAAGCGGGTAAAAACATAGCTTTAAATAGTCACTCAAGCGAGCATCCAAACGAATTATACTGGTATAAAAAGAGCGGTACGCGACGGTATACAAACTCTAATTTATGGCTAAAAGACAAAAAGTTAGTTAAGCAAAAGAGAGTTTCTTTTAACGCCCGAGACGGAATTGAAATTCAAGGTATTTTAGTTCCACCAAGCATAAAACAAGAGGGTAAGGCCGCATTGATTATTTTTGTGCATGGCGGACCAGAAAGTCATGTGTCTGATGGATGGCTCAATCGATACTCCCATCCCATTAATGAAGCTTCAAATAATGGCTTCTATTCTTTTTTACCCAATTACCGTGGGTCGACTGGAAGAGGTGTGGCATTTTCAAAAATGGGCCAGAATGATTATGCTGGCGCGGAATTCGACGATTTGATCGATGCAAAAAGATGGGCGATTGAAAACTATGATATCGACCCCTCCCGGGTGGGAATTACCGGCGCTTCCTATGGAGGCTATGCCGCGGCGTGGGCGGCAACAAAGTTTAGCAAAGAATTTGCAGCTAGCGTATCTAGTATGGGAATTGCCAATCAAGTTTCGAAGTTTGCTACCACAGACATACCGACAGAAATGATTAGGTTACATGCTTTTCAATACCCTTGGCAGGACTGGCAATGGTATCAAGACCGCAGCCCGATTAGCTTTATTGAAAACACCCAAACTCCTCTATTGTTAATGCACGGTCAATTAGATGAACGCGTTCCTTACAGCCAATCTGTCGAGTTGTTTCGTCATTGGAAATTGAGATCGAATACACCGATTAGATTGGTTTTGTTTCCTACAGAGGAGCATGGTTTTGCGAGCCCCGCAGCTAGATTGGAATACAGTGAACGTCTAATGCGCTGGATGACTCATTTTCTTCAGGAAAAGCGCAGTGATTTACCTCCTATGGAGCTGCCTCACTTACCCCTCGATTAGCGCATATTGAACTTTGTAGGTTTGTGCAAAGTAAAGTGTTATGCTTTTCGAAGCTACCTTGTTTTTAACAAAAAAACGCTTACCGTAAAACTACGCAGCCAAGATTTAGCAGGCCCCAACATGTCAGATTTGCTCCAACACCATTACTCACAAATACTGTCTATTTTAGGTGAAGATGTTAAACGAGAAGGCTTAACTGACACACCGGCGCGAGCTGCGAAAGCAATGCAGTTTCTTACTGATGGATATGAAAAAACATTGGAAGATGTGACCAATGGCGCCATTTTCGAAGCCGATACAGATGAGATGGTTATTGTCCAAGATATCGAGTACTACTCATTGTGCGAACACCATGTTTTGCCCTTTATTGGACGTTGCCACATAGCTTATCTACCGAATGGGAAAGTCCTTGGACTGTCTAAATTTGCCAGAATAGTCGACATGTTCGCACGAAGATTACAAATACAAGAAGGGCTTACTAAACAAATCGCAGATGCCGTACAAGAAGTGACCGGTGCAAGTGGTGTCGGAGTGATTTTGGAAGGGAAACACATGTGCATGATGATGCGTGGTGTGCAGAAACAAAATTCGTCTATGATCACCTCTGTGATGTTGGGTTCATTCAGAAACTCTCAAGCAACTCGAAATGAATTTCTGCGTTTAATTGGCAAGTAACCCTATTCGGGATAAGCACTCAAGTAAACGCAGTAGTCAATTGGAGCCTGAGTTATTACAAATCTAGCTCCTTTAATTTTCTTGTTAAGGTATTTCTTCCCCATCCCAAACACTTTGCAGCTTCTTGTTTATGACCATTAGTATGATGCAGTGCTCTTTCTAACAATATTCTTTCAAAACTAACGACAGCTTCCTCAAGGATGTTATTGCGTCCTGATTGCAATTGTTTATCCGCCCATTCTGAAAGAAGATCATGCCAATCGCCCATAATTGAAGGGGACTCAGAAGAGTCAGGTAACTGGTTAATCTCTGGTGGTAGATCATCCACCAAAACTTCTTGTCCACTTGCCATTACGGTCAGCCAGCGACACATGTTTTCCAGTTGACGAACATTACCAGGCCAAGGCAAATGCGAGAGTACACTGGATGCTTCTTTGCTCAACGATTTGGTTTCAACATCTAACTCTTTAGCTGCTTTTTGAAGAAAGTGATGGGCGAGCAGTGCAATATCTTCTCGACGTTCGCTTAGTCTTGGAATGTGGATCCGAATCACATTCAAACGGTGAAACAAATCTTCTCTGAACTTGCCATCGGTTACTCGCTGCTCCAAGTTTTGGTGGGTTGCAGCAATAATCCTCACGTCTACGGAAACAGGATTGTGACCGCCTACACGATAAAATTGACCATCAGCTAGCACACGTAGCAGTCTAGTTTGCACGTCCAGCGGCATATCACCTATTTCATCTAAAAACAGAGTGCCGCCATTTGCCTGCTCAAAGCGCCCTTGCCTAGCTCCTTGAGCGCCAGTAAACGCCCCTTTCTCATGACCAAATAATTCTGACTCGATAAGATCTGCAGGAATAGCAGCCATATTAAGCGCAATGAAGGTTTCATGTTTGCGTGGACTATGCCTGTGAAGTGCTTGTGCTACTAACTCCTTGCCGGTTCCAGATTGACCATTTATCAAAACGCTGATACTAGACCGAGAAAGTCTTCCAATCGCTCGAAACACTTCCTGCATTGCGGGTGCTTCGCCAATAATTTCAGTATCTTTGATCTCATCGGGCTGAGATTTCTTCTGAGAGCGCTGCTCTCTGGCGTGGGATAAAGCTCGTTGCGTTAGTCCCACAGCTTCATCAATATCAAACGGTTTTGGAAGGTATTCGAAAGCGCCACTTTGATACGCATTCACTGCGCTATCCAAATCCGAGTGCGCAGTCATGATAATCACAGGAATATCAGGAAAGTTTTTATGCACTTCTTTCAACAAAGTCATGCCATCCATCTGTGGCATACGAATGTCTGAGATGATTACTTCTGGCGGCTGCCCAGTCTCGAGTTGAAGCAATAAATCTTCTGGATTTTCAAAACTAAAGCAGGGAATGTCCGCAGTTTGCAATGCTTTTTGCAATACCCATCTTATTGAACTGTCATCATCTACTACCCATACTGGTTCAACACTCATTTAGTAGATTCCTTCTTTTCAATTGGTAAATAAATTTTGAATTCTGTGTGGCCAGGCCAACTTTCAACTTCGATTTTGCCTTTGTGGTGGTTAATCAAGTTTTGTGCGATTGAAAGTCCAAGCCCTGTTCCTTCGACTCTTCCTGTTACCATGGGATAAAACAGCGTGTCTTTTATCTCATCTGGAATACCCGGCCCATTGTCGATAATCTTTATCTGTGCGGCCAGAGGGTAACGGACACCGTGAATAGTAAATTGTCTTTTTATTCGGCTCTTAAACTCGATTTTTCCGGGTACAGCTTGCCCCTCTAATGCCTGTACACTGTTTCTAACGATATTTAAGAAAGCTTGCTGCAGCATGTCCGAATCAAAAAATGCGTCTGGAATACTGGGGTCATAATCTCTAATAATATCAATGTTATGACTCGAATCTAGTTGCACAACCAACCTGACTTTTTCCAACACTCGATGAATATTCTGCATTTCAAAACTGGGCAAGGAGTTAGGCCCAAGTAATTTGTCGACCAAGTTTCTAAGTCGATCTGATTGTTCAATTATGACCTGAGTACACTCTTTCAAATCTGGACTAACTATTTGCTTGTCCAGTAATTGAGCCGCTCCGCGCACACCACCCAGTGGGTTTTTAATCTCATGAGCCAAACCGCGAATTAGCTCCCTTGCCGCTTGTTGTTGTGCCCATTGTTGCGATTCTTGGGTTATTCGTTTCTGTTGATCAATTAGTTTTAACTCAACTAATAACTTGTCAGCGTTTCCGGCATCAATTGCTTTTATGGTGATATCTGCCAAAACATGACGACCATCAAAAAGCGTTAACACCACCTCGCTGTCTGAGAAGCCTTCTGATTCACGGATAGCTCGCTTCAAATAGTCCAGATCTACGTTTGAGCGAACAATGACATGGCTAATATGTGTGCCGAGCAATTGATTATCACTTTGTTCCAAAACGGACTGGGCAGCTAAATTCGCATAGCTGATTTCCATTTTTTCGTCTAATACCAAAACAGCAGTGGCGAGACTCTCTAAAAGAAATTCAAATGAAGTATTCAACACAATTGCCTAAAAACTCTTTTGCACCACTATAGTGCAATAAATAATAAATTTACAGCGAGCAATCTATAAAACCAGTGAGAATTTACTGGCTAGGAGTAATTAGACTAGATGCTCGTCTCATGAAAAACACGCGTGTTTCAGTAGATGCAAGGATCTTGCCTGTCTGTAAAACTAATTGAATTTGAATTTTGTGTTCTCCTCGATCTAAGTTATCGAGGGTAAAAGTAGGTGCGGGTTGGCTTTGAACTAGCTTGCCATTGAGAATAAGTTGGAAAATTCCAGCAGGTATTGAATTTTGTTTTGAATCAGAAACTAGACGTGCAGAAACCGTCATACGGCCTAAATTATCCCGAATCGTCTGTTCTTGTTGTGGCGAAACAAACTCTAATTCCAATTTGGGAAATTTCTTAACTTGTTTTTTTATTTGATTTGTCGTGTTCGAAGAAGAGGACATTGAAGGCATGACGGCGCTGTTGCTGCTGCTCAAATCAACCTCTTCAGCGCCCGCTTGATACGTATCTGTATAGGTAACAGTACCATCAGAATTAACCACTTTGTAGAGTTGCGCACTGTCGGCCATCGAGGTTATCGATAGACTAGTTGCAATACAAAGAGACAGAAATTTCCTATTCATATCTAGATTGTAACGGTTTGACAGACAAAAAAAAGCCCGCAATTAAGCGGGCTGTATAGAATTTGATATCTTAATTCAAATTTCAGTGATTAGACGCTGTAGTACATGTCAAACTCAACTGGGTGAGTTGTCATATTCAGAGTTGTCACTTCATCACGCTTAAGCTCAATGTAAGCATCGATCATGTCATCAGTCATAACGCCACCGGCAGTTAGGAATTCACGATCGTTATCTAGTGCATCAAGTGCTTGCTCAAGTGAACTTGCAACTTGTGGAATTTCAGCTGCTTCTTCTGCAGGCAAGTCGTACAAGTCTTTGTCCATAGCATCGCCAGGGTGAATTTTGTTTTTGATCCCGTCAAGGCCAGCCATCAACATAGACGTAAATGCCAAGTAAGGGTTAGCAGTAGGATCAGGGAAACGAACCTCGATGCGTCGTGCTCTTTCGCTTGTCACGAAAGGAATACGAATTGATGCAGAGCGGTTACGAGCAGAGTATGCAAGCATTACTGGTGCTTCAAATCCAGGAACTAGACGTTTGTATGAGTTTGTTGATGCGTTGGCAAATGCATTGATTGCACGAGCGTGCTTAATAATACCACCAATATAGTAAAGAGCCTCTTCAGACATACCCGCGTATTTGTCACCAGCGAAAATGTTTTTACCATCTTTGCTGATTGATTGGTGACAGTGCATACCAGAGCCATTGTCACCAACAAGTGGTTTAGGCATGAAAGTAGCGGTTTGACCATATGCGTGAGCAACATTGTGAACAACATACTTGTATATTTGAATCTCGTCGGCTTTTTTAACTAGTGTGTTAAACAAACATGCGATTTCGTTCTGACCCGCTGTAGCAACTTCGTGGTGATGCGCTTCAACTGTTAGACCCATTTCTTCCATAACCATACACATTGCAGCACGTGTATCATGAGCTGAATCAACAGGAGGAACTGGGAAATAACCACCTTTAACACCAGGGCGGTGAGCCATGTTACCGTCTTCAAACTCAGAACCAGAGTTCCACTTCGCTTCAGCAGAATCGATTTTATAGAATGAACCAGCCATGTCAGTGTGGAACTTCACATCATCAAATAAGAAAAATTCTGGCTCTGGACCAAAGTAAACTTCATCACCGATTCCAGTTGCTTTCAAGTATTCTTCTGCACGGTTAGCAACAGAACGTGGATCACGCTCGTAACCTTGCATAGTAGAAGGTTCCAATATATCGCAACGTATATTGATTTGAGTTTCCTCAGAGAACGGGTCTAGAACGGCAGTTTCTGGATCAGGCATTAAAACCATGTCTGACTCATTTATGCCTTTCCATCCAGCAATTGAAGAACCATCGAACATTTTTCCTTCTTCGAAAAAATCATCATTTACTTGGTGAGAAGGGATTGAAACGTGCTGTTCCTTTCCTTTGGTATCGGTAAAGCGTAAGTCTATGAACTTAGCTTCGCTTTCTTTAATCAGCTCTAGCGCTTTTTCTATTGACATTGTGTCCTCCGGTGTAATCTAAATATAAATCTGTTTGCAAAAACTAACATAATGGTGCAAATAGGGTTGTTTGACAAGCCATTTTCATGCCATAAATAAATAGCACCTTAGGGCTCCAAAACCCCTAAAATCAACATAAAACGTCATCAAACAAAATATCAATGCACCACCATAAGTCATCAAGGACATTGTTCGCACCACATCAGTGCAACAAACACTAATTATGTGAGTTAAAACGCTTTTAGTATCGAAAACTTAGGTTTTCTTTCACAGATAATAAATATCGCTCTTATTGTTGCTTAAGAACGTGTACAATGCGGCTCAATTTTTTTGTGCAGTTTATTTTTTCATCAATATGAATTGAATTATTTGCACAGCAAACGATTTATTTTAGAGCAGAGATAGCTTCTCTTCTCCTACACAATATGACTAAAGGCTGATATTTTGTCTAACGAAATCAAAAATTTAAGAAACATAGCTATTATAGCTCACGTAGACCATGGTAAGACAACTTTGGTAGACAAACTGTTGCAACAATCTGGTACGTTAGAAAGCCGTGGTGAAGTTGAAGAACGAGTCATGGACTCGAATGACATTGAAAAAGAACGCGGAATTACCATTTTAGCTAAAAACACAGCAATAAAATGGAATGATTACCGCATCAATATTGTGGATACGCCAGGACACGCTGATTTCGGTGGTGAAGTAGAACGTGTTATGTCCATGGCCGATTCCGTTCTTCTTCTTGTTGATGCACAAGAAGGTCCGATGCCTCAAACGCGTTTTGTTACGCAAAAAGCATTTGCTCAAGGTTTAAAACCGATTGTTGTTATCAACAAGATTGATAAACCAGGAGCAAGACCTGACTGGGTAATGGATCAAGTGTTTGATTTGTTTGATAATTTGGGCGCGACAGACGAACAGCTGGATTTTGAGGTTGTTTACGCTTCAGCGCTAAATGGTTGGGCTTCTCGTGACGCAGATACAGTTGAAGATGATATGACATCTTTGTTCCAAACAATTGTAGACGTGGTTGAAGCACCGAATGCTGATCCTACAGGGCCTTTCCAGATGCAAATTTCTCAACTTGACTATAACTCCTACGTGGGTGTTATTGGTGTTGGTCGTGTCACTCGAGGTAGAGTGAAACCTAACCAACAAGTCACGATTGTGATGGCAGATGGATCTAAGCGTAATGGTAAAGTTGGCCAAGTTCAGGGCTACCTTGGCTTAGAAAGACATGAAGTAGATTCTGCTCAAGCCGGTGACATTATTGCCATAACCGGCCTCGGTGAGCTGAAGATTTCCGATACTATATGCGATCCTAACGAGGTTGAAGCTTTACCTCAATTGTCAGTAGACGAACCGACAGTAACCATGACGTTTCAGGTGAATACTTCTCCTTTCGCTGGTAAAGAAGGTAAATATGTGACCTCTAGAAATATTCTAGAGCGTTTGCAAAATGAATTAGTTCATAATGTCGCGTTAAGAGTCGAAGAAACGGATGATCCAGACAAGTTTAGAGTATCTGGGCGTGGTGAATTACATTTGGGCATTTTGATCGAAAATATGCGCCGTGAAGGATACGAGCTCGCGGTTTCAAGACCTGAAGTAATTTTAAAAGATGTCGATGGCGAAGTTCACGAACCTTTTGAAACTGTCACTATAGATGTAGAGGAACAACACCAAGGTTCCATCATGGAACAGATTGGTTTGCGTAAAGGTGAGTTGACGGATATGTCGCCAGACGGTAAAGGTCGAATTCGCATGGATTTTGTTATCCCAAGCCGCGGATTAATTGGTTTTCAGACTGATTTCATGACGCTTACATCTGGCTCTGGGTTGATTTACCATACTTTTGATCATTACGGACCTCATAAAGGCGGCGTAATTGGCCAGCGTAAGAACGGCGTACTCATTGCTAACGCGACAGGTAAAGCCTTAACAAACGCACTGTTTAATCTGCAAGAACGCGGAAGATTATTCATAGGCCACGGTGTAGAAGTCTATGAAGGAATGGTTATTGGTATACATAGCCGCGACAACGACCTGACAGTAAATGCACTTAAGGGTAAGCAGCTCACTAACGTACGTGCATCAGGAACAGATGAAGCACAAACATTGGTACCACCGGTAAAAATGTCTCTAGAACAAGCATTAGAGTTCATTGATAACGACGAATTGGTAGAAGTAACGCCTGAGAGTATTCGTTTACGTAAGAAACTACTTACTGAAAACGAGCGTAAGCGAGCGGGCAGAGCAAAAGAAAAAGAGTAAATGTAATCACGGAATAGAACGCGACTACGAGGTCGCAAATTCTGAGAAAACAAAAAGTCGGCGTTTTGAAGTGACCCCATAAAGTTGGACTCATTTCAAAACACCGACTTTTTTATTTTTGCTTACTGAATAAAATAATGAATAATGGTTCATTACCTATGAACCAAGATTCCAACCCAATGACGACTGCTAGTTTTCCAATTATACGCACCGAACGACTGCAACTAGATCAACTCACAAAACGAGACAGAATACCGTTGTTCAATATTTTCTCGGATCCTGCTGTTATCGAGCACTATGATGTAGAACGATTCCAAGATATTAGTGAAGCCGACAAGTTAGTTGAATATTTTGATGCCCGATTTGAAAGCGACACGGGTATTCGCTGGGCAATTCGAGACCCTCATACGAAGGTTTTACTAGGCACTTGTGGTTACACTAATTGGAATAGATACGACCATAGTGCGGTTATCGGCTATGAGTTAGCTAAAGACAGTTGGGGAAAAGGCTATGCTTTTGAAGCAGTAAAAGCAATTGTCGACTTTATTTTTGCAGACAGTTTTCACTTTTATGTTAATCGAATAGAAGCTTTAATACTGCCCAGCAATCAAGCTTCTGAAAAATTAGTCACTAAAATCGGTTTTTCTTTTGAAGGCACATTGCGTGGCAAATGTTATTGGAATAATGATTTTCATGACATGAATATGTTTGGTTTAATTCGACATGATAGACGCTAACAGAATTTATATTGGCTTCAAACAACAGACTAGGGGCTGTTGCCCCTGAGTGTTACTATAAAATTCAACCTGTCGTTTTAACACGGCTAGCGAAAAAACCATTCCTGCTCTAACCTTAAACCAGTGTTCACTTTTCAATCAGATAACACTATGTCAGATTTAGTGAAGAACAATGAAATGAGTTTCGGAGATTATCTCAAGCTTGGAAAGTTCCGCCTGTGCTTGCTGGTTCTTTTTACCGGTTTGATTGGATATTGCCTCGGTGCGGTAGAATTTGAGCCGACTAAAATAGTGTGCTTTTTACTGGGAACCTTGCTGACAGCTATGGGGGCAAATGGCCTAAACCAATGGTGGGAAAGACAGCGAGATGGGCAAATGGTTAGAACTAGAAATCGCCCTATTCCTTCTGGCAAAATCTCCCCCGCAAAAGCATTGTTGGTTACGTCTTTATGGTCGACCTTAGGAATAGTATTGCTCTTCTTTTCAGTCAATCCACTAACCGCATACTTGGCATTCGCTACATTAGTTAGCTACCTCATTATCTACACTCCGCTAAAAACCTTCTCATCTGTTGCCATTCTGGCCGGAGCGATACCCGGTGCGATCCCGCCGGTAATGGGTTGGACTGCTGCGACCAATTCATTGGGTAAAGAAGCTATCATATTATTTTGCTTAATGTTTTTATGGCAAATTCCACACTTTATGGCGTTGGCTTCTATATATCAGCGCGATTACGACAAAGGAGGATATAACTTACTACCCGACAACCCAGAATACGAAAAAGTCACTCGAAGTATCATCGTTGTGTTTTGTTTAGCCTTATTGGGGACTAGCGTTTTAGTACCTGCTATTGGCTTAGGAACCATCTTATTTTTTTCCGGCGCCTTGATCTTAGGCGGTGTAATGCTTTACCTCGCGCTAAAATTTTATCAATGTTATAGCGTCGAAAATGCCCGCTTGGTGTTTCGTGCCAGTATAATCTACATACCGATATTAATGACATTATTGGTGTTAGATGAAAGGCTAATAAGTCATCTATAGAGTTAAACCAAGTATCGTCATTAGATCAAAAACGCTAAATCTAAATATCTGCTATACTTACGATTAACATTTTATTTACATTCTTCTAATCAGTACAAAATGGGTTATTTGGTATGCAAAGACATTACTACATAAGCGATGATTTAGACGACTTGGAAGCCGTTGAGAAAGAATTGGAAAATAGAGGCGTTTCTACTCCTCAAATTCACGTCTTGAGTGAGAATGATGCTGAAGTTGAGAGGCACCATTTACATGCAATCGAATCGGTCCTGAAAAAAGACGTAGTGCATTCAACCGAATTGGGGGCTGTTGTAGGTGTAGTAGTTGCGGCAATTATTTTATCAGTTGTTTATTTCTTGGGCTGGCATACTACTGCAGCAGGTTGGATCCCGTTTATATTTTTGGCTGTTGTTATTGTTGGTTTCTGCACTTGGGAAGGTGGTCTGATTGGAATTCAAATTCCAAACTATCAATTTAAACGCTTCCAAGCCCTTCTTAAAGAAGGTAAACACGTGTTTTTCGTTGATATCGAACCAGATCAAGAGAGCATTCTTAACAGTGTTGTTGAGAAACACCCGAAACTCAAAGTGGCAGGAACAGGTGAAGGTACACCTGGTTGGGTTGTTCATGGCCAAGAAAAGTATCACAAAGCGATGAAAACACTTCCTTAATAAAAAACTAGCAGCGTCAACTGGCACAGTTTCACTAGTTTGAGTTTATTAGGTATGAGCTTCGCGGATATGAGTCTCACGGCTAAAACTAAAACGCATTGCCCCTAACTACTGGTAAAGAATAGGAGTCGGCTTAGTAGCGTATAATTCGACTCTAACGCCATTATCCCAATAAACAATCCCAAGCATAAGGGAGGTATTAGGATGGCACATATTAACGCCATTCTCTCCCACATTATATGCATGAATATACAGATGATTAGTCCCGCCTTCAGCGCCATGAACACCAGTATCAAAGTCCAGCGCAACATACCCTGCAATTGCATATAGTCAACCGCGTAGGAAAACGCACTAAGAATAAATAGCAAAACCCAAATCTTCAAATAGAGGCTCAATGGGTGTTCTTGGTGAACATGCTCCTCAGAGCTTGTTTGGCCTTCTGCTGACATATTTCCTCCTTATTCTTATTGAATAAGATTTATTAATACCGATACAAAGCACCAATTGTTAAAGTGACTAGTCCGTGTCTATAAAACGCTTGGGCGCTATTTTCCTGAACTTTTGTTAATTAACCTAAACTCTGAATAACAACTTGCGTTCTAGCTGCTATTTTTCCCAATTACTGCGTTAAGTTCGTTTGCAATAGGCCAGCTATTGATGCACAAATTTGCTTTTAACTAGGAAATAATCACCAGCTAGAACCTAACATAATATTAAGCTATATAATTCAAAGTGTTAGCTAATTTCTTATCCAGATTTTAGGTTCTTTACCATAGATAAAACAAGGCAAATATGAACACCCATACCAGATCCACGAAATGCCAATAGAGCCCAGCAATTTCAACGATTTCGTAATTGCCTGCACTCTCATAATGACCTTTCAGAATTTTGATCGCGACGATAGCGAGGTAAATCACGCCGATCGATACATGAAAACCATGGAACCCTGTCACCATGAAGAAGATGGCTCCGAATTGATCTGCTCCAAATGGATTTCCCCATGGTCTAACCCCTTCTGAAATCAATTTCGACCATTCAAACGCTTGCATGCCCACAAATGACAAGCCGAGTAAGGCAGTGACTAACATTAGAATAGCCGCCTTTTTCTTGTCTTTTCGATAGCCATAATTCACCGCCATCGCCATGGTTCCACTGCTGGTAATCAGAATAAATGTCATGATCGCAATTAACACGAGTGGAATATGGTGACCTGCTATTTCCAATGCAAAAACTTCGCTGGCGTTTGGCCATGCATCTACTGCCGACATTCGAACAACCATGTAGCCAATTAAGAAACAGCTAAATACAAAGGTATCACTCAGTAGAAAAATCCACATCATGGCCTTTCCCCAAGGCACATTGAACGTTTCCTTGTCAGCAGACCAATCAGAGATAAACCCTGTAACACCTTCTAAACTATAACGGGTTTCATCTTTTTTCATATTGATGCTCCCAAGCCACAAAATTCGACAATTGCATTGTAGGTTTCGGGTTTACTAACCAATAGTGCAAATAACAGTGCCCACAATAACAACAAAAAATGCCAGTAAATTGCACTCAATTGAATATAGTGTTGGGCTTTTTGTTGACCTTTAATGATTGCCCCAACCGCGAGCAGCCAAAGAATAAAACCAATTCCTACGTGAACAGCGTGTAATCCTGTGAACAGATAAAAAAAGCTTAATGCTGGGTTTAAATTAACGACAAAACCTTGGTCATAGAGTTGTTGCCAGAACATAAGTTGGCCAGCAACAAAGGCGCAACAAAAAACACCGGCCAAAAACAACGAAATTTTAAATATTAGCGACTTACTCTTGTGACCTAGAAATTTTGAAGTTTGTAAAAATACACTAGCCAATACCAAGTAAAGGCTATTCAGCCACAACTGGCTTTTATCGAAAAGTGGATGGTTGGCCTGTTCAGCTAAAGGTTGCCAATCTGGATATTGTGAGCGCATCAAAAATGCAATAATAAATAGGAAAAATAACACTGAAACTACCGCTAATATTACCTTTAAGCCGGCTATTCGAATGTGTTCAGGAGCAGAGTGTTGATTTTGAGGTTCAGCGCCTTGTTCCCAAGGTTTTTCAGTTAAGGTGCTTAGGATACTCATGTTTTTTGCTCCTCACCTTTTCCCGCATAGTTTTGCGGTAGATAGTCTTCTTCATAGCCCGGTACACTGTAGTCATAAGCCCAACGATGGCAAACTGGAAGATTTTCTCCCCAATTACCGTGTCCGGGTGGAGTGGTTTCAGTTTGCCATTCTAAAGATGTTGCTTGCCACGGATTATCCGTGGCTTTCTCGCCTTTAAATAAGCTCCAAATTAAATTGAAAATAAAAATGAGTTGCGCGACAGCAACAAAAATAGCCATGACTGAAATCATGGCATTAAGGTCCTTTGCAGATTCTGGGATAAAGTCATAATTCTCATAAGCAAAATATCGCCTTGGCACACCTAGAACACCTAAATAGTGCATCGGAAAATAAATGGCATAGGTACCTAAAAACGTGCACCAGAAATGCCATTTTCCTAATGTTTCATTCAGCATCCTACCAGCCATTTTGGGGTACCAATGATAAATACCGCCAAATACAACCAAGATCGGAGAAACGCCCATTACCATATGAAAATGAGCGACCACGAAGTAGGTGTCTGAAAGGGGTAGATCGACAATCACATTACCCAGAAACAAGCCGGTCAGACCGCCAATTGTAAATGTAGAAACAAAACCCAGTGCGAATAGCATGGGTACATTGAGACGAATATTGCCATTCCAAATAGTCAGAACCCAGTTGTAGACTTTTATCGCCGTCGGTACCGCAATTATCAATGTAGTGGTGGCAAAGAAATAGCCGAACATAGGATTCATTCCACTGACATACATGTGATGAGCCCACACTACAAAACTTAGCACTCCGATGGCGACAATCGCCCACACCATTAAACGATATCCAAAAATATTCTTGCGAGCATGTACGCTAATTAAATCTGAGACAATACCAAATGCTGGCAGGGCTACGATGTAAACCTCAGGGTGTCCAAAGAACCAAAATAAGTGCTGGAAGAGTATGGGACTGCCCCCTTCATGATCAAGCTGTTGCCCCATGGACAAAATAGCAGGCATAAAAAAGCTAGTGCTTAACGTTTTGTCAAACAACATCATCACGGCGCTAACAAAAAGCGCGGGAAAGGCAAGCAAGGCTAAAATAGTCGCCATAAAAATGCCCCAGATAGTCAGCGGCATTCGCATTAAAGTCATACCGCGAGTTCGCGCTTGTAAGACAGTAGTGACATAGTTTAAGCCGCCCATAGTTGCTGCAACGATAAAGATTGCCAGCGAAACTAACATCAGAATAATGCCCCAATCAGAGCCCGGTGTGCCGGGTAAAATCGCTTGAGGCGGATACAGAGTCCAACCAGCCCCGGTGGGACCACCAGGAACAAAGAAACTGGCCATCAACACAATAACGGCGAGCAAGTAAAACCAAACGCTCAACATATTTACAAAAGGAAAAACCATATCCCGGGCGCCTACCATCAATGGAATGAGATAGTTTCCGAATCCACCGAGGAAAATGGCGGTGAGTAAGTAAATCACCATGATCATGCCGTGCATTGTCACAAACTGGTAATAAGCACTCGGGTCGATAAAATCAAAACTTCCCGGAAATCCCAATTGCAATCGCATTAGACCCGATAAAACCAATGCAACTAGTCCAACTAAAATTGCAATAACGGAATATTGGATAGCAATAACCTTGTGGTCCTGACTCCAAACATATTTGGTCAAGAAGCTAGTTGGTTCGTGCATATCATGCTCTAAATCTTCTTCCATCATTTGCTCCACGCAATTATTTTCTGTAAATATCTAGTCATTGCTTACAGCGTTTTTATAAATTCTATTATCGCGACTACCTCTTCCTCATTTACCACTGGAGGTGGCATTACGGGAGGATAGCCTTCAACTATTTTTGCATTTGGTTGAAAAATTGACTCTTTCAAATAACTTTCGGTAACTTCGATAATTTGTCCGCTAGCTAATTCTCTTTGGCTACCAAACAAATCTTTCCACGTAGGTCCAAGCATTTTCGAACCGTCCATACTATGGCAAGCAGTGCACCCTTTAGATTGCACAAGTTTGGCTCCAGAAGGTGTTTCCTTCTGAACTTCACCATTACTTTTCTGGGAACCGCCCTTCTCTTTGATGTAGGCAATTAATGCATTTACCTGCAAATCATCTAAATCTACAGGGGGCATGATAGGCGCGAAGCCTTTTACAATTTTGGCTTCTGGGTTGAGTATAGATTCTCGCAGATAGTCTTCATCTACTAGAATTTCCTCACCATTCACTAAGGTTTGTGTTTTTCCAAACAACCCTTTCCAAGTAGGTCCGACTGAACTGTCGTTGAAGTTATGGCATCCAATACAACCATTTGTCTGCGCGAGCTCTTCACCACTTTTTGCGGCGACGCTTAGGATTTCAGAATTGTTCTTGGCAAGTGAATCAGCAAACGTTGATTGTTGCTGAATCCAAGTATCAAAATCTTGTGGCTCTCTAACTTCGACATAACCACGCATATTGAAGTGTCCGATACCACAGAATTCTGCACATAAAATTTCGTATTCACCTACTTTCGTCGGAGTAAACCAAATATATGAGACTGTGCCAGGGACCATATCCATCTTGACTCTAAATTGAGGGACGTAAAAGTTGTGTAATACGTCTTTTGAGCGCATCAACACTTTGACAGGTTGGTCCAAGGGTAGTATCAGACGATTACCGGTAACCAATACATCATCGCTACCATTTGGGTCTAGCGGATCGATTCCGAATGGATTATCGATGCTGATATGTTCTATCGCGCTTTTACCTAGCTGATTGTCGGCACCTGGAAACCGGAAGCTCCAACTCCATTGTTGACCAACGACTTCGACCACACTTGCTTCTTCAGGAACATTAACAAAATCAGAATATACAACTAAACCTGGGGCAAGCATGGCAATGATGCCAACGCTAGTGATGGCTGTTAACCATACTTCTAGTTTCTTATTTTCAGGTTCATATTTAGACTTTCTATTTTTATCATGTCGATATTTGATCACCGCAAAAGCGATAAAGAAGTTTATTGCGATGAATACAATACCGGTAATGATCAGGGTGATGAGCATAGTGTCATCAATCGCCCCCCAGTTAGACGCTAAAGGGGTCATTACCCATGGAGATACGAAATGAAATACAATTGAGCCAATAACGATCAGGATCAATACTACAGCTATAGCCATGCCAGCCCCTTATTATTTTTATTACTGTCCATAGAAAAAGTCTATTTTCAATGCAAATAATGGGTACTAACGGTAAAGCTACTTCAGATTGATATTTGGTTTATACGATTCCCAATACAAAAAACCAATCTTAATCACCCCAAAAACAACTGTTTGAATTTTAATCAATACTAAACAAGTGTAGGCGTAAATTGCGTATTCTGCGAATTAAGGTTTGTCTGTGATAATTGAGCCTAAAACAAGATACTTAAAAGGGCTGCAATTAAGAAAGCAGTTGTCCCTAATAGAGTTACCATGACCGTCCAAGTTTTAAGTGTTGTTTTCTCATCCATATTAAATAATCGACTTACTAACCAAAATCCCGAGTCATTGAAATGGGACAAAATGGTTGCTCCGCCTGCAATGGCGATAACAATTAAGCAAAGATCTAAGCCATGTAAATCTGCCGACATAGCAACGGCTGGAGAAATTAGAGCTGCTGTTGTGGTCAATGCCACGGTCGCAGATCCCTGTGCCACGCGCAGACAAGCAGAAATAGTAAAAGCTGCTAAGATTATTGGCATTCCCATATCTGATAAAGCACCAGCTAGAGCATCACCAATCCCACTAGCCCTTAGAACTCCGCCAAACATCCCGCCAGCTCCGGTGACTAACACGACAGAACAGATTGGTGCTAGCGACTTTTCACATAAGCTTTGTAGAGAACTTTTATCAAATTGCCTTGAGAAAACGATTAAACAAAACATTACTGTGATTAACAGTGCAATAGGTGTTTGACCAAGAATTATCAAACTTTGTACGAGGATATTAGTACTTTCAACCAGCCCCATTGCGGTCAATGTACTCAACCCTGTATTGAAAGAAATTAAAAGCATTGGTAGCAATAGAACCGATAATACGGTTAAAAATTTTGGTTTCGGTCCTTTGGTTTCTTGTACTGATGAAAATAAATTGTTTTCTGTAGGGATAACCAAACGTTTTCCACTGTAGATAGAAAACATGTAGCTTCCCAAATACCAGGTCGGTATCGCAATAACAAAACCCACTACCAAAAGCATTCCTATGTCGGCACCTAAAAATTGGGCTGCTGCTACGGGTCCTGGATGGGGTGGCACGAACGCATGCATTACTGCAAAACCTCCGGCCGCAGGTAGTGCATATAATAATAATGAGCCACCAAATCGATGGGCGACACTCAGTATAATAGGCATTAAAACAACCAGACCAGCATCAAAGAATATTGGAAAGCCAAATAACATTGATGCAACACCGAGAGCCATTGGAGCGCGATCTGGCCCAAATCGATTAATTAACGTATTGGCTAAGACTGAAGCGCCTCCACTGGCTTCTAATATTTTACCTATCATTGCTCCTTGACCCACTAACAAAGCTACTGAGGCTAATGTTCCACCAAAATTTTGGGTCAGCGTTGGGACTAATTTTTCAATTGGAATACCTGTTGCTAAAGCAGTGATTGCACTAACCAAAATTAGAGAAATGAAGGCATGAATTCGAAAATATATGATTAAGATTAGAAGTGCGATGACAGCGATTAATGCTGTGCTAAGTAAATAACTCGGGCTATTAGAAAGTAACTGAAGGTCCATGGTGTATTTTTATTATTATTGACTGATAAAAGAAAAGGTTTACATAGTCTGTCTAAATTGTCTAATCATGTTGATTCTTTGTTTGAAGCTAATACCGAAAGGTATGAAGAAATCATGCAAGAGCACTTGAAGTTGATATCAAGGTGCGCGCTTATAGGTTAGCACGCTGTGATAATCATGACCAAAAACCTAAATTTACGTAGGGGGCAAAACTCGACTGGCGTTAGGGGAAGATTTTAACATTATTTGAGGCTTGGCAGACTGGCCGTCCGCGTGAATATCATGCTCACATGTGGGTGAAACCTGGGCTCTCAGGAGCACCGCTCCTGCCGGTTGAACGACTCGAGCTTGCCAGAGGCTGGAAATCCACTTAGTGAAGGTTGACCGCGG
>CANNDC010000017.1 GCA_947503265.1 uncultured Alteromonadaceae bacterium
TTCGACACCTTTATCAAAACGGGTAACTCTCTACTTTTCAAGAAGATATGTCAGATCTAGTCGGAACTAATACATTTAAAACAATGTATTTGCGGTTATTACTTCTTCAACTTCTTCAATTTGCATTGAAATAGATTTAATTTTTTCTACTGTTTGCTTGTCTATTTGGTTGCTATGTATAACGACAACCCCTTTGTCGATTTCAATCACTTTTTTCGGATCAATTTCGATTCGCTCAAAGTGCAACGTAGATAATATTTTCCCTGCTATTTTCTTATCAATAAATTCAGAACTTTGTTTCGACTCATTAGGGTTTGCTAGTGAAGGAAGGGAAAAAACGAGCAGCGCACTAATGGTCGCAATCAGAGTCGAGTACGAGATTAAATGTAATAGTATTTGTGTTCTGGTTTCTCGGTTGCGTTTTGACATAATTTTCGCCCTATTCGAAAAAAAGGGGTGCCTCTCGGTCACCCCAAACGAAGGATGCTTCGAACGGAAGCATGGTAGAACCTAGATGTAAATTGCGAAATCTAAATTGATGGACCCCGGCCTTTTACGGCGTGCATCACCAAAGAAATAACTAAAAGTACTAAGAATACAAAGAATAGAATTTTAGCTATACCGACGGAGGCACCTGCGATCCCGCCAAACCCTAGTAAACCTGCAATAATTGCGATAATAAAAAATGTAATTGCCCAACCTAACATAGTAATTTCTCCTGTTGTCTTAATCGATAATCAGGTGAAGTGTTTAAAAAGCTACTACAACAATTCACGGTGTGTGATTTAGATAATGCGTAAACTATGCCAATTGCATTAAAATAATTATCTTATTGTTTTATAATGACTTTTTATTAGTGATTGTAACTTCGATTGAAACCTAGGAAGACAGTGCGGGAACGAATTACATAATTCATTGAAAGAATTACTGATTTGAATAAACCAATTTCGTGTAAAGCGGGAAATGATCAGAGCCTATAGATGGCAATCTTCTAATTTCTGCCAAACGAAACTCGTCACTATGAAATAGATGGTCCAAGGGCCAGCGGATAAAGGGGTAGTCCGCATGGAATGTATTGAACATGCCTCTTCCAATTCTAGGATCGAGCAGACCGCTGTCGAAACGAAATTTGCGCGTTGTAGGTGACCAAGCTACATCGTTTAAGTCACCCGTAACGATAATCGGTAATTGCTCTCCTTCAACTTCTTTAGCGACAAGAGCCAGTTCAATATCTCTTTGTGTTGACTTGGTATTTTCTGTCGGACTCGGTGGTGCTGGATGCAGAAAATGACACCTTACCCATATGTCGTTGGCCATTTGCACTTCGCAGTGTATTGAAGGAACGCCATCTTCGATCATTTCCCTAACCTCTATATTTCTCAATTTCAAACGACTAAAAAGGTGTATGCCGTACAAGTTGTCGAGAGGTCGTTCTACACAGTAAGGATAGTCTTTTTTAAGACTCGACAAGGCCTCTTGCCAACGTTTATCAGTTTCTAACGTCACTAAGATGTCTGGTTGAATATCATTAACCAACTCAATCAAGCGTCCATAATCTCTATTCGTCATCAATACATTTGACGTCATAATGCCAATGCTGTTTTTTACCTGATACCTTTTTACCTGAGCAACTTGTTTTGGGAATAGTGGTGTGTATGGAATCACCCAATACAGTTGATAAGCGAGACATAAACCGGAAATGGCGACAAAAATAGATAGTGTAAGCACAGGTTCATACAGCAATAAACCGATACAAATGAGAATATTTGTGAATAGTAAGACGCATATTTGCACACGTGGGAATTCCCAATCACGCACTATCCAGTGATTAGAGGGTATCAGGGGCGCAAGGGTAATCGTTAGTAATACAAATGTGCTGATGGCCGCAAAACTAATCATTATTTTCCTGGTTGTTTATCTTGAGACTCCTTTTCGAGCTGTGTGTTTTGAGTCTCTTGAATTTTTTGGGTATTTTTAAACTCTACCGAATCTTCAATATTCATTTCAAACGCTCGGATAAAGGCGTTTCTCAGCGTTGCCACTATGGCAGCCACGGTGGACATATTAGTGTTATCAAGTGTACCTGAAATCGGTATCCTAGTAGCTACTAACTCACTTTTATCGTTTTCCAGAACTTCGCTGACAAGATCTGTTAGTGCTTCAAAAACGAGTTGAAACGGATTGTCCTTGTCTTCTAGAACGTCTTGGTGCCATGAAAAGACAGAAAGGTCATAAATTCCTGCCTTGATATACCCATTTAGCTTACCTTGGTTGGCCACCAATTCCAAAGCCCCGTCAATAACACCAGCTTCCAAGTCAAATGGTGCATAGAACTCCAATAAGTTATCAACCTCTTTGACGGGTAGTTTTTGCATTTCAATATTGACATCAAATGACGGCTTTACCCTAAACGGATCGATGGCACCTCGAAATATAATTTCTGAGCGTCCCATCAACATAGCGGACAGATCAAATTTTGCGACTAATTCATCCTTCTTTTCTTGGCTATTGGTCAGGTTGGTTATCTGACCGTTTATATCCGAGATACTTGTCTCATGGTCTAGCTCGTCACTGAGGTTTCTTAAGGTGACGGTTCCATCCGTGATTTGAATGTGGTCAATAGAGAAAGGAACTGCCTTGTTAACTAAATCTATCCAGGTATCTTCGTTTGTGATTTGTTTATTTTCTTCAGATTGGTCGGCAGGCGTATCAAGAATATACAATTGAGGTTCAAGCAGAGACATTTCGCTTACAATGGACCCTCGTAATAGCGCTGACCAGAGCACTGATATATCTATGCGTTTCACCGAAATGAGAGGCTGTTGTTGTTCACCGAATTCTTTACGAATAGTGAGATTTTCTATGACATAAGCCCCTCGATAAAAATGCAAATCGATATCACCTATCTCACCTTTTATCCCTTCCGTACTATTTAGGACATAGTTACCTATTTTTTGTATTCCGTAAGGAGCAATCATGCGTAAGACTAGAATAGTCGAAAACGAAATAATTAGAATGCTCAACCATTTCTTAGTGCGAATCTGCATGTTAGATATTCTCCAAAATCACCTGACCAGATATTGGGCGTAAGTAAGGTGTAAAAATCGAATCACTGTAAAAGTTACATTCAATCGATACCTTGTTACACAATTCTGCGGCTGCTTATGCCATACATAACTGCATGCACAACTGCAGATCGTGCCGTTTAACTAGTCTGTATAAGTCTTATTTAAAGTTCAGCCTCTCACAGCAATTATTGTTCCGAATAGGTAAACACAAGCGCAGATGAGTTCACTTTAAGCACGATAAGCAGGCGCATGTCTTACGACTTAGAATGCGGAAAGAGAACCACTTGGCATCTAACTTGCGTTTTTTTGAGAATCACACACTTGGTTAACGATACACAGATAACCTTATTCAGATAAAAAAGTTGGCTTATGCACTCTCTTTCCGGGACAGAATTAACAGAAGTATTTTTCGTCAGTCAGCGAACCATAGTTGAACAACCCAGTTTCGCGGAAAGCTCAGATGTGATTTTGAGTAATGTCGAATCGTTATGGCAACAATTCTTCCAATGGTTACCTCTAGTCGCCATTGGTTTAGTGGTTTTTATTCTGCTATTTTTGATTTCAAATTTGCTTTCGAAACAGTTGATGAAACCACTGGGGTATATTAGTTCGAGTACTCTAATCCAACTGGTCATGCGTCGAATAATTCGAATCCTAATTATATTATTGGGGCTCTATATTTTCCTGAGATTGGCTGGCTTGAGCGATTTCGCAGTTGCTGTGCTAAGCGGAACTGGCGTAATAGGGTTGATCATTGGTTTTGCCTTCAAGGATATTGCTGAAAACTTTATTTCCAGCTTGTTACTGAGTATCCAAAAGCCCTTTAAAATCAATGATATTATTGAAGTTGAAGGGCACATTGGGGTAGTCAAGCAGGTCACCGCAAGAGCTACTACTCTGGTTGATTTTGATGGAGACCACATTCAGATACCTAACTCCACTGTGTACAAAAATATCATTCGCAATATCACTGCCAATCCCAACTCAAGAGGTAAATTTGTGATTGGAATCGGCTATGATTCAAGTGTTGTCGAAGCACAAAAGCTAGCACTAGAAACTCTTAAAAATACAGAATCTGTGCTAGACGAGCCTGAGCCTCAAGTGTTGGTTGATGAACTTGCATCTTCTACAGTTAACCTAAAAATCTATTTTTGGATTAATAGCCACAATCATAGTCTGTTAAAAGTTTCTTCTTATTTGATGCGCACCATCATGCGCAAGTTTGAAAATGCAGGTATTAGTATGCCAGACGATGCCAGAGAGGTGATATTCCCTGAAGGGCTGGCAATACAAGGAGGTAAGCCAACAAAAATCGAAGTGAACGAGTCTGATACGCCGACATCGTCATTAACAGACCAAATTGAAAAATCGAAGCAACGAAACCAAAACGATATAGACGAGGGTATCGAGTTAGAAGATTTATCAAGTGACGCGGAAGATATTCGCCAACAAGCAAAGCAAGCCAGAGATCCAGAAAATGGTGAGAACATTCTTTAGCCAATTAACATGGCATATTAATTGAAGGGTTCATCAGGAATAACGCTTAATGGCAACCAGAAAAAAGTGAGAAAAAGGAAAATAAAAATGGCAATTTTGAACAGTACACGAACATCAAGCTTTATACGCAACGCCGTGACTCTGGTTTTTTGCATTGGATTATTTGCGTGCCAATCTCAACAGCCGACAGAATTTGTTGAGGCGGAAAACTTTGGTGAAATTGGCTTCAGCGAAAAACAAATTGACGAAAACAAGTATCAAGTGATTTTTACCGGAAACGCAAAAACCGATATAAACAAAGCAAAAGATTTCGCACTATTACACGCGGCAAACCTTACAATAGAAAAGGGCTATACTTGGTTCAAGGTCATTGATCGCGATTCTGACATTGAAATGAAAACCGTGCCTAAAGTTGCTCCTACTGAAGCAAGGAGTACTCAGGTGACATCACCCTGCGGGATTTTGGGCTGTGCTATTTCAACAGCGTCGAACTATCAAGGTGGTCAGATTCGCTTTGAGCAAATAGCAGATAAAGTAGTTTCAACTGTGTTAATCAGTATGGGAACAGGAAGTCCAGAGAATCCCAATATGGTGTTTGATGCGGTAAAAGTCGTTGAAAATTTGGGCACAGCTACAGATTCTGACGCATAAACTGAATCAATAAGTCGTTTGGTGGATTTAATTGAATACAAGTGTGGATATCCACCTTTTCGGTTATACTTCCAAATTAACTTAATGTTTTTATTGAATATTTTTTCGATAACAAATTGGCATTGATCTTGCCATTGTCCCCTTCGGTTTCATTAACAAGGCGACTTTGCTTGAACACAATTTGTTTAAATTACCACTGTATCGTGAATGATAATTGGTCGGCGTCTCGACCAACTGGAACATTCGATGTTGATGCATAGATTGGAAGAGAATATGGCTCACCGTTTACTGATAATCGACACGGATGCAAAGAGAGCGAAGAAAATCAGACTTAAGTTTGAAAATGATAAGTGGCAAGTCGATCTAGCTAAGGGGCTTGAACAAGCAGAAAAATTGCTCGCCAAAGATGATTTTAATCCTCACGTTATTTGTGCTGAGTTAAATTGGCTTGATGACGATGTTGTCAAGCGGGTGATGTCTTTGGACAAGAATCTATCTCATACTGAATGGATTGCATTAGTTGACGAAGCATCCGAAGACGAAATGTCTGAAGACTTATATGAAAAAATTGAAGAGTTGTCATACGATCTAGTGAACTCCTCAATATCTGAAACGAAATTACAGAAAGTCATTCGAAAGGCGCTTCGCGCTTCGTTAACAAGCCGAAGATTACATTCATACTCTTCTGTGGATGCTAAACAATATCATTTAGATGCATTCTTAGGCGATAGTGAGCCTGTTAGACAGTTAAAAGACATGCTATCACGCCTAGCTGAAGTGCCGATCAGCACCATGATCATCACGGGCGAGACGGGCACGGGAAAAGGCCTCACCGCTAGAATTCTTCATCATACTGGCATGCGAAAAGACGGCCCAATGGTTGAACTAAATTGCGCAGCTTTACCCAGAGACTTATTGGAATCACAACTGTTTGGTCATGAGGCAGGTGCATTTACCGGTGCAAAAGGAAGGTTTCGCGGACTATTCGAACAAGCAGACAATGGCACTTTGTTTTTGGATGAAATTGGTGATTTACATATTGACCTGCAAACAAAATTGTTAAAAGCAATTGAAGATAAACGTATAAGGCGACTAGGAAGCGATAGAGAAATCGAAGTAGACGTGCAAATTATTGCTGCAACGGGTCTGGATCTAGAGCAAGCAAGCAAAGAGAAACGCTTCAGAGATGACTTGTATCATCGGCTGAGTGTGTTTTGTGTCTCTCTACCACCACTGCGCGATCGGAAATCGGATTTGGTGGAGCTTGTACCGAGAATCATTGCTGAATTCAATCAGAAGGCGAATCGTAAAGTAGAAGAAGTGTCTGACGATGTTTGGCAAAAGCTACTCGACTACTCTTGGCCTGGCAATGTTAGAGAATTAAGAAATGTGATTGAACGTTGCGTTTTGCTATCAAAGGATGAGCACTTTCCAAGTGAATGGCTTCACCTTAAAGATCATTGTGAGCCTAGCGATTCAGCCGCAGTCAATGATGAAGATATCGAAGGCGACCAAATTTCAATTCCGTTAGATGGTTCCATGACACTAGAGGAGATGGACAGTCACATTATTCAGACTGCATTGCGCGAAAATAACTTCAATATCACCGAAACGGCTCGCAAGTTGAAAACAACTCGCGAGACACTTAGATACCGAATCCAGAAATATTCGCTAGAAACCTCTGCCTAATCGGTAAATAAACTACGCCACCTGCTAATCAAACAGGTGGCATACAACCTGCTTTATATTTGTATTCTTTATAGATTCACTTTTATTAGTTTAGCCTATTTTGGGAGTACGATTTGATTAAAAGTATCTTAGTGCAGCTTGACGCTAAACCAGCTTGCCAAAAGAGACTTACGTTAGTAAGAGAGCTTGCTAAAACCTATGATGCAAAGGTCAGGGGAATTTATTTCTCACCTGTTATACACCCGCTTTTACGTCAAGAAACATCGCCAACAGAGGCAGAAATATGTAACTCTAGCTCAACTGTTATTCAATCTAATAAAAAAAGAATTTCACAAGAAAAACGAGAAATCAGTAACAAAGTTAGAAAAGTATTCGACGACCCAAATGCGTTAGATTGGCGCGAAATTTGTGGATTACCAAATGAAGACTTTATTAGCTCGTGCAGACATAACGATCTTACGGTGGTAAGTAACGAATTTAGGGTTAACAACTTAGTCGGTAAACTAAACAGTTCTGTCGCCACTTTGGCAGTAGAATGCGGCGGCCCTATTCTGGTTATTCCTGAATCTCATGAAAGTCATTTTAGTGCACAAAGACCTGTTGTTGCGTGGGATGGAAGTCGAGCCTCTTCGCGTGCCATCAGTGATGCCATACCGTTTATCGGAGATGCGAAACGTATTACTGTGATTAGTAATGCACATAAAAAGAAACAAATTTCGAAATTAAAAGATCAACAATTGATCGACTACTTTGCTTGCCACAATCTCGATGTAGATTTTGTCAAAGTGAAGCACGATTGCCTTAATCCAATAAATGCAATTGAAGGTCAAATTGAGCATAAAAAGCATGATTTGTTGATCATGGGGGCCCATGGTCATTCAAAAGTTAGCGAGCTAATTTTAGGGAGCACCACAAGAGTCATGATTGCTAACTCTAGGATCCCCATACTTTTGTCGCACTAACGCAATTCAATTTGTGACCTTATTACACTGTTTTTGTAATTTTTACACGTGAATTTCCGTGATTAGAAGCAGGCTGTTATTAGTAGGGGCTGTTGATCTTTGCTGTATTTTTTTGCGGCGAGTTGTGTGGAATTTATGCAATGAAGCACGAACCTGATAGAAATGCCGCACAAACGCGGTCAGGAGGATTTTCTTCTTAAAAGCTTTTAATTATATTCAGCAAAGAGTAACAATCCCTTAGCTAACTCAATTTAGCATTTTTAAATCGAGAGCTTCGCGTAATGCTTTAATGTGTGCAGGAACTTTGCTGTCATCTTCATAATCAGAATGCCATTTCCAATAATTAGTATGAGTTAGCAGGTTCGGAAACCACCCTGGAGTGCTGCAAGGCACGGCAATATCGACAATCGGTTTGAGAATGTTGCTTTTCCCTGTTTTTTTATCACTTGGGCAATTGAACACATCTGCTACTGGACCAGAAATAATGTCACCACAGATTAAACGACTATTCGGAGAATAGATATTGGTCCATTTTACAGGCGCAAATACCGCGCTATGATGAAGAAAACTCTTTTTACTTTCTGTATAGCAAAAATGCGCATTCTCTTTGACTGGCGGTGAAGTTGGCAGCTGCCTGTCCGCTTTGCGTTGTTCGAACTGTTCTTTGGTTTGATACATCAGGAAGTCCGCATAGGTCAGTGGACTGCCTAGGGTGATGAAATCAGAAATTAACCATGGTTTATGTTTAAAGCCGGTAGCAGAATTGGCTCTTTCACAGTCATGTTTTAGAATACGGTACAAGCGACCTTGAAGTTGACGATAATTCGCTTGCTGGTTTACTTGCTGACTGCCTTCTAGATCCGCACCAGTTAATTTCTCCATCTCATCCAGTACGTCGAGTGCATCTTTGCATAAAGGCAAAGGCTCGCCATGTTCGTTTTTAAACTTGTTATGCCTTGCCCACAATTGAGAAAGCATGTCATAAGCGATGATAGAACCTAAACTGTGACCTACCAAAATAATGCGGTCATACTTGCCGGTCTTTTCAATACTCTCTAGTAATTCAATTCCACCTTGTCGTATATCCTGACGAACTCGAATATTAGAAGGTAAGGATACGACATACCTGGCGATGTCCCCTAAATAGGCTACGCAGACCGTGATTATTGCGCCCGTGAGAGCCGGAAAAACCAATGGCCACAAAGTAGAGAACAAACTCCCTAATGTTGAAGTATTCTCGTCATCAGTAACCCCTTCTGTGGGCCAAATCAGATATATCAGCAAAGGTATGCTGAGAAAAATAAGTCCCCAGACACTATAGTAAATGGGCAATAGAGTTTTGGGATAATTGATAGGAGAACGGAATAATAAAGAAAGAAACCAACTTTTTAGATGTTCAAATGTCGTACCAACGGTTTTATGGGCCCAATAGTATTCATAAAAATCCACTCTGGAGGTCTTCTTATTTGAACTTGAATCAGCATATTCGGCATAATCTGTAGTGAGTCTGCGCTGTTCATAGGATTGACTCACCTCACTGGGTTTGCTCCAAAAGCGAGAATTTTTAAGAGAAGAATCTTTTGCCCATACAGTTTCTACAAACTCTCTTACCGTTTCCATCGGCCTTTGTTCACCTATACCATGGACTATGACAACAGCCTGTTTTTTTCCGTTCTTCATGCGTGATTCCTACCAATATTAGGGCATGTTGATACTTTCTGTATGAATATCATTATAGACAGGTTATTGAACATAAAAAAAGCGCCCGTAGGCGCTTTTTTGAAGGAGCTAAAATCTATTTACCAATGGTCAGGTTATCAACCACGTCTTTTACGTCATCGGTATTTTTAGCAATAGTGATCGCTAAATCACGTTCAGCATCTGAATCTACTGTACCGATAAGCTTAACTACACCTTCATCCACTTCAACTTCGATGTCTGTGCCGCTCACCTCAGATTCAAATAACAAACGGGTTTTCACTACCGCTTCTACTTTTGAATCTCGCAATGATTGAGCGATTTTAGCCGTATCTGACTCCTCTTCATTCACGACAGTAAGCATGTTTTCAACATCCTTAACACCGTCTAATGATTCAATCAATTCCTCAGCTAGTGCTTTATCAACTTCAGTATCAACTTTACCGGTTAGTGTTACCACACCGTTCTTGACGTCTGTGTTGATGTCAAATGAGTCTAGGTTGCCGTTGAACAATAGAGTTGTTTCAGCTTTACCATCGATCCAAGCATCGTTAGCTGTGTCTTTCCAATCGTTTTCTGCGCTAGCACTCATAGAAGCAGTTGACAAAGCAGCAGCGATAATAAGTGAACAAGTAGTACGTTTCATAATTGTCTCCTTTTTTAATTAGACAATTTAGGTAATGCGAATACGATGCCAATTTATATCCTATTGTTTTAATTGAATTTTATTTGAATTCGGGAAATGATTTTGATGTCTAGAATGTAACTATGCAATCACCTATGTAAGAAATTCATACCCAGAAAAACCTGAGAACAACGAAAAAAGCAGTGGCTGTAACACCACTGCTTTAGCGACACACAATTACGTTAGCTATTAAAAAGTAAGACGAAGACCCAAGCGGTATATTGTACCTGTGTTTCTTAGTCTTACCGTCCTATGTGTAGGTTGATCACCTAACGTAGTAGACTCTGCGGGTAAGTTGCTGGTCTGACTAGGTTGAGTCGTTGCATATTCTCTAGTAACCGTATCCAATAGATTTACAGCTTGGAAATTCAGGCTTACGGTGTCGTTAATCTTCCAGTTTGCCGACAAATCAAGCGTATCGAAACCTTCAACCCAGTGCGCGCCAAAATCGTTGACGGTACGGTTGATGATGTAATCCGTACGATAGTTATAAGCCAGTCGAATTAGCTTTCCGTCCTTCTCCCAGAACAAGGTCGCATTCAATGTATGCTCTGAAGTATTAGTTAAAGGTGCGGCAGGAATAAACGATGCAAGAGTGCCGTCTGGATTTAAAACAGTCTCTTCATCCACTCGAGAGTCGGAATAAGTGTAGTTGATGACACCACCGAAACCGCTCCAGAAACCTGGTAGGTAGTCCAAATTATGTTGTAATGCGAGTTCGATCCCTCGAACATATCCTCCGGAACCATTGCGTTGGGTAGAGATGTTTACAATATCACATGTCTGAGTTGCATCTGGCGCTTCCAAATCCAATTCACGATTGACCATACAACCCGGTTGATTATCTCCACCTTCGATTGGTAGTAGAATAGCCGCTCCAGATACATCTAGGTTAGGATCAAGTTGATCTACTCCTAGTGCGCCGGCTCTATCTACAGTTGGGTCATTGATAGAAGCTACATCAAAGAAATCAGACCTAACGTCCCGCCAGAAAAAGGTGTTAGAGGTGCGTTCTTCGAAATCAGAAAATTCTTTGTCGAATAACGCGACAGAAAAAAGTGATGACTTATCGAAATACCATTCGTATGAAAGGTCCAAGTTTGTTGATTTAAAGGGATTTAACGCTACGTTTCCTAAACCACCAAAGCTAAATTCTCCAAACAAATTTTCTGAAATATTAAACCTTGGAGCCAACAGGCCAAATCGCGGACGAGCAATAGTTTGAGAAACAGCAAATCGCAGAATCTTGTCTTCTGATAATGCATAGTTTAGATTCAAACTCGGTAGCCAATTGTCATAATCATAACCAGCCGTATTAAAGATTGACGCACTATCTCGTTCAACCAAAGGACCTAATTCAGCAGCAATTGCCTCTGCTGTGCCAAATACTCTCAGGTTCTCCTCTGTTTGGAAATCTTGTACAGCATCAAATCTAAACGACGTGGTTGCTGTTCCTTCGGTATCGGTCTTAGCGTATCGAATACCGATATCACCGGTTAACCGCCCTTCCAGCATCTCAAAATTACCTTGTAAGTATGCGGCGAAGATATCTTGCTCGATTTTAGTATAGCGTTGATCATTAAACTGAAGGTTTTGCGTAATTCTGTCAGCCGCACCAATTTCTTCAAGGAAGGACAGGCTGGTCTCAATATCCCAGATAGGGAACCCGTCAGTAAAGTCCGAGGCGGGGAACCCTAGTTCGGTAGCTACGTTTCCTGATGTGCTTCCAGATGTGAAATCCGCAAGTGTAAAAGGGTTAAGCTCTCCACCAACACAACCTCTGTTACAGGTTTCGAAAAGGCTATTGGTTTCCTTTTCGCGATTGCTGATTTTAAAACCTGTTTCAAAGCTAGTAAAAATACTAATCTCTTTTTCCCAGACCAAATCAGTGAACAGGTTTGTCGCCACATCCGTGGTGAATGCGCCTGAATTTTGATACACCTGAAATTCGAAATTGCTTGGATCATCAATATAACCTGCAGGGCCAACAATTGGAGAACAGGTTAGATTACCACCACCAAAAGCGCCATTTCCATCGAGGCAATCAAAACCGTTTTGCACTCCTAGTCCCTTAAATGGATTACCATTTCGTCCGCGGAAGAACCCGCGCAAATTGAAAACGGGAATAGATTCAGTCTCTGAGCGGCCACCTTTCATTGACAATTGTACTTCGTCGAAATCTTGGTCGAATTGCAAGCCAAACACCTTTGTGACTTGCTCATTGTGGTCAACTTGACGCTGATTTCGGATTACCCCCACGTTTCTTGCGGCATTGTTTCTGGGAACTGTTTGACCCAACCGAGCAGAAAGATCTGCTATCTGCTCATCGGTCATAGAGGTGCGTACATTTCTTAACACTGTGAAAGTGTTAGGATCGAATACCACATCAAAAGGGTTGATGTTATTTCGTTCGCTTAGGTTTGAAATAAAGCGGTTGTCACGCTCTATCAATTGTTTGGTGTAGGTAGTATCAAGTTGAAATTCTCCGCCTTCCCAAGGAATAAATTGCAATGTTACCGCTACTGAATCTCGATTTCGTTGTACCGATTGCGTTTGGAAGTTGACTGAATCAGCTTGCCTGAGCTCTAAAGGTTCAAGTACACCGTCACCGTCATAGTCCCACTCGGTAACCACTTCTCCAGTTTCAACATTAGTTGCGCCGTTGGGGTGTCTAACTGTTCTGTAACGATTATAGTTAATGTCATCTCTTCGGGTACCAGATTCTTCACGAGTTGCGATAATTGATAGTCCGACTGTTTCGTCTAAAAATTTTTCTGAAATTGCACCTTGGATACGAAAATCATCCGTATCAGCAAAAGTATTTCGTCGTCCTTGAATATCGATGTTTCGTCGATCTTTTTTAGCGTCTAGCGGTTTAAAGCCGCTCAGTTTGATCGTTGCCCCTAAGCTACCTTCATCTGTAGAAGCGCTCGGTGTTTTTTGTACTTCAATGTTGTTCAATATATCTGCAGAAAATTCACTGAAGTTAACGCCTTGATCGGTTCCCGAACCAGTCAGTGGTACACCGTTTAAAGTGACATTATTGAGAGAACTAGGAACGCCCCTAGCAGTAACTGTCGTACCTTCGCCATCCTCACGGCTAATAGAAATACCGGTAACGCGTTGCAGCGCCTCTGCAATATTCGCATCGGTTGATTTACCAATGTCTTCGGCAGAAATAGCATCGGTAATATTGTCGGCAGTTCGTTTAATATTTAACGCTTTTTGAAGTGAACCTTTGAAGCCTGTGACCTCAATAACTTCTACATCATCATCTTGATTAGCTTGTTCTTGCGCATAGGCAGGGTACATAGCAATAAGTAGTGGACTGAGTGCTAGTGTCCTTAAATATTGGCTATATTTACGTTTATTCTGTGTGGTTTTCATGATCTAGTGTCCCATCTTGTTGCACACGTGTAGCAAGTTACTTTGCCCGGCTTCCTACTCACGCATTTAATTAGTGTAAATACTGTAAGATATTTTTTTCAAAAATAAAACATTTATTTCACATTTAATTTATTGTTTTTACATTTAATGTATAAGGGAAAGCGTTTGTATCGCGGAAAAATCTCTATGGCGCAAATCATAATAGCTATTTAAAACGAATTTAATTATTAAATTACAGTCGGTTACAAACATGAAGCGAATAACTAATGAAAGCTGCACTGTCGGCTAAATATAAAAATGAAAAAAGTAAAATTAATTTCGGGTCAAGAATTTTAAGTTTGATAAATGAAGTGCAATAGTAAATTAAATCGAATATTAATTTATTGACCTATATATGATTATTAAATGTTTGACTCAGGCTAAAATGAGGTTGATTCTTTGTTTAATTGCTTGCAAATCACTGTGTGCAAAATCGTCATGATTAATGGATTCTTTGATTATTTTTGTTTGGGATAAGACAAAAGATTTCTGTTCTTCAGTTTTGGTATGTTCAGCTATTCGATACAAAGCATCAAGTAGGCGGATGATCACAGCTGCGGTTTCGATACTAGATTGTCGTATTTGATCAAATGCGGCTTCGCCGAGTCCTGTGAAGCTGGGTGTTTTGAAAACAACTCGAAGGATTCCTTTATCATCTATTAATCTACCATCGGGAAGTTGTTTTGTGCATAGTGAACATAAAGAAGCGGATAACTTATCAACACATGTTAGCGCAGTGTAAGGATCATTTACTCCTGTTGATAAAGCCCGCAGGGCAACTTCAACAAGTTGATGGATGGCGAATTTGGGATCCTGAAGCGGTGTTCGTTTGCTACCTACTATTATGTTAGTTCTGAGTTTATCTGCTAGTCCACTATCAGAAATTTCAAGATCCGATTCGCTACAGCTATTCACTTTTAAGATAGTCGTGTTCTCTACGATAAAGTCGCCTGGGCCAAAAGGTACCTCAATATGTAATGATAGACGCTTGGCAGTTTCAAACATCGCGTTTACGTCTACAAATTGAATGTAACCGGAACGGTTGGCGTGAATTTCAATTTCATTCATACCGAGTTGCAAGGTGGCATCTTCCTCTAACGCTGATGTGTCGTGTTTGACTGTTGAGTTTGAGTTTGAGTTTGAGTTTGAGTTTGAGTTTGAGTTTGAGTTTGAGTTTGAGTTTGAGTTTGAGTTTGATACAAGTTTATTTAGTGACTTAACGAGCTCACAATAAACATCATTAATCACAGTGTCAGCTTGAATCGCTTTCGCCACATGGTGAATGAAATAAATTAATACACAAACACTGACAAACGTTGCTGCTAAACACCAGAGTATCGCAAGACCTAAAGTGGATTCTTGATAGTATTCAAGGCTCATGACATAGACTAGTGCAATACAATAGGTAAAGTTGGATATAAAAGTACCTAGTACCACTTGGGTGCCCCTATCCATCATGAATGTGCGTACTAGCCTAGGTCCAAATTGTGTGGAAGCTAACGTTAAAGTGACAATAGTGATAGAAAACGCAATACTGGTTACCGTGATCATAGAGCCAGCGACTGTATTGAGCAGTGATCGTATTGTAGATGCTTCTGTTTGATATACGAAATTGAGCCAATTTGGAATTATCGCCTCTGCATAGGCATCTAGCCAAGCTAATACGACAGCCATAACAATAGAGCTGACAACCATGATAAGTGGTATGAACCAGAAGCTTGTTCTAATTAGCTCTATTAGTTTGAGTAGTCCGGCATTGAGTCGCATTTTATTTTTTCTTTTGTTTCATAGCGAATAAAATCAAGCCAACAAAAATAATAATCATAATTAAACCAAAAGCGGCTATGAATGACATTATGCCTCCACTGGAACCGATACCTGTCGCTGAAATAATAACGCCAACGGCAATGAGGACTGTAATAACCATAATATTTAAGAGCATAGTTGTTCTCCGCATCTAAAACCTAATTTGTGTAAACAAAAAAGGAGCCTATTGGCCCCTCTTTAATGATAGTTAGAAAGTTAACTTGTTGATTAACAATCTTTATCTTTAGCATCGACGCCTTCTTTAACCTCTTCACAAGCATCTTCAACAGCGTTGCCAGCGTCAGTCACCATTTCATCGATTTTCTCGCCTGCATCTTCAGCTTCGCCGTCATTACACGCTGCTAATCCAAATACTGCAGTCATTACGATAAGAGTTTGTGAAAGTAATTTTAAATATTTCATGTTGTTTCTCCGGTGTTTCAAGTTAAATTAAAATTTGTTGTTGCTTTAAGTTGTCTTGCTAATTGATGCCTAAGAGCTAAATACTTGGACCTCGGCCTCTGACTGCGTTAGCGATAAGCGAAATTACCAAGAGCACGACAAATACAAAAAAGATGATTTTAGCAATACCTGCTGCTGTCCCAGCAATGCCACCAAATCCAAAAATTGCTGCCAGTATCGCTATCACTAAAAAAGTTAATGCCCAACCCAACATATCAAGTCTCCTATTTCTAAATGTTTCGGTTACTTTGTTAGATGCTCGTTTTATGCCACCCCAGCAAACAAGATATAAATCATTGTTTTTAATGATTTATTTTAACCGTGACGTTAATTTCAAGGCAAGGAAAGGCAAGTGAGAATGCAATTATTACACTGCAATGTAGAAACTATTTCACGGGTAGGTAGTTAAGAAAGGCAATTTTACGCTGGCAGATTTTAAAATTCTTGATACATTGAACCTAGTATCGAATTATTGCCATAAGTTGAACGTGACTGAGAGTAATCCCACTAGAACCAAGCCATTTATTCTACTGCTGGCGATATCAAGCCTGACTAAACTGGCAGACTTATTGGTTTCCCCTAAAACAACGCTTCCCTATATTTTGACCGCAAGTGGTGCGCCTCCATGGTTAATATCTTTATTGGTACCCATCAAGGAATCAGGTTCACTAATACCTCAGTGGATGTTGAAGAAACACCTCTCACACCGTTTTAATAACCGCACTCAACTTTGGCGGATAGGAGCAATTGTTCAGGGGATTGGAATTGCAATCTTGGTTGTATCCTTGTTATTTCTAACCCATCATTATTTAGCTTATTCGGTATTAATGGTGCTGGTGCTAATTAGCTTTGGCCGAGCAATATGCTCCCTCACGATGAAAGATATTCAAGCAGAAACCATAGAAAAAGGACGACGTGGAAAGCTAGTCGGGCTTTCATCATCACTTTCCGGATTGTTAACACTCATTTCTGCATTGACCTTCTTATTGACAGGACAGGCTTTGACAGAAACGCTGTCTTATTGGCTACTTATTATCGGTAGTGTATGTTTTGGGATTGCATTTTTACTTTCAATACCTCTAAGAGTTCACTTCGAAACGGGCGCTTCCCAAAAAGGGCGGTACAACGATTTCTTCCGGTTAGTAAAAACTGAAACAAATTTGCGACATCTCATTATTAGCAGAGTCTTATTGTTACATTCTGCTTTAATTATTCCTTTCATAGTCGCCAGTTCTGCTGGGCAAGCTTCCTCGAAATTGCCCTACTTTATCGCTTTGTCTGCGTTTGCTTCTCTCATTTCATCTTATTTATGGGGGGTCATGGCAGATAGAGGAGCACTGCCTACATTGAGAACGGCTAGTTTGGTTTGCTTATTTGCGGCACTCGCTTTCGGCTTTGATTTTCGCGCTAATGTGCCGATTCCCTATTTGGACCTAGTGTTATTTTTTGTGCTAACTCTCGGGCATGCAGGAATTAGAACGGGGAGGAAAACCTATTTGCTAGACATTACCGAACGGGAGAACAGAGCTGGGTATGTGGCTGCTGCAAATACTGTAGTAGGAATATGTTTACTCTCTCTTGGCGGAATATATGCGATCCTTTACCAATTTATAGAAAGGGGCATTATTTTTTTAATGTCCGCTTTTATTCTGCTTGGGCTGTGCCATTCGTTTATGCTTAAAAAAGAAAAATAGCCCTTCTTAGCAAAATAGTGTTACTCAGGTTGAACCCAAATACATGGATATTAGCGATTTAATATCTGGGCGGCTTGCTTCGCAAAATAGGTCAAAATACCATCTGCACCAGCTCGTTTAAACGCAAGAAGCGATTCCATAATAACCGCTTCTTCATCTAACCAGCCGTTTTCAAAAGCGGCTTTGTGCATGGCATATTCACCACTCACTTGATAAGCAAATGTTGGCGCATTAGTTTCTTCCTTGCACCTGCGAACGATATCGAGATAAGGCATACCCGGTTTAACCATAACCATATCTGCCCCTTCTTGGATATCGAGCATTATTTCTCTGATGGCTTCATCGGAATTTGCGGGATCCATTTGGTAGCTTTTCTTGTCTCCGCCTTTGATATTGTCCGCCGACCCAACTGCATCTCTGAAAGGTCCATAATAACTGGAAGCATATTTCGCAGAGTACGCCATTATACAGGTGTTTGCGTAACCCGCTTGCTCTAAGGCCTCTCTTATTCGACCTATACGACCATCCATCATATCTGACGGAGCTACTATATCGGCTCCAGCTTCTGCATGTGACAATGCTTGTTTGACGAGTACTTCGATAGTCTCATCGTTCATTACATAGCCATTTGCATCAATTAGCCCATCTTGACCGTTTGATGTAAACGGATCTAACGCAACATCTGTGATCACAGCGATATCAGGTACAAATTCTTTTAACGCCCGTACCGCTTTTTGAGCTAAACCTTGTTCACAATAGGCCTCACTAGCACATTCAGACTTGAGGTCCATTGGCGTGACCGGAAAAATCGCAATAGCAGGAACACCAAGTTCAACAAGTTCCTTAGCTTCTTCTAGAAGCAAATCTATCGACATACGCTCAATTCCTGGCATTGATGGAATCGCTTCCCGGCGATTCTTTCCTTCAAGAATAAACATGGGATAAATTAAATCCGAAGTAGACAGTGTATTCTCTGCCACCATTGCTCGCGTAAAATGTTGTTGACGCATGCGTCGCATTCTCGAAGCAGGAAACTTGACCATTATTTATCCTTTTGTTTCGTTTAGGAGGTTTATATTGTATCGCGAGATTTCAAACAGTGAGCGATAACTTGATTTCGTCCCGCGCGCTTGGCTTCATATAGCGCTTTGTCGGCTTGTTCTAACAAGGCATTTTCATCCTCGTTGGCGAGCATAACAGAAGAACATACACCCGCACTGATAGTCACTTTCACTTGCACATCCTCAAATTCAATGACTTCAGATTCAATCATTTCGCGCAACCGTTCTGCCACCAAAGTAGCACCCTTTAAATCAGTATTGGGTAAGATTAGCGCAAACTCTTCGCCACCATAGCGACATGCATCATCCGTTGTTCTTTTGAGGCTTTGTTTCAACGCAGATGCAACAAACTTGATGACTTCATCACCGACAATATGCCCATGAGCATCATTGATTTTCTTGAAATTGTCTATGTCTAACATCACAATCGCAAGCTCTGTTTGTTCACGTCGGCTGCGACGAACTTCTGCAATGTACTTTTTATCGAAATGTTTTCTATTTCGAATACCCGTTAGCGCGTCAGTAAGGGTTTGTTGTTCGAGCTCTCGGTTAGTGTCAGACAATTCGCGTAGGGTAATTTCTAACTCCAACGTACGTTCTTGTACCTTGTACTCTAATTCTTCTTGAGTTTGCTCTTTTAATTTGAGCACTTCGTCTTGAGACTCTCTGGCCATTCGCTCTTCGAGTAAGGCGAGCTCTTGTGTTTTGAATTGTTCATCTCGTTGTTGGCTATATGCAATTGCTAGTGCAAACGCCAATAAAAATGTTTCAATCGAAGCGCCAAAAATGAGTAAATAATGTGAGGGATAGGCCAGTTTGATCATATTCGCGCTCTCGAGACTTGCGAGGAAACCCGTAATCAACAAAGCCGACCATGCCAGCAAATAAAAACGGGCGATTTTTACCCCTTTCCTCAACAAATAAACAGAGGCAAACAAGACTAGCGATAACCCCAAACACAGCAGTACTGGGAATATCGGATTAAATAGTTCATTGGGTAAAATCAAGCGTACAACAATGAAAAACAGTATGGTCCAAGCCGATATTTTGAATAATCGATGAACGGTAGGGCTATGCTTTTTTGCATTTAAAATTTGATCACTGAACAAGGTTGCCATCAGCAATGTAATGGTTCCAAACAATGTCGCACTCCGGCTTTGAAACCAAACGCTGTCCGGCCACAAGAATTTGAAACTAATTCCATGATATGTTGCTAACGTGATACCGATGAAAATAACATACATTGAGTAAGTCAGAAACATGACTGAGCCGGTGGTCACAAAGAAGAACAAATTGCTTAATGCCATGGCCGCTAAAAAGCCAAAAAATAGACCCAACGCTAGATTCCGTTCGCCGTTATATATAGCGTATTGCTGCTCATCCCAAATGCGCAACGGAAGATTCATATTCCCAGTTGTACTAGCTTTAATGATGACGGTTAAATCTGATTTTGATTGAGGAACAGCAAAGACAAATTTTTCACTTTTTAAGCCCCGTTGTTCGAAAGGAAGGGTGTCACCCACATGGTATTCACCGACAATTTGGTCTTCTTCCAAGAACCAAATATCAACATTGTCCAACAAGGCATAATCTAGCTCTAGAAGTTGATTAACCGGTCGACTATTTTCGCTTGAAGATTGGCTGGGAATGGAAAACTTGAACCAATAAGGAATAGCAGGCATACCATAGGATAAACGGTCACTTCTTTCCACTTCCCAATCTGAATCTACAAGGCTAATTATCTCTTTTAGATCATAACTACTCTGGCTGTCCTTTATGTATAAGGTTCCTTTAGCCACTTCCGAAATAAACGCACTTGAAGTGGCAACAAAGGTCACACTGACAATCATCAACAAAGCGAAGACGCAAACCATGGCAATGGGCCAATTTTCGTTGAATTTTAACCTAGGACTAGTTAATTCCATCTGTCACGCTCGGTAAGTTAGGCTTAAATAGAGTCAAAGTGTTACGCCATGCAGCCTCTTGAAGAACTGACATTTCAACAGACATTAGTTCAGCCACTCTAGCAGCTATTTGCGGCAGATAAGCTGGCTGATTGGATTTCAGTTTAGGTTTTTGATCTAGCTCAGGCAATTTAATGTTCTTAGGTTTCAAATAGGGTGCATCAGTTTCAAGCATAACCCGTTCAAGAGGCAAGTCGGGAATCGCGTTTTGCAGTTCAGAAGCCCTTTTGTCATCACAAACCCAACCAGTAACTCCGATGTAGAGGTCTAGCTCTAAATAGGCCTGCATTTGAGCCAAATCGCCAGTAAAACAATGTACCACTCCACCAACTAGATGTCGTCGGTATTTCTTAAGCAAACCCAATTGTTGTTCAAACGCATCCCGCTCGTGCAAAAACACCGGTAACTGCAGCTCTGCTGCAAGTTCAAGTTGTTGTTCAAATACAGATAGTTGAATATCAGGCTCAGAGAAATTCCGGTTGAAGTCAAGTCCACATTCACCTACTGCCAATACCTCTGAATTGGTTAATAGCGTCTTTAGCTCTTGAGCAGAATTTAGGCCCCATTCTTTAGCATTGTGAGGATGAAAGCCCGCTGTACTAAATAGTTTGCCTCGATGTCGTTGAGTTTCTAGGAATGCTATTTCGCTTTGTGCTAAGCAGGTGCCCGTCAGCAACATAGCTGTGACACCTGCTTTTTCAGCTGCCATTAATACTGGCTCAGTGGGTAACCTTTTATCAGGTAAATTGACGCCAATATCAAACCAACGGGACAAGTTTACTTATCCCTTTTCACTCTAATTCGGCGATTGACATCATCTCTGCTCAAATGAAATGAGCCTAATGCGCCCCTCTCGATGTAAATAGATTGTCCTACTTTTATCTGCAAAGAAATTCCTTCGGTCTCACGCCAAACATGACCATTATCTAAGAAAAATATACGTTTTTTACGCGCATTTTTTTCAATCTTTACTACCTTTGCGTACATCTTTTGGTTTCTTAACTCTTCACTACGACGCTGGGCTTCTAAACCAAAGTCATCGTACGCCGATTCAACCTTAGCAGGTGCACTAGACTGTGTTTGCTGAGGAACATTATTTTTTGCTGCTGGTGCCTGACTAGGGGTCGCAGATAATGGCGCAGGAATACTCATCAGTTGATCTAAATCACCATAACGATTCATCTCATTGACTATTTTGTCATAGCAAACTAAGCGCTTGAGGCTATTTTGCACCTGACCACAACTTTTAAGTGCGTTGGAAAGGGTTTCTGCTTGTGCACTAGAGACTAGCAAGAGAGCCGAAAACCCTAAAGTGCGGATAATTGTTTTAACTTTAATCATGAAACTTCCTGATGTTGTTCGTCATCATCTGATTTACGAGAATAAATACTGCCGACGATGACACCAACTTCGAAAAGAATCCACATGGGAATTGCTAATAAAGTTTGTGAAATGACGTCTGGCGGCGTGAGAAGCATACCTACAACGAATACGCCAACAATGACGTAAGGTCGTTTTGCCCTTAAACTTTTGGCATCGGTAAATCCTGTCCAGCACATTAAAATAATGGCTACAGGTATTTCAAACGCAATACCGAAAGCAAAGAATAACTTAAGGACAAAATTTAGATAGCTACTGATGTCGGTAGTGAACGCGACGCCCTGGAGGTCGATACTGGCAAAAAAAGCGAATGCTATGGGGAAAACCACAAAGTACGCAAAGGCAATGCCTGCATAGAAAAGTAAAGTAGAAGACAATAACAAAGGCGCGATCATCTTCTTCTCATTGCGATACAATCCTGGAGCAACAAAACCCCATATTTGATAAAGCACTGCGGGGATAGCTAGGAAAAAAGACAGCACAATCACCAATTTAAAAGGTGCAAAAAACGGTGCAGCCACATCGGTTGCAATCATTTGTGAATTGTTTGGCATGGCTTCAAGTAAAGGAGTGGCGAGCAGATGATAAAGGTCTTGGGCGAAAAAAGCCAAAGGCACAAACACAATCATAACGGCTAACAATGCTTTTAAAATGCGGCTACGCAACTCAATTAAGTGAGAAATTAAACTATTTTCTTCGGCCATTTATGATTTATCTTTCTGGTAAGGCTTATTCACAGATTCTGCGGCTGATTTGAGTTCATCGACGGTTTTTTTCAAATCCGGAGACAAATTTTCCATGCCTTGCTGCTCTGCTTTTTTCAGGTTTTCATGAAGTTCGTGCACTCTAAGTTGCTCTTCCACTTCCATTTTGAATCCTGAGGCCATGCTGCGAACGCTTCTAAACGTTTTCGCCACAGACCTAAGTGCCCCAGGCATGCGCTCGGGGCCTAAAACAAGCAAAGCCAACACAGCTATCACCAGTATTTCCAAAAAACCGATATCAAACATGTTGAGAAACTACTCTATTCTGCTTTTGTTGCGGTTTTTTTATCGGCTTTCTTAAGATCTTCAGCTACTTGAGAAGACTGTGCAGATTTGTCTTCCACCTCTTTGGCAGAATCTTCTTTGAAATCAGCATCAGTACTTTCATCTTTATCTGATATGGCTTTTTTAAATCCTTTCACCGCTGAACCCAAGTCTCCACCTAGGGATCTAAGTTTTTTCGTACCGAACAACAAAACAACAATTACCAAGATAATAATTAGTTGCATTGGACTAATTCCAAACATACTTCTCACTCCAATTCACAATTTCAGACTATTATACGTGGCAAATTCAATTCGTCACAGGATTTGATGCACAGAAAAAAAAAGAGCATGATGGATAGACACCAGTATGGGGCAATTAGTTTGCAAAAAATTGGATTTATTGCATTTAGTTTTATGCTTTTCACACCTTCTTTTGTTTCTGCCACAGAACCAAAAGAAGATATATGGCTGGATAGCATGCACAGAGCAATTTCAGACTCTGTACTTGATTCTGCGCAATGGTTTGATGATTTTTTTGCCATAGACAATGCCAAAGAAAACCAAAAAGCCCTAGGCGAAGCGCGAATTCGACTGGCATGGGAGCCAAGATCCCGCGAGTTAAACGAATTCGATGCAAAATTAAAGGTCAGAGTTAAGCTTCCAAACCTCAAGAATCGCGTCGATTTAATTTTGTCAGATGAAGAAGACGATTTTGATAACAAAGTGCGAGCGGGTCGCGAAGATGATATCAACCGTCAAAATAGATTTAACTTAGCACTGCGTTTCAAACGTTCTCCCGATAGTGGGCTATCTCATCGCGTTGGTTTTGGTCGACGATTCCAATACTACGCAAAATCACGTTATCGAGATAAATTCGACGTCTCGGATGACATTGAATTTCGCTATGATGCGTCAATCTATTACTACAATCGAGACAAATTTGGCGCCGATACCGGATTTACCGTCGATTACGACCACACAAAACACACCTTGCTCAGATTCAACAGCCGATTTTATTTCAGAGATAAGACTGACGATTGGCTTTGGCAGCACAGTTGGCAAAACTTGCATCAAGTTAATGACAAAACTGCTTTGGTTTATGGGGTGTACATAGAAGGGTTGAGCCGGCCAAATTATCGATTAGAAGAATATTTGGTCAGCGTCAAATGGCGTAAAAATGCCATGCGTGAATGGTTATTTTTTGACGTGGAACCATTTATTCTGTGGCGGCGCGACGAATCATTTTCTGCCTCATTCGGCGTTGCACTCAGAGTCGAAGGATTCTTTGGCGAGCGATAGGAAAGGGCTAGCCGTTATCGCCTTATCTTCGCAAGAAACTAAGGATGAATCTAAGCTTTAAACCAAGCATAAAACCAAGCACCTAACCCCATTACTATCAGCCCATCGCTGTACCAATGTGTATTAAGATATAAGGGAATGATGGCTGCGATAATCAACAGAGTTGCCCCTGTAAGAGTATAAAACAGGTTCTTGTGAAATTTGCGTTGTTGCAACTGTTGTTGCTCGAAATGTTTCTGCTGCAAAGCGGGAAGTTGCTTCACCTGTTTAAGGCTGTCATACACTAAATCCGGAATTTCTGGCAATTTTTCGGACCAAAACGGTAAGTTAGCATTTATTTTTTTGATCATCGCCAATAAGCCAATTTGTTCTTTCATCCACTTTTCCAAAAAGGGTTTCGCTGTTTGCCATAAATCAAGTTGGGGGTAGAGTTGCCTTCCTAAGCCTTCGATATAGAGCAAGGTTTTTTGCAATAACACCAACTGAGGTTGCACTACCATATTGAAACGTCGCGCCGTATTAAATAGCTGCAATAACACGTTGCTAAAGGATATTTCTGCCAATGGCTTTTGAAAAATAGGTTCGCAAACGGTGCGTATTGCGACTTCAAATGCTTCAATATCTGTGTCTGCTGGCACCCATCCTGAATCGACATGCAGCTCAGCAACTTTGCGATAATCGCGATTGAAAAAAGCAATGAAATTTTCTGCTAAATAACGTTTATCGTCGCGATTTAATGTGCCAACAATACCAAAATCTATGGCGATATATTTTGGGCTCTCTGGACGTAACTCGGACACAAAGATATTGCCCGGATGCATATCAGCATGAAAGAAACTATCTCGAAAGACTTGAGTAAAAAATACTTCAACCCCGCGTTCAGCCAACAACTTCATATCGGTATTTTGCGCTTCTAAGGCCTCCACATCGGAAATATGAATGCCATAGATTCGCTCCATGACCAAGACATCTTTACGACAATAATCACTGTATATTTCGGGAATGTATAGCGATTCTGAATTTTCGAAATTACGCCTAAGTTGAATCCCATTTCCAGCTTCACGAAGTAAATCGAGTTCTTCGACTATGGTCTTTTGGTATTCTTCCACCACTTCTACTGGTCGCAATCGTTTGCCGTCGGGTAACAGCTTTTGAACAGCAAAAGCTGACGCTTTCATCAATTCGATATCAGCATGAATGGTTTCACTAATATCAGGCCGGATAACTTTGACAACAACTTCTTTGCCGTTCTCTTTCAACACTGCACTATGCACCTGTGCAATCGATGCAGAAGCAAGCGGCTCAGTTTGAAATTCTTCAAACAACTCACTTAGATCTTGTAAGCCTAGTGATTTTTTTATAATCCCTACGGCTTTTTCACTATCGAAAGGTTGGACTTTGTCTTGCAGAATAGCTAATTCATTGGCGATATCTGGTGGCAACAGATCTCGACGAGTAGACAGCATTTGTCCGAATTTTATAAATACTGGTCCCAATGTTTGTAGTGCCAATCGGATTCTGGCCCCTAAAGGCTTATCCGGGTGTTGGTTGTATAACCAAAACTGACATGCACGACCTAGTTTGGCATACCAAGGCAACCACTTATCAGGGATGAGTTCATCGAGACCGTGCTGAAGCAGGACCTTGTTGATTTTGTATAGTCTAAGTATTCGCACTGAAACATTTCGCCATTAGGTTGTTTTTAGTCGCTGTTTTTCTAGCAAGGTCAAGCGAGCTTCTAATCTTTCGGTTGCACTGCGCAACTGGTTCACATCTGAACAAAAATCTTCCACTAGCAGTTTGTGAGCCGCAATGTTTTTTTCTTCAATCGCCCCCTCACTTAAAATTGTCAACAGTGCTTTGGTGTGCTTATTAATTTTTCGCGCAGCTTGCTTACCGGCATTGAAAACACTATGTGCTATTACATCGCCAGTGTATTTGGAAAGCTGCTCTTCCCAATCAATATCTATATTCTTAATCAGGTCACCAAACCCTTGTGCAACCGATAAGTCACCATCGAGTTTAAGTTCGTTACGCTGAATTAAACCAGTAATTTGACTTGAGTCTTGAATGGTTTGTAAAGCACTGAAGGACAACTCGATGCGACAATCTTGATTGGCGCTGGCAGTATCCTGAAGTGAGATATTTGCTTGCTCTTTTTGGCTCTGGTTATCAAAGCTCTCATTAACAAGTACATCAACTTTGTCGGAAAATACAAAGGTGAGAGGCCAGGGAAACTCGCGCAGTTTAACCGTAAGTCGTTTGCCTTTCAGTTTGGCAAGGGCAGCCTTAGAATCAGAATCAAGTTTGAGCAGATGATTGATTATCCGTTCAATTGAAGCTGAAACCAACTGCGCTGCGGGCATTAAAATTTAAAACCTCGATGCAACGCAACGATGCCACCGGTCAGATTATGGTATGTGGTTTGTTCAAACCCAACCGCATCCATCATGCCTTTTAATGTTTCTTGATCTGGATGCATACGAATTGATTCAGCAAGATATTGATAACTTTCACTATCGTTAGCGACGAGTTTGCCCATTTTGGGAAGAAGATGAAATGAATATAAATCGTAGACCTTACTCAGCATTTCACTTTCTGGTTTAGAAAACTCTAGTACCAATAAGCGTCCACCCGGTTTGAGCACACGATACATAGAAGCCAACGCCTTGTCTTTATCTGTGACGTTTCTTAATCCAAACGCAATGGTAATTAAATCAAAAGTATTGTCTGGAAAAGGCAAGGCTTCAGCATTAGCTTGTACATAATCGATATTATTTACGATACCCATATCCCGCAGCTTATCGCGGCCTACCGTTAACATGGCATTGTTTATATCGGCCAAAACCACTTTACCGCTTTCGCCTACGATTCTGGAAAACTTTGCGGCTAAGTCACCTGTACCACCAGCTAAATCCAATACCTTGTGACCTGCCCTAACACCACTACAATCGATGGTGAAACGCTTCCAAATTCGATGAATGCCCATAGACATCAAGTCATTCATCACATCGTACTTAGCCGCAACAGAATGAAATACGTCGGCAACCATAGATGCTTTTTGGTTTTTATCTACTTGCTTAAAACCAAAGTGAGTTTGATCGTCGCTTTCCGCTTGATTCGTTTCGGCAGAAGATGCCTGTGTATCGCTCATGGAGTATCCTTTTTAAGTCTGTTGATGATTCTACCGAATTTAGATAGATGCGGACAGAGTGTTACTAGACAATTTTTACCAATAGCTAAAAAAGAAAGCTGTGTATGTGAATAATTCACGCTTAGTGATCTTTATCCGCAATTTAGAGTTAAAATTGCCATCATAATTTGAAATAACCCGTAGAATTTTAAGGCTGTCGTTCGCGTTTTGAACAGTACTCTTGGTTTTGTAATAACTATCTACAGCAGGTTTCATTAGAGCAGGTACTATTAGTTAGAGTCGTAACCAATGAATTAGAATCCGGTGAATCGTGATGATAGATACACACGTAAGTTAGTTATTCCCTTAGCCCTTAGCCCTTAACCCGTAAGCCGTAGGAGCAGTAAATTTTAATCATGTCTAATACAGAAAATTTCAAACAACTTTATCAACGCGCTTCTGAACGAAAAGGTGGCTCAGCCGGATTGGAGAGTCTTTTATCGACGCCGTTAAACCAAGACGAACTGTTGCAATTGGGCGATGACAGGTGGCTAGCAGAATTCACTAAAAAAGTATTCCAAAGCGGCTTTGTATGGCGCGTTGTCAGAAACAAATGGCCTGATTTCGAACGCGTTTTCTTTGGATTCGATATTGATAAGGTTTTATTAATACCTGACGAAATGCTAGAGGAAAAAGCGACAGACCCGAGCATTATCCGCAATTACAATAAAGTGAAAACCGTTCTCGAAAATGCCATGATGATAGATGCAGTTCGACAGGAACACGGCAGTTTTGCGAAGTTTGTCGCACAGTGGCCTACCACGGATATTATCGGTTTATGGGCGTATTTGAAAAAACATGGCGCAAGATTAGGAGGTAATACAGGCCCATACAGTTTAAGGGCAAACGGCAAGGATACCTTTCTATTTAGTCGAGATGTAGAGCAATATCTGCGAAACCATGACGTCTTTGACGGCGGAATAACGTCAAAACGAAGCCTTATGCAAATCCAAGGTTTTTTTAATGATATGCAACAGCAAAGTGGGCGCTCTTTGCAAGAAATCAGTCAAATTATCGCGTTTAGCGTTGGGGATAATTTAGTTGAACTTTAAGTTGGTTTAATGGATTGTTTCAACCTATTGATTTATCAATTTAAACCCGATTTTCACTGCAACTTACCTCAATTAATACTCTTCACAATAGCCGAAATTCACTTGATTTTTATCCAAGCTTTTCATTTCAGTTTTGGCTAGTTCTATGAGCTTTTTGTCTGCAGAAAAGTGTGTACCCATACCAGGCCAGTAAAACCCTTCATTAGAATGGCATAAGTTAATAATAAATGGCCCTTGAGGGTATTCAATGCTTTCCCCAGTCTCAATATACATAATATAGGTTAGATTTTTGGTTTCGGTCCCGCGAAACGTGTCATGCACCTTGGCGACAAAGATCAGTTTTTGCTCAGCAAAGTCATCTGAAGTATCTGAATCGGCTAAGTCTATTGACTCAACAGAAGTGATTTCAATCAACGCTGTGTATTGGGTGTCTTGCATTGCTCGTTTGAGATACTTTGCTTGCAATTCAAAATCGGAATCACTTAAGTCACTATCCACGTCTAAATTAGGCGCTTTGTCTGGAGCATTTAGTCCTGATTTTTTTTGGCCAGAAGGGTTAATTTCAGCCTTATTGGTATCGGTTTTCTCTAGGCCACCATCGCAGGCGACCATCATAAAAGCCGAAAAAAATAGCATGATACATCTAGCCACAAAATATCACGTACTAGTCTTCTCTACCTGCATCTTCTGCAGGTTTATTGTATATAGGCAAACCAATACCTTCAGGGTTAAAATCGTCAGGCACGACAAACGAATCCCACACAGACAATGGATACTTCTTGACGTTGACCATATCCCCCTGATTTCCACCCAACATAAACAAATGCTGTCCGTCGCTACTTTGTCCAACAACAAACGCAACATGTCCGCCGCCTCGACGAGATTTAATGCCTATTGCACCATAGATTGGAGAGTCGATTTTTTTACCAAAATTTGACCATGCTTTAGCGCGAAAAGCGTTCTCAACTGCGACATAACCGTTTTCTTTCATCACCCAAGCGACGAATGAGGCACACCAAGCGTTTTGACCGCCAGAATCATCCGTTCCCCAAAATCTCGCTGCTTTGAAATACTCTAGGATCTTAGGATTAGCTTTACTACCTGCTATTTCAGCCTGACCCACTTCTTCAAATGCTGTGGTCATCCAAGAGATCGATTGATCGGAGCTGGTTTCGGGTTTCACAGGTTGGAGGTGCCTGTTCAGTGTATTGTGACTTTTTCCGTTAACATCAATCCGACCATCTGGGCGCGTTAATCTGACTAATCTTTGTTGAAAGACTTTGATCGCAGCAACGGTTTTGGAAGTTTCTGGCTGAGAGCCTAAGCTGCCATCAACAACGAGCGCATTGGTGGGTTGAATTAATGCAATAATTTGGTTTAGTCCGGCTTGAACCTCCTTGATATCGCTAGGGTTATTTTCACCATCAATACCAACTGAAGCTGTAATTTTTAATTTATCCATCGCTATGCCTTTTATTATTAGTATGCGTAATTAAACATTACCGGAAAAGTATAAATAATGCTCGTATAACCATACCAATTGATCGCAAAACCTGCGTTCCACTGCCAAGATATAATTGCGTCTATCCTCAGAAATACACAACTACTCTACCTTGCCTAGACTATAGGGTGATAAAAAGATTAATATTTAAAATTCCAAACCTAGTTTGAAATTGCACTAGAGCTCAAAAGAGGTCGGGTGCAGATGAAGCTCAATAAAAGGAGTCAAAATTGACAATCATTATTATCCTGGCCGTATTATTTATTTCTTTGTTCGTGGCTATTCCGCTTATTGAACGATCTAACTTTCGATTGTCGGGCGAGCAGATGGGTAAAATTGGACGTTGGATTCTTCCGTTAATGATACTTTTGGTAATCATTCAATTGTTCCGCCATTACGCTGGCTAACATTTAGAATTATTAAAAGCACTAGGCCATTTGATCCTTGCTTAGTTTTGTTTGGGGCTGCTCCCCTTTCTGTATACTTTTTGTTCTACACTTCGTGAAATGCAAATGTATTTTAATCGAGGTGTGAGTCGCCACCAATAAACTAGACACTTCCCAGCCGTTCTTGCTAACGGTGTTCATTCTCTACTGGTGATAGCAGATTATTGGAACCAAGTTTCCGCTTGCTGTTATAAAGCATATCGATGTAATCAAAGCTATTCGATTGTCATTGCCCAACCCAAATAAACACGATAGAACAAGTAAATACCGTAGAGTTTGAGCAAATCTAGAAAGCCTTTGCTCAAAAAACTTATGGTAAGCCCTGCTAGCTATTACCTAAATATCATCTCCAATTTTCAACCGGATGAGAATCCAACTGGTAGTATCGAATCCAATCATACTGGGTTTTCATTGGATACATATTGTCACGTTTGTTTCCCCCGAATACATCTTGAATTTCATCGTTAGGGATCCAAAAATTCATAAAAATTTGAGTTGGATTGTCTGGAATAGGAGTAGGAAAAGTTTGTGGAGACACACATTCTGGCTGACAATTGATATCGTCTATGGCAAGAGTTTTGACAAGCTCTCCATCCACGTACCAACGAATCGCATCTGGTACCCATTCAATTGCAAATACCCGCCATTCATCGACAGGCCCAACGGTTATCTTGTCTTCCCAAGCACCATAGTCCCGCGTTTTTGACCATTGCCAGGTGTTCATGCCGTAAATTAAGTTTGCTTGAAACTTATCAGGCCGTCCTCCTTCAAGTTCAACATCAATTTCTTCCCACTCTTGCTTCTCGGCATTTGGCGCATCACGATCGAAATCGTTTGTGTAAGTGAACAATGAGGAAATATAACCAGAGGCAGTTTCGCGATTTGGCGCTTTCATGCGAGTTTCGATACGACCATAACGAATTTTTTTTCCAGGAATCGTGTGTAGTTCTCCACACGAAAAGTCATAGTCATATTTTTGCTGGTCATGATCAAAAGACCAACTTGGCAAAACATGTTCTTGGCGGATAACCAACTCTAGTAGGCCGTCTGTAACTTGTACGCCTTGGTCTTGGAAGCGGCAATGGGCTTCAGCACCTACCGCGCCATCCCCTTTCTTCCAAATATCTTCATTGAAATCATCAAATCGTTCGTCTAATACTAAGCTAAAGCCATCATACTCTCCGGTATACTCAGGATAGGCAATTAACGATTTATCAATGGAACTAGTAGAAGAGTTTTGAGTTGAACACGACCACAAACTCACCAATAAAATGGCAGACAAAACATACGCAAATTTCATCAAAAATATCTCTATTGAGGATCTCTCCCCAGATTAGAGCAAATAGCAAAGTGTGTCATTTTGACCAGAGGGCGAATAAGCTAAAACGGGTTGAGCTCGCGACTAAAAGGACTTGTAGCGATGGATGACAATTAAAGCAGGTAGAATTTGCAGGTAAATATAGCCAGCTTACACGAATCTCTTTTGAATTCGCGCAAGCTGGTTAATTGAATCAAACTTATCCATTAATACCTGAATGACGTAGCAAAGCATCCACTTGGGGCTCTCTGCCACGAAACGCTACGAATAACTCCATGGGCTCTTTACTTCCTCCCATTTCCAATACGTTATTAAGGAAGTCTTTCCCTGCTTGTTGGTCGAAAATACCTTCTTCTTCGAAGCGGCTAAACGCGTCCGAAGACAAAACTTCAGCCCACTTATAACTGTAATAGCCAGCGGCATAGCCACCAGCAAAGATATGACCAAAACTGTTCTGGAAACGATTAAACGCTGGCGGTTTGATTACCGCAACTTCTGCTCGAACCTGGTCTAACACGGATTGCACGTCTATGGGTTTATTTGGATCAAGATTTTGGTGCAAAGTGAAATCGAACAAACTAAATTCTAATTGTCTTACCATCTGCATCGCAGATTGATAATTTCTGGCAGCAAGTAATTTATCGAGCAAGTCTTTTGGTAAAGGCTCGTCAGTTTCAAAGTGCCCAGATATAAACGCCAAGGCCTCTGGTTGCCAACACCAGTTTTCCAAAAATTGACTAGGTAACTCTACTGCATCCCATGGTACGCCACCGATTCCCGAAACAGCGGACACATCGATTTTAGTCAACATATGGTGGATACCATGGCCGAATTCATGGAATAAGGTAATGACCTCGTCATGTGTGAACAAGGCAGGTTTGTCTCCGACAGGAGCATTGAAATTACAGGTCAAATAGGCAACTGGGTATTGCAAAGATCCATCGGCTCGTATTCGGCGCGTTTGACACACATCCATCCACGCACCACCGCGTTTGTGCGCTCTGGCATATAAGTCGAGGTAAAAGCTACCACGAAGCTGGTTATTACTATCCAAGATATCAAAATATTTCACATCTTTGTGCCAAACATCGACGTTTTCGCGCTCAACTATTCGAATCCCATACAGTTGATTGACGACTTTGAATAGACCGGCTACCACGCGATGTTCGGGGAAATAAGGACGTAACGCTTCATCAGAAATAGCGTATCTTTGTTCTTTTAATTTCTCACTATAATAGGCCATATCCCAAGCCTGAAGATCGTGTACTTGGTACATTTCCGCAGCAAACACTTTTACTTCTTCAAGATCGTTTTGTGCTTGAGGTTTTGAACGTTTGGCTAGGTCATGCAAAAAGCTAGTCACTTGATTGGGTGAATCCGCCATTTTAGTCGCTAGTGAGCGCTCAGCGTAATTGTCAAAATCCATCAAATTGGCGACTTCGTGACGTAAAGCCAAGGTTTCTTCGATAATCGCGGTATTATCCCATTTCCCTCCATTGGGACCTTGTTCGGAGGCTCTCGTGGTGTATGCGACATAAGCTTGCTCACGCAGTTCACGATCATCAGCATAGGTCATAACAGGAATGTAACTGGGAAGATCCAATGTGAATAACCAGCCGTCCAATTCTTTACTTTCTGCCAATTGTTTGGCCGCTTCTTTGGCTGAATCAGGCAAACCAGAAAGCTTGGATTCGTCGGTAATATGCTTTTGCCAACCCAGCGTAGCATCCATGACATTGTTGCTAAAAGTCGATGATAATTCAGAAAGTTTGCTGACTATTTCACCATAGCGCTGTTTTTTATCATCTTCTAGGGCAACACCAGACAAAGTAAAGTCGCGGATGGCATTGGTAATAACTTTTTGTTGGGCTTCAGACAATTTTTCAAAATCGTCACTTAACTTGATACTTTGGTAGGCATCGAATAATCCTTTATGTTGTCCTACCCAAGTACTGTACTCAGAGAGCAAAGGTAACGACGCATCATGGGCCTCTCTTAGTTGCTCATTACTGACCACTGAATTCATGTGGGATACGGGTGACCACAAACGGCTTAGCTGGTCATCAATTTCATCTATCGGCATCACCAAGTTTTGCCAAGTGTACTGGTCTTGCTCTAATGCAGTGGTAATTGTTTTTTTGCACGCTGCAATGGCGTGTTTTACCGATTCTACTATTTCATCAGCTTTTATTTCGCTAAATTGAGGAAGTGCTGATGTATTTGATTCAGAAATAAGATCCATAGTTTCTCACGACTAATTATTAATGTGTTATCCAATCTCGGTTAACCTAGCTGTCGGGTTATTCGACCATATTGCTCATTTGGATTGGTGTTCTTCGATTGATAAAGACATGTGGGCTAAATGGTCGTAATGCAAGTATTGAAATAAAAATGCTCTGTTCCAGTTCCTTTGAGCATAGCAGATGGTTCCTATGCGTATTTATGATAGGGTTCTTGGTCTCAAAGATTAATTGGTTTGAAAGGAAAGTAAATGGCAGATTTTGACTACATTTGTATTGGCGGCGGTAGTGGTGGTATCGCTTCGGCTAACCGAGCAGCGAAACACGGCAAAAAGGTAGCGCTTATTGAAGCCTCTGCTGTTGGTGGTACATGTGTAAACGTAGGTTGCGTACCTAAAAAAGTAATGTGGTTTGGCGCGCATGTCGCTGAAGCCATCAACCTATACGCACCGGATTATGGTTTTGACGTCTCAGTGAACAATTTCAATTGGCAAACGTTAGTGGATAGTCGAGAAGCCTATATCAAGCGTATTCATGGCAGTTACAGCAGTGGCTTTGAGAAAAATGCGGTTACCTTGATTGAGGGTTTTGCAACCTTTGTTGATAAAAACACAGTTGAAGTAAATGGTAAACATTACACTGCTGATCATATTCTAATTGCTACTGGTGGCCGCCCCACGCAACCTAATATTCAAGGCGCAGAATTGGGTATCGACTCTAATGGTTTCTTTGAACTCAATGAACAACCTAAACGTGCAGTAGTGGTAGGCGCGGGATATATAGCCGTTGAGCTTGCAGGAGTTTTACATGCGCTCGGGACTAAAACAGATTTAGTAGTGCGCAAACACGCTCCGTTGAGAAACTTTGACACCATGTTGTCTGAGACCTTGGTAGAACTTATGGCTCAAGATGGCCCTACATTGCATACACATGCCACTCCATCTCAAGTAGTCAAGAATGCGGACGGCTCGTTAACTATTGAGTTTGAAAGCGGTCAGTCAATTGAAACGGACTGTGTTATTTGGGCCATTGGCCGTGAGCCTGCAAACGACAATATTGGACTTGAAAAAGTGGGTGTAGCCTTAAACGAAAGAGGCTACATCAAAGTAGACAAATTCCAAAATACCAGTGTAGATGGTATCTATGCAGTGGGTGACAACATAGGTTATGTCGAGCTAACACCTGTTGCTGTTAAATCTGGACGTCTGTTATCTGAACGTCTCTTTAACGGTCAAACTAACGCCCACATGGATTATACTTTGATACCCACAGTGGTATTTAGTCATCCGCCGATTGGCACTATTGGTTTGAGCGAAGACGAGGCCAAAAGCGAATATGGCGAAGACAATGTAACAGTCTACAACTCGGGCTTTGCTGCAATGTACACAGCCGTAACCAAGCATCGCCAGATGACGCGGATGAAATTAGTCTGTGCTGGTGAAGATCAAAAAGTAGTTGGTTTGCATGGCATTGGCGCTGGTATGGATGAAATTCTACAAGGGTTTGGTGTGGCCATGAAAATGGGTGCGACCAAAGCTGATTTTGATGCATGTGTTGCCATTCACCCTACTTCGGGTGAAGAGTTTGTTACCATGTAGAAGTGTGTCTGGAAACAGTACTGAGGAGAATTGATTAATCTGGAAAAACCATCAATATATTCCAAAGACAAAGATACGTTGAGGTGTAATTTTGGTTTTTTCTATTCAGTCTCCCCATTTAAATCAGCTTATCATCCTTTTCGTGGAGAAGTCGTCGACTTCGCGTCACAAGGTTTCGATAGGTTTTACACCAATAATGGCGAATACGTCAATCCGGCTAATCTTTGGCTTAGTTAATTCACCTTACTCAGTTTTTTAATCGGTAAACGCTTTCCATAGGTTAGCATACGCCATATCCATTCGGCAGGCCCATACATGAATACCTTCAACCACAGATTAGATATGACAACTTGTATAATAAAAATCAGAATGGCAATGACGACGAAACTCCAAGGAGCGCCTTCTAAAAGTAAGCCAAAGCCAACACCGTAAAAAATGCCAATACCAAAGAAAGTCTGCAATAGGTAATTAGAGAGGGCCATACGTCCTGGCGCGGCAAACACGCTCAATAGCGATTTGTGCTTACGCCACAATAAAGTAAATATCGCAATATATGCAAAGGCCAGTGGAAAGACGGCAAGCATATACGCAATCACCGATAAAAAACCATCTGCAGAGTGTGCTTGAAATGAGTTTAGCCCTGAAAGTTTGGCGTAGACAAGCGTCGAGGGTAAGCCTACAACAAGGCCAAATAAGATCATCTTTTTTAACAAGGCGGTGTTTTCTAGGAGCTTACCTGCTATCAATTGGCGTCCAGCCCACATACCTAGCAGCATAATGCCCAATACCTTTGGAATACGCCAAGTATCAAAATAATATCCGACTCTGCCAATGGCGATTTCTATGTTTAATTCAATATAACGAATAAGACTTGTGGTATGGACTGTTTCGTAAAAACCAGCAAAAAAGCCACTTATATTATCGCTACCATCCACCAAATAACTTGCTACCTGATATAAACCCAGGGAAGGGTCGATACCAAGTTTCCAAAACAAGTAATAACCAGGGATAGGAACCAAAAACAATAGCACGGCTATCACTATTAAACTGCGGTTGTTGCATTTGCGCATAAAGAATAAGACAAAGCCTAGCAGGGCATAAAGTAGGAGAATATCGCCAATCCAAAATACGCACAGGTGTATCATGCTGATAAGCAATAATATACTGAGACGACGCAGATAAAGGTAATTAGCTTTGGCAGCTACCTTGTCTTGTAGGCGCGATAACTGTAACGCAAAGCCAAGGCCAAAAAGAAAGGAGAAAATAGTATAAAAACGCCCATCAATCACTATCAGCATAAAGGCATCATAAATATCCGCGCCTTCGATGGAGCCTTTTGCATTAGCATTTAAAAACAACCAGCCTGCAAAATACTGGACATTCGCAAAGAAAATGCCAAACAAGGCAAACCCGCGTAAAGCATCTAAAATATCATAGCGTGTGCTAGCGGATATTGGCGCAGCATCAGCAGCAAGGCTGGGGTTATTCATCGTTTCTCATTCCCTATTTATATCTTTATGCCACTTTCATTAACGACAATTTTGAAAACTCAGTCTGCTATATGTTTGTGTACCACGCCTTCTTTCATCACAAAGCTGACATTTTGCAAAATCGTAATATCGTCAAGTGGGTTGCCGTTTACTGCAACGATGTCTCCCCATTTCCCTGCTTCTATGCTGCCTAATTCATCGAGTTTGCCAATATTGTCAGCTCCGCTGAGCGTTCCAGCAATAATCGCTTCCATTGGAGTCATGCCGCCATATTTAACCAGTAATTCAAACTCCTTCGCGTTGTCACCGTGAGGACCCACGCCTGCATCGGTAGAAAGCGCAATATTCACACCGGCCTCGTGGGCTTTTTTGACATAGGTATCGGCTGCGATCACGGCTTGTTCAGCTTTTGCGCGCTGATTGTCGGTTAAATAACTATTAGGGTCGTTGAGTAAAGATCTTCCTGTTTCAAAGGCTGAAAGCGTGGGCGACAAATAGGCATTGTTTTCAACAAATAAACGAATGCTTTCGTCATTTAAAAAGGTACCGTGCTCAATGGTGTCTGCGCCTGCTTTTAGCGCTGCATTAATGCCCTCTGCACCGTGAGCATGGGCAGCCACCCTTCGTCCCATCAGTGTAGCGGTATCAATGATGGCACTTAATTCATCTTCAAAAAACTGTTGCTCTAGGCCTGCGTTACTGTCAGACATAACGCCCGCAGTGGCAGTCAGCTTGATATGGTCGGCTTTGCGTCTTATTTGGTCTCTTACCGCTTTGCGACACTCTGCAACACCATCACACACGCCCGATGTGCGCATTACGTCAGCTACAGACTCTTTAAAGCTATGGGTAAAGTCGCCATGGCCGCCGTTGATCGCAATAATGTTTCCGGCAACAAAGGTTCTGGGGCCAACAATATACCCTGCGTTAATGCCGTCTCTCACTGCAAATATAGCATCATCTGTGAAAGCGCCCACGTCTCTCACGCTGGTAAAACCTGCCATAAGGGTATCGCGGGCATGTTTTGCGCCAAGCATGGCGGTATCAGCGTCTGACATTTGTACCCAGCTAAGCGCGGCACCGGGCGCAAGTGCCAAGGTTAAATGCACATGACCATCAATAAAACCTGGCATCACAAACTGATTTTTTAAATCGTGGATTTCAATTGAATCGCTACTGTCGATTGTTAAGTCATCTGCATCAACGTAACCATTTTCAATACCATGGACCTTACCATCTTTTAAAATGACGCTTTGTTGCGCGGTCACTTCCTCACCTGGCACGGCCAAGAGTGTGCCCGCGTGGATAATGTCCCATTCTGCGGCATGGACGTGCGTTAAGCTTGTAAATAGGCACAGAAGCGCAGTAACTTTGAAAGATTTCATTGGGAATAGTCTCGTTTAGGAAAGCTGGTGAAGTCCGTCAGCCCTTTGCTAGTTGGTACATCATTCAGCAATGCAGCTAAGTTACGATAAAGTTTGCGGGGTCTCAATATTGCTAGCGTCAAAGTAGCGTCATTTTGACTTAGGGGATGGTTACTTATGACCTTAAAATCACCGCCTAGATACCAATTGCCTACAAACCCAGTTTGATAATCTCGCTCCTTTAATACCAATTACATCCACGCCAACCATGCTGTTGCAAATTGGGTGAATGAAAGGGCACCAAAACGTGCTAAAACAATGGATGCCGATCACTTTTTTTATCTGGTCAGGGCATGTCAGTTATTTATAGCTGTCCAAAAACAAAATCACATTCCAAGAGCACTATGAGCAAAATCAAAACATCCTATCTACTTTAACCAAATCCATAATTAAAACATTACTGACGATTAATTGACGCTGGGCATCTTGCTCTTTCAGCGATTCGACGGTTACTCTGGATATGCTATCGACGTCCGTTTCTTTTCAATGTTGTGAGCCTAAATTGGATTGGCGTTTGTAGTTTTACAAAACACTTTTAATTCAATATCCACCCACGACGAGTGGTAAACCATGGAAGTAAATAAATGAAAAATATAAAAACAATATTATTAACCTTGTCCTTATTCGTTCTGGCGTCAACTAATGTATTTGCGAAAGATTCTAGTTATACCTATGGCACTGTATGGGAGGCTCACGGCATTAAGGTCAAGTCAGGACAATTTGAAAACTATATGGATCACCTAGCTAGTGTTTGGAAAGAGAGTTATGAATTGGGTAAAGCAGAGGGATATGTGGTTGATTATCATGTGCTTGCCGCTACTCATCCACGACAAGGAGAGGCTGATTTGGTGTTAGTGATTGAATTCAAAGACTTTGTGACTACAGCCCAACGTCAGGAAGTGTGGAAAAAGATTCAGAAAAAAATGTCTACTAATGATCGTAAATCAGATAAAGAATTTGGCGACCGTGAGGTGATGCGAGAAACACTTAGCTCAAGTCAATACCAAGAGCTTAATTTGAAGTAGTCACCATTCAGGCAAAAGATGCATAGGGCGTATATGACAGTTCAATACGCCCTAATAAGTCCCAGTTTTTTTGCCAAGTGCATGGCTGAAAATGCACGGGCACCAGTACGTATTTCTGCAGGGATAGAACATAAAATTTTCGAATGGCGCAGAGTCAAACATCAAAACCCAGAGCTTAGCCATCGTGAGTTTCGCACGTAAAAAGTGGTTGAAGCACACCTTCAGGAGCTTGATTCAGAAGTCGAAACTAGTATTGTCCAGACCGGCTTAGTTGGCGACATAATTGAGCTAGTGATTAAAGGCGTTAATGTCTTTTTCTAACCTCTCAACACCCAGTGCAGCCTTAGTTTTTTGATACATTATAGATGGGTCATCTTTGTTGAGTAACAAATTAGACGCTATTAATCCGTAGGCCAACGAGCCTTTTGCGCCTATTCCAGACATGCCGCCGACTAAAACGATGTTTTTATCAATCTCATTGTTTTCATTAACAATATGCGTCACATAAGGCACTTCAGAGTCAGTGAGTGAATAAACACATGAGTAGCCCTGAACAAATTCTAGCTCCTCAATATCGACTGGCAAATCGAGCATATTCAGATACCGAATGGTATTGGTTTTACTCCACTCAATTTCGTCTTGAGTCAGCGCCTTGGCCCACACTGAATCTAAATCGTCGATTTCAGTCCTTAGAAAATGACCGCCAACTTTCAAAATTGGGTGTCCATTTGTGTCGTAGTTCTCAACCATTGAGTAATAAATTTCGGAGCTGTATTCGGCCACTGGATAAGATTCTTGCAGTCTTTGTTGTTGCTCAGATGAGAAGCTGTTGTAAACACGTGGATTAATTTTTAAAAACGAAAGAAACAAGCGCTTTGGAGTGATTAACTCGTTGAAGTAGGGAGCGATGCTCTTAGTAACTTGGCCATTATAAGGACCCGCTGCCATCACTATTTTCCTACTTAGAATTGTCTTTGATTGACCGGTTTGAGTGTTTTCAATCTGTATTTCATATAAAGCATTTTTTCTTGTTAAGCTGATGACTTTCTCGTTATACCAAACCTCGCTGCCAGCATAGTTCATCGCTTTATGCAGTTTTGAGATTAGTAGGTTGGGGTTTAGCGTGCCTGTGTACTTTTTATACTCTCTAATAATCATTAATGAATCAGGTATCTGCATGCCAAATAGCGCTTTGGCAGTGCTACTGTCGGGAGCATATTCATACGGATCACTCTGTTCGGCTAGTAATCTGTTTACATCATCTTGCTGAGATTTGTGGCGAATATAGGTAACGGGTGAGGTTCTGTAAATATCATCCATTGAATGATTTTGAGCGTTTTCTGTTTCGTTTAGGTAGTCAATTAATTCTACAGTTTGGGCGACAGACACTTGTTGAAGAAAGGAAAAGATATCACCTTGCTCCCCTAAACTTCTGGAAATTCTTGCTTCGCCTAAGCTTGAGCCAAAGGTGTAGGTCTTGTCTTGTTGCTCAATCAACAGCACTTTTTCGCCGCTTTTGGATAGCTCCCATCCAGCGGAGCTTCCCATGAGTCCACCACCGATAATAACAACGTTGTGGACATTTTTGGCACCACTGCAGGAAACTAGGAGGAGAAACAAGGTAATGAGTGTTGGTATCCGAATCATGGGTTTCCTTTTTGTGCTTGTGAGTAAAAAATTTAAGTAAGCAGCCGTACTAACAAGATAACCACGAGTGCGAATGAAATTAAGTCAGTTTGCGTTAGTATTCAATATCGTGATCGTCAAAGTAGCGTCATTCTTACCGAGATTTATCTACTCTGAAGGCACTGAGGGTAGTAAGTCTGGCCAACCATATTGCTCCCAAGCCTCCACTAGCCCAATACGTTTGGCGAAGGGAAGAAAGTCCGGATGTAAACGAATCTGTCTGATGGGCTCAACATCAGCCCAAAGCGACATCATGCAAAACATATTGGCGGGTGTAATTTGAGTACCTAACGTCTTGAAGACCATCTCTGAGTATCCCATCCAGATTGCCGGTTGGACAATACTGGTATCGCATGGGTCGTGAAGTGTTTTATGCAGGTGGTCTAGCAAAGTGCAGTAAAGCTTTCGGTGTACGGTTTTGCCACTGCATACCCCGCGCGCAGCCACTTCCCAAAAAACATAGAGGGCCGCACCGGTCAGAGGTTTGGAGCCGGCTGGCGAGAACATCGTCTTGTTCATCAGCGTTATGGTCTGACGATATTGATCAATTGCCAGCTTACGATCACCTGATGCTGACGTTGCAACGCCTAGCCACATGGAAGGTAGGCCTAAGTCGACCATGCGTTTACCTGCTTCTATGGCTGAGTCAATATTGCCTAAATTGAGCTGGACCACTGATAGCATTGCGTAGTTGCGGCCATTGACTGGATCTTGATCGACGGCAGCTTGCACGTACGGCAAGGCCTCGCGGGTACGACCAATATAAAGCAAGAAAGACCCTAAACGTAGCAAAACGTCTGGGTTATTTGGTTCCAGACGATAGGCCTCAAAAGCTAAGTCTAGCGCGCCGAGTGGATCGTTCTCGGTCCAACAGTGAATGCCCAGCATAGTGCGTGCGTGCCCTTGTTTTGGATCCAATTCAATTGCTCGCTTAGCGCAATAGGCCATCTTCTGCGATTGTCCGAGCCTATCTAAGCAGGGTGTATAAACCGCGGTGTAAACATGTGCTTCTGCTAATGCAGTCCAACAAGCGGCAAAGTCCGGATCAATCTCCAGAGCGGCCTCAAGAAGCTCAATGGCCTTGGCCAGCACACCGTCCCCAATCGCTCGGATGGTTAAGGCTCGCCCTTGAAGATACAAGGAGTAGGCCTCTTTGTTAACGGTGCTGCGCTGACGCACTGGAGGTGGCTTTATCTGACGTTTAAGTACTAGACCCAACTCTTCAGTGAGGGCTACAGCCAATGTTTGCTGGAGGGAAAAGAGGTCATCGGCTTGACCATCAAAACGCCCCGACCAGTTTTGGCAACCGTCGACACCGTCGAGCAAAGCGGCGTGTACGATAATGGTGTTATTTTGCCGACGAATGGTTCCCTCGACTAGATTGGTGACCTTGAGTTTGGCGGCTGTATCGATAGCTGACGTATTCGTTGCGAACTGACGCGCCGAGCCGCGACCAGCCACCCGCAACTGAGGAATCTGTGCCATGGTAGTGACTAGCTCTTCAAAAAAACCATTGGCGAACAGTTGCAGTGATTCATCTGATGGTTGCACTGCAAATGGCAGTATTGCGATTCGAATCAATGCTTTGTGGGTTGTGCTATTTTGCCCTCGTTGCTTTATGGCTTCTTGCAAGCAATTGCGGGCATAATCGAGTTTACGTGCGCTAATCTCATTGAATATTTGTTCAACTGTTTTAACCAGTTGTGCTTCAACTTGAGCTCGTTTAGTATCCAGAAACTCAGCAAACCTTAGCCCTAAAGTTTGTCCGGTATCTAGTCCTTCAAGAAGTGTTTGTGTCCCGACGGTTTGCAGTTGTGAAGCGGCTGACGCGTACTGACCGGCAGCCAAAGCTTTATGTAAATCTATCAAGTCAGAACTGACTAGCTCCGCTCGAATCGCAAGCTTCTCGCGACCGCCTAAAAACGGTTCGTCGCAATTTGCAGCGAGCTGTTGCTTTAATTCTAGTAAGGTCTGGCGCAAGCTAGCTCGAGCCTGTGCTCTGAACTTACCCTGCCACAATAACTGACTAATTTCCTCTCGCTCGATAGCCTCGCCAGGATGTAAACACAAGATTGCCAACAGTGCACGAACTCGTTTACCACTTATAGAGATCTCATTGCCGTTGGCTGCAATGACGCGGAAACGACCAAATAGTTGCACTTTGATCGGTTTCCGTGAGTTCGCAGTTAAATTATCAACAGAACTCATCGTCTCGACGTCCAAATATAGAAAATAAAGACTGACACTTAACTTTTACCCGGCTTGATTAAAGGTAAAACTGCATCAACGTGCTCATTTAATTCATTTATGCTTTGGTACATCTAATTTGTTCAACATTTTATTATATGAAATTTATAGTAACACGCAGTCAATGCCATGCAAAAAAATAGTCACATTATCATTTAATATCAGCAGCTTACAAAAATCGTCAATTAATAAAACTCTTTCCAATTGTAACGGTCAACTCTTCTTGGAGGCTTCCTTAGGCACTTTTTCTTAATTTCATCTCGTACTCTGCTGGAGATATATTCCCCAATTTGTAGTGTCGTCTGCATTGATTATAAAACGGTTCGATATAGTCAATGATATCTGCGATGGCTTCTCGCCTTGTCTGATAACGACGATAGTTAACTCGCTCTGATTTCAAGCTTCGAAAGAAGCGTTCTGTCACCGCATTATCCAAGGAGTTTCCACGGCGGCTCATGCTTGACGTTAGACCGTGCTCTGCCAGGGAACGTTGAAATGCATCACAGGTATATTGTACACCTTGGATGCCCTTCTAAGTGTCAGGTCGTCGCTTGTTGACTCCTAGCCGCAATGCTCTTGTCGTCAGTTCGCTATTGGGTTTATCTGAAAACGCCCAACTGACCACTTTACGTGAGCATAAATCCATGATGACAGCCAAGTATAGCCATCTCTATTGTGTGCGGATATAGGTAATATCTCCTGACCACAAGGTATTGACATGCTCAGGATTAAATTGTTTGTTCAGGTAATTCGGCGCAATAACAGATGCTTTGCCACCTGTCGGATAATGATGTTGCTTAGGTCGTTTAGCGACAAGCTTTAAGCGCTTCATTGATGTCCTGACTTTATGTATACCTAATTCAAATCCCATCGACTGTAGTTCAGTCAACATTCCGCGTTTACCGTAAGTCGCATCCATGTCGAAGTGAACTTGTTTCATGGCTGCTTCAAGCTTGACTTGTTCAGTATCAATCACTTTAGGCTTAACACGATAATAAAAGGTACTTGAAGCGATAGACAAGCATCGACAAATTTGTTGAACATGACTTCCGGCCTTCTTCAATTTTACAGCTACTTGTTGCCGTTGTTCATTTCCACAGCGAAAAAGGCCGAGGCTTTTTTTAACAGTTGATTATCGCTTTTTAACTGTTTTACTTGCTTTTCTAGCTCTTGAATCCGCATTTGTTCTGGCGTCAATGCACTTGGCTTCGGCGTGATACCTTGTTGCTCTTTGCGATATTGCGTTACCCAGCGTCGAATGGATGATAGAGCAACGTCCATCGCTGCTGCGGCATCTTTATGTTTATAACCGTGAACAATGACAAGTTCTGCGCATTCACGTTTAAATTCTGCTGATAATATTTTCTTAGGCATTATGGCCTCGTTATTTAAAGTAATTTTACCTCTAACGAAGTCTCTAGTTAAATTGTACCGTTACAGTTGAAACATGGTGAAGAAAAAGTGAATACTGCTTTGGGAAACGACAGAAAATGAGGCGCCCGCATATCGCGGACGCGATTTGTCTACTTATTTTAGATGCCTTGCAAGAAATTCCTCTATACGTGTGAATACTTTTTCAATATTATCGCGATTTCTAAAGGGGTTGTGACCTGTTTTATCAAGGGCAATAAACTGGAATTTCTTACCCGCTTCTTTCAATGCATCACGCATGATTCTTTGCTGCTTGAAAGGGACTATTGGGTCATTTTTACCGCCTATCAACAGAATTGGCACACTCACTTCATCTGCTCTCAAAGCCGGCGAATGAGACTCCAACAATGCTTTATCCTTTTCCGGATGACCATAACTTTCGTATACTGCTTTTAATGCCCAAGGTACCTCTTCTAGCTTTTCCGCCGTATATTCTACTTGTATAGGTATATGAGAAACGCCGTTCATACTAATTGCACAGCGATAAAGCCTATCTTGATTCAGCGATCCAATTAAAGCCGCATATCCTCCAAACGAGATACCCGCAATACAAACTTTACTTTTGTCGACTAGACCGGCTCGAATGGCATAGTTAACACCATCCTCAATGTCTTCACGCATCACCCCATCCCACTGTTTGTGCCCCGCCTCTTTAAACGCTTTTCCATAACCAGTAGAACCTCGGAAATTCGGTTGCATTACAACGTATCCGCGAGTAGCTAAGAACTGAGCAAAGTGATTGAAATAGGCATAAACTCGAGAATGCGGCCCACCATGTGGCAGCATCACCATGGGATATTTGGTGCCTGGTTGATAATCATTTGGCAACAGCAAATATGCTTGAATTTGCTGTCCATCTCTTGCCTTATATTTCACTTTCGCAGCGACGCCAAGATTATCTGGATTTAACGCTCGATGGGCAAAACTATAAAAAGTGACCAAGTTTTGACCACGTTGATAAAAATAAAAACTGCCTGAATCGTCTTGGCCATTAGTCCTGACAATGGCTAGGTCGGAATCTTTGTTCCATGATGAATAATTGAAGGAAGTCACCCCAATCTCAACTAATTGAGCCTCAATTTTTTCGTATTCTCGTTGGCGTTGTTTGTCTTCATATTTTGTACGAATAATATTGTCTTCTGCAACACGATGACCTATCACAGAATTGCCGTTACCTCTGGCCAAATTGAGGACGTCTTTATCTGGATAAGAAACATAAACGCTAGTTTTTCCGGCGCGATCACGCTTAAGGATTTCATGATATCCACTTACGTCGTTTTGCTTTCTAAACACAATGGAGCCATCTTCCAAGACACCTGCAAAATTGGTTAAATTATCTGTGGTTTGGTCTTCCTCATAATAGTCAAAACGTTCTTTTCGTTCCCAACTTCCATCCACATAGTCGTAAATCAAAATCGTCTTTGACGTATCAATCCAATCCAGCCGATACAAGGGATTACCTTGGGCGTCACTAAAAAATTGCACCGTATTTCGACTACCTTTAGTAATCAACTTAGATTTACCCGTTTTTACATTAGAACGAAGGATAGATGGACGATCACCATAACGTGCCACGACTAAAATGTGGCCTTTGTCTTCAGGAAGGGTGTGAAATATTCTTGAAAGTGAATAGTTAAGACGTATTTGTCTTTTATCCGCCAAAAGTTTCTTATCGTTACCACCATCTGGGTCAATGGCGATTAGGCGCTCGACATGGGGATGCGAGTAAAAATCGAAGTCAGGGTTCTCTTTGGCATCTTTTTCCATCTCCTTTTTGAACACAGGAATGGAAATATTAACAAGCAGTCTTTCTTCACTTGCCCAAGTTATCCAATTTGGGCGAACAAATTTACTGCCTGATTTGGCTATTTGTTTGCCTCCATCTTGCATGTCTTGGACAATGACAGTTCGTTCTCTATTTTCACTCCAAAGTGTCGCTAAATATCGCCCGTCAGGAGAAAATGCCATATCTCTTAAATGGCTTTCGGTTTTAAAATCTTCCACCGTAAGTGATTTCGCGAACACAATCCCACTGTGCAAACACAACAGAAAAATGACGAAAGGAGTGATGAGTTTGGTCATTTTTGTTTCATCCTTGATTAACTAGCAAGTTTCCACTGCCATACAGTACTAACAAATTATTCAGACAACATTAACATATTATCTTTATATTAGTAATATCTTAACCACCCGAGTCGGATAAGGTCACTCTTTCCCCCGGCTGGCTAAAAAATGATTTCTTTGAGTCGATTAAGGTTTGTGGAATCTTAACCGGTACATGCACACCAATGTGTTTTTCCGCATTGAGAGTGTTTTCAAGAATCGCATTACCTTGGGATGAGAGGAAGAACCAATAGGGTGGAAAAGCGGTGTGTGTTTTTCGTTTATGCCAATGTGAAAAGAAAGGTACGTAGTGCTTATTGTTCGGATCGGCATCACCAAGGTGCATTACGGTTAATTTATCCGCAATGGTGACTCGAAAAACCAAGTTTTCCACATCTGCTCGTCCAGGCCAGCCCGCATGCGGAATGCGAGCGGCTTCGATTAACAAACCATCATGGATAACCTGCTTAGGTTGATCTCCAAGTGCCAAATCAAAGCCATGAATTCGTTCTTGTACTGAATTTTCCATACGCAATGTGATTAATTCCTCAACGGCTTGTTGCGGCGCATATAATTTCACATGAGGAAATTTGTGCAGATAATCAGCCACATCTTGTGCAGCAAAATGGTCACCATGGGCGTGACTAATTACAATGGCTGTAATTTCATTGTATGGTGAAACGCCTTGTTTGATAGCATTTTCAATTTCTTCGGGAACCAATTGATAAATATTGAAGTGGCTATGAAAAAACGGATCAAAAAGCACTTTATTATCGCCTGATTCTACCATCAAAGCAGCATTACCAAGATAAGTCACTTCGCCCTTGATGTGCGTTTTTACGTTTTCTACCTTGTGTTCGTGAGCATGAGTCAGGGTGGAAACCACCAAGGTTAAAATAAGAATTGAAATTGAAATTCTATTGCCAACATACATTTTTTATTTTGCTCCATAATCTGCGCGTTGCTCGTTGTTAACGCTTGCCTGAAACTATCCTTTCATCATTTTACTATCAAGCTTTTCTCTTTTAGGAGAAACCGAAATGAGAACAAATCTACACAACAGAAATTCTATTTGAAACGACTATTAAGTCGAATAGCTCTCACTAAAAAGCCATAAAACTTTAGTTAAAGACCTAGATTAAGGCCATATTTTTTCTCATTTGGATATAAAACATCCCAAAGTTAAACAAAAACTTAATTGATTATTTATTATACAATCTTGGCATGATAGATTTAACAATACTCAAGTCACTTTTAACGGATAAAAAGGGGTCTTAAGATGTATAACCTTAAAAAATGTTTAGTAAAACTTTCTACAGTCTTATTACTATCAATTGCATCAATAGCCAACGCAACTGTGATCAGCACCGAAATCATGGGTGGCGAATCAATTTGGCTGGCAGGTAGAACCGATTTAACCATCCCTGCAGCGGGAGTGCTTTGGCCGGGTGGTTTAGCAAGGCACCCCGTCACTCCTGAGCTAATCCAAGAAACCCTACCCGACAGTTTTGCGGTCACAGGTGGAGATGTAGTCAGAGTATTGGATCCTGCATCTGGCGGAATTAGCTTCTTCAATGGTTTTGGCGGCACAATTTATGGTCCTGCAGGAAACGGTTTACCAGGTGACAGTACAATTAACGCATTTGGAGGAATTAGCGGCTATATTGGTACCCAAGGGGCGCTTGTGGGATTATTTCTAGATGATGCAATACCTGATGGAACAACTTTACCACCGCCTTCCCTTGATTTCTCAACTTCAGGAATTGGAATTGAGTTTTCCAACCTTTTACCCTCTTTAGGGCAGGTGTTTTATATTGGAGATGGAGTTACAGCTTCAAACGACTTTCAAACCTTTGTTGCACCAACAGGCGCAACGCGATTTTTCCTTGGTGTCACTGACGGCTTCAACTTCATTGGTGATCCTGGTGCTTATGACGATAATGATGGTTCCTATAGAGTTACACTTGGTATTAATGCCATACCGACAAACATTTCAGAACCAGCAGTATTAAGTCTATTAGGGCTTGGCCTAGTACTTGCCTTTAGGCGTTCGAAGAAAATCTAACTAGTTGATTTGTCAATATTCGCAAAGGCCAAATTTTTTATCTGGCCTTTTTGTCACAGCATAAGAACCTCCTATCAATTAGACTAGAAAAAATTCGCTTTCCAATTGCGTCTATTATTTACCTCCTGTAATTTATATTGATACTACGAATTTGCCGTATCCTCATTAAGGAGAGCAATGCTAGGATTGGAACCAAGCGAAAAATTTCCGCTAAACCTTGTCGAAAGAATTTCGTCAGGTGACAAAACAGCCGAACAGGAATTGGTTGAAAAATATTGGCATAGTTTGTTTTTTATCGTTAACAGACAAGCTAAAAACCCCGATCTCGCTGCTGACATCACTCAAGACGCATTAATTACAGTAATAAACCATTCACGTGATGGAAAAATAGACAATCCTGATGCCATTGCCCAGTATATTCGGCAAGTAGGTATGAACATGTTGATTGCCCATTATAGAAAGGAAAATCGTCATAAAGTCGATTCCAGCGAGCAAATTGATGTTGAATTCCCAGATCTTTCTAGCGATATTCCAAAGGAATACGCTGGGATCCAGATGAAGAAGATAGTTATTCAGTTAATGGATGACTTGCCGACCGACAGAGATAAGGATATTTTGCTCCGCCATTTTGTTTACGACCAGTCAAAAAAAGATATCTGTAATGAATTAAATATCACCCAGGATCATTTTGATAAAGTATTGTATCGAATTAGAGCCCGACTGAAACAGATCATTCAAGTCAAACTTGGAGTCGACCTGTCTAAATCCAGTATTTCCCAATTTCTGAGTTTGGCCTTAATTTTAAACTGCTTACTTATCAATGATATAGAAAATTCGGAAAATCTTGATACTGTTTTAGTGCGAGAAAACCCGTCTAAGCTGCACTTATATGTTATTGAAGTAAAAGACGGACATGGCCGCCTTCCTGGGATGAAGTAGAAATGAATAAGGAATATATTGAGCAACATGAAATTGCACACCGTTATTTGGCGGGGTCTTTGTGTGCAGAAGAAATTGAACAATTTGAAGTTTACTTAATGGAGCATCCGCAGATGCTTGAGGAACTCGAATTAAACTCGATCATTAAGACTCATGCTTCTGCCTACAAGCCTAAAATAACAAGCACATCAAAATGGCGAAGTCTATTTACACAGCCACTATACGTAAGCTTTAGCACTGCGGTAGTTTCTTTGTTCTGTTTCGCCATGTTCCTTACGATTGCTGACATACATTTTTCCCCAACATCGACAAACCATGCAAAAACCTCCTTAATCTATTTGGAAACGCAAAGAAGCAGTTCACCACTGGGTTCTGCTACGGACATTAATATCAAAGAGGCAAATGAGCTCCTCGTTTTCTCCATGTCGGTTTCAGCTGAACCGAATCAGCAGTTTGACGTTTTTATAAAATCCTCAAACGGTTCTATGGTGGCCACTCTCAATGGATCTGGCAACGAATATGGTGATTTGGTGGTGAGTATAGTGTCTGATCAATTGGCTACCGGAAGTTATGAAGTGACTGCTATAGCAAAAGGTCAAACTGAAGCAGCATTCTCTTCAACAATTAGAGTCAAAAGATAACGAGAGCTTAAAATAACGTGCCAGAATGCATTTTTGGCTCTAGACGCTAGCTGGACTGTACTTCTTTACGGGGTGTCACAATACCTATGAGTGTTCGATACAAAAAATTAAAAAAGCTCTCTCGTTCAATGTCTAGCAATGATGCAAAAAGTTCCAATATTGATGCGGGCCAAACGTATATTGGTCAAATGATTTCTCACGATATAGTGCCTCACGTCAATTCAAACTCCACTAGAATTTCGCCTACCTTAAATTTAGACAGTATCTATGGCGAGTTTGAAGACGAACACTATGCAAACTCTCCAAGTCAAATTCCACTATTAAATTCAGATGGTAGTTTTCGATTGGCAAAGATTGAAGGACATTCCGCAGATTTCTTCAGAATGTATGGTAGACCTTTAATTGTAGAGCCACGAAATGATGGCAATGTGATTATCTCGCAACTTCACGTATTTTGGATGCGCTTTCACAATCTGCTGTTAAACAAAGGCTATGTTGCTTCTGCATTGGAGGCTAAACACAAGGTAATCAAACTTTTTCAAGCGGTTGTGGTTGAAGAGTTTGCCCGTCAAATAATGACGACGGCGGTTCATAGTGCTTACTTCGAAGATGACAATACTTTCCTTGATCCTGCTGTTTTAAACTGGCAGCCCGACACTATTCCAGACTTTTTCCGGTTCGCATCGTTTCGTTTTGGTCATAGCATCGTTCGAAACGATTATATTTTTAGCGACAAAACTAGTTCAAGTTTGAGTCGTTTTATGAATGTTGAGAAGAATCTCACTAGCGAGTTAGTGATAGATTGGAAGTACTTCTTTGGTAGCTATGCTCAAAAAACTGAACAGCTAGATAGTCATATTGCAGAACAAATGGCTCGAATAAATCTAGGGGTCGGATCACAAACAGTTGATGTTCCTTTCCTTAATTTGTTGGCTGCCAAAATATCCGGACTAGAGAGCGGTGTCGGTCTACTAAAAAAAATATTGTCTCAAAGCAATGCCGAAGAACTTAAATTGCGATTTGATATTGGATTCTTGGAGTCATTCGATACCGCATCATTTGCCAAGCTTATTCGTAAAAACAAACTCAAAGTGAAACGTATTCCGCTTTGGCCCTATCTTTTACACGAAGCAAAAATAAAATCATTTGGAATGAAATTAGGACCTTTAGGCAGTATGCTAAATGCAGAAGTTTTATCCACTGCAATTCGGACAAGTTCAACAAGTATCTATACTCGTTACAATGGCTTCGATAGTGTTGAAGGCTATAAAGGAATGGGTGAACTGAGTGATAAATTATTACTAATGAAAGAGAATAACGAGGCTGGTGAGCATTTGCCCATCATGTCTATTCTGACCCAATTTCTATCAGAAAATGAATAGGAAAATAGCATGGCTGATAACCTAGAAATTTTGTGTAATATCGACTTCTGGACTGCCAGTCATGATGATCTACCGTCACCTATTCTCGATAAAAAAGTCGTACGAAGCCAAGCTGGATCATTAACAGAAGAACAATTAGCAAATGAAGAGCGTATGGTTTTGGGGTGGTTACCGGACATCTGCGAATCAAATTGTGACTATACGAGAGAAAAAGAAGAATATATGTGTTTCCTTGCCAATCGACTCTCAAGTGAAGGGTATATTTATCAAGAGGCGCTGGGTAAGCCTTGGTTCGGATTCTTAGTTCAGGTGATGGCAGGCTTAAAATTTGAAATGGTAGCTAGGACAGAAGGTGGATGCTTTCTTCAAAATCAACAGAATATTGGTGAGATTATTGGCGGCTGGAAAATGTCCAGTTGGGAAGTGATACCTGACTCAGACACGCCAACGGAAAAGGTATGGGATACTATTGTTTGGGAAAAAGATTTTATGGATTCTACGACTGAGATTGTGACCGCGCACTCTTGGAAACCATACACAGCCAATGCCGAATAGCGCAACTCCCATCATATACGCTTGCCTTAACGCTTTGTTAGTTCGAATTCGAAAGAGCCCTTTCGCGCCAATACAACTATTGCTGTGTGTGCTGATCAGCTTTTCTTTCAACTTAGACGCAAGATCCATCACCACTTTTGATCAGTCCGACAACATACTTGTAGTCAGTTTGTATTCAAATGGTGTTGAGCCTAACATTCAACTAGAGCTTAACGGGCAAGAACCAAAAGCGCTGTTTAGCTTGCAGCAATATTTGCAACAGGACTTTTTCGTTCTCGAAGGGGTCGACTCCATTGCCGAAGCAAGATTTACTTCGGATAGTGCCGATACGGTTTATGCGGCAGAACAAATCAATGATTTATCTGATGTAGAGATAAACGTCTTAAGGACATTGAATAGCATTTTTAACGACATAAGCGACTACTCAATTCAATTGCAAGCAATCAACGAACTCCTTACAAATAATAAGTTGTCACCAAAAATCAGTCAGTATATTACGCTTCAAAAATCTTATTTAACCTTAGACAATTTGGATTTTAAACTCGCTTTGCAAACTAGCGAGCGTTATTTTTTTAACTTAGAACGCAAGTTAGCCTTCCAATGCTATTTCTTAACTCAGGCTAACAATAACGCAACGGCTCCTCTTGCTGTTGTCACAGGAATTATCGCTGACATTGGCAAAACGATAATCGAAATTGATCGACATCAAGGTCAATTGAGCGTTTCAAGACAGGCAAAGCAATTAGATAAATCCAGTTATCTAGCCGCGTGCCAACTCCCATTGGATAAAGCAGCATCGGTTTCTATCTATGGAGACTCCCTGATCCAAGACGCCCAAAAAATACTCGATGCTAGTCTAGTTATGGCAAATAAGATTGGTGATACAAACTTAACGGCAAAAGTAATGGATAGCTTGTGGATCCTTAATAATAGACTCGGGTTACAAAGTGAGGCTGAGATCATTTCGCGGCAAACGTTGAGTCTGTTGAAGGAAAAACCGTCGTTGGTTGAACAATATGCGGTAATGTCCAGTCAAGCTGCCACATCCTTGATGGAATTGGGACGGTATTCTGAAGCGATTAAAGTCCTTGCATCTGCGTATTCAGAACAAGATGATATTCATTTCAAAACTAAAGAAAACATTCTATTTTCTAGCGGCTTCCTATTTAGAAAATTAGGAGAATATGACACAGCGATACAATATTTTGGACGAATTCTTGAAAGCTATGAAATTTCGACCAATTCTCAATGGGAGTTAGCCACGCTTCCTTGCGCCGAAAAATATCTGAAAGACGAAAGTCCTGCAGCTGTGCTTACCCAATTGGGCACCATAAAACGCATGCAAGGCAGCTATATTGAAGCGATTGCATTGTTAAAATGTGCGCTTTCTTTGTACCCGAATGACCATTTTTACTACAAATTGGTCTCTGAAATTGAGTTAGCACACAATCTAGTGAGGGTCGCTAGGTACTCTGAAGCAATGGAAGCAATGCCTACAAAAGAGCGAATTGCCGCTGCCCAAATGCCACAAAAGTTGGATGCGGAGCTCATTAATGTCGCACTGCATTCAGCGATGGGAGAGGATGATCAACTTTCTCAAGCCCTAGAACGAATTTCGCAATTGTTGGGTCACAATCAGTTTCTAAAGATATGCGCAGATGAATCAACTTGTTTGGATGCACAAAGTTCTGTTGAATATCCGATAAAACAAATTCAATTGTTCAAATTGCTGATCGATATTACCCCTAGGGATCAAAATTCTGAGCTTATCGAGTTTTACTTCCAACGAGCCACTCGCGTTCTAAAACACATTAGAAAAGCCGCAATAGTGCCACAAGCTTGGAATCAAGCTCAGTACTCTCTTGTTGAAGCCTATGTGGATGCTAAGTTCGAAAGTACTAGGGACAATCTCTTTTCTATCAATTCAACGCTATTTGAAGTGCTCGAGCAGTTTTATTCACTGCAATTAGACGAGGAACGCCGGTTATATTCTCACAGTCGAGACATCAAGACTGAAACCCAGTTAAATCAGGCCTTCGAAGCATGGATGAAGGCTGAACAAGCCCTCCTCGTAGCCCCTCAAGAACAACGGAGTATGCGCAATACTGACGTAATAAATGCTAGAAATCGATTTTTCCAGTATCAACCTGTAAAGAAAATGGATAGTCAAATAAGCGCACAAGGAAGGTTTTCATTGGCAGAGATTCAACATTTGATGAACGCAGAAGATATTTTTATTCGATATTTTGTTGGTGCCAAAAGAAAGTTTGCCCTTATTGTTACTAAGAACGATATCAATAGATTGGATTTGGATTCAACGCAATCGTTGAGCTGGCAGGACAATCATTATAATGAAATCAACTGGCAAGAATTTGCATCATTTTCGCAAGAAAATCATATTTTACCTGTCCAAAAATTGCTTTCTGGACAATATAAAAAGTTAGTTATTGTGCCAGATCAATCTCTCCACAAACTGCCCTTCTCTGCATTGAAATTGCAAGGTGAAAATGGAAATTCGTTTTATCTAGGCAGTAAATTACAACTAGTTTTAACTCAATCTGCCTATCAGTATTTTGCGCCAAAACCGGCTAGTGCATCGAAACCTACCGTTGCTCTTTACGCTGCATCAGGAAAGTTTGACGAGACAAACATGTCTAAGGCAAATATTGCATCAGATTCCATTATACATTGGATTCAAAATATTGAGCCCTTACCCGGTGTCCTCAAAGAAGCAAAAACCATAGAAAATTTTTTCAAAAAGCACACCATTTTAAAAGGCATTGAATCGCAAGCGACACGAGATTTCTTAATGTCTGCTGATGTGCGTCAATCCGATATATTGCATATTGCAACGCATGGGTTATTTGATCCTCAGTCTCCTGATTCGGTGGGTTTGATGACCTATTCAGACGAAAATAAGGGGATGGTAAGTCTTATCACACTAAATGAGCTGCTGAGCGAATCTTTCTCTTCTGAAATGATAGTAGTGAGCGGCTGTAACACTATGATGGGTAGAAATTACAAAGGGTCTGGAATGCGCAGTTTAACTAGAGGATTCCTAGCACAAGGAGCGAACTCTGTTCTGGGAACCATCTGGCCCATTCCAGACGCCGCTACCGCTTATTTTATGCGAAGTTTCTATAAAAATTTGGTTTCGAGTTCTCATAATTCTGCGGAAGCATTAAGACTGGCAAGAATTGAATTGATGAACAATCCGCGATATCGGCACCCCAGATATTGGGCGGGTTTTGTGTTGAATTCGCGCAATCAAGCGGCGGAAAACTTTGTGTTCAATTAGATAAAAACAAACCGCCAACATGTCTGTTGGCGGTTTGATGTTTGAAAGATAGAGGAATTAGTGAGTTATCGCGCTATAAAATAAAGCGGCTCAAATCTTCGTTGTCTACTAACCTTTCCAAATGAGAATCAACATAGGCTTTGTCGACTGTCAGAGACTCACCGGTTCGTTCTGATGCATCAAACGAAATATCTTCCATCAGACGCTCCATCACAGTATGTAGACGTCTCGCTCCAATATTTTCAGTGCGTTCATTGACTTGCCATGCCGCCTCTGCGATGCGTTGAATGCCTTCTTCGGTAAAGCTGATATCGACACCTTCCGTTTTCATCAAGGCAATGTATTGCTCCGTCAAGGAAGCATTGGGCTCAGTTAAAATTCGCACGAAATCTTCAGTCGTCAAGGCGGCCAATTCCACTCTGATGGGCAAGCGTCCTTGTAATTCAGGAATCAAATCTGACGGCTTACTCATTTGGAATGCCCCAGAGGCAATAAACAAAATGTGGTCAGTTTTGATGATGCCATGCTTGGTAGATACAGTTGAACCTTCGATTAGAGGTAGTAAGTCTCTCTGCACCCCTTCACGAGACACATCTGCACTCGCGTTTCCTTCACGTTTACAGATCTTGTCTATTTCATCAATGAACACAATTCCATTTTGCTCTACGTTAAAAAGAGCATTCTCTTTCAGCTCTTCTTGATTCACTAACTTAGCCGCTTCTTCTTCAACCAATAGTTTTAGCGCATCTTTAACCTTTAATTTTTTCTTCTTTTTCTGCGATCCAGACAAATTTTGGAACATACCCTGAAGTTGGTTGGTCATGTCTTCCATACCCGGAGGAGCCATAATTTCTACTCCCATTTGCGGCAAAGCAACATCTATTTCAACTTCTTTATCGTCTAAGTCACCTTCACGTAACTTCTTGCGGAATATTTGACGACTACCTTTATCTTGTGGCTGCTCTTTTTCACCCCATTGATTTTCTGGTGGTGGAAGCAGTACATCTAACATTCTTTCTTCGGCAGCTTCTTCGGCACGATATTTTACTTTTTCCGTGGCTTGCTCTTTAGTCATTTTGACCGCAATATCTGCCAAGTCTCGGATGATAGTTTCAACTTCCTTGCCGACATAACCTACTTCAGTGAATTTTGTCGCCTCCACTTTAATGAATGGTGCATTAGCCAGTTTGGCCAATCGGCGGGCTATCTCTGTTTTACCTACACCCGTTGGGCCAATCATTAAGATATTCTTAGGTGTGACTTCCTGACGCAAGTTCGATTCTAGCTGCATTCTGCGCCAGCGGTTGCGAAGAGCAATAGACACAGCTCGTTTTGCATCTTGCTGACCGATAATATGACTGTCCAATTCGTGGACGATTTCTCTGGGAGTCATTTCTGACATATATAAACCTTCTACTCGCTTATGGCGATGTTTAATTCTGTTTAGTAATCGAGAGTTTCTATTGTTTGACTATGGTTAGTGAAGACACAAATGTCTCCAGCGATAGTCAGACTTTTTTCTGCAATTTCTTGGGCACTTAGATCTGTATTGGCTAACAATGCAGTTGCCGAAGCTTGCGCAAAAGGACCACCAGAACCGATGGCAATCAAATCTTGCTCAGGCTGCACCACATCGCCGTTACCGGTAATAATAAATGAGGCGGAATGATCAGCGACGGCCAGCAGTGCCTCTAGTTTGCGTAACATTCTATCGGTACGCCAATCTTTTGCGAGTTCCACAGCCGCTTTAGTTAAATGTCCCTGATGCATTTCTAGCTTACTTTCAAAACGCTCAAAAAGTGTGAAAGCATCGGCAGTGCCACCAGCAAATCCAGCCAATACCTTGTCGTTGTATAGTCTGCGCACTTTTCTGGCATTACCTTTCATAACGGTATTGCCCAGCGAAACTTGTCCGTCACCGGCGATAACCACCTGATTGTTGCGACGCACGGATACGATAGTAGTCATGGATACTCCTTATTGACTATTCAATGGAGTATATGTGGGGAGTACATGGTGATTTTCAAGAGTGAGATTGATTTGCTATTCTTCCCAGCGGGGTTACCTCGTCTTAATTGCGTGTTAGTTTACATAAAACTCTATTTTTAGCCATGACTATGACCCCCTCAGACCAAGCAGAAAACTACAACAAGATAGCAAGCCATTGGAATAGCGATAAGTTCAACCGTCAAAATGGGATTAAACAGCATAAGAAAGCACTTAGAATAGCCAAAACAACAGGCAATGCGATTGATGTAGGATGTGGCAGCAGTGGACGAATAATAGATTTACTGCTCGCCCATGGCTATTCGGTAGAAGGACTAGACTATTCTGCTGAGATGCTTAATTTAGCTAGAAAAAGACATCCTAATGTTAATTTTCATCATGGTATTTGCCAGTGGCAGTTTCAACAAAAATACGACTTTATTTCCGCTTGGGACAGTATTTGGCACGTTCCCTTGAATCAACAAAAAGCCGTGTTAGTAAAACTTTGTGAAGCTTTGAAGAACGAGGGGATTTTAATATTTACCAGTGGCGCTGTTGACGAGGCAGGAGAAGTGACAAATCCGTGTTTTGGCCAAGATCTTTATCATGCTGTGTTGGGTATTCCAAACCTATTACGCATTATTGATGAAAGTAGCTGTGTTTGTAGACACCTGGAAAATGATGATTGGCCAGAAAGGCACTTGTATTTAATTGTGCAAAAGACAGCTTAACCTCTTAGTTACCACACTGCCAATTATGACCTTTGCTGCAAAAGTATGCACCAAAGGTCAACATACCTTGAGCACTTGCCAAATCGCATTTTCTATATCGCATTTAATTGGGTATTCGTTTTGCGGTAGCGTCCAGGCGCCATTTCAGTCGATTTTTTAAAGCGTTTAGAGAAATTAAACACATCACTATACCCCACTTGCTCACCTATTTGTTCTAAGGTCCAGTCTGTGTGGGTCAATAAGTATTTTGCTCTTTCGATTCGAAGATGAATAAGGTGCTGCATAGGACTTTTTCCGTACTGTTGCTGAAACAACCTATGCAAATGAGGGCTAGAGTAGTTGGTGATCTCAGCCATTGCACTTACTGTCCAATTAAAATGCAGTCGCTTTTCAAGTTCTTGCTGCAATTGCCAAATACGCTGCGATTCCTGAGAGCGAGCGTCAACAGGGCTTAAACTCGTGGTAATGTAGTTTTCCAGCCGTGAAAAAACAGGTTTGCGCCACACAGGCCGAGGTTCGAAATAAACCAGACTTAAAGAATGGTAGACTTGTTGTGTAACCTCACAAAATTCGATATCTGGTCGATCTTTTATCAAACGATTCCACTGATGCCCTTGCTTTAAGTGAAACCAAGCCATATCAAGGTGGTCTGCCTTCAACTCCATGATGAAAGGTTTACCCGCTGGCAGAGTCACCAAATGACAGTTATTGACTGTGTAGTGCCCATTTTGGGTGACTAAATCGAGCTCTCCTCCTACGATATACAAAATCGCATGCCAAGCTGGGTTGGATCGCGCAACTTTGTAGTTACCCACCATATTGGAAACCCCCGAAATTGCTGCTCCTAAACGAGCAAATTCAGGTGTGTTGTTGCAATCGACGAACTTTTCATCGCAATCTGGGCCAATTTCAAGATCGTCCAACCACTGGCTACTTTTCAACATACTATTAACATCCAAATAGAAAATGATAGTAATGGATAAAAATAATGATAGCTTAACCCATAATCAACTTCCACTGCTCTGTGTAAACTTGCGCTCACTAATTATCAAGAGGAGAGTTTTATGATGACAGTTGAAATTTTAGGCTTCGTATCAGCATTTTTAACCACTTTTTCGTTTCTGCCTCAGGCGATTCAAGTGATTAAAACGAGAGATACTGAATCCTTGTCGTTAGCAATGTACAGTATTTTTACGGTCGGAGTCGCGGGCTGGACGGTATACGGTATGGTAATTCAAAATAGCGCAGTGATAGTAGCGAACATGATTACCTTGCTCTTGTCCTCATGTATATTGGCCATAAAAGTTTATAATGAAATCTGGCTTAACAGAGGCAGTCAAACGCCAAGCAATGCAAACTGTGCAGACTAGCTCGTGCTAGTCCTAGGGTAAGTTCCAATACCAAATCTGACAACTGCTGATCCCGATACGTTGAATAACATGCCTATCGGTTTCGGCATCACGTTTGTAATCATAAGGACCGAGAATCACCCGGTACCATCGGCCATTCTTACCGTCACTGGGTCGGACTTGCGCCTCCAACCCCTGTAAAGCCAATTTGGCTCGCATACTATCGGCCTGTTGTTGTTTGCGGAATGAGCCACATTGCATCAGATAAGGTTTTTCAGACTTTTGCTGTTCTTGACGATCTATTTCAACGGTGTTTTGTTCTAATTGAGTAGGATAGTTATATTCGTCTTTTGGCAACTCTGGTAAAGGCTTTTCACTATTAGGCGCTGTCGCTTTGACCGGCGCTTGTTGCTCAGGTTGAGTGTCAGCATTTTCTTCAGAATGTTGACTAATAGACCATAGAAAATAGCCGAAACCAATCACTAACAACAAGGTTATGATCAATCTTAACCAAGGTAGTGTCGGAGATGGTGGTGCAGCTTTTTGCTTAGTTGCACGCCCCCTTTTGACGTAGTCTTTTTGAGCCATTTTGTTATTATTTTACTCGTTGAATCAGAATTGAAAGCCCCTCAAGTGGGCCGTTGATTCTAACCTTTATCGGAGGTCAAACAAAAGAATTTATTGAATTTTTGAAAGGAGGTTGATGAGGCCGTGTTGTCTTAGATAAAATCTTGCGGGTCAATATCCACTGACCAACGGACTTTTCTGGCAAGAGGAAGGTTTTCAATAGATTTAATTTGTTTTGCGATAGCGTTGTTGATGTGCTGCCTGCTGGCAGACTGCAACAATAGCTGCATACGATAACGTCCCTGACGTTTTTCCATTAGTGCCGGAACAGGTCCTAAAATACGCACGCTGTTGTTGGTGAGCAAAGCAGATACTTCAGAGAGAAATTCAAAAGCTAAGCTCGCCTTTGTTGCTTCAGCGCGAAATAGCGCTTGATAGCTAAAAGGCGGTAGTTGTGCTTCTTTTCGTTCTAATAAAGCATAGCGCGCAAAATGGGCATAACCATTATTCACTAAATCTTGTAGTAAAGGGTGACCAGGTTGATGAGTTTGCAACCACATTTCACCAGGCTTGTCTGCTCGTCCTGCTCGACCTGAGAGTTGGGTGATGAGTTGAGCCAAGTGCTCCGCTGCGCGAAAATCCGCACTAAATAAAGCACCATCGGCATCCAATATCACCACCAAAGTCACATTGGGAAAGTGGTGTCCTTTGGAGAGTATTTGTGTACCAATTAAAATCGAATGTTTGCCTTTATTAATATCGTCCAACAGGGCATTTAGCTTTGTTTTACCTCTGGCACTGTCGCTATCAATTCTGACACTACTATATTGAGGAAAGCTTTCGGACAAACTGATTTCTAGCTGCTCAGTTCCTACGCCTTGAGCGGAAATATCAAGGCTGGAGCAATAGCTACACGCTGACGGAATAGGTTTGGCGCCGCCGCAGTAGTGACATTGAATTTTGTTTAGGGATTTATGCAGTGTGTAGGCTTTATTGCAGCGCGTGCATTCTTCGACAAATCCACATTGATGACAAATCAAGGCAGGCGCATAGCCTCTGCGATTAATAAAAATCATTACTTGACTGCCAGCTTGCAAATGGCTTTGCATACGATCCAACATGCCTTGAGCGATACCAGATTTTAAAGGTTGATTAGTAATATCCATCAAATTCTGCTTTGCTTGAACGGCACTCCCAGCACGTTCAGTCAGTTCTAGATGTTGATACTTCCCTTTTAGCGCATTGTTTAACGTTTCTAGACAAGGGGTCGCAGAGCCCAGTATCAAGGGAACTTTTTGATGTTTGGCTCTAATCACTGCTAGGTCTCTTGCGTTGTACTTAAGGCCATCCTGTTGTTTGTATGATGCGTCGTGTTCCTCATCTACAATAATCATTCCTAGCCTTGGCATCGGCGTGAATATAGCCGAGCGAGTCCCTATCACTAAGGGCATTTCTGCAGAGCGACTTTTCTGCCAAACCGTCAAACGTTCATTGTCAGTAAGATTTGAGTGAAGTACTCCCACAGGCAATCCAAATCTTTTTTCAAACCGACCGACTGTTTGGGGTGTTAGTCCTATTTCAGGCACTAATATCAATACTTGTTGATTGCGTTTTAGTACAGCTTCAATCCCTTGTAAGTAGACTTCAGTTTTTCCGCTTCCCGTTACTCCTTCAATTAAGTAGGCGGTATACTGATCGAGTTTGTGGGTAATCGCTGTAATTGCCAACGACTGTTGAATATTCGGCAATGGTTTTTCAGCTAGTTCAATTTTAGTGTGCCAATCCGTGCGCGCTTGCTCTTCAACCTGAACCTTATTTGCTATTTTTTTCTCGATCAGCGCATTGATAACCGAATCGGTAAACTGTTGTTTTAGACGAGAGACAGGCTGAGATCCTGCCAACAAAACTTCAAACAAGCTAATTTGCTTTTTGGCTCGCCCTAATAATTGATGTGCTTCACTTGCAACGCTATCAACTAAACTTAAATAGTCTATGGGCTTGGGAGTGCTGGAAACACCTTTTCGCAAAGCAACAGGCAATGCTGCTTGGTAAACTTCTCCAAGTGGGTGATGGTAATATTGACTGAGCCAATGACACAGATAACGCATTGTTGAATCTAGAACGGGTTCGGAATCCAACTCCTTAGTTATTGGTTTCAGCTTAGATAAATGATCAGAATGAGTCACTTTTCCTACGACAATACCGACTAGATTCCTTGCACCAAAGGGCACTAGGACGCGCACACCCTTATCTAGAGTGGTGTTTTCACTCAAATAATCGAAAACTTGGCGCATTGGAATAGGAAGCGCAACTTGATAAATGGTCAAATCAATAGGGCCTGTTGATCTTTACTCGATGAATTAGGTTCAAGACATGGTTAGCAAACACAGTATACTCAGCGCGATAAATAGAGGTTGGGTTCTATTCGGCGTCTATTTGTCGGCATATAGTAATAAACCGCTATTCAGAATAGTGTAAAAAGCGGATTAATTGTTTAATTTGTCAGCAATTTAACTTGATCCTGAATCCCCTTTACATTAATATGCGCGCCTCTTGGCGGCAAGCCGCTTTTTATATTTATTGCGTATGGTGTGCAACTCCGGGTTGTATAGCGATACGGCCCAGAAATGAGGTATCCCATGAAACAAGATATTCATCCTACTTACGAAGAAATGACTGCTAGCTGTTCTTGTGGCAACAAAATCGTTGTTCGCTCTACACTAGGCAAAGACATTAACCTTGACGTTTGTTCTGCATGTCACCCATTCTACACTGGTAAGCAACGTAATGTTGATACTGGCGGACGTGTTGATAAGTTCAAGAAACGTTTTGGTGCATTGGGCAAGAAATAAGCCCATACCCCGAAAACTAAAAGGCGCTCATCGTGTTTCGATAGGCGCCTTTTTTATGCCTCACATCTTTGCATTTATGCATCAAGTTCAAATAACACAGCAGCCAGCGTTATCCCACTATAAATCAATTCACAGCGCAAAAATATCAATTATAGCTAGCGCTTATATGCCTTATAAGTAAGCCTATGTTACATTCTGCATCGTTAGCTATAAAATCAGTATTTGAGCTCTTGGATCTTTGTTTTGATTGTCTGCAGTTTGTGTTTTGCAACAAGAACAATGTTCCGATCGAAGTTACCTTAGTTTTAACAAAGCAAAAACTAAAAAGAAGAACTGGCCCAAATGTAGAATAAAAATAAATAGCAAACAAACAATAAAAATATAACCCTACAAATTAAGGACACAAAAAAACATGTCAGACTTTAGGCAACAAGCCTTAGACTATCATGCTAAACCCGTTCCCGGAAAAATCAGCGTTGAGCTAACAAAACCCGCTGAGAGTGTGACTGATTTAGCACTTGCATATAGCCCCGGAGTGGCAGAGCCCGTCAGAGAAATTGCAGCAGATCCAAACGCTGCATATCAATACACAGCAAAAGGAAACTTGGTAGCCGTTATATCGAACGGTACGGCTATTCTTGGTTTAGGTAACCTGGGTCCGTTAGCGTCGAAACCCGTTATGGAAGGAAAAGCGTTACTGTTTAAACGTTTTGCTGGCATTGACTCCATTGATATTGAGGTGAAGCACCGTACTACCGACGAATTTATCAATACCGTTGCCAATATTGCCGATACTTTTGGTGGTATCAATCTTGAGGATATCAAAGCGCCCGAGTGCTTTGAAATTGAACAAGAACTGATTAAGCGTTGTAAAGTACCAGTATTCCATGATGACCAACACGGCACTGCGATTGTCACGGCCGCAGGCATGCTCAATGCATTGGAAATACAGGGCAAAGACATATGTGATGTGACTGTTGTTTGCATGGGCGCCGGCGCTGCTGCTATCGCTTGTATGGAGCTACTGATTAAATGTGGAGCACAGCGTGAACGCATATACATGCTAGATCGTAAGGGTGTGATTCATACTCGAAGAGATGATCTCACGCCGCACAAACTAGCCTTTGCAAATAATACCGACAAACGCACATTGGAAGATGTTATGGATGGTGCTGATGTCTTCGTTGGAGTTTCAGGACCGGATGTATTGCCACCTGAAGCGCTAAAATTGATGGCACCAAATCCTGTGATTTTTGCTTGTTCAAACCCTGATCCGGAAATTAAACCAGAGCTAGCTCACAAAGTACGCAAAGATTTGATCATTGCCACTGGCCGCTCAGACTATCCAAATCAAGTAAATAACGTGTTGTGTTTCCCTTTTATTTTTCGCGGTGCGTTAGATGTAAGAGCCTCGAAAATAAATGATGAAATGAAAGTAGCCGCAGTGGATGCGATCCGCAGCATAGCCAACGAGCCGGTTCCGAAAGAGGTATTGCAAGCGAGCAACATTGATAGCTTGGAATTTGGCCGAAGTTACATCATTCCCAAGCCAATGGACCCTAGACTTTGCAAAAGAGTCGCAACTGCGGTTGCCAAAGCAGCGATTGAATCTGGTGTAGCAGCTTTAGAAACCTTGCCCGATAACTACATGGAATAAGTCTGGCTCTGAATGCTGGTTAAACCCAACTTGAGCTAACAATATGCCTCACTACACTGTTTAGTGAGGCATTAATCCTCGCTTTCCTTCACTTCCAATCCCATGGCTTCCATTAGCTCTCGCGCTTCTTTGGGAATTCGATTTGGATTATCTTTCTTTAGATCATCATCATCCGGTAAAGGTTGCCCAGTGAATGCATGTAGAAATGCTTCACATAATAGTTCTGAGTTGGTTGCATGGCGTAGATTATTGACCTGCCTGCGCGTGCGCTCATCGGTAAGCACCTTCAGCACCTTAAGCGGGATAGACACAGTCACTTTTTTAACTAGCTCACTCTTTTTGCCGTGTTCTGCGTAAGGGTGAATATATTTTCCGTTCCATTCTGCCATGAATTTGCTCTTTTTATCTTTCTTATAAGTCGAAATTCTAACTGTTAAAGACTAAAGGTCAATAATAGATGTCTAAACATCTTGACGGCTTGCTCTTCTCGGTTTAGTTTAGACGTCTAAACGGCTAGAAATCAATAAAAATTTTTTGGAGTTAAAAAAATGGTGTCTTATGCGAGAGGAATCGAGTCTCTCAATCAATCCTTGGCAGAACTAAGTGGAACAAATGTTTCTTTTGAATTTTTCCCGCCAAAGACAGAACAGATGGAACAGACACTATGGAAGTCAGTAGAGCGTCTCGCCCCTCTTAAGCCAGCTTACATGTCAGTTACATACGGCGCTAATAGTGGTGAAAGAGATCGTACGCACGATGTAGTGAAGCGCATTCAAAGCGAAACAGGTGTCGCCGCCGTTCCGCATTTGACCTGTGTAGATGCGAGTCGCGAAGAGTTGATTCAAATCGCAAAAGATTACTGGGACAGCGGCATTCGTCGCATTGTCGCCCTACGAGGTGATTTGCCTGAAGGTACAAAAAGTACCGATATGTATGCCTCTGACTTAGTTGCATTGCTAAAAGAAGTTGCTGATTTCGATATATCAGTGGCGGCCTACCCAGAAAAACATCCAGAAGCGCCTAATGCGCAATTTGATTTGCTGAATTTGAAACGAAAAGCAGAAGCCGGTGCCACTCAGGCAATTAGTCAGTTTTTCTTTGATGCTGAGGTTTTCTTACGCTTCAGAGACCGAGCTGCGGCAGCAGGTATCGATTTAGACATAGTACCTGGGATATTGCCGGTGACGAATTACCAAACACTAAAACGATTTGCCGGATTCACTAACGTGCATGTGCCGGGCTGGTTGCATCGCATGTATGACGGTTTAGAGAAGGAAGATCAAACCACTAGAAACCTGTTGGGCGCCAGTATTGCAATGGATACGGTGAAAGTGTTAGCCAAAGAAGGAATACGAGATTTCCACTTTTATACCCTAAATCGCAGTGAATTAAGTTATGCCATTTGCCATTTACTAGGAGTTCGAGCAGATAACGGATAAACTGCTCTTATTCCAACTTAAATAATACGATGTAATGTCAGAAAACAATCTACTCGATAAAAGTAAAACAGTGCTTTCCCATGGTTTAGCACTGTTTAGAAATGTGTTTCACCACTGTCTACAAGATCGTATTACGGTTTCTGCGGGCCATCTTGCTTATGTATCCTTGTTATCTCTGGTTCCGTTCATCGTTGTATTTTTTAGTATTATGTCCGCGTTTCCTGCTTTCGCTGAAGTTAGGGAACAAATAGAAGAAACCATTTTCAGTAACTTTATTCCTACGTCAGGTGACGCAATACAAACCTATATGACCGAGTTTGTTGCCAACGCATCTAAGATGGGCGCAGTAAGCATTCTGGCACTGGTTTTTGTTGCTCTGTCTCTTATCTCGAATGTTGATAAAACCTTAAATCACATATGGCAAACAAAAAGTGATAGACCAAAAATCTATACTTTTTCTATTTATTGGATGGTATTGACGTTAGCTCCGTTGTTGATCGGCGTTAGCGTGTTAGTCAGCAGTTACCTCGTGGGCTTAGCTAACTATGCCGAAGAATATACACCTGGGATATCAACCCTTTTACTGAAGAGCGTTCCTTTTCTGACATCTGTACTCGCCTTCTTTCTTCTATATATGGTCGTGCCTAACAAAAGAATAGGTGTGGTTCACGCATTATGTGGTGCGGCGCTCGCTGCCACCTTATTTGAATCGTCAAAACGGCTTTTTGCACTGTATGTGGAGAATTTTCCGTCTTACCAAGTGATTTACGGTGCAATGGCGGTCATTCCTATCTTGTTTGTCTGGGTTTACCTAAGCTGGATAGTGGTTCTATTTGGTGCGGAATTTACTCGTGCTTTAGAACGTATGTTTCCAGGCGAAGACTCGACAAATTTGGAATACCCTGACGAAATTCGTGAAGAAGCCAAGGAGGAAGTGAGAGAAGAGGTCAAGGAAGAAGTTAAGCAAGAGGTCGTTCAAGAAGTTAAACAGGATACCCCGCAAAAGGTATTGGCTGACGACAAGACAGAAAAAAGTGCATCTTGACTACCTCCCAAGCAAGATATTCAGTTGACTAAGCGAGGTTACTATTCATCCACTTGCAATGCGTTAATTGACACCCACTGTTTAGTGAGGATTTGACCATCGCCGTCTCTTGCGGTGAATTTTATTTTGGAGTTTTCAAACTCTGGGTTCCACAAGATTTCTAGCTCGCCGAAATTTGTTCCTCGATAAACAGGCCCAATACGAAAGTCATTAACTTCGTTCACTTGTTGTATATTGTCCGTTAAGCCACTTGAGGTGAAATCCCAGATTGGGTAGGGTACTTGATTGCCTCTTTGACCTTTATCCACTGACACTTCCATCAAGTGCCTATCCCCAGACACAATTACTACTCCATTGGCTTTAGTCTTTCCGATAAGATCATATAAGCGTTGACGCTCGTGGGGCATAGTCCCCCAGGTTTCCCAACCGTGCTGGTAAGCAACCACTTGAATGCTACTCGCGATGATCCTTACCTCTGCGGGTTTTAATAGCTGTTGTTCAAGCCACTGCCACTGGGTTTCACCCAAGATAGTGCGGGTAGTGTCAGATGTTGCTACGTATCGGCCTGGGTCATTTTTGTTGGTCTTTGGTGTTATTGCGTCGCGATGATAGCGAGTGTCCAATAGGATAACTTGTACCCGCTTACCTTCTGGACCATAGATATAACTTTGATAAACACCTTGTTGTTTACGAATTGGGTCGGTTTTATCAAATCCGAAAAAATCTAAGAATATCTGTTGGCTTTTGTGTTTAAGGGGGTAATCGGTACCCGCGTCGTTAGCACCATAGTCGTGGTCGTCCCAGGTAGCCAATATAGGTACAGTTTGCTTAAACTGAGCAAATTCTGGGATAGCAGCCAAGGTTTCGTAAGCTTCTACAATTCTGTTGGCATCAGTGACAGGGGTTGATACCAATTCGCCTTTTATATCTTGTAAATCTGCGTATTGATTGTCGCCGATAAATAAAAATATATCTGGCTGGTTTTTAGCAATTTGATTCCAAATTGGCTGCAATTCGCGTTCTTTAGCACAAGATCCAAAGGCGATTTTTTGAATAACGTCTGGAACCGTTGGTTTGGCGGCCAAGGAAAGACTTTGAAATAGTAAGGTCACGACAGACAGAAGCTGGATTTTAGTCATTTTTCAACCTTACCAACACTTTTCAATTAACCATAAGAACGCATTCAGGCCAACACGGATTGAAATCCCGAGAACAATTTGGCCGTTTGAGTTCATCCGAATCCGCTAGCTCAGCAGAGACTAGCTTTTGATTTTCTCGATAAACTCATTCGATTGACTGATGGCAGTATTCATTTCTTTGATAAGCAAATTAATGTCTTTCTTAATAACATTAAATTCCCCTTGCAAAGCGCCGACAGCATTCGCATTTAGATTGTGTTTTAAGTACAAAACATTGTCTTGTAACGCCGTTAATACAGGATCCATTTTCGATTCTGCTTTGCGCATCGCGCTGATCAAGGTTTTGTATCGACGCTGGGTATCTTTAAGTTGCCTTTGACTATCGCGCTTCAACTTTGCATTAGAATACTTTTCTAGTTCTTCTTGCCACTCGTCAAACAAGGCCTCTGCGACACTTTCAACTTTATCAATGCGATTTTTCACATTGGCTGCAGATTCCTGACTGGCTTCAAACTGCCCATTTAGATCATCGTAAACATCTTGCAACTCACCGCCATCAAAATTAATAAGCTGGCTAAATTCATCCAATGCAGATGCAAATTGCTCTTGGGCATCTTCTTGAGATTCTTTCGCATCCTCAACTCGGTCTACTAAGATGTCACGCTTTTCAACACCCAGCTTTTCCCAAGCAGCATAATAGGCGCTTTGACATGCAAAAAGACTGAATGTCAGGGCCACAATGATTAGTTTTTTCATCCGTTTCCACCTTTAAAGGTTGCAGCATCTACGATACTCCAAATATAGGCGATAGCTGCAATAATGCCTGGTACGATTAAAAACCATAGCGCTGCACCACCAAAGAAAAAGATAGCAAAAAGTAATGCAGCAAGAATGCGCCCTTGAACCAGTTGCCCTAAGCCGGGGAAAAATACGTTACAAATTGCAGCAAGTACGTTGCCGCCTGAACCTTGGCCTGCCATTAAAATCTCCAATTTCTATTAAAACAATTATTGATATGGGGTTGTTAAGTGCTAAATTAAAGGAAAGCATCCAAATACTCAAACTAAAAAGCGGATCTTAATGGGACACCTATACCCGCCTTTAAAGGCATATCACTCTGAAATGCTCGACGTTGGAAACGGTCATTCACTCTATCTAGAGCAATCAGGAAATCCAAATGGTATTCCCGTTTTGTACTTGCATGGCGGCCCAGGAGCAGGACTTTCCCCTATTTACCGAAGTCTTTTCGACCCAAATATCTATCGTATTATTGGGTTTGATCAACGAGGTTGCGGTCAGTCGTCCCCGTTTGCAGAACTGACAAACAACACGACTCAAGAATTACTTGCTGATATTCAACAGATACGTCAACACTTAGGCATCAGCAAATGGATGTTATGTGGTGGCTCATGGGGAACAACACTGGCGTTGTTGAGTGCTATTGAGCAACCTAAAACCGTAAAAGCGCTGGTTTTAAGAGGAATATTTCTGGCGAGAAAGGAAGATTTCGACTGGTTCTTAAGTAGCCAAGGGGGGGCAGCTCAGCTATTTCCAGAACACTATGAAGAATTCTCTGAAACTATTCGGGAAAATGACCGTAATTCATCGCTGATAGATGGCTATTACGATGTGTTGTTAAAAGGCGATGAACTAAGCCGAACTCATGCGGCAAAGTCTTGGTGCATGTGGGAAGAACGCATTTCGATGCTGAACAACACGGTAAAAGAACAAGATCTTTGCCAGAACTTGCACCGTGCAACCAGCCTAGCTTTATTAGAATGTCATTATATTAAGAATGGATGCTTTATTGATGAAGGCTACATTATGGACAACGTCAGCGCGATAAACGCGATTCCTGCCACCATTATACATGGCCGCTATGATATCGTTTGTAAACTGGAGAGTGCATACAAGCTTTGCAAATCGTGGCGTGAAAGTCAGTTGTTAATTGTTCCTGAAGCCGGTCACAGTGTTTCTGATCCAAGAATCAGTGACGCCCTTTGTCATGCTACTGATGCTATGGCGCAATTTTTAAACTCGCAATCCAAGTAAACGAGATGATTGGGTTAATTCAGCGAGTCAATTATGCACGTGTCAAAGTCGATGGCAGGATAGTGGGCGAAATCGACGCAGGTTTTCTTTTATTACTCGGAATTGAAAAAGATGACACGGCCGAGATTGCCGAAAAGCTGGCAAACAAAATATCAAAGCTACGGGTATTCAATGATCTAGAAGGGAAAATGAATCTCAATTTGCTTCAAATCAACGGAAAATTGTTGATCGTTTCACAATTTACCTTGGCTGCAGATACTCGCAAAGGCAACCGACCTGGTTTTTCTTCTGCAGCTGATCCTACACTCAGTAAGTCTCTTTATCTGCAATTTATCCAACATTGTCAAAACCTCGGTATTGTCTGCGAAAGCGGTGAATTTGGGGCTGATATGAAGGTGACTCTTGAAAATGATGGACCGGTTACATTCCATTTAAAAGTGAATTAAACCGAGTTCAAGATTGCGCCTACGTGTCGATTAAGCTTTAATGGTGAGTCCGATTGTGGGTATCTAGGGTCGCAGAGACCAAAATAATTAATATATGTTTAGAATCGACACACCTAAAACCGAAGAGCAACTTGAAGCGTATTTTAAGTTTCGTTGGGAAATGCTAAAGAAGCCATGGGATCATCCTCTCGGCTCTGAGAAAGACGAATACGAAACCGTTAGCGAACATCGTATGGTCGTTGACAGTAACTCCAATATCGTTGCTGTTGGCAGAGTCCACCTAAACACGTCTGATGAGGCACAAGTTAGACATATTGCTGTAGCTAAAGAACAGCAAGGGAAAGGTCTAGGCAAGTTGGTGTTTTCATCTTTAGAGAGCGTGGCAAGAGAGCAAGGCGCAAAACGACTGGTTACCAATAGTAGAAGAATATCCATTGAGTTTTTTACTGCATGTGGATTTGAAATCAACGACGATGCATCAACGGAAATGGGCAAACTCAAACGCAGTCAGATGGTCAAGAGGTTGTCGGAAGTTAACTCGGTAATGCTGCATCCCAAATGGTGTGCAGAGTTACAAAAAACCTGGCATGAAACCATCCCAATCAGTGAACAGATGGGTATTCAACTTTTTCAGTACACGGGAAAAACTTTCGAAACACGGGCGTCTTTAAACAAAAACATCAACATCCATGGAACCATGTTTGCCGGTAGTATTTTCTCACTAGCAACGCTTACCGGTTGGGGGATGATTTACTTAAAATTAAAAGAAAAGTCGTTAGAAGGCGAAATCGTATTAGGCGATGGTGATATTCATTACCATAAGCCAATCACTATGCAACCTCGTGCTTTATGCAATATAGAAAGTCTAGATGGTAAGTTTGAACTACTGAATAAGAACAAGAAAATCGCCATTAAACTGCAGGTAAACATTATGGATGGTGAAAACCCAGTGGCAGAATTCAAAGGTGTTTTTTGGGTTTTACCTCAAAAACAGTAAGTTTTAGCTTCAATTTATAACGCGTAGTATGGCTTAAAAGATTTTAACCCGCCGTGAGAGCATCTTAGCTGCCGTGCTTGTCTTTTTAACTTCAGTGTATAAAGCATGGTAAGTCTAAAAATTCCAACACGCTGTAAAATATCCCTATACGCTTGGACTACGACATCCATGTCTTCGTACAGTTGGAATTTCTTAGACTTACCACGCTTTCCTTTCCAAACTTTGATTCTTTTCTTGAGAAAAGATAAGCAGATCTAAACAGGCTTAAGAAGTATCTGGGGAGGAAATAAATTAGTTGATTGCGATGGCGTCCACCCACAGGGATGTGGGTGCCGAGCTTCCAGGGATGGACTCGCAGCGTTCTCGCAAGGAACTAGTTTATAGCCTCCATTCTCATTGGGTGTGACCCGCGGTGAAAGCATCTTAGCTGCCGCGCTTGTCTTTTTAACTTCAGTGTATAAAGCATGGTAAGTCTAAACAGCATGTTTGAACATCTGTGTATAAAGCGTAGCATGGCTTAAAAGATTTTAACCCGCCGTGAAAGCATCCCTGCTGGCTTGATCTCGCCATCCATGGCTCGGACAGTTAAAATTTTTAATCCCTGCACGCTTTCCTTCCCAAGCATCTATTCTTTTTTTGAGAAATGATAAGTTGAAGTGAACAAGCATGCGGGGTATCTGGGGAGGAAATAAATTAGTTGATTGCGATGGCGTCCACCCACAGGGATGTGGGTGCCGAGTTTCCAGGGATGGACTCGCAGCGTTCTCGCAAGGAACTAGTTTATAGCCTCCATTCTCATTGGGTGTGACCCGCGGTGAAAGCATCTCAGCTGCCATGCTTGTTGTTTTCTCATCAATATAGAAAGCGAAGCAGAAACTAAATTTATTCCTTAGATCAAAAAAGCGCGTTATCAGCTATTTATATAGTTGATAACGCGCTTTTAAATTTTTGCGCTCAGTGTAGTGATTACACCATAGCGGATTGCAATTTTTTCATTGCATTTTTTTCTATCTGACGTACTCGCTCAGCAGATACCTGATACTTGTCTGCCAAGTCTTGTAGCGTAGTTTTATCATCTGATAACCAACGCGTTTGGATAATATGCTGACTACGCTCATCTAATGTTTTGATTGCTGAATATAAACGCTTGGACGCTTCACTATCCCAATCAGCGTTAATCACATCAGCTTCAACATCTGTTGTCTTATCTTCAAGAAACTGTACCGGTGCAAAGCTACCACTTTCATCATCATCAGCAGATAAATCAAAAGCTTGGTCTTGGCTACTCATACGAGCTTCCATTTGCAGCACTTCTTTGGTACTTACACCTAACTCTTCGGCCACTTTTTGCACTTCAGCATGGGTAAACCAACCAAGACGTTTTTTGTTCTTTCTCAAATTAAAAAACAACTTACGTTGAGCTTTGGTTGTTGCTACTTTCACAATTCGCCAATTTTTCAAAACGAACTCATGAATTTCAGCTTTGATCCAATGCACAGCAAAAGACACTAATCGCACACCAACGGTGGGATCAAATCGCTTCACTGCCTTCATCAAGCCTATGTTGCCTTCCTGAATAAGATCTGCCTGAGGTAGGCCATAACCTGAATAAGACTTAGCTATATGTACGACAAAACGAAGATGAGACATAACCAGCTTTCTCGCAGCTTCTAAATCATCATCTTGTTGTAAACGCTCAGCAAGTGCTCGTTCTTCTTCAACCGTCAGCATATTGATACTACTAACCGCTTGGATGTAGGTTTCAATACTTCCACTTTGAGGAACGCTCAATGCCATTGATCGCATATTTGTGCTCATTATCACCTCGTAAAACGTTTCAGCCCATCAGTTTAACAAAGTCACAATGGGTTCGCTATATTTGTATACGGTATATGACCGCAAAAGGTCAAAAAAAATTCAAAATATACCGATAAATTTCGCGCAATTTTTCCAATATCTTATATATGTGGACAAAAGAACAGAATAAAAGGTTTTATTAGGGTAGAAAATGTTACAAACTGTGAAAAAGTACCAAATATTGACTCTGTTCACTGCGGGGATCCTCTGAATGTATGCATTTGTCGCCCGACAGGCGATTTTTGATCATGACGCTAACGTTTTCGGATACGAATTGCTATTCCGCGATGGGGAGCAAAATTGCTATCCTGATAATATCGATCCTGATGAAGCAACATCCAAACTAATTACCGGAAGTCATTTAGCCCTGGGGGTCGAAGAAATCACTTTTGGAAAACCCGCATTTATTAACTTTCATACCGATACACTTTTATACCGATTCCCTACCTCGCTTAATCCACAACATGTATTTGTTGAAATAGTCGAGACCGTTGAAGTAAACGAAGCTATGGTCGCTGCGTGCAAGCATATTCATAATCTAGGATATCAGATAGTTCTAGATGATCACGATTTTTCAGCGAAGTGGGATCCTTTATTGCCATTTGTTTCCTACGTTAAAGTCGATATAGAGAGTATGGACATCTCGTCGATAAAGCTAAATTTACCCAGACTCAAGCAAGCTGGATTTAAGTTAATAGCGGAACGAGTAGAAACCGCAGAACAACTTACTTCCTGTGCAGAATTAGGTTTTGACTATTTCCAAGGATATTTTTTCGCTAAGCCAGAGGTGATGAGAAATAAAAACATCCCCTCCTCTAAATTGGTTATGCTTGAGTTAATGCGAGCAACCTCCAACAAGTATTTCGATTTCGATGAAGTCTCCAGCATTATCGAAAGAGATGTTGCCATCTCATACATGCTATTGCGATTCATCAATAACCCGTTGGTAAACAAACGATATAAAATCAACACCTTAAAGCACGCCCTCAATTACATGGGTGAAGTAGAGATAAAGAAATTTATTGCATTGGTTGCACTGGCAAATATGGGACAAACCAAATCTCCTGAACTCATTCACCTGTCATTGGTTAGAGCCAAATTTTGTGAATTACTGGCAAAAACAAAAAGACAATATGAAGATCCACCGACTGGGTTTTTACTCGGACTTTTTTCTATGTTGGATGCGTTATTAGATCAAAACATGGACCAATTGATGAACAAAATACCTTTGGATGAAGATCTCAAACAAGCCTTGTGTGGTCGGCAAAACGAACTAAGAGAATACTTATCCTTAGCCCGCGCATGCGAATTTGGTATTTGGGCAAAAATCGACGAGCATTGCGATGTATTGCAATTGGATAGGAATCTAGTTAATGGCCTATTCAATCAAGCAATCAGTTGGGGCAAAGAGATGGTTTTAGCATTGAAACCTTAAACCGTGATAAACGCTTGATTTTGTGGACAAGTAGTATACAAAAAACAATAATAGACAAAACCTCAACAGGAACCATCAATGTTTGCTTTTGTCGCACGACAACCAATACTGAATAGAGAAAAGGAAGTTTATGCTTACGAGCTACTTTTCAGAGACGGCAAAAATAATTGTTTTCCCGATCAAGATGTCATTCCTGAAGACGCTTCTCCTAGGAGAGGAAAATCTTCTCTTAAATTGAGTTTGGACGATATTTCCTGTCAAAAAACCTCTTTTATCAATTTTTCTAACGAGCGTTTACTCCAAGGCCTGCCTAGAAATCTCGATCCTCAAACAGTTGTGGTTGAAGTATCGGATGGCGATATTGGTGATCGAAACATTTTGAAAGCCTGTGACGACATACGGAATATGGGTTTTCAAATTGCACTCAATGAGCCAAAGTTGACTACCAGTAGCGAATTATTGAATTTGGTCAATATTGTTAAAATAGACACATTACAATATGCATTTTCAACAATCGCTAAACAACTTCCTCGCTTCTCCAATGCGAAAGTCAAACTGGTCGCTGACAACATCGATTCTCAGCAAGATTTTGCCTCGTTTCGAGATCTAGGTTTCGATTATTTTCAGGGTTATTTTTTCTCAAAACCGGAAGCTTTCTCACAAACCCCCTTGCCTGTAAACAAGTTATCTTTACTCGATCTCATTGGAGAAACAGGTAAGGAATCTTTTGGTTTAGAACGTATCAACGAAATCATTGAAAGAGATGTAGGCCTCTCCTATATGTTGTTGCGATTTATCAACAATCCAATGGTCAATAAACGCTATAAAATCACGTCGTTAAAACATGCCCTTAACTATATGGGTGAAGTAGAAATTAAGAAATTTATTGCGCTCTTAGCCCTTGCAAATCTTGCTGATGATAAGCCAATGGAGTTACTTCATATGTCGTTGGTAAGAGCTAAATTCTGCGATTTAGTTGCCAGAGAGCGCCAAGTTGGCGACAACCCTCCAACAGGATTTATGGTCGGTTTGTTTTCTTTGCTTGATGCATTATTAGATCAAGAAATGAAGCATTTGGTGACTAAAATGCCCATCGTAGATGAAGTGAAATTTGCCTTGTGTGGCGGACAAAACGATTTTACTTTGTATTTATTATTGGCAAGAGCATTTGAAAGTGCAACATGGTTAAAAGTGAAACGTTTCGCAGATATGCTAAAAATCGATCAGAAACGTCTGCACATGTTATTTAACGAATCGATTCTGTGGGGTAACGGAGTGCGGCAATCAATCTCTCCACATTTCCCAAAAACAAAGCCTTAACTAACAGTCTAAAACTATCTGGGTTCGATGCTTCTGACATGACGATGCACTGAAATCATCGAGCCTGCTAAGCCAAGAAATACTGACACACCCAACATCACCAATAGCGATGTAAAATCCAAGCCGGTCAGATCGAAATCGCGATCATATTGAGCTGTCAGATTGTCAATGCTACCGCCCATCCACCAAAGCAGAATGAGCACTGCAAACCAAGCCAAAAGGCCGCCTAACAATCCATACCAGATGCCCGTGTACATGAAGGGACGATGAATAAAGGCATCGGTAGCACCAACCAGTTTCATAACTAAAATTTCATCTCGATTGCTGAGAATATTTAATCTGATTGTGTTTCCGATAATTAACACGACGGCTAAAAACAGTAAAATTGCGACTGCGTATATCAACTCTTTGGCGATTCCAAGAAAACTGTGTAATCGCTCTAACCATTTTATATCGAGCTTACCTGATTCGACGAAACGTTCATTTTCAAGTCGAGTTAATAAATCTGAAGCGGCGGTAGGCGTGACCGATTTTGAAGTTGGTTTAACTAACACCACATCAGGAAGTGGATTTTCATCTAGGTAGTTAAGCGCCTCACCTAACCCCGACTGCTGCTGAAATTCTTTTAGTCCGTCTGCGGCAGGGATAAAAGTAACCCTCTCTATCTCTGGCCATAGTTCGATTCTGGTTAGTAGTTGGCTCACATCTTTGCTTTGAGTGCCCTTACGCAAGAACAAAGTAATTTCAGAAGCTTGCTGCCAACCTTGACTGACATTTTCTGCGTTTTTAACCAAAATATAAAATGTACTGGGTAGAGTAATACTTAACCCCAGCACACCTATAGTCATTAGAGAAGCCAGCGGAGCGCGCCATAAATCACCTAAACTCGTGAGTGCTTGTCTAAAATGGCTGACAAAAAACATAATAAAACGCTGGTAGCCACTAATTTTGTTCGATTCTGCACCTTTAATGCGCCCCTTGAAAAGAATACTCATTAGAGTTTGTACTCCATTTCATCAGGTTCATCCCAATCTTCTGTCAGACCATCAGTAATCATTTGGCCATTCTTAAGGGTTAGCGTGCGATATTTCATTCGTGCGATCAAACCCAAATCATGGGTTGCAATAAATACAGAAACCCCGGCTTGATTGAAATCTTCAAACAATCGAATGATTTCCATAGATAGCTTTGGATCGAGATTTCCTGTCGGTTCATCTGCCAGTAAAAGCGGGGGCTTATTCACTACAGCACGGGCAATTCCGACACGCTGTTGCTCGCCACCAGACAACATAATTGGCAGATTTTTAACCTTGTCTCTTAGCCCAACCATTTCCAAAGCGGCATGAACCCGTTTGGTGGTTTCTTTTCTGGTATAGCCTTCAATTACAAGAGGCAATGCAACATTGTCGAAAACAGATTTATCCATCAGCAATTGATGACTTTGAAAAATCATGCCGATATCGCGCCGGATGTAAGCAATTTGACGACGCGTAATTGCATTTAGGTCGTGCCCATTAATCATTACTTGTCCGACTGTCGGTCTTTCCATGATACTAATGAGTTTTAGTAAAGTACTTTTACCCGCACCTGAGTGACCGGTTAGGAAGGCCATTTCTCCAGGCTCAATATGAAAGCTCACCTTACGCAGGGCTTGTTGCCCACCAGCATAAGTTTTACTGACCTGGTCAAATTTGATCATGCGGTAAATCCGTATCTATTAGTCATTGAACAAAGCTTCAACAAACTGTTGGCTTTCAAATGGACGCAAATCATCAATACCTTCACCAACACCAATATAGCGAATAGGTATATCAAACTTATCTGCAATTGCAAAAATAACTCCGCCTTTGGCTGTGCCATCCAATTTAGTTAATGTCAGTCCAGTTAAACCTACCGCTTCATGAAATAACTTAGTTTGGCTTACAGCATTTTGACCGGTTCCAGCATCTAACGTCAGCATAATTTCGTGAGGAGCTGAAGGGTTAATTTTCTTCATCACCCTGACGACTTTTTTGAGTTCTTCCATAAGATGATCTTTGTTTTGCAAACGACCTGCCGTATCCGCGATTAAAACGTCCACTTTTTTGGCTTTAGCCGACTCAAATGCATCAAATATGACAGAAGCACTATCTGACCCCGTTTGCTGAGCTACAACTGGTATATCATTGCGCTCTCCCCACACTTGCAACTGTTCGACAGCGGCGGCTCTAAAAGTATCTCCAGCCGCTAACATCACCTTTTTACCTTGTGATTGGAATTGTTTGGCTAATTTGCCAATGGTTGTAGTCTTGCCAACACCGTTAACACCGACCATCAAAATAACAAAAGGACCTTCACTTTCTTCAAGATTGAGTGGCGCGCTAACACCCTGAAGAATATCTGACATTTGTTGTTTTAAAAGTTGATAAAGTGCTTCACCATCTTTAAGTTGCGAGCGATTAGCGCTTTCGGTCAGGCTATCTATAATTTTAGAAGTGGTTTCCATACCCAAATCAGCAACAAGTAATTGGGTTTCAAGTTCCTCAAATAACTCTTCGTCAATTTTTTTATCTTTGAATAAGCCGACAAAGCCGCTACCCAAATTTTCCTTGGTACGCGAAAGGCCTCTTTTTAATTTCCCAAAGAAGCCTTCTGATTCTGTAGAGTCAGAGTTTTCAGTTGTTTCTACTTGTTCAACATCAATCGGGCCATCTGAGTTAGCATTTAGTGTATCAATTTCATCAGCAAAGTGTGATGGAGCTTGTTCTGGCTGATTATTGGCTACAACCGCAGTTTCATTGGTTGATGGCGCATCTGATTCAACTTCCTTTTCTAACTTTGCCGTTTCTTCAGGCTCCTGAATTTGCTCAGATTGGTTGACGTTTTCCGGTTCAGCTTGTTGTTTTTTGAACCAATTGAACATTTTCGACATGACGACTAATTTACTCTCATTATATGGTTTTATTCGAACGCTGAGTGCAGAGCCTAGAGATTCGGTTTACACTATCAACACATGTCCACATCATAACATTTCTTGGATCAATGAAGCGAGGCGTAAAAAAGCAAAGTTTGGGGCAACGAAGTAGTAATCTCGGCTCAATACGTATTATTAGCGGAAAATGGCGAGGTAGAAAGCTTCCAGTTTTAAATTCTGAAGGGTTAAGACCCACAACGGATAGAACCAAGGAAACGCTATTTAATTGGTTAATGCATGACGTTCGAGAGGCGGTTTGCTTGGATCTATTTGCCGGTAGCGGGAGCTTGGGGTTTGAAGCCTTATCGCGAGATGCTAAGAACGTCACTTTTGTTGAACGAGAAAAAAACGCGTGCAAACTTCTTTTAAATAATATTGGGTTACTGAATATAGCGTCTGAACAAGCAGGAATAGTGCAAGGTGATGCATTAGCTGCACTCGACCAATTCAGTCACACATTTGATGTTATTTTCATCGACCCGCCGTTTAACAAAGGCTTTATCGAGCCGGTCATAACGAAAATTGCAATTCAAGGATTGTTAGCCGCAAATGGACTAGTTTATATCGAATGCGAAAAAGCCAATGACCAATACACTGTTCCAGAAGATTGGCAATGCATAAAAGAAAAAAGCACTAAACAAGTCACATCCAGAGTGTTCAGAAAATCCTAAACCGTATACAGTTGCAGTAACAGTATAGAAAATTCCTAAAAAGAACTTGCTAGCAGGAGAGTGCATGAAAGCCATTGGATATTCAAATTCGCTACCTATTCATAATGCTGAGTCGTTAATGGATATCGAGATTCCAATACCGGTCGCAACTGGCCATGATTTATTAGTAAAAATAGAGGCTATTGCAGTCAATCCTGTTGATAGCAAAATTCGTCTCAATGTTTCTCCTCCTAAAGGGCAACATAAAATACTTGGCTGGGATGCAGTGGGAGAAGTCGTTTCTGTGGGTGAGTTGGTTACTCAATTTAAGCCGAAAGATAAGGTGTATTATGCTGGCGACCTAAATAGACAAGGGAGCAATGCGGAATTTCAATTAGTTGACGAGCGAATTGTCGGCAACAAACCCACGAGTTTAACCAACACAGAAGCCGCCGCTTTACCACTCACAACCATTACAGCTTGGGAACTGTTATTTGATCATCTGAAACTTGCACAACATGATCCTCTGGTACCGCAGAAATCAAACGATATCATTTTGGTCGTTGGCGCTGCAGGTGGTGTTGGTTCTATATTGATACAATTAGTCAAAAAGCTTACTGGCGCTTCTGTCATTGCAACGGCATCAAGAAAAAGCTCTCAAAGCTGGGTGCAACAATTAGGTGCGGATTACATCATCGATCATTCTTTGCCTTTGGCATCACAAATTGAAGAGCTGGATATTGGGCAAGTCACCCATGTTGCGAGTTTAACGCACACTGACGAATACATGGAAAGTTACGTGGATTTGCTTGCGCCATTTGGCAAAATTGCACTGATTGACGATCCTAAATCACTGGATGTGAGCAAATTGAAGCGCAAGAGTTTATCAATTCATTGGGAATTTATGTTTGCCCGTTCAATGCACAACGCAATAGACATGAATGAACAAGGCAAGTTACTCAATCGTGTTGCGGAATTAGTCGATCAAGGGCACTTACGCACTACCGCTGGCAAGAACTTAGGCGAAATCAATGCGAACAATTTGAAAACTGCACACGTAGAAATCGAATCTGGAACATCAATCGGTAAAATTGTGTTGGAAGGGTTCGCTACTAGCTGACTAAGTAAAACTCTCGCTAGGATCTTAGCTTCCACATACAGGGCACTCATCACGGCGGGTAACGGCCATTTCATGCCAAGAACCGTTCATTCCATCAAAAAGCTGTAATCGGTTTAGCATAGGCTTTCCAAAACCAGTGACAATTTTTATTGCCTCAAGCGCTTGAGTCGAACCAATAATACCCACTATTGGAGACATCACACCTGATTCAACACAACTGAGGCTTTGTTCTGTGAAAAAATGACTGATGCACGCATAGCATGCAGTTTTCTGACGCGGGTCAACGCTAAAGATTTGCCCTTCCATGCGTATGGCAGCGCCTGAAATCAAGGGTATACCTGTCTGGTAGCATGCCCGATTAATAAGGTTGCGACTAGCTAAGTTATCAGTGCAATCCAAAACGATAGTGTGTTTCACGATTAAATCGCGTAATTCACTTTCTGCCAAACGTTCGTTAACAGAACACAATTCAACATCGCTATTTAGTTTTTGTAGCGCAGATACCGCTGATTCGACTTTTGATTTACCCACGCTTTGCTCTGTATGTAACACCTGACGTTGCAAGTTAGTCAGTTCGACAACGTCATCATCAATCAAGGTCAGTTTGCCAATACCGCTCGCAGCCAAATATTGACTCGCTGCACATCCGAGGCCACCTACACCAATAACGAGCGCACTACTGTTACTCAATATTTCTTGTTTATCTAGGTCAAAACCCGACAAAAGGATCTGTCGGCTATAGCGCAAGGCTTGTTGAGTAGTGAGTTCTGGGTTCATCAATTCGAAAAATTGGATTTTGGTTACAATCTTGTACCACCGCAGCATAATTCCTGCAATCTTACTGGATTAAATATTGGCAAATTGTTTATGCCGGTTAACCTTCTTTAACTTATTTTGCCTTTGCATTGAAGGCAGTGCTCTCTTGGTGATTGTCTTACGACGCACAGATTAACGCCGAATATTTCCCATTAATCAACAAAAGCTGAAGGGTTAATTTACTGCAATACCAATATTTGACACACCCTCTTCTTTAGCAAGCGACTGAAGTTGTTTAACACTGTCAGAACCTGCTTTTAGATTGGAGACTGTCACTATTAACTCATTTTGAAAGGCCACCTCCCATTGCATTAAGGGGTGGGCTTTAATTCCTGGACTGTCTAGGGATTCTTCACTGACCGCTTCGATAAAAGATTCAACACAACCTTGTGAGAGTTTGCTCACTACAACCGCGCCTTGTGGCTCTTCGCCCATAATCAAACTTAGCACCGCAGCTAATGAAATCGCTGCATCAATAGCGGGATATACGCCGTAATTGTCAAATTCCATGGCGTCTGGCGTCACCTCTTCAATTTTATCCAATTGCAGGGCGAAGTTGATTTTTGATTGGCTGCCTCGCAACCAGTCCCAGACTGAATCCAAGGTTTTCCTGAATTGACTTGGGTCGGCAAACTCGGATGCTTCGCAAAATAGCTGATAGTTGGGTTGCATCCGCTCTATCAAAGTCGCAGCAAACGCGACAGACTGCCAATTCGATAGTTCGCGGACACGTTGAAAAGTATTGAGTTTTTCACCCATTATTTAACTCCAAATTGATAATAATCGCCTAGGCCATCAAGAAACATCTGAATGGCGATCATAATAAGTATCATGCCCATTAATCTTTCGACGGCAATCAGCCCTCTTTCACCAAGCAACTTATGGAATAGATTTGAAAACATCAAAATACAGGCAGATATGCCCCATGCAGACAACAGTGCGATAGTCCAATCTGTCATCCTAGAAGGATCTTGGTTTGCAAGCAGTATGAGTGCAGCTAACAAAGACGGACCCGCAATCATAGGAATAGCGAGAGGTACAATAAAGGGTTCTTGCTCGCCGACGTCGTCTCCGTGCTTTCCTTTTTGCGGGAAAATCATCCGAATCGCGATCAGAAATAAAATAATACCACCAGCAATGCTGACCGCTTGCTGTTTAACATTCAAAAACGCGAGTATAGATTCTCCGCTGTATAAAAATAGCAGCATCACAGCAAGTGAAATCAATAACTCTCTAGCTAATACGATCAGCCTTCTTTTAGGCTCGATAGATTTCAATATAGACATGAAAATAGGTAGGTTACCAAGAGGATCCATAATCAAAAACAACATAATAGCTGCTGACCAAATATCCATGAAATCTCCTAAGTGTATGGGTCTATTAACCCGTGCTGCCAAAATTTTCAGAAGTGTATACCTAGTCTGTCAATTCTCATAACCTTATAAGCAATTAAATTGCATCATAAAAACTAGCAAATACCGTAAATTGCGCTTTACTTTAGAAAGCAAAATTTTAAGAGGTAAATAAATGAGTGTGATGACAGTGGCTGAAGTAGCAGAATTTTTAGGTGTTCAAGAATTGCGTATAGAACGTCTAGAGCGAGAGAGCCTGTTAATTTCAAAAGACAAAGATGAAAACGGCAAACCGCTATTTGATCGAAACGTTGTAGAAAAATACAAGGAATTCGCAGAACGAATCGGTGGTATATAGCGAACAGCAGAACCGTGCTGAACAAGGCTAGCTTGCAAATTACGGAGCGATATAAATCACTTCAAGACCCTGTAACAGATTCTGTGTAACTGCCATTGTTAAACATAATCGGTGAGTCGTTGTTCAAATTCAATCATAAAACGACTCATCGCTTGTCGCCAGTTTCTTATTGGCATTGTCCATTTCTTGGACGCATCTTTTATCGCCAAGTAAATCACCTTTTTCGCAGAATCATCGCTGGGAAACAGTTTGCGTTTCTTAATGGCTTTGCGGATAACACTGTTGAGTGATTCGATTGCGTTGGTGGTGTAGATAGCCTTTCGAATATCTTCGGGGTACTTGAACAGCGTGTTGATGTTTTGCCAATGTGCATGCCAGGACTTGGCGATTTGTGGGTATTTGTCATCCCATCGTTGGGCAAATTGGTCAAGAGCCAGTAAGCCTTCCTCTTCGGTAGAGGACTGATAGATTTTCTTTAAGTCCGCCGTCACCGCTTTGTAGTCTTTCCAAGGCACGAACTTCAACGAATTACGCACCATGTGCACGATGCACAGCTGA
>CANNDC010000018.1 GCA_947503265.1 uncultured Alteromonadaceae bacterium
AAATATGAATCTATTTTTGGTAAACACTCATTAACGAGTGTCCACACAGATTGTCTTGTTATCTATTGTTAAAGAACATTCGCACGACATCAACGAAGCGAAATACCGAACGCAGTGAGCGCTGAATTTCAAGTTGACTTTCGTGCTTGGTGACTATCAAACCATGACGCCGCCAAGGTATTACTTTTTCATACTTAGTCGTGTTTAAATAATGACACCACTGGGTATGACTTTTTACTTCACTTGCTAGTTGGCTTATTAAGCCTCTCTCAAGCGGGACGCGAATTCTACACGCCTATGTTTTGATGTCAACAATTTAATTCAAAATATTCTTAAAAAATTATCTTCGTTAAATCGCTGCATCCCGCTACACACTTGATATACATCAATGTCACTAATTTTAAATAGCTAATCAGTGAAGAAACATTCTGTTAAAGGATGTCCCTGAGCGAGGCGCGCATATTACCGACCTAAAAAACTTCTGCAACCCTTTATTTCAAATTTATGTCTAAGTGGTGAATAAAACGTCAAATAGCCTTATATCAATGCGAAAACCTGTTAGATTTTGGTAGTATTGAATTAGATTTTGACTTTACGGATAACAATATGACGATTAGATCTTTAAGAGGTATCTCCCCCAAATTTGGAAAAAATTGCTACGTTGACGACTCTGCAGTGCTAGTGGGTGAGATAACTTGTGGAGATGACGTCAGCTTTTGGCCACTGGTGGCAGCAAGAGGGGACGTAAATAGCATGGTGATTGGTAACCGAACCAATATTCAAGACGGTACTGTATTGCATGTAACTCGTAGGAGTAAGACAAATAGTAAGGGGTACCCTTTAGTCATAGGAGATGATGTCACTATTGGGCACAAATGTATGTTGCATGGATGTACATTAGGAAATCGTATCCTTGTAGGCATGGGTGCGATAATAATGGACGGTGCAATAGTCGAAGATGATGTTTTTGTGGGTGCAGGGTGTTTGGTCCCCCCTAACAAATCCTTAGAAAGCGGCTATCTCTATGTCGGAAGTCCTGCAAAACAAGCAAGAAAATTAAGTAAGGAAGAAATTTCTTTTTTGAAAACGTCCGCAGAAAACTATTTAGTCACAAAGAACGAGTATTTATTAGACGAGACTATTACTTAATCGCAAAGCGGATTGAGAATGTCGGTGGTTTGAAGCCTCTATATATGTCAAGTATTACTGAGTACTTGTTGAGACCAATTCCTAGAAGTGTTTTCCAATCATACTGAATGAGACAGTTAAACTGCCATTCAATCCAACTCCTTGCTCTTCAATTAATTCAGTCAAATACTCTTCAAAGTCAAATTGAAAGGCATCGTAAACTTTAGGCGCGCCCGAAAAATCAATACCCGTGATAAAACACTTAATGAGCTGGCCTGACACCTGAGCATCAAGGACTATTGCCTGCTTATCGACTTCATAGGTAAATCCATCAGAGAACAAAACAGACTGATTCAAAACTGTTCCCGCAGCTTTTTGACTACCTCACTGGTATCCGGACGCACCCCTCTCCACAAATGAAAACTTTCACTCGCTTGTTCTACCAACATACCCAAACCATCGATCGTTTTGGGAACACCCAATTTTTTAGCATGCTGTAAAAATTTACTCAGTTGTTTTCCGTACACCATATCGTAAACCATACTGGCCTGAGAGATAGTAGTGTCTGGCACATCAGGAAGTTCGCTGCTCAAGCTAGCAGAAGTAGAATTAATAATGATATCGAAATGCCCAGCAATACTATCAAAAGACCTATGGCTCAGTTCCATACCTTGCACTTTTGCAAAAGGTAACAAACTCGCAAGAGCCTCTGCTTTTGCCGCAGTTCGATTAGCAATAACTATATTTGATGGACTTTGCGCAGCGATATCCTTGAGCACACCGCGTGCTGCCCCACCCGCGCCCAGCAACAATATACTGGCATTCTTGATTTCAACACCGTTTGTCAATATGTCTGTTACTAAACCAACACCGTCAGTATTGTCTCCAGTAAAACTACCATCTTCTTGCTTAATAATAGTGTTGACTGCTTCCCCAAATTTAGCTGATTCAGATAAAGAACTAACCCATTTAGCTGCATCCTGTTTAAAAGGGGCAGTGACATTGCATCCTTTGGCACTGGGGTCAGAGAAAAAAGCCTCCAACGAATCCGAAAATTTCTCAAGTGAACCCAATATTTTAACGTAGTTTAGTTTTTGCTTAGTTTGCTTCGCAAAAATTGAATGGATCTCTGGAGATTTACTTTGCTCAATTGGGTTACCGAAAACAGCGTAGTTATCCATACTACCCTACTTCCGCATCTGAACTGTTTAACCAGTCTTTGGGAATAAGAAATTCATCAGTTAACTTCGCTTCTGGAGTATTTGATTTGGCTTTGAAATCATACTCCCATCTCGCTAATGGAGGCATAGACATGAGAATCGATTCGGTTCTGCCACTAGTCTGCAAGCCAAACAATGTTCCTCTATCATAGACAAGATTAAACTCTACATATCTTCCTCGTCGATAAAGCTGGAACTGTTTCTCCCGTTCACCAAAAGGCAAATCTTTGCGCTTTTCAATGATAGGAATGTATGCGTCCAAATAGCCATTCCCTACTACTTGCATAAATGAGAAGCTCTTTTCAAAGCCAAATTCATTTAGGTCATCAAAAAACAGTCCACCTACGCCTCTGGTTTCATCTCGATGCTTTAAGTAGAAATACTCATCACACCACTTTTTATACCTTGGATAGACATCACTCCCAAAGGGTTCGCATAGTTGACTTGCCACCGTGTGCCAATGCTGTACATCTTCCAAAAAGGGATAAAAAGGGGTCAGATCGAAACCTCCACCAAACCACCAAACGGGATCCTCATCGGGCTTTTCCGCAACAAAAAAACGCACATTTGCGTGAGAGGTCGGAACATAAGGATTATTCGGATGAATAACCAGAGAAACTCCCATTGCTTGGAACGTTCTACCCGCCAGCTCCGGACGCACAGCCGTAGCAGAAGGTGGCAGTTTTGCACCAAAAACGTGTGAGAAATTAACGCCACCTTGCTCGATCACTGCTCCACCGGTCAGAACTCGAGTGCGTCCACCCCCTCCCTCAGCTCTTTGCCAATTATCTTCTTTAAAATGACCTTTGCCATCAGCTAACTCTAGCGTTTGGCAAATATTGTCTTGTAACTTCAATAGGAATGATTTGACCGTCTCAATATTGAGGTCTTTATTGTCTGACATTGTTAACTAGCTCTTATTATTTGGCCGGTAAGACCATTTCGAATTTGTGTGGGATTTTGTTGGTCGCCAACTGTACCTTGAACGAAAACTACTTTTTGTTCGAATTGTAATTTAGCCTGTTCTAAGGTTTTTGCAGGAGCTGCCCCAGAAATATTTGCACTGGTGGAAACAATTGCACTGTCTAAATACTGACATAGTTCCCTGACTCTCGGATGAGCAGAAACTCGCACCGCTATCAATTCTGAACCTCCAGTCAAATAATCCTTGGCTCTTTCTGATTTAGGAACTAACCAAGTATTTGGACCGGGCCAGCTAGCAAAGATCTCTGACTTCCTATCGTTAGTGAGTGCTTGCATGTCGATAAAATCTAGTAATTGAGAAATATCGCTCGCAATTAATATGACGCCTTTTTCAACAGGCCGTTGTTTGATTTTTAATAATGAAAAAACAGCACTTTCGTTAGTGGGATCACAACCTAGACCAAAAACAGCCTCTGTTGGGTAAGCTATAATAGCTCCGTTTTTGAATTTGGATTTAAGATCAGCAGGAAAGTTGTTGTTCATTGAATTAGTAAGGATATTGAATTGTCTGTAGTGTAAATCATTCAAACATGTGTTGAAAGTAAACTAAGGTCTTTGAGTCTTTTCGGTACACTTTTTGTGCTAACTAGGTGCTTTTTATTCGAGATCAGTAGTGAAGACTTAGCTAGAGGCTGCTGACCTTAGTTGCTTTGTAACTTATTACAACTCTTTGCCGGACATTGCAAAACCACACTATCATTTCGATGTTTCTCCACAATAATCCCCCACCCGCAATAGCTACACTGTTTTTGAACTGGAGCATCATTCACAGCGTATTTGCATTTTGGAAAGGTATTGCAAGCATAAAATGTCTTGCCAAACTTGTTTGAACGTTTGGTTAAACTGCCATTTTTGCACGAAGGGCATGAAATTTCGGTATTTTTGTTCTTTTGAATAGGTTCGATGTGATGACACACAGGATATTGACTGCATCCAATAAAAAGGCCGTACCGACCTTTTTTGATTACCAGTTGCTCTTTACAATTTGGGCAAACTGAACCTTCAATTAGTGTGAGGTCTTGGGTTTGATTATCGTGTAGTGGTTTACTGAACTCGCATTTTGGGAATTGTTTGCATCCAACGAATGTACCTGACTTTCCTCGGCGGAACTGAAGCTCGCCCCCGCATTCTGGACAATTGCCGAGGTTGTGGTCATTCGCGTGGCCTTCACCTGAAAATAACGTGCCATCAATTTTAGACATGATTGGCAGCTATAGTGTTAGTGTAAAGGACCTTCTGGCTCTTCGAACAATAGATCTTCCATCTGAGCATAGGCATTCTCTTTTCCAGGTACATTGAATAGCACCATTAAGACTACCCACTTTAAGTCTTCAAGACAGAATTCTTTTGAATCAATTTCCATCACGCGATCTACAACCATTTCTCTTGTTGCAGAGTCTAGGACATTGATTTGTTCAAGAAACATCAAAAATCCTCTGCATTCAACATCGAGACGCATTTCTTCTTCTTGCGTGTAGATGCGATTTACAAAGGTATTGTCCGATTTGACTAAATACGGATTGATGTCTGTTTCTTGAAGAGCGGCTAGTTTCTCTAACCAAGATAGCGCTTTGTATATCTCATCGTGATGAAAACCTGCTCGCACAAGCTCATCTGTCAACTCGTCTTGATCGACACGAATCTCACTTTCACTATGAATGAAGTTCTCGAAAAGATACATGAGGATATCAAACATACTATTTACCCCTCAATTTGACGTAACCTCCAGATACTGAAGTTACTAAACCGCGCAACTCATAATCTAACAATTGCGCCAATACTTCTTTAATCGGCAGTTTGGTGCGCTGCAAAATGACATCTAACGCTGTAATGTCATAGTCTACACTATCTAACAATTTGTCCGATGCCAAGCCTTGTGACAGACTTTTTTTAAAGTTTTTTTCCGTTGCCGACTGATTGGAAGAATTCAGGTCAAAAAATTCCTCCAAAATGTCAGTCGTTCTATGTACGAGTTTCGCTCCTTGTTTGATCAAATAGTGACACCCTTCGCTTAACGGGTTATTAATATTGCCGGGAACAGCAAATACTTCTCTATTTTGATCAAGTGCTGTTTTAGCAGTGATCAGTGAGCCGCTTTTAATCGCCGCTTCAACAATAACAACACCCAATGATAATCCGCTTACAATTCTATTTCTGCGCGGGAAATTTTCTGGTTTCGGTGCTTGATGTGGAAGAAATTCAGAGAGCAGTAGTCCATTATTTTGCAACATTTTTTGCACTAACGGTAAATTCCGTTTGGGATAAACAATATCAACACCATTTCCCAATACAGCAATAGTAGCCCCTCCACCATTCAGTGCTCCCTCATGGGCTTTAGTATCAATCCCTGAAGCCAAACCACTGGTTATCGTCACACCTACTTCTGCCAATTCTTTCGCCAATTTCAAAGCATTGCATTTGCCTGATATTGAAGGCATGCGACTTCCAACGATAGCGATTTGTTGGTTGCAAAGAACCTCTAAATTGCCTTTGCCAAATAGTAGATAGGGTGGACTAGCAATTTCGAGTAGTTGATCAGGAAAATTTGAATCTGGCGGACAGATAACATGATGATTTTTATTTTGTTGCCGCCAATCTAAGCACTTTTCGATGATGCCACGGTGCGATGCAGATATTGAAGAAATTTGCTTTTCATTAAAACCAAGAAGTTTTAGCTCAGTTGTTTTTGAGGAAAGTAATTCAAGAACCGAAAGTCCAGATTCACTTAAGAATTTATTTAATCTGACGGGGCCAAAATTTGGGATCAGACTCAGTCTTAGCCAAGTTGCTATTTCATTCTCAATGTCTTGTTCTCGCACTTCCTGTGCCATTCATTTTCCCTAGATTTCATTTATTATGGTTTCGCGACTAAGGCTCCATTTTTAATTACTTTAGTGGATCGTGTAATTAACGCATAACTTGCCTTATCAAACACTTTAAACACCACTAATTCGCCTACTTTGATTGCGGGCTGTTGAACCTCATTGGCATTATCAAATGTACTTTTCACGATCCCACTTTCGACATCGTATTTTGGATTTTCACTGTCAAAAATTTTGGGGCCTTGCAAATAGATTCCCATTGTTGTTCCAGCTGAGACATCCTGGTCTCCTAAATCCAAAACAACAACATTGTATTTCCCTAAGAGTTGATGTTGTTCAAGACTGTCAACTATTTGCCCTTGTTGCGTCGTGGCTGCTTCTAATTCTAACTGCTGAGGCTCCTCTTCAACGTCGGGGAGCAACTTGTCTCCTCGCTTTGCTTCAAAGTTTGCTTGCTTAACCGAGACTAAATGCTGTCCTTCTACTTCACTTTTTAGGGGTTTAGCATCTGCAACATGACGAATTTGGATTCCGAGTAAGTTCCCTTCTGAGTCACGTATTTCATTTTGTTGCCTGATAATTCGGTACGATTCCGGCGTGGTGTTATTTGCTCGACTCAATACCAAGTCACCAGTTGCGAAACGCACAGCTCCATCATGATTACCTAACAGATGTGGGAGCTTCTCATAGTCACTCTTGTCCATGACTAACCCGTTATCTACATAGGGTTGAATGATAGACCAAGGCAATGCCGGAATAGGATTCACAGATTTTTTCTCCATCCTTCCTTGGGGAGTCAGTTTAATTTCTGCCTTTTGTGTCTCACGGACCATTTCAAGAACCGGCTCACCTTGTTCGTTATAACGTAGTCTTAGTTGATCACCAGGGTAAATAAGGTGTGGATTTTTGATATGAACGTTATTCCGCCATAATTCTGGCCATAACCAAGGCTTGTCTAGATACAAACTTGAGATATCCCAAAGCGTATCACCTTTCTTCACAGTATACGTATGCGGTGCAGTGCCTTTGATATCGATGTCATCTGCTATGCTAACCAGCGGTACTAGTAAGACGATCACCAGCAGTGTTTTGATAATGGAGCCCATGCTTTCCTCATTTACACCAATTAGGTGATTACAGACATGTTTAGCGAAACTAATGTTCTTTCTATCGAGCTATTCTTTCTATCGACCTAATTGGGCCAAAGCTTGATCGAACTTTCTAATTAATTAGGCTAGAATAGTGGTCAACACCTTTCAATATCCTATTTTATTGAACCGTATATTAATTAATACTGACCAGAGGTACAGATTTATCAAATCTTAGCTCGGTTTTGTGATTATTGTTTAGCTGAAGAAAGAAATGGCCATTTTAGACGTATTAAGATTCCCAGATGATAGATTGAGAACGGTTGCCAAACCTGTCGAAAAAGTTGACGCAGAAATTAAGAAACTCGTTAGCGACATGTTTGACACCATGAAAGAAGAAAACGGCATCGGTTTAGCTGCCACTCAAGTCAATGTGCACAAACGTGTTGTAGTGATGGATGTCTCTGAAGAACAAGACACGCCGCGTGTTTTTATCAATCCAGAAATAACCCAAATGGACGGCAGCACTATAAGCGAGGAAGGCTGCCTTTCGGTTCCAAACAACTATGCAAAAGTAGAGCGTGCTGAGCACATCATTGTTAACGCTTTAGATGAAAATGGCGAAGCCTTTTCGTTAGAAGCCGATGGCTTATTGGCTATTTGTATCCAACATGAACTAGATCACCTTAAAGGTAAGCTATTTGTTGACTACCTATCCCCGTTAAAGCGACAAAGAATTAGAAATAAACTTGAAAAAGAGGCTCGACTAGCAGCTCGCGCATAACTGAGTTGCTTATTAAAAGGATCCCGTATTGACCACCCCACTAAAAGTCATTTTTGCCGGTACACCGGATTTTGCAGCAAAGCATCTTCAAGCACTATTGCAATCTGATCATCAGGTTTGTGCGGTATTCAGCCAACCAGATAGACCTGCAGGCAGAGGTAAAAAATTGCAAGCTAGCCCAGTGAAGCAATGTGCACAGCAACATAACTTACCAGTATATCAGCCGAATAGCCTGCGAACACTTGAGGCTCAAGAACAAATTAAAGCGCTAAATGCCGATGTCATGGTAGTGGTTGCTTATGGTTTGATTTTGCCAGCAGAAGTGCTCGAAACCCCTAAGTATGGCTGCATCAATGTGCATGGATCACTCTTGCCAAGATGGAGAGGAGCCGCTCCAATTCAAAGAGCTATTTGGGCGGGAGACAAAGAAACAGGTGTTACCGTCATGCAAATGGACATGGGTCTAGACACCGGAGCAATGTTACTCAAAAAATCCATTTCAATTAGTGATGAAGACACCAGTGCCATCTTGTATTCGAAGCTCGAAGCGCTCGGTCCACCAGCTCTCATCGAAACCTTAGATAATCTGACTGCAATCACACCCGAAGCGCAAGATGATCGATTAGCTAATTACGCACAAAAGCTGTCTAAACAAGAGGCTAAAATAGACTGGCAGGAAAACGCCGAACAATTGGCTAGAAATGTAAGGGCATTTAATCCTTGGCCTATGGCGTTTTTTCATTGCCTTACTGAAAAAGACCAAATTGCTGTAAAAGTATGGCGAGCTAAAGCGGTTGAGCTCGATTCCGAGCAAACAAACACTGCTGCGAAAACAGGGCAAATAATCCGAGCAGATAAAGATGGGATACTAGTCAAAACTGGCGAAGGGGGTCTCGTTATCAAAGATCTACAAATTCCGGGGAAAAAAGCTATGCCAGTTAGCGATGTTCTAAACGCACGAAGAGAGTGGTTTGCAGAAGGTAGTGTTCTGCTGTGAGTGGACATAATGCAAGCAATACAGGAAATCGTCTTCGCTCAGACGCTGCCAAAGTGCTTTTTGAAATCCTCGAAAACGGAAAATCTAGTCGAGATTGCCTTCCAAAGGCTCAAGAACGATATTCAGAAAAAGACAAAGCTTGGTTGCAGGAAATGGTATACGGTGTATTGCGCCAATTGCCCGTCCTTCAATATTGGTTAAGACAACTTTTAGATAAACCGCTTAAAAATAAATACAAGCCTATTGAGCATCTGATCATGCTCGGGTTTTATCAAATAGCCTTTTCTCGTGTCTCTATTCACGCTGCAGTCTCTGAGACAGTATCAGCTACAAAAGCGTTGAATGGTATAGCTCTAAAAGGGCTTGTGAATGCAATTTTACGTAATTTCATTCGTCAAAATTTTGCAGAAGCGATACCAGAAGACAAACAGATACGTTCTGGTTTGCCAAAGTGGATATATAAGAAGTTGTTAACTGCTTATCCAGAAAAAATAGATAGCTTAGTTGAAGCAATGCAATCTCGTCCTCCAATATGGCTAAGAGTGAATAAGCAAAAAATTACGTTACAAAAATACTGCGCTTTATTGAATGAACAAGATATTGGATTTGAATTGAGTGCCGAGCACAACGATGGAATCATTTTAAGCAAAGGTCAAGATATCACGACTTTGCCGGGTTTCGAGCAAGGTTGGTTTGCGGTACAAGACGGAGCCGCCCAGTTGGCTGCTGGCTATTTAGAACCGCAAGAAAACCAAAGAATATTAGATTGCTGTGCTGCACCGGGTGGAAAGACGTGCCACATTATTGAGACTCAAACCAATTTAGCAGAGTGCGTAGCATTGGATATTGATGCTCAACGAGCACAAAGAATCCAAGAAAATTTAGATAGATTAGGTCACAAAGCATCTATTTTGATTGGCGATGCTATAAAAATAGAGGATTGGTGGAAAGGCGACAAGTTTGACCGGATTTTACTCGATGCTCCCTGCTCTGCAACAGGCGTAATAAGACGTCATCCAGACATTAAGTGGCTCCGCAAAGCGGCTGATATTGAAGTGTTAACCGATTTACAGTTCCAAATTCTAACCCAAATTTGGAAACTACTAAAAAGTGGTGGAACGCTCCTGTACGCAACCTGCTCTGTTCTACCTGAAGAAAACGGCACTCAAATTAGTCGGTTCTTATCTGAAAACGCTGACGCAAGTTTGATTCCGATCACTAAATTTGAATCAGATTCACAGCCGGGACGGCAAATTTTACCCGGAGAAGGACAAATGGATGGTTTCTACTATGCGAGGCTGCTAAAGTCTTAGTATTATGCTTAAGTACTCATTGATTAATACATTATGAAAATCATAATCTTAGGTGCAGGCCAAGTTGGCGGGACACTTGCCGAGAACCTTGTCGGCGAAAAAAACGAAATAACCGTCATTGACTCAGATGCTGAAACACTGCGTAGCCTGCAAGATAGGCTTGATCTTCAGGTAGTAAATGGCGTGGGTTCACACCCCGATGTATTAGCCAAAGCGGGTGCTGAAGATGCAGATATGTTGATCGCAGTGACGAACAGTGATGAGAGCAATATGATGGCTTGTCAGGTTGCCCACAGCTTGTTTAACACGCCGACCAAAATTGCCCGCGTACGCTCTGAACAATATATTATTTATCAAGAGAGACTTTTCCATCACCAAGACATTCCTGTCGATCATCTTATCGCTCCCGAGCAACTCGTCACTAAGGCAATAAAACGACTGATCGACTATCCCGGTGCATTGCAAGTTGTAGAATTTGCAGATGGAAAAGCCAGCTTAGTCGCGGTCAAAGCCTATTATGGTGGTTTATTGGTTGGTCATGCACTGTCAGCATTAAAAGAGCATATGCCAAACGTGGACACGCGAGTAGCGGCTATTTATCGTCGAGGCAAACCGATACGTCCTCTGGGTACAACAATCATTGAAGCAGATGATGAAGTATTCTTTATTGCTGCAACCAAGCATATTCGAGCGGTAATGAGTGAATTGCAGAAACTTGAATCAAGTTATAAGCGCATCATGATTGCTGGAGGGGGGCTTATAGGCGCAAGTTTAGCCAAACGACTTGAGCACAATCATAATGTGAAGCTTATCGAGTATTCGCAGGATCGAGCTAAATATCTTTCTGCCCATTTGGATAAAACCATCGTTTTTTGTGGTGACGCTTCAGACCATGAGTTATTGACCGAAGAGAACGTTCAACAAGTCGATGCCTTCATCGCCGTGACTAACGATGATGAGGCAAACATTATGTCTGCCATGTTAGCCAAGCGACTTGGTGCAAAGAAATCTATGGTGTTAATTCAACGAAGCGCATACGTTGACCTCGTACAAGGGGGTGAAATTGATATCGCGTTTTCCCCCCAACAAGCTACTATCTCGGCACTTTTAACCCATGTCCGACGAGGTGATGTGGTCAACGTCTATTCTCTCCGAAGAGGTGCAGCAGAAGCAATAGAAGCCATTGCTCATGGCGACGAGAATACTTCCAAGGTAGTAGGAAAGCAGATTCGCGATATAAAACTACCACTTGGCACCACAATCGGTGCCATTGTCCGACAAGAAGAAGTCATCATCGCCCACAGCCACACCAAAATTGAAGCTGACGATCATGTTATTTTGTTTCTGGTAGACAAAAAATACATCTCTGACGTCGAAAAGCTTTTCCAGCCCAGTGCTTTTTTCTTTGGCTGATACAATTTACACAGTCACAGATAAGCCGTAGACTACGCCACTGCTTTAAAAGCAGCTTTAATTTAACTCTAGATCAGGAGATCTACTATGAAAAAACTGGCAGCCTTATTGGCAGTATTCACCCTTACTTTTTCAATGCAATCACATGCTGAGGGATGGTTTGATTCTATTAAAAGCATGTTTGGCATGGGCGAAGAAACACAGGAAGCCGCCCCTTCTGCAGGCGCTATGGTGGGCCATTTAATCGAAAACCTAGGTGTTGATGAAAAACAAGCTGAAGGCGGATTAGGTTCAATCTTCAACTACGCGAAAGAGAATATGTCAGGCGACCAATTCTCACAATTATCAGATTCAATACCGGGTTTGGGTGATTTACTTAAATCTGCACCTGATGTCAGCAAAATGGCGGGTGAAGGCGGTCTTGGCGGACTGATGGACAAAGCCTCAGAATATAATGAGTCGTTTAAAGCTATTAATGATGTGAAAAAGCAATTTGAATCTCTTGGTTTAGATACTGATATGATCATGCAGTACGTTAAGCAAGCTCAAGCTTACCTCGATACAGAAGAAGGTCAAAAAGCCAAACAGCTATTGACTGATAGCGTAAGTAAACTGCTAGGCTAGATGGTAAAAAGTAGTTAGCCATTTCTAAACAGAACTAGCTATCATGAGAAAGCGCCAAATTTGGCGCTTTTTTTTGGCCAATGCTTTTTTAACCTAAGCTTTAATTAACAAATATTAACTGCGCCAAAAAGTAGGTGAGAATAACACCAGTAACGAAAATATTTCCAATCGCCCGAATAACATTGCCGTTATTAGCAGCCACTTACCGGCATCGGTCATGTCAGCAAAAGTCCCTGCCACCTCACCCAAACCCGGACCAAGATTATTCAGTGTCGCTGCAGTGGCCGAAAAAGCGGTAATATTGTCTACTCCCGTAGCAATCAAGCCAATCATGATAATGACGAAGATCATTGCATAGGCCGAGAAAAACCCCCAAACCGCTTCTACTACTCGTTCTGGCATGGCTCTATCACCTAGTTTCACGCTGTAAACCGCTTTAGGATGAATCAGTCTTTCTACTTCACGCTTGCCTTGCAAGTAGAGTAAGAACACTCTTATTACTTTAAGACCGCCGCCTGTTGAACCAGCGCAACCTCCAATGAAGCTAGAAAATATTAGTAATATTGGTAAGAATGCAGGCCAAGATGAGAAATCTGCGGTGGCAAAGCCTGCTGTGGTACTGAATGAAACGGCTTGAAACAACGCCTGATCAAACGCAGCTTCGGCGGTATCGTACCAAGCAAAGCTAACCAACACTAAGAAACAAATTAATACCAATACAAATTGAATACTGAAAAAGGCTTTAAACTCAGGATCGTAAAAATATCCCTTAATAGATCTGCCCGTAGCTGCTGCGTAATGGAGTGCAAAGTTCAATGCCGCTATCCATAAGAAAACAACACAGATAACGTTGATCATAGGACTGTTAAAATGACCTATGCTCGCGTCATACGTTGAGAAGCCACCAATAGCAACCGTTGAAAATGCGTGACAAATTGCATCAAACCAATCCATACCGGCAGACCAGTAAGCCAGTGAACATGCTGTAGTCAAGGTTAAGTAGATATACCAAAGGTGCTTTGCTGTATCTGCTATTCGCGGAGTCATCTTGGAGTCTTTTACTGGGCCTGGGGTTTCCGCTCGGTATAACTGCATGCCCCCAACACCGAGAATAGGCAAAATAGCCACTGCAAGTACGATGATACCCATACCACCCAACCACTGAAGTTGTTGACGATAAAATTGCACCGATTTTGGCAGATATTCGATACCTTCAATCACAGTCGCCCCTGTGGTAGTCAACCCGGAGAAAGACTCAAAGAATGCATCTGTAATTGACATCTCTGGTTGGTTTAACAGTAAGAAAGGCAAGGCACCAAAACTGGCCAACACGGCCCAGAATAAAACAACGATAAGAAAACCTTCTTTAGCTCTCAAATCTTTGCGATGTTTACGGTTTGGGTACCAAAATATTAGGCCAGTGAAGAGTATGAGGAAAAACGCTAAAATGAAAGGCAGGCCACTGCCATCCTCGAAGATTAATGAAATAGTAGCAGGGAAGATCATCGTAGAGCTAAACATAGCGACCAGCAAACCTAGGATACGAATGATTGTGCGATATTGCATCATCGGAGGTAGGGTCCTACTATGACAAGTCTCATACTAATTGTCTTCTTCAACGCCATTTTTATTTAATGCCCAAATGCTATTAACAAACAATAGGTTAACTTTGCCAATTATTGTACGTGAAGCAACAAATCTAAAGAGATTAATTGATTTTTATTGGCGAAAGCGTACTTGAACGCTCATTTACCCTTTAAATTAACCGAATCAAGGCCTCAATTTTACTTTTTAGTCGATGTCAGACAATGGCAATAACCTAAAGTCAAAGATTAAACTCGCACCAACTAGCTTACAGACTAGCAAACTTAACGACGTATCAAATCAGCGCCGCGATCAGAAGGCGCTTTAGATGGCAACCACGTTGTAGTACAAAATTCATACAGCAAAGGTCAACAGCCCCTAGACCTTTAGAATCGCTTTATATGCAAAATCAATTTAACTAAATTCTTTTTTGGTACTAAAAAGTTTATCGAAACTTCTTCTATTAAAGTAAATTTATGTTAACTTACCCAGCTAGCTTTCACCATTGGCCTATGCGCAGTTTTTGGTGATATTCAGAACTAGATTCCGTCATGACAAGAGACTTAATATATAAGCCTGATACGTCGATAGGAATTATAAAAAGTAGCAATAAAAGTAATTATAAAAATTAGAATATTGACATTACAGAAAGAGTTATCCACAACCTTACTGCAATAAAGCGAAACTTTCTCATATTCTTAAACGCCTTGTTTTTAAAGGATCACACGCTCGTCTGCTGTAAAGATAGAGTTCGTTTTTTGGTGCGCGGTAGTTTTTTTCAACAAAGATATCCACAGCATTCACGGTAGATGAATTGCTTCAAATATGACATCCTGTAGCACAAAATTCATAATCAATTATCGACTCTCCAATGGCTACTATCCCGAATAACCCCTTTGTATTGATTGACGGCTCATCTTATTTGTTTAGAGCTTTTCATGGCATGCCTCCTTTAACCAACTCTAAAGGACAAGATACTGGCGCTATTTATGGTGTTGTTAACATGCTCCGAAGCTTAATCAAACAATATCAGCCGACAAATATTGGTGTAATTTTCGACGCTAAGGGCAAAACTTTCAGGGACGACATTTACGCCGAATACAAAGCCAATCGTCCACCCATGCCAGATGAATTGCGCAGCCAAATTCAACCTTTACATGACATCATTCGGGCAATGGGCCTGCCAATTATAGTAGAGGACTATGTTGAAGCAGATGATGTTATTGGAACGCTGTCTCAGCAAGCGAGTGAGCTAAAGATTCCTACGCTAATTAGCACTGGCGACAAAGACATGGCTCAATTGGTTAATCCTTATGTCACCTTAATAAATACTATGAACAATCACATCATGGATATTGATGGCGTAAATGAAAAATTTGGCATTCCGCCTGAGCTAATTATCGATTTTTTAGCCCTAAAAGGCGACAAAGTGGATAACATTCCCGGCGTTCCTGGCGTAGGTGATAAAAGTGCATTGGGTTTACTACAAGGTATAGGCGGTATAGACGATATCTATCAGAATCTTGATAAAATTGCTGGGTTAGAATTCCGCGGAGCCAAGAAAATGGCTGACAAAATGAAGGAATTCGAAGAACAGGCGCGACTTTCTTATGAATTGGCGACAATTAAACTTGATGTAAAGCTCGACTTTGGCCCCAGCGATCTAACCCCAACTCCTGCGGACAATGCGAAGTTAGTTGAATTGTTTGAACAGTATGAGTTTAAAAGATGGTTGGCAGAAGCAAAACAAGGTAATGATTTACTCGCTGGAACCAGCACGTCTGATACTCAAGTTGGCGCCACAATGGAAACGCCAGTTCAATCCATTCAAACAAATTCTTATGTGACAATTTTAAGTGAAGCCGAGCTTGATCTTTGGATTCAGAAGATAAAAGATTCGAAGTTAGTCGCCTTTGATACCGAAACAACTAGCTTAAATTATATGGAAGCAGAGTTGGTAGGCATGTCTTTTGCCACGGCGGAAGGCGAAGCAGCATATCTACCCGTCGCTCACGATTATCCAGACGCGCCGGAACAATTGGATAGAGACCAGGTGTTAAACATTTTGAAGCCTATCCTAGAAAGTAAGGATATTCGCAAGGTTGGACAACACCTCAAATACGATAAAAATGTACTTGCCAACTATGACATCAATCTTCAAGGCATCGCTTTCGACACTATGTTGGAGTCGTATGTATTGAATAGTGTAGCTACTCGCCATGACATGGATAGCCTGGCAAAATACTACCTAGACCATGACACCATCAGCTTTGAAAGTGTTGCTGGTAAAGGGGCGAAACAACTTACCTTCAATCAAATACCCTTGGAACAGGCCTCCCCATATGCGGCTGAAGATGCCGATATTACTTTAAGACTTCACAATGCCATTTGGCCGCAAATAGAAGGGGAAAAGGATTTAGCAGCCGTTCTCCAAGAAATAGAAGTACCGCTGGCAAGCGTTTTGTCAAGAATGGAACAACAAGGTGTGTTAATTGATAGCCAACGATTAATGCAACAAACTCAAGATCTCGCCTCTAGAATAATGCAGTTAGAAAAGCAGGTTCACGAGCTTTCTGGAGAAACCTTCAATTTAGGTTCAACCAAACAATTACAAGAAGTGCTCTTCAATAAATTAGATTTACCGGTGTTAAAGAAGACGCCTAAAGGGGCACCATCGACAGCAGAAGAAGTACTACAGGAATTAGCAATTTCCTATGAAGTGCCGAAATTGTTAATGGAATATCGTGGATTAACCAAGCTAAAGAATACCTACACAGATAAGTTGCCCAAAATGATAAACCCGAGAACGGGCCGTGTTCACACCTCGTATCATCAGGCGATTGCTGCGACAGGCCGCTTATCTTCAACTGATCCAAACTTACAGAATATTCCTATAAGAACGCCCGAAGGCCGTAAGGTCAGGCAAGCATTCGTTGCTTCCAAAGGTTTTAAAATCGTCGCCGCTGATTATTCTCAAATTGAATTACGCATAATGGCACACTTGTCAGGTGATAAGGGATTATTGGAGGCCTTCTCCAGTGGTAAAGATGTGCATAAAGCCACAGCAGCAGAGGTTTTTGGAGTAACACTAGATGATGTTACCCCTGACCAACGTAGAAGTGCCAAAGCCATTAATTTTGGCTTGATATACGGCATGTCAGCATTTGGCTTAGCCAAACAATTGAATATTCCTCGACATGATGCACAAAAGTACATGGATTTGTATTTCGAACGTTATCCGGGTGTGTTGAGATACATGGAAGAAACTCGCGTTTCTGCAAAAGAGAATGGCTATGTGTCGACTGTATTTGGTCGTAGATTGTATCTACCAGATATCAACGCCAGCAATGGCATGCGCCGACAAGGAGCAGAACGAGCAGCCATTAATGCCCCGATGCAAGGCACTGCTGCGGATATAATCAAAAAAGCGATGTTAGTGGTTGATGAGTGGATTGGAAACCTAGGTAACGACGATGTCAAATTGATCATGCAGGTTCATGATGAACTGGTTTTTGAAATTAAAGAACAGTTTGTAGAAAAATATACACAAACAATAATTGAACTAATGGAGTCTGCCTCCTCTCTTTCCGTGCCATTGACTGTTGAGGCTGGTTCTGGAGAGAACTGGGATGAAGCTCATTGATTATGAAATTGGTAATTTACTTCTCATTTCGTAATTTAATTACGAAATTGCTTTTCAAATCATCGAATTCGTTTTAGTATCCAGCTTGTAGGGTACAGGTAAAGTAATTAACGAATGTTAATTACATCTTTACTTTTTTAACCTCGGCTTTTTAGTCGGGGTTTTTTTATTTTTAAAATAATCGTAATTTATATGAACTTTCTCGAAACACGGCACTCATAATATACGGTTTTTATGTGTTTTCTCTCAGTTTGAGGCCTCTACGCAAGCGCGCAGAGGCTTTTTTTATAGCTAAAATTCGCTCTCGGCTGGTGGAGTATATTCAAACCATTGATCTAGTACTCTCTCAACGTGATCTAGACCTAATCCGTTTAAAGATGAAAAAGCATGCACGGTAACATCACCACAGAACGCTAAAGATGCTTCTCTTGCCATGAGTAATTGTGCTTTGCGTTTGCCCGACTTCAACTTATCGGCTTTAGTCAGCAATGCTAATACCGGCAACTCTCGCTCGACGGCCCAAGCAATCAATTGTTGATCGAGATCTTTAAAGGGATGGCGAATATCCATGAGTACAACCAAACCTTTCAAACTTTTTCTAACTTGCAAGTATTCCCCAAGTGCTTTTTGCCATTTTAATTTCATTTCCATTGGCACTTTTGCATATCCATAACCGGGTAAATCGACCAACCTTCGACCTTCTTCGATCTCAAATATATTAATCAATTGGGTTCTACCCGGAGTTTTGCTCGTTCTGGCGAGAGATTTCTGTCGGGTCAATCGATTGAGCGCACTTGATTTGCCCGCATTAGAACGACCTGCAAACGCGACTTCTATACCGCTATCCTGTTCTAGGTGTCTAATATCGGGGGCACTGGTACTAAATGTTGCATGACTGTAATGACTCACGGACTTCTCTACTTATTTTTACAAATTGGTTAAATGAAATGCTAATTAACCACCAAGTATACCATTTCAACGTGCTTATTTAGCCTAAAACACTGAAATATCCACACAATTGTTCGGGAAATGATTTTAACAATGAATTAAATGTGTAAAATACCGCTACTACAGTTATTAATATGAAATTCGTCAGAGAGTCAGTATGAAAAAATTGGGTTTAATAGTTTGTTTAACGCTTGGATTTTCTTCAGTTGCACTTGCAGAAGGTGATGCTGAGGCTGGTAAAGCTAAATCAGCCACCTGTGCAGCATGCCATGGAATGGATGGTAACAGCACAGTAGAAAGTCAGCCTAAACTTGCTGGACAACATGCCGGCTATCTAGCTAAGCAATTGAGAGAGTTCAAGCTGGCTGCCCAATCTGGTGGCGCTGAAGGGCGCAACAACCCAGTCATGAATGGCATGGCAATGGGACTTTCAGAGCAAGATATTTTAGATTTGGCAGCCTTCTACGCAGGCCAGGAAGCGAAAGAAGGCAGCACGCCTGAAGATACCATCGAGAAAGGACAAGCGCTTTATCGCGGTGGAGATTTGGAACGTGGCATTACAGCCTGTATTGCATGCCACGGACCACGTGGAAATGGCATGAATGCAGCCGGGTTTCCTGATATTAGCGGACAACACGCCGCCTACCTTAAAACACAGCTTGAGTTATTTAAGTCTGAAGATCGAGCGAATGATCTTAACGGCATGATGCGTGATATTGCTAAAAAGATGACTGACGAAGATATTGAAGTGCTATCTAAGTATCTTGGTGGTTTACACTAACCTCAATCTGTAACCGAAACCGTAATGTTTCAGCTAGTGTTACGTAATCGTTACACATCAAGCAAGCAGAGATTGAAAACATTTGTTTAATGTTTGTAAAAAAGTTGTAAATTTGTGTTTATCGTGTATTCTTTGCGCAGATAAAACAATATGGACAAACAAGTGGAAACACTTGCCAAGGAAGTAAAGGCAGTTAAATAAAAACAATAATAAATTGCCAACTAAGACCATATCGGGAAATAACGGATTAACTATAAAGCGTCAGGATGACCTAAAACAAAAAAAACTTCGTCAAAAAAAATAAAAAGTGAAGTAATAAGAAATGGAAAGCGCAACAGTTTAGGAAGAACATAAGTAGGGAGAAGTGTCATACGACACTCTGCATCTGAAAGGTGACACTTAATATGTCGCCTTTTTTCTTGTCCGCAATAAAGTAAATCACCTTGAAACCTAATCTATCTCCTATGCCTCAATAGAATTGTGCGCTAAAATCCGCTTTCCTAAATTGAGGCACCTGTAGACACACATGGCAAGAGTTAAAAAATCACGTAAAATTGGACAAATCGGCACTCCTTCAATCGCTAAGGAGTCACGTAAGAGAAAAAGTCCACCCGAGGGTAAGACTAAACCCAGCAAAGGAAATAAACCTGGAAGCCGCCATAGTGCAGGTGAAAAAAACTCAAATAATTCAGGTTCCACCTCAAAGAAAGATCCTCGCATTGGCAGCAAAAAACCCATTCAGCTAATAGTTGAATCAAAACCAACTCCGTCAGAAAAGCCGAAGAAAGCGTTTTTCAGTCCGAAGGAAGAGCTGCAAGATCTAGAAAATGATCAAAAGCTCTCTGACCTACTAGATAAAATTGACGATGGCTTAGAAATCACCGCAGAACAGCAAAACTATGTTGAGACTAAACTTGCCAGACATAAATCCTTGTGCGAGTTGCTAGGTGTAAGCGAAGTAGAAGAAATACAACCGGCTAGCCCAGTTAAAGATCCCACGGAAGACGATCTTTATGAAACCTTTGACACTATAGATATCAACAAATTTAAATAAACTTGGCTCATCACATTGTCTCATTACTATTTTTTAGCGATAGTTGTCGCGTTTTTGATTGTTGCGTTTCTCGCTTTTTATGCTGGGAAATTGTTATTTGCTTTGAAAGCACAAACCCGCAAGCAAAATTTGGTACGTCAAAAACGGATAGACACCATAGTAGAAAGCATCCAAACCATAGCCTTGGCCATGGAACAACAGCAATGCAACTTTTCTGAAGGGGCAATCAGATTGGTCAATCTGCTTGAGAGTTTGCCTGTTGAATCTCCTCCCAAATGTGAGAGCGACTACCCCGCGCTATTTGAACTTTTCATCGCAGTGCGAGACTTACCCACTCATCAAGAAAGAGCTAATTTGAGTCGCGGGGTAAGAAAAGAACAAGATGATGCTAGAGAAGAGCAAGAAGCTAAACTCGAATCTAAAATATTAACTGAAGTCGCGTTGTTACGAAGTTTTACTGTTTAGGTTGTAACAAAAGCAATCTGTGGTGTGATCGTTTACCAGACCAACGGCTTGCATAAACGCATAGCAAATAGTGGTTCCGACGAAATTAAACCCTCTCTTTTTCAATGCTTTGGACATTGCATCTGATTCTGGAGTAGAAGTCGGCACGTCTCGCATTGTTGGCCAACTATTGACGATCACTTTGTGGTCGACAAAACTCCAAATAAAGTCACTAAACTCCTGCCCCTCCGCCTCTATTGCAAGGTATGCGTTGGCATTTTTTATTATAGAATTAATTTTTAGACGATTACGGACTATGCCCTTGTTTTGCATTAACTTTTCTACATCTGCATCGGTTAATTTAACGATTTGTTTTGGATCAAAATCAAAGAAGGCTTGTTCGTAATTTTGTTGCTTCTTCAAAATGGTGATCCAGCTTAATCCGGCTTGTTGACCATCCAAGCAGAGCTTGGCAAAAAGTGTCTGACTGTCTTTGACAGGTCTTCCCCAAACCTCATCATGATATTCCTGATAAATAGGGTCTTTGCCAACCCACGAACAGCGATTAATTTGCATTGATTGTTCTCCTACAATTCAGCCGCGACAAAAGGTATACTTGCCGGCATTTTTAATAATCCACCTAATTAACTCAATAGTGTAGTCATTTTGCATGCAAAAGTTTGATATCAAAACGTTTCAAGGCCTAATTCTAGCGTTACAAGATTTTTGGGCCCGCCAAGGATGTGTGATCATTCAACCCTTGGATATGGAAGTCGGTGCTGGCACCTTTCATCCCATGACATTTCTTCGATCGATAGGTCCTGAGCCCATTAGTAGCGCTTACGTTCAGCCATGCCGCCGTCCTACAGATGGACGCTATGGTGAGAACCCAAACCGATTGCAACATTACTACCAATTCCAAGTGATGCTAAAGCCCTCACCAGACAATATTCAAGAATTGTATTTGGATTCACTGCGTGAGCTTGGTTTTGATCCATTGGTCCATGATATTCGCTTTGTAGAAGATAACTGGGAGTCTCCTACTCTGGGAGCTTGGGGATTGGGCTGGGAAGTGTGGTTAAACGGTATGGAAGTGACACAGTTCACTTATTTCCAACAAGTAGGTGGCCTTGAATGCTCGCCTGTTACTGGAGAAATTACTTACGGTGTTGAACGCTTAGCAATGTATATCCAAGGCGTAGACAGTATCTATGATTTAATCTGGACAGATGGTCCTATGGGTAAAGTGACTTATGGAGATGTATTCCATCAAAATGAAGTCGAACAATCCGCTTATAATTTCGAGCATGCCGACGTAGATGCACTGTTTAAGGTTTTTGACCAATGTGAAAGTGACAGTCAAAGAATGATAGAAGCCGGTTTAGCGCTACCTGCATACGAACAAGTTATGAAAGCATCTCACGCATTTAATATGCTCGATGCACGTCATGCCATTTCTGTTACAGAACGTCAGCGGTACATATTGCGGGTTAGGACGCTATCAAAGGCCGTAGCAGAAGCTTATTATGAAAGTCGTGAGAAGCTTGGCTTCCCAATGTGCAAATCAACTGAAAATTCCTCTAGCAAAGCTGGAGGTGAGAAATAATGCGTACTGAAAATTGCTTAATCGAACTGGGTACTGAAGAATTACCACCTAAATCGCTTAAAACCCTTGCGACTGCATTTGCAGACAATTTAGCCTCCGAGTTGGCTGCTACAGATCTGCCTTATTCAGAAATACACTGGCATGCCACACCTCGTCGTCTTGCCGTTAGCATTATCGCATTGGTAGAAAAGCAAGAAGACAAAGTTATAGAAAAACGAGGTCCTGCGGTTTCAGCGGCATTTGATGACCAAGGTAACGCCACTAAAGCTGCTATGGGCTGGGCACGTTCTAATGGTATCGAAGTAACTGAAGCACAACGCTTGAAAACTGATAAAGGTGAATGGCTGCTGCACAAAGCTAGTGTGCAAGGTCAAGCAACAGCTTCATTGCTGGCTGGCATCGTAGAAAAAGCAATTAAAAAGCTTCCAATACCTAAACCTATGCGTTGGGGTGCTAAGAATACCCAGTTTATACGCCCTGTACACACTTTCACCATGCTGTACGGTGGAGAGCTGATATCAGGCTCGGTTTTAGGCTTGAGCTCGACTAGGACCATACAGGGACACAGGTTTCATGGCGAAAAACGATTTGAACTCGATCATGCAGACAACTATTTGCCCGAATTGGAAAAACATTTTGTTGTAGCCGACTACCAAAAGCGCCAAGACAAAATTAAACAGCAACTCGAAACCGCTGCGGCTAAGGAAGATGCACAGATAAACATTGAGCAGTCTTTGTTGGACGAAGTGACATCACTAGTAGAGTGGCCAGTGGTATTAGTAGCAAGTTTCGAAGATGAGTTTCTTAAAGTACCAAAAGAAGCCTTGATCTACACCATGAAGGGTGACCAAAAATACTTCCCTTTGCTAGATGCTGACGGCCAATTAAAGTCGAGATTCTTGTTTGTGACTAATATTGAAAGCAAAGATCCACAACAGATAGTGTCGGGTAACGAAAAGGTCATTCGACCTCGCTTAGCAGATGCACGCTTTTTCTTTGAAACAGATAAAAAACAAACCTTAGAATCACGTTTAGTAAGTTTAGAGTCTGTGTTATTCCAAAAGCAACTGGGAACACTTGCCGAAAAGTCTTCAAGAATCTCAGCATTGGCTGGAAAAATTGCACAACGTATTGGGGCCGATGTTGCCCTTTCCGAACGAGCAGGTATGTTGTCAAAGACGGACCTAATGACAGAAATGGTTATGGAATTCCCAGATGTACAAGGTGTAATGGGAATGCACTATGCTCTCAACGACGGTGAAAATGAATCTGTAGCGAACGCACTTAACGAATACTATCAACCACGTTTTTCTGGCGACAAATTACCTTCTTCCGAAATCAGTTGTGCTGTTGCTTTGGCTGATAAACTTGATTCTCTGGTGGGAATATTTGGTATAGGTCAGATTCCAAAAGGCGACAAAGACCCATTTGCATTGCGCCGCTCCGCAATTGGCGTGTTGCGTATTATGGCAGAACTCAATTTACCACTTGATTTGAACGATATCGTTGACGATGCCTATGCCTTGCTAGCGGATAAACTCAGTAATGATAATACCAAAGAGCAAGTTATCGATTTTATCTTGGCGAGATTTAGAACCTGGTATCAGGAACAAGGTATTGAAATTGATGTCATACAAGCAGTCATGGTGAATCGCCCAACTAACCCGGCTGATTTCGATGCAAGAGTCAAAGGTGTCGCGCAGTTTAAAACGTTAGAGAGTGCGCAATCGTTAGCGGCAGCAAACAAGCGAGTAGCGAATATCTTAGACAAAAATGCAGTAACAAGTTCAGCTACGCTAAATTCAGCCCTGTTAGTTGAACCTCAAGAACTGGCGCTCGCTGAACAGATTGAGCAAATAGATGCCAAGATTGCACCCTTATTATCTCAGTCTGACTACGGTCAGGTTTTAGTGACGCTGTCATCTCTCAAGGAACATATTGATGCTTTCTTTGATAATGTGATGGTTATGGCTGATGATGAAAAGATAAAAGAGAACAGGTTGGCACTGTTAATGAAGTTAAGAGCACTTTTCTTGCAATGTGCTGACGTTTCACTATTAAGCCATTAACACATATTTTGCTGCCAATAGAACACTCAAATTTGTGTTCTATTGGCAGAAATGAAGAGTAAAAAACACTATGCGTAACAAAATTTTAGCCCTTTTTATAACAAGCAGTCTTTTTCTATCTGGCTGTTCGACAACATTTGTAGAACAAATAATAGATAAAGATTATGAGAGCTTTTATTTACGTGGGGTATTTACTTGGTGGGAAGCGGATGAAAGCTATCGCATTAAGTTAGTTAATGGCAAATTGTACAAGGCTTCAGTTAGTTTAATTGCAGATGGTCAGCCCTACGATTTCAAATTTGCAGATGAAACGTATGCTCCAGGATATGACTGTGGCAGTCCCACGGGAACTCGAGGTAAAGTTCTGGTGTTAGGCGAAAATGCGTTTAGCTCGTGTGAAAATGCGGGTGGAAATTTCCAATTCACGCCTGAAGAAACGGGAAAGTATGATTTCTTTATCGACTTCACCAACGAAGAAACACCTTCTGTATATATTGCTAAAGCAGACAATTTTAACTAGGTTTCAGGAACTACTTGGCTCGGATATAGAGCGTTTTAGTGACTTTAGCGACAACAGCCTGTTTTTGATCAACAATTTCAACTGTAAATGTAGGTAAAATAGGCTGGTGACTTTCTTCTATATGTGATCTAAATTGGTGTAAATCTTCCTCACTCAACTTAAACAATACGGTTACTTTGCCTCTGCCCGGCTTGATAAAATCGATTTTAGTGCTCTTGTCCCATACCACCGCTTTCGGACCCATGTTTTTAATTAACATTAACATCAAGAAGGGATCTGTCATCAACAACAAGTTACCTCCAAAATGCGTCCCCACCACATTTTTATTGTAAAAACGCAGGGCCATTTCCACTTTTATTTCTCGATAGTCTTGGCTGATGGACGCAATTTTAATTCCTGTCCCCCAAAAGGGAGGATACATGTTCATTACCCATCTAAAAATTTTGGCTGACATTAAACCGCCTCTTAAACTTTTTAATTGGTATACGAAATGAATTCAATAAAGTTTATCGAATGACTATTTAGTGTGCCGATATTAATAAAGAACCTGAACACTGGATAACAACTTGCGTTCTAGCTTTAAAAAAATAATGGGTAGATCTAGGATGGTTAATTAAATATATAGGTTTTATTACTCTATACATTCTTTTAAGCTTAAAAATGGAGTTTGGCTCTGTCTGCGTTGGAGGAACAGTTATGAAAGAAATTACCGGTGGTTGTCACTGTGGAGATGTTCGTTATCAAGCTAGCGTTGACCCAAAGAATGTTAGAATTTGCCATTGCATTGATTGTCAGAAAATCTCTGGTAGCGCTTTTAGAAGTATAGTGATTTCTGAACCAAATAGCTTCAACATCACCAAAGGGCTTGCTAAGGAATACATTAAGGTGGCTGAAAGCGGTAATCATAGAGCGCAAGGTTTTTGTCAAAACTGTGGGAGCAGTCTCTATGCAACGACTGAGGCTAAGACGAATAGGATATATGGGATAAGACTTGGTAGCGTCGATCAACGCGACGAGTTTACGCCAAAATACCAAATATGGTCCCGATCAGCAGCGCCTTGGATAAAAGATTTAGCGAAAATCCCCGCATATGAAACGACTCCATCAAAGTGATCTATAAAACACCTTGGTAGATATATTTTGCAACTAGCTCGTTTTGTTACACACGATTTGAAACTAGATTATTGATGCTTGTAAACCTGCCCTTCTTTCATGACGAAGTCGACGTCCATTAATTCGCTAATGTTTTTAGTAGGGTCTCCTTTCACAGCGATGATATCTGCATATTTACCGACTTCTATCGTACCTAATACATCTGATTGACCTAAATTGTCTGCACCATTTACAGTGGCAGTTTTAATGGCTTCAACTGGGCTTAATCCAGCTTCAACTAATAATTCGAACTCTCTGGCGTTAATACCATGCTTAGACACATAACTGTCGGTGCCAAAAGCGATTTTGACTCCGGCTTTGTGTGCCCTATTTAGCGCCTCAATTAACTTTGGTCCAACTCGAATCGCCTTGTCTCGAACTGAAGGTGCAAAAAAAGAGTTTTCGTCTGCAGCGATTTCTGAAACCGCTGCACCAGCTAACAATGTCGGTACTAAGTAAGCGCCAGTTTGTTTAAATAACGTCAATGACCTTTCATCAGCAAATGTGCCATGCTCGATAGAATCGACGCCAGCTCGTAGCGCTGCGTTGATGCCATCAGCATTATGAGCATGTGCAGCAACTTTCCTACCCAATGCGTGTGCTGTATCGATAATCGCTTTGACTTCATCATCAAAAAATTGCTGTCCGGTACCTGCTGCTGTCTCAGATAGCACCCCGCCTGTTGATACAAATTTAATATGGTCTGCTGATCGTCTTACCTGATCTCTAACAGCTCTTCGACAGTCATCAACTCCGTCACAAATGCCAGTGTGTTTGATGACCTCAAACACGTCGTCTCGGTATCCATGTCGTTGTCCATGCCCTCCAGTGGGAGAAATCACGTCACCTGCGGCAAAAACTCGCGGCCCTGGCACATAACTTTTTGCAATTGCATCACGCAATGCAAAGACGGAGTCGCCTCCTCTACCTCCCAAATCGCGCACGGTTGTAAATCCTGCGTTTAAGATAATTTTGGCGTTTCTAGCGGCAAACAACGCAGTATCTGGGTGCGAAAATTCGACACGTTGTAATTTTGTTCTTTCTCCCAATTCATCTGTAATATGCACATGACCATCAATCAACCCTGGCAACACAAACATTGTCTTCAAGTCATGAAAAGTGACCGAATCTTGATCCGATAATTCCAAATCACTTTTTTGAATATACCCAGACTGAGTACTGTGGATTTTTCCATCTTTTATAATGATGCTTTGCTCACTTTTTATGGATTCACCTGGGACAGACATTAGCCTTCCAGCATGAACGACTGCGAATTCTGCACAAACGGCGGTCAAAGGCATCACCATTAATAATAACGTAGTGTATTTAGCAAAAGCTTTCATAATGTCCCTCAATGCGGGTAGTGTTATAGGTTAAGTTGGAATTAATTAATTCAATTTGATTGGTAAAAATCGCGAATATCTGACAACAGAGCTGCTCTTGCCGCATTGTCAGCCCAGAGTCTATGTCCAGATAAGTAGTAATTAAGATCGATGCGGTCCAACACAATTCCATTGTTAGAAAATGCTCTTTCAGTATCAAAGAAAGGTGTGATTACATCGTACATCCCAGATGCGGCAAATACTTTTAAATCAGAGTTTCGACGCATTATTGTTGCTAGCTTGCTGGATACTTCGATGATTCCTGAACGTTTCGCAACACGATATCGTTGGGGATCAGAATATGCAGCAACATCAGGTCTCCAATCCCAATCTTTACCTACATTGGAGTTCCATATTTTATATGTGAATGGCATATCTACGCCGAGTTGAGTCATATAGTGATGAAAACCAGCGGAATACAATCCTGATTCTTTATACATTGACGGATCCCCCATGAGCGGGTCGGATGCTGCATCATCATACTCGTCTCCGGTATAACGTCCGTCACTGTAACCTATGGTCAATCCCTGATCCCTTAGTAACTCTTTTCTGAATCTAGGTACTAACACTCTTAAGTTTGATTTTGATATATAATCTTTGCTCAATCCAGTGAAGTACGAAAAACGTTCTACGACCTTAGCTTTCCCTTCTGATGACATCATATTTCCGAGGAATAGAGCCGGAGCATATTCTTTAAGCGCAAATTCTCTCGCTTCTTTGGCAAATTCTTGCATGCTTTTGCCTTTGCCCGCTTTACCGTGATAGTGGGCTACCGTAGCCATAGTCGGCATATAACCTATGTAGGCTAAAATGTTATTATTGACTGATGACAACCCTGCAAGATCCAGTGCGGGGCCAAGTAACACTAGGCTGTTCATGTCTATACCGTGACTCAAGCTCAAGTAGTGTGCAACGCCAACGGCACGGGTTGTTCCATAACTCAGACCTAATATATGTTTAGGAGCATTCCAACGTTGATTTTCTTTTAACCATTGATAAATAAAATCTCCCATGGAACGAGCATCAGCACCCATGCTCCAGAAATCGGCGTTATTGGCTTTCCCCAGTGCGCGACTGAAGCCAGTGCCCACCGGATCGACAAAAACAAGGTCGGTTAAGTCTAGAATACTGTTTGGATTGTCTATCAAAGAATATGGCGCCGCTCCATCGTCGCTTTTGGGGGAACCTTGACGATCAACAATTTTTGGACCCAATAATCCAATATGCAAAACCGTTGCGGCAGAGCCCGGACCACCATTATAGACAAAAGTAACGGGGCGATTTTCCTTGGCAGAATCTTTTTTAACGTATGCTGTACTCCAAATAGCGGCGGTTGCTTCATCTTTTTGGTTACGTAAAATAGTTTCACCAGAAGTCGCAATATAACGGACGGTATTACCACCCGCTTTGACACGATTTTCAACAACAAAAGATTTGGCAGCAAAATCGGCTCTGCCTTCAGACATAGACCCGCTATGGGAATAAAACGAAAGGCACAGTGTCAAAACAAGAACTATAGGAATGTAACGTTGCAAATTGTGTCTCATATTATTTTTCCGTATTTTTTGACATCAGCTTTTAAAGTAACACTGAGATCCTATTTATTTGTAATTACAAAATGAAATCGACGCATCCTCAATTTTATCTTTTTAAAGTCCTGCGTATTGGCAAATTGCATCAAACCATGGCCAGAACCTCGTGTCATATAGGCATAATGACCTAGAGAAAGTTTAGGTTTAGCAACTTCATGGAAATCAAACACATTAACAGCGTCAGACACTCTACTCACTTTTTGAGCCGCATAAGGCGAAAACATATTCTGCGCTAATCCATTTGCACCACAATCAGCAGGACTAGCGACTAAAAACTGAAGAAATTTATGCCTAAAACTAAACTTTGAATGATCTATCATTGGCTAACTTTCCCATACTTACAATTAGAGGTGGGTACTAAGATAACCAAGGATTTTGTTGTAAATGTTTGGTTTCGAATTCTTTTATCAACTCGGCATACTGTAACGTGCTGCCAATAGCGTCCAAACCCTTCAATAAAGCTTCTTTTCGCAACGGATCTAAGGTGAAAGATATGTGTTCTTTTGCTGACGGCTTGATCAACTGTTGAACCAAATCGATTTCTAGATCTACTATTTGACCTGTAGCAACTTGTTTAGAAAATCGTGCCATGTCTTGGTTTTCTAGTTCGATCACCAATAAACCATTTCGTTGGCAATTATCGTAAAAAATACCCGCAAAACTAGTACCAATTAAAGCGCGAATACCAAGTTGTTTTAGTCCCCAAACCGCGTGCTCTCTGCTCGAACCACATCCAAAATTAGCTCCTACAGCCAGAAATTTGGCTCCTCGCCATTTTGCCTTATTCAATACAAATTCAGGATTTAGCTCGCCTGTAGACAAAAAGCGTTGATCAAAAAACACACCTCTATCAAGACCGTTTCGGTCAATTCCTTTTAAGAACTGTTTCGGCATAATCACATCAGTATCAATATTACTTGCAAGCATGGGAGCCACTTTTCCAGATACCGTTTTAAATGCATCCATCATTGGTCTCCCAAGTTTCTTACGTCGTACAATTTGCCTTTGACTGCTGAAGCGGCGACCATAGCCGGACTCATCAAATGGGTTCTCACACCGGCTCCTTGGCGTCCTTCAAAATTCCTGTTGGTACTTGAAGCGCATCTGTCACCTGGGTTCAAAACATCGTCATTCATCGCTAAACACATAGAACAACCCGACTGACGCCACTCAAATCCAGCTTGAATAAAGATGTCGGCTAAGCCCTCCTTTTGTGCTTGTGCTCTTACTTCAGAAGAACCTGGCACAATCATACCCCTCACTCCTTCTGCTATTTGACGACCTTTGAGAACCTTTGCAACTTCACGCAAATCTTCTATCCGAGCATTGGTGCAGGAACCAATAAAAGCATGAGTTATGGAAATATCTTTCATTGCCGTCCCAGCTTTTATTCCCATGTAATTTAGCGCACGCTCCATTCCTCGACGTTTTGATTCATCAATATGGTCTCTTGGGTTAGGGACTTGATCACTGATAACCACCACTTGATCCGGGCTGGTTCCCCAAGTTACTAATGGTTCTATTTTGTCTGCCTGAATATGAATCTCTTTATCAAAAACGGCTTGCTCGTCCGTGAAGAGTTCTCGCCACTTGGCGACAGCATCTAACCAAAGTCGTCCTTTAGGTGCTTTTGGTTTTTCTTTAAGATATTCAAAAACAGCTTCATCGGGTGCCATATATGCCCCTCTAGCTCCAGCTTCTACCGCCATATTGCAAATTGTCATACGCGCTTCGACACTCATTTTGTGGATGGTAGAACCGCTAAATTCAATTGCGTACCCCGTCGCTCCTGATGCACCTATGAGCCGAATAAGCTCCATTACTACATCTTTAGAAGTAATACCAAAACCTAACTTGCCTTCAACATTAACGCGCATAGTTTTTAGTTTTTTATAGATCAACGTCTGAGTCGCTAACAAGTGTTCAATTTCTGATGTGCCAATGCCAAATCCTAGTGCACCTAAAGCTCCATAAGTAGTGGTATGACTATCACCTGCTGCAACCACCATTCCAGGTAATATAAAGCCCTGTTCCGGTGCCACAACATGTTCTATACCTTGTCGACTATCAAGTATATCGAACAACTCAATTCCAAAGTCTGCACAATTTTTATCAAAATAGTTAACTTGTAAGGCCCCGCCCTCTTCTGACTTCACTGAGACACGCTTAGGCTCGGTTGAGTTAACGTGATCAACTACCGCCAGATGCGTGTTAGCTCGCCATAATTCTCGTCCGGCATCTCTAAGGCCGCTAAAAGCTTGAGGACTTGTGTATTCGTTTAAAACCTGACGATCTACGTAAAGTAAGACGTGTCCTTGGTCATCCAATTCGCAAACCGTATGTGAATGGACGAGTTTTTCGTAAAGAGTTTTAGGTGTCTGCATCGTTTAACTCATCGTTTAATGTTGCTCTGACTTCAGAAAATCGAGCACTTGATCTAACAAGACATCAGGTATTTCCTCAGGAATATAATGTCCTGAGGACAGAGCTTGTCCTTCCACTTGTAAGGCGACTTTTTGCCATTCAAGCAGAGGGTTGAAACAACGACCCACGGTGCCTTTTTCTCCCCAAAGTACCAGAAGCGGACATTCCACATGATTTTTTGCATCTATATCAGCTTGGTCATGAATTAAATCGATTCCAGCACTTGCTCGGTAGTCCTCGCATATTCCTCGTGCTGCTCCTGGTAATCTCAGGCAGCGAAGATATTCTGAAAACGCTTCGTCGGTAAATGGCCCCATACCAGCGCTACGCGTGCCTATTACACTTCTTAAGTAATTTTCTGGATCTGCTTCAATCAGTGACTCAGGGAGGGGTTCAGGACGTATGAGAAAAAACCAATGCCAATAAGCTCGAGCAAATTCCTGATCTGTTTGTTGATACATAGCTAAGGTAGGTGCGATATCCAATAAGATTAATCGACTCACACAGTGTGGGTGATCTAGAACCAGACGATGGGCAACGCGCGCTCCCCTGTCATGAGCGAGTATTGCAAACTTATTGAAGCCTAATGAAGACATGAGGCCCAGCTGATCCTTAGCCATTACGCGCTTTGAATATGGTAGTGATTGCTTACTATACAATGGTTTATCACTATCACCATAGCCCCTTAAGTCGGCCGCTACCACGGTAAAGTGTTTCGCTAAGTCATCCGCTACTTTATGCCAAATCACATGCGTTTGCGGATGACCATGCAGTAGTAACAGTGCGGGTCCACTACCGCCAATCCGGTAATGGATATTTATCCCGTTTATCTGTTTCTTTCCCGTGTTAAACGAAGCAAACATAGCGCTCATTTCCTGAGATTAATTTCTGCAAATACTAAAAATTGAAGGAAGCTCGTAATGAAACGAATCGCCCAACGTTGTCGTAGTTGCCTCGTGCTCCTAGAAAAACACCATCGCGTCTAGGCGGATCAATATCGGCTAAATTCGTAATGGTTGCTGTTAAGGATAGTTCGTTTTCGAACCGGTAACGAACAATCAGGTCGTTGTACGTTCGACTCGGAATGTCATTCTTGTCAATTGATTCAGCAGTTAGTGCGTTCGGATCAAGGATCGAAGAACCGATAAAGCGCGTATTGAACCCTATTAGCCACGCATCCATTTCGTAACTCAGATTGAGATTTGTCTTAAGCTTAGGATTATCGGGATTGTTTTTAGTGATAAACAAGCTTGATGGGTCTGCGGAATCCACCAATTGCTCATGGTCTAAAAGATAAGAACCCGTAAGCGATATAGATAGCTCACCGTCTTCGAAATCAGTTTTGTAAAATCCTTCGAAATCAACACCTCTTGCATCTAAGCTACCAACGTTAATTTTAGACACATCAACTCGCGCAATAGACAATTGTGAATCTCTGGTCACGAGCGAACAAAATTCATTGTTGATTGTAGGTGAGTCTACACATTTTCTGATGATATCGTTTACGCCAAACGAGCCAATCGCGTCGGTAATTTCAATATCCCAGTAGTCGATTGAGAAGGTTAAATCATCTACATAACTTGGCGTGTAAACCAAACCAAGGGTAAGTGAGTCAGACTTTTCTTCAAACAAATTTGCGTTACCGCCAGTAACCACCTCTTTTGCAGGCGCAGCATTAGGATCCATCCAGTCAGCAGGAATACCAAGGGCGGCACAGTTTGCTGCCCGTGTTGAGGTACCTAGATCGATTTGTGTAATATCACAGGGATCTATCAAAAACGCTCCCGTTGTTACTCCGGGGCTGAATAGTTCAGACAAATTAGGTGCTCTAACACTGGTAGCCTTAGACGCTCTGAAGCGGAGGTCTTCATTTATTGCCCAATTTACGCCCAATTTTGTTGCTGTGGTGCTACCAATAGTGTCGTAATCTGAATATCTAACGGCGGCTTCAAAATCCAACTGTTCTACACCAGGTATATCGGCCAATACGGGAACAACCACTTCTAAATAAGCTTCGTCTACAGTCAACTCTGCATCTTGTGGCTCTTGACCTCTAAATAGATGCACTCTACCTTGACGCGCAAGACCATCATCCAGTGCGGCTATGGATTCTTCTCTGTGTTCAACGCCCGTTGCAAACTGTATATCACCTGCAGGCAATTCAAAAATATCTCCAGTCAAACTCGCTGAAAAGACTTGTTGTTCGTTTCTATGAAAGCGCAACACAGTATGGTGAATATAATCTGATGCTTCGGCGGATAGTGGCTCTTGTGATAGGGCATATATTGGAACACACCCAGCCACGCCGCTTCTGCAAACCGGTTCGCCTGTTACTGGGTCAGCGATCACATCTATCGCATTGGCAACGTTTTCGGTGATGGCATAATTGCTCCATTTCGAATTGTTTTCGTAACGAGAATCTTGATAGTAGATATTCCAACTCCAATCATTATCAAAATAGCCTTCGAATCCTGCTACTAGCGAGTAACTTGTGCGATCAAATGTAGGTGTTCTTAACCCCCAATTAGCATATGCACGGTTAAAGCCTATTGAAGTTAATCCGTTGTCATCCATTAATGCTGCTATATCAGCGCCTAATAATGGGTTGTCTCTTTGCAATCGGTTTAAAGTAAAACCACCACCTTGAGTGGTGTTATCAGGCTGACCTGAACCGACAGTGGTAGTCACACCGTAATCGGCATCAAGGAAAAACGAAACATTATCTAAAATGTCATAGTTAAGGCTAAATCGGGTTGCAATGGTTTCTTGTTCTTGTCTTAGTCGCGAAAAATCGACTTGCCTAAACCCTTCTGCTCCAACACCACGAATACCGTCAAAGGGAACCCCTCTGTCTATCGTTCTTAAACCAGGATCGGCGGTGTACCAGGTTCCACCAACGTTAAATGCACCTTTTGGAGAAAAGGCAAAGATACCTAAATCGTCGACATGGATCCTGTCTGGAATTCCATCATTTGGACCTGTGTTATCCGGGTTGGGGCGCAAATTTAGTTGATTGCGACCAAAGTCTCGTTGTGCCGATCTTAACTCTTGTTCTTTGCTAAAACTGATACCAAATACCATGGTTCCCTGCCCATCAGCAAATTCTGAGCCTCCGGCAATATCGAACGAAAACCTCTCGCCTCCACTGCCTTCGGTTGAAGCTCCCGCACTGGTAGACACTTCAATACCGTCAATATCATCTTTCATGATCATGTTAAGTACACCACTTACGGCGTCAGCTCCGTAAACAGCAGAAGCACCTCCTGTAATAACTTCCACACGTTCAATCAATCCAGCAGGGATCATTGACAGGTCGACGGCACTCGAATTACTGCTTCCAGATACTCTGCGTCTGCCATCAATTAACACCAAACTTCTATCTGTTCCAAGCCCTCTTAAATTGACAAACGAAGCACCTGCTTCAGGATTGGATAACGCACCAGGGCTACCATTAGCGCTACCTAGGCCAACACCAATAGAGGGAACAGTTTTTAGGACGTCATACATGTTGGCATAGCCAGACTGCTCTATCGCATCTTTCCCTACAACATTAACCGGTGTAGAGGTTTCGAAACCAGCACGTTGAATTCGGCTACCAGTTAATGTGATTCTTTCGATGGTTTCTTCTGCATCTGTCGATTCCTCAGATTGCGCATTAGCAATCGAGTAGTTAACGGATACAGCGCCAAGTGACAAGAGCAAAATTATTCGTTTAGATAGCGTATTGAGTTTAAACTGCTTGTGTTTAGTACTAATTATTGTTCCAGGCATGATTAGATTTCCTCTTGCAACTTTGTTTATAGTTTGTACACCGTGTTGTGATTCATAATTAATTTTTGTTCTTTTGTTTATGAACCCTCATCAAAAATAACCAATGAGTGGCGCTAACCACACTACAAGTTTACATTTTAGGAATAAATATCAATTTTGTAGAGTTATAAAACACATATTGTGTTTAATTAGATAAGCTAATCTAAATTAATGCCGAACACTAGATCTGCCAAAACATACATGCCTAGACAGGTAATAAATATGGCGACAATGTTCAACATAAAGCCCGCTTTAATCATGTCAAACAATCGCATTTTGTCATAGCTAAAGACGATTGCATTAGGAGGAGTCGCGACAGGCATCATGAAAGCCATAGATGCAGCGACTGCGGCAGGAACTGCAAGAGTGCGCGGATCCAAGTCAAGTCCAATAGCAACCGCACCTAGAATCGGTAAAAAAGTCGCCGTAGAAGCTGTATTAGAGGTTATTTCCGTTAGATAAACGATAGCGACTACGACGGCAAGTATGAGCAACCAAGTTTGCACATCAAAACCAGACACTTTACTGCCTATCCAAATAGCAAGTCCCGTATTATTAAACGCAAAAGACAGAGCTAAACCGCCGCCAAATAATAGTAAGATCCCCCAAGGCAATTCTTTTGCAACTTCCCAATCCAGGATGAACTTGCCAGCTTGCTTTGGAACTGGCCATGCAAACATTGCAAGTGCAGCAAGGAGCGCAATACTGGTATCGTTAATGGGCAAACCAGTTAACTCTGCTAGAGGCTTGCGAAACACCCAACCCAAAGCAGCAAATAAAAATATACAGGCTACAACTTTCTCTGGTTTCGTAATCGAGCCTAGCTGCTTCAATTCCTCATTGATTAATGTATTGATATTACCAATGTTAAGTTGCCCAGTTGGAAAGATTAGTTTTGTTAATAGTACCCACGCGAGAGGCAGCATCAGCACAACAATTGGAATCCCAAACGTCATCCACGTAAAAAAATCGATTTTTATCCCATAACTTGACGATAAATAGCTCGCCAATAATGCATTTGGTGGCGTGCCAATCAAAGTTCCAACGCCGCCAATGGTGCCGCTATATGCAATGCCCAACATGAGTGCCACACCAAAACTTCTCAGAACTTTTTCATCTTTGGTTTTTCGAGCGACAAAATCGATAACTGAAAGTGCTACTGCATACATCATAATGGTTGCTGATGTATTAGAAATCCACATTGAAAGAAATGCCGTTGCCAACATGAATCCGCCGATAACTTTTGTGGGGTTGGTCCCAACTAATGAAACAATTTTTAGCGCGATTCGCTTGTGCAACCCCCATTTTTGCATCGCTGAGGCCATCATAAAGCCGCCTAGAAACAAAAATATTATCGGGTTAGAGTATTGACTGGCCACATCCTTCATATCTCCAATACCAAGTAAAGGCATAAGGGGTATAGGTATCAGCGCGGTGACTGGAATAGGAACGGCTTCAGAAAGCCACCAAATTACCATCCAAAGAATTAGCGCTATGAGTGTCCAAGCTTCTTTGTCCATTCCCGCTGGCTCGGGTATAAATAAGAATAGAAAAGCGACAATCGGGCCCAATAAGAGAGCAATCAGTTTAAAATTAGAGTGAGCTTTACCTTCTTGGTTTGGTCCTATTTCTTGCAAACTTTTTGTTTCCTCATATTGAGAACATTTGTTATCTAAAACATATGTATTGTTGCTTGAATTTTACCTAATACCAACTTAGTTGTTTTACCTTTTTTAACATTAACATTGATAAAGTCTGACTGATCAACTTTAATAATATTATTTACGATTAGTTAAATAAACTCGATAAGTATGAAAGATGGAAACACGAAATGTAGTGAATTACCTTTACCTAAAGACCTGACGGTATTCCTCGCTGTCACAAGGAAGCTCAGCTTTGCCGCCGCTGCTGAAGAACTTGGCCAATCTCCGGCATATATAAGTAAGCGGATAGGTATTTTGGAGTCAACACTTAAAACAAGGCTGTTCCACAGAAGCACTCGTAAAATTGTTTTAACAGATGATGGAGAAAGAACACAACGCTGGGCAATGCGAATTTTAGCAGATATAGATGACATGGTAGATGACTTGACGGACGCCCAACATATACCGAGAGGACATTTACATATTTGTACAAGTATTGGGTTTGGTCGAAAACATGTAGCTCCTGCAATTGCAAAGCTGTCTGAACAATTTTCTGAACTTGAAGTTAGATTGGAAGTGTTTGACAGAGCGGTAGATATTATTCAGGAGGGGTTTGATTTAGAAGTACGTGTTGGCGAAGATCTTCCTGAACAACATATTTGTAAAATGCTAAAAAGAAACAAGCGTATTCTTTGCGCTTCTCCAAAGTATCTAAAAGAATGTGGTACGCCGACGGAATTAGAAGATCTTTCTGCACATGATTGTTTAGTTTTAAAAGAGCGAAATTCTCCCTTCGGGATTTGGCATTTTGATGGTTCCGGCAAAGAAATTTCGTTACCGATTAGCGGGCATTTGTCTAGTAACCACGGAGAAATAGTTCTGCAATGGGCGATGCAAGGTAGAGGCATAGTCATGCGTTCTTTGTGGGATGTTAAGTCTCTATTGGATTCAGGTGATATGGTACAAGTGCTACCAAGGTATACACAAGAAGCTAATATCTGGGCGGTGTACCCTACTCGTCTTTCCCATTCAGCAAAACTGAGAGAATGTGTAAAATTCTTAGAAAATTATTTAAGGGACGTTTGATTCTCCAACATAGTAGATGTTCTAAATTTCCTTCTGAAATGCCCGTTAGCCTGATATTGGGTTAGCCATTTATTGGCGATAACACAAGTATCATTTCAGCTAGTTGGCTATTAAGGGTGTATTTGGTTGTCATCTGCATTATATTTAACATGGTAATTTTAAATATAATTAAGTTGAAGAGTTTTCATGCGATTGACCATCCTTAAATTTGCAATCTCTTTCCCTTTGCTTGTTGTCGTAGCTTGCTCATCTTTCTACTTATGTGCAAAACAACCTAATGTTGTTTTGATTATGGCGGATGACCTAGGTTTTGAGGCGGTAGAGAGTTATGGAGGTCGCAGTTATAAACCCCCCAATCTGACTCGTCTAGCACAACATGGGGTGCAATTTAACTATGCCTTCGCTACTCCTTTATGCACCAATACCCGCACTCAACTAATGACAGGTAAATACCAAAATAGAAACTGGCTTGCATTTGGGTTATTAGATCCGAAAGAAACAACCTTTGGGCATCTGATGCAAGAAGCAGGTTATAACACTGCAATGGCTGGGAAATGGCAGCTGCAAAGCTATGATAACCCGGATTATCCCGGTGCGGAAAGACGCCGAGGCAGAGGTATGCGCGTAGAACAAGCTGGATTTGATGAGTACAGTTTATATCACGTAGAAGATACGGAAACTAAGGGTAATCGCTATTCAGACCCGAAAATATATCAAAATGGACACTACTTAAAAAATACACAAGGAAAGTATGGACCAGATATTTGGTATGAATTTCTAGCCGATTACATGCAGCGTAAAAAGGACGATACTAAACCATTCTTTGTTTATTACGCAATGGCCCTACCTCACGCTCCTTTCAAACCGACTCCCAATAGCAGTGAGTGGTCGCAACCAGAAAAACGGCATACTAAAGACTTAAAATATTTTAAAGACATGGTTGAATATGGAGATTTAATCGTCGGTAAGCTAATTGATAAAATCGACCAATTAGGAATAAGAGAGAATACGATTATTATTTTCTACAGTGATAATGGATCTCAATGGAATATGCTATCTGATTTAAATGGTACCTTAGTCCAAGGAGGAAAGGGATTAATGACTGATCTGGGCACTCGTGTTCCAATGTACGTAAGTTGGAAAGGCAAAACTCCTGAAGGCAGGATTAGCCATGACTTGATAGATTCAACGGATTTTCTCCCCACCCTATTAGACATCGCTGGAAGACCAGAATTAGCAGCCAGAGAAAAGCCAGATGGCGTCAGCTTTTTTCCTCAAATTAAAGGACAAACCGGAAAGACGCGAGAAAGCATTTATATGCATCAAGAAACTCGCCCTGGTCAACAAAAAGAGCGCTTCTCTTTAGAGCGTTTTGCTCGAAATCAACGGTATAAATTGTATCAAGACGGTCGCTTGTACGAACCATCAACGGATATCTATGAAGAAAACCCTGTGATGCCTGAGAAGGACTCTGCCTCTACAAATGCAGTAAGGGTGAAACTACAAGCCGTTTTAGATTCAATGAAACCCTATCCCATGTATGACCCAAAAGACGTCCCTCGCGCTGCTGCTGAATTGATTTACAAGGAGAAATTTTTATTTGATGACTTTACCGCGTGCATTGTAATGGAAGCTGAAGAAGTCGCTTACCCCAGAGATGAGTCTTGGCTGAAGCAAAATAAAATTCCAGGTTTTACTGGCACAGGTTATATAAGAGCGTTGCGAGACCAATTAGAGTCACCCGAAAAGGGAAAAATGCGATTTGGATTAAACATTGCCTCACCCGGCAAATGGCTAATTGATATCCGCCACCGTCATGACCATCACGATTTAAATAGAGAAAATGGTTTCTGGATGAAGATTGGCGATGGTGATTGGAAAGCTTATCGTTCAAAGACTAATACTATCGCTACAGGGTGGGAATTTGGAATACAAGATAAAATGTCTACGCCTGATAAAACGGTCATATCTGCTGAATTTAGAGCAGGAAAGCAGTATGTCTGGATTGCACCTATGTACGAAAATTTTAAAATAGATAGGATAGTTGCCTATCGTAGTCATCGCGAAGCTTGCGCTAAGGATATTAACACTCCACAAGCAGGTTACCACCCTTGGTTTAATTACAACTCTAACTAACACTTTGAAATTACTTTAAAAAGTAATCTGATATAGTTAAACAGCTTTCAGTTTTTCTGACATATCTAAACCAAAATTTAGCTTAATTAAAGCCACTTATGTGAGCTCTACTTCATAAACAATTTGACTGAACTTAAATCGTATTGTTTGCCCTATTTGTATAAACAGCTGGAATGCACAGCTGTAATAAACACCAAGGCGGTGAACATTTGTGATGAACAACTGGGATGAATACCTTGATAAGGCATTTTCTGGATGGCGTATAGTTCTGAAAAAATGAGCAAGCTTTCAACGAGGGGTGTTGTAAAAAAGGGACAGTGCAATAGACTGCTATCTACTGCTAGCTACTATAGGTATCTAATCAAGAAACCAAATATGTCGGTCGGACTTTGGCCTAGAATGACTGAGATCTCTGTTCACAACTTGAGATCTCAATCCAGCATCTTAAAAGTAGCAATTACAGATATCTAAACATCTAAGTTCGCAACTTTTAGTGCATTCTCTTCTATAAACGCTCTTCTTGGCTCTACTTGATCACCCATTAACGTAGTGAACAATAGATCTGCACCAATAGCATCTTCAATAGTCACTTGAAGCATACGGCGGTTAACCGGATCCATCGTTGTTTCCCACAACTGACTTGGGTTCATCTCCCCTAGCCCTTTGTATCGCTGAATGTATTGTCCGCGCTTCGATTCTGCCATTAACCAGTCAAGTGCAGTTACAAAATCGTCAACTTCCTTAGTTTTTTCACCGCGCTTAACATATGCACCTTCTTCCATGATGCCATTTATAGACTGGTTAAGTTCTTTTATTTTGGTGTATTCAGTTGAGTCTATAAAGTCATAATCGAGTTTATACGCGGTATCAATACCGTGTTGTCTAAGAATAATATTGATGAAAAATCCTTGGCGTTCAACATCATCTTCAACAGAGTAACTGTATGTTGCACCGTCAGATTCATCTTCTGCGATTGCGTCAATGTAGTTTTTTGCAAACAGCTCTAATTTGGCTTTGTCTTTCATATCAGACAACTCCAAAATAACACTATAAATCAGACGGTTAATCAAAACTTCGGGTATCAATCGGCTGATTCGAGTTATCATTTTTGATGCAACATGATACTGATTTACTAGGTTTTCTAATGACACACCTGAAATTCCGGGTGCATCCGCATTTACATGGATTGAAGCACCATCTAATGCAATTGATGTAAGGTAGCTTGTAAGTGCTTCATCATCTTTAAGATATTGTTCTTGTTTACCTTTTTTGGTCTTATACAAAGGTGGTTGAGCAATATAGATATAGCCGCGCTCTAGTATTTCAGGCATTTGACGGTAGAAAAATGTCAGTAGTAGCGTTCGAATGTGGCTTCCATCTACGTCTGCATCTGTCATTATGATTATTTTGTGATAGCGCAATTTCTCAGGGTCATACTCATCCCTACCAATTCCGCAACCTAAGGCTGTAATCAAAGTTGCCACTTCTTGAGAAGATAGCATCTTATCAAAACGTGCTTTTTCTACGTTTAAGATTTTTCCTTTCAAGGGTAGTATTGCTTGGTTTTTACGGTTTCTACCTTGTTTGGCAGACCCCCCAGCAGAATCACCCTCCACTATATAAAGCTCTGAATTTGCAGGATCTTTCTCTTGGCAATCCGCTAATTTACCCGGAAGACCAGCTAAATCTAAAGCGCCCTTACGTCGAGTCATTTCCCGTGCTTTTCTTGCGGCTTCTCGAGCGCGAGCGGCATCGATAATCTTACCAACAATAATTTTACTTTCTGTTGGGTTTTCTAATAGAAAATCGGTCAACTGCTCACCCATGGTTGTTTCAACCGCAGGTTTTACTTCAGAAGACACAAGTTTGTCTTTTGTTTGAGACGAGAACTTAGGATCAGGCACCTTAACCGATATTACAGCGGTTAAGCCTTCTCTGGCATCATCACCACTGGCATTGGTTTTAGCCTTTTTGTTCAGGCCTTCTTTTTCCATATAGTTGTTGAGCGTTCTAGTAAGCGCCGCTCTAAAACCCGCTAGATGGCTACCACCATCTCTCTGAGGAATATTATTGGTAAAACAAAATACGTTTTCGTTGAAACTATCGTTCCATTGCATCGCGACTTCAACAGTAATTCCGTCATCTTTTTCAACTTGGAAATGGAATATTTTCGAGTGAACAGCGGTTTTGGCTCTATTCAAGTATTCAACGAAGGCTTGGATTCCGCCGTCATACTTAAAGTGATCATTCTTACCATCTCTGTCATCAGTTAACTTGATTGATATACCGGAATTTAGAAAACTAAGTTCTCTCAAGCGTTTTGCTAAAATATCGTAGTGATATTCAACGTTGGTGAAGGTAGTTTCAGCGGGCCAGAAACGAATCATTGTGCCAGTGTCATCAGTTTTGCCAACTTCTCCAAGTGGCGCTTGGGGAACGCCATCCGAATACTCTTGTTCGAAAACAGCACCAGCTCGCTTAATTCGTAGTGTTAATTTTTTGGAAAGTGCATTTACTACAGAAACGCCAACACCATGTAATCCGCCAGATACCTTGTACGAGTTATCATCGAATTTACCACCAGCATGCAGTACAGTCATTATGACTTCTGCAGCGGAAACGCCCTCTTCAGGATGCAATTCTGTTGGTATCCCACGACCGTTATCGCTTACAGAAACTGAACCATCGGTATGAATTTTTACATTAATTTCGGAACAATGACCTGCTAGAGCCTCGTCAATTGAGTTATCAACCACTTCAAAAACCATGTGGTGAAGACCCGTACCATCATCAGTATCACCAATGTACATCCCAGGTCTTTTTCTTACTGCGTCTAGTCCTTTTAGGACTTTAATACTAGACGAATCGTAAGTATTCTCTTCTGCCATTTGATTAGTTCTCCTCACTCATACGGCCATGTTCCACGTGAAACATTTTCTTATTGTTATATTTATTAATAAACTGCAATTGGTTTTTCTCAATAGCAGTTATAAAAAGCTGTGTATTACTTTCTAGCAATCTATCAATAAACGATTCTCTTTTTAAATCATCTAACTCAGCACCAATATCATCGAGTAAAAAAATACATGATTTCTTAGTTTTAGAATTGAGATGTTGAATTTGAGCAAGCTGTAAACCTGCAACTAACATTCTCAATTGACCTCTCGAAAGCGATTCAGAAACATCAATTCCCTTATGACGTATAATCAAATCACCTTTGTGTGGTCCCACACTTAAATAACCATTTTTACTATCTTTTTGGTGTTTATTTTCGATAGCTTGCTTAAGACCTAAGTCTTTATCCCATCCCCTATGATACGAGATTTCTATGCAAAACTCAGGTAGAAAATGACTTAAATTGGCATTTATATGGGGTAAAATCGACTCTAGGAAGGATTTTCTGAAGTTAGACAGGGTTTCCCCTTCTAAAACCAATTGATTGTCCCAGAATTGCATTTGCGCCGTTAAATTTTGATCATTGGTGATTTGTATTTTCCGCAACAATGCATTCTTTTGTTTTAGTAGTTTTTGATAGTTTTGGGAGCATTTTATAAAAGATTGTTCCACGTGAAACAAACCCCAATCTAGGTACCTTCGTCTTAATGAAGGAGAACCAAGAATCAGATCTGAACTTTGTGGAGTAAATATTTGTACTGGTATCTTAGAAACCAACTCAGACATCTTGTTTGTTTTATTTCCATTGATGCTTATTTGCAGGCTATCATCTCGATTTCTTAGCATTCCAATTTTGTTCACGTCCTTTTCAGAACTTTGACTAATACAAAAAATGCTAAAATTGTTTTCGTTATATTGAATAACATTTTTGTGTTTTGATGTTCTGAATGACCGCCCGAAACCTAAATAATGTAATGCTTCTAGAAAAGACGATTTTCCGCTGCCATTTTTTCCAATGATAAAATTGATGTTTTCTGAAGGATTTAATTCAACACTCTCTAGGTTTCGAAAGTGTTGAATTTGAATTTTACTTAGCTTCACTTTTTTAAAATGATTGGCTAACAATGATGGCCATGAGCCTCTTAGGAAATTTAATAATATCCCTAGAGCCTCATTGGCATAATAACATAGAGCGCAGAATCATCTGCGGCATCTTCAATTAGTGCGCTGCTATTAGAATCAGCTAATGAAATTTTAACGTTTTCAGATTGCAAAGAATTAAACACATCAATCAAGTAAGCGACATTAAATCCTATTTCTAAATCATCCCCTTGATAATCTATATCGACAACTTCTTCCGCTTCTTCTTGCTCAGGGTTGTTTGCTGTTATCTTTAACTCACCTGAGGACAAATTAAGGCGTACACCTTTGAATTTCTCGTTAGATAAAATGGAGGCTCTAGAGAAAGCATGCTTAAGTAAATCTTTACTTGCTTCTATGACCTTGTCGCCATCTTTAGGGAGAACACGTCTGTAGTCTGGGAATCTTCCATCAACTAATTTACTTGTGAAGATAAAATCAGTTGAGAAAACCCGAATGTGATTTGAGCCAAGTTGGATCTTAACTAACTTATCATCTGCTTCAATCAGACGTGTAATCTCAGAGACGCCCTTTCTTGGAATAATTACTTGTCTTGTAGGTAATGCAGAAGCAGTGTACTCCATACGACACAGTGCTAATCTGTGTCCATCGGTAGCAACCGTTCTGATTAGGTTTTCTTCAGTTTCAAGACTCATGCCGTTTAAATAATATCTCACGTCTTGTTGAGCCATTGAAAACTGAGTGCTATCTATAAGGTGTTTTAAATCAGCACGAGAGATTTCGAATTCTGTTTCCCCTTCCCAATCCTCGAGATTTGGGTAATCTGCGGCGGACAAAGTCGATAATGAATAGCGGCTGCGACCTGAACGAATCAAAGCCTTACTACCATCTACTTCAAACTTAATCTCACTTTCTTCAGACAGTCCCCGAATAATATCGAACAGCTTTTTCGCTGGTACGGTAATTTCACCTTCATCAAACTCACCGGTAAGGGTCACATTTGAAATCAATTCTACTTCAAGATCTGTCCCAGTTAGCCAAAGAGAACTATCGCTAACTTTTATAAGTACATTACTTAAAATGGGTAAGGTATGGCGTCTTTCTACTGCGCCTGAAACTAACTGAAGAGGTTGTAAAAAGTTTTCCCTGCTTATGGTGAATTTCATCTAAGTCACTCGTGATTTATTATTAAGACGATAATGTGCGAATCAAGTTCTGGTAGTCTTCTTTTATATCATGACTTTCTTCTTTTAGCTGCACTATTTTTCGACAAGCATGAAGAACGGTTGTGTGATCTCTTCCACCAAACGCATCACCGATTTCTGGAAGGCTATGATTCGTCAATTCTTTGGATAACGCCATGGCCATTTGACGGGGCCTGGCGACACTTCTGCTGCGTCTTTTTGACAAAATATCAGCCATTTTTATCTTGTAATACTCGGCCACCGTTTTTTGAATATTATCTATGGTAACCAGCTTTTCTTGTAAGGCTAATAAGTCGCGTAATGCATCTCGAACAAAATCTATTGTAATTGGACGTCCTGTAAAATTTGCATTCGCGATGACTCTGTTTAAAGCCCCTTCTAATTCTCGTACATTCGAGCGCAAACGTTTAGCGATGAAAAACGCAACTTCATCAGGTAAGTGGATCTTATTTTCTATCGCTTTGCGCATAAGGATAGCTACACGTGTTTCCAATTCTGGCGGCTCTATTGCTATAGTAAGCCCCCAACCGAATCGCGATTTTAATCTATCCTCAACACCGTCTATCTCTTTAGGGTAACGATCAGAAGTCAAAATAATCTGCTGATTACCCTCCAGTAACGCGTTGAATGTGTGGAAAAATTCTTCTTGAGAACGTTCTTTGTTGGCGAAAAATTGAATGTCATCTATCAGCAAAGCATCTACTGAACGATAGTAGCGTTTAAAAGATTCGATAGCATTATTTTGCAACGCCTTGACCATGTCTTGTACAAACCGCTCTGAATGCATATACACAACAGTGGCGTCTTTTTTGTTTGCGATTATTCCATTCCCAACTGCGTGCAATAAATGGGTCTTACCCAAGCCAGTACCGCCATAAATAAATAATGGGTTATACGCCCCACCTGGATTATTAGCAACCTGTGTCGCAGCTGCTCTTGCTAGCTGGTTTGACTTACCTTCTACAAAGTTGTCAAATTTATAGGTTACGTTGATATTACTTTTATGAGAGCTTTGCACACCCTTGTTGTTCTGAGTAACAACCGAGGGATGTTTATCGCCATTCACTTTTGCTCTGGTAGGTGCTATAGAATTTTCCTGACCTTGATTTGCATTGTCGACTAGAGAAGCAATATGACTGTTTTGTAAAGGGGATAAAGATGACGAAGGAAATGAGTTTTGGCTGCTCAGGGTTTGACTAGTTTGGATACTTTGCTGAGCTTGAAGATTCCCAGACCCAACCTCTAATAAAAGACTGGGAGAATCATCACCACAAAATTCGTCGAATAACTCAGAAATCTTGTTTCTATATTTATCCTTAACCCAATCTAAAATAAATCTATTTGGAGCAAAAAGTGTCAATGACTCTTCATTATGAATAACCCTAAGTGGTCTTATCCACATACTAAACTCTTGGGATGACAATTCTTGCTGAAGCCTATCAAGGCATCTATTCCATAGAGACATTTAAATTTTGCCCGCAAAACGACCAACCACGTACAATTGATCGGACGCAGTTACATTAATTAAGGATAATGGTTATTTTCTCAAAAGTAAGAGATTGACCAAATATTGTTCTTTTTGTCCCCTTATTTGTCGGGGGTTGTGAATTATCTCAAACTCTTTGGGTGAAGTGCAATATTGATCTATGATTAATTTTAACTAATCGCCTAAAAAAACCATATCCTATTGTTTTTACAATCAATTTACTTAGTTAGTGAATACTACGCTTAGATCTGGTAGCTTTTTTACCGACAAAAGTGGTGGATAAAAACGACCAGTAAAAATAACGATTTACACGCATACCAAGTTACTTCTGTGGATAAATATATTGACTTGGCTATTTTATTAACAATTCACTTATTTGGCTATTGATAATATAAATTGAAGTATTTACAGATCTTGGTGATAATTCGTTGACAAGGGCGCCTTTGATCTCTAGAATTCAGCGTCCTTTTTGAGCGCAATCATTTTATAATGTCAATTGGTGTTCATTTTGTTTTAACCCTTACTTATCGAGACTAGGTCATGAAAAGAACATTTCAACCAAGTAACTTAAAGCGTAAGCGTTCTCACGGTTTTCGTGCCCGTATGGCGACAAAGAATGGCCGCAAGGTCCTTGCTAATCGTCGTGCTAAAGGCCGTGCTCGTTTGTCAGCCTAATTTATCAAAGTGGGTGAAAATTCGTTTTCAAGGGAGCTAAGACTCTTATCTCCCTCCCACTTTGAGAATGTTTTCCAAAAAGCAATCCCTTCCGTTTCACCTCAAGTCACCTTATTAGCCAGACATAATTCTCTTGGACATGCTCGCTTGGGTATTACTGTATCCAAAAAACGTGTTCGAAATGCAAGTGATCGCAACAGAGTAAAACGTTTAGTAAGGGAAAGCTTTCGACTGAACCAACACAATCTACCCAACACTGATATAGTAGTGGTTGGCAAAACTGGGTTGGACAAATTATCTAATCGTGAAATTACACAATTGTTAAGCAGATTATGGAAAAAGCTCACACAACGTTGCGTGCAATCCCAATCTGGTTGATAAGGCAATATCAAAAATGGCTTTCACCATTGATCGGGCCACGCTGTCGATTCCATCCCACATGCTCTCAATATGGAATCGAAGCAATAAAAATACATGGAATTGCAATTGGTGGTTGGTTAACCATCAAGCGCGTATTAAAATGCCACCCGCTACATTCTGGGGGCTTTGATTATGTACCCGATAAAAAGTGCGATAAAAAGCACAAAGAATGTAATAAATAGCTTGTAATAAAAAGAATCAGACACACTCTAATGACAGTGTGATTTAAATAACGTTTGCAGTTAAAGAGTAATTTATGGAATCCCAACGCAGTTTTTTGATAATTGGCTTAGCTTTAGTCAGTTTTCTTTTGTGGCAACAATGGCAAGTCGATTACGGCCCCAAACCAGTTCAGCCCATTCAAACGGAAGTAACACAAACCCCCACTACTCCAAGTGCAGACGTGCCTTCATCTGTTCCGTCAGCGATTAGTGCTTCTAACTCTGCTGACGTGCCGGTTTCTGAGGCCACAGTGACAAAAGAAATCACTTCTGCTTCTGCCCACATTATTAGTGTTAAAACCGATACATTAGATGTACTAATTGACACTCGTGGCGGTGATGTTGTTTCAGCTAATTTGGTTAAATTTCCAGTTACTCAAGGGTCAGATGATTCATATAGCCTACTAAGACCTGATGCAAGCACTTTGTATATTGCGCAAAGCGGCCTTATTGGTCGTGATGCCATAGACACGCCCAGTGGGCGCCCTGCTTACGTTGTTTCGCAAGATGAATTTGTTTTGCAAGGGAACGAATTGATTGTGCCATTAAAATGGACTTCTGCCGATGGCATGCAAGTGAGTAAAAACTTTATTTTTAAGCGCGATCATCACGAAGTTATCGTTGAATATGTAATAAACAACCAAAGCGATTCCGCAAAACAACTCCTTCAATATGCACAGCTCAAGCAAAGTATTGAAGGCAAGGAAAGCAGTATGTTTATGCCCACTTATCGTGGTGGCGCTTATTCTACTCAAGAAGATAAATACACTAAATTTTCATTTGGCGACATGGAAGATGAACGCTTAAATGAAACTACTCTTGGTGGGTGGGCTGGCATGCTTGAACACTATTTTGTTTCAGCTTGGGTTCCGCCACAAGACCAAACTAACCAACTTTATAGCAGTGTATTGCAAAATCGCTACGCCGCTATTGGATTCAAAGGTCAAGCGATTGAAGTTCCTGCTGGCCAATCAGCTACGATATCTAGCATTTTATATATGGGACCCAAAGACCAAGATGCATTGGCAAACATCGCCCGTGGTCTAGATTTGACCGTAGACTATGGAATACTTTGGTGGATTTCACAGCCCCTATTTGCATTGTTGGTTATTATTCAAGGCTTTGTAGTCAACTGGGGCTTAGCTATTGTCATTATTACCATCATAGTTAAAGGCGCCATGTATCCATTGACTAAGAAGCAATATGAATCAATGGCGAAAATGCGCAATCTAGCGCCGAAAATGGCTCAGCTTAAAGAGCGCTTCGGTGACGATAGGCAAAAGATGTCTCAAGCCATGATGGAAATGTATAAGAAGGAAAAGGTTAATCCTGTTGGTGGTTGTTTCCCTCTTCTTTTACAAATGCCAATTTTCCTGGCCTTGTATTGGGTATTGTTGGAAAGTGTTGAACTACGCCATGCAGATTTCATTTTCTGGATAACTGACCTATCTGTAAAAGACCCTTATTTTGTTCTACCTGTGTTGACTGGTTTGAGTATGTTTTTACTACAAAAACTGCAACCCATGACCATTCAAGATCCGATGCAACAAAAGATTATGCAATGGATGCCGGTCGCGATGAGTTTGTTCTTTTTCATCTTCCCAGCAGGATTAGTATTGTATTGGTTGATCAGCAACGTGATTACCCTCATACAAGCGAAAATAATATATAGTTCAATGGAAAAACGTGGTTTAAAATCTAAGTAATTTACACACTAACCCATTTATCTGGCCCGCTTAGTGCGGGCTTTGTTTATTCTAGGAGCCAAACAATGCCCTCTTTTGATATCGTCTCTGAAATCGAAATGACTGAAGTAAGAAATGCCGTTGACAATGCCAATCGTGAATTGAGTACACGATTTGATTTTCGCGGTGTCGACGCGTCTATAGAATACAAGGATGAGAGTGTTTTACTTATAGCTGAAGGTGAATTCCAGCTTCAACAACTTCAAGACATGCTCAGAAATGCTTGTTCCAAACGCAAATTGGATACATCGGCCATGGAATCTCAAGACCTGGTAAGAAGCGGTAAAACCTACCGTCGTACGATTATTTTTAAGCAAGGGATAGAACAAGCCGTCGCGAAGAAAATCGTTAAGCTAATTAAAGATAATAAAATGAAAGTTCAGGCTTCTATTCAAGGTGATCAACTCAGAGTCAACGGTAAAAAACGCGATGACCTGCAAGCCGTTATGGCCTTGGTAAAAAACGCCGATTTAGGCCAGCCCTTTCAGTTTAATAATTTCAGAGACTAATTGTGTTGCAAGACACGGAAACCATAGTTGCACAAGCCACCGCTTCAGGAAAAGGTGGTGTCGGAATAGTACGTGTATCTGGCCCGCTTTCAGAGCAGGTTGCAGTAGCTCTTCTGGGTAAAAAGCCGTTAGCTAGAAAGGCTGAATATTTGCCATTTTTAGATGTAGATGGACAAGTACTGGATCAAGGAATCGCCCTGTTTTTCAACAATCCAAATTCCTTTACTGGCGAAGACGTTTTAGAACTTCAAGGTCATGGTGGTCAGGTCATATTAGATCTCATCATTAAGCGTATTTTGCTTATACCAGGAATACGACTAGCGAGACCGGGCGAGTTCAGTGAAAGAGCCTTTCTCAACGACAAGCTTGATTTAGCACAAGCTGAAGCTATCGCTGATTTGATTGATGCGAGTTCAGAACAAGCCGCTAAAAGCGCTATGCGTTCGTTACAAGGCCAATTTTCGTCTTTGATTCATGCTTTGGTTGAAGACGTTATCCATTTGCGGATGTATGTAGAAGCAGCGATTGACTTCCCAGACGAAGAAATCGATTTTCTTAGCGATGGTAAAGTCACTAACGATTTAAAACACATTATCGACCGATTGCTCGAGGTTCAGAAAAAAGCCAAACAAGGGAGTTTGCTTCGAGAAGGTATGCAAGTGGTTATCGCAGGTAAACCAAATGCGGGAAAATCCAGTTTGCTTAATGCCCTAGCTGGTCGCGAAGCGGCCATAGTGACAGATATCGCAGGTACCACCCGTGACGTGTTAAAGGAGCATATTCATTTGGATGGAATGCCTTTACATATTATTGATACTGCTGGGCTAAGAGACAGTTCAGACAAAGTTGAACAAATCGGTATCGAACGGGCGTGGCAAGAGATTAATAATGCCGACCGAGTATTGTTTATGGTTGATAGTAGTGACTCAACTGAAAACGAACCTGCTAAAATTTGGCCAGAGTTTGTCGCCAAATTACCTGAACACATTGGCTTGACGCTAGTCAGAAATAAAGTTGATCTATCTGGTGAGAACATTGGTTTTGAGCAAGTTGGTAATACTCCCGTTTACCGAATATCAGCAAGTCAAAATAGTGGTGTAGACGAGTTGGTTGATCATCTCAAAGACTGTATGGGGTTTAGCGCCGCATCTGAGGGACAATTCATTGCCCGCCGTCGACATATAGACGCAATTGAAAGAGCATCAGCGCACCTTGAAGTGGGGCAGCAGCAACTAAATGATAATTTAGCCGGCGAGTTGCTCGCTGAAGAATTGCGCCTAACACAACAAGCTCTCGACGAGATCACTGGAGAGTTTAGTTCTGATGATCTACTCGGACGCATATTTTCATCATTTTGTATTGGAAAATAATAGGAAGGGAAAGTGGCACATTTCAATATTATTGTTGGTAGCGTTCTTGGTGCCAGCGAATACGTGGCAGACGCTTTGAAAGAATGTTTGGAACATAAAAAGCACAGTGCTGCCATTTTCTTGGAGCCAGAATTTACTGAAATACACGCCGCCAAAAGTGATGTGTGGATTATTTGCAGTTCTACCCATGGTGCAGGTGAGCTACCTGACAATATTCAGGCTTTTGCCGAAGCACTAAAAAACGCCAAATTAACGGATGTAAAATTTATCGTCGTTGGATTGGGTGACAGCAGCTATGACACCTATTGCAATGGTGCAATGATCCTAGAAGATTTAATGAAAGAGACTGGCGCTACTATGATAGCTAAGCCTATTCATATTGATGTTCTTAACCATCCAATTCCTGAAGACACTGCTGTAGAATGGTTAGAAAATCTGATTTCAAACGATTTATCTGAACTTGCTTAACAGTTAGGACATAGCGTGAATCCATCGGAATATGAAGCTTTAAGTCAACGTATTAGCAATGATGCGAGAGTGCTCTATTTACTCGGATTAAAACCTAACACAGATGAAAAAACAGGTGTCACGGACAAGCTTAACTACAAAAACTTATTGATTTTACTCAATGGGAATCATCCGGAAAACGGCGAAAAACCTTTTTCATTGGGAAGACAAATCAATGGGTTAATTAAGGAGCTGATTTCATTCAATTTGGTCAAAGTTGCTGATAACGTTTCTTTAAACAAGAGTTTTAATGGTCAAACACTGCTTCTTCCACTGTGCAAAGTTAAACAAGACGACTACCCTGCTCTTCATTTACAATGGCAAAAAATGCACATTGATTGGCTGCCGAATGACATCTTATTTGATGACTTGGCTTCATTGATTGGTATTATAGATAAAAGCTACACAGAAACTGAGTTAGGTGAATTTATTGCATACTGGTTAGGACGACCTGAAAAGCAATTTAGCCAGTTTCAATGGACACAAAAATTCGTGTTTCAAATAAAGCAAAAACGTGTTGCCAGCGGTGTAAAACCAGCGAAGAAAGTGGGCAATCAATGGGTAACACCAAAGGCCGGTGTTGAAGCGGATGACAACGCCAAGCAATTGGTCGCTAAATATAAACCAGTATCGAATAAAAAATAAGACATCATCATTGTGGACAGTATAAAAAGTAAAATCGAAAGTTTAGCTAAGAGTCTGGGTGTAAAAGACGCCGGCAATGATAGCAATGCACAAGATGACATAGCAGAATATCAAGCAATGCGAGCTAAATTCCAAATTCAAGCTAACCAAGATGTGCAAAAACTTCAGCAAGAAACAAAAAAGCGACGGATTATGGACATTCACGGCCGTTCAGACTTGAATCCTAAGTGGACGTTTAACAGTCTTATCGAAGACAGCGAAGATGTAAAAGAAGCCGTCAGTATTGCCCAATCCTTTATCGCCGCTCACAACGATCAGAATTGGCGAAAAAGCGGTTCTCATATGATGATTTTTTACGGCGATTATGGCCGTGGAAAATCCCATATTGCTGGGGCTATCGCTCATCAACTAATAGAACAATTTGAAATAACCGTTCTTTACCGACAACTGTCTAGTTTGTTAGAAATGCGGTTCTTCTCTTATGATTACAATGCCACTGACAATGTCGCCGAACAGTTTAGAGAAATTCAAAAAGAACTATTGGATGTCGACTTACTGATATTGGATGAAGTGTGTGTAAACGAAACCATGCTGAAGAAAAACACTCAAAGCTGGCTTGGAAATCTGCTCAGACAGCGATTGGTTAATAATAAAAACTGCATCATGATTACAAATCACAATTTGGCAGAATTAGAAACTGCTCTAGGCCGTTATTGTTTTGAGTCCATGAAAGAATACGATACCTATAAGGTAAAATTTTCAGGCCCTAGCCGCAGAAAAGAAATTACTCCCCCTACTCCCGAGGCCACTACGGCTTCTAAGTACCAACCTAACCAGGTTAAATGACTCCTTCAATACAGTATTAGCGCTAGCAGTATCAAATTAGCGATAAACAAAACTCCGCTGACTACTTTCCAAAACTGCAGTGGACTAGGTTCCATCAAGGGTGCATTTTTCACTGCATTGAGGTGAGCCTCGCTAGGCTGCAATAAATCCACTAGAAATACCGAGTAGGCTTGAAATCGCATTCTAGGATTAGATGCAACGGTTTCTCAATGGCGTTGAATAAACATTTTTTCTTGTCTTTAAACCTTTTTAGTTTTCTCTGCGACTCATATATCAACACAACAAAATTGAGAAAAATTATGTCAACAATAACAGCAAGTTCACTAATCAAATCTACAGCGATTGCTGTGATTGTCGCCTCTGTGGGTCTAGCATTGAGTTTCCAAAGCGCAGCAAGGGATATTACCGAATCTTTTGATGTCGACTCAGGTGGGGAACTCTTTTTAAGAACAGATGTGGGTAAACTCGTCATTGATACTCACAACAGCGACGAAGTTTTACTCGAAGTAGGAGTTTCTGGAAAACAAAGTGACAAATTTTCCGTCGAAAGCGAAGCAAATGGCAATGATGTAAAAATTATCGGTAAGATGGAAAAGCAAAAAAGCTGGGGTTGGAATCAAAGCCCAAAAGTAACCTTTAGAGTAACTGTACCTAAAGAATACAACCTAGAAATTCACACGTCGGGTGGATCCATTGATATTGAAGATCTGATTGGCAACGTGGATGCTCATACTTCAGGAGGCTCAATAGAAGTTGGCAGTATCACTGGCAACGTAAAACTGAAAACGTCAGGTGGTTCTATCTTGACAGAAGCAATTCATGGAGAGCTTGATGCACATACTTCAGGCGGGAGTATTCGAGTGACTATGGCACAGCAATTAACAGAAGATGCTGAACTGACAACCTCTGGTGGGTCAATAACCGCATACCTTATTGAAGACATTAGTATCGATATTGATGCATCTACCAGTGGTGGACGAGTTCGCTCTGATTTTGATGTCAATGGCCGAGTGAAAAAGCAATCGATACGCGGCGAAATAAACGGCGGTGGACCAAGATTAGAACTGCATACTAGTGGTGGCAGTATTTCTATTAAATCGCTTTAGTTAGTGTTCTTCTTGACCAAAATAAATCTAGCGTCCAAGGTTATTAGATTAAAGATTATCCCAGATAATTTAAAATCAGCAAAAATAATGAAGTAACTCAGTAAAGTTGGATTTGTATCTAAACAGCACCAAGGCCTGATTTCGATGTTGTATCGAACTCAGGCTTATTAGTTTCATTTTGATACATACTAAATCAGCTATTACCTTGTTTTATAAACAATATCAAAGATCTGCCCACATTTGATCCACTAGTTACCCACAATTAATCAACTGGATATCCAGATCTGTGGATAAAGATCCGGATAACCAGTTAGAAACCTATTGTTATCAATAGGACAGAATATTTTCAGATCTCACCTGTGGATAAAATCGATCCTTATCCCCAGCTTATACGGCAATTGATCCAAGGCTTAACACAGCTTTAGATCTATCTTAACTGATTGAAAAATATTATAAATTTACTGTTATCAACTGAATTATCGATCACTAATAATAATAAAAATAAACTAAATATATAAATAGATCATAAAGATTAAGCAAAACGATCTTTAAGATCACGGATAAAAATAACCTTCTTAATTTTAAGTTTGAATAAATTTTAAGCATTTATCTTAATCAAGAATAAGTATAGAATACGCGCCCCTCAAAAAGGGTGATAGAATTGAACCAACACAGCAAAAGTAGAGAAAACCATGTTTTACCAACAAGATTTTGATGTCATCGTTGTCGGCGGAGGACACGCAGGTACAGAAGCCGCGTTAGCATCTGCGCGTATTGGCGTAAAAACCTTGTTGCTAACACACAATATTGAAACCCTTGGTCAAATGTCTTGTAACCCAGCGATCGGTGGGATCGGTAAGGGCCATTTGGTTAAAGAAATCGATGCTTTGGGTGGAGCAATGGCCATTGCTGCAGACAAGGCCGGTATACAGTTTCGTACTCTCAATTCCAGTAAAGGCCCGGCTGTTAGGGCAACACGCGCACAGGCAGATCGCTCACTCTATCGCCTAGCCGTTAGAAACATTCTAGAACATCAAGAAAACCTCACTATATTTCAACAATCTTGTGATGATCTTATTGTAGAAAATGATCGCGTCACAGGTGTAGTAACTCAAATGGGTTTGAAATTCAAAGCCAATACAGTTGTTATTACCGTGGGAACCTTTCTCGGTGGCACTATACATATTGGTCTTGAAAACTATAAAGGTGGTAGAGCCGGCGATCCTCCTTCAATTGCATTGGCAGACAGATTAAGAGCCTTGCCTTTTCGAGTAGATCGGTTAAAAACCGGTACTCCAGCGCGTTTGGATACAAGAACTCTTAACTATGATTTGATGCAAGAACAACCGGGTGATTCTCCTCTTCCGGTATTCTCGTTTATGGGTAACGTTTCTGATCATCCCAGGCAAGTGCCCTGTTATATCACTCATACCAATGAAAGAACCCATGAAATAATTCGAGGTGGGTTAGATCGTTCTCCTATGTATACGGGCGTCATTGAAGGCATTGGTCCGCGCTACTGCCCTTCAATTGAAGATAAAATTAATCGATTTGCTGATAAAGATTCTCATCAGATATTTGTTGAGCCTGAAGGCTTAAACAGTATCGAAGTCTATCCAAATGGAATTTCAACCAGTTTACCGTTCGATGTGCAATTTGATTTAGTACGTTCAATCAAAGGATTTGAAAACGCGCACATTATTCGACCCGGCTATGCTATTGAGTATGACTTTTTTGATCCACGCGATCTCAAACAAACACTGGAAACTAAATTTATTGACGGGCTGTTCTTTGCAGGTCAGATCAATGGCACTACAGGCTATGAAGAAGCTGGAGCACAAGGCCTACTGGCTGGTGCTAACGCTGCGCTGCAAGTATTGGAAAAAGATCCCTTGTTACTCAGACGAGATCAAGCGTATGCGGGCGTACTAATTGATGATCTGGCCACCATGGGGACCAAAGAACCCTATCGTATGTTCACTAGTCGTGCTGAGTACCGCTTGTTATTGCGTGAAGATAATGCCGATGTTCGTTTAACTGCGCTAGGTCGAGAAGCTGGGCTTGTTGATGATGAACGATGGGCCGCTTTTAACACCAAAATGGACGCGATTGAACAAGAAAAGCAACGTTTGAAAACGACTTGGATCCATCCAAATCACCAAGCAACAGAATCACTCAATCCTTTGTTAAAAACTCCCGTGAGTCGCGAGCATTCTTTGGAAGACCTCATACGTCGACCTGAATTGAGTTACGCAAAATTAATGGAAATTGACTCATTAGGACCAGCGCTGACGGATCCGCTTGCTGCTGAACAGGTAGAGATTCAAATTAAGTACGCTGGTTATATAGAGCGTCAAAAAGACGAGATTGCCAAAAGCTTACGCCATGAAAATACCTTGCTACCAGTCGACTTTGACTACAGTAAGATTTCAGGATTGTCCAATGAAGTGGTAGCGAAATTGACTGATGCCAGACCAGAAACCATTGGTAAAGCGATGCGAATTTCAGGGATCACACCTGCTGCCATTTCGTTGCTACTGGTGCATTTGAAGAAGCAAGGTTTGGTTAGAAAGCAGTCGTCTGAGCAAAGTAAAACACAACGTCAATCTGCCTAAATGAGTGCATTGAAAGAATCACTTCTGAATTCATTGAAACACAGATTGTCGAAATTGACCTTGTCTGTGTCCGAATCCCAATGTGAAAAGCTGGTGGATTTTGTATTGATGATGCACAAATGGAACAAGGCCTATAATTTGACTTCGGTTCGTGATCCTGAACAAATGTTAGTGAAACATATCCTTGACTCCATTGTAATTGGCCCTCATTTGGACAGAGACACCTATATTGATGTTGGCACAGGACCGGGTTTACCGGGCATTCCTTTGGCCATTATCCACCCTGATAAGCAATTTGTTTTGTTGGACAGCTTGGGTAAGCGCGTGCGTTTTATGAAACAAGCCGGATTTGATTTAGGACTTACCAATATTACGCCTGTGCAATCGAGAGTAGAGTCTTATTCGAGTCACCTAAAATTGGATGGGGTGCTAAGTCGCGCTTTCGCTTCCCTCAAAGATATGTTGTATTGGTGTCAGCATCTGGTAGATTCGGAAGGGGAATTTTTGGCGTTAAAAGGTCAGTTCCCAGAACAAGAGATAGAACAAATGCCCACCGACTTTAAGATCATCGAGACGATAGCCCTGACTGTCCCTGATCTCGAAGGAGAACGACATTTGCTAAAAATTAAAAAGACTATCTGATAATATACCGAACACGAAACCAAGTTTAGTAACCTTCTCAATGAGTGATATGTAAATTGGCCAAAGTTATCGCAATAGCGAATCAAAAAGGCGGCGTAGGGAAAACGACCACTGCAGTGAATGTGGCAGCCTCTATGGCAGCAACAAAACGCAAAGTGTTACTTATTGATCTTGATCCTCAAGGTAACGCAACCATGGGTAGTGGAGTTGACAAATATGAAGTGGAGTCAACTTGCTATGAATTGCTCATAGAAGAAAAACCCATCGAAGAAGTTGTTATCAAAGAAACGTCAGGTAAATACGATCTGATCGCGGGCAACTCCGATGTTACTGCTGCTGAAATTAAGCTGATGGAAGTGTTTGCCCGAGAAGTGAGATTGCGCAAGGCACTCAAACCAGTACGAGATTATTACGATTTTATTTTCATCGATTGTCCTCCTTCACTCAGTCAACTGACTGTTAATGCTATGGCAGCTGCTGATTCAGTGTTAGTTCCAATGCAGTGTGAATATTACGCTCTGGAAGGATTGACAGCGCTAATGGACACAATTGAAAAATTGGCATCTGTGGTCAATCCCGCTTTGAAAATAGAAGGTGTATTGCGCACCATGTATGATCCAAGAAACCGTTTGGCCAACGATGTTTCTGAACAATTGAAACGTCATTTTGGTGATCAGGTATACAGAACGGTCATTCCTCGAAATGTACGACTGGCTGAGGCACCAAGTTTTGGCGCACCTGCAATGTATTACGATAAATCTTCCACGGGTGCAAAGGCATATTTGGCACTTGCCGGAGAAATATTACGTCGTCGTAATCGCGATTTAAAAAAAGCCAGTTAAACAGCTAGTTTAAAAAGTATAAGGTTAGAAAAAGACATGTCGGCGAAAAAAAGAGGATTAGGAAGAGGGCTTGATGCGTTACTGGCAACAAGCAATGCAAGTGCTGACGCGCTTGCAGAAGGAACTGAAAATACCAACGAATTACAAAAAATCCCTGTTGAATATTTACAGCCTGGTAAATATCAGCCTAGAAAAGACATGTCCCCTGAAGCGCTTGATGAATTGGCATCCTCAATTCGTACCCAAGGCATTATTCAACCCATTGTTGTTCGTAAACTTGCTGACCATTTATTTGAAATCATAGCCGGTGAGCGTCGTTGGCGTGCTTCACAATTAGCTGGTTTGGACGTGATTCCCTGCCTCATAAAAAATGTTCCCGACGAATCAGCAGTGGCAATCGCGTTGATCGAAAATATTCAGCGTGAAGATCTCAATGCCATGGAAGAAGCACAAGCACTCGACAGATTAATGAAAGAGTTTGAGCTAACCCATCAAGAAGTGTCGGATGCGGTGGGTAAATCTCGCACCACAGTGACCAACTTACTTCGTTTAAACAATTTAAATGAAGATGTTAAGTTAATGCTCGAACACGGTGATATCGAAATGGGGCACGCCAGAGCGCTTTTGGCGTTGCAAGATGACATGCAAACCGATGCTGCACAGATTGTTTCCGGTAAAGGTATGACGGTAAGAGACACTGAAAATTTGGTTCGCCGTCTTTTAGAGCCCGCAAAACCCAAGCCAGAGCAAAAAATAGATCCAGATGTTAAGCGATTAGAAACTCAATTGTCAGAGAATCTAGGCGCTCAGGTCAACATTGCCCACAATGCCAAAGGCAAAGGTAAAATGGTGATAAATTTTTCTTCTCTGGATGAGTTAGATGGAATTTTGTCTCATATCAAGTGATTATCCACGCCAATTTAGACCAACCTGCTTATACCCCTATAGAAATAAGGGTTTTAAAAAAGTGGGTTCGCGCTGGTAGTACCAAGAAAACACGCTAAATAGTTGAATATTTGCGGTAAAACAGTATACTTTTGGCGCTTTTTGTTACGGTTTTTTCATAAGTAGGCTGGATTTGGGTTCTAACTTAGCCAAAAAAGGTAGATTGTTAGCCATTAAAGTGTGCTTTTTTCAATGCCTTACTGTAACACTTATCTCGAGTTTGATACTCGTGATATTCGACACTCATTATGGGTTGTCAGCTTTAATGGGCGGATTGATTTGTGTTGTGCCCAACAGTGTTTTTGCACTATTAGCGTTTCGATACTCTGGTGCCAGCCAAAATGAGCAGGTAGTACGGAGTTTTAGCCAAGGTTCTAAGTTGAAGTTGGCATTAACAATTATTTTAGGTGTGATGGCGTTTAATTGGTTGAAGCTTGAACCGCTCCCGTTATTCGGTACTTTTATCGCAGCTACGATTGCACAGTGGATAGCACTGGCAACATTGAAAGAATTTTAAATTAGACAATTTGGGTTAATAAATGGCATCTGAATACACCACCTCAGAATATATCAAGCACCACTTGACCAATGCCTCAATGTGTAACACCGATTCCGGTATCGCATTTAACGAAGCTTGTGCTGACGCAGGGTTTTGGACTTGGCATATAGACACGCTTGCGTGGTCTATTGGTTTAGGTATTTTATTTTTATGGTTCTTCCGCTCGGTTGCTAAAAAAGCAGCGACCGGTGTTCCAACAAAGACGCAAGCCTTTGTCGAGATGATCATTGATTTTGTCAATGACAATGTCACCAGTACATTTCACGGTAAAAGCGCACTAATTGCCCCTCTTGCACTGACCATTTTCGTTTGGGTATTGTTAATGAACCTAATGGACTTGGTACCAGTTGATGTTCTGCCTACGATAGCTGGCTTAATTGGCCAACACGGTTTTGGTATGGACCCTCATGATGTTTATATGAAGGCGGTTCCAACCACTGACTTGAATCTTACTTTCGCACTCGCTATTGGTGTGTTTGCGCTGATTATTTTCTACTCAATTAAAATGAAAGGTGTGGGTGGCTTTATGAAAGAGCTAACTATGCAACCTTTCGGACATTGGGCGTTTATCCCAGTGAACTTCATTCTTGAATCTGTCACCTTGCTAGCAAGACCTCTATCTCTTGCTTTGCGTTTATTTGGTAACTTGTACGCCAGTGAATTGATATTCATATTGATTGCAACAATTGGCTACTTCCAATTGCCACTGCATTTCATGTGGGCAGTATTCCATATTCTTGTTCTTCCTTTGCAAGCTTTCATATTCATGATGCTAACTATCGTGTATTTGAGTTTGGCGAGTGAAGATCACTAATTAGGTAAAATTTTTACAATCGTTTTTTAACTTTAACTTTTAAACTTAACTAAAAATCGGAGACATACATGTTATACATCGCCGTTGCTCTACTAATCGGTATGGGTGCCCTAGGTACTGCTATCGGATTTGGTCTTTTGGGTGGTAAATTCCTAGAATCTGCTGCACGTCAACCAGAGCTTGCACCTCAACTTCAAGTTAAAATGTTCATCGTAGCGGGTCTTATTGATGCTATCGCGATGATCGGTGTTGGTATCGCTCTATACTTATTGTTCGCTGTTGGTGCTTAGTCATAAACCCTAACGTTTTTAGCGAACAACTAATGAGGAGGAGCGGACGTGAATATTAACGCCACTCTAATAGGTCAATTAATTGCCTTTACAGTGTTTGTTTGGTTCTGCATGAAATTTGTGTGGCCACCACTGATGGAAGCAATTGAAAAGCGTCAGAAAGATATTGCTGACGGCTTGGCCAATGCAGAAAGAGGTCAGAAGGAACTCGAGTTAGCTCAAGCGAAAGCGACAGAGCAACTTAGAGAAGCCAAGACTCAAGCAGCTGAAATTATCGAACAAGCCAAAAAGCGTGCATCTCAAATAGTGGATGAAGAAACGCAACGTGGCCATGCTGAGCGTGAGAAAATCATTGCGCAAGGCGAAAGCGAAATTGAAGCAGAGCGTAACCGTGTGAAAGAAGATCTTCGTAAGCAAGTTGCTGCCTTGGCAGTTAGCGGTGCTGAGAAAATCTTGGCGAGAGAAATCGACGCCGCTGCACAAAGTGACATAGTTGAAAAACTTGTCGCTGAGCTATAAGGGGCTATTGAGCTATGTCTGAATTGACAACTGTTGCTCGCCCTTATGCTAAAGCAGCTTTCGACTACGCGGTCGAGAACAAAGTCATTACACAATGGCAGGAAATGCTAGCTTTTGCAGCAGAAGTAGCGTCTGACGATACGATGAAAAACATCTTATCCAGTGCTATGGCAGCTGACAAATTAGCAGAATTGTTCAACAACGTGTGTGGTGAACAGCTCGACCAACAGGGTCAGAATTTGATGAAACTTCTGGCTGAAAACGGACGCTTACAAGCGCTACCCGATATTGCTCAACTGTTTAATGAATACAAAGCTGAGTTTGATAAAGAAATTGATGTTGAAGTCACTTCCGCAATCAAACTAAGTAAAAAACAGAAAGACAGTATTGGCGCGTCTCTTGAGAAACGTCTTGCACGAAAAGTTAAGCTGAATTGTAACGTGGATGCTGACATTGTAGCCGGTGTGATTATTAAAGCCGGTGACACAGTGATCGATGGATCTGTAAGTTCAAAACTAGAGCGTCTTTCAGACGCGTTACAATCATAGCGGGGAAATAGAGCATGCAACTGAATTCCACAGAAATTGCAGAACTGATCAAAAAGCGAATTGAACAGTTTGAAGTTACTAGTGAAGCTCGTAATGAAGGCACGATCGTTGGTGTTACCGACGGTATCATTCGTGTCCATGGCCTTGCCGATGTTATGCAAGGTGAGATGATTGAGCTTCCTGGAAGTCGCTATGCTATTGCATTGAACCTTGAGCGAGACTCAGTCGGTGCGGTAGTTATGGGTCCTTATGCGGACCTACAAGAAGGTACTAAAGTACAATCAACAGGTCGTATTTTGGAAGTACCAGTTGGTCGTGGCCTACTAGGTCGAGTGGTTAACACCTTGGGTGAGCCAATCGATGGTAAAGGCGCGATCGAAGCAGACGGTTTTGAACCAGTAGAAAAAATTGCACCAGGTGTAATCGAACGTCAATCAGTCGACCAACCAATTCAAACTGGTTATAAGTCTGTTGATGCGATGATTCCAGTTGGTCGTGGCCAGCGTGAGTTGGTTATCGGTGACCGTCAAACAGGTAAAACAGCATTTGCTATCGATGCCATCATCAACCAAAAAAGCACAGGCGTTAAATGTGTGTACGTCGCGGTTGGTCAAAAAGCATCTACTATTGCTAACGTAGTACGTAAGTTAGAAGAACACGGCGCAATGGCCCATACCATTGTGGTTGCAGCTTCTGCTTCTGAATCTGCTGCATTGCAATACTTAGCACCTTATTCAGGTTGTACAATGGGTGAATACTTCCGTGACCGCGGTGAAGATGCACTAATTGTATATGATGATCTGTCTAAGCAAGCTGTTGCTTATCGTCAAATTTCATTGCTACTACGTCGTCCTCCGGGTCGAGAAGCTTATCCTGGTGATGTTTTCTATCTTCACTCACGTCTACTAGAGCGTGCTGCTCGCGTAAACGATGTGTATGTAGAAAAGTACACTAAAGGTGAAGTGAAAGGTAAAACAGGTTCATTAACTGCTTTGCCAATCATTGAAACTCAAGCAGGTGACGTATCAGCGTTCGTACCTACTAACGTAATCTCGATTACCGATGGTCAGATATTCTTAGAATCTGATTTGTTTAACGCGGGTATTCGTCCTGCTGTTAACGCTGGTATTTCGGTATCTCGTGTTGGTGGTGCTGCACAAACTAAAATCATCAAGAAGCTAGGTGGCGGTATTCGTCTTGCCCTTGCACAGTATCGTGAATTGGCGGCGTTCTCGCAGTTCGCATCTGACCTTGATGAAGCTACTCGTGCTCAACTAGAGCATGGTGAGCGTGTTACAGAACTTATGAAGCAAAACCAATATAGCCCGCTTTCAGTGGCCGATATGGGTGTTTCTTTGTTCGCAGTTGAAAAAGGCTATTTGAAAGACGTAGAGCTGAACAAAATCTTGGATTTTGAAGCATCACTACATTCTTTTATGAATAGCGAATACGCTGAGCTAATGAACTCGCTTAATGAGACCGGTAATTACAACGGTGACATTGAATCCCAAATGGCTGAAGCTTTGGACAAATTCAAAGCAACGCAAACTTGGTAATCAAGTCATTCAGTTGAGTAATCGGAGATAAATCATGGCCAGCGGTAAAGAGATAAAAGGTAAGATCGGGAGTATCAAGAATACTCAAAAGATCACCAGTGCTATGGAAATGGTCGCCGCGTCTAAAATGAAAAAGGCGCAAGACCGTATGGAAGCTAGTCGTCCATACGCCGAAAGCATGCGTAACGTGATTGGTCACTTGGCACACGGTAACTTGGAATATCGTCATCCTTATTTGGAAGAACGTGAAGTTAAACGTGTCGGTTATATTGTTATTTCTACAGATCGTGGATTGTGTGGCGGCTTGAACTCTAACGAATTCAAGAAAGTCACTGCTGATGTGAAGAAATGGCAAGATCAAGACGTTGAATATGATTTTGCAGCTTTAGGTGCAAAAGCATGTGCATTCTTCGGTCGATTTGGTGGCAATGTACTTGCTGCTGAATCTGGTATTGGTGATTCACCTAGTGTTCAAGACGTTGTTGGATTGGTTCGTGTCATGTTAGATGCGTACAACGAAGGAAAAATAGACAGGTTATTCCTCGTTTATAACGACTTTGTAAACACCATGACGCAAGAACCTAAGATCGATCAATTGTTACCTTTGCCAAAGTCTGATGAAGAAGAATTAAAGCATCGTTGGGATTACATATACGAACCCGATCCAAAACCAATTTTGGAAAAATTAATGGTTCGTTATATCGAATCTCAGGTGTATCAGGGTGTGGTTGAAAATACTGCATCAGAGCAAGCTGCTCGTATGGTTGCGATGAAAGCCGCAACTGACAATGCAGGCGATCTAATCGAAGACTTGCAACTGGTATACAACAAAGCACGTCAAGCTGCTATCACACAAGAAATTAGTGAGATAGTTGGCGGCGCGGCAGCGGTGTAGGCAAAGGTTTAAAAATTAATGAGGACTAAACATGAGTCAAGGTAAGGTCGTCCAAATCATTGGCGCGGTAGTGGATATTGAATTTCCACAAGCCTCGGTTCCAAAAATTTACGACGCACTTAAAGTTACAGAAGGTAACTTGCAGGGATTAACCCTAGAAGTGCAACAACAGCTAGGTGGCGGCGTAGTGCGCAGTATCGCATTGGGTACCACAGACGGTTTGAGCCGTGGATTAGCTGTAGAAAATACAGGTGAACCTATTAATGTTCCTGTTGGTACAGCCACTCTGGGCCGTATCATGGACGTATTAGGTAACCCTATCGATGAAGCAGGCCCAATTGGTGAAGAAGAACGTATGTCTATTCACCGTGAAGCGCCTAGCTACGAAGATCAATCTAGTGCAGTTGAACTACTTGAAACTGGTATCAAAGTAATCGATTTGGTTTGCCCATTTGCAAAAGGTGGTAAAGTCGGATTGTTCGGTGGTGCTGGTGTAGGTAAAACCGTTAACATGATGGAATTGATTCGTAACATCGCTATCGAGCACAGTGGATATTCAGTATTCGCCGGTGTTGGGGAGCGTACTCGTGAAGGTAACGATTTCTATCACGAAATGAACGAATCAAACGTACTTGATAAAGTATCTTTGGTTTACGGCCAAATGAATGAGCCTCCTGGTAACCGTCTTCGTGTTGCATTGACAGGCTTGACCATGGCGGAAAAATTCCGTGATGAAGGTCGTGACGTACTATTCTTCGTAGATAACATCTATCGTTACACCCTAGCTGGTACAGAAGTTTCTGCACTACTAGGACGTATGCCTTCTGCGGTAGGTTATCAGCCTACATTGGCTGAAGAGATGGGTGTACTTCAAGAACGTATTGCATCAACTAAAACTGGTTCAATCACTTCAATCCAAGCGGTGTACGTACCTGCGGATGACTTGACTGACCCGAGCCCAGCGACAACCTTTGCTCACTTGGATGCAACTGTTGTATTGTCTCGTGATATCGCCTCTTTGGGTATTTACCCTGCGGTTGACCCACTAGATTCTACTTCACGTCAGCTTGATCCATTGGTAATCGGTAATGATCATTACGACACAGCACGTGGTGTTCAATCTGTTCTTCAGCGTTATAAAGAATTGAAAGACATCATTGCTATCCTAGGTATGGACGAGCTATCTGAAGAAGATAAGCAAGCTGTATCTCGTGCTCGTAAGATCCAACGCTTCTTGTCACAACCTTTCTTCGTTGCTGAAGTATTTACTGGTTCGCCAGGTAAATATGTGTCTTTGAAAGATACCATCAGCGGCTTTAAAGGAATTCTTGCAGGTGAATACGATCACTTGCCAGAACAAGCCTTCTATATGGTTGGCGGAATTGACGAAGCCATCGAAAAAGCGAAAGGCATGTAATTCTTCGGATAACCGAAGAATTAATACACCTTATTAGGAGGTCCCATGGCAATGACAGTTCACTTGGACGTGGTAAGCGCTGAAGACAAGATTTTTTCTGGTCTGGTAGAAACCATACAAGTTACTGGTAGCGAAGGTGAATTGGGTATACACCCAGGTCATGCTCCGCTTATCACTGCGCTTAATCCTGGCATGGTCCGTTTGGTTAAGCAGCATGGTGACGAAGAGTATATTTACATTGCAGGCGGCATGTTAGAAGTGCAGCCTGGCAGTATAACCGTACTAGCCGACACCGCTGTTCGAGCAGGCGATTTAGATGAGAAAGCAGCACTTGAAGCAAAAGAACGTGCCGAACAGCACATTGCGAATGCGGGTGCTGACTTCGATTACGCTGAAGCTGCGGCAGAATTAGCTGAAGCTATTGCTCAAATTCGCTTAATTCAAAAAATGCGAAAATAAACGTACTTGTCAGTCAAAGATTATAAAAACCCAGCTTTTGCTGGGTTTTTTATTGTCTATTATCAGTAATTTCGACTGTTTTTATCAGGCGGATATTTGATTTGTCGATGCAGCAGATCTAAGCTATTAATCTGAAATCAAGGCTAACTCGTCCAGTCTGACAAGGTTTAAAAACCAAAAAAATACCTAGGAAATGAGCGTGTGAAGACAATCGATCAACTCATGAGCAAATCCATTGTTAGCGTTAAAATGGATGACACCTTGTCACATGTCAAAACCTTGTTTGAAAAACACAAATTTCATCATCTATTGGTTGTAGAGAATTCAAAGCTCGTTGGCGTGTTATCGGATAGAGATTTATTCAAAGCATTGAGCCCAAATGTAGGTAGTGGGTTGGAATCAGCGAAGGACACAGCATGCTTGAACAAACGAGTTCACCAAGTAATGGGTCGAGGCCTAATTACCCTTGCTCCCAATAGTTCTTTGTTCAAAGCAATACAGGTGTTTAACGAATATAGTGTTTCCTGCATTCCTGTCGTAGACACAAAGATGAAGCCATTGGGAATCCTTAGTTGGCGGGATGTCTTTCGATTTATTGAATCCAACCAATTGGAAAAGCATAAATCACAACATCATTAATGAAGATTTCATTCGATTTTCTGCATATCGGAATAGTCCCCTGTATCGTTAGGCCAATGGCGCTGTCATGGGGTGATGTCGTATTCTAGGTCCGCCTGCGGCAACTAATGCATTGGCAACTGCAGGTGCCAAAGGCGGGATTCCCATTTCCCCTGCTCCGGCTGGATCTTCGTTACTATCAACAATTTCAACCTCGATTTGTTTGATGGAATCTCCCATTCGCATCATGTTGTAAGAATCAAAATTGTTATTAACGACCTGACTATTTTGGATTATGATTTGTTGGCCCAAAGCCGCACTTAACCCATCGTTCATGCCGCCTTCAACCTGAGATTTAATGCCCTCCGGATTGACTACAGTCCCTACATCAATTGCAGCAAACACCTTGTTTACCCGGAAACTGCCGTCCGCATTGAGTTTAACTTCAGCCACACAAGCGCAATAGCCCCCAAATGTAAAATGCCCTGCTATGCCTAGTCCTGTGCCTTCTGAGGTTTTTCGTCCCCACCCAGCACGTTTAGCCGCCATTTTTAGTACGTTTGCCATTCGCCCAGTGTGAAAAACCGGACCGCCATGTTGACCGTATTCTAAAGCCTCTGGCTCTCCGAGCATTTCTAGCCTCAAGGCTAATGGATCCTTATTCATTTCCATAGCAAGTTCGTCTACAAAACTATGAATGACAAATGCGTTTGCAGTATGTGCAGGGGCACGCCAACTTCCCTGCGGAGCAGAAAACTTAGCCGGAAAATATTCGTTGCGGATATTTTTAACTCGACCCGCCGGAAAATCGTCCACATACATATCTGCACCGAAATAGTCTTTTACCTCTACGCCATCACGACGATAATATTTTGGTGTTCCTGCCAATCGGTGGGACCAGGCCGTAACTTTTCCATCCTTATCGATCCCCGCCGTCACTTGGTGATGACCCATAGGTCGATAAAAATCGTGGCTCAAATCATCTTCGCGCGTCCAAATTAATTTAATAGGCATGCCCGCTAACTTTGATACTGTTACTGCTTCGGCGACATGATCATTAGTTAATCTGCGACCAAATCCCCCACCTAATCGAGGGTAACGTACATCCATTTTTACCCTATCAAAACCCGTTATTCTTTCAGCGTGTCGGCTTCCACCTCCAGGGCCTTGCATAGGCGCGATTATGGTACAATTATCCTCAGTTACATGTGCTATACAATTTTGAGGCTCCAACTGCGCGTGACTAACCAATGGGAGTTTGTAGGTTTTTGTAATCACTTTTGCCGCGTTATCTATTGCTTCTTGATAGTTACCATCCTCGCGCACAACTTGTCCCTTTTGAGTTAACAAGTCATCACACTGCTGATGCAAATTTTTAGTGCTTTCATTCGAATTTGGCCCTTTATCCCAAACAATCTTTAGGCTATCTCTGGCTTTTTTAGCCGACCAAAAATTTTCAGCGATTACCGCCACACCCGCGGCTAGATAGGTATAAAACTTATCTAAATCTGGTCGAGGTAAGGTAACGATTTTTATTACTCCGTCCATCGCCAATGCGTCAGAATCATCCAAACTCTTTAGTTCGCCATCTAAGAATGGACACCGAGCAATTAAACAAATTTTTGCATTAGGGTATTCCATGTCCATGCCATAAAGAGGCTGCCCTGTGACTATCTTTTTCGACTCTTGGGTAAAGTGTGATTTGCCGATGATTTTCCAGTCGTCTCTTGCTTTTACAGTCGGTTTAAATGCCTCTGGCAATGTCTGCTTGGCCGCAAGATCGGTTAAATAACCCAATGATACCTTTCTTCCCTCGGGCAAATTAACATAACCAGACTCCACAGATAGAGACGTCTCTGGTGTTTTAAACGCCCTTGCGGCTGCCTGAATGAACAACTGCTTAGTAGTAGCACCTACTTCGCGTACTAGAGTCCAATTTCTTGAAATACTGGTAGAGCCTCCAGAAAATTGCGGTACTACTTGCCAGGTTATTTTTCCTTCACTATCGCGTTTCAAGAAATAGGGGAGCGGTTCAACAGATACTTTGCTCATGTCCCCACCTAGCTCTTCAACAAACAACATAGAAAGTGAGGTATCTATCCCCTGCCCCATTTCAGGCGAAGGAGAATAAAAAGTAATGTGGTTGTCTTGGCTAATACTCACCAAAGGCGTTAATGCGCCAGACGAATCGCCTGTTGCCGAGGGCTTGCCAATAGCAGGAAGAGGACACGCGATTAACAAAGCGCCAGAATAAAACGAATAGCTCAAAAATTGCCTGCGATTGATTGACATATTCATTTCGCTTCTCCTTTTTCAGCACGCATTTGCTTAGCGGCATGATGAATTGCTTGGCGCATTCGCGAATATGTACCGCAGCGGCATAAATTCGTTAAATGCGTGTCGATATCGTCGTCTGTAGGAGATGGAAATCGATTCAAAAAATCTGTCACCGCCATGATTTGTCCTGCTTGGCAATAGCCACACTGAGCGACGTTAAAATCTATCCATGACTGTTGAACTGGGTGTAAATCAGAGATTCCCTCTTGGGTTGCAGCTAAGCCCTCAATGGTTACCACATCTTCATTGACAAGCGCTCCAATGGGCAGGGTGCAAGATCTCACAGCTTTATTATTAATATGTACAGTACAGGCACCGCAAGAACCAATTCCACAACCAAATTTAGTGCCAACTAGCGAAAGCTTTTCCCTCAAAAACCACAATAGTGGCATGTCTTGATCACCAGATAGCTCTACACTTTTGCCATTCACTTTTATTGAAGACATGAACATCGCTCCTATCAAACTAGATAGTTTTAATACTGGCTGAAAATTAAGCAAAATAGCGGGTCTTGAACGCAGAATTTCGGTTGCTAATCGTATTTTCCCCTATTACTGCGTTAAATTCGTTTGCAATAGGCCAGCTATTGACGCATATATTTGCCTTGTACCAGAAAAAAATCGCAAGCAAGAACCCGACATGAAATTGAGTTATTTAATTCAATCTGCTAACTAATTTCTTATCCAGAGTTCAGGTTATTTAGGCTCTCTTGAAAGCAAATGTGACAAAGGGCTAATGACAGAATTACCACCTCGTTGCAAAATGTGTGTGTAAATTTGTGTGGTGCGAAGATCGGCGTGTCCTAATTGATCCTGTACAGTACGAATGTCAGCGCCCGCTTGCAGTAAATGGGTGGCGAAGGAATGGCGAAGAGTATGGGGTGATACATTTTTTTCTATACCAGCCGAAATAGCAGCGCGTTTGACCTGTCTCTGCAAGTTAGATTCACTAATGTGATGTCGGCGCAAGTCGCTGCTTTCAGGATCGTTAGACGTCCTATTCGAAGGAAACAAGTACTGCCAATTAAGATCATCGCAGGCACTAGGGTATTTTTTACGTAAACGATGAGGTAACCAAACACCAGCAAAGTGCGGATTCGCTAAATCGCCCTCTAGATATCGCTGAACTAACACGATTTGTTGTTTAATCAAGGGAAGGAGTTCATCGGCTAACGTAACGATCCGATGTTTACCACCTTTGCCGTTCCAGACTCGTACTGACTTGTAATCAAAATCAATGTCTGCCACCCGTAAACGCACACATTCCATTAGGCGCAATCCACTTCCGTAAAGTAAAGATATGGGTAACTTGTAATCAGGAGTTACACACGTAAAAAACTGCCTTATTTCCTCAGTGGTTAGTACCACAGGAAGTTTTGCCTGACGGCTGCTGCGGATGTATTTTAAGTCTAAATCAAGTGGACTCTCTATAATCTCCTTGTAAACAAAAACCAGAGCATTCAATGCCAATGTCTGTGAATTAGCAGCAAGCTTTTTATCAACCGCTAAAAAATTGAGAAAAGCTAACACCTCTTCTTCTCCCATTAACTTTGGGTGGCGTTGTTTATGAAAATTGATAAATGCTCTAATCCACTTAGAATAAGATTCAATTGTCCGTTTAGAATATCGACGCTCAAACATTAACTCAGCTAAATATTCCAAAAATGGAGATTGCGGCATAAACTTTCCTTGTAATTTATACTGTATGATCACACAGTGTTGGATACTCAGTGGGTTAATGCCAGTAAAACGGAATGTTTCAGTACTTTTGCGGCGTTAAACTGTACTAAAATAAATTAGTGAGGGAATACAACACATTATGAAAAATACAAAGACTAACCAATTACCATGCTCTTTCAGCATTTTCGCAATTTTGCGTTTTTGTTCAGGGTAATAAGTTGTTATGTGTAAAGGTGCTTGTGGGTAAGGTTGTTTCAACGCCAAGCTCCAGCGCTTAATTTCGTATCGTTTTTAACTGCCGCTTTCTTTCATTTTTAGTCTGTGTGGCTGGTTTGATAATCAGCTTTTCTAAACAGTCAGCAGCACATGTTTTATCAGCACCAACCTTCATTGATTTTCATAACGTTAGCAAAAACGCGCCCTGCTCTATCCGTGCAATTCGCTTTTGTGTTGTCATGGCCGTTTTTACAAAGGTAATCTCAAGCGCCCACCAGTTTTTGTATTTTGTGTATTTTCAGTTAAAGTAACTTCATCAATCATATCTGCACAGGGAGAGTGGCTTTGCATTCAGAGTTTACACCTAACAAACCATTCAACCTGACAACTACTCGCTGGCTGAGCTCGTGCCTCGCTAATGATAGCCAGCAAGTATTTGCAGGTTAATAGGGGCGTTAGGTTCCACAGAGGATAGCGTAGTTTGAAATTCAGTTTGATAGGTATTTTTGTATTATTACTAATCGGTTGCTCGGGAGCTCCTATTATTGTTGGTTATTCGTTGGAACCAACAAGCATCAGAGAAGGAGAAAGAACAATTAAGTCTAGTGGCTTGTTTAGAGAGGGAGATTATTGTGTCACTGTTTCATTAATAGACCCAAATGCAAAGCTGTCATGGGAAATGAGTGATTTAAAACAGTATGAAATTCCTAGCGGCATCGACATCAAATATCGCTTAGAAATTCCAACTACTAAGTACGTCTTTGAAGATGCGTTTATCGCATCAAGTGATAGGTATCTCGTACCTGCGTATAATAAACGAGAATCCTACCAAGAAATAAATTTGCACGTCGACAATATACCTGACTACCGAGCAGAGGCCTTTGTATACGTGACATTTGTTGGGCTTGAGGCTCAATTGCGAAAATTATCTTTTAGACTTAGTATTTCTGAGTGGGGGTGTAAGTGAAACCTAACAAACCAATCAACCGGACAAATACTCGCTGGCTGGGCTCGTTCCTCGCCATTTTAGCCAACAAGTATTTGCCGTTTATTAGGGGCGTTAGGCGGAATGAAACATCCAATTGTCGGTTATCATAAAGATGATGAAGCCCATTGGGTTGCAGAGCTATCTTGTGGACACAATCAACACGTAAGAAATCAACCACCTTGGACAAATAGGCCATGGGTTGAAACTAAATTAGGACGCGAATCAAAAATTGGGCTCAAGTTGGATTGTAAAAAATGTGACAGGGGTGAACCAACTGATGTTTAATAAGCTAAATGCAAACAACTTTTATACTTCACTAATTCCGCCTAACAATCCAATCAACCGGACCCAAACTCGCTGGCTGGGCTCGTGCCTCGCTCATTTTAGCCAGCAAGTTTGCGCCGTTTATTAGGGGCGTTATACGGATTTCTTTTTAATGTTCATCGTTGTTTGTAGTTTGCGATTTTTGGATGACTTGTACTCCTTTTTTCCACTAAGTAATCAATCTTCGGCCAAGCAAGTTCATCTTTAAACTTTAACGTGCCTTTTCATCGTTTCAGTTGTAACTGTTGTGTCATGTAAAACGCAAATTCGTAGCTTTTATCATCAATTCGGTTGTAGTATTAAAATCATCAATACTAAAAGGGACTTCTTCAGTATGTGTTCTCCGTATAACAATCCAATCAACCGGACGCAAACTCGCTGGCTGGGTCTCGTTCCTCGCCATTTTAGCCAACAAGTTTGCGCCGTTTATTAGGGGCGTTATATGCACTTGAAAAACTCTAAACTGTTTCAAATGATCACCTTGTTAGGAATAGTTTTTTTACTATTTTGGATATTCACTAGTGGTGGTACAAAGCACACTTTTCATTTAAGAATGAGTGGCATGTCAAATCTAGCAGTTGATCAAGTTGTAGTTTCTGAAGGTAATGTAGACTCCGTCTTTACTGTTGATAGTTCGAGTTGGGATGTTATTCGTGGTCATGACATCGAGGTTAGTAGTCAAAATAGTGCAGGCGTAATTCAACTAAAATTAGTATTGGCAAATGGCGAAGTGTTGCAATTGTCAGAAATGGAATACAAAGTAGGCAAGTTTAACTATATTACGGAATATGGGGGCAAGCTGAAGTATGTCAAAGCTCATTGGCAGTGAATGTGCATCTAACAAACCAATCAACCGGACCCAAACTCGCTGGCTGGGCTCGTGCCTCGCTCATTTTAGCCAGCAAGTTTGCGCCGTTTATTAGGGGCGTTAGGCGTAAAAGGATTTTAAAGTATGCTGTCATTCAAAAACCAAATTCTGTTAGGTTTTCGTTCTTCTTTTAGTTACGGTATTCTTTCTTTCATTGGTTTTAGCGGTGCTTCGCAATTTCAGCGTTTTTATCAGAAATTCGTTGTATTAAGGGCTACCATTTTATATCTGATTGGCATTGTAAGTTGTTTATCTCCTACTCTTGTTTATTCAAAGCAAAGCAGAAGTGCAAAACAACAGTTTACGTCTAACAAACCAATCAACCGGACGCAAACTCGCTGGCTGGAGCTCGTTCCTCGCCATTTTAGCCAACAAGTTTGCGCCGTTTATTAGGGGCGTTATACGCTTAAGCTGCTTTCTTATGAAACTAGATGAATTTAATGTTGGCGAAAATCCAGTTCAATGCGGCTGTTGTGATTACTTCTCATTGGCTGAGCGCGGAAAATGCATTGTCTGCGCAGTGTGTTATTGGGAGGACGATTATGAATGTGTCAGTGACAATGATATCTATTTGGATGTTAAGTCAGATATCAATGATGATTTAACTCTACTTGAAGCCAGAGAAAACTTTAAAGAGTACGGAGCTGCGTTGCAAAAATGGAGTGATGTTGTTATTTCTGACGAAGAGCGAAACACTTTAAAGTGTGTACCAAGAAGCGTATAACAAACCAATCAACCGGACAAATACTCGCTGGCTTTGCTCGTCCCTCGCTAATTTTAGCCAGCAAGCATTTGCCGTTTATTAGGGGTGTTATGTTTATTGAGGTTTTAAGGAATAGTTTTGTCCTTTAAATTCAGAAACTTTCGAAAGCGAATCCAATTCAATTACAAGCCTAATTTCGAAGGGCTACTAATTGAGGCTTTTGTTGGGATTGTATTCTCTGTAATGGCATACTATTGCTATAAAGAAGACATGATTATTATTGCGGTACCATTCGCCTTGTTGTCACTTGGTGGTATTGTTTTAGTTTTGTATTCGTTGTTTACCTTTGTTTTAGATTTTCTCTCAAAAAGAGCAACATCGGATGTATCAAATAAATAAACATAACAAACCAATCAACCGGACCCAAACTCGCTGTCTGGGCTCGTGCCTCGCTTATTTTAGCCAGCAAGTTTGCGCCGTTTATTAGGGGCGTTATGCGGAAAACCCATGCGCAATATGGGTGTGCAGCAAAAAACCGTCCCCTTGATAAGTATGAACTGTACGTCAGTGCAGTTGTTCCGGTTTTGATATCGTGCTATTTCTAACAGTCGTTTCTCGCCTTACCTTGAAGAGACTTCAGAGCAGCGCGAACCGACTGTTAGAAATGGTAATGGTGTTAGGCCGAATAGGCATGGTATGTCAACTAACCTAAAGAGGGATGAGCGCATGTGCGTTCCGAATAACAAACCGTTCAACCTGACAACCCCTCGCCAGCTGGGCTCGTGCCTCGCCAAGTATAGCTGGCTCAGCGTTGCAGGTTAACAGGGGGCGTTATGTGTAACGGGAGGTATTGTGACAACAATTTTCGATCTTAGGGATGAGCCAGATGATTGGGCTGTAGATATTAACGAAGATATTACTATTAACTTCCCTGATTTTTTCGAAAAAAATTATCGAATAGGTTCGCCGGAGTGGTGGGAATCGACAGAGTTTGATATTGCAAACGGTAAAATAAATCATGTAGGCCCTTTGCTTGATGAAGGCGAACTGATAGATGTTATATCAATCGAAACATTGGATAAGGAGTACAATAGTGCCAGCCCTTATGGCGGAGGTATGCCTGAATATGTTATTGAACGTGATGATTTCTGGTTGCACGAAAGTGTAGCAGTTGACAAATTGGTAGAAACTGAGTCGATCACAATTATGCCATCAGGTGAGTTGGATGAGACATCAATTTACATAGAAACAAAAGTACGCGTGTGGTAACACATAACAATCCATTCAACCTGACAACTACTCGCTGGCTGAGCTCGTGCCTCGCTAATTTTAGCCAGCAAGTATTTGCAGGTTAATAGGGGCGTTATACGTCATTAAAAATGAAACCGATACTTAACAAGAAACCTATGCTCAATGAATGCCCTCAAAAATACTGTTTTTGTTGGGTAGCCGCCGGAGGTAAAGCAAATCTCTCTGACACGGAATACGATTCATTTGAAGAGGCTGTTTCAAGCGACAACCAAGTTATTTTTCTGCATGGTGGGTGTTCCAGACCACTTGGAATAAAATGTCGTCGAGAAACGAAATGCCCAGAAGACGCAGATATGTATGAACCGTTCAATTCCGTGTTAAAACGAAACGGGTATCCGGAATTATTCTTTTGTAATCCAGACACCTTAGATGACGAAGATAGAGTGAAATATGATGCAATGGCTAAACATTTTTGGGAATCAGACGTATAACAAACCATTCAACCTGACAACTACTCGCTGGCTGAGCTCGTGCCTCGCTAATTTTAGCCAGCAAGCATTTGCAGGTTAATAGGGGCGTTAGGCTTTAAAGAGGATGTATGCAAAAAACAATTTCTATACTTCTAATTATTGTGGGCATTATTCATCTTTTACCACTTTCAGGAATGGTAAGCTCAGAACGTTTAGTTGGCCTCTATGGAATAGCGATAGATGAGCCGAACTTGGAAATACTAATGAGGCATCGAGCGGTTCTATTTGGATTGCTAGGTTCGTTTTTGATACTTTCTGCCTTTAAACCAGATTTAAGACTAATCGCTATCACGGCAGGTTTTATTAGCGTTTTATCATTTGTTTTCTTAGCTTTATCAGTAGGTGGTTTTAACAATGAACTTAACCGCATAGTTATGGCGGATGTCTTAGCAACAGTCTTACTTTTAATTGCTACCGTTTTGCATTTCATCAGTAGGCCAAAATCAAATGGGTCCAACAATTGACATATTTAAAGCCTAACAATCCAATTAACCGGACCCAAACTCGCTGGCTGGGGCTCGTTCCTCGCTATTTTAGCCAGCAAGTTTACGCCGTTTATTAGGGGCGTTATATGTCATTAAAAGGATTTTATGGATAGGGGCGTAGCAATATTTTCCGTTGGTGCATCAGTATTTATCTGGGCAATTTCAATTGTGCTAATTCAAATGGGAAGTGTCCATTTTGTGCTCGTGTCTATAGTTGCTTTGATTGTTCTATTCTTTGGTAATCTAACGGTCGGTTTTTTACTGTTTTTTTCCCATATCCGGTTCAAGGTATTTCCTTCAAACGGCAGTAAACTCGTATCTTTATTAATTGTTGTAGTAAATGCTTCAAGTTTTTTTTCAGTGTTGATTGCTTGGCTATATTTTTATTGTAGTCTTACAACATCAACGGACTTATAAGTAACATGACAAATAACAATCCAATCAACCGGACGCCAACTCGCTGGCTGGAGCTCGTTCCTCGCCATTTTAGCCAGCAAGTTTGCGCCGTTTATTAGGGGCGTTAGGTGGAACCAGGAATGATTAAAAAAATACTTTTTTTAGTAACGGCTACTCTCTTATCGGGATGCAAATCAACTCCCCAAGAGTCATCTGCTTCGGCATGCAACTCTTTTGATAGCTGTATTGAGAGCATATCAAATAGGGTTCACGAAAATGCAAAATGGATTTGTGACCAGCATTCGAATGATAAGAAAATAAGAATAAATGTACTGGTAAGTCGAAGTGGGCAGTTAGAGCTAGTCAAAATAACGCACGCGAGTCCTGATGAAGAGTTTAATTTAGCTGCAATTAAAGCGGTACAAGATTCTGCACCTTTTAATGAGGTTGCTCAAATGTCGGACTCAGAGTATCAGGATGCCTCAGATATCGTGTTTACTTTCGTGGGTAATATTACCAATGATTAATTTGACATATATTCCACCTAACAATCCAATCAACCGGACCCAAACTCGCTGGCTGTGGCTCGTTCCTCACCATTTTAGCCAACAAGTTTGCGCCGTTTATTAGGGGCGTTATGTATCAGGGGAATTTTAATGCAACTGCTAGTTAGAGTTTATGCAATCCTTACGATTTGTGTAGGTCTAGCTTTCATCATAGTAGGTTTGCTAATGGGATTCGATGCGTTAAGTAAGGTTCTGGATCCGAATTCGATCGTAATCGTTAATGGTATAGAGAGAAGTGACAACGGGGCTAAAGCTATGTTTTTAATTTTCCCATTAATATTAGTCTCTATTGGTTTTGTTCTTTGCAGATTAAGGTATGCATACTGGAGATTGCGGGTTCAAAAAATAAGGGGCTTTATTAATGCTTTTTTGCATAGATGATATGAAACATAACAAACCAATCAACCGGACCCAAACTCGCTGGCTGGGGCTCGTTCCTCGCTATTTTAGCCAACGAGTTTGTGCCGTTTATTAGGGGCGTTAGCGTGCAAAATAGGGAATTCCAATGAAAAGGCTTTTATATATTTTTATATTTTTTCTATCGAATAA
>CANNDC010000019.1 GCA_947503265.1 uncultured Alteromonadaceae bacterium
TCAAACAAAGAGATAAAAAGAACTGGAAAATGTTGAGGTGTACATATACGTATTCACGGCGTCCTCGCAAGGAACTAGTTTATTACCTCCATTCTCGTTTGGTTTAACTCTAAACAGCATGATTCAACATTGGGGGTATAAAGCGTAGCAAGGCTTAAAAGATTTTAACCCGCCGTGAAAGCATCCAGCTGCCATGCTTGTTGTTTTTACTTCAGTGTATAAAGCATGGTAAGTCTAAAGATTTCAATGAGCATCTAATTTTTAACTCTCATAACATATTGAAACAGTTAGCAGTTTAACTCTAAGTTAAACATTGTATAATGAGGAAAGTCATATCTTACTGCACCATAGTGCATAGAAAAGCGAGAATCCTTATTAAATTATTTAGTCTAGTTCTTTCTTTTTCACTGTTAATATCCTTTAGTTTTTCCGGAGTTGCGAAGGCATCTTCTCCAGACCAATGTGTTGACTGCCATCAAAATCAAGTTAACGACTGGAAAAAGTCTGATCATGCCAAGGCAATGGATATCGCTAACCCAAGTTCTGTATTGGCAGATTTCAATAATGCTAGTGTTGAGCATTACGGGCAGAGTGCTAAATTCACCAACGAAGACGGTAAGTATTGGGCGACCATTTCCCGAGGTGAAACTACACAAAAATATCAATTGGATTACACCTTTGGTCACTATCCCCTGCAGCAATTTCTCGTTAAAGCCGATGGTGGTCGTTATCAAGTTTTGCCATTTTCTTGGGACAGCCGTCCCGAATCTGAAGGCGGTCAACGCTGGTTTGCTATTTACGCAGATGAAGATATAAAACCCAACGACAGATTGCATTGGCAGCAGCCATTGCAAAATTGGAATGGTATGTGTGCTGATTGTCATTCGGATGGGTTAAAACGTAACTATTCTGTTGCCGAAAATACCTTTAGCACAAGTTGGGACAATATTAATGTCGGTTGTCAATCTTGCCATGGCAAAATGACGGATCATGCGAAAACGGGAAAATTTAATACAGAAGATTATGCTGGTTCAAAAGAAATAGCCAAGTGGTTGTTGTCATTGGAAGACTTGGATGGCGAATGGATTACCAGAAAGCCGAGTCCAAAACGCGATAACCGTTTTATGGAAAATTGTTATGCTTGTCACTCGCTGCGATCTCCCTTAACGGATGGTTTTGTCCACGACGCGCCATTTCTAGATCAATTTTCACCCAATTTCATTGCCGCTCCCTTATATCATGCAGATGGTCAGATAAAAGAAGAGGTCTATGTGTATGGCTCTTTCTTGCAAAGTAAAATGCATGCAGCTGGCGTAAATTGCTTGGACTGTCACAATGAACATTCAATGAAGCTCAAAGCGCCAGATAATGGAGTATGTTCACAATGCCATAACCCCCAAGTTTTTGATGTAGTAGAGCACCATGGTCACAAAGAGCAGAGTACAGGTAGTCTTTGCGTAAGTTGTCACATGCCAACTACAACCTACATGGGTGTTGATGCTAGACGGGATCATAGTTTCAAAATCCCTCGCCCTCACCTTTCAGACAAATTCGATACGCCGAATGCCTGTGTGGCCTGCCATGATGATAAATCTAATCAATGGGCCACAGATAGTTTGAAAAAGTGGCACGGTGCCCCTGCCAAGCTCAGTTCAACTAAAATGGATTTTCAACGTTTGCAAATTGGCGAACGATTATCCATAGCGCAGCATTTAGCGATCATTAATGATTCCTCCTTGAGTGAAATTCTCAGAGCCACGGCAATTACACAACTGCCAAATACTGTAGGGCAATTATTTGATGCACAGATTCAAGGTTGGGTGGATTCTGAATTGCCATTAATAAGGTTGGCATTGGCGAAAAATGGACAATTGTTGGCACCAGAAGATAGGCAAAAGAGTTTTTCTAAGTTACTTAAAGATGAGTATCGTTCAGTAAGAACCGCTGCGGCCAACCATCTAATCAATATTCCAATAGCCGACAAAACATTACTGCAAAAATCGTTGAATGAATTGATGCATTCAAATGACATCAGTTCATGGCGAGGTGAAGGTCACCTGAACCAAAGCATGGTTCATATGAATATAGGAGACGCTGAAAAGACAATCGAATCACTAACTCGAGGTATCAAAGTCGACCCATACTTCACCGAAAACTATATCAATTTAGCGGATATCTATCGGGCAATGGGCGACGCCAATAATGAAAAGAAAACTTTCGAAGCTGGCCTCGAAGCAACGCCAAATGCGGCTATGCTACAATACAGTTATGGATTACACCTGATTAGATCCAAACAAATTGGTGACGCTCTCAACGCATTTGCTAAGGCAGTAAAAATTTCGCCAGATAACAGCCAATTTGCCTATGTGTACTTGATAGCAATGGATGCAAACGGACAAACCAAGCGTGCACTTTCAATTTTGAAATCGATTATTAGACGCTTTAATGGCGATCCACAATTGGCGCAGCTAGGCATGAGTTATGCGCAAAAAATGAATGATGAACAAAGTTACAATTACTTTGCTAAATTCCTTCAAAAGTGAAGTTTCGTTAATAATATGCTTAATATGAATAACAACAGAATCACCATTGTCGGCGGAGGAACCTCAGGATGGATTACGGCGGCCGTATTATCTAAGGAACTTTGCGCTAGAGGTGTGGAGATACAATTGGTAGAAAGCGCTGACGTGCCCACCATTGGTGTCGGTGAAGCGACTATTCCTCCTATAATACTGTTGTTGGACTATCTTGAATTAGACCGTAAAGATTTCTTAGAAAAGGTAAATGGCACGTTTAAATATGGCATTCACTTTGAAAACTGGTCTAACATTGGCGAAAAATATATGCATAGCTTTGGCGCTATGGGAACGCCATTGAATAGTATTCCCTTTACTCAGCTTTGGTTAGCCAACGTAAGCCAAAATAATCTCAGTCATTTCAATGACTATTCAGCGTCAGCTATCGCCGCCTATGCTGGCAAATTTCATCCACCTGTGGCTCGACCGAAAGGGGCGAGCCCTAACCATTTTTTTCCATTAAATAGTCTTCAATATGCTTATCATTTTGATGCTGCTTTACTCGTTAGCGTGTTGAAGGAATATGCTTTGGCTAAAGGTGTGAAACGAACTATTGGTACGGTTGAAAGTATTCATAATGCTGACCATAGTGATGATATTGAAACTATTAGATTATCCAACGGTGAAGAGATAACGGCCGATTTATTTGTAGATTGCTCTGGAATGCGAGGATTGTTTAACAAGCAACATTTTCAATGCGAATTTAATGATTGGAGTCACTACCTACCCTGCAATTCTGCCATTGCGATGCAAACAAAAATTGATACACCACCGATGCCCTACACCAAGTCAATTGCAATGGATGCGGGTTGGCGATGGCAAATACCATTGCGGAATCGTTTAGGGAATGGCTATGTTTATTCTGATGAGTTTATTTCGGATGAAAAAGCGGAAGCTGATTTGTGTAGTGCCCTTTCCGAACACGAAATTGTTGCTGAACCACGAAGACTCAAATTCAAAACAGGGTGTTTGACACAACCTTGGTTTCGAAATAGCGTGGCTATCGGTTTGTCGAGTGGCTTTTTCGAACCCCTTGAATCTACAAGTATCCACTTAGTTCACAAATACGCCATATTGTTAAAAGACGCTTTGCTTAGCGATAAACAAACTAAGCAGCTAAGAAAAGACTTTAACACTAGCTTTATGGAAGATGCCCTTGCCATAAGAGATTTTTTGGTTGCGCACTATTGCATTACCGATCGGCAAGACACTGAATTCTGGCGTCACTGTCGATCGATGAATATTCCCCAATCGTTACAAGACATTTTAATTGAGTTTAAACAAACAGCTAGCATATCGCTTCGTGAAAACAATCTATTTAGTTACGACAGTTGGTTAATGTTATTAACAGGCCAAAAATATCTAAAAGATTATTCTCATTTTGCGAAGCTATTTCCAAATCATGGCGTTCAACCTCAGTTTTTCAACAACGTGAAAATGGCAATCAATAACGAAGTCAGTAAACTGCAAAGTCACCAAGAATACTTGGCTCAGTGAGTTAAGCTGTTTTCTGCTCGTCTTGCCCACTCTGGCGCCGCTTTACTTGCAGTAAAACCACTTGCCCCCTCTCGTTTAATAAAACCCACCACACTGGTCGATTCATGTTGTAAGTTCTGCGTGTTGACCATGTTGGCCTCAGCAATGACAGAAGGTTTAGGTGTTGGTTCAAATGATGAAAATATGGCTAGCAGTCCAATACACAGCAAGAAAACAATTTTAAATTCTGCTAAATCACAAGTTTGTTTGTAAGTTACGTCCGATAAATTTGTAGATTTCATATTAATTCTCCTTATTAGATAAGAGCCCTTTACGTTTGTGTCAAAGCTCTTAGTTGTTGAAGCAAATAATAGGAGTAATGAGTTATCGTATCTTGAAGAAAGTATGGAGATTAAATGATTTTATAGTGTGGAATTCAGATTTTATAGACATTGCTATTTGCCATCAGTTCGGGATAGGAGCAATTTCAACTACTTGCTGGCTGTTTTCCCGAACTGGATGTATTTGGGCCTATCGATTGTTTTCCCAATGAACTAATTTTTGAATGTGTCCTATGGATGTGATTAGCATATGACAAGCTTGAATGTAACCTTTGCTAAAGAAATCTTCTAAAGTTTGACCTCTCAAAGCGGCTAACTTTTCTTCATTGATGCCATAGAAACCTTGCAGATTTTTCTGATTTCCATCAGACATAGTAACCTTGAGTTGCAATTGTTCAATTAAACTATGTTCAATCAAAGCATCTACAAATGCATCTGTTTTAGGCAAACCTTGTAACAAACGCCCAAGTATTGCAGTAATACTCTTAAGGTATTCAGTCGCATTGCCTTGCTCATCAAACAGACGCTCACCACCTTCTTCAGTCACGCGTTTATGTTCTAATTGGATGGTAACAACGGTATTGTCTCGGGTTGGTTTTTCATTTTCGTTACCCGTTATCCCCATCAAGAAAGGTTGACGTCTAACATGCAATGGCAGGTAACTCGCTTGCCATTGGTCATTTTTTAAATACAAATTGGTGCCTGGCTCAAGTCCCGTGAGGGCATACAGTCCAAATCGTCCCGTATTAGGATCTTTGAGAAAACACACTGAATATTCCGTCACCAAGGATCGTAATTCATCAGCAATAACAGGCACTATATTGGTTTTCTCACCAAATTTTTCACCTCGTGAAGTGATGACAGTTACATTTTTATGTTCAACTGGATCTAGCATTGTGTAGTTAGACAAAGATAACTCCTTAGTTTGGCTTAAGCCCAAATTAATAGGTTGTTGTTAATTGTTATAGATTAATAGGCATCCTAGCCAATAATGAAGAACTCTGCTCAGAATTTTGATTAAACGTTGAAATAAAGTAGACCAAAAATAAAGCCGCCTCAGTGAGGCGGCTTTAACTTAGCGTTATATAATTAGAACTTTGCGCTAATTCCTATATTGTAACGAGTTCCATATTGCTCAGCGTCAAGAACCTGCTCACTAAAACGTCCGTGACGACGGATAGTTTCGTTGGTTAAGTTTAGTCCGTCTATGGAAACTGAAAAAGTTTCATTGATATCGTAACTAAAACTGACATCCCACTGCCCATATGCCTCTACAAAAGTAGGTTCATTACCAAGTGATCTTAAGAAGTCATCACGCCAGTTGTAAGCTAGGCGAACTTGAAATTCTTCATTTTCATAAAAACCAACCAAGTTAGCAGAATCACTTAAACCGGTTAACGCAGCACTTTGATTAAAGTTAAATACATCAAAGGTTTCATCGCTTTCAACCATAGTATAATTAGCTACAGTACCGAAGCCAGAATCCCCAAAGAAGTACTGAACATTAAATTCCCAGCCATCGATGATACGTTTCTGTAAATTAAGAGGAGTGGTTACTTCCCAAGTAATGACAGGATCGCTAGCTGAACTCAAACAAGCAGGGTTCGGCGTGGCGGAATCATCAGGGCAAGCTGCTCTTGGATTGGCACTCGGATCAGTAATAGGATTGCCGTTTACGTCATTAATAATACGATTTTCTGTACCAGTACCTATAAAGTTTTCAGTAAACTTCTTGAAATAAGATACAGATGCAGTACTTCCATCATCACCATACCATTCAAGTGTTAAATCAAAATTATCTGAAGATAAGGGCAATAAGTTCGGATTACCCTGAGAAGCTCTGAACGGTCCTTCAGGACGCGGCGCATTTAAACTTGTTCCTGGGAACAATGCGCCTATTCCGGGTCTACCTATGGTGCGCGAGTATGAAAACCGCGTCACAATCTCATCAGTTACTTCAAGTGACATATCAAAATTTGGCAAAACGCGTCTGTAGCCACCAGTAACATTTTGTGCTGCAGGTGTTCCATCAAATACAACAGACAGTTCTTCTACATTTCGATAGTTTAATGCAGTAATACCATTTTGCACTGTGTAAGCTGTAACGTCGGTTTTCTCATAACGCACACCGACATTTAGGTCCACGGCCATGTCGTTGAATTCGGTATCGAAATCAAACTTGACATACACCGAATCGGTTTCTTCTTTCACACCGTTTGTTGTCACATTTGGCGCGCCGAATTGACCTTCCTCTCTGACAATGTCAATAAACTGATTGGCACTGTATATCGGTAACAACGGGAACAAATTTTCTTGTCCAGAGAACTGATCTGCTGTGTCACCTAATGGGACAAATTCTAAATCGAGATTTGTCAAAGGTACATTTACGAAGAAAAATGAGCCGCTTCTGTTAGCAACCACATCAAATTCTGTCGACTGATAGCCGAAGTGTATGTTAGCGAGTGCGCCGTCTTCAATATTTTCCCAGTTACCCGCCAAATGGAGTTGCTTAACATTGTTTTCCATTTCTAAACCACGTTCTTGATACAAATCAGACACGAGGTTAGCTTTATCATAGGCAGAGCCAGGGATCTTGCTATCATCAACTGTTATAGAAGGAATTTCACCAGAAAAATTCGCACCAATATCGACACCTACCCCAGGAGTAGAAGGATCATTATCCGTGTCGAACTTCGGATTTTTCAAGTTGGCAATTCTTTCGTATATGCCGTCAGGGTTAGCGTGAGAAGTTGAATCATGCGCATCTAACACAAAACTCAAACTATCAGTTGCTTGCCACTCTATATTGATACCAATGGAGTCATTTTCTTTTTTCTCAAAGTATTCCCAAGCCCAGAAGTTGAGTTCATCATCTGGGTCAAATGGATTAATAACTGTACCATTAGCGTCAGTAGTTCCAAACGGGTTGTCAAACCAATATGCAGAACGGTTAGTAGTACTGGCTTCTTCAAAACGAGAAAGCGTGTAATCTGCAGAAATAACTAGCTCTTCAATAGGTGCAAATTGCAAGACTAACTGTGCATTTTGCCTCTCACGTTCTGTATCATAACGCTCAACAACTGCTGTCCAGGGGTTCCAGAAAGCTTGGGTAGGGTTTTTCGATGTATCTATAGCTGTTGTATCTATTTGACTGCGGTTACCACGGTTTCTAACCCAGCCGTCAGCCCCAACACGATCTCGACCAGAATCACGTTCAGCATGTGATGCGGAAAACAAAATACCAAGTTTCCCATCCATGAAGACGTTACTAATCATTCCGGATATTTCAGGAGTGACACTACTGCCTTTTTCAACACTGGTGTCAATTACACCTTGAGCACTGGCAAAGGCTTTAAACTCTCCAAAATCAAAAGGCTTAGCCGTTTGAATATTGATTGTTGCGCCTATACCACCAGATGAAATATTTGATTTACCCGTCTTAAATACTTCAACTCCTTTAACAGATTCAGACGCGATTTCTCTGAAGTTAAAACTCCGAGTCGGACTTTGTACTGAAGAGGTTGGCATTTGACGGCCATTGAGAGTAACTAGGTTAAAGTCTGGTCCAAAACCGCGAACCGTAACTGAACTACCCTCGTTGTTTGACCTATCAATTGATACGCCCGTTATACGTTGTAGCGATTCTGCTAAGTTAGTATCTGGGAATTTACCGATATCTTCAGCAGTAATGGCGTCAACAACACCAGAAGATTCTCGTTTTATATTTGCTGAGCTAGCTAATGAACCGCGAATACCCGTTACATTAATGACCTCAACATCCTTCTCTGCAGAAGCTTCTTGTGCAATCGCATTACCTGTTAAGGAAGCGCTCCCACCAGCTACTAACATCGCTAGCGCGATAGCGTTAAGTTTGAAATTTTGTGCTTTCATATGTGCCCCTATGATCGTTTAACAATTCGGTTTAATTTAGCATTCTTAAGACGAAAACCTTAAACCACCTTGTAAATTGTGCATTGTAAATTGTTTACAATGTTGCCTATTCTCGACCTTTTTTTAAACAATATCCACTTTTTTGTTAAAAAAATTCACAATATTTTTTTAGCCATCCCATTGAAATATTAATTTTCTATATATATCAGCATTTTATAAAATTTTCTTTGTGTTGGAATTTCTAAATTCTGGTCTGCATCTCTTATTATTGTTAACAATATTGTAGGTTATAGTCGTCAATATTATTAGTAAATAACCTAAAAAGTAGAATAAATTGAAGTGCAATTGCACCCAAAGAAAACTATAAAAGTGAAAATCGAGGCAATTTCTTGCTTTCGTTCTGCTACTCATATGATTAGTGTGATTGGTGGCAAATAAAACTGAAATAGTAATTGTCGAGCATGTAGATAAAACAAATATAAAAGCCGAGGGTGGTTAAAGTGTAAAGCCGTAAATATCTGACAATACACTTCACTGAAAATAAACTAGGGTCAACAGCCCCTAACCTTGTTGCAAATCTATATTGACCGAAGAAAGTGTGTTTATTTTAGAGAAACTGACATTAAATAGTCATCGGCCGTGAGGTAAAGTGTTTTCTCATCACTACTAAGAGTACAATTTGCTGTAAGTTGCCCAGTTCTTATTTTTGCTAAAATCTTGCCATCAGAATCAAACAACCATACTCCGCCGGGACCTGTAGCGAATATCATTCCATTAGAATGCACAACCATTCCGTCAGGCATCCCTTGCTCTCCTTCTTTACCAAGTAGGTGAGAAGCATCATAAAACATTCGTTTATTACTGACAGTGCCGTCAGCAGCTACATCGTAAGCAAGCCAGTGCGGGTTGCCATAATCAGACACAGCCACAATAAGTGTTTCTTCATCAATTGTTAAACCTATACCATTGGGATAGGAAACATCTCCATCTAGAAGTTGAAGTGAACCATCTGATTGCAAGAGGTAAATACCGTTATGCGCCAGTTCCTTTCTTGGATCATCATTGGCTTTGTCTAAGCCATAGGGAGGATCAGTAAAATAAAGCGCTCCATGAGAGTTAAGGACACCGTCGTTAGGGCTATTTAAGCGTTTACCTTGATAGCGAGAGGCTAGAGAGCTAAACATTGCTTTTGGGGTTGCTAGGGATGACTCCATTACTGCAACCCGACGGTCTCCGTGTTGAAGTAACACAAGCTGGTTTTCTTGGTTTATCAACAAGCCATTTGAGCCTGTGATATAGTCTCCTTCAATCAAACTGGTTCCGCCAGAGGGTTCTAAGTAAGCAGATAAGCCATCTTTTTCCGAATATTTCAAAACACGATTGTTTGGAATATCTGAAAACAACAGGTAGTTACCTTCAGCAACCCATACGGGTCCCTCTGTCCACTCAAAGCCATCAGCTAAGGTTTTTACGGTTACCGCTGGATCAATAACTTGTAGAGCACTTTCGTCATATATCTCGATATTAGGATTAGCCTTTGAAGGCGAATCCTCAACTCTTGTACAAGCCGCCAAAATAATAACTGAGCAGAGAATTAGCGTAACTTTCACTTAAATATCCTTTTATTTTGTTTCTTCTAGTTTAGCAACAAATCGTTTAACGAATGCTATGTGATCAACCTTTTCCTGTTCGGTATGAATCGCTTTTGTTAGGGCATTGCCTATACCGACTCCCGCTATTCCCTCTTCGAACCAAGCCTGAAAATTGTCTATACCAAGACCACCAACCGCAAAAAAGTCTACCTGATCAAAAGGCCCTTTAATTCCTCGATAGTATTCCAGTCCTAGTTCACCCCCAGGGAAAAGCTTAATGATATCAGCATTTGCATTTATAGCAGCTACAATCTCTGTAGGAGTAAGTGCTCCCATTAATACAGGAATATCTGCGTTGTGAGCGCAGTCTACGATATTTTTACTGACATTTGGTGTAACCAGAAATTGCGCACCAGCTTCAATTGCTTGTTCTGCCAGTAGCGTGTTTAAAATGGTACCTGCACCGATTAAAATGGCAGGGTATTGCTCTCTAGCGGAAGATATTTCCTCAGCAAATCCAGGTGTATTTGAGGTAATTTCAAGGACTTTCACGCCCCCTTCCACAAGGCAATCTATAGTTGTCTGTACTTCACCCTGTTCCGATAACCGGATAATGGCAACTAATTTATGCTGCTTGATTCTTTGCACGAACTCGGTTCTTCGTTGAAACATATAGTCTCTTTAATGTTATTAAAAAAAGGGGGGGCAAACAACAGATGGTGCTCCGTTGTTTGCCTTTTCGAGAGTTGAGTAACAGGCATTACAACTCTCAGAAACCATGGCTAATTTAAACTTAACTTACTAAAACACGCGACACGTTTGTCTTCACTAAGAGCTAAATAACCTATTTATTAAACACGTTTTCAATGGTTGCTAAGCTAACGCCCAAAAGTGAAACAGCAACTTTATTGAGGTGCTCTTTCGAACCAGAAAAATGAAAAACATTTTGGAAATGATGATTGGATTCTTGGTCATTGAGCGCTTTAGCACTGGACAAAGATTCGAGTTCGTAAAACGAACCAAAACGCTTGCCATCAGCATCGAGTCCATCATTAAAAACGTTGATTACATCCCCCTCATAAGGATCAATGGTTTTATCGTTCCAAAATGCGATATTGTAATGTTGTTGTTTAACATCAAATTGAAATTTAACAATGGTGAGTAGATTGTTTTCTGCATCATAACTGCCAAAAACCGGAAGGGTATTTTCAGGCGCAATCCCTATTTTGTTTAAGTAATTTGCATCAGCTTTATAATACACTCGACCGTCTAAGACTCTTAAATGACTGTGCTCCAACGGAGTAAAATAATCTTTTAAAGGCCGTAGTTTCCCTCGAAAAGGGATAACTACTGTTGTCTTATCGCTGGGTTCGAAAGCACTTAGCTCCCAAATTGAAGGCACTCCTTCAGAGAAGCTCCACTTCCGTTTCCCTCTATTTGTGATTTTGGTGAGTACTCCAAATCCTACTGACGAGATAGTCTCAGGTATAACTAGACCAAGTTGCCTATTTATATTTTCTCTACTAAACAATTCGATTTCGCGCTCTATCTCCACTTCGAATTCATAGCCGGAGTAATTTTGGATTTTTATCTCTTTATTAAACTTTACATAGTGTTTAGATTGAAAAACGAGATCATAAGGTATGCTTGAAAACGCATCTGGAACAACTACGTTGTCACCAGTTTGTGTCGTATTGGGCTTGAAGAAAAATGAGAAAGGACCTGTCTCAGGGCCAAAATACAGTCTTGATGCCCCGCCAGCGCCAGAACTATAGTCCAAGTGTTCGTTTTTTAAATAATCTCGGTTTATCCAACCGATACTTTGCCCGTGTTGGTCGCCAAAAGTGCTGACCATCACCCTGCCTTGAAGTTCACCAACAACGATTAACTTCGAATATCCACTTTCTAACACAATAGGAGCGAAATGCTTTTTCAATAGAGCCAAATCGCTCTCAAATGACACACTTTTTGCAGATTGGCTGACAGTTAAGAGAAAAACTATCATTACCCCCTTCCAGACAGACCAACTTTTTGTTGTTTGCAAACTTAGCACTCGCTGCCGTTGATATTTTAAACAAACCATTATATTCATCACCAACATTGTTAATAATTAAACATCGTTTGAATTTTAAACAAATGCTCGAAAATTGAGTTTTACAAACAAAAAATCAATTAGAATTTTGGAAGGTACCTGAATCTAATATTTGGCGCTTAATACGGTAACGGCAAATGTAGTTCCAATTCCAAGAACTATCGTACTTATGACACAAGCCCCAGTGTAATCCGGGCTTTTGTGTTTCATCGGGCTCTTCTGGACGATAAAGGCCGATGGCTTCAGGTGCCCCTTTAATATGTGCTTTGATTTCAAAGTTAATGCCATCAGGAGCAAATTGGATAGTATTTTTTTCAGGGCCATCTGTAGTGAGAAGGCTCGCGATTCCCCCTTCAAAATTCCACACTACAACTTCATGACCGCTGTTTGAAATAGGGTTGTAATCTGATTTAGTGTATGGCCCGAGGATATTGTCAGCGATAGCTACGCCATGTTTTATCTCGCGTCCTCCCATATTCATGCTTTCTCCCATAGTTTCTCCTTTGTAATAAAGGTAAAACTTGTCCTGGAAATGAATTAAACAAGGATCGTGCACTTTGTGGCTGTCAAAACTCCCTTTTTTCTTCACTAAGAAACGGTTATCTTCTTCACCAAGCCATTCTCCATCCTTAGAAGGGCTCAAAATGGCCTGTTTAGACTTAGTCCAAGGACCGAAAGGTGAATCTGCATGTGCGATAGCAATTTCTTCAAACTGGCGGTTTGTATAAGGAAATTGAACGGTCTGGTAAACTAAATAAAACTTCCCTTGGTGCATCATTGCTTCTGGGGTAAAAACAGCTCTATCATCAAAAGCCCCCGCTTTACCTCGCTGAATTGCGACTCCCTGCTCTTTCCATACTTCACCATCTTCTGAGGTTGCATGCCAAACTTCGGTTAAATCCCACGGAAACACTTTATCCTCTGGATTTTCGCTTCCAAACCCGACCGTTTCGCCCATACCTTTGGTATACCAACAATGGTAGACACCGTCCACCAGCAAAACGGAAGAAGGGTCTCTCCTAATGACCCCCTCTTCAAAGGCAAAGTCGCCTTTTAGGGGCGCAACGTCAAACTCTACCATCCATTCGGGTCCATTTTCATCATACCCTCTTTGTATCGCCCTTTTCGTTGCCAAACTTTGAAGATTTGTTGAGTTAGCCATTATATTTACCTAAATTAATTCTGAAGAAAGTTAAGAGCAAGTTCGCGCAATATGATCAAAAGCAGATTGATCAATAATGGCACCATGATGCTGAACCACCACACCGGCAACGTCGGCAGCCTGAATTAGCGAATTCTCAATATTGTCTCCGCGAATGCGGCACGCCAAATAAACGCCTGCAAACGAATCCCCTGCAGCGGTTGTGTCAACTTGAACTGGCGCAGGTTTAAATGCTTGATGAGATTCTAATACACCTTTTTTAAATCCGTAGACGCCTTCACTACCCGCCTTTACTACCACTTCTTCAACTTTATGATCGAGGCAGTAGTTGACTATGTCTTCAACTGAGGTGTGCCCAAGCAAATCTTTATGATCTTCTGTGCCGGGTAACACGATATCACTATGTTGATAGGCAACTTTCAACCACTTGACTGCATGCTCTTTTGATTGCCACATTGATGCTCGATAGTTGGGATCAAAGGCAATTTTGCTGCCTTTATATTGTAAATTAGCGATCAAATTGAAAAATAACTGTTTATCTGCTTCTGATAAAATGGCCAAAGAAATCCCACTAAAGTAAACAACATCAAAGTCTGGCCAGTCATTCACCTCGCTATTCACATCATGTAGCTGCATCATAGTGGTTGCCGCTGAGTTTTTGCGCCAGTAATCGAATTTCCGCTCACCTGATTCATCTGTTTGAATCGCATAAATCCCAACATTATTTTGCTCAGATTTGAGAACCAACGAAGAGTCAATACCAAAACTAGTCCAACGAGCCTGCATCAAGTGACTAAATTGATCACTGCCAATGGCAGTAAAAATCGAGCACTCCAAGTTGGCTACCCAACGTTTTGCATACACAAGGGAGTTATAAGTATCACCTGCAAATGACAAATTGGTTTCGCCTGTCTCTTTGAGTGACAATTCAACCATACATTCGCCAATTGCTAGTAGAGATAATCTCATTGTATTACGCCTTCGCTGTAGCGGGTGTACTATCCAACTGCTCTTCTATTTCTTCGATGGATTTGTTCTTCGTTTCTGGCATTATTTTGAACAGAACGATAAACCCTACTACGCCACATACTGCATAAAATAAGAATATATTTGCTGCTCCCATATGAGTTAATTGCCATGGGAAGAATTGTTGGACTAAATAGCTAACCACACTGGCAATAAATGCAAATACAGGGATTGCAATACCTCTTACAACAGTAGGGAAAATTTCTGAGAAAAGCACCCACATAATGGGACCGATAGAGAAGTGGAATGAGGCGATGAACCCCATGATACCCGCTAGAATTAATGTGCCATTTAAATTAGAAGATAATTGTAAAAGTTGACCAGAATGTTTTCTTGACTCCTCCAGTCCGATAACGGACTCAAGGGCTTGTTTAAATTCGATATCTGAGTGATATACAATGCCCTGAAGTTGTGAAATAGCGGTTAAGCCATGTTCACTGACAAACTGTGAAATAGATTCAGTTGTCAAAACATAAGTAGCTTGTTCAAAACCCAAATAACACAAAGATAAACTAATTGTTGCGGTTGCGAGTCCTGCAATGACTAGTGGACGCCTGCCTAATCTATCTACGAGTACAACTGCGGCTATGGTGAATACGACGCTAACCAGACCAACGATAATTGCCTGAAAAAAGGCAGCGTCCGTACCCATTCCAACTTGTTCAAAGACCGTTGGTGCATAGAACATAATGGCATTAATTCCGGTTACTTGTTGCACCAGAGCAAAAGTTAAACCAATTAAAGACGCTCGACGAATTCGAGGGCTAAACAACATTTTGAAGGCCTCGACACTGGTAGTTTTGGCACCGTCTTCTTCAATGCTCTTTCGAATTAAGTTCATTTCTTTGTCAGCATCTGCTTCTACCATAAAATGACAAAGAACTTGTCTTGCTTCTTTCATTCTATCTTGCATGAATAACCAGCGCGGGCTTCTCGGGACGAAAAACAAAAGTGCAAACCATAATACGGCGGGAACGATCTCCACACCGAGCATGTATCGCCAAGTGTAGATATCTAAGCCTATAGATGTCACCCACTGACTATCAGATTGTGATGCTTGGAGTATGAGGTAGTTAGCAAAATAAGCAGCAGACAAACCAATAACAATATTGATTTGTATCATGGTGACCAATTTCCCCCTCAGTTTTGGAGGAGCAATCTCACCAATATACATAGCAGCTACGGATAAGGATGTGAAGGCAAGGCCGCCTAGGAACCGAGCTGCGACTAGCATTTCAAAAGACGTTGATAATACAGAAGCGACAGCTGAGAAGACATAGAGAAACGCAATAACGAGCAAAGTTTGGCGTCTACCATACTTGTTACAAAACCAACCAGTTACTAGCAACGCAAACAACACACCGAAGCCAGGCGAACTCACTACCATTCCGACTTGCAGGTCGGATAAGGCGAATTCTTCCGATACAAATTTCACCGTTCCAGATATCAAAGCAGCGTCTAGCCCAAATACAAAACCGCCAAATGCAACGACAATTGCACAGAAAAAGACACTCTTACCTTGATTAATCATATGGTTCCCCAGTGTTAACAAACTATTAACGAATTACAAACATGTGATATGGTAACCTAGTTTTACCTTATTGTTAACAATTAATTATATACAACCTAAATTAAGACGCTGTCTTCGTATCTTTCTCTCAGTCTTTCCATAACGTAAAGGTTGGCCTGCCATTGATCGCAGGTTGGTGTGTTGGAGTGCGGGATACTTGGCATATAAGGGGCTGGGCCAAATTCGGTCGTAACACTAAAACACTCTTTTCCTTGTGCTTTAGCATTTTCAAGGATTTCCATCCACCAGTTTAAATGAATATTAACTGTCTCTTGCCATTCTGCTGCGCTTGGATCAGGTACTTGCGGACCTTCGCTGTACCCCACTCTTGAGTGAATATGTTCACTGCGCACCAATGCTTGCTGTAAATGTTCATTTTGATCTTCAAGCATGTTTCCTGCCACGCAGCACCAATGACTCAAATCAGCGGTAAGCTTCAACTTAGGTCTGGCATCTAAGAACTTTCTTGTCACATGCGCAGCAAAACTAAAACGCCCTCGATGAATTTCGTGCAATATTTTTATACCCGATTGCTTTTCCACTTTTTCTGCTATATCAATTAACTCCAACGATTGCTCGAACTCGAAAAAGTCTCGTCCCGTCTGACTATTGATCAGTCTGGGTTGAGTTTCAACATTTTGCCAAAGACGAGTTTCAAACTCTCTTTTGTAACGTTCGAAATCAGGGGTGATTGTCTCCCAATGTTGAGTTATTAGCTCCAATCCATGAGCCTTGATAGAAGCAACTCGTTGTTGAATCTGCTTCTCAGAATAGCTATCACGGGGGAAGCTAGTCTCTACTCCAACAAAACCCGAATCGCAAACGCGCGCTAAAAAATTATCAAAAGGTATCTGGTCATACCCCCATGTAGGACAGAAAAAAACTAATTTCATGTATTGATTCTCGTTTTATTGCATTGGTGTGCTTTGCTGATTTGCTTAAGCAACCAATTTTTCTAAGTGAATTCCGCCGCTCATTATCAAATGGCAAACTTTGAGCACACCCCATTTATGGCATTCTTGTAGTTACTTTTGAGTAAGACTTTTTGGGGTTTATATCTTCACTCCTCACAGGCCGGCTGCATCTCGCTTGCCTTTGGACAATTCGACAGTCTAGATTTTTGGTTCTAAAAGGTCGAACGGTTCGATTAAAATGCAGATCTGAAAGGATTGACACTGCATATCGACCGGCAAAAGCGCGCGATCCAACCTTTTGGTTGTTTGTAATAAATGATGGAATTACCCGAGGAATCATGGAAGTTAAAACTATAAACATTTTAACTCGCATATAAAAAACCCCTAAAAGTCTCAATTAACTCTCAAGGGTAATTCAATCAATATAGCCTCATGAAAATCACTGGCTATATATTTTGGTTATTTCTCATTAAAATAAACGGTCTTTTTCTCAACATATTGCTCTAGACCATATTTACCATCTTCACCGCCCATTCCACTCAGTTTCCAACCATTGTGGAAACCTTGATGTTGCTCACCTAAGCCACGGTTCACGTAAACCTCACCAACTTCCATTTCAGCAATAGACTTGTGGATGTAATCTAAACTCTTAGTGTAAAGATAGGCAGATAAACCGTATTCACTGTCATTGGTGTACGCAATAGCCTCATCAATACTGCTGATGCGAACGACAGGTAAAATCGGCCCGAAAGTTTCTTCATGAACCAAAATATTATCCTGTTTCACATCGCCAAGAACGGTTGGTGCATACCAGTTTCCACCTTCGAAATTTTTAACTTCGATTGGGCTTCCACCTGTTAGCAAAGTCGCGCCAGTAGCCACGGACTTCTCCACTAGACTATGGATATGTGCAATCTCATTTTTATTAACTTTTGGTCCCATATCTGAATTGGCGTCCATAGGATCACCCACTTTAAGTGCCTTCACTTTAGGAAGGAACTTATCCATAAATGCATCATAAATATCGTCATGGACGTAGAGTCTTTCTGCGCAAGTACAAACTTGTCCACAGTTAGCAAAGCGTGCTTCAACCGCATCATTAACCGCTTTGTCTAAGTCAGCATCTTCCATCACGATAAAAGGCGCTTTTCCGCCTAACTCGAGCATAACAGGGGTAAAATGCTTTCCTGCAGCTTGATAGATGATGCCACCTGCACGTGTACTGCCTGTCATGGTGATCATTTGGGTAATGCCGCTTTCGCATAGATGTTGACCAACCACACTACCCGTTCCATTAACAATGTTGAGTACGCCGGCTGGAATTCCAGCTTCATTGGCAAGATCACCTAAAGCAAGGGTAGCAAGAGGCGTTTCTTGTGTCGGTTTAACAACAATGCTATTACCTGTTACCAAAGCTGGACCTATCTTACGACCAGCTAAAGCTAACGGGAAGTTCCATGCAGTTATGGCGACGATAACGCCTCTGGGAACCTTGTGAATATATATCTTTTCTTGTTCGTGATCAGAAGGCAAAATATCGCCTTGTAAGGTCAGCGCATTGTCACAGGCATAATCAATAAAGCTTGCCGTAGCGCCTACTTCCATTTCTGCGACACTTAGCAATTTACCCTGCTCACTAACCAACAACTCAGACAGAAACTTAGTATTCTCGCGAATTAGATTGGCAAATTTACGCAAAATTGCTGCTCGAGCCCGTGGCGTGCGTTTGGCCCACTCTTTTTGACTTTGTTGAGCATTTTCCAAAGCATACTGAGCATCTTCAACACAGCCTTCTGGTATCTCGCCAACGAGTTTTCCTGTAGAAGGGCTTAATACTGAAATACTCCCTTCAGCGTGTGATGGAATGTATTTGCCATCAATAAAATTAAGATTGTTGTGTATTTGCATTTGTTATCGTCCCATCCAGCCGCCGTCAACTAACAACACGCTGCCATTCATATAATTAGAAGCCTCCGACGCTAAGAAAACTGTCGGACCTTTGAAATCATCTGGTTCACCCCAACGACCTTGAGGAATTCGTTCAAGAATCGATTTAGAACGTGCTTGATCGTTACGTAACGCTTCAGTATTGTCTGTCGCGATATAACCTGGGGCGATAGCATTGACATTAACGCCTTGCCCAGCCCATTCGTTAGCTAAGGCTTTGGTTAGCTGGCCAATTGCACCCTTACTTGCAGCATATCCGGGCACTGTTATTCCGCCTTGGAAGGTTAAGAGTGAAGCGGTGAAAATAACTTTTCCTGATTTTCTCTCGATCATCTTCTTGCCTAGTTCTCTGCTAAGAACAAATTGAGAGTTCAGATTGATTTCAATGATCTTATCCCAGTATTCATCACTATGCTCTGCAGCAGGAGAGCGGAGTATAGAGCCCGCATTATTGACAAGAATATCAATGCATTCGTGGTCTTTATTTACTTGTTCAATCATGCTGTACAAGCTTTCACGAGAAGAGAAATCAGCTTGATATGCAGAAAATTTTCTGCCCGTTGCTAAAACGGCTTTTTCAGTAGCCGAACCGCTTTTCGGTAACGACGCTGAAACACCAATGATGTCCGCTCCCGCTTCAGCTAAGCCTTGTGCCATTGCTAGCCCAATACCGCGACTACAGCCAGTGACCAATGCAGTTTTGCCTCTCAAATCGAATAATTTACTCATGGTGTCTAATTACTCCGCTGAACAAGCAATAAGCGACTTCATACCAGTCGGATTTTCATCAATACCTGTAAACGCACCGTTGATGTCGTTCAAAGATGAAACTGAACTGATAAAAGGGGCGATATCAAACTTTTCAGATGCTAATAACTCAACCGCCATTTCAAAATCTTGATACTCATAAACGCGGGCCCCCATAAGCTCTAGTTCTTTCCAGAAAAACTGAAACAAATCGACCTTAGGTGCTGCGGAGTGAATAGCAACCATGCAAATACGTCCACGAACTGAAGCAATCAAAGGCATAACATCTATAGCTGCTTGCACACCCGATACTTCGTACACGACGTCTGCACCTTTGCCGTTGGTCCATTTATCAACATACGCGGGTAAATCTTCTTTGATTGGATTAACTGAATCTATTCCATATTGTTGCGAGAACGAACGACGAGCATCATTCACTTCAGAAATGATCACATCTGCACCCACGCTTTTAGCCACCAATGCGACAAGCTGCCCAATGGGACCGCCACCAATAACCACGGCCTTCTCACCCGCCTGAAGGCGAGAACGATTGATATCATGGCAAGCTACTGCAAGAGGTTCTACAAGCGCTCCTTGCTTTAAGCTGACATTGTCGGGCAGCTTATGAAGCGTACGCGCCTTCACAGTCCAACTCGATTGAAATGCGCCCGGTGTATCTATTCCCATGAATTTCAAGTTTTGGCACACATGGCTATGGCCTGCGTCACATGCTGGGCATTCACCGCAATAGTCAAGAGGTCTTACTACTGCTCTGTCACCTACTTTAAAATCAGTGACACCTTCACCTATTTCGGCGACTGTACCTGACATTTCGTGGCCAGTGATTTGCGGTGGATTGACGCGTTTGTCCATTAATCCGTGAAAAATGTGCATATCTGTACCACAAATACCTACGTATCCAACATCAAGCCTAACTTCGCCCGGCCCCGGAGGAACGGTTGAACCAGGCACAACTGTAAATGCCTTATTACCTATATATTGAGCTGCGAACATGGATCTAATTCCTATGATTGTTTAGTTAAATATTGTTCAATTAAGTCCATATTGAATTCGACACCTGTCCCCGGCACATCAGGTGCTACTGCAAGACCATCTTCAAGTTTGAATGGGTGATAGGTATATCTGTCGATTGGAAACGAATGGACTTCTAAATAGCCTGCATTAGGTTGGGATGCCATCAAAGATACATGTAGTTCATGCATTCCATGGCTGCAGACTTGTAAATTGTGAGCATGAGCTATCGAGGCCACTTTTAACCAGCCAGTTACACCACCGATATTAGATGCGTCTGGTTGTAAATAACTTAATTTGGCTTGTTCAATAGCATAGGTAAATTCATAAATCGTATGTAAGTTTTCGCCCATTGCTAATGGAATATTTATTCTTTCAGCAATTCTGGCAAAGCCTTTATAATCGTCCGCAATGGTTGGCTCTTCAAACCAACCAATATTGTATTGTTCTATTTCTTGGGCAAAACGAATGGCTTCGTCAACAGAAAGTGAGTAGTTGGCATCAACCATAAACTTAATGTCATCGCCGATTAACTCTCTGACTGCAGCGACTCGATCTATATCTTCTTTATAGTTAGGTTTTCCAACTTTAATCTTAACAGCTTTGAAACCCCTATCTAGATAACCCTGAATATTGCCTAATAATTTTTCTTTAGAAAAATTAAGATCTATTCCTCCCGCATAGCAGTTAACTTTATTGCTATGCCCTCCGGCAAGTTTCCAAAGAGGTAAATTCATCAATTTGCAACGAATGTCCCACAGTGCAATATCAATGGCAGAAATCGCAAAGCTAACCAAACCACCTCTGCCTACATAATGCAGGTGGTACTGCATTTCTTCCCAAATTTGGCCAATACAGCTAGCATCCTTACCAATTAGAAAAGACTTAAACTCGTCTTCTAAAAGAGAATAAATTGCTCTACCACCTTTCCCTCCAGTATAAGTATAACCAACGCCTTCAATGCCGTTTGCACAGGTTATTCGACACACAATAAGTTCAAAATGAGTATGATCACCATGTTTGGCATCATTTAATACTTCGTCGAGGGGAATGTTAAAACGTTGTACCTTTACTGACTTAATCTGAGTATGGTTCAAGGTTGCTGTATCTAGCTTTGTTATGGCGCTCATAATTACAGACTCTAAATTAGCAGGATTGCTCGTAATTTAATTGTACATTGTTAACAATTAATTGCAAACCCAATTTAAATAACTTTAAAATAACAAAAGTTAAAAATATGTTTTAAGTGAAAAAAACCGATGATAATAAAACATTATAGTTTATTATATGTTTATAAAACGCAGCAAAAGGAAGGATTTTAGTCATGACAGCAAGCCGAATTATGTCGATAAGAGAACAAATAGCAGACGTATTGCGTTCAGATATTATATCGGGCGAATTGGAACCTAATACGAAATTAAATGAACAACTCCTTGCCAAACGATTCGGTACTTCACGTGGCCCAATCCGAGATGTATTGATAAAGTTGACCAAAGAAGGTTTGTTGGTCAGCAAAGACAATGTAGGTTCTTCTGTGAGTAGTCCTCTTTCGTCTGGACTACAAAAACTCAGTGTTGATATTCGTCGAAAGATCGAGGAATACGCCGCTAAACAGCTTGAAAATAATATATCTGAGCAAGACTTGGACAACATGGATGCAATTATCGAGAAGATGCAAGACCATTTTGATAAGGAAGAATTTACAGAGCTAACCAAAACCGATATCGAATTCCACAAGTATTTTGTAGGATTGGCAGGTGGAGATGACTTAGTTAATCTTTGGTATCCAGTCGTCCTGAGGATGAGAATGAATTATCAACGTATTGGCAGCTCTCAAAAATTGGTTGATGAGCACAAGCACATCGTTGATGCGCTTCGTCAAAACAATGCTAAAGAGGCTGTTGCGAGTATCCGTAAAAATATCAAGTAAAAAATAAGAGCTTCAATCGCTACTGTTAATCATCGTAAACGCCGATTTTAAGGGTAGCGGTTGCAACTGTCACTTCGAAGAAAAACGTTAACAAACCACAAGTAATAAATAACAAACCGGTGATAAACATGCCGATAATGTAGCTATCTAGATTGACATCTACCAAGCCGTTAGTAAGCAACATAATAACGTCTAAACACACAGTCACAGCTGCCCCTGTCAGAAATGTTATTGCCCAATTCGCAAGTTGCATCCTTCTTCGTAAAGACTTCAATTCAATTTTTGCCCTTTTATTTATTAGCTTTTGGTCGGTGCAATGCTGTTCTTCAAACCATCTTGCCCGATCAATAATTCTGCCTACTCGCCCTGTCACGACATTCAGTATTTGACCAATACCAACAATTAAAAAAATGGGGGCAAGTGAGAGCTGAATAAGCTCCACGGCAGAATCTGCCATATTGAGTTCCATGAGAGTACTTCCTAAAAGTCTAGTTTGTGATGTGGGGAAATTTGCCAATTCTGCAAGCGTTTGATTATACGCTAGATTTGGCAGTGATTCGAGTCTAAAGGATATTAATTTGCTTGGGTCCCTTCCCTTCGCTTACAATTCCTTCGATAGCAATAAAGTATAGTTGCCAACTTAAAATACTCCCCGAAAAACAAACAACGCAGTGTTGTTTTAGCCGAAGACTTGGACATTTACTAATTGTAATTTTTCTGTAAACCCTAAGAAATTCGATTCATTAGTTTGTATCTTAAGCTGACTTGAATAGAAGGTGTATCATGATGAAGTGTCAATTAGGTGTTTTAGCGTGCTTGAGTATTTTTGTTGTCAGTGCTTGTGGTGGTGGCGGAGGCGATGGAGCAACAAACACTCCACCGACTGTCACGCCAACTCCGACTCCAACACCTCCTCCTACACCAACACCACCGCCGACCCCAGCGCCGGCGCCAACGACTCCGAGTTCAGATCAACCCAATATCCTTTTGATTATTTCTGATGATCAAGGCTTAGATGCGTCGAATCAATATAGCTTGAGCAATGACCTCCCTCCGACACCAAACCTAGACAATCTTGCATCAGCAGGTGTCGTTTTCGACAATGCATGGGCAACTCCAGCATGCACAACCACCAGAGCAGCAATTATAACTGGCAAATACGGAATCAATAGCGGCGTAGAATTTGTGCCAGCGCAGTTGTCGACTGAACATCAGATATTGCAACAATATTTGAAAAGCGATTCCTCAACAGAGAATTATGAGTCAGCGGTGTTTGGCAAATGGCACTTAGGGGGGGGAAGATCGAGTGCTGACCATCCGGCATCTGTAGGCGTTGACTACTACGCTGGCAATCTTGCCAATGTGAGCGATTATTTTAACTGGGACTTAACCGTTAACGGTACCACAACGACATCCACTGATTACCACACGACTAAAATCACTGATTTGGCCTTAGAATGGATTAACCAACAGAATACGCCTTGGTTTGCTTGGGTAGCCTATTCGGCGCCACATTCACCCTTTCACCTTCCTCCACAAGAGCTACATACTCAGAGTCTATCTGGCGAAGCATCTGACATTACAAACAACAGACGTGACTACTACTTAGCGGCAATAGAAGCCATGGATACCGAGATTGGTCGAATGGTGTCTAGTCTAGATAGTGAAACCTTGGAAAATACAGTCATTATTTATTTAGGTGACAACGGCACACCAAGAAACGTGATTGATACTCAAGCGTATCTGAATTCACATAGTAAGGGTACCTTGTATCAAGGCGGTGTTGCAGTGCCTATGTTTATTTCCGGAAAAGGGGTGAATAGAGGCTCAAATGCACGCGAGTCTGCGTTGGTCGGAGCAACAGATTTATTTGCGACTATCGCTCAAATCGCTGGTTCAACCGAATCAAATGTCCACGACAGTCAAAGTTTTTATGGGTTACTGACAGATGCCCAAGCACCTTCTCGCAACCTGCTTTATACCGAATTTCAATCTGACACCACAACAGGGTGGACGGTGAGAAACGAAGATTACAAACTGATTGAATTTGAAGATGGCAGTCAAGAACTCTATTCATTGACAGACAATTTTGATGAAACAAGTAACTTGAACGCCAGCAACGACAACAACATCATCACTTCAAAAACCAGTTTAGAAAACTTCGGAATCAGCATCACTGAGCCTTCTTCCGCCACTGACATTACCAACATATTGTTGAACAGTACGGACTCAAACTGCGCGAGCTATGTTAACAACCATTTTTCTAATGTAATGGACGTTAACGAAGGCAGGATATTGATGGGTGATTTACAAATATCGGTTGAGGGTGACAAGTGCATATTTATCACCAACGCCATACCCAACCATGACTTCAATGACGGTGACAGAGGTTTTCCAAATACTGTCAGTGCGCAAAACGATCGTTTTGAAATTCCTAGCGCACCAGCGATGGCGCAACAAACAACCCAACTCAGTTTACTCACTGACAACGCGTTGTTGCTCAATGGTGTAAAAGTCGACCTACTCGCTGCCGGTTGTTTTGGTGTGGGTGATGGCCGTGTTGGTTGTAATGATATTAATCAACCTTGGCGATATGATCCTATGCACCCTGAGAGCGGATTTACAGTTGATAGCCACAATGCCCACGCTCAAGCAGACGGAACGTATCATTATCACGGTTCTCCTCTTGCTTTGTTTGCAGATGACTCAGGCTCTCCTTCTCCGGTAATCGGTTTCGCCGCTGATGGGTTTCCTATTTTTGGTTCATACTTCGATGATGGAAGCACCATACGTAAAGCGCTTTCTAGCTATCGACTGAAAGCTGGCCAACGACCAGATGGGAGCGATAATCCAGATGGAGAATATGATGGTACATTTCGAGATGACTATGAGTTCGTGCAAGGCCATGGTGACTTGGATGAATGCAACGGTATGACCCACAATGGTGTATACGGGTATTACGTTACTGATACATATCCTTATGTGCTTGGATGCTTCAAGGGTACACCAGACGCGAGTTTCAACAAACGATAGTTGCAGCATCAAATTTTTCTCCGAACATTAGCGCGTGTCGAACTTTGCTGTATAATTTTGCTGTTGACTATAGACTCAACCCTTTAGAGCAATAATTCAGCACCGCCAGACAGCAAACTAAGTCGGCGATTTATAATCGTTCTTGCATTGCGCAATCTAACGACAGATTGTTAAACAACAAAGCACTGTAATTTTTAAACAGTGAGAAGAGAGAATAAATGTCAGACCAACTAACGGATGAACAAGCACAGGAATTAATGGATAGCATTATTACTCAATGCGAGGCGATGGAATTATTACCTGAGCAGATATTAGATGGGCTTGGGCGCTCACTAATGAGCGCCGCTAATGCATTTGATAAGAAACAAGTTACCGTAAGTATTTCTGGATTCGGTTCTTGTAAAGTAGACTTGGATTAGGGGTTGTTAACCCTAGTCTTCGTTAATTGAACCAATGCGGTGAATTGATAAATCAGCACCTTTGAATTCATCCTCATCACTAAGGCGCAATCCAAATACTTTGTTAACAAAGCCATAAACAATAGCGCCACCTATCACAGCAACTAAAATACCTGCAAGGGTGCCAATAACTTGGGCAGTCAACGAAACACCTCCTAAGCCACCCAATGATTCGCTACCAAAGATTCCAGCAGCTATTCCGCCCCACGCACCACAAATTCCATGTAAAGGCCAAACACCCAACACGTCATCTATTTTTCGAGTTTTTTGGAAGTAGGTAAACAAGACAACAAAAAGCCAACCAGCAACAATACCGACGACTAACGACCCCATAGGGTGCATGATGTCAGAACCAGCACAAACAGCGACTAATCCAGCCAAAGGTCCATTATGAACAAAACCTGGATCATTTTTACCAAAGACTAAAGCTGCAATGATTCCACCTACCATGGCCATAAGTGAATTCACCGCCACCAAGCCACTAATACCGTCCATACTCTGTGCAGACATGACATTAAATCCAAACCAGCCAATGCAAAGAATCCAAGTTCCCAATGCCAAGAATGGAATATTAGAAGGAGCAAATGCAACCAACTTTTCGCCTATTAATCGACCTTTTCTAAGTCCGAGGAAATACACTCCAACTAGCGCTAACCAGCCTCCTACACCGTGCACAACCACTGAACCAGCAAAATCATGAAACGCTGCACCTGTTGTTTCTTCTAACCAAGCTTGAAAGCCATAGTTGCCATTCCAAACAATACCTTCAAAGAAAGGATAAACAAAAGCAACGATCAAACCCGAAGCGAGTAAAAACGGATAAAACTTGCCTCGCTCAGCAATACCGCCTGATATTATCGCCGGAATTGCTGCTGCAAATGTCATTAAGAAGAAAAATTTAACCAGATCATATCCGTTATTCGCAGAGAGCTCACTGGCACTGGCAAAGAAGGTGGTATCGTAGGCAATATAGTAGCCAATAAAGAAATACGCTAAGCAAGAAATGCCAAAGTCTGTAATGATTTTAACTAATGCATTCACTTGGTTTTTGCTTCTCACCGTTCCGACTTCAAGAAAAGCGAATCCCGCATGCATGGCAAAAACCATGATAGCACCTATAAGTAAGAAAAACGTGTTTGAGCTTTGCACCAAGGTTTCTACGGCGCTATTAATTTCTTGCATGATATATCTCTGTAATTTATTTGAATTTAAAAAGAGGAGTTTTTAGGCTATACAGCTTCGTCGTTTTGCTCGCCAGTTCGGATCCGAATCGCTTGCTCAACATCAAAAACAAAGATCTTGCCATCACCAATTTTACCGGTTGCTGCTGTCTCCATGATGGCTTCAATACATCGATCTAATTGATCATCACTCACAACCGTATCAATTTTTACTTTTGGTAGAAAATCAATATTGTATTCAGCACCACGATAGGTTTCTGTATGACCTTTTTGGCGTCCATAACCACGTACTTCGGAGACGGTCAGGCCAGAGATACCCGCTTCAGTTAGGGCGGCTCTTACATCGTCAAGTTTGAAGGGTTTTATGATTGCTTCTACTTTTTTCATTATGTGTCCCACTGGTTGGAAAAAACAGACAAAAGGATACATGGAAGTAAATTAATTTGGGGAAGTACATATATAACGAATTGTAATATACCATTACATTTTTAACATATACCTTACAAATAATTAACCTTAGCTGTGGATAAGAAATTAGCTAGCAAAATGAATTACTTTGTTTAGGGGCTGGTGACCTTTGCTGTATGAAATTTGTTCTACAACGTGGTTGCCATCTAGAGCGCCTTCTGATCGAGGCGCTGATTTGAAGGCGCTTAGGACGAACTCGAAGGGCAGTGTTTGTGCGTCAATAGCTTGCCTATTGCAAACGAATTTAACTCACTAGTAGGGATAAGTAATAGGGAAAAATAGCAGCTAGTACGCAAGTTGTTATTCAGGGTTCAGGTTAACTAACATAGGGGGGTTGATATACGCTGGCTCAGGGCCAACGTATATCATGCAGAGGCGTTATTCTGGGACGTGATTGAAATTGCCTTTCTTGGCATAGTGAGCAGCATGGTAATCCAACTTAGTTACTGAAGGATCATCAACCCGAACCAATTCTTTGCGCAGTAATGCAAACATATCAATAACTTGTTTTCGGTATTTGGGATTATTGATTAAGTTGTTTTCCTCAGTTGGATCATTGACCAAATCGTAAAGTTCATCTCTTGAATCACCCGGATTCCAAACTAGTTTCATTTCAGGTGTTCGAATAGCTCGGATACCAAACCAACTGCCGTTGTACCATTCGTAGGCATACATAGCGACATCTTCTTCACGAGGATAAGCTTGGTCCCCTTTTTCAATCATAGGTACTAACGAAAAGCCATCCATGTTTGATTTGTCTTCAACCCCCATCCAATCCGCTAAAGTTGGCGTAATATCTAACATTGAAACTTGTTTATTTATAATTTTTGGCTCATTGCTAGGGGTCTTCATGATCAACGGCATTTTCATTAATTCGTCGTAGGCGTAAGGACCTTTGTCATAAAGGCTGTGTTCGCCTAACATGCTGCCTTGATCACCCAATATGACTATGTTCAAGTCATCATATAGACCTAAATCTTTAGTGGTCTTAATAATATCTCCCACTGCTCTGTCTATCATTGCAATCGCCCCATAATAAAATGAACGAGATTTGCGCCAGTCCTCATCGGTCATGTGACTTACATCATGCCAAGGCCACCAGTCTTCATCTTGTGCTCTAGGCTTGTTTTTGCGATTGATAGCGTGATTTGATGGTAGTTTAACTTTATTGGGGTCGAACATGCTCGCATAGGGTTCTGGTACTCGATACGGAGGATGGGGTTGTTCAAAACTGATTACACCGAAAAATGGCCTATCATCTTTAGCCGCTTTTTCAAGAAACTCTTGACCTGCTTTTACTTTTTGCGCAGTGGTGGTATCAGCATATGTCCCCTCTTGAGTCTGGTAATACATATGTTTTTCACCGTTGGCATCCAATTTTCCTTGCTTATACCCTTCAACAGATTTCACAATGCCATACGGTGTCCATTGGCGTAGATGGCGCTCTAATTTATGTTCTTTACCCCAAGTATATTGTACACCACGTAATTTGGTGCCTTGACCACCTAAGTGCCACTTACCTACATAACCAACATAATACCCCTCGTCTACAGCGCTTTGCAGAATATCATCTTGATTTGGATCTAATTCAGACAACCTAGAATGGTAAAGCCAAACGTTATCATCCAAGCCATTTTTATGCCCCCACCTACCGGTAAATAATGCAGCACGCGAAGGTGAGCATAAGCCTGTGGTAGTCATGGCATTGTCGAATCGAGTACCTTCATTGGCAAGGGCATCAATGTTCGGTGTGTTAACCGGCCCATTGCGGTAGGAAAATGTATCAAAACGCATATCGTCGAAGAAAATAACCAGCACATTTTCCTTGGATTTGCCTTTATCGCTATCTTCGTTTTGAGCAGCACATGCACTCAATGAAGTTAATGTGGTTACGAGTAAAATTAGGGAACTAAAAACTGATCTGATTTTCATTATCTCGATTCTCTTGTGACTATCATGAATTAGTCTTAACCGCTATTTTGTCTCCAGTTCAATTTTGACGGTCCAACTTTTACTGAATCATCAAATTGAATGAAAAGAGCAAATATCCTGAGCATGCTAACTTTGTTCTGAAAAATGTTTAGATAAATTAACATGCAATATATATAAACATATGATGTTTGATGATACAACAAAAATATACATATTATTAACAAACGGGTATTTGAGTATGAGCATAATGAAAGAGGATATAAATGGTAGTTTAGACGCGTTACTTATTTGTTGAGTGTAATAGTGTTAACACTTACATCAGTGTTTAGGGAATAAAAAAGTCGGCATTGCCGACTTTTGAATAAATTTACAACTTAGCTTAAATCACTATTTTCTTGATGATTCAAGCGAAAACTAGCGTCACTCAACAAGGTTTCCGTTAAGTGTTCAGCAAGCTTACCGTCTCGCGCCTCAATAGCTTCAAATACTTCTCGATGGAAGGGAATGGATTTTTCGTTACTACGCGGATCTTTATTGGTAATTCGTATACTGACTAACAGTGCTGAATAAATCACACCTTCCATCGCCTTGAGAAACTCGTTATGAGCAGCTCTTAGGATTGAGCGATGAAATACAGCATCGGCTATGACGAAGTTCTCAATCGACCCTTCTTCTGTCTCCATCGCTTCGCATGCATGACGGATAGCATCGATTTCTGCTTCAGAAGCTCTTTCGGCAGCCCATCTCGCCGCTTTAGGTTCAAACGCGACACGTATCTCCATTAGTTGACGGAGAAACTCCGGGTTTGGCGGTGCAGACAAATGCCAAGCAAGCACATCGTCATCTAGCATCACCCATTGATTTCTCGGTCGAACCCGAGTACCAATGCCTCGTCTGACGTCCAATAAGCCTTTGCCTACAAGTATCTTAACTGCGTCACGAATAACAACGCGACTGACTTGATATCTATCAGCAAGTGCATTTTCTTCATCTATTAGGGTGCCGGCCTCATATGTGCCAGACACTATCCTCCGCCCCAATTCGCGCGCAACTTGCACGGGCATGCTGGGTGTCATGGTAGCGGTCTTTTTTAAATCATAAAATACTAATTCACTCATAATTCGGATAAGAACATAGTATGTTTAACAAATCAATAACTTATTTTTTGCACCTTAACTGTGCAAAGAAAATGTATGATATATATCAACAACTTAGAAAATTGTTAACAATTTTATATATCGTATTAAATTGATTATGAAATATTATGAATGAATTTGAGTGGATACCCCTAACATTGAGTGAATCAATGCTAGGGACGATATTGGAAATTAAAGATTTGCAGTCGAAATACGTTTCGTTGCAAAGTAATCATCTAATGCAAGTTCAGAACAATCTACCCCTACTCCAGATTGCTTTAATCCACAATGAGGAAGATTAATGGCATAGTTAACCCCATTAATGTGTACTTCGCCAAATCGTAATTGACGAGCAACCTGTTTTGCAACTTCTGCATCTTTTGTGAAGATGTAAGAAGACAAACCTGCGTCTGTATCATTAGCTTGGTTAATCGTTTCCTGTAAATCATCAAATGCAATGATACTTGCAACCGGGCCGAATATTTCATCTCGGCATATGTCCATGTCATTGGTGACGCCAGTCAGTATCGTTGGCGCGTAAAATGCTCCTGCTTGCAAATCGTCTGGACGCCCACCACCAACAACAATACTCGCTCCTTGCTGTTCTGCTTTTTTAACTAAGCCGTCAATTCGAGACCAAGCGCCAAGATCCATGACGGGCCCCATGTCGATTTCTTGCTCACGATCGAAACCTACTTTCTTGTTGGCAAAGCGGGTTTTCACCGCATCTACAAATTTATCATGGATATTTTTGTGTACGAAAATACGGTTTGGTGCGACACAAATTTGGCCTGCATTTTCTGTTTTTAATGTTGCTACAATATCTGCCGCTATGTCGATATCAGCATCTTCAAGCACAAGAACAGGTGCATTACCACCGAGTTCCATGGAATACTTCTTAATTGATGTGGCTCCTTTGGCTATTACATGCTTGCCTACCGAGGTAGAACCAATCAGAGTAATCAGGGCTGGTATCGTCGATGAAGAGATCGCGTCACCAATTTCAATATCATCACCACAAACGATATTTACGACTCCTGCTGGTAAGTTTATTGAAGCACAAATTTCCCCCATCAAACAGGCTGAAAGCGGTGTTTTGATAGATGGTTTGATGACTATTGGGCAACCGGCCGCTAAAGCTGGGCCCAATTTGTAAGCCATGTTAAGCAATGGGAAATTCCAAGCAAGGAACGCTGCTGCTACACCAATAGGTTCATCTAAAATGGCGTGAGAGCTTTTGCCTTCAGGATCATTTACGGTGTTTTCTTCTCTGTTTTTAATAAGATTGGCATAGTAATCAAGACTATCAAGTAACATTTGATAATCGCCTTGTGTACTTCCCCAACTTTTGCCCATTTCTACATGTACACAGTATCGTAGCGCTTCTTCATTTTCGATAATGGCGTCTTTTAACTTCATCATCCAGCTAACACGCTCTTCAACCGACGTAGTTGACCAAGAGGCAAAACTTTTTTGCGCTGCATTTAAAGCATCAATTGCTTCGGCAGCCGTTGCAGCATGAATCGTCCCTGCTTTCAATCCAGTTGCAGGATTGATCACGTCATGTGCAATTGGCCCTTTGACCAGTTTGCCACCTATATATTGAGATTTTTCAAGATTCATTAATTTTCTCTCCGCACTTATAATAATTTCACAAAGTCAAACTTAGTTTGCCTTCATGTTTTCTTTTGTCAGACGATACTTGTCCACACAATCAAGGTCATTCTTTTCAAATTCTCTCTTCAACATCCATAGTGGAGGTTCAAGTTCCAGTTCCCATGCAAATAATTTCTTAAACAATCATTTTACGAGTTCAGGCTTTTAAGCGACTAGGTTTTCTAACTCAGCAGCAATGTTACTATTACTAGCTTGAGCACACGACATCACAAAACTTGATGCCATACGCAACAAAACGGTTTTTAGAATAACGCGTTTTATTGACATCGAGTCTATCCTCATGAATGGTTTTGAAAACGTTCGCTACAACCCATTTTTTGAGCTGCATCTATTAGTAGATTTTTCATTTCTTGTTCTGCTTTATCTGGAATGCGATCACGGATTGCACGATACAATTTACTCGTAAGCGCCAAATTGGTTGCCATATTTTGTGGTTGTTCCTTCACTAACGAGAGTCCTGCTAAGTAAGCAGATTGAATTACTCTGTTGAAAGAGGTTAAGAAAAGGTTGCCACCATTTTCCAAAATACAACGATGAAATAATGCGTCGGCTTCTACATAATCCAAAATGACTTGCTCGGTAAGGTGACTGTGCATGCACGCTTCCATGTCTAGAAACGCTTTGGTCAACTTTTCGATACCCGCTTCAGACGATCTCATTGCAGCTAGGCGCGCTGCGGTTGGTTCAAATGCAATTCTAATATCAAACAGCTGATTTAAAAAATGCTCATCTGGCTTTGCTAATAAGTGCCAACGCAGCACATCAGAGTCGAGTACCTGCCATTGCTGTTTAGACTCAACAAAATAGCCTTTGCCTCGACGATGTTTTATCAGCCCTTTCCGTTGCAACTCACGTTTGGCTTTTTTCATGGCAAGACGACTTACTCCGTACTCGGAGGATAGCTCTTCATCAGAAGGAAGATGTTCGTTCACTTGCAAATCACCTCTGATAATCTCTTTTGCTAGTCGATCAATTTCAGAGGTGGTTTCGCCACTAGAAAGTTTAGACACGAATATAATTGACCTATAATAATAATATAGTATCTATTTAAACATATGATGTTTAAATAGGCAATATTATCCATCGTTCATTTTTTATCCAAAGCGTTTTTTTAATACTACGGGTATAAATAGATTGTTAAATGAGTAATTTATTACACCTAAATTGAGGATTAGGGCAATTTATTATCAAATAATGAAGATATTTTAGTTGAAACATATTATGTTTAAATATAGCATATGTTAAAAATGTGTAAATAAACATAAATATAAACTTCACTTAATTCTTTAAACATATGATGTTTGCAGTATAATGGATGAAAGTGCTCTGCTCATCATTTGAGCAGAAAATTATCGGACAACAAGAAACGGGTTATTATATGAACGCAAATTTCCAACAAAATAATGCTATCAACGCCAACTTTGAAAGCCCTTATGTGAAATTACGAAGCATCAATATTGGGGATTGCAAATGGACAGAAGGCTTTTGGGCTGACAAGTTTAAGCTCGCTGAGCACGTTATTGTTCCACATATGGGTGATATTCTTAAAGGCGATATCGGCCATGCTTACAACAATTTTAAAATTGCTGCTGGTTTAATGGAAGGTGAAGCCAAAGGTATGATTTGGCATGACGGTGACTTCTATAAGTGGATGGAAGCGGCCATATATGTATACGCCGTTAATAAAGACGAGTCTATTTTAAAAGAAATGGATGAAATTATTGACGTATTTGCAAAAGCGCAGCGTGAAGATGGCTATATGCATACTCATAATCAAATTAACGGTTCTGAACCTTGGACCCAAATATGTGATCATGAATTATATAATAGTGGGCACTACATTTTAGGAGCGATTATTTACTATCGCGTGACAGGTAAAACGAATTGGTTAGACCTGGCTATCAAGCACGCTGATTATTTATATACCGTTTTCGAACCGAGACACGAACACCTTGCACGTTTCGGCTTCAACCCGTCGCAAATCATGTCTTTAGTTGAGTTATATAGAACAACTAAGAACAAGAAGTACCTAGAATTGGCAGACATTTTCGTCACTATGCGTGGCTCTGTGCCTATGGATTTGCATCCAAGTGTTCCTTATTGGTTCACAGGCGACCAGTGCCAGATGAAAACGCCATTGCGTGAGGAAAAAGAAGCGGTAGGTCATGCAGTTACTGGTATGTATTTATACTCTGGGGCAGCAGATGTGTATGCCGAGACAGGTGAAAAAGAGTTAATTGATGCCCTTGATCGTATTTGGTCGAGTGCGGTTGAACGCAAAATGTATATCACGGGTGCTTATGGTCAGTGTCACCATGGAGCTTACGACGATCAGAATATGATCCATGAAGGTTTCATTGATGACTACATGATGCCTAACTCTACAGCATACAATGAAACTTGCGCAAACATTTCGAATGCCATGTTTAACTGGCGTATGCTAGGCCTTAAAGGTGATGCAAAATATGCTGATATTATTGAGCTAGTGCTTCACAACAGTATGTTGGTAAGTGTAAGTAATGATGGCAAACATTACTTTTATGCCAATCCATTGCGCATGAATCATGGTCAACGTGAATACAGTGATCATGCAGATTGCACTGAATCACCTGATCGCGAACCTTACATTGAGTGTTTCTGCTGTCCTCCTAACATGGCCAGAACCATCGCTAAAGTAGCAGGATGGGCTTACAGCCTCTCTGATAACGGTGTATCTGTTAACCTTTATGGTGGCAATAAACTTGATACTCATATGCAAGACGGGACAAATATTAAGCTTTCTCAACGCACAAATTACCCGTGGGATGGTGCGATTGAAATTGAAGTTGACGAATGTAAAGCTGAAGCATTTAACATTGCGGTTAGAATTCCTGGGTGGGCTGACGAAGCCTCAGTTAAGGTTAATGGACAGGAAGTAGATTTAGAAAAGCAAGCTGGAACTTACGTTAATATCGAGCGTGAGTGGCGTGCGGGCGACAAGATCAATATCGAGCTACCAATGAATGTTCACTTCATGGAAGGTAATCCTCGCATTGAAGAAGTGCGCAACCAAGTAGCGATCAAGCGTGGTCCGGTTGTTTATTGTGTTGAATCACCTGACATGCCTGAAGGCACCACTATTTTGGATGCATACATCTCTGGTAACGCTAAATTAGAAGTTGAAAATCGACCTGATTTTCTTGGCGGTGTCTCGGTTCTAAAAGGACCATTGCATGTACGTCAAGACAAGCAAAACAAAATGTATAACAAAATTTCGGCTCCTAAACTAGAAAAATATGAAACCATCTTTGTACCTTATTACGCTTGGAGTAACCGAGGTACTGCCGAGATGACTGTCTTCCTGCCAGTCGTTTGGGAATAATTCCAACTTTTGCCCACATTGAAAAATGTGGGCATTTTTTCTGGTGATGACTATGATCAGTACGTTCGGAAAAATGAATAAAACGCTCACCATCTCTTTGTTACTTGGGCTTGGTTTCTCAAGCTTTTGTATGTCCTCAAACGTTCAACCCTTAAATACTAAGGAGGGGGAAGTTTGGCGATTAGACCCAGGCCGTTCTGATGAATTCAATGGTTCTAAAATTGATTACAACAAGTGGATACAGAATCCTAAACATGTGCAAACATGGACTTGGAATAATGCCGAAAATGCAAAAGTAGATAATGGTGCTTTAGAAATAAAAATGGTTTATGACATCCATAAACGCAATATCAGTAATGCTTGCTCGCAAGGCAAAACTATTCCCAACAGCACACTTTACTTTAAATCAGCCATGCTGCAGTCGTATGCTGCTGGCAACCTAGGTTACTATGAAGCGAGAATAAAGGGGTCGAAAGTATTTCCCGGATTCTCTCCCGCTTTTTGGATGTACAGCAGCTTTGACGACAGCCTTATGGAAGAAAATTCTGTTCGGTACAGTGAAATTGATGTGGTAGAGATGCAGCAACGTCAAGCATTCAAGAAAGGTAATGAAAGAATCACTGACCACAACCTTCACGTCGCACTTACTAAAGCCAATGCAAAAGCCAACCCAACAGGCAGAGCATGGCGACGTCCGGGTAAATTTGAAGAACAAGAAAACGTTAATGTCTTAGAAAAAGATCCCGGCGAGGAGTTTCATGTCTATGGCGCAAGAGTGACGGAAGATTTCGTTATCTGGTACGTAGATGAAAAAGAAGTCGGTCGCTCACATAACCATTTTTGGAAGCAAAGACAAATGCAAGTTGCTTTGTCGTTAGGCCTTAGAAAGCCATATACAGAATTCAAATGCAACGGTTTTGTACCTTTGGATCCAGTTGAAAATATTGCCAATTTTGACGGTGAAAAATTTAACCAAAATCCACCTTCAATGACAGTCGACTACGTGCGTGTGTGGACTAAACCTTAGGTAAAAAGACAAATTTTAGCATCAACACCCGAGATGTTTATGAATTACACCGATAGACTCAATTAATTAATAAGAAGTATAAGATATGAGTGAATTAGTTTATTACGACTTAAAACAGTCGTCTACAATGACTCCAAGCATGCCGATTCAAGTCGCGAGAGAATTAGGCAGGAGAATTGTCGCGGGGCATTACAAACCAGACGAGATGTTAGACGAAGAAAATACCTTGGCAGAAAGATATAAAGTCAGCCGTGTGGTAGTTCGAGATGCAGTTAAAATTCTTGTCGGCAAAGGCATGTTAGACGTCCGTCGCGGTATTGGTACTAAAGTGCGCTCCAGAGACCAATGGTCAATGTTAGATGATGATGTACTCGCTTGGCATTTGTCCTTCCCTCCTAACTTCGAATTCCTCAAACAATTAATGGATATCCGCATTTCAATTGAACCTAAGGCTTCTCGATGGGCTGCAGAAAGAGGCACTAATGAAGATATTGAAGCTATACACAAAGCCTATTTGGACATGGAGGAGAAAGAAGGAAATGAGCAAAGTTTCGTTGTGGCAGATGCGGTTTTCCACCATAAGATTCTATTAGCAGCTCACAACGAATTTTTGAAATCGATAGAAGGTGTGGTTTTCTCTGCGTTACTTGTCAGTATCAAACTCACTAACACTGACCCCAATAGTAACAAAAAGTCCCTTCCTTACCACAAGGAACTTTATCAAGCCATTGCAGCAAGAGATGGCGAACTTGCAGAAAAACTGTCTGATGATCTTCTGCAGCACGCCAATAAAAAATTAAGCAAACATATGGCTTAGTCGGCAATCTTGCCGACTAAGATATTTTTCTCACTATTCACCACTCGTTTTTGCACTTCGCCGTTCGACCAAATCACTTTTAATTCTTTGGGTTGTTGGCAAGCTCCTAATCCAAAGATTGCACTGTCGGTATAATTAAGCGAATAAGCCGCGCTGGTAGAACCTAGCGTTTTAGTTTGAACCTTGTTACACCCTGTCAATTCAAGACGTGCCCCTAATGGAGTGCCACCGTTTTGAGGTGATTCTCCCACTTTCACCTTGATGAATGAAGAATTAGCCCCTAGATTGCGAAATAAATGCCATTTACCTCGATCGTGTCCAATTAAGATATCCTTTTGGCCATCTAAGTCGAAGTCAAAAATATCTACGCCCATGCCAATCGCACCTCGCTCAGTGGTTACAACCCCGTGATTCTCGATTTGATTGAAACGTCCATTACCCTCGTTCATGTAAACAATTGCCGTGTTGTCGTTCACCAGAGTGCCTCGACGAATCACCACAATGTCGTCAAAACCGTCATTATTGAGATCACCTACTGCAGAACCGGTTGTGTGATCTGACACACCTAATTTTGCTTCAGTTGTCTTATCGACAAATACACCACCTTCATTCACTAGTAAAACGTCTAAATAACCTACATCTATTTCGGAAGGCTCATAAGATTCAACACCGTGCACGATACCAGTGAAAGGGGAAAAGATGTTGCCCGCTAAACGCCAGTCACGGTTACCAATATAACCAACATAGGTTCCTTTTTTATCTCTGGTTTCTGCAAATCCTAACGCATCACTGTTTACTAGGCGGATATCGCGTCCAGAGTGAGTTTCACCAGGAAACGCGTAGTCATAGCCAGATTCGCCAATGTATAGGTTTTTGTTAGGCCATTGAGATTGAATATTTTCAAGATGAAGTACATCCCCTACTCCTTTTAAAAGAAAATCAAAGGGGCCTCTGCTGGTAAAGAACCCGAGGGTTTGAGTTTCTTCATTGTAAAAGGTTTGGCCTCGCTCAAATTCATTCCCTTTGGTTAAGAAGATATCAAAGTCACCATCATTATCGTAATCGATTTCAACGATAGAGCTCACATCACTAATATTTTTGGGCAAAACTTGTTTGGTTACATCACTAAACTCAAATCCAGCACTTCCTTGGTATACTTTGATATCTTTATATCCATACATAAAAATATCCACATGACCATCATTATTAAAATCAGTTAACAATACTTTTTGACCATTCACTTTAGACGGCGGTAACCTACTATTTAATGTGTACGTCTTACCATCTTGGTTCTCATATAGATAGTTTTCGCTCTCACCTTTCTTCTCTTGTGAAGGGAAAGCAAAATTAATCAGGTCAGAATCTCCATCGCTATCTATATCGACAAACTTAACGGTTCTGCCCCGCATAAATACGAGGGGCTCTTCAAAATCATCAAGTTGTGTAAAGTTTCGGTTTTTATCGAATTCAAATAATACAGAGTTTCTTGCATTGGAACCTGAGCCACCGCCTCTTGCGATGATTACTTCTAACTTGCCATCTTGGTCGAAATCTTCGACGGAAATGCCATGCATATCACCCATGATTAAGTCGTAAGGCTTGGCAAACGTTCCTTTGTTATTCCATACAATCTTCACACTAAAACCATGATCATTGAGCAGCAAGTCGGGATAACCATCTTGGTCTAAGTCAGCGATGGTTGGTGCATCCCACTTTCTTAAGTTTCTTTCGTCTTTCAAGAAGCTTTTCACTGGTGCAAATAATTTGTTTGATTTCACAGATTCCTGCACATCTTTATTCGTCGAAGATCCACATCCTGACAATACTAAAGCAGAGATTGACGCAACCACTAACGGTTGTGTAATTAGTTTAAACATAACGTTTCCTTATCGTTAATCGTAACAAGAGCAATAAAATCATTAGGGTGGATATACTTCCACCTCCTGAGCCATCACTTGAAGATGGTGAAGGCGTGGGAGTAATAGGCGAGGTAGGAATAGAAACAGTAATTTCAATCATTCCAGATGTATTCGAAGCTTGATTTTCAGCAAAAATGGTTGCATTTCCAGCACTAACGGCTGTAACTTCGCCAGTACTCGATACCGTCGCCACACTCTCGTTACTGGAGCGCCATGTTAGTTGGGTATCGGTAGCGTTGTCAGGAGTAAGACTGGTATTGATCTGGCCCTTTTGGCCTTGCTCTAAGTCTGCTTTGCTAATACTCAAGCTAATCCCATCGAGCAAAACAGGTATAGGTAAATTGGATACTTTAGTTTGGAGTAGAACGACTTCCATCGGTTTGAGGGTAAATTGTGCGTTAACTTCTCGCCCATCAAGCAAATTCACAATTGAATCGACTGAAGCTGACTTGCTCGATATGTTGATATTTTTGTTGTTCTGCCGCGTATTGATCAGAGAAACAATATGGGCATCACTACTTAGATCATAATATTGATTGCTCAGTACTCCAAAATCTTCTTCATCATTTAGATCGGTTACTTCGGTTTGAATTGGAAGTTCAGGAAAGACAGCTTGGAGGCTTTGTTTAAATTCTTGGTACATAGTTATAATGTTATTAAACGACAGTCGTTTGAAAGCGTTTAACGCTTCTCTTTCTCGCCCTGCCCCCATTTCGTTTTTAGTGAAATTATCTTCTTCACCAATTACTACTAGCTTACCATCGGTCGAAGCGAAATCATTAAGTGCCACATAGTCGCTATCCGAAATATATACGGTAGGTGGAATGATCACCGTTTGCTCTGTTTTGTTTACTTGACTGAGCGTAGACGGTGTGACGAATCCAACCGACAAATTAAGCAACTTCAAGGCTTCATAAACATCTGTCATCTTGCCCGTATGCTCAGGATTTTGAATTGCCGCGTCTTTGCTGTAGTAAATCAACAAAGGGCGCACTGTCGGAACAAGGGCTGCCACGTGATTGCCATGGGCATTAAGTTCTTTTAATGTTCTTCCGTAAGCATCTAGCTGTATTGGTTGAGTAACACTGGTACCAATAAAGTCAGCGCGAGAATCAATAGAGCCATCCTCATTTCGATTCCAAACCCACGAGGTTAAGCCCCCTAAACCATCAACTGCACCTGTCCACAATATACTGCGCACATACTCAGGGCTCATGTGAAAATCACGCCAACGTGAGCCAGATAATCCATGCCATTCAGAATCATAAAACAGCTTGTTAGGGGCTAGAGATTTATTAAAGTCGAGCATGATGGACTGAGACCGCCATTCAAAACTATAGCGTTCTCGCCATTCTTGCTCAAATCGCACATCCCAATGAGCAGCCAGTGGTGTAGCCTGATTGTCGGAACCTGGTATATCTGCCAAATTGGCGATAAATTCGAAATCGAGTCCTTCGTCATAAAAAGAAGTGTGTATAGCGCGCTCACCCATGACTTTTATATGCGTTTTTGCACGAGTATCGACAGCATGCACTTTATCATGCAAAAAGCTGAACCAATTATTAACTCGCTCCATGTTGAACCGCATCCAATCATACCAGACGGGTCCACCTTGATAGCTCAAATCTAGTGGTATGGTATACACATCAGCCAACTGTTCGAATCGGTTAAAACTAGTTCCATATACGTCGTTTAAGCTAGCGATATTTTGATATTTTTGAGAGAGCCAATCTGTGTATTTTTGTCGAGTAAAATCACTGATACCTCGATCAGAGTTAATGCCATTCTCTCTAATCGAAAAGGTCGGTTCGTTAGCTAACATATGAATTCGCTCGGTTTCTCCTATCTGGGACAAGCCATCAGCCAATTGATTTTCTATCAGTGTGTTCAACCAAACTTTGACGTTCGGGTTATCAATATCATAGTCAGTGAACAATCGTGTTCCAGAGGAAAACGCTAAGGGGTAAGACGTTCTTAGCCAAGAATTTTGTGGCACTATGTGTCCCAAAAAGAATTGAATGGGCGTTCTACCTAGAGCCATCTCGCGATTAATCCGACTTGTAAAATTATTTTTTCGATTTGCTCGAATGCTAGTTTCTGTCTCAAGATCTTGAACGGCATAATAGGTTTCGCCCCCCATTCCATAAGCTCGCATTAATTCACTATCTTCGGGTTGCCAAAAGAACTTTGCAGCTATGACTTTTTGACCATTCAATTCGTAATTTGGCCCATTTAACACTAAGTCGTGTTGACTAAAATCCGGCGGTGCTTTAAGTGTTATGTGCAGATCAATTTGTTGTTGAAGCTGATTGAGCGCACTTTCAGCCACGACAATAGAATCGCTTAGCTCATCAAACGCTAATCCTTCAGGTCCTACCGGATCAAACCTCGAAAACCCCTTAGCGTCATATGCTTGTTTGACTGCTTCAGGGTTTTGCTTATCCCAGGGAGCAAAAACATTTTTAAAGAGCTTAATCGTGGTTAACGAAACCTGAGCGTAATCCACAGAGAGACCTAAGCTTTCTGCTTGTTGCATTTTCGCTTCAAGCTCTAATTGTTTTTGCGTGACTTGATTTTGCAAATCCAAATAAGCTTGTTCGTCAACAGCCCCTGTGTACACATTGGACCAACAAATTGATGAAACCGTTAGGCACAAACAGCAAAGCAACAACCGAATAGACAATTTCATCTGCGCTATTTCTGCTCTTTCAGCTCGAAGTGTTTACCCATCTTGGCTAAGGGCTCAGTCTTACCTTTTTCAGTAATTGACACCACCCAAGCATATTTCCCTGCAGGGAAATCCCCCGCCATATTGGTTAATGGTAAGCTCATCTCACCTGGCTCGTTAACTGGAAATTTTAATGCCCCAAACTCTTTCCAGTTCTCACTACTTAGTAGCTTCATGTGCAAATCTCTGGGCTCTTTTATAAAAAACTGCACTTTCAAGTTAACATCTTCGTTTCCGTCAACAATTTTAGGGAAAGAGACTTGGCGCACTTTATCAATGACATTGAAAATGGAAGGTTTCTCAAATCTAGCCTTTTTGATAACTTGAATTTGAGTGCGGGTGGGTTCGGTAATTTTGTCTGCAAAGCCCTTACCTCTTGGGCTCAGGTAAGCATCTACTCGATAGCGGCCCGGCTTGATACCTTCTATTGGAAGTTCAAAGTGGTAGTTGCCAGACTGCTTAATACGTTTATTGGTTTTCGCGACGTTTTGCCATGTTGACATATCTACTACAGCCACATGTAGTTGTCTTATTTTAGACACGGATACGTCTACATAGATTACAGGTACTTCCTCAAAACCAATTTTCTCTTGCGTTGAGAGACTATTAATTTCATCAGTATTTGCTGCCAAATTAAAACTTAAAAGCGCGGCTAATAAAGCAAATATCGTGGGTAAAGAAAGTATTGAAAGAGATTGCTTCATGTCTTACTCCTTTGAAAAAGGTAGATTGGATTGCGTATCGTCCTTAAGAAGTATTTTTTGCAGATGTTAAAACTGTTTTATTGAATCAACCGTCCCGGTCAATTCCATTAAAAATAAGAGAAAATTTAGTGCTAAAGATAAAAGGCCACTTGAGATTCAAGTGGCCTCACTTTCTTAACTAAACTGAAATTAGTTTAGTTTTACGACTGAATACTCATCTAACAGGATAGTTTCGCCAGCTGGCAGGCCATAGATATCCCATGTAACGAATACATGCGTATTGATGTTCCAGATAGGTGGAACTGTCCATTCACGATTGCCATTAGCATCAGTAAATTCAAGCAGTTGCCATTCTGTGGTGGGTTTCAATGTCGCTGACATGATACCCGCTCCCGGTCTTCTGAAGTCAAAGCCAGGACCTGTCGGACCATTTTCATATTCCCAAGGCAATAAGGTATGGTCTACGCGAACTTCAGTTGTAGGCACTGTAGCCAGTTTTACCCATACCGCAAACGTGTAGGTGCTACCAATAGATGTTGCGCCCAAGCCATATTGGCCACTCGCCCAGTTACGCTGCTTGTTAAACACCTGTTGTAGAATTGCAGTGAAGTCATCTGTAGATGCCGTGATTTCCACTGAATTACCTGACAAGGCAATGTCAGACTGTGCAACTGCACCGCCCAAATTACCTCCTCTGACTACACGCCAAGGAGCGCCAGAAAAGTCCATTAGGAAGTCAGAGTTATATCCGGCGGGATGAGCAGATATTCCAGGTTCACACATTTCGTTCTTAACAACAGTTGCAGTGACACTTTTAGCTTCAACGTCAGCTAATGCAGTTGTTCCAGTGTCTCCAGAAGCGAGGGAAACCGTCGCATCAAAAGATGCACCTACGTTAGTTTCATCGCCTGTTGAGAAACGCCCCGTTCCATCTTCACCGTAACTGATGTTTTCAGCTAGAGGGAAGTTTGCATTGTCGCTCGATTCCCAATTGTAAGCGTAGTCGCCTGACAAAGCTTCACCTGCAGCCGGTGTAGGAGAAACATTGAATCCTGCAGAAACACAAGCAGGTATTTCTTTCATATCTGACTCTAGACCATTTTCATCTAAATCTTTGTTGGTAATACCAACAATAAACTCAGAGAAAACTTCTAAATCAACCGTAATTGATTTTGTAGGATCATCTACACTTGTCACGGTTATAGTCGTCATGCCTACATCGACTGTGGTGATATTACCTTCATCGTCAATGGTAGCTACGCTAGTGTCAGCGACTTCAAACGAAACTTCAGGGGCACAGGCTTTTGCCGGAACCACTGTCGCGAAAAGTTGAAATTCTTGACCCAATAAAATTCTAGCAGGCTGAGCTGTTATGCCTTCAACACCATCAAATACAGCATTAACATCTAATGTTAACGTTCTTCTTGGCAACGTTTCACCTGGCGCCAAAGTAAAGCCATTGTCTACAGCAAAATCGATGGTATAGGTGACCATAGGCGGAACATCTAAGAATCCATCTGGGGTTGGATTACCGTCAACTCTTGGACCTCCACGTCTGTCAGTGTCGTCACAAGTACTCAAAAAATCAGAAAACATATCTGTATCAACAACAAGCTTGCCATCCTTTTCTGTAAAAGGAGACACCTGCTGGTTAGCCAAACCACCTGAGGGGGTGCTTGGTGTCTGATAGTTTTGATCAACAGATATGTTGATGTCAGAAATATTGACATTGCCAGTTATTGGTTGACCACCGGAAGTAATTCCAGCCAATAAGTCAACTTCCTGTACTCCAGTCTCTTCAGTTAGGCTAGCGGTAATGGCTGGCATATCAATGACAACTGGGTCGTCCGCTCTAAAACCAGCGTCGAAACCTTCGCTAGTGCCACCACAGCCAGTCAAGAAACCTGCAACCATGGCTGTTGTTATTGTGTTCTTTAGTAAGTGCTTTTTCATCTTACTTCTCCAAAATCTTGTTATGTTAGGTAGGGCGATTGTTTCGCCCTACCGGACTCAAATAAAGTGTCTGGTTCAAATTCCTAGAAATTACCGCGAATACCGATACGCCATTGACGCCCAGTTTTAAATGCAGCTACTGTTCTGTTTCTAGTAATGCCATCGTTATCAAGCACATTACCCTCATCCAAAACCACTTCTTGCGAGGTTGGGTTTGTCGCATCTGTTGATCCACTCGCCGTATAGAAATTACGTCTTGTATCATCGGTCAAGTTCAATGCATTGAATGTCAATGTGAAGTTCTTGTTGATTTTGTAACTGGCACTGAAATCAAGTCTGTTGGTTGCGTCTTGCCATGTTGCACCGAAACCATCTTGTCCAACCGCTTGCACATCATTGAAACGATGGGCTAAACGCATTTGAGTACCGTCTTTTTCCCAGAACAAGGTAACGTTAGCTGAATGCTTTGGTGTGAAAGGTTGTGGTAAAGGTCTAAGGAAACGACCTGTTGTTCCAATTTCTTCCACTTCTCGCTCAGAATCCTGATAGGTATAGTTCGCACTAACACCTAAACCAGAGAGCAACCCGGGCAATTCGGTATAGTTTTGCGTATAACTCAATTCGATACCTTTAATTTCTGCACCTTTACCATTTTTCACAAAGTTGATATTGGCAACATCACACTCTACCGTCCATCTGGTGAAGAAACCGGCGGGTAAACGCAATGGATGACAGTTGTCTGCATCACCTGGCACTCGATTTGGATCAAAATCGAGTAATAAGTTCGCATCGGTCAAAGGAATCTGATCCCGCACATCTCGATATTGGAATGGCGTGACAATTTGCTCTTCGAAGTTAGACATGTCTTTGTAGAATAACGCCGCAGATAGCAAACCAGACTCGTTAAAATACCACTCATAGGAGAAGTCGATATTTTTAGACGTCAAGTTTGCAAGACCAGTGTTACCGGCTCGGCCATTACTCGGTCCGAATTGTTGCTCGCGGATACTGTTTGCTGGATTCAAAGAATCAAAACGCGGGCGTGTCATTGTTTTGGTCAATGCAAAACGTACTATGGTATCTTCATCCAACGCATAGTTCAGCGTTAAACTCGGCAGCCACTCCTCATTGGTATTAGAACCTCTCACTGGTGCTGTTCGAATTTGTACTTCGTCGCTATCACCATTTGGCCCAGTAAATGCAGTACTTCTATCCAAGAATGGCCAGATAAAGCCGTTCGAGTTAAAACGAGCCCAAGTAGACGCATTTGTGGTGACCAAATCACCAGCATTGTTGAATATCTGTGAAGGTAGTTCGTTGCTGGTAATGATATTGCCAGACGCATCAACAAACAACATTCTGTTTACGTCTGGCCCAGTCAATCCATCTTCACCAGGAATAACAAATTCGCCCGTCGTTGGATCAATTGGAATCGTTGACGCGTTTTGGAAGTTGTAAGCATGGGTCACAGCAAATGCCCAACAATCCCGCAATTCTGCATCATTGGCCGGCGTGAAACGGGTATCACTGCCTGGGGCTATTTCTGCCTCTGGACAAGGCGGGTTATCAATATTGGCTAGACCACGTCTAACGATCAAATCATACGGGTCAAGCATTTGTGGGAAACGAATGTAGTTAATACCACCTAAGCCTGCGCCCTCGTTTTCATCTCTGACGTAACGGACACCTAGGTTACCCGTTAGTTTGCCGTCCATAAACTCGAAGTTAGTCTTCAAATACGCCGCAACCGTCTTGGTTGCAATCTCTCTTGAACCACCATCTGTGGTTCTCACACCCAATTCACCCGGAGGCGCATTGGCGACTAACTGCAATGCTTTTTCCGCATCAAGCTGTGCCCAACCACCGAAGAAGGCATTTCCTCGTGCACCTTGAATATCTTCTGCAAAGTTGTCATAAGGGAAGGCTTCCCCACTGACAAAGTCAGCTACTTTTATCGTTCCAAGGCCTCTAACTTCAAACTCAGCTGAGGGATCATCTACGTCAACAATATCCCCACCATTAGTGACACGGGTATTTTGAATAGAAACATCTCGGGTTCTCTCTGCCCATTTGGCACCAAATTCAACTTTAGTGAAGTTTTCAAAATCTAACTCCCAGTCGAAGTCTAAGAATACAGATTTGTTTTCATCTTCTGATCTATTTTTACGGAAAAGTAATTGGCCAAGGTGATTGTGTTCTAGGTCAAATGGATTGAATCGGCTAGTGATAAAATTAGTTGAACCGTCTATGGCATCAAAAACAGCTGGGGTTGTACCAGTGAAATAATTACAATCTTGTAAGCTACCTTGTGTACAGTCATAGCCCACCAGCTCGAGGCGATCTGCTGGTTGTGCTTCCACTACGTTTCGACCCGCTGTTCCCCACGTTGCTGTGCCGACAGAAAGATAACGATCATCTTCACCATTATCAGGTGTTTCATCTAACGTGTTTGAATAACCAAGCAAAACATTCATCGACAACGTGTCTGTCAAATCTTGACTTATATCTAAGGTAGCGACTTTAGTTTCGATTTCACGTAAACCAGTTGTGCGGTTAAACCCACCAGTAATAGAACGGCTGGTTGAGCGCACCAGAGTATTGGTATTTAAGTCCACTACGTTCAATGCAGTATTGTTGTCTTCAGGGTGTATTAACACAGTAGGAGAAATGTTCATGTTCAAGCTTTGGAAATCTGTGAACACATCTTGCTTGGTGTACGTAACATCGAGCTGAATATCTGTTGTGTCAGTAGGACGGAACTGGATGCCGGTAGACAAAGAGAAACGCTCACGCTTGTCTCTACTCAACTGAAAGTTCACATTGTCTCGTGCTAGAACAAACAAATCGCCTTCGACAAGACGCTGAGTCGCCGGGTTGTAATCCAACAAACTTTCGATCGGGTTCAGCATAGGCTGACCTTCGCTGTCGAGTATCAATTGTCCGTCACCGTCTCGTTGATATCCCAAGACGCGGATTGGCTGACCTGTTGCTAAATCAGTAGCAGAGCGAAGATTCGTATTACTGGTGATATCAGCAATAGGAACCGCACCCGATTCAAAACCTGTATTGATGCGGTCTTGACGTGTATTCTGCGTATCTCTTGAGGCTGTGAAGATAATACCTAATGTTTCATCGAGGAATTTGTCAGAAAAACTCGCATTGATACGATAATCTTCGTCATCTGCAAACTCATTGTGACGTCCTTCAATCGTAAATGAACGACGCGGCTTGTTTAGATTAAGAGGACGCACTGTTTTCAAGTTTACGTTAGCACCAAGTGAACCTTCATCTTGGTCAGCTGCTGCAGTCTTAACAACGTCAATTGACGAAAGGATATCCGCCGAGAATGAACTTAAATCAACACTGTTGTCGTTGGTACCATTGCCAGAAGGGTCACTGATCCCCCCAGTCAATGCAACACCGTTAATTGAAACCTGGTTCAATGATGGGCCTGCACCACGAACAGAAATACGAGTACCTTCTCCGGCCTCTTCCTGAACAGTAACACCGGTAATACGCGAGAGCGCATCAGCAATGTTTTGGTCGGTTGATTTACCTACGTCTTCAGCGTGAATTGAATCACTTACATTCTCGCTAAAACGTTTGGCGTTTATCGCTTTTTGAATACTGCCCCGAAAGCCAGATACTTCAATTACTTCAACTTCATCATCAACCGTATTGGCATCATTTTCTGCTTCTTGAGCCGTCAAAGGAAGGCTGAAGCAAGAAGCAATGACGACAGCTGATATTGCGTTCAATTTAAACTTGTGTGTCATGTGGTCTCTCCACGTTTGGTTTTAGTTGTGTCTACTAATTCAAATATTATTCGTATTGGTATATTTGATTTCTATTGAGCTATTTGCTTTACGCTCGCAGCCCAGTTTGTTTCCGTTTGATTTACTACAAAATCTTTCAATTTAGTCGTATCAATTTCCACTCCCAACCCCGGTCCAGTAGGAACAATTGCTTCGCCGTCAATAACCTGAACATTGACTTTGTACAATTCGTCTCTCAAAGGGTTTTCTGTGCGGTCATACTCTAAAAATAGTTTTTTCTCTTCTGCGCGGCCGGGTTCGTTGTAAGCAGTACCCAAGAAATGAGTCGCTGCTGCTAAATTCAATTGAGTTCCCCAAACATGCGGTATCATGTTGAGTCCGTTGGCAGAGGCTAGACTGCGAATTTTCAATCCTTCGCTAATACCGCCGCAGTACGCCAAATCAGCCTGTACTAATTGTATTCCACCGGCTGCGATAAGACGCTGGAAGCCGTAACGGGTTTGCTCACACTCTCCTGTCGCGATAGCGACATTGGCTTTCTCATGCAACTTAGTAAATAGCTCAGGATGCTCTGGAGATAACGGTTCTTCAAACCATGCATAGTCGTTTTCATCTAAGATTTTGGCTATTTTAATTGCTTCAGGAAGGTCATAAGCATGGTTGGAATCTGCGGCTAATATTGTAGTCGGCAATGCTTTTCTCATTGCGACAATAAGCTTCTCATCGAATTCGACATTTTTACCGACTTTAATTTTCATAGCTTTGAAGCCTTGTTCTGCGTAAGAAACGGCTTCTTCAACCAATTTATCAAGAAGGACATCTTCTGGTAAATCTAGATAATACATTCCAGTGGCATAGCAAGGCACTTTGTCTCTTGCAGCACCGCCAATGAGTTGGCTAACACTTTGATTAAGCACTTTACCTTTGGCATCCCACAAAGCCATATCAATGCCTGACATACCGGCCATCATCACACCTGAACGAGCAAAATCGAGCGAAGCGCGCCACATGTGGTGCCAGATGGTTTCTGTAGACAGTATGTTCATTCCAAGGATTTTAGGTGCATAAAATTTTTCTATCGCAGCTTCAATTACACTTGCTGGACCGTAACACTCTCCCCAACCGGTGACGCCATTCTCAGCAACTACTTCTACAAGCAACACATTGCGTTGGTCATAAAACCATTGTGAGAATCCAAATGGGTTATCTAACTGGCATCTTACGTGATGCGTTCTTATGCACTTTATGTTCATTCTATTGTTCTACCTGATCAATTTGACATAATGATGAGTGTGTAGATTCTGCAACGAATCTTATTTTTCTCATTACGAAATGTTCATACTACTGATATAAACATATGATGTTTGCATTTGCAATACATTGTTAGTAAAAAGTTATAATTTTGTGATAATAATTTTTAGTATTTAATTTAATAGACTATTTCGTTGAATTTTTCCGTTACAAACAGGTTGAGAAGTTAATTTTTTGTTACATTAAACAACTCTATAAAAACCTAAATGTAAGACGGAAATTTGAAATTTAGCCAATATAGAAAATGGTCAGATAAACGAAACTATCCGCCTATCCAACCGATTTAATATTTAGTTTTCTAAGGTAAAGGTTTCACCAAATCGTGGCATTGCATCCTTTCTCCATGCATCGCCTTCTTTGTGAATATGGAACCACTGTGGTTGAACGTTCGTCCAACTCCAATAGGCCATATCGTTGACCATATCTTCTAGTAGTTGAGGGTATTTTTTACTTAGGTCTTCTTTTTCGCCCAGGTCCGTTGTCACATCAAACAACTGCCACTTTTTGGTTTTTACTGTGCGAACTGCTTTGAATTGATCTCTGCGCACAGAAACATCATGCGCTCCGCCACGATGACGCATTACAAATACACTTTTGCCTGGTCTGGCACTTATATCTGTATTGATAAAAGGTGAAAAATCTACGCCATCTAGTATTTTATCCTCTGGTATTTTGGCACCCGCTAAGCTGACAAAAGTAGGATATAAATCGATAGCAGTAATTGGATGCGTGTATGTTTGACCCGGTTTAACCGCCTTCGGCCAATGAACCATCATTGGAACTCTATGACCACCCTCATGAGCACTGCCTTTGCCTTCCTTGAGCGGTTTATTCACGCCACCAAGCGACAGTTTACCGCCATTGTCGCTGAGAAATACGATCATAGTATCTTCGAATTGATCATTGGCTTTTAATGTTTCAACTATTCTGGCGATACCACGATCTACGGCGTAAACCATAGCGGAATAAATACGGCGTTTTTTATCTTTGATATGTGAAAACCTCTTGAGATCTTCCTTTGTTGCTTCTAACGGAGAGTGAGGCGCATTATAGGCTAGGTAAAGGAAAAAGGGCTTGTCTGTATCTTTTGCTTTGTTGAAAAAGTTAACGGCTTCTCTAGACAATGCATCAGTAATGTACTCAGTCTCTCTCACTTCCTTGCCATTATATTCGAGTGGCTTTAAGTACTCATTGATGTTTTGAACGCCATTCTTTTTGAGATTTTCGTAGATAGGTTGATATTGCTCGGGGAAATAACGGTGACCGCCACCAAGAAAACCATAGTATTCATCAAATCCTCGAGCATTAGGATGGAATTCAGGAGCATGACCCAAGTGCCATTTACCTATTGCGCCAGTGAAGTATCCGGCACCTTGTAACGTCTTGCTGATATATTGTTCATTTACATCTATTCCCAAATCTGAACCTTCGGCAGGAAGGTTAAACTGAGAACCAATTTTATGGGGATAACGCCCCGTCATCAACGCAGCTCTACTTGGGCCACAAAAGGGATGTGCCACGTAAGCAGATTCAAAAATAACACCATTTTTTGCCAGCTTATCTAGATTGGGAGTCTGTATGTCTTCACTTGCATATTTGCTAAAACCCACGTCTGCATAGCCATGATCATCTGTGAGTATTAATAATATGTTTGGTTTTGAACCTGCTTCAATTGCCGCTGCAGTGTTCAACCATACTATTAAAAGCGCTTGAAAAACCATGAAGTGTCTTTTTCTCATTTGTTCTTACCTTTTTGAGGGCGTTAAATTGCTGTTCTACTCAACTTCGATAACGGAAGTAAATCGCATGGACAGTGCTTGAATATTATTTAGATAGCACAGCATATTAGTCCTACGTATTTAAACATATTATGTTTAAATGTAAAACTAAAATATACATTTTTTAAACGACTAATTAACAATTTGAAAGGAGCCAGGTGAAGTAATATAGGTGAAGCAAGCTAGTTGAAAGGCTAAAGCGGGATTTACTCAAATATGAGCAAATCCCCAGACATCTAAAGATTAAATACGTTTTGATATAAAAAACGAGTGCTTGTGATCATTAATAGTAATTAAGAAAAGTCTTTATACACTTTCACAAACGCTCTTGCTCTCTCGCGAATTTCGTCGATTGACATTGAAGGTTTGTAGATTGCCGAACCCAAGCCAAAACCCGATGCACCCGCTTTTAAATAAGGATGCATACTTTCTTCAGTTGGCTCGATACCACCCACTGGATAGCACCCGGTGTCTGGTGATAGAACTGACTTGAGCGCTTTAAATCCATCCATGCCAACCATAGAAATTGGAAACAACTTTATTCCCGTGGCTCCGGCAGCAAGAGCAGCAAACGCTTCCGTAGGAGTTACAACCCCAGGAAAGCAAGCACAACCAGCTTCACTGGCAAGTCTAACGACATCTTCATTGTAATTAGGTGTCACTACCAGATTAGCGCCGGTTGCAATGACTTGCTCAGCCAAATCTTTGGTTGTAACCGTACCTGCACCGATGAAATATTCGTCTAGAGAATAGGTATCAACCAGCTTTTTAATGCTAGTTAACGCGTCAGGACTATTGAGCGGTACTTCAATCATGGTGAAGCCCTCTTCAATCAGAACAGCCGCAACATTTAAGATTTCGTCTGGTGTAACACCGCGTAGAATCGCGATAAGTGGAATATGACCACTAAGGTCTATTTTTTGAGTCATTTATTGTTCTCTCTGTATATTTCGTTCATTCCCGCAAGGAAACATTCATCACCATCGACAGCTTCGGCATTGATCTCTAACTTTTCACAAGCCATTTGGTATCTGTTACACAATTGCGGCGAGCCCACTAAAAAGACGGTTTGTTGCTTAATATTTCGTAATTCAAACCCAATTAACATTCCTGAAAGGTAATCTAGAACGCCGTCATCCGATATCTGTTTGAATAACCAGCTTGTTCTTGCCAGAAACAGACGATTTGACAACTCTCCATCTTGAGAATCCACTACTCCTTTAAGAAAGGCATCAGAATTCTGCGAACTAGTGAGTGTAAACCCTTTGCCCAAAATACTGTGTTTCGACAATATTGAATACAATTCACCTGTCATGTAGGTGGCAATACTCTTAATCTTGTCATCTTGGTATGTGACATGTTTGCTGTGTGTTCCCGGTAAAATAGCGGAAAAGTCTGATAGTTCACGCTTCTTGGCTAATCCAAAAACCTGAATCTCTTCTCCACGCATAACTTCGTAGTTAGCATTACTATTCTCATGAGAAACCCCAGGTAATATGATCGCCTTCGGACCCCAAGGTAAGTTCGAACGATATGCTTTTTCTAACATATCTTGAACGCCAACTGAGGTTGAGACATAGTCAACATTTACCCAACCTTTCGCCGAACCAACCATACCCGCCATATAAATGGGTAATTTTCCGTAATCGAGCAACCAATTTTTTAAGATAGATTCAAGGGTTTCGGCAAATGCGCCTTCAGGTACTTCAAGTAACCCCTGACTAAGCGCTTTTCGATCTATTAATTCGTTATTCTCACCCAGAGCAAACGCCCTAAAATTAGACGTTCCCCAGTCAATAACCAAATATTTAATATTGTCGTGATTCATGTATTTCGTTTAACCCTTAACTAGTTCTCGTTCAATATCTTCGATACTTTTGCCCTTAGTTTCAGGCAATAGCGCCCACATGATAACTAAGCCTATCAACCCCAAGCCAGCATAAATGAGGAAAATATTCGAAACGCCTAAATTATCAAGTTGCCAAGGGAAGAATTGTTGGATTGACCAGGAAGAAACAGTTTGTACCAAAGCGGCGAAAGGAAGCGCGACACTGCGGACCGAGTTGGGGAAAACTTCCGAGAAAATCACCCACATAATGGGTCCAATTGACATATTAAACGCTGCTAAGAACGCAAAGATACCAAACAAAACTAAAGCAGCATTAATTCCTTGTATAGAACCATTAATCATAAAGCCAGTTACTATGGGAACTTCTTTTTTATCAAATATTGCGGAGATCTCAGTTTTCAAGTCAACGTCATTATCAAAGGTTTTACCTCGCACTAGTTCGAGTTTTGCTGTATCTATATTTTCTGTGGCGAAATCCTCCTGAATCTGAGCCACTGCGTTGTCGTCAAAGACATAGTTAGCTTGACTAAATCCGTACCAAGTTGAGCCATGTGCAACAACGACCAACACCAAACCAACAATAGTTAAAAATCGGCGACCGAGTTTTTCAACAAAACTGATTGCTATGACGGTTGCCAACAAACCGACCACACCGGTTGTAATAGTTTGCATAAATGTATCTTCAACACTCATACCCACTTGTTCGAAAACCATAGGAGCGAAAAACAATACAGCATTCATACCAGTTGCACCCTGCACTATCGCATAAACAACGGCAATGAATAGTACGAAACGCATTTTCTTACTGAAAAGCTCGCCGAGTTGTTCAAAAGTATCTTTCTTAGGTTCGTTATGCAGGCTGTCTTCAACCTGTTTGATTAGTTCGTCGCCTTTCTCTGCATCGTCAATCAGAGCAAAAACTTCTTTTGCTTCTTTATTTCTGCCTTGCTTGACTAACCAACGAGGGGATTCTGGTATTTTGAGCAATAGCCCTATCCAAACTGCGTTGGCGATTAACTCTGCTCCCAGCATGACGCGCCAAACATTATCATTGGTCAACCACTGGATATCCGCAATTGCTTGTATAAGGAAATAATTAATAATGAATGCCAACAGTAAACCTAAACCAATCATAAACTGGTTGATTGATACAAATTTACCGCGAGTTTCAGGTGGCGCAATTTCGCCTATGTACATGGCTGAAACCGTTATAGAGGCAAATGCAACACCGCCGATAAATCGCCCAACAATTAACATTTCGAAGTTGAGAGCAAGGGAAGAAACAATAGAAGAGATTGAGTAAGTGATACCAATAGCAAGTAGTACTTTTGCACGACCAAACTTTTCGCACAAGGTACCAGTAAAGAACAAGGCAATAATAACGCCAAACAAGGCACAGCTTACCAACGTACCCTGTTGGATACTGTCTAGCTCAAACAATGAGCTTACAAATCGCACAGCTCCCGAGATATTTGCGGCATCAAGACCAAAAACAAATCCGCCGAATGCGGCGATTAAGGAATACTGAGTGACTCTTGCATTAGCTTTGTTATTCATATTTGCCAAGTTCCTATGTACATACTATTTAACTAAACATATTATGTATGAATTATTTTAAAACACAATGTTTCATTAGTGTTAATGAAATGATTCCCGCTTAGATTGGTACATAGTGACTAATTCAAGCATTTGATTAATAACTATTTTAGGTACTTTACAGTATGTTTTATAATCGATTGGCACAATTTATTACAAACCTTGTTTCTGGGCTTTGTTTGACGCTTTGTTTGATTTCTAATGGCGCACTCGCTGAGCAAAACACCACCAAATTATTTTCAATCCTACCGGATAACTGCCCTACGCCGGACGCGTTTGATATAGCACCAAATGGCAGTTTGACGCTTTCTTGCCCAAACTTTGCCAACCGTAAATTAGAAGGTGAATTACTTTCGCTGTCCGAAAATGGAGAGGTTACACACTTAGCTACAGTGCCTAGACTGGCAGAAAACAAGAAATCCAATCCAATGGGAATTGCTTATGGAGATGATGGCAGCCTTTATGTCGCAGATTCAAGAGGCGTTAAAAAAGGTCGAATTCTTAAACTCACTTTCGTCGAAAATAAATTAGTCAATACTGAAATCATTGCTAGCGGGTTAAATCCAAATGGTTTGAGATATCACCAAGGAGCCATTTATGCCACCCAGCTTAATATGCCCAAGGTGAAATCGGACAAAAATACCAGTGGTATTTATCGTTTTCTTGAAACGGACAGAAATCTCAGGGTCACTAATACCCTTGAGGACAAGAACTTAATCTTCCATACCCAGACAAATAATCCTGATAAACAAATAGGGCTTGATGGATTGGCTTTTGATTCAAATGGTTATTTATACACAGCTAATTTGGGAGACGGTACAGTGCATAAATTGACTCTTAATGACTCAGGTATGGTGGTCTCTCAAGAAATATTCGCAACTGCACCAGCCAGTGCGTCAGTTGATGGGATGATATTTGACGAAAAAGATAATATGTATTTGGCCGGTTTTGCTAGCAATCAGATAATAAAAATTACACCAGATAGAGACATATCTGTATTAGTTGATTTCCCAGACAACGATGGCTCAGATGGCCAGTTGGATCAACCAGCGGATCTAATGATTTATAAAAATAAGCTAGTAATTTCGAACTTTGATCTTATGGTAGGTAAAGGATTTGAGAACACTAAACACTCTAAACCTTACACTATTTCATATCTTACGCTTTCAGATACTGACCAAGAATAAGATGTATTGAGGTCTTCTTTGTATAAAAGCTGTACTTTTTCATTTATTTTTGTATTATTCGTTACATATAATTATGATAAATAGCAACGTAGATTTCATATTAAATGATAAAAAATAAAGCAGGAAGACCTCGCGCCTTTGATAAAGATGTCGCCCTGAAATCCGCCATGCATGTGTTTTGGACTAAGGGCTATGAAGGCGCTTCAATGAGAGACTTAACTCAAGCAATGGGAATTAACAGCCCTAGTTTGTATGCTGTGTTTGGTGATAAACGAAAACTTTATCTGGAAGCGATCAATTGTTATGCATCTAGTGATGCATGCGCCCCCCTAGTCGCATTTGAAACTGAACCTGACATTCACAAAGCAGTAAGAGCGTTTTTGTATGCCGTAGTCGATTACAGCACAACAAACGAAAGTGGCGCTAAAGGATGTTTTCTAAGCTCAAGCGTGTCAACTAGCTGCGGAGAAGTCGAGGGCGCAGACGACTTATTACGCCTTGCGATTAACGATACCGATGCGAGATTATGTCGACGATTTGAGCTGGAAAGAGCTAGAGGAGAATTACCAGATAGCTTCCCTTCAATGGAAAGAGCTAAAACCTTATTTGATTTACGCCAAGGGTTGGTTTTTCGTGCTAGAGCGGGAATAGAACAGGCCAGTTTGTCAGAGAATATTGAGTTTAGTGCAAAAATGGTACTTGCTGCGCCTGAATAGTTAGGGGCAGCAAGCTTAGTCTTTTATTAAACCCCTGTATCAGGTTCAGTCCAACGACCAAAAAAAGTATGTTTCGGCTTTCCTCTCACTTGATTTCCGAGTAAATAAGAAATGGGTAGGAGAATTAAACCTATCAGTGCATGTCCAAAGAAGTCACCGAAAATAACATGTCCCACCAGCGCTAAAATCATATTAAAGAAATACGCTGCATAAACCATATCTCTCAGATCATTGTATCTGTGGCTCACAATAACCAATACTGCAACAAATTTTAGTAATGCCAATGGATATACTAGATAAGTTGGATAGCCAAAAGCTTCAAAATATCCTGCTTGTACATCATGAATTAACACATATGAACCGACCGCCCAACTCAACAGAAATAATAAGATAGCGGTAGAAAACCAATATAAGATCTTTTTAAACAACATTTCATCCTCCTCAATTTAGGTTATCGAATCGCCGTTATTGTTGCTCTGGGCTCAAAACAATCACTTCACGCAATACTTGCCAGCGATCGTCTTGAAACACCAAGTCGATGCTGAGTGTCAATATCATGTTGATACCACTCAAGTCATTTTTGCGTTTTAACAGAACATGCGCTTTGTCGTCTTTCACCTCAACTAGATGATACTTTGCCCACATATTCATAGGGGGATCACCCGCCTCTTTTTTCGACTTAAATAACGAGATAAACCCTTGCTTATCAGCTTTATTTACATTGTCATCAGCATCTACCATTATGACCTCAAGTTCGTCATGATATATACGATCAAGTACATCAGTATCATAAGAAGTTGCAGTTTGAATTAGGTTATCAATGACTTCACGTACTGATTTCTGTTGACTGTTTTTTAATGTCATTTGTAAGTTCCTCTAACAGGATATTTGTTGTCAGGGTTGCGAATAAAATTCAATCCCATGAGAATAGATTTCAATTCAGGTCTTGCGAATGGTGCGTTGGATATATCAATGATTTGAATGTTGCCTTCGTCATTGATCACAAACAAACCAGGTTCAGCAAAAGGACGATCGGTTTCCTCTGGTGAACGTGGATTGGAAATATATAAGCCCAGAGACTGCATCTGCTCGATGGTTAAGTCATACCCGACGTCATACTTAGGATTGACTTGTTGTAGATGTTGTCTGGCTTTTTCTTCAGAATCCGCAGACACAACCGCAACATCGACTCCCAACTCATTTATTTGTGGTAGTAACTGGTTCAGTTCATTCAAATAACGTGTACAGAGGGGGCAATGCGCTCCTCGATACACAATTACGAGTTGCCAATCAAATGCTTGTTTGGGCTCACCTAGGGTTAAGGTGCCTCTACCAAGTTTTGGTACTTGTAGCTTTGGAAACGACTCTCCCGCCGCTAATTTCATTGAGTTCATATTAGATATTCCTATTTTTCTGATGCTCAGTTGAGCATTGTTTCTTAAGGTGATATTGGTTTTGTTTGCCTATCTGCCTATCTGCCTATCTGCCTATTTGCCTATTTGCCTATTTGCCTATTTGCCTATCTGCCTATCTGCCTATCTGCCTATCTGGCTACCTGGCTACCTGGCTATCTGCCTATCTGCCTATCTGCCTATCTGCCTATCTGGCTATCTGGCTATCAATTATTTTTTTATGCTAGAACAATTACCGCCATTAATTTTGTAACATTCAATATATATTTAAATATGGTTTTCTACAACCATAAATTTAACGATCGTTACAATATAAAGTAAAAATTGAGAAATAAAGGAAATAAAAAGAGATAAAAGAAGCAAGAGTAAAGTGTCAGCGAGCAAAGCGATATATTTTGAGAAGTAAAAATTGCTTAACAACTAACCATTTAATTGTTAACATTTAAACTTATTTATTAACCAAGGTAGCGTAAAATGAATTTCAATGTTCGGGCATCTTTTCGTTTTCTAGTCATAGGATCGTTAGCAACAATAGGTATTAGTGCGTGTAATCAACATTCACCGAGCTCGTCAGTCGAAAACGCGTCTGCCGAACAGCAATTATCTGCAAATACCGAGCTAGATCCATTTTCCAATGTCAATACGCTAGTTTCACTGATAGATTTCGATGACCAAAGCAAGCAAGATTGGATTAATGAAACCTTCAGCAAAGTGGATTTAGGTGCGGAAGATGAAAATAAATTTCTGAATGTATCCTTCCTATCAAGTGCAAATTACTCAACTGTTGAAATCAAACCTGAGAATCCTTGGGATTTAACTAAATTCGATAACTACAACCTTGCTTTCGAGGTTAAGAATAATGGTCAAGATTCAGTTCATCTTTATCTAGATGTCGTCAATACAAGTGGTAAGCATCAAAGACGTTCCATCAGTCTTGCGCAAGGGTTTGCAGGTACGGTTTACTTTCCTCTTGCTGGCAAGGAGGCTGAAACCAATGCAGGATTATGGGGAGATGCACCTCCTTGGAAAACCAAGGACACCCTGATGATTTGGCGCTCTTGGCGAAATGACAAAGACAAGTTTAATCAAATCGCTGCGTTAAAATTTTTCACCATTGGCATTCTTAAAGACAAGTCTGTATCTATTGACGACGTTCGCATTCGAGCCAACCCACCTAGTGACCCAAACTGGATGAAAAATTTGGTCGACAAATATGGTCAAAATGCGCAACTAAAGACAGCTCTGACAGTATCTTCAGATCAAGAATTGAAAGGGCTAGCGGAACAAGAGCTACAAGAACTTGCTGCATCAACAGGAATGGCAGACCGATCTCGATTTGGCGGTTACACAGCGGGTCCTAAGCTAGAAGCAACAGGTTTCTTTCGCACGGCAAAAGTCGATGGCAAATGGTGGATGGTGGATCCTGACGGTCACTTATTCTTTTCCCATGGTCCTGCTAATGTCCGAATGGCAAACATGACGACCATAACAGGTGTTGACTTCGATTATCCTGCGATTAGAACACGCAGTAGTGATGAGTTGACCCCCGAAGACTCAATGGGAATAGTAAAAATTCCTGATGAAGCGAGAAAACATAAATACATCATCTCAGAATTAAGACACGGTATGTTCGAATGGTTACCCGAGTATGATGATCCTTTGGCTGACCACTACAGCTATCGACGTTCAACGCATAAAGGTCCGGTTCCACACGGGGAAACTTATAGTTTTTACCGTGCCAACCTAGAACGCAGATATGGCGAAGCTGAACCTGAATCTTATGTAAAAAAATGGCATCAAGTCACCATTGATCGCATGCATGATTGGGGTTTCACGTCGTTTGGAAACTGGGTTGATCCCGCTTTTTACGAATTGAAGCAAGTTCCCTATTTCGCCAATGGTTGGATAATAGGTGACTTCAAAACATTGTCTGGTTACAAAAACCATTGGGGCTTGATGCCAGATGCATTCGATCCCGTTTTCAAAGAACGGGCAGTTGCAACAATAAGCGCAGTTGCTGAAAAAGTTAAAGCATCTCCATGGTGCGCTGGCATTTTCATAGACAACGAAAAAAGTTGGGGTGAACGAGAAGGCTCTGTTGAAAGGCGATATGGTGTAATTCTTGATGCCCTTTCAAAAAATGCATCTGAAAGCCCGGCTAAAAATGCTTTCTCTGACGCAATAAAAACTAAGTATGACACTATCGAAAAACTAAACGCTGCCTGGCAGACCTCAATTAAAGATTGGACAACCTTTGAATCCGGTGTGAATTTCGAGGAATTTAACCAAACTTTGGTCACTGACCTATCAAAGTTACTTGAAATGCTGGGTGAACAATACTTCAATGTGGTTCACAACACGCTTGAAGAGTACCTACCTAACCACCTGTACATGGGAGCTAGAATGGCTAACTGGGGAATGCCTGATGAAATTATCAAGGCCTCTTTAAAATACTCCGATGTGCTTAGTTTTAATATTTATGAAGAAGGTGTTCAAGAGCACTTTTGGAAGTTTCTGGAGGAAGTCGATTTGCCCGTTACAATTGGCGAATTCCATATTGGCACCTCGTCAGATTCTGGTCTTTGGAATCCCGGTATTGTGCACGCTGCAAATCAAAAAGACAGAGCAAAAATGTACAAAGAGTATATGCAAAGTGTTTTGAGCAAGCCTTACATGGTTGGCGCGCATTGGTTCCAATACATTGATGAGCCTATTTCAGGTCGTGCGTTTGACGGTGAAAATGCCAACATTGGTTTCGTTACTGTGACGGACATTCCATATCCCGAGTTGGTGTCTGCGGTCAAGGAAGTCACATCAACTATGTATCAAGATCGGCTTAAAAATTAGTATTACTGGCCAGCCATACAAAGCTTAGTATGGCTGGCCAACTTAATTCACCCTCATCAACTCCGTACCAAGTCGAATCCTCTAGTATCAATTATCAATAAGACCGGATTTTTGAGAGCACTTTTCTTAGAGTTGCACTACACTCATTAGAAATAGCACAGTATGTTTTCTTTCTGGAGCAAGCTCATGAAATATCTTTCGCTAGCGCTTTTGATATTGCTTGGTCAAACCGTGCTTTATGCCCAAGATAAGGTATCGAGAGAATCACTCTTATCTGATGAGGAATCAGCCTGTTTCACCGTATTTAGCAGCAGAGCTTCAGTTGCATCGTTTCTATGTAATGCCTGTTTTGACGACATCAGCAACCGTGTTCAAGATAGTGACAAACTTAGATTGCTAAGTGAGCTCAACGCCAAGTCTTGCGGTGTTAATGAACCTTTTAAAGAAAAGAAAAAGAGCGGTTGGGCTATCTATCTTGACCAAGATTTGCTTGCTCTGGATTCACTAACTGATTTGAATAGTGACAGAAATTATACGATGGGCTTGGGCTTCTCTCAGTCTGGTAGTGATTACAGCGAGGGTCTACTCGCTACGACGAGGAATTGGTTAGACGAGCGCATAGAACAAAGGCTTTTTTCATCTCGTCAAATCATGGAAGTGATACATAGCCGTGAATTTGGTGTTACGGCATTTACTCCAGACAAATTAGAATTTGCTGAACCAATTCAAGGTGATCGCCCTTATGCTTCCTTGATCTATTTCTCAAATTCTAAGCTCAGAGCATATTCAAATGATACCGCACTTAAAACTAAGTTTGTTATTGGGCTACTAGGCTTAGACATTGCGAAAGCGGTTCAACGCTATTTACATAATCAGGTTGGCGTATCAGACCAAGACCCCTTAGGCTGGGACAACCAAATTTCAGAGGGTGGAGAACCAACAGCCTTGTATTCCATCGAAAAAATGGTTTTGTGGAAGAAGAAAAAGACAAACACAGGTATTAATTGGGATATTAGTTACGCCGTTGGAGGAAACCTGGGATATTACACCGACTTATCAGCAGGATTTGATATTCGTCTTGGAAAAATAGGGACGCCCTACTACACCCATTCGGCTAATCCACTGTCGGACTACAATCACATGAAGTGCCAGTTTTGTGGTGGTGATGACAACTATTTCTTTGCTAGTTACAGAGCGCGTTTAGTCGGCTACAACGTGTTATTACAAGGACAGTTTCGAAATAGTGTAGTGACATTCTCAGGGTCAGAAATTGAACGGCTATTGCATGAAGCAGCGCTGGGTTGGGCTTACCACTTTAAATCAAATTGGAAGCTTACTTATTCGCTGAATTATAAATCGGAAGAATATAAAGGTGTGGAATCTAGAGCGCATTGGTTTGGTGGACTTTATTTGTCTAAAAACCTTTAGCGAACAGATAAAGGAGATATAACATGAAGTTACAACCCGGTATCGATATATCCTGCAATGGCAGATTGGGTACTCTCGGCTTAGTGCTGAAAAAGAAGGACAGTGAGAAGTATTATTTGTTGAGTTGTTGGCATGTTATTGATGGAAATGAAGGGAGTGCAAATATAAGCATTCCCTCCTTAAGTGATCAGGTTGTTGCCACGTATCAGCGCAGTATGAATACGGCGAATGAACAAATGGACTGTGCTATTGCTGAGATAGACATGACCGTAGTACAAGATCTAACAAATCAAATTTTTGAATCAGACAAAAAAATTAAAAAAGCGTCCTATTGGCAAGACGAAATGCCGTTAGTCAAGACAGGGGCGGCGACAGGCAGAACATCAGCCAAATTGCTATACGCGTTAGACAACTTTGGTAACCTCAATCCTGCCATCAAAATAGGCCAGCTCGATGAAGGAGAGGAACTATACTGTCAACATGGTGACTCTGGCGCTATTTGGTGTTCATTAGCTAGCGGCAATGGAATCGCCATGCATTCAAAAGGTGGGCTGCCAGGAAACGAGGCAGCTGCGGTGCCTTTGAAGGTTATTCTGCAGTATTTTAACGCGTCAATCTTGTTGGATGATTCGACTAATTAAAATAGCATCAGCTTTGCCTCGCCAAGGAGAAATGAATTTTTGATCTTTCTGAGTGACAGAGAAATCAGTGAATTCGCCGCTTAGGGTGTTAAACCACTGATGTTCACGTTGAACACCATCTTTTTTGGGTCTCAAATACCAGTTTCCTCGAGACATCTGATAGTTGTCTTTTGACACATAGATAAGATGAGTTTCTTCATTATTTACCAAATTATAGCCGGAGCCATTCTTGTTCGGAACGGGGGTAAAGTCTGAAAATTCGAAAACCGAAAACAACGTTGAAAGACTCTTAAAGTAATCAAACCTGGGTTTAATGAAATCTTCTGGTTGTTCGAACGGGTTATAAATAATCACGTTCCAAGCACTCGCTTGCCAATAATACGTGGTGTAAACACCGGCAAACAGAGAATGCCAATTTCGCCTAACCGAGACCTCAGGATCAACATAGTCACCAGGAAATACAAGATAAGGAGATTCTTCGTAGCCTCCATGCTCAATATTGAAAATAGGTTTTTCTGGAAAGCGTTTTCGAACATTTAACATTAAGTTATAGATATCATGTCCCCAATCTTGGGTTGAGATGAAATCCACTTGTTCTGGGTATTTGGCACAATATTTATAGTCATGGACAGTGACCAGTCTATCGAAATAATTAATCGCTCTTAGGCGATCAATACGGTTTTTAATATAGGCTTCATCTGCCCTTCCGTAAAAAAGTGCTTCTTTGGAAATGTCCCAAACCACATTAGGAAATGCTTGATAGCGTTTTACCACGTAGTCAAAATACATGTTGTCAGCCGCAGAGTTCATCGCCGGCCAATTCACCATTTTATTCCACACATAAATCATTAGGTGCGACACAATACGTTTGTCATGCAGCAGTTGCACACTTCTATCAAGTTTTTGGAAAAATTCCACATTCAATCGCGTAAAATCAGGGTTTTCGTTACTTCCCATAAAAGGGAATATCTCTTGAATACCACCAAATTCGTGCTCTGGGTGCATTTTTAATTTGGCATCTTTATCCCATCTCACATCATGAGCGTATACGTTCATAACAATATGGTTGAAACCATTTTCCTTAATAAGAGAGAGTAAGTGTTCGCTTTTAGGTGTATCGGATTCATTAAAATAATCTAATGCAAACAACCAGTCGAGTTCATAGGCAAGCAAGAAGTAGGGAGTACCGTCTTCATAGTAAAAGGCTTGTTTGTTATCAGGATTGAGCACCATACCACCATGATTACTCTTGTCTGAGTTTTCAGTTACAAGAATGGTGCCTGTTTGGCTGTTGAGCGAATCCAGAGGCCCATTAATAACGAAGGTCCACTGGCCTTCTTTGCTAGCGGAAAAACGCAGTAACCACTGATCATCTCCGTTATACACGAGAGGAACTAATTGTTGCTCGCCATTCTCGTGGGTTGCCGTTGCATTGATGTTGATTGTAAATGGATTGGCATCCTCTTCGCTTGCCAGCAACGGAATATCTAACACTTCCCACTTTTCAATTTGATATTCTTTAGCCATCGATAAATGCGACAAAAATAAACAAGAAACCGATAACAAACAGGCTATAAACTTCATGACAACACCTAAAATTAAATTTTAAATATAATACACTTTTTTCACATTTAATAAACAGTATGTTCACACGTCATTTAAGTAGTAGACTAACTTTCTTATCTATACTTTGTGATTTTTGATAGGCTTTCTCAATTGGCATTCCTTTATCTAGATTGGGGCGACTATGTCCAATTTTTGATAACCACGCGTTTCGTAGATAACGTTGACGTTTTTGTAGGTATTTAACTATTTGCAGTCCATGCTGATGAGATTCAAATAAAAAAGAACTGGGAAATTTGTCAGGCTGAATTGAATTATCTAAAAAGCCAAGCAACTCACCGGCAATTAATTTGTGCCCTAACAAGTTGGGATGAATGCCGTCACCGTAAAGAGAAGCATTGATGTTTGAGAACTTGCTTTGTTTCTGTCGGGTTTTTAAGGGATGAAAAATATCCAGCACCATCCAGTCATCTTTGGCGGATTTTTCTAGCAACCAGTTAGCATGGAGTTCAACAACACTCTCATATTCACGATTTTGTTCATGGAAATAAGCTGGCGGAGTAATATGCATTAATTGGGCATGATACTGGCGTGCAGTCGAGCATATCCCTTGTATACCTTGTTTAAATTTTTTAAATCTTTCTTCATCAAAAGACAGAAAAATGCCATCGTTCATGCCGTAACATGATATGACAAGATCGGGTTTAAGTGACGATAGGGTTTTTGACAGACGGTCGTGAATAGACGGACGTGGAAACTGACCTCTTGCATGATCGATTTCTGAGAGGCCGGATGCCGTCTCACTTGGCAAACCTAAATTGATAAATTCCGTCTCTAAGTTAGGATAAAGGATCTTAAAGTGGGCTTCTGTAAACGCAATAAAGTGACCTGCATAGGTGATGCTGTCGCCGATAAAAAGCAGTTTTTTATATTTGTTCTGAATATATTGCACTTCTCTCGCTTCTGAGGCGTCGGTTTGTCAGATAGCCTTCTTTAAATCATAAATCTTTTCCATTTTCACCCATTTTTCTCCGCTCTTAGCCCATGGTAACGGCTTTTGATACTGCCACATCAAGTTCTCCCACTCGTCAGAAAGGCGTCTACCTTCTTCTGATTCAGGTTCAGCGTTTGGGTCAAAATCGAGTTCAGTTTCCATAATCATAAAAAGGCGATTACCAACATGATAAATTTCCATATCAATGATGCCAAGCTCTCTCATATTCTGTGTAATTTGCGGCCAGGCGTTTTCTGGTTTGTGGTAATCAATGTACTCGGAGATGAGTGTCGCATCATCTTTCAAATCGAGCGCCAAACAATGGCGAATACTAGTCATATGCTTTTATCCCTTGCATCTTTTAAATTAAGTAGCTTAATGAGTCAGATATTTGATACTTGTGCAATCTAGCCCTAATTCGCATTAGTAGCCACAATTCGCATTACATATAAAATAAACTTTTATATACGAACAAGTAGATACCTATTAGATACCATAGAAAAACCAACCCGTCGGTGGAACAATCTCTGTTTTAATAAGACTTGCGAGGCAAGCCTTTTTCCATCTGTAAATCAACCGTGTAACGATTGACTTTGGGGGGCTCATCTCCTCTAGCCGCCTTTAAAATGGGATACCATGCTTTTCGCATCTCTACCAATTTGTCTTGGTGTTGTTGATTGTTAGCCAAATTGTGAACTTCTTTCGGGTCCTCTGCCAAGTGATAAAGCTCTTCATAGACCGCAGGTTCGCCATTTAGAGAGGCATCCAAATAGTGACGATAAGTCGCTATTTGATTGTCATGGACCCCATATAAGATTCTATTGACAGGAATCCCCATCTCTTTAGCTAGTTTAAGCTTGTTGCTAGCTGAGAGATTATTGTTGGCATAGTAGCGTATGTACTTCCACTCTTTATCCTGAATCGCTTCGCATCTGGGATTACCGAAATGAGTTGACCACAAGTTTTCTGAAAATCCATATCGACGTCGAGTTTCAGACTTTTTATAAATCACCGGGCTTATATCTTCACCTTGCATCTCAGCTGGAATGGTTATTCCGGCTAGTCTAAGCATTGTAGGCGCTAAGTCGATAGTGGATACAAGTGCATCTGTTCGGCCTTTTGCGTCGCTACGGGGGTCGAAAACTATCATGGGTACATGAGTATTTTTCTCGTAACACAGTGCCTTTCCACCCAAACCAAATTCGCCAAGAAATAAACCGTGATCTGAAGTAAAAATGATGATGGTGTTGTCTCCGATACCTCTGTCTTTAAGCATCTCTCGCATGTTTCCGATTAGGCGATCAATACCAGTCATGGCTTGCAATTGTCTTATATAACGTTCTTTTAATGTTGCCGGTTTATCTACATATGAATATCCTGCTTGTCGGTCTTCCACGTGCAGAAGATCAGCAGGTAACTTGGGCGAGCGAATATCGGCTTTAGCAACATAGTGCTCTGGTAGAGGAATGTCTTTATCCCGATATTTTGTACGATAAATAGCATCATCTGTCTCCAACATTTCCATTCTGCTAGTCGATGCGCCGTGAGGAAGATTAAAATTAATCGATAGCATAAAGGGTTTATCTGCTGGTCGTTTGTCTACAAATTTTACCGCGCGTTCAAATTTGTGTTCATTGGTATCGAGAAAATCGCTCACGCCTTCTGCAATGATTTCTACTTGGGTATCAGATTTCGCTCCGCGAAAAATAGCATGCTTGCGTTTGGGGTAGAAAAAAATATGGCCATTGCTGGCATACCAATAATCGAAGCTTTTTTCCATTACACCACTTTCGTAACCCAAAGGACCTATAGGTGAATGATTTTTGCCAATCCAACCAGTGTAATAACCCGCTTGCTTAAATTTTACCGGGTAGGAATTGTTCCAAGCTTCCTCTGAAACTGCGGTACCTGAATTGAAATTCACACTGTGCTTTCGCTCGTATTGCCCTAACAACAACGATATGCGGCTTGGTGTACAAATTGCGCTGGTCACATGGGCATTAGTAAACAAGGTGCCTTCATTCGCCAATGCATCAATATTTGGCGTTTCAACAATCTTATTACCCGTAACGCCAAGCATACCGTATGACTGGTCATCAGTGAGCACCAGAATGATATTTGGACTTGACGTCTTGCCCAAAGCAGCACATGAAAAACAAATTAACGCCATTACCGAGAGCAGACTTTTAGGGCTTACCATGCGGTTGCTACTCCTGAGTTTCGAAGTTTTAAATAACGTGTTCGCATTTGTGATATTTTGCTTTGATATTCATTATGCTCAACAAAATTATCATCTTCATTTTCAAACGGGTTTTGCTTCAAATTGAACAAGGCAATGGGATCAAACTTAGTTAGCTTATGATTGCTTTGCATAATGAGTTTCCAGTCCCCTTGTCGAAATACAACTTGATTCTTTGACCCTGCCTGAAGCATCAAATAGTCACGAGGTTTAAAACCTGATTGCCCCGTGATAAGCGGTAATAAATTGTTTGAATCAGGCGCTTGTTGCTTATCTAGAAGATTACCTGCTACAGCGGCAAAAGTAGCCAACAAATCTTGAACCACTACAGGTTCATCTATCACTTTATTTGTCTTAACTTTGGCGGGCCAGTGCACAATAAATGGTACTCTATGTCCACCTTCATACGGATCGTTTTTAGAACCTCGAAAATTACCGTTTGCAAGATGACCTTTCGATTTTGTCAAATTCTGCCCAAGACCACCGTTATCTGACGTAAATATAAACAAGGTATTTTCAAGTTGATTGACCTCTTTTAATGCTCTGACAATTCGACCAACTTGCAGGTCCAATTCTTTTACCATGTCCATATGCGGTGACCCGGTGGTACCTGCCACTTTTATACCGTCAAAATATTCGGGAGGAACATGAGGTAAATGCGCCATCGGACTAGCATAATAGAGCATGAACGGCGTTGTATCTTTTTGTCGTTTAATAAAATCAACGGCCTTTTGAGAAATAATGTCGCCAATTTCTTCAGTTCGCCAATGACTATCGCCCATGCCTGGCCCTTTGTCCGAGATCATGCGTTTATCATAAACATTATCGGCATTGATGTGTTGTATCTTTGATTGCTGTTTCAATGGATACCAAGTTTCGTTCTCATAGGCCAAGTATATCGAGCCTTGAATACCATCAGGCAACATAAAACTATAATCAAATCCCATATCTTTGGGGCCACCACCTAACACTTTACTCACATCAACTTGAGGTAAATTTTGCTTGCTGCTGCCCCGAAATATCTTGTCGCTATGTTTGAGTTTAAAATCGCTGCCTAGGTGCCATTTCCCGACAAACCCAGTTGAATAGCCCGCCTGCTGAACCACTCGTGCTATGGTTGCTTCTTGTTTGGAAATGGCGTTTTCACGGAACATTCCCCATACGCCCCAAGGCGCATATGAACGGTAATTGTTTTTTCCTGACATCAATGCATATCGCGTTGGTGCGCAAAGCGCTGTTGCGCTATGTCCGTCGCTAAACCAGATGCCTTTATTGGCCAAGGCATCGATATTGGGCGTTTCAAACACGGGAGTCTTTTTCACAAATTTTTGTGTGAAATAACTGATATCTCCAGAGCCGATATCATCAGCCAAAACCACCACAATGTTAGGTCTACTCGCCTTTTCAGCCTGACAAAAACTGGAAATGGCTAAGCAAATTACAAGTAAAGTCAAGATTACACTGCTATTCATTCTCCACCTTTTCTCTTGGTTATTGTGAGTTCAAAACTGTCTTTGATACCGTCTTTAAAATAATCTGGGGAACGCATACTGCTGACAGGGTGTGCATCGCTCCAAGAATAAAGACTGATTGTTGAGGTGCCAGTTTGGTGTGCTGTTAGTTCGCCAAATTTGTCGATTGACACTATATTTGGGTGACTGGAATGCCAAATACTGCCCGTGCGTTGTGCGTGAGTAGGGGCATAGCCGAAGTCCAATTGGTGAGTACTTGTAATGCTCAATTCAGAAATTTTATTACTAATCCAAATATCTTGAACCGCTGCAAATTGATGGTAACTCAAAAGTTTCCCCATTTTATCGTAAGAAAGTTGTTGCTCTGGGGTCAGTTCGTTTTTATTTAGTCCAGCGTAACGCCGCACTTTAAATCTCAGTTCTTTGTACTTGCGACCTGCCCTTTCCAAAAGATCGACTCGCAAATCGAAAAAACGCCCTTTGGGATACAATTTAGAGGGTGCATAACGTTTGAAGTCTTTGTTAAATACATATTGGATTCCAGTTTTACTGAAATCCGTATAGACATCATTGGCGTTGTACCATCTGTATATATATTCTCGATGCCAGCCTTCGATTTTGGTCAAATTTGGCCAAAAGCTTACTCCGTCTAACAATTCGCGTTTTGGAATTTCGATATTTGCAAAGTCCGCAAGGGTTGGATAGATGTCTGTGACATCTACCATGCCCGAGTAAATTCCTGACTCGCTACCTTTTTTCGCTGGTAATTTTCCCGGATGACTTAGTATTAAAGGTACGCGGATTCCATTTTCGGTATTTCCGCCTTTTCGAGCTGGGTAAACCTTTCCATTGTCTAGCAAATGACCAAAGGATTCTTTGGTTCCATTGTCTCCCATCACCACGACCAAGGTGTTTTCTCTGACACCTTGCTCTTCCAAGGTTTGAATTAGCTGACCCACCATCTTATCCATATACTCGACCATATCCGGGAAGAAACGTTTATCGTCACCTACTCGGCTCCCGTATTGAGCTTCAGGGAATTCGTCGTATAAATATTGGGGTTGCGAATCAGGCGTCGGCGTATGCTCGTCATGCACCAAGATCATTGGGTAATAAAGGAAAAACGGTTCTTTCTTGTGTTTCTTGACGAATTCTCTTGCATCTCGATTTACAATATCAGGGCCAAACCAACGACGACCTGTTTGCGGATCTGTATCAATTCGTCCTTTATAATCAATTACTTTGCCATTAACCACCAAGTTAGGGTTGATCATTCTAGCCCCTCCACCAATGACATCAAAGGCAGTATATTCATCAAAACCAAACTCAGCTATGTAGCGTTTTCCATCTTTTTCACTAGTGCCTCTACTCTGCTTCCACTTTCCAAACAAACCGGTTTTGTAACCAGCACGTTTAAATGCATCACCTATGGTTATTTCTGAATGATGAAGAGCTTTTGGTTGTAAATAGTTTCGATGGTTTCCTTTGCCTGTCATAAGGGCAACTCGCGTATTTTCGCACAGTGGATGAGCGTAAGCATGAGTCACCCTTATCCCTTCCTCGGCAAGTGCATCTATATTTGGTGTCGAGAACCTTGTAATGGGAAAGTGTTTTGCATGGCTCATTAGACGATTTGAACCATAGGCGGTTACGCCATAATGGCTTAAGTCATCAATTAAGATAAGCACGACATTGGGTTTAATTTCATATGTCGAAGCATATGCATTAACGCTATAAAGTAAAAAAAACGCTAGTAAAACTCGCATTTTATTGCTGCTCAACAGAGACATTGTCGATATAAGCAATCCCAGATTGATTGTCGCCTATTTTGATAATTATATTGTCCGTCGAGGGTATAAATTTGAGGGCCATCGGCACAAAATTAGATTGGCTTGAATGAGCAAAAGCGAGTACTTTTCCATCCGAACCCAACACTTCAATGGGCACGCTCATCTCACCTTTGTTACTAAAGTCAGTTTTAATCATAAGTGACAACTGATAACGTTGCTGAGGATTAACTGGAATCTGTTGACTAACAGACTCGTTAGCGAACACCGCCATGCCAAAATCATGGGTGTAACTCGTGTCACGAACTAATGTTCTCTGACTTCGTTCGCCCTTTATCTTCCAATCGATAATCTTATTTTCGAAATCGCCATTTTTTACAAGGTTGTCTTGTTTAGCGACTAACTCGTAGGTTCTGACGTAGTCATAAAGTGCGGTGTTGATTGATGAATCATCTAGCTCTTCATCTGTTGGGTAATGAGCTTCCCCTTCTGGTGCAAATTTGTGCTGCCAATCATAAGTTTCGCTCACCATTCTCAGTGACATAGGGCCATCAAAAGGCAAAGCATCTTGCTCATGACTAAGCTTCACTTTGCCCGTCTCAACACCATTGAAATAGAACACCATTTCATTGGGGTTTTGCCACCATACCGAGAAAACGTTGAAGTTATCGGCCAAATGAGCGTCAGTGAGTTTTTTCACACCCTTTGACAAATACTCAGCCGTACGACATTTTCCATCTACTCGTTTGGATTGCTTATAGTGTGTGTTGGAGTTCATGGTATGAGTCCAGCGCTGAGTAAACCAACCTCCTATCGCCTCGAGAATATCGATTTCAATAGCGTGCTGCTGCTCGCATGCTTGATCAGCATTCTCCTTTCCATCTGAATGAAGCCAGAATGTAGTAGACATCTTAACTCGAGACGTTTTTATACGGGATTCGAAGTATCCGTATGTTGCGTGATGCTTTCCCTTTACAGCCGCACCCGCCATTTGCCACTTTTCACTCGGGTTTGGGTGAGTTGACGTTCTCAAGGTTAACTTTCCTGAGTCGACACTCACATTTTTCCTAAGAAACTCTGCTGGTGGCCGTCCTTGCCAAGAATTAATATGGTCTGCCCATTTGGTTTCATCTAACTTATTTTCACTGAACTCGTCAGACATTTTGTCTACTAAACGCCACTCATACCCATCCGGTGCAGCGGGTAAGTGGCTAGGCAATGCAAAGTCACCATTTGGCAATTCCGCTACTTCAGGATTATTGAGTGTTTGTTGGCAAGCAAATAGACAACTCAACCCGAGCAAAGATGCGCCGACAAGACGGCAAGAATTAGTCTGGGTCATCTTCCCCACCAATGCCGACTTCTTTCTCATTGACTAACTTGATTTCGAAAGCAACTGCGAACTCAGAGGGTATGGTTTTCGGTTGACTAATATGCAAGCCTTGCTCATCCACTCGCCAAGCTATTTTTTCATCGCTACCCAGCATAGTGACTGATTCAATCTCGTTCACCAAGTTGGTCAGATTAGTGCTTAACGTTTGAATTAGAATATCTTGTTGCGGGGCATCCATGACAATGGCATAAAGAGTATGCTTTCCTTTGCGGGTAAATCGAATGTCTTTTTCGTTGTAAACAATTTTTTGTTTTTCAATTTTGTGCCCACCACTTCTAATGCGAGTTGGCCCCTCTCCAAAGACTGTCCAAGGTCGAGTCGCATAGATAGCATCGCCATTAATTTTTAACCAACCGCCTAATGCTCTTAGCATATCTTGCATTTCTTGTGGAATAGAGCCGTCAGGATCAGGCGGCACGTTAAGCAGCATTAAGCCATTTTTAGCGACTATATCTATTAATATATCGACAATTTCGTTTGGCGTAACAAATTTGGCGTTTTGACGGAAGAACCAAGCACCTGGTGAAGTATCTGTCATCCAAAAGTTATCTTTAATCTCTTTAGGGCGACCCCGTTCGTAATCTAGAATACCAACAGAATCTGGAAATGAGGTGTTCTTGTAACTAACAACGACATCTTTGCCCCATTCTTTGCCTTTGTTGTAATAGTAGGCGATAAATTTCTGGCGATAATCCTCATCAAGTTCTTCTACCCACCAGTCAAACCAAACAACGTCTGGCTCGTATTTATCAACCACTTCTTTAAGTTTTGCGTACCACTCATCATGAAACCGTTTGGTCGGTTTAAAGTCATTAAGTGCATGCTTTTCTGTATAAAGATCGGCGGTTTCTGGGGTTGCATCGAAGTTGTGTGCATTCGCGTAATACACCCAGGTAAATGCGTGGTGGAAAGACGTTAAAAACTTGAGACCTTGCGCTTCAATAGAGGTCTTTAATTCACCTGTTAAATCAATGCCAGTAAAATCCTTTACGTTCCAGCGTGTGACTTCGCTATCCCACATGGCAAAATTGTCGTGGTGCATAGCAACCGGACCTGCGAATTTAGCACCTGAAGCAGCAAAAAGCTCTGCCCACTCTTCGGCATTAAACTTGTCTGGTTTAAACAATGGAATGATGTCTTTATAGCCAAACTCGGACGGATGGCCGTGTGCATTCACATGATGGGTAAATACACTGGTTGGTTTTCCTTCCGGTGCATCATCCGAGACTCTAACTTCACCGGTACTCCAATCATAGGCTTTTTCCATGTACATGTTTAAGCCATACCACCCGGTACCTCGCTCCATATCAATGTTGGCCGTAGAAACAGGTCCATAATGAGCATAGATCCCTAACTTGGCATCTAAAAACCAATCTGGTTCGTCGTTGACTGCTGCCAACGATTCCCAATCCTCAGAATAAGGTTTAGATTCCTTGCTCAATTGGCTAGGTTTGGTCACTTCATTTGTCGCTGTTTCAGACTTACCACCGCAACCGGATAGCGCCGCGGTGATAGCAATTAAAATAATAGATAGTCTTATTTGATTCATTTTTTATGACTCAACTTGTAAATTATTAGTTGTTTTGCGATTGCAAAGTAATAGTTTGTCCCTTAAGCCTCTCGGAGAACGCCCTAACCGTTATTTTTCCAGTTTCGCCCTTTTTCGTTTTAACGATTAACATGGCTTTGCCAGAAAAGGCTCGTCGGTAGTCTGTTTTAAACGGGGCCAATGTAGCAGAATCACCGTTACCAACGGCCGCAATTTCCCCTGCTCCCTCTACGAAAAACCGCACTTTGTTTTCAGCAGTAGGCACTAGATGACCTTCGTTATCTAAAATACTAACAGTGACATAAGATAGATCTTGTCCATCTGCGGTCAACACGCTTCTGTCTGCTTGCAATGAAACTGATGCAGGAGAACCCGAAGTAAATATTTGTTTTTCAGCCACTACCTTACCCTTGGTATAGGCAACGACCTTGATATTTCCGGGTTGATATTTCACATCCCATCTCAAACGATAAGGTGACTTGTAACCTTTCTGGCCCGACTCATCCCATCGAATGAAGTCTACTATCAATTCCGCTTTATCGACTCCTTTCACTTTTTTACCCATTGACTTGCCATTAACAAAAAGTTCCACTTCTTCTGCATTGGTGTATGCGTAAACGGGGATCGTTTGACCTATATGGTTCTGCCAATTCCAATGAGGCAACACATGTACCATGGGTTTGGACGTCCATTGGCTTTGATAAAGGAAGTATCTGTCTTTAGGTAAGCCAACGAGGTCAACCGCACCGAAGGACGAGCTTCTCACTGGCCAGTCTTTGTTCCAATATCCATCACCAGAATGATCTCTTCCGCCGTAGGGAGTCGGTTCTCCTAGATAGTCGAAACCCGTCCACATATACTCCCCCATAACCGCGGGGGTTTTGTCTAAGTACTCAAATTCAACGTCAGGTGGATAAGACCAAATAGGGCCAATAATGTCGTAGCTAGTGACATAGCGAGAATCATGAGTTTGGTATTTTTCTACCGGGAAATGATATTTTCCTCGGGTGCTTGTGATTGACGAAGTTTCGCTTGCGAGTAGTCTCCAATTGGGATATTTTTTATGGATTTCTTCATATTGCAAAGGTTTATAGTTTAAACCAACAATATCAACCTCTGCTGCAAGACCATTTTTAAGGGCCCCTCTATGATTGTTGAACCCTGCCGCTACCAAGCGAGTAGGATCTTCATCGTGGGCGATTTTGGTAAGGTGTCGAGTTAGCTTATAACCATCTTTTTCGCGTTGCTCGATGATTTCATTGCCAATACTCCACATTATGACAGACGGATTATTTCGAAACTGTTTGATCATGTCCCTTAAATCTGTTTCGTGCCATTCATCAAAATACTTGTTGTATGCATGATGAACACTTTGTTTTTGAATCTTCCATACATCAAAGGATTCAACCTGAAGTAAAATGCCCATTTTGTCGGCTAATTCAACTAATAATGGCGAGGGTGGATTATGCGAGGTTCTAACGGAATTGACTCCCATCGATTTCATTATTTCTAACTTTCGTTGAATTGCCCGTCGATTTGCAATTGCCCCCAAAGGACCGTTGTCATGATGCAAACATACTCCTTGAATCTGTACCCTTCTTCCATTTAGGTGAAAGCCATCCGTGGCAGTGAACTCCAGTTCACGAATCCCTAAGGGCGTTTCTTTGACATCAACTACATTTCCATCAACCATGACTTCAGACTTGACCGTATATAAATAAGGGTTCTCTGTATCCCAACGGGTGGGCTGACTGACTTCTAGTTCAAGTTTGATTTCTTTTTCCGTACCTTTACTAATTTTCGTACTTTGGCTAGTAGTTTGTGCAACCAAGTTTCCATCACTGTCAAGCACACTTGCTTTTAGGGTAAAGCGATTATTTTCTGCAGAATTGGAGATAGTCGTGGAATAAGAAATTGTGGCACTTTGGTCCGTCACTTTAGGGGTCGAAACAAATGTGCTCCAAGTTTTCAAATGCACAGGATGATTGACTTCCAACCAGGTATCTCGATATATGCCAGCACCGGGATACCATCTTGCGCTGAGATCTTCAGGTGACATAGTCACTGCAATAACATTTGTGTCGCTTCCGAATTTCACATAGTCACTAATATCGTACTCAAAGCCAATGTAACCGAAAGGACGATTTCCCAATAACTCACCGTTAACATAGACATGGGCGTTGTACATTGCGCCGTCAAAACGAACATAAATAGTCTTGTCTTTGGCAGATTCAGGTAAATCAAAATGTTTACGATACCAACCCTTACCATGGAAAGGCAGTCCACCATTTCGGGCATTATGTTTTGGGTTGAAAGGCCCTTCGATAGCCCAATCATGAGGAAGAGTCACCTTTTGCCAATTTTCATCGTTTAGTTGAACAGATTCGCCACTTTCGATATCACCTTTGTGAAATAACCAATTATCGTTAAAACTCATACGCATACCTTCATAGGTCTTTGCATGAACTGAAAATACTAAACACAGAAGTAAAGAAACAAACAAGGTCAATGCGCTGTTCGTTCGTTCTCTTAATCCAGTCATTTTTGCTTCTTTTTTCATTGTGAAATCTCTTTGGTAAACAGGCGATTTCCAACAATGCTAACGCACATATATGTTTTTATCAACAATTCATTAACTTTATATATAAATTATTTAATAAATATTTTTAACCTCTTAAATAATCATTTATGGCAAGACTAATTGATTACCCACCATATTCAGAGAACATTTAAAATATTGATATTTAAATGTTATTTTTGAAAAAACTGTTTTTAGGAGTTTACAAAGTCATTTTTATTTACATCAATGAGTCGAACAAACGATTGCCATATTCCGCTGATAGACACAAAAAATTTACACTCGAGTTAAATTGCCAAGCTTTTTATATATGAACAAATAGCAAGATGCAAGAAAAGTGGAATGCGTAAAATCAAGAGCGCTATCCATTACTTAACCCCTATTTGCGTTTCGTGGTCTTGGTCTTGGTTTTGGTTTTGGTTTTGGTTTTGGTTTTGGTTTTGGTTTTGGTTTTGGTTTTGGTTTTGGTTTTGGTTTTGGT
>CANNDC010000020.1 GCA_947503265.1 uncultured Alteromonadaceae bacterium
AGATTCGACACCTTTATCAAAACGGGTAACTCTCTACTTTTCAAGAAGATATGTCAGATCTAGTCGGAACTAATACAATTCAACGAATACAGCGGTTGTCCTTATGTGTTTGATTGAGCACTGGCAACGCAATTAACTATCATATCGTTAAAGATGTTTTTATTTCAATTTCACTTCTGAAATCAATTGCTGGTTTACAACGGGATCATATTCAGGATTAAGCTCAGTCGGGATAGCTGCGCCTATTTGCTGCTGCCAGGTTTGAAGTTTAGCTTTAAGCTCTGCCACCTTCTTTGGATATTGATCTGCAAGGTTGTTTTGTTCTGATGTGTCTTTGCTTAGGTCGTATAGTTCAAATTCATTGTTTTCAAAGTATTGGATCAGTTTCCAGTCTCCACTCAGAATTGAGCTACCTGGACGTGTTCTAAATAAAGGATCTTGCCCTTGGTCTGTTGGTGCATGGTGGGCTTGCAAATAAACCGGAAAATGCCAAAACAGATCGCGTTCGGCAATTTTTTCTTGCCCTAATAAGTGTGAGCTTAAATCGGCGCCGTCTAATACTTGCTTAGGTTGCTCTGCATTCGTAAGCGTTAAAAGCGTTGGGTAAAAGTCGGCATTAACCACTCGTGTATGGTCAAGACCGGGTTTGATTTTTTCTGGCCAGCGAACGACCAGTGGTACACGCAATCCGCCTTCATAATAAGAGCCTTTGCCACCGCGCAGAGGCGTCGGGAATGAAGACATTCGGTAACCACCGTTATCTGAGGTAAAGATAACGAGGGTATTGTCTGCTAAATTTTCTGACTCCAACATATCCAGAATACGGCCAACATTTTCGTCCATATGTTCAACCATGGCAGCATAGGTCGCTTGTTTCTTATCTCTTATACCCTTGTCATGATATTTTTTCACCTTATCGACAACAGCTTGATAAGGTGTATGAACGGTGTAATAAGGTATATAAGCAAAAAATGGTTGGTCTTTTGTCGACTTAACCCAGCTGATCACTTCATTGGTTAACCGCTCCGTTAAGTATTCACCTTTTGGTCCATCTTTAATATTCGGTAAATTATAGGGGCTGAAGTAATGGAAAGTCATACCTTGGTGGCTACCTGCGACGTTCACATCAAAACCTTGTTTATCGGGATCTGCACCTAAATGCCATTTGCCGAATGTACCTGTGGCATAACCCGCGGTTTTAAGCGACTCGGCTAACGTGATCACGTCAGTGGTGATGCCGCGTTTGTTTTTAATCGGAATAAGCTTACGCGTTTTGGTATTGCCCCGAGCAGAAGGCGATACAGTATAAACACCATGGCGTGGCCCATATTGGCCTGACATCAATACCGCTCGGCTGGGTGCACAGTTAGCTGCACCAGCATAAGCATGATCAAAACGTAAACCTTGCTGTGCCAGAGCATCAACATTTGGGGTTTCAAATAAATCTGTGGTTTGGTTATAACCAACATCTGACCAACCCAAATCATCTATTACAATCATAATGATATTTGGCTTGGTTTGATTATCTTGAGGCGCCAAGCTTGAAGAGGCTGGTTTGCCGCCACAGGCTGTTAGCGTAAAAGTTAAAATCAATAACAAAGCATGGAATTTCATAGATTGTACACTCTTCTTTTTAATGATTGACGGGTTTTCAACTATTTGTTTAACCAATGCTCAACAACTAAATAGTCTGCTGGTTTCAAAATGTTTTGGTGTTCTTTAGCAACACTTGTTCTGTGTGGTGGCTTATTTTGGTCCAATTTAAACGTGGGCGCAGTAATAATCGGCACATAACCTAGGCGTTCATCTAGAAAATCATCTTGCGACTTCATCCAACTAAACAGCTGGTTTTTTAACCGCTCTTTTACACCCTGTAAGTCTGCTTTTTCGATCAGGTTTATTTGTTCAAAAGGGTCACGTTCTAAGTCGTAGAGTTCTTCAAAGTCTTCATTTTTGTGTCTTTCAGCCCCTTGACGTAAAAATACATTGATATTCGGGTTATCGGTCAGGTTTTGTTGTAAAACTTCTAGGGCATTAAAGTTGCGAATATATTTATAGCGTTTGTCGCGGATCATACGTGAAGGAAAAACGCGCGCGTTGATAATATTTTGACTTGTGCGCACCCCGTAAACGTACTGGTGAATTGCTTCGTCTTTACCTTCTAAGAGCGACAAAAAGCTTTTGCCATCCATACTTGGATCCGGCTTGCCACCAGCAGCATCGATAAAGGTTGGCAAGACATCCGTATAGTGGATCAGCTGATCAGAATGTGAACCTGGTTTAATTACGTTAGGCCAGCGCACCACAAAAGGTACGTTTAAACCGATATCTTTCACAGTAAATTTACCGGAAACGCCATGATCAGCACTGTAAATAAACAAGGTATTGTCAGTTAAATGGGTATCAACCAGATCAAGCACCCGTTCAAGCTGGGTATTGTCTTCTTCAATGCTGCGATAATATCCGGCTCTTTTTTTGATATAGGCCAAATCGTTTTTTAAGTGAGCATCATAGGGATGAAACTTCAGGTTTTCCGCTTTCGGCTCTTTAACGTCAAAATACTTTCCGTGTGGATATTTCGAGGTAATAAACATCACAAAAGGTTTATTTGCCGACTGGAAATATTTTTCGATATTTTCAAGTGGAATATAGTCACGCGGCACGCCTTCTTTAGGTACCGGCTCCCATTCTTGATCCCAGTCGTAAACACTCGCTGGTTTAACATGGCTTTTGCCCGCTAACACGACTTCGTAGCCTAAGGCTCGCATTTGTTTGGTTACCGAAGAAATATTTGGTCGTGTTGGAGTGTGGTTGGCAAATGCGCCATTTTTAAGTGGATATTTACCGGTGAAAAGCTGAGTTCTACTTGGCGCACAAATCGCTTGAGCAGTAAAAGCGAGGTCAAAATACATGCCTTCTTTCGCTAAACGATCTATCGCTGACGTGTGTACTTTTTCGTTGCCATAAATGCCGTAATCGGTAATGTCTTGATCATCGGCTAAATAGAAAATGATGTTTGGGCGACTATTGTGGCTAGTGGAAATACTCTCATTTTTTGATTGCGCACAGCTTAATAGCATCAGAATGTGCGAACCTACCAACAAAGTCAGTATTGTGTTTTTGTTCATGTTAAACCTTGTTGCTTTCAATCCTACCCTTGGTCTGCATTTTCTGCTCAGTAGCACCTACGCTCAGTTTCGTCCAATAGCACCAAGTCTATCTAATGAGTGCGACATTGCTGTTTGTTTATACAAGCACTTAATTGCGCACGCAAATTAGCGGCGATTGCTTGATAACTCGGCTCATCAACCACGTTTTTCGTTTCGTGGGGATCTTTCTTATGATCAAATAACATTTCTTCAATTTGATTGTCGTTAGTTGTATAAGAGGTAAAAATATAGTCTGAAGTGACGACCGAATCCCCTTTTTTAAAGCGACTATAAATTTGTTTTTTATGGGTTAGCGCTGGTTTTTTTAGTACATCGGCGAAACTTTCGCCTGCCAAATTCACTGGTGGTGAAACTTGAGTAATTTCTGACAGAGTTGGAAATACATCAACTAGCTCTACCAGTGCGTTTGTTTGCTGGTTCTTAGCTATATTAGGACCAGAAACAATCATAGGAATTCGCAATGAGGTATCAAGCATATTGTGTTTAGTCCAGAAGTTATGTTCACCCAACTGAAATCCATGATCGCTCACCATGATAATGGTGGTGTTGTCGCGAATACCTAAACTATCAATTTTTTGCACGACTTGGCCTATAAGGGCGTCGATATAACTCACAGATGCGTAGTAGCCCTGTAGTGATGACACATGAAAAGCATTGCTGTTGTATTGATAGTTTTTAAAGTGGTAAGTACCAATTTCATTTGAACCTCGCAATGAATCAGGCGCTGATTCTGGTTTGCTACGGTGGAAAAAAGGACTGAATTTTTCTCGTGGATGTAAGTCATAATATTTTTTCGGCGCAAAGAATGGTAAGTGCGGACGAATAAAACCGACGCTTAAAAAGAATGGCTGTTGTTTATCAGCGAGCTTGGTTAATGCTTTGAGGGCTTTTTGTTTTACCTTTCCATCTGGGTAAGCATTATCATCAACATCTGCGATTTCATACCATGGACCTCTGCCAGGCTGATTTGGATTTTTATTCGGAATTACAAAGGTATTAGATTCGGGGTTTAAGGAAGTAGTGTGAGGCAGACCGGAGGTTTGGACTTTTTCACTCCAACTGACGGCAGCTAAATCTTGGCTGGTATGAAAAATTTTACCAATCGCCATCGTATAATAACCAGACTCCCGCAATATTTGTGGTAATGACTTAGCGCCAGGCACATCTTTTTCAGCCATCGCTCTATAGTCAATAAATCTATCTTTCGTCGGCCTAAGTCCGGTGAGCATACTGGCACGAGAAGCACCGCATACTGGTACGTTGGCATAAGCTTGGGTAAAGGTGACTCCTTGCTTGGCTAGAGCATCGATATTTGGTGTATATGCATTGGTGTCGCCATACGCGCCGATTACTGGACGTAAATCATCGACAATTATCAATACGATATTTTGTTTTGCTTGCTGAGTAGAAATCGCCTTATTGACTTGCGATTTGTTGGCTGTTTCTGATGAAGTACATGCGCTAGCAAGATACGTTGATAGCACAACCATAAGACATCTTACTACTAGACATGGTTTAATCGTTTTCAATAACTGCTCCCCATTCTCTCAATACAGGCCTTTATTTGACCAAATTAGCCTATATTCAAGGTTATCAACAGTACTAAATTGCAGAGTCCCATTGCGTTTTTTTATTAACAATTTTTTAAAGGTGGGCTTTGTAGCGCCCGCAGTTATGGATAAACAAGCGACAGGACGTCTGGGTTAACGGGGTTCGAGATTTTTATTATTTGAGAGTTTAAATGTTGTGCTTTCGATACAATATTGACTTTCAATTGGCCTATGTATATTTGCTCTTCTGCTGAAAAGTCATTGGTCTTGATTAGATCTTGAATAAAAGATTCTGCTGTTAAAGTGGACAGCACTATTTGCGTAAAATTAGAAAGTAATCTTGCCAACAATTTTTTATCTATTGCACAAGTTTCCTCAAAATCAGCTATTAACGTAATCGTTGGCTTTCTTATTTAGTAACAGGACCGTTTCGGTCCTGAATTAGGCGCTAAAATTGGCTTTTTAGTGAATATATAAAAACTAATCATTCAATATTCGGGAGCTGTTTATCGAGAGTTGGTATTAAGCTTTTAATATAAATATCTTAAGACTGCCTTGAATCACATAGGCACCTATTCAGTCCCATTTACACTTATGTGTTTGATTTATTCGATGGTCTTTCTTCTAAATCATTTTTCTGCAAAATAAACAGCAGGATTGCCTTTTTCATAAATTGAAATCGATTCTATTGATTGGCTCCACCTTTCTTGTTCATTATTTATAGGTGTTCAATATTTATGAACGAACAATAATGTTGAACAAATGGTTGTATTTTGTTCATTTTGGTTTATTGTTCATTGTTATTGAACGATAAGAAAAAATGAACAAGCAAAAATATAAGCGAACATGAGTTATGGACATGGTGAAAGAAAAAGGCATAGTTAACACAGCAGTGGAGCAGCTCAATAAGCAAACAAAACTCGGAGCTGAGCTAACATTTCTTGAGCGTGATCTTACGAAAAACCTTACAAAAACCACTGCAAAAGAAGTGGATAGACAACTTGCGCTGCCAAAAACCCAAACGACACTCAATATCGAATGTAAAAAGTGGATCAATAAAGCAAACCTGCCAAGACTAATACTTCAAATGAAAGCTTACGATCCCGACCTTCAAACTATGCTCGTAACAGACTATGTTAACCCCAACCTCGCAGAGCAGTTAAAAGAACAAGGCATTCAATTCCTAGATACCGCTGGTAATGCATTTATCAATCAACTACCCGTCTACATCGACATACAAGGGAATAAGCCAGCAAAGTCACATCAGGACGTCACATTAACAAAACAAATTGGAAAAGCGTTTCAACCCAAAGGGATGAAAGTCGTTTTTATGCTGTTAACTCAGCCTGAGTTGGTAAACGCGCCTATGAGGACAATTGCTGACACTGCGGAGGTCGCTCTTGGGACTGTCAAACAAGTTATGGACGACCTGCACTACCAGAGATTTATTGTACAAAAAGGCGAAAAAGGGAAAGTAGTGGCAGATAAAAATGCCCTGCTCGATAAATGGCTAGATGCTTACCCTGAAAATATGCAAGCCAAGTTTAATCAAACCTTATATGCAACTAGCAACCCTGAACAATTGAAGGCGATTGATGCTGGTGATTATGGTGGGCTTTGGGGTGGAGAACTTGCTGCCGAGCGATATGATCACTATCTAAATGCCAAAGACTTTTTGATTTATCTAGTACCATATCAAAAGCAAGCTTTTCTGAGAGCTGCCCGATTAAGAAAGCCTGCTGTCAATGAAGTAATAGACCATAAAGTCATGGTAGTCGAGCCACCTTTTGAAAATAAGAAAATACAAGGTGAACAAGCAGGCTTAGCACATCCATTGTTGGTGTATGCCAATCTAGTCACCAGCACTGACCCGAGAAATATGGATGCGGCAAAGAGGCTGTATGATGAATACCTTGCTTAAAATACTTGATATTGTAGACAAACTTCCAGAAGGATTAGTCGAGCTTTATCAAATTGTTGATGAGCACACGACTGCCTTGGGAATTCCATATTTAGTGGTAGGTGCGACTGCCAGGGATATAGTCTTGGTACATGGATACAATGCCAATATTGAGCGCGGTACGCGAGATGTAGATTTTGGTATTCAAGTGCAAACATGGGAGCAATTTGATCAGTTAAAAGCCCGTTTGCTTGAGTCAGGCTTTGTGCAACACAAAGATAAAGTCCACCAGTTGAACATGATTGATTCAAGCAATATGCCATGGGAAATCGACATTGTGCCCTTTGGTGAAATCGAACGCAGTACAAAGCAAATTGCTTGGCCCCCAGAACAAGACTTTGTTATGAATGTAATGGGATTCAGAGAGGCATTCGAAAATACGTTAACGGTGAAGATCGCAGAATCCCCTGAGCTGCAAATCAAAGTGGCGTCTCCCGCAGGCATGCTCATTCTAAAGTTGATCTCATGGTTAGAACGAGGTTCAGAAATACGAAAGAAAGACGCGACAGATATCTATTACCTAGTTAAACACTACGCAAAAATTCCAGAAGTACTTAACGCTCTCTATGATCAAGGATTTATGGAAACGCAAAGCTATGAAGAACTTGCTGCCAGCGCAATGAAAATAGCACAGGATGCCAAATGCATTGCATCACCTGATGCTGTCGCATTTATCAATGAGCGACTATTTGCCGATGAGCGTATTGTAGATAACCTTGTTTTGGATATCAGTCGCAGCCAGCAAACTACGTATGAAGAAGCAGAAAAATTACTGAACGTAATGAAGCAGCAGTTTGAAAACACTAAAACATTCTGACACATTGTGAGATAAGGGATTTCTTGGACTAAACCCTACTCAATATTCTGGATCTGAATAATAAACAATAAAATATAGTCATATTATACAAATGTTTAATATATTTACTAGCGCATTATTAATTATTAGTAATACCTTATGTCATACTCTGTTTTCCTTAATTAACTGTTGATGTAAGATACTAATACGCGCCTCAGATAAATTGAACTCACTCGCTAATCGTTTATTGATATGCTCTATTTTTTCCTGCTTCATTTCATTTATTCGTTCAGCCAGCCTATCTCTGAGCTCTTTGTTTTCCCCCTCCCCCTTAACCCTTTCTCTATTCACTGTCATATATACCTCATGCCTAGCTAGCATTTCAAAAAGACCCTTTAACCAAGCCTTATCGTTATCAATTTCAAAAGGTATATCTGACAGACGTTCATGATTGAACTCCTTATCCAATACCATCATGACGGCCTTAGTAAAATTTTCCTTATTTGATAGCTTAAGATCGCTCAAGACGCTTATTTTGCGGTATGTCTTCGTATAATACTTTGACTTATTGAGGATAATCTTGACCAGGGTGTTAAAGCTTTTCTGACTACTTGCCTTTCTGATAAATTCATCATCGGGTACGCCTTTTAACTTAAGAACCTGCGATGAAAGAAATGAATAATAGTTTTTTTTGTTTTGGTCATTACCGACGTAGATATCCTTTTTTTCAAGAGCTTTGATGAGCCTTCGCTTATGTTTTTGATGTGTTGTTCTTGTGTCGCCACTAGCCTTATGTGCAATGCAAAAGAAACTTACCCGCAAAGGCTGCTGTGGATAATCACTCACAGGACGCCAACATAAGACACAAAACTTACTCCTCAAATCTTACTCCTTTAAAAAAATTGCTAACTAACAATAAGAATATACCTATCTGAGTACAATTAATAGCATTTGTGATTTTCTCCTTATTATCAGAAGAACTGAGATAATATATTTTCATGAATCACATGGATTCATACTAAATCTTAAAATTGAAACGGAGTTCATATGTATTTCAAACACCCTATTGTCCGCCCCGCTGAACTGTCAGAAGTTACTGGTCTCAGTTTAGTTACTCTATGGAGTTACCGAAAAAAAGGCATCCTCCCTGAACCTTTTAAATTGGGTCCACGCTTTGTGTGTTGGAACCGAGATGTCCTTAACGCATGGATTGACGACCAACAAGGAGGTAAGTCATGAGCAATATTAGGCCCCAATCGGCTCATTTAAATGAGCCTGATTCTGTTGGTAAACCATCTCCAGAATATTCTTACACCCCATGCACCTGCGGTGCCTTTGGTGAGCAACTTGAATTCGACTTCGGTCCAGAATTTTCAAGCCCAGCAAATGAATTGTGTAGCGATACCAATTCAGCAACTAAACAACCGTTAATCCCATGTGAACAGAACGGTTTCATTGGTATCAAGGAGGATACAGAATGAAAAAGCGCCCCCCAACCCAGCAAGTAAGCATTCGCTTGCCAGCACGAGATCATGAGCGCCTCGTACTTGATGCGGAGAGTAAAGGTACAACTGTTGCCGATATTGCTCGACAACGCATTCAGTTAGCTGAAAAGCAAATTGAAATACGAGACATGCTCACCAGTCTATTGAACCACTTAACGAAGCACTCATTCGTGATCACTTCCACAGTGGCGGGTTTAGATCCAGATGAAAAGGCAAATGCACAACTCGCAATCGAGAAGCAGTTAAAAAGGAGAATCAAATGAAACGTTCTAAGAAATCACATGCCTTTGAGCATGCCATGGTGACTATGTGCCTTTCAGTCATATTGTTCATTTTGATTGAGATAGCTTTTATTAGCTACTTCGATCACTGGCTTTCAGTTGTATCGGTCATAGAGTGGTTTATCGATTCAATGCTTACAGCAATAGGATTTTCAAGTGCAGAGGACCTTGCGTTACCTCAAGTTTCTAATGCATTAGCATATGGGACTGGTGCCACAGCTGTAGCTTCAATCACTGCTAGTACTCTTATAGTGTGGTATTTCCGCGTAAGAGACTTCGATTACTCGCAGTACAAGCATATAGAAGGCCCTCGTCTTCTAAGGAACAACTCCGCCGCTAAACACTTTCGAAAAAATGCGAAACGAGAAGGTTCATGTGGGTTATCACTTCATCCGAAGATACTTTTACCTACTATCCGAGAAGCGGGAAATTTATTAGCTTGGGGTATGCAAGGTGCTGGAAAATCCAACTTTATTAAGTGGTTGGTTAAACAGTTGCTAGCTAAAGGAGAGCGAACTGTTTTATACGATGTAAAAGGCGAATATACCCAAGCATTCTTGAATGAAGACTGCATGTTGTTAAGTCCTCAAGATGCTCGCAGCGTCAACTGGAACATTGGTAAGGACTTATCGACAATCGGACTTGCTGAAGCTTTTGCTGAAGCGGTTATTCCTTCAGAGTCTGCCTCCGAATCTTTTTGGGTCGACTCATCAAGAACTGTTCTAGTAGGTGTCATAGTGGGTTTAACCAAGGAGGGTAAGCCATGGTCATGGTGTGCTCTTGAACAAAGGCTCTTTTGTGGTGATGAAGAGCTGTCAAATTGGTTGAAAAAGCATCACAAACAAGCTGCAACGCTTATTGAGCCAGAGAGTAAAACTACAACCTCAATACGTTCAATGTTAGCTACTAAATTAGGGTGGTTGAAAAACATGACAAGCTACGTCTCAAATACGCCACCTGATTTTTCAGTTTCTGGTTGGTTAGCTAGGAATGACAAAACGACTCTAATAGTACAAGGGGATTTAGCTTCCCCGCTAATGAGCTCAGCTTTGAACACTGCCCTGATGAGCGTTTTGAGTAGTCACTTATTAGCAGGTGCTGACAACGAAGAACAAAAAACGTGGCTTGTTTTAGATGAGTTGGCGACCTTGAATAAATCCAAGAGCTTTGAGAGATGGCTAGCTCTAGGACGCAGCAAAGGTTGCAGAACAATTGCAGGTACGCAGCTATTGTCTCAACTTAATTCAATATACGGACAAGATGACTGCAACACCATTTTGGGCCTGTTCAGCAATGTCGTTGCTTTCAAACTTGGACCAAATGGTGAGTCTGCTTCCAAGGCTTCAGCATCATTCGGTGAAAGGCGTGTTGAATATCCTGTTGTTTCGACAAATGAGAAAGGTGAAAAATCATGTTCGTTTCAACAAGAGTCAATAGCTCTTGTAACACCTGAGGACCTTGTTCATTTACCTCAACCAACCATTAAGCGAGGCATAGATGGGTACCTATTGGTCGGTGGCTCTAATGCCGTCTATAAACTGAATTGGCCAATAGGTGAATATGAGAAAGTGGCTGAAGCTGTCATCAAAAAGCCGTCTCGCGAACATACTCCCCCAGCAAAAAGCAAGAATCGATTAAATAGGAGGGTCACCAAATGATGTCATTCGCAAAGATTCGTGACGGGAGGTATTACTTAGATTTGGCTGCTGAGGATTATTACTTGAAGGGCGGCGAACCAGACGGAAAATGGTGCGGTTCAGCCGCATCATTGTTGAAACTCAAAGGTCCAGTTACATCAGATGCTCTTAGTAACTTGCTGAAAGGCTATTCCCCCTGTGGCAAAACAGCTTTGTGTCAAAATGCAGGTCAAAATCATACACCTGGTTGGGATCTTACTTTTAACGCACCAAAATCAGTATCAGTATTGTGGGCTGCCGCTGACCCTGACTTGCGTCAAAAGATACAGTCTGCCCAACTAACAGCAGTGAAAGAAGCTATCTCTATTATTGAAGAATACGCAGCTGTTACTCGCCGAGGTGAAGCCGGTTGTGATAGAGAAAAAGTCGCGGGATTGATAACAGCTGTTTTTGAGCACAGCACTAGCCGTGCTCTTGATCCCCATCTTCACTCGCACGCAATTGTTGCAAACATAGCCCCAAGAGAAGATGGAACATGGGGAACGCTAGACTCACGTACCATTATGTTTTGGCAAAAAGCAGCTGGAATGGTTTACAAGGTGAGCCTCGCTGACTCCATTCGAAGCTTGGGGTTTGAAACAGAATTAGATGGTGATGCCTTCAGTGTCATTGGTATATCAAAATCGATATGCCAACACTTTTCAAAACGTTCAGCACAAATTGTGGATGCACTTAAAGAGCGCGGTATTAAGAATCGCTCTTCAGTTTCAGGGGATCTTGCATCATTAAGTACACGTGATGCAAAAGGTGAAATCAACCGCGCTGATTTATTTCAACAGTGGCAATCTGAATTGTCTGCTCTTGGCCTATCTCAGTTAGATTTAAAGAAACTTCGAGATAAGACCATGAATAATGAGAGCTTGTTATCCAATGAAGTTATCGACCAAGAAATGCTTGCTATCATTCTTACTGAAAAATCATCCGTTTTCACGAAACAACAAGCCTTTTTCGCTGGAGGTATTAAAGCCCTAGAGTATGACCAACCTGTTCAATCACTGCACGCAGTAATCAAAAACCTAACGGACAGTGAATCAACCATTCAACTTGGCAATGACTGGAAACATAACAAAATTTTTACCACCCGCGATGTATTAGAAAAAGAGCAATCTCTAATCAAAACCGCTAAGTACTTAGGCGGTCGAAATTGGGCTGATACGCCCTTGAATACAATTGAGCATCATATCAACAATCAATCAATTCAATTGAGTGATGAGCAGAAGTTCGCTGTGTATAACGTTTGTTTGGAATCTCAGCTAGCTATATTACAAGGTTCAGCAGGTGCTGGTAAATCAGCTTCAATGAGATGTGTGAAGGATATTTACGAATCGATGGGCAAACAGGTTGTAGGGGCATCTGTGGCCAGAGCAGCCGCCAATAACCTTGAGAATGAAGGACATATTAAGTCATTCACAATTGCTCGACTTCTCGCATGGTTAGATACTAATAAGCCACCTATTTCAGATGGTGGTGTATTAATAATTGACGAAGCAGGCCAAGTCGGTACCTTCCAGCTTGAGCAATTAATGAAATTTGCAAAGGAGTTAGATTTTAAAATCATTCTTCTTGGCGAAGATAAACAACTTGATGCAATCGAACATGGAGGCGTTTTGCGTTATCTATCAAGCCCTGAGTTGATCGGCACCACTAGGGTTGAAACTATCCGTCGACAGAATAACAGCTGGGATAGACAGGCTGTTGCTGATTTTCGCGATGGATATGCTAATCAAGCATTAGCTCAATATGACAAGCGTGGACAGCTTTATTTTGAATCGAGCGATGCTAAAGCAAAAGAAAAGTTAATTAGTGAATGGACTTCTTTCCGTCACAAACAACCATCAAAACGTTCAATGGTTATTGCACAAAGCTGGGCTGATGTTGTTGAGCTAAACAATGAAATGAGATCTCAGCTTCAGGCTGAAGGAATGGTAGGTAACGAAAACGTATTGGTTAAAGGTGTTGTTAGTGAGCGAGAGATTGATGTACTCATATCATTAGGTGAACGCGTCAGGTTTACAAAAAACGACTATGACAGAAATTACACCAACGGCGACCTAGGAACTGTAACCAAAGTTAAAGTCATGGATGATGGAGACATTTGGATTCGCGTTAAACTAGACTCTGGGCGTGAAACTCAATTTATGTCATCTTCATATGCAAATGAAAACGGACGCACATACATCACACAAGCATACGCTCAAACTGTTTATAGCTCACAGGGGCTAACCATAGATGGCGATGTATTCGTCTACTACACACAATTTATGGATCGTGCTCATTCATATGTTGCTTGTTCCCGCCATAAAGACCAGGCTCATATTTTCGTTAACTCAAAAGAGCTAGAAGAGGATATACCTGACAACTTCCAACATGCTTCTCGTGAGCGAGGTCTACGGGAGGCTCTAGCAAAAAATATGTCACGTAATAATCGCCCTAAATTAGCCGTTGAGCATTTATCTGAAGAGGAACTTGCTACTACCCTCAATCAAGAGATGAAAGTTAACGAACAGCAATTCACCATCTAACAAGTTGCAACCCTCTTTATTCTTGTTTATTCCCTAATTTTCTCATAAGCTCTATTTAATCATATTTAGAGCTTATCTTATGACTGATCAAATTCTGACACTCCAAGAAGTTGCGGAGTATTTAAAACTTACTGAAAAAACAGCATACCGTTTAGCTGCTGAAGGCAAGTTGCCTGGCTTTAAAGTTGGTGGTGCATGGCGTTTTAAACGCGAAGATCTTGAAGCTTGGATTGAAGCTCAAAAGAACAATAATTAGAGACTACCAAATGAAATTAAAACTTACCCTATCACGTCTTGAAAACCTTCTACTTACAGCTTGTGACGACCTGCGCGGAAGCATGGACGCAAGTGAATATAAAGAATATATCTTCGGCATGCTTTTTCTAAAGCGAGCGAGTGACCTATTTGATCAACGTAAAATTGAACTTAAAACTGAATATAAAGCCCAGGGAATGTCGGATGAAGACATTGAAATTGAATTAAACGATTCAGATAATTTCTCTGGTAAATATTTCTTTGTTCCTCCCAGAGCTCGTTGGAATGAAGGTTGGGACGAAGAAGTTACAAAAGATGGTGTAACGACAATAGAGCATCGTCCAGCCCTTAAACACGTTAAAGAAAACGTAGGTACAACTTTAAACAAAGCCTTAGAAGCTATAGAAGATGCTAACCCTGAAGCACTTCAAGATGTTTTAAAAAGTATCAATTTTAACCGCAAGATAGGCTCTCGTACTTTAGACGATGATACCCTTGCCGATTTCGTACAAAACTTTGAAAAAATTCCATTAAAAGATGAAGACTTTGAGTTCCCTGACTTGCTTGGTGCAGCTTATGAGTGGTTAATTAAGTACTTCGCTGACTCCGCAGGTAAAAAAGCGGGTGAATTCTACACCCCCGCTGAAGTAGTTCGCCTTTGTGTTGAAATATGTGATCCTCAAGAAGGGATGAGTGTTTACGATCCAACTGTCGGCTCTGGCGGCATGCTGATTCAAATGCGTGATTACTTGCGAGAAAATGGCGGAAGTGCTGATGAAATGACCTTAAACGGTCAAGAAAAGATTGGTACGACATGGTCTATCTGTAAAATGAACATGCTTCTTCATGGCATTTCTCATGCAGACATTCGTCAAGAAGATACTCTTCGTGAACCACAGCACTTAGACGATAATAATGAACTAAAACGTTTCGACCGAGTTGTTGCTAACCCTCCTTTCAGTCAAAACTACATTAAGAAAGATTTAAAGTTCCCTGGTCGTTTTCCGGTAATGTTGCCTGAAAAAGGTAAAAAAGCGGATCTAATGTTTGTTCAACACATGCTTGCTGTACTTAAATATGATGGTCGACTTGCTACAGTTATGCCCCATGGCGTTTTGTTCCGTGGCGGGGAAGAGCGAGACGCTCGTAAGCACTTTATTACTAATGGCTATTTAGAGGCGGTTATTGGTTTACCAAGCAATCTATTCTATGGCACGGGTATCCCTGCGTGTATTTTAGTTATGAATAAAGTGGGGGCAGCTAATCGTGAACACGTCCTGTTTATAAATGCTGATCGTGAATATCGAGAAGGTAAGGCTCAAAACCATTTACGCCCCGAAGATATTGATAAAATCATTCATGCATATCGTTCAGGTGGTGATATTCCTGCTTACGCACGATTAGTACCACACACTGAGATCGCTGATGAAGACTATAACTGCAACATTCGTCGCTATGTTGATAATGCACCTGCTCTGGAGCCTCATGATGTACGTGCCCACTTACAAGGCGGAGTCCCTGTTAATGAAGTTGATAACTTAGAGCACTTCTGGTCTAACTATCCACAATTACGAAATGATGCTTTTGTACCGAGGGACAAAGAATATGTTGATTTAGCCCCTGTGATTAAGGATAAACATGAAATAGCTAACTTTGTCACAACTCATCAAAGTGTAACCGAGCGACATAAGCAATTTATGAAACAGTTGGAAGTATGGTGGCGAATCAATTTACCAATTGTAGAAGCATTAGCACCAGATCCTGAAAACCAACATGATGTACGTGGTAACAATGTCTACATTATGCGAAGCCAGTTACTTGCCAGTATAGAGCAAGAGTTAGCTGATCAAGATTTGCTAACCAGCTCACAGGTACGTGGCGCTTTTGCTAATTATGTTGATGAACTCAAAGCGGATTTTAAATCGATTGCAGCCAGTGGTTGGGGCGCCGAACTAATACCTGATCAGGACATATTGCAAAGCCAATTCCCAGAAGTTTTACAGGAATTAGAACAATCTCAAACTCGTTTGGCAGAATTGCATACACTTTTTTCAGCTGCAAATGAAGAGGATTTTGAAGATACGGAAAACAGCGGTGTGATGCCTTCTGATGAAGTCAAAAGCAAAAAATCCGATTTAAAAATGGTAAATGCTGAATGGAAAGCCCACCTGAAAGAAATAAAAGCGTTAGCTACAAATATCTTCACAGAAATTCAAGCAAAAGGTGCTTTAACAAAAGACGTTAAAAAAGCTTTTTATTGCACTGAAGGCTTTGGCCAGAAAGAGCCACGATTTGAAAACGCTCAACGTATTATCGATTTAGCAAAAAAACTAGAACACCAATCAGTTTATTCGCAACCTCTCATTGACGCTAAAACACAAGGGATACTATCGTTTGAACGCAGTGCTTCAATTAGTTCAAGCCTTGAACGTCACAAAGTACTTGAAGATGAAGTAAAAGTAATAAAAGCAAATATCAAGGGTATTGAAGGTAAACGAGATGACTTAGTTGAGAGGGCTAGGGAGAGAATTTCAAATGACGAAGCCCGAATAGTTATTATTGAGCGTCTACGGTTGATTTTAATGAATACCTACAGAGCTTACCTTCTAGCCAATCAACGCGCCTGTGTTAAAGCCATTGAAAATTTATGGTCAAAGTATGCTGTGACAGTTAAGACTATAGAAAAAGAGCGTGAATCAGCTTCTGAACAGCTTCAAGCCTTTTTGATGGAGTTAGGATATGAGTGATTGGTTTAAGGATATACCAGACACATGGAACCTTATGACACTTGGCGATACTTTAAGTGTATTAACAGATTATACTGCTAATGGCAGCTTTGAATCGCTAAAAAATAATGTTACCTATTACTCTGAGCCAAATTATGCGGTACTTGTTAGAACAACAGATTTAGGTAAGTCTACATTTGTTCCTCAGAGATTCACCGATAAGAAAGGATATGACTTTCAAAGAAAAACATCCCTTTATGGCGGTGAAATTGTTCTAGCAAACGTAGGTAGCGTTGGTAAGGTTTATTTGGTGCCAAATTACAATATGCCTATGACCCTTGCTCCAAATACTTACCTTGTAAAATGCAATGATTATGTTGATCAACGATTTGTTTACCAGTTTCTTATTAGTAGCTTTTACTTAAAGGGACTATACAGAAATATAAACTCAACGACATTATCAGCCATAAACAAAGACAATTTTCGAAGTATACCTATAGCGTTACCTCCTTCAAAAAAAGAACAAATTGCGATTAGGAACATCTTAGAGTCTATTGATTCAACGATAAAGCAAACTGATAAACTGATCGAAAAGTATCAGCAAATAAAGATTGGATTGATGCAGGACTTATTTACCCGAGGACTAAATGAAGATGGAAATCTTCGACCTACACGTGAACAATCACCAGAGCTCTACCATAAGACAGTTATAGGTTGGATTCCTGTTGATTGGGATGCAGTAACACTAGATTCAATAAAAGAAAGTCTTGCAGATGGACCGTTTGGTTCAAATTTGAAAACAGAGCACTATGTAACTTCTCCTGGTGTAAGAGTTGTTAGGCTACAAAATCTTCTGGCATCAAGTTACAACGACGGAGACAAAGCTTTCATCAGTGAGCAGCACGCTAATTTTCTAATCCGTAATAGAGTGGTCGAAAATGATATTTTGATTGCCGGACTTGGGGAGGAGCGATATCCAGTGGGAAGAGCTTGTTTGTATCCTCAAGGTTTACCACCTGCTGTAAATAAGGCAGATTGTTTCAGGTTGCGCTGTAATAATGAAGCTATCAATGGATTCATTATGTACTTCCTGAATACTTCACTAGCACGTCATCAGATAAGAAAGTATGAGCAAGGGGTTACGCGTCCAAGGATAAACACTGGTAATTTGAAGAAGATATACGTTGTTAAACCGACTATTGACGAACAAAAGGTTATTTTTGAGCAATTATCAAAAATTGAAAAAAAGCTTTCTTTAGAACAACAATATTTGAATAAACTTTCATTTAAAAAGCAAGGTTTAATGCATGATCTATTAACAGGAAAAATACCTGTATCAGTTGATGAGCCAGAGGTTGCACATGTCTGAATATACGGAAGTTGAGCAACCATTTCTTCGACAATTAATGGAGCTTAAATGGCTGAGCATAGATCAAGGTGAAGGCATACCTCAAGATCCTTCGAAAAGCTTACGGCTCACTTTCCGTCAATCGTTATTACCTGAAGTATTTACTAAGGCAGTTTCAACGATTAATACAACCAACGGTGGTAAACCTTGGTTAACTGATAAACAGTTGCAAGACTTACAAGATCAGATATCTCGTCAACCAAACAAAACATTACTTGAAGCGAATGAAGCAATTCAAAAGCTTTTATTTAAATCACAGGTTGATGTCAATGAAGTGACTGGTGAACAAGATCCGATAGTTAAATTAATTGATTTTGTTAACCCTGAAAAAAACACCTTTCATGCGATTAATCAGTTTCGTATTGATACCCCTGGTTGTGTAAAACAATTTATTATTCCTGATATCGTGTTGTTCGTTAATGGCATCCCATTAATTGTGGTTGAATGCAAAAAAGGTGGACCAACTTGCGCCAATCCAATGTCTGAAGCCTTTGAGCAACTACAGCGCTATATGAATAAGCGCAAAGTGACACATGAACATGGTTTAAAAGAAGGTGAACCCAAGTTATTTCACACTTCAATGATGCTTATACGCACTAGCGGTGTCGAAGCTGACTACGGCACCATTACATCAGGTGATGAGCATTTCTACCCGTGGAAAACTCAATGGCCACAAAAAGACGAAGTTGCTGAGGGATGGAATCAACAACAACAGCTTATTAATGGCATGCTCAATAAAGCAAACTTGATAAACATGCTAAGAACTTGTTCAGTATTTATGGATACTGACGGTGGTCCACGTATTAAAGTAGTTTGCCGTTATCAGCAATTTAGGGCTGCTAATAAAATTATTGGACGCCTGCGTGACGGTAAAACAGTTGAAGATAAAAGTGGCGTTGTTTGGCATACCCAAGGCTCAGGTAAGAGCTTAACTATGGTGTTTGTTGCGCGCATGCTTCGTGCTTCCCGTGATTTAAACGATTATAAAATATTGCTTATTAATGACCGAGTAGATCTTGAAGATCAGTTAGCAATTACCGCAACGATTATTGGTGGTCGCGTAAATACCATAGAAAGTAATAAAACATTACGCGAGCATCTTTCAACTGATAGCTCTGACATCAATATGGTAATGGTGCACAAATTTCAGTTAAGAGATGAATCCTTGCCTAATTCTGTAGCAGAGGCTTTAGGTACGTACCAAGCCATACCTACGAAACAATCATTTGGTGTAGTCAATAACTCTTCACGTATTGTTTTAATGATTGATGAAGCTCATCGTACTCAAGGTTCAGATTTAGGCGATAACATATTTGAAGCCTTCCCCAACGCTGCCCGCATTGCCTTCACAGGTACACCGTTAATTACAGAGCGCCACGGCTCTAAGAAAACCCATAAACGCTTTGGCACTTACATTGATGAATATAAGTTAATGGATGCTGTGAAAGATGGCACAACTTTGCAAATTTTATATGAAGGCCGTACCTCTGATGATGCTTTAAATGATAAGCACGGTTTTGAAACACGTTTTGAAAACCTTTTCAAAGACCGCACTGATGAAGAGTTATTAGCCATTAAGAAAAAATATGGCGCTACAGGCGATATTCAAGAGGCTGAAAACCGAATCAATGCTATTGCTAAGGATATGGTTAAACATTACTTAGAGCATATTTACCCTAACCAGTTTAAAGCACAAGTAGTATGTTTTTCAAAGCTAGCGGCTATTCGATATCAAGAAGCAATTCACTCAGCATTAAAAGCACATGTTGAGAAATTAAAAGCTGAAACTACACCGAACCTTGAACAAATTAAACGTGTTGAATTTTTAAAAGCCGCTGTTGTTATTTCTGGTGATGGTACTAATGAAGCTGCTTATATAACTAATGCTAGAAAACAAGCACGCGAATGGAATGCAGTAGATAATTTCTGTAAATCATTTGATATGGAAGACCCTGATAAAGGCAATACAGGGATAGCATTCTTAATAGTATGCGACATGTTACTTACAGGCTTTGATGCGCCAGTCGAGCAAGTTATGTATATCGACAAAAAGCTTAGTGAACATACATTATTGCAAGCAATCGCACGAACTAACAGAGTAAAAAAAGGTAAAAGCCGAGGTTATGTTGTTGACTATATAGGTTTAACCGAAAATCTAACCGATGCTTTAACTCTTTATGCTGCGGCAGATGAACAACAAGAGCTGACAGATGGTTTAAAAAGTATTACTTCTGAAATGCCTGTTTTAGAAGAGCGATACCAACGTATTTTACAACTATTCGCTCAGCATAAAGTGCAAAAAGTACGTGAGTTTATTGAAGGTGAATTACCCAATATTGAAGCAGATGCAGCGGTAGTTCATGAAGCTGTTAAGTTACTTAAAGACGAAAAAATACGTGCTGATTTTGATGTGTATTTGAAAAAATTCTTAATGAGTTTAGATATTATTTTACCCCATCAAGCTGCACATAAATACCGTGTCCCAGCCAAACGTTTAGGTTACATATTGCGTGTAACCAAAGAGCGTTATAAGGATACTAGCCTTAATTTAGGTGATGCAGGTGCTAAAGTAAAAGATCTGATCAATGAGCATTTGGTGAACTTAGGCATTAATCCAAAGGTTGATCCTGTCGAGTTATTCTCCGAAACATTCATTGAAAACCTAAATAAAAATTCTGGTGGCAATGCTGAAGCTAAAGCTAGTGAAATGGAACATGCTATTCGTAAGCACTGTACTGTTCATCATGATGAAGACCCTGGCTTCTATAAGAGCCTATCGGAGAAGGTTGAGAAGTTGATAGACCAATATCAAGATCAGTGGGAAAAGCTCGCTGAAGAGCTAGAGAAGCTGCGTACTGATGCAATGGAAGGTCGTAAGCAAGGCGAAGAAGGTATGAGTAAAGAAGCAACTACCTTTTATGAGCATATTGCTAATGAAGCCTTTGAAGATGGAAAGGTACCCTCTGACTCTAAAGCTAAAATGAAAGTGTTGATGGAGGCTATTGTTGATACGTTGCAAACAAGCATTGGTAGTATCGACTTTTGGAACAACCCCAATAAGCAAAAGAAAACACGTAGTGAAATAAAAACAGCTTTAACGTTAACAGGTATTCAAGAGCTTAAGCAAAATAGAGAACGAGTTGCTATTGAGATCATGAAGTTGGCCAAGAACAGACATGATGCTTTGATTAAAAGTACTAATAGAGGTAATGAATAATGAACGCGAGAAGAGTTCGAGATATTGATTATCAATTGATGCCTGGTGCAGACAGAAAAACTACTGATATTGTTATTGAACGTAATGGCATTGTCGCTGTTCGTCCACCAAATAATTACACTCCTGAACAAGTTGATGCCGTTGTTGAAAGCAAGCGCATGTGGATTTACCGGAACTTAGCCGAATGGCGAGATTTAAACGCGACTGCTGTAGTGCGTGAATGGGTAAACGGTGAGACATTTCTTTATCTAGGTCGTTCTTATCGTTTGTCATTAATATCTGAACAAGCAGAGTCATTAAAGCTCAAAGAAGGCCGTTTTTGTTTAAATCGAAAATTGATTGATAAAGGTGGAACTGAAGCCGCGCAAAAAGCGTTTGAAGCTTATTACTCAGATAAAGGCCTTCAACGTATTAGTGATCGGGTTAAATATTATGCGCCTAAAGTAGGCGTCACAGCATCATCAATTAAAGTAAAAGACATGAGTTTTCGTTGGGCGAGCTGTAGTAAGTCAGGCGCTCTAAATTTCCATTGGAAGTGCATGATGGCACCACCAAAGATCATAGACTACATCATTGTTCACGAGCTATGCCACATGCACCATCGTAATCATTCAGACGCATTTTGGAATGAAGTTGATAAGGTAATGCCTGATTATCGTGAGCGTAAAGAGTGGTTGAGAAAGAATGGAGCAGGACTAAGCTTGTAGCCTAAGCCTGTTATGCTGTTAGTTGTACAAAAGGAATTTAAATGAGAGAGATATCACGGAGTCAGTTTAACGCATACTGCTATGCCAGACAGCCTCATGTCAGGGTTATAAGCAATGAAATAAAGTGGTATGAAGCTGGGAACAAAAAAGTACTTGCCACACTTATATTAGATAAAACAGATCTAGATTATAATTTTGTTATCTTGGTTAGAGATGCCCGCAAGCTTTTTCGCGCTTGGAATATATCCTGTAATCACCCGACTATAGAAGACGCGGAGCAAAAGCTTGTTCAAGAGATGGCTCTTCTTGTTAACGACGGCAATGATGTATATGAACAGGGAGATGAAACTACTCCACCTCATGATATTTTGGCATCAGTTGTGTCACAGGATAAACAACACGAATACTTCAAAGTACTTGCCAATGAGCAACGAATGGAAGCCGCGCGTAATTTAATCATCGAAGCTGTATATAGTTATGTTGATGTTGATGGTAATTACATTAAAGAATTTCAAACCCATGGTTTTGACGCTCGACTATGGGAGCTTTTCCTATACATATTTTTGTACGATGCTGGGTTTGAATTTAATCAAGATTACAACGCTCCAGACTATTTAGTTTCTTATTTTGGTAAGGAAGTTTGCGTAGAAGCTGTTACCGTGAACCCAAGCAGAAATCCAGACAGGCCAGATCCACCACCCCCTCAGACTGATGAGGAAATGCAGGAATTGTGTAATGACTATATGCCAATAAAATTCGGCAGTAGTTTATATTCGAAACTTCAGAAAAAATATTGGGAAAAGCCACATGTTCAGGGTAAACCTCTGGTCATTGCAATTCATGATTATCATATGCCTGGCTCAATGACCTGGTCTAGAAATGCGCTTGTTGAATATTTATATGGAACAAGAGCAAGAGTTAGAGAAGAAAATGGACAGAAAACTGTATATGAGGAAGTGATATCAGAACACACATGGCAAGGAAAAACGATACCTTCAAATTTCTTTAATACAGAAAATGCTGAAAATATTAGCGCCGTCTTATTTACGAACACAGCCACTATTACGAAATTTAACCGTATGGGAAAATTAGCGGGGTTGGGCGGAGATAATATTAAAATGATGCGCTTTGGTATGAAATTACATCCTGATCCAGGGTCCCTAGTACCTCTTAAATTTACTGTTGATGTAGATGACCCAGATTATGAAGAAGATTGGTCTGAAAGCTTAATTATGTACCATAACCCTAATGCGCTGCACCCAGTCGATATAGATTGTTTCAATACAATAAATCACTTATGGATAGATAGAGAGTCTGGTGAATTAGTCGGTATTCAACGCGATGGGGACATTTTGAGCTCAATGACGCACGTCATAGTTCCAACGAAGGATTTACAGCCAGAAAATAGTGAAGCGAGTTAGCATGAAAGTATTTATCGCGAATTTTGGTGAAGAAAACTATGAGTGGCCAACATGTAAAGAAAAGGCCACTGTAGCTACAATGAATGACATTGAGGGCCAACGATTATGGGAACAAGGTAAACGCGAAGAATACATTGATTCAGCGATGAAATATGACAAAACCGCTGCCGGATTAAAACCAACTAAAGCTGTTGCTGCAAGATGGTATAACTTGATGACAATCGTATCTGAAACATCTGGCGATATATGGGTTCACAGAGATGGAGAAAAAGTATATTGGACTATGTCTAAAAGCGCCTCCCCTGTCTTTGAACAAAAAAAAGAGCCTATTGGTAAAAATAAAGAGGTTATAGTTTGTCACAAACCCTGTGAGCCTTGGTCTGATCGAAATAGAAAAGGTGATCAACTTCTTTGGCGCTCTCTTCACCCCAAGGCTAAGGACTTCCTATCTACAGAAGCGACATTACAACAGCTTGGTGAGGACAATTCTCTGTATACCATTGCTTTAATCAATGGGGATGATTTATCACCTTGGCACGATAGAGAATTATGGAGAGAGAAGAACCGAAAAGCAGCTAAGGAATATAGTCCTGTTACAAACGCCTCGAACATTCAAAAGATAGCTTGTCGAGTTACTATTGAACAAAGAATGGCTAAAACAGCATTAAACACTACTAAGCAATCAAATGGTCAATTGGAAGAAAGGAAAGTGAAAAATAAGGAGTTTCGATTTCGAAATGAGATTGAACTTGAAAAACATATTGTTGACTTAATTCAAATGCAGGAAGGGATTTGCGCCTTAACTGACATGCCTTTAGAAATGGATGAGGCTAACGGTGACAGTAACTTTTTTTGCTCACTTGACCGCATTAATAGTGACGGACACTACGAAGCCGGAAATTTACAAGTAGTCTGCCGCTTTGCAAACTTTTGGAAAGGCGACTCCGACAACAAAAAATTTCTGAGCATCATAAAGCAGATTAGATCACATAATTAATGAAGCTGATGATATTACCTGTACCAATAATTAAGTTATATTAGGTATCTAAAAGCTGATTTTCCATTTCCGGGGTTAATACCCCTTGCACATATCTCAAGAAAAATTCGAATTCTTGAGGAGCTTGTATAAAACGGTTCGTGACTTGGTTCATTAGCGACCGAGCTTCTTCACAAAAGGGCAACCAAAAATTACCAAAGTTGAACTCCATATCATCCCAGGGGATTTCATGTAGCTCTTGCTTTGGGATTATATAGCTTGAGTGCGGGCAAGTCGTATCCTGATATACAGTTTGGTTGGCCAGAGCTCTGGTATCTTTTTTAAACCGAGTCATAATGCAGTTATTCATCGATATAGGCGACTTTCGAACGTAAATAATACCATTCGTTAATTTTAAGTCCGGTTGCCTAATCTTCCGCTGTGCATTGGCTATGTGAATATCGCTGTAACAGTAAAAAGCTTTGGACCAATTACGGTCTAAAAATGATTGTTTGAGCGGTTGGTTAGCAACCAAATCATAGGCCAATTTATCATCGGGATCACGTTGTCTCTCAGTTATATCAAATGTTTCCTTGAATAGAGTAGACCAACCTGTACGGAAACTATCATGACCATTTTGGTAGGATTCAAGTCGGTAATAATATTGATCATCGGTTAATACGTTCCGTTGACTTCGCTGTTTTAGCCTTATTAAATCTAATATGAGGGCTTTGATATCTCTCTCTAGTTCTTGTACCGGTGCTGAAATGTTAGCTTTTTTATTTTTAGTGAAAGGCCAAATCCAAGTGAACATATCTTTTCATCCATGAAGTATTCTTCTCGCTAATATATCACATAATCACCCTTTAAAATTATTGAGTAGATTGATTTTGTATAGTTGATCGAAACCATGTACTTTGCTCAAACAAAAGTTGCAATAGTTTAGGAGAAATACGCACCCAATTTTGTGATTCTAAGGCCCTAGTTTTTTCGGCAAAATCGTCATCCATAAGAACTCTTTTAATCATATTAAATATTGGTACAACGTCAGAATGTATCTGTTCAACCGAGCTTTTATTGAATGAATAGTACTTGCCATTAGTTTTAATTAACTTATCAGAATCAAAAAATTGCTTGCCCCAGGGGTTAAGACCAAGGCAGATATCAAGGCTTTGATTTGTTCGTGTGCAAAAGGATTTTAGCGTCTCCAATGCCTCTGCATCCAATTGCACCATGTTTGTTCTTACATATTTTAAGTACTCTATATTTTTGTATGTTAACCAACATATACCAGCCGGTAGGCGGTGGTTTCCATTACTGCACGTAATTAACCCACCATAACAAATTAACTCTAATCGTGTGTTTGAAGTTGGAAACGGTTTGTCACCAATGTCATTTTCTAAATAATCGAATACTTCTTCTGGCCAGTCATCTCCATGTAACCTTTTCATTACTACATCTTTCCAACTGTCTCCCTCTAACCAAGTATCACCCTCTCTATCTAGCGCAACGATTGATTTTATAGGTACATTTAAGTAATGGTATTTAGACTCTCCCTTTCCGATAAAGTCGCTCAGTGAATAAAGTTTTTCAGGTGAAACTATTTTCCTGTGAATTAAGCCATCGTTAATGTCTGCTATAGAATCTCGTATCCGGTTTATTACGTTATGGTTTGGCATATGAAGTTCCCATTTCTATTAGACATCAACTAGTTCAGAAATTTGGTCAGCTAAATCCTGGTGCGCTTTAACTCGCTCTTCAAAAAACGCGTCCCTGTTATAAATACCTTCCACACCTTTTTTAACATGGTTAATACATTTTTCTGCAACTTCTGAACGAACTTTATTTTTTGACATCAATGTCCTCGTTGTACGCCGTAAGTCGTGAATAACAAAATATTCTATACCTGCGCCACCTAAAACATCACCTGTACTACTTTTCAATTTACCTGTTTTCTTACCGAATAAATTGGTTAAAGCATGGTTTAAAGTATCATCAGAAATATATTCTCGACGTATACTCTTTCGACGAGATGGAAATACATATGGAGAGTCATTTGCTCTGATTTTCAATTCGTTGAACCATACCCTTGCTTGTTGAGGTATTGGAATATCAATAGCTACACCGTTTTTAGCACGCTCCTCTGTAAGCTGCCATATTGTATTATCTGCGTTAAACTCATCCCACCTTAGTGCTATTAGCTCTCCTTTTCTTACACCCAAAACAACCAACAACGCGACGGCTAAATAATTCTCACGAATAAAATGTGCATGGTGCTCTCTCATAATTTGGAAAATAGTTTTCAATTCATCCATTGAGAGTGCTCTGTCCCTTGATTTTTCGCTGCCTCCCGCATGCTTAGTTTTAAATGCCATTGCAGGGTTATGATGAATTAACCCAAGGGTAACTCCGTGATCAAAAAGTTGCTTAAGATAGGTGAGCGTATCATTGACTATTGTTGGTCTCGCCGTTTTCTTACGTTCTTTCACGAACTTTAAAACACTTCTGATATCTAACCCGGTAACATCATTGAGAGAGATTCCGCCTATTTTAGGCTTTATCTCCTGTTGATATATTCGAACGGGTATATTGGGATGTTCTAACCGACTAGTTATGTCATCTAACCAATCCAACGCAAGATCATCAACAGTATTATATTTACTTTGCTTTGTTCGTTTTTTCTCTGCTAAAGGATCTTTTCCTTGATTTACTAGTGCCCTGGCTGTTGCTAATTTTTCTCTTGCATCAGCAAGAGGTAATTTATCTGGCCTTTTACCGTAAGTACCTAATGTCGTTCGTTTGGGTTTATTGTGAATTTTATATTGATAGATCCAAAACCCTTTATTTGGCTTGGTAATTCTTAAATACAAATTTGGCTCTATTCGGGTAAGACTGACGTGTCCAATAGATATGAGTTGTTGAATAATCGCGTTACTAAAGGCTTTTTTGTTCTCTTCCCTTTCTTCTAAGACCTTGTAGTAACTCTTTTGGCTGCTGGATATATTTAACTGTTCTGATTTGAGTACTTTTTTAGTCATGAGAATAAAAATAGGTATGACACGAATAAGGTTAAGCTACATGGCAACAGATTCCATGTCAAACCCTGTGTCATACCTAAAAGTTAATTAAACTAAATTAATCTAGATTAAATTATATTTAAAAAATAAGCTAATCCATTGTTTTTAAATACTTACTTAATGCAGCCCAATTTAACTTAATGTTTATTCAATATTCTGGATCTGCTCCCTCATCTGCTCTATTAGAACTTTTAACTCAACCGCTGATTGGGTGATATCGCTATGTATTGATTTTGATCCTAGGGTGTTTGATTCTCGATTGAATTCTTGCATCATAAAATCGAGCCTGCGGCCGACTGCGCCACCTTTCTTCAGAATATTTCGTGTTTCGCCAATGTGTGAGTTTAGGCGGTCAAGTTCTTCTGCAACATCAACCTTTTGCGCCAACATAATCATTTCTTGTTCAACGCGCCCTTCTTCTAGATCAATTTTGGCCTCTTCAAAGCGGTTGAGTATTTTGTCTTTTTGCCACGCTATTATTTCAGGCATTCTGGCAGTGACAATTTTTACTTGTTCTTCAATGCCATCTAGTCGTTGTTCGATCATATCTTTCATGTTGTCGCCTTCACTGACGCGTGCTTGTTTGAATTCCTTCAGCGTAGCGTCGAATGAAGCTAATACCTCAGTTTGCATGCTATCCATATCGGTTTCTTCGGCCGCAATGACGCCGGGCCAACGTAATACTTCTACAGGGTTAATTCCTTCCGACCTTGCTTGAGTTTGAACCCATTCAGCCGCATTGATAAGTTGCTTGGCTAGTTCTTCATTAACGTTAAGTTTGCCAACCGCCCCTTCGTTCGGTGAATAGCGCAAAGAGCATTCGACTTTACCGCGTTGCAATTGTTTGCGGAAACGCTCGCGCAGCACGGGTTCTATGGAACGAAACTGCTCTGGAAGTCTAAAAAATGTCTCAAGGTAACGTTGATTTACTGACCGAATTTCCCAAACGGCTGTGCCCCACTCGGCTTTTAGTTCACGGCGGGCAAATGCGGTCATACTAGAAATCATTTTGTTTCCTCAAGTTAGTTTAAAAGGGAAAAATATTGTGGCAGCCGAATAATAACCTAATCATTGCCGAAGCGCGAAATCTTGAGATTTATTTGCGGCGTTATTTTGTTCTGCTAATATATCTGGCGTAATTTATTACACTATGAAATAAACGATTTTATCTCACTAATAAAATCCAACATTGGAAGTAGTTAAGAAGGGAAACACTTGATGTACGCATTTAATGCATTTCGTGTCGCACTAATCTGCGCGGCGCTCGTTATTTATAGTCCAATTGTCTCAGCAAAAATAAATCCAGCCGATCTTGCTAAGGATTACCAATACTATGGCGCAGAGATATCTCCTGATGGAAAACATATTGCGCTAACTATCCTTGGTAATGATGGCAAACGAAAACTAGCTGTCGTGAAAAGTGATGACTTTTCGTCAGTGGGTGGAGCGGATTTTGGCAAAATACAAGAAGTCGGCGATGTTTATTGGGTAAATAACAAGCGTTTGGTAATTGAAGTATTGCAGTTTCGCCCGTGGCTAGAACAACCCGGATATTTTGGCGAATTGTTTGCTGTAGATTTTGATGGTGGCAGAGGCGAACTGATATATGGCTATCGAGCCGGTGAAGATCAAGTAGGCTCTAAAGTCAAAAAGAAAAGTGCGGTTTATGGTTGGGCAAACATTATCAATCTGCTCCCAGACAACGAAGATGAAATTCTGATTTCTTCAGAACCCTGGACAACGGGAAACGCCAGTGTCGCCACGGTTCACAGGTTAAATGTTGAATCTGGCAAGATGAGTAGAATCGTTGCTGGTGGGCCAGTCTACAGTGCTCGTTTCGTCTCGGATGAAGACGGGAACGTGAAGGTGGCTTCCGGTAGTGATAGTAATTTTAATCGACGCGTTTTTATGTTTGATCAAGACGAAGATGATTGGAATGAGGTGCCTACCATTGAGTTTGGAGAAGGATACTATCCGCTATCAGTCGACGAATCTGGTAAGTCGTTATATTTCTTAGATGATGCCGGCCAAGATAAGGAAGGACTATTTAAACTCGACCTTGAAACCGGTAAACGAACGCACATCTACACCGATGAAAAGGTAGATATTACCAATGTGACCTTTAGTTCTGACGGTTCACGTGTCTATGCTTTGCGCACCGACCCCGGTTATCCGACTTACTTAATGTTTAGCAATGCGACTGAAGAAGCCAAATTGTTTAAATATTTTCTTTCTAAATTTCCCGGTTATGAGGTGAATATAACTAGCCGCAGCGATGACGAGAATTTATGGATGATTTACGCCAGCAATGACACTTCTGCGGGCGGCTTTTATTTATACAACAAAAAACAAGACAGCTTTAAACTGCTGTTTGCCAATATGACCCACCTCAATAGAGGGGAATTGTCTGAATCTATTCCGATTGAGTTTCCTGCTTCTGATGGCCAACTTATCCCTGGCTATATCACCTATCCTGCAGGCATTCCTGAAACCCAAAGTGTTCCCTTAGTCACTCTAGTTCATGGTGGCCCTCAATCACGAGACTATTGGAGCTTTGATCCTGAAGTTCAGTTGCTTGCATCTCAAGGTTATGCTGTGCTTCGTGTAAACTTTCGCGGTTCAATTGGGTATGGCAACAAACACTTTTCTGGTTCAGTAAAACAGTGGGGAGATCGGGTTCAACAAGACATTATCGATGGTACTAAATGGGTGATTTCTCAAGGCGGAATTAAAGCAGATAAAGTTTGCATTATGGGAGGGAGTTTTGGCGGTTATTCTGCGGTTCAATCTGCTACTTTAGCCCCCGATCTGTTTAAATGCGTTGTTGGTAATGCTGGTGTTTATGATATCCAAATGATGTTTGAAGAGGGGGATATTCCCAGAATATTGTGGGGCAAAAAATACCTAGAAAGCCAATTGGGTACTGACCCAGAGCTAATGAAAAAACACTCTCCTGTACACAACGTAGACAAGCTCAAAGCACCTGTTTTGATTGCTCACGGTGAAAAAGATGTGCGAGTCCCTATAGAGCATGCTGAAGCCCTTCGTGATGCTATGGAAAAGCACGGTAAAAACTACGAATGGTTTGTTAAAAAGACTGAAACTCATGGTTTTTACGATGAGCAAAACAAAATAGAGTATTTCGAAAAAGTCGCAGAGTTTTTAGCCAAACACCTTAAGTAACACCTTGAGTTAAGCACAACGAATTAGTCATTTCTGAGGGGTTATTCATTAGCCCCTTTTTTATTTTTGTTGAGTCTCCCCCATTGGAGTTGGATACGCTATAATCCTGCGCCATATCATTTAGGAGATAAAACATGCGTCCGAGTGGAAGAACTGCTAGTCAAATCCGTCCCGTCACTATTACCCGTAATTTCACCTGTCACGCTGAAGGTTCAGTGTTGATTGAATTTGGTAACACTAAAGTATTGTGTAACGCTTCAGTCGATGAAGGTGTACCTAGATTTATGAAAGGTCAAGGGAAAGGATGGATAACAGCGGAATACAGCATGCTGCCTCGTTCTACACATACTCGTTCAGGACGTGAAGCGGCTCGTGGTAAGCAAGGTGGACGCACGTTAGAAATTCAGCGTTTGATTGCCAGAGCATTGCGCGCAGCAGTGGATTTGCAGTTACTAGGCGAAAATACTATCACCTTAGACTGTGATGTTTTGCAGGCCGATGGTGGCACTCGCACGGCTTCGATAACAGGTGCTTGTGTGGCTTTGGTTGACGCGCTTTCGTGGATGCGTAGCAAGGGTATTATCAAAACCAATCCTATGAAACACATGATTGCCGCCTTGTCTGTGGGAATTTACAAAGGCAATGCCATTTCAGATTTAGAGTATTTAGAAGACTCAGACGCTGAAACCGATATGAATGTTGTAATGACTGACACAGGTAAGCTAATAGAAGTGCAAGGTACGGCAGAAGGTGACCCGTTTAGCTTTGACGAGATGACGGAAATGTTGGAGTTGGCAAAACACGGTATTCGTGAATTGTTTGACGAGCAAAAAGCAGCATTGAACTGAGAGCTGCTGCCCTTTTTTGTATGGATTTTGTTCTACAACGTGGTTGCCATCTAGAGCCCCTTCTTATCGCGGCGCTGATTTGAAAGCCTAGTGGTTCTAAGCTAAATGAGCAAACCATCGCTTTATGGGTAATGCCTAGTTTAACTCTTACTAGGTGCAGCGCTACCTGACCTCAATTTGTTTGAAACAGGGTGCTAGGTTGAAACAGAATGCTAGGTTGAAATTGACAGTTGGGTTGAATTAGCAAGTACATTAAAACAAAAAAAGCGCGTCGAAACAGAAAGCTAGATTGAAATAAAAAACGTTGAAATAGAAAATCAGGAAAACAGAATGCAGCCGTATCAAAAGGCATTTATAGAATTCGCTTTAGCACGAGAAGTATTAAAATTTGGACAATTTACACTCAAATCCGGAAGAGTAAGTCCTTACTTTTTTAATGCTGGTCTGTTTAATACAGGTAGAGATTTAGCCAAATTAGGCCAGTATTACGCTCAAGCGTTAATCAATGCAAATATAGAGTTTGATGTGCTGTTTGGACCGGCATACAAAGGAATTCCTATCGCGACTACCACGGCCGTTGCACTCGCTGACAAACACGATTTTGATACTCCATACTGCTTCAACCGCAAAGAAGCTAAGACGCATGGTGAAGGTGGCAGCTTAGTAGGGAGCCCGTTGGCAGGTAAAGTCATGCTGGTGGATGATGTGATCACCGCAGGCACGGCAATTCGAGAGTCAATGTTGTTGTTGGAGCAGCACAAAGCGACTCTTGCAGGCGTCTTGATCGCGTTGGACCGTCAGGAAAGAGGTAAAGGCGAGCTATCCGCCATTCAAGAAGTTGAACGTGATTTTAATACCCAGGTTGTGTCGATTATTTGTTTACATGATTTGGTGGAATATTTGCAAGACAGGCCTGATATGACTGAGCATTTAGCCAATATTGAGCAGTATCGCCGCGACTATGGAATTTGATACTGGGTGTCTGACTTTCAACTTGCTAGCCCTTTTAAAGAGGCAGATCATCATCTAAACGCGCTTGGCATGCGTTGTCCTGAGCCTGTAATGATGGTTCGCTTACAAGTACGCAAAATGCAAGACGGTGAGACAATCAGTGTTATCGCCGACGACCATTCCACGACCCGAGATATGCCCAGTTTTTGCCGATTTATGAATCATACATTGGTTGCTTCACAAACCGAGTCTTCTCCCTACTTGTACCTGATTCGCAAAGGCATTTGATCTCAGATTTAGATAAGTCACTGATTAAAAATCCCCGAAAAAGCATGTGTTTTTCGGGGATTTTTTCGTCTACTACAGGGCAAGAAAAGAGTTTCTATGGCAACTAACCTCTATACCTTAACCCATTGGCATTAGGGCATTAGGGCAGTAGGGTTTATTCAGGCTTACGGAATTTTATTGTCCAGCGATCTGTATTACCTGTCACTGATTTAGCGCCTACCTCGTACTCTAACTCATCATCTTCGCGATAATGTAAGTCAGAGAAATCGACTAATTCAAAGCCAGCATCTTGGATTTCTTTGATGGCCAGAACGGGATCAAAGCGTCGACGGTTTGAATCACTCGGACCTTCCATATGGCGAGCTGTGTGATCTACCACTGCGTAAATACCACCCGATTTCAGTGCTTTAAACGCGGCTTCATTCATAGCTTTTCGGCCGTCTGCGGCAAAATTATGATAGTTTCTGAAGGTCAGAACCATATCGACATCACTAACGCCTAAGTCACTTAACTCCATGGAGTAGAAACGCGAACCTTCTTCACGCCATAACTTGGCATCTTCAGCCACGATATTCATTTTGTCGAAGCCCGGTTTATCCGCTAAACGATCTTTGATTCTTCCGGTGCCAATAGCGGCGTAGTATTCGCCCTCTTCACGCAATAAAGGGACGAGCAGCTTAGTATACCAACCACCTCCGGGCAGCAATTCAACAATTTTCATGTCCGGTTTTAAGCCGAAAAATTCAAGCGTCTCGACAGGGCGGCGATTAGAGTCTCTCTCCATTTCTCTTTCGCTTCTAATTTCGCTATTTTCCATTGCGGCTTTTAATTTCTTTTCCAGACCATGGCCATCAGCCATAGCTGGAGCACTCAGCATCAGACTTGCTGAAGTGATAAGTGAAATTGCCAGTAAAGATCGTTTCATTTTATTTTCCTTTTTTATATAGGGTTAAGTCTTAACGGAATATAGGTAACAACAGATCATAGACCGTAAAAATTACAAATTTACTTCATTCTTTTCCTGCCATTGGTTTAACTAACTTAATCTCTGGATACCTACTTTGCTTTTCTACTGCCATTTTTCATACTAGTACGTTAAATTCGTTTGCAATAGGCTAGCTATTAACGTTCAACTTTGCTTTGTGCGAGGAAAAAATCATTAGCCACGACCGAATATAAAATTAAACCATGAAATTCAATGTGTTAGCTAATTTCATATCCAGATTCCTGGTTAAATAAAGGTTTTTGTAAAGCTTGCCTCTTTTTTACCGGTAATCGGAGCTGAAACCAAGATCTAAGCAGCTAACCACCATACAACAATCACAATCAGGGTGATGACGACAACCGTCTGAATTTTGTAACGTTTAAATATGGTTTCTGCCTGATTGCCAGCAAGCTGAACGAGAAGTGCCAATCCAAAATATCTGATGCTACGAGCTATTGCCGTAGCGAGTAAAAAAAGTGGTAAAGAAAAACTCACTGCGCCAGCGGCTAGCATGGCTAGTTGAAAAGGCACAGGTACAACACCTAAAGATAGCACATACCAAAATCCGCGATTATTAAGTTGCTGTTTAATCGTCTCTAATTGCTCTGGGTTAGATAGCCAGGTAACCAAAGTATCTTCGAAGAACTGAAACAGATAGTAGCCAATGGCATAGCCGACAACAGCACCTATGATACAGCCCAGCGTGGCCATTAGGGCAATCCACCAGAGCTTTTCCCGCTTTGCTTGCATGAGCGGAATTAAAACCGCTTCCAAAGGAATGGGTACCACAGTTGATTCTAAAAAAGAAGCAAGGGTAACGCTCCAAAGCATATGTTTGGAGTCGATTAACTTCTTAGTTTTTTGGCTCAGTTTACTCAATATTGTCTAACCGAACGCTTGCCCAATATTTAGGTTATTTATTTTTATAAACTAGGCCATCTTTCATGATGAAATCGATATCGCGCATTTCCTCAATGTTTTCCAACGGATTACCTTTAACGGCGACCAAATCGGCATATTTCCCTGCCTCCACTGTGCCTAGATTATCGAGTTCATTGAGCAAGGCTGCTGCATGATAAGTTGCACTGCGTATTGCTTCGATGGGTTTCATACCTGCTTCAACCATTAATACAAATTCAAGAGCGTTATCACCATGGGGTGACACACCTGAGTCTGTACCAAAGGCTATTTTTACCCCAGCTTTGTAGGCTTTAGCAAAGGTTTCCTTGATCAAAGGCCCAATTGCTGCCGCCTTGGGGCGAACTAAATCAGGGAAAAAGCCGTCAACCTTGGCTTTTTCTGCAACAAAGTTACCCGCCATAATCGTAGGAACATAATAGGTACCATTCTTTTTCATGAGTTTGAATGTTTGCTTGTCCATGTAAGTGCCATGCTCGATGGAGTTGACTCCTGCCTTGATAGCTCGCTCCATCCCTTCTTTACCATGTGCATGCACAGCAACAGTCATGCCATAGTCTTTGGCGGTGTCTACTATGGCTTGTAATTCATCCACCATAAATTGTGGGTTTTGACCGCTTTTTGCCACAGAGAGAACACCACCCGTAGCGGTAATTTTGATCAAATCTGCCCCATCTTTGTAGCGTTGACGCACGGCTTTTCTGGCCTCTGCCACACCATTAATCACACCTTGCGCTGGGCCAGGATCTGTAGATAGAATTTTAGCCGTACCATTGGTTGGATCAGCATGACCACCCGTGGTTGCAATAGATTTGGCTGCAGTAAAGACGCGTGGACCCGGAATTTTTCCTGCCGCTATGGCATTGCGCAAAGCCACGGTCTCGTTGTATCCATCACCAAGGTTTCTGACCGTAGTAAAACCTGCCATCAGGGTTTTCTCGGCATAACCAACAGCGTTAATAGTGTAATCTGCCTCGTTTTTGGTAAATCGCTCAATGTAGGTTGAAGGACCATTATGTTCGAACGTCAGGTGGGTATGCATATCCATTAAGCCGGGCATAAGTGTGTAATCGGATAAATCGACTAACGTATCGCCTTCCCCCGCGTTTACGAATCCCTTCTGTACGGATTTGATTTTGTTACCTTCAACGATCACGGTAACCTTGTTTTGTACTTTTTCGGAGTCTGCTGCGATTAAATTGCCAGCATGAATATAGGTTGCAGCGTGTGAGTGGGAAGTGAATGCGCTGAGAGCTAGAACTAGAGCGCCGACTTTAAAATATCTATTCATATCTTTATTCTCGTTATTTTTGATATTAGTGATGTGTGTCTTGTTTTCGAATTTTAATCCTAAGGAAGATACCCTAAGTTAATATTTAGTACGGGTCAAAAGTAACCGAGATCAAACTTGTATTCACCGCTTGACAGTGTCAAGGCATTGCCAGTTTCATTTTGGGTGGTTTGCGCGTTCTCAATCAACTGGTAATAGACGTTTTGATGTAACCTCGCCCAAAGATTGCGGCGTACATTTACATAGGGGATAAGTTCGTTAGTTTTTTTGTCTCGCATTAGCTTTACGGGGTTAGACTCGCTTACCACCATCGAATCGTCAGTCTGGGTCACCAAAACGATAAGATCATCTTGTTGATGCCACTGGGTAATGACAAAAGGGACATCTTCCACTTGTATACCGACTTTTTCGACGGGAGTAACTAGGAAATAATCTTGCTGTTCTTTTTTCAGTACGCTGGAGAATAGTTTGACTAGTGGCTTTCTGCCAATGGGCGTGCCCATGTAAAACCAACTGCCGTCACGTTTTATTTGGATGTCTATGTCACCACAAAATTCAGGGTTCCACTTTTCTACCGGTGGAACCCGGTTTTGTTGCGAGGCGAGTTGCTCCTGAAGGTGACTCAGATCCATAGATAAAACTATTGCATTGCGTCTTTCAATTCACGCAATTTGGCTTTGATGCGCCGCATATTCTCTGGACCAGTCCTGAGTAATTGTTTTTGAGGACCACTCAGAGATTCTAGGCGTTCATCTTTGTACTTGTACATAACACTGTCGGAATATACTTCAACAGGAAAAGGAACTTCGGGTGTATCTAACAAGTGATTAATCGCATCGAACAAAACGTATTTAAAGTCATCATCAGGATCGCCAATCTCGGCATAAATATCAGCGATGGCTGGCGCATAAGTATCATAGAGGGACAGCAATGCATCTGTATCCATAGACTCAAATGTGTCTACATAAGCTGAATATCTTTTGTAGCTTGCTGCATCGATAAAGCTTCTATCAGACTGTTCATATACACGAAACTTTTGTGTCGGAGGAAAGGTAATTTGATGGTTCGGTGCAACGGTTTCTTGAGCAGTGTTGTCTGCAAGCACCACAAAGCGCCTTAGTAGATCATCATTGACGATTAGTGACGCTGCCGCTTCATAATCAGCTAATTGCAAAATCGATGTTTTGACAGCCGCATCTGAAACATCTACAGGTTCAGGCTCAGGTTCTGGAGCAACCTCGACTACGGGCTCAGGTGGAATATATTCTTCAACAATGGGTTCTTCGATCGGCATTTCGACAACAGGTTCAGGTTCCTGCACTTCAACTGGACGCACGTAGGGAATATCTTCTTTCTCGTCTTCTGAAAATACCAGAAAGCCAACGATAACAATTACTATAACGATCACACCCAGCACAATATGCGGGACTAATGATTTCTTCGTAGTTGTGTCAGTCATATTCATTCCTTAAAAAGATTGCAAACTCTGTGCTTCTACCAGCACGTACCCAAAGTAAGACAACAGGCAACGGAAAGAGTTAGATCAAAATTGCGAAATTACATACTGACTACTTTACACTTTAAGGTTAGGCGCAACAAATTATGTGTTGCAAGATACTGGTCCGATGTTTTCATGTTTGCTACCATCTTGGTGTTATGAACATAATTCTTTACGCTATTCCTGTTTTTTTCTTGCTAATTGGCGTTGAACTATTGGCAGAGAAACTTCGTGGCTCAAACTACTATCGAGTTAATGATGCAATTACTAGCTTGAGTGCGGGTGTGTTGAGCCGGATGTTTGATTTAGTAAAGAACCTTATCCCTTTTACACTTTATATTTTGTTTTACGAAAACCTAGCATTGTTTACCTTACCAGACTCAGTTTGGGTTTGGATTTTTGCGTTTGTCGCCTATGACTTCTGCTATTACTGGAACCATAGGTTTGGTCATGAAGTGAGTATTTTCTGGGCTTCTCACGTGGTTCATCACTCCAGCGAAGACTATAATCTAACCACGGCACTGCGACAAAGTAGTAGCGGCTTTTTAAGTTTTATTTTCTATTTGCCGTTAGCGCTTTTAGGTATTGAACCTTTGCTTCTTGTTTCTGTTGCAGCCCTTAATTTGGTATATCAATTTTGGGTGCACACCCAACATATTCCTAAACTGGGAGTGTTTGAATGGGTATTCGTTACACCGTCAAACCACCGAGTTCATCACGCTCAAAATAGTCTGTATCTGGACAGGAATTATGGTGGTGTGTTCATTGTTTGGGATAGGATGTTCGGTAGTTTTCAAGAAGAGTTGGACGAGGAAAAACCTATTTATGGCGTGCGCAAAGCCTTAAAAAGTTGGAATCCTTTGTGGGCTAATATCCAAGTTTATTCGCAGCTGTGCAAAGACAGCTATCACACCGCTAGGTGGCGAGATAAAATTAAAGTGTGGTTTGGTAGAACCGGCTGGCGACCGGAAGATGTGACTTTGAACTACCCACTTGTACGGGTCGATCTCAGCAAATTTAAGCGTTTTGATCCCCCTGTAGATACGGCAACTAAAATCTACTGTCTTTTGCAGTATACGGTTACAGCAGCAATTGGTGTGGTATTGATGATTAACGCAGCTAACATGACCTTGATAGATCAAATCGGTGTTGCGTTAGGTGTCATCTATAGTTGCGTCAGCATAGGATGGCTGTTAGAGCGAAAATCAACGGCGATTTTCAGCGAATTATTCAAGTGCCTGCTCATCCTTGTTTTAGCAAGTAAACTTATGCTTGCGACACCACTAACCTATTTCCTCATAGGATCAAGTGTTATTAGTTTGTTGTTATTAATCCAAATTCATACAAAAACAAAGTTACCAAAGTACTTGAACTAGGATATAAACTAGATCATGAACAAGGATTTAAATTAGTTTTTTAGCAAGATCTTGAACTAAATCCCACGCCGTACCGTAAACATTCTATAAAAATATATAATAAGCGTGATTATGAGCACATTAACCAAGTTTAATTTTAATGATGTTGTTGATAAAAAAACGGTAATAGATGTCCTTGAAGTGCAATCGTTTGAAATGAATGTATATTTGGTCAGGTTACATGTTGGCAATCGTGAGGGCATGTTATACGCTGGTCAGAATCTGATGCGCTTCCACAGCACTCAACAAATACGGGATGCGTTTGAAGATATACAAGTTGAAAAAGCAATCATGGTTCATGAATCTCCCTATGATGAGATGATTGGCAATCCCGTCAATGATTCCAATTCACTTTCCATTCCATTTTCAATGGCACAACCTTATTAGAAAAAGAAATCGAGTAGCCAATGCAATATCTTCATACCATGGTAAGAGTAACTAACTTAGATGATTCACTGCATTTTTACTGCAAATTGTTGGGGATGGTCGAAATCTCTCGTAAAGAGAGTGAAAAAGGTCGATTTACCTTGGTGTTTCTTGCCGCACCTGCTGATGTCGAATCCGCTAATACAAAACAATCCCCTATGCTCGAACTAACCTACAATTGGGATTCAGAAGAATATTCAGGAGGTCGAAATTTTGGCCACCTAGCATTTAGGGTAGATAATATTTATTCGCTGTGTCAGCAGTTAATGGACAATGGCGTGGTGATTAATCGCCCTCCCAGAGATGGGCATATGGCATTCGTTCGTTCTCCAGATGGAATATCCATCGAGCTGCTCCAGAAAGGTGACTCTCTAGAACCGAGCGAACCCTGGGTTGGAATGGGGAATGTGGGAACTTGGTAGCAGTGAGCTTCAGCCCTTTTTATCTATCGGAACGGGCAATCCATAAATCGGGAAATAACGAATCAACCATTTAGTGAACTCTTGACGACTAATATCAAATTTTTCATTAACGGATTTTTTCCAACCCCGTTTTTGCATGCCGGTCTCTTTGCATGCCTGAATAAAATCTTCGACTACATCAATATCCACCTTTTCTACATTTTTGTTTCTCGCATTGACTTGCTCAGATGCAGTCGGTTGAACACCCGGTAGATGATTCACATGATAATAACCATCGTTAAGCCTAATAGCATGTTGGTCTGGGCAAGAATGTCTCATCAGGCGCTCCATACCTCGCACAGCGATACCGTTCTCATAAATCGCACCAAATCGAGTTTTAATTACACGGTTTCCGGGTTGCGAATGATTTAAGTGCCCTTTACTTTTTCTGGCTGATAGCTGGTCAAAGAGCTTGTGCGCCTTGGTCAGATTATCGGTTTGGGGCTCTTCTGCGGGTTTATCCACTTCATTGAATTGACTTTCCAATTTTTCAATGTGTTGCCCTAGCTGATCAACTTGTGCATGCTCTAGCCCGTTGTTAAGAACATTTTGTTCCCACATCTCCCATAAAGCGTCAATGTCATTGGGAAACTGCATACTGATTTTCCTCTTATTACTTCTGTAACTATACCCAATAAACTTATATGCAGATTTTCATGAAATAGATCGATCCACAATATTATTTTTTATCCTGTTAATGATCTAATCTTACTTAGATTGCATAATTTCTATATGAAACAAACAAAATCACGCCACCTCCATTGGTTCAAACATGACCTAAGACTGCATGACAACCCAGCCCTAATTGATGCTGCCGGTGCTGGACAGTTATTGTGTGTTTACGTAGTCGACCCAAGATGGTTTCGTCCCAGTCACTACCAGTCTTCTCATATGGGTAAGCATCGTTGGCGATTTCTCACCGAGTCGCTTGCTTGCCTGGATAACCAGCTTAACAAGCTCGGTCAAAAGTTGTGGATAGTCTATGGCGACCCTATCGAACAGTTAAGTCAACTTGTCGACGGTTACCATGTGGATAAAGTGACCACTAATCGTCATTGCGGTGTTTACGAGCGTCAACAATGGCAACGTCTTAAAAATCGTTTTGGACAGGTGAATTTTCATGAAACTCAAAGTCATACCCTGTTTGAGCCGAGTCAATTGCCGTTTGAGTTACAAGATTTGCCCAAACAATTCACCCCTTTTCGAAAATTGGTTGAGAAAATTAATATCGACCGACCGATTCAAGGGCCTAGCGCATTACCGCCATGTCTCGAATCGGGTGAAACTCTCTTGTATGGGTGTACTCAAAGCGCTTTTAATCAGCCGCAAGAAGTTGCTAGTTTTTACCAAAAACTATCAGGCGGCGAAACATCTGCACTGAATCAACTGAATTACTACCTATTTGAAAGCCAAAAAATTCTCGAATATAAACAAACCAGAAACGACCTGGAAGGATGGGATTTTTCCAGCAAAATTTCTGCATGGCTAGCAAATGGTTGTTTATCGACAAGACAAATATATGCTGCAATCAAAGAATTTGAACAACGAGTAGAAGCAAATGAGTCTACCTATTGGTTGTATTTTGAATTGCTGTGGCGTGAATATTTTTACTGGTATGCAATAAAGCATCAAAGCCGCTTATTTCAATTGGGTGGGATACAAAATAAGCGCCCTTTAACTAGTTTTTGGCCTCAACGCTTTGCTCGATGGTGTGTGGGCAATACCCCTTATCCAATCGTGAATGCTTGCATGAAGCAGCTCAATACAACCGGATTTATGTCAAATCGAGGTCGCCAATTAGTAGCCAGCTGTTTGGTTCACGAATTAAATTTAGATTGGCGCTATGGTGCGGCCTATTTCGAGCAACAATTGATCGATTTTGATGTCGCTTCAAACTATGGCAATTGGCAATATTTAGCAGGTGTAGGGGCGGATCCTCGTGGCCATCGACAATTCGATTTAGCTAAGCAAACAAAAATCTATGACCCTAATGATGAGTTTATTCAGCGTTGGAATGGAGAAGCAAGCCATTTGCCTTTAGATGATGTTGATCATTCCGATTGGCCTATTAGCTGGAATTAGGGTCAACAGCCCCCAGTTTTAATTTGTACTAAAGGTTAGCAGTAAGAAAAGATAAACAAGCGTAAACAAATGTGTATTTGTTACATTTACTCAAATTACCCCCTAGCCCTTTTAGAATCTAACTTAGCGCTATAAACCTGTTATTCCCTTTGCTTGAAAAATCACTAATTGTTGCACTTGGTATATCTTGAAACATTTTCCTCACAGATTATTTCTTCGACCTTATCTATATTGATACCCATACACTTACTTACGCTTTTTCAGGAATTCAAAATGTTCACTCGCAAACTACTTAAGCTGTTGGTTGTTGTTTGTTTAGCCTTTTCCAGTTCTGCCTTTGCAGAGCTTATATCATCTGTTGACGGTTATCGATTTGACCAAGGTGACGCAAAGCTATCTCCCGATGGCAAATACATGGCTATGGCAATGGTAAATGAAGGGCGCAGAAGCCTGATTGTGGTGGAAACCCAGTCTTTGAAATCCGTCGGTGGAGCTAACTTCGGACGTATGCAAGATGTGGGAAATTTCTACTGGGCAACAAACAAACGTTTGGTGATGGAAATATTGCACCGAGAAGAATGGGACAACAATCCTAAATTCTACGGAGAACTATATGCTGTGGACTATAACGGCAAACACGGCGATCTGATTTATGGCTGGCGTGCTGGTGAAGATCAGGTTGGCAGTAAACGCAAAAAGAAAGAGTCTATCTATGGTTGGGGGCGCATTATCTCTTTGTTACCTGACGATCCAAAAAACATTCTGATTTCGTCTACACCCATGCCAGGTGGAAGTGAGTTATTCGAAGATAGATCTAAACGAAATCTCGTGCGTGGTGCGGAAATTAATAAACTTCACTCTACGGTGCACAGACTAAACATCAAAACAAAGAAAATGAGTTCATCCAGAACTCGTTCACCGGAACCTAACACTAGCTTCATTGCAGATGCGAAAGGTAATTTAACTTACGCTTATGGTAGTGATCCTGGTACGCCAATTAAGTTTTACCGATATGTAGACGAAGAATGGAAACGAATTTCATTAGATACCACAAATGCTTTCCAGCCGATTACCTTCAATAAAGCCCTAAGTAAAATGGTGTATTTGGATAGCCAAGGTGAACAAGAAAATTGCTTGTTTGTATATGACTTCGCTACCAACAGCAAAGAGCAGTTGCACGACCAGTGCGGATTAGATCAGGACTTTCTTGCCATGACCACTGATAAAGACAGTGTGTATGCGGTAAAAACCAATGACTTTCAATCGCCCTATGCAATCTTAGATAGAACCAACATAGAAGCTGATTTTTTTGCGCAAATTGTTGATATGTTTCAAGGGCAAAAAATTGAGGTGGCAAGCCGTTCTGCTGATGGTCAGTTTTGGATAGTCAAAACTGAGGGGGCTGACAGCAAGCTGAATTTCTATTTGTATAGCAAAGAAAAGAATGAGTTTTCTCAATTAATGTAGTTTGACTGCAAAGGTCAGCAGACCCTAATCAACAAGGGCCTTTATGGCCCTTTTCTTTTACTACAACATCCTATTTCAAGGTTAAAGAGTCAAACTTCAAGCCCCCACACGCCTTGTACAGATTTAGTGGCGGATAGTTCGCTAAATAGTGGGTTAATATTGAACAAAGTTTTTGCGTAACACTTGCGGTTAGATTAGGATCCACCACTGTCTGTTATAAAGTCTGAGATTTACGTGTCACAAAGCTCGTCACTCGTTCTATTGAAGAACGCCAATGTCTATTCTCCTGCGCCCCTAGGGATCAAGCATGTTTTGGTCGGTGGTGGAGAAATCTTACAAATATTGGATGACATTCCAGTCATCGCTGCTGAATTTGATTTGACAGAAATTGATTGTGAAGGTTGTGCGCTTGTCCCCGGATTTATCGATGCACACACTCATATAACCGGTGGTGGTGGTGAAGCTGGTTTTGCGACTCGCGTACCTCCAGTTCCTATCAGTCAATTCACTCGAGCCGGTGTTACAACTGCAGTGGGCTTGTTAGGAACGGATGATACGACGAGGAGTACAGAGTCGCTTGTCGCACAAGTTTATGCACTGCGCGAAGAAGGCTTGTCGGCGTATTGTTACACGGGTGGTTATCATCTTCCCCCTACTACCCTGACCGGTTCAATCAAATCAGATATCGTGTTTGTTGAACCCATAGTTGCGGTAGGTGAATTGGCTATAAGCGACCATAGATCAAGTCAACCGACACTAAACGAATTGCTAAAAGTAGCCTCAGAAGCCCATGTAGCTCGTTTGATGACAGGAAAAGCGGGGACGGTTCACTTGCATTTAGGCGACGGTGAGAGAGGCTTGGAATTAGTTCGACAAGCCCTTAGTCAATCTGAAATCCCCCCTAGAACTTTCAATCCCACTCATGTGAATAGACAAAAAGCCTTGTTTGAAGAGGCCTGCGATTTGGCTAAATTAGGTTGTTGGGTTGATGTGACAGCATTTGAAACCGGGGATGTCGGTTACGAGCCTGCTGAGGCACTTGAAAGATACCTGCACAGCGATTGTCCGCAAGATAAATTAACAATCAGCTCTGATGGCGGTGGCTGTTTACCTTGTTTTGATGATCACGGTCACATGACAAAAATGGACTTTGCCAATGCTTCGTCTATGACGCAGGTTCTCTATGATCTATTGCAAGAAGGCGTTGCGCTGGAGCAGTGTTTACCGTTTTTTACAGCGAACGTTGCAAACGTGATGAACTTTCACAAAAAGGGTTATATTGCATCGGGGTTTGATGCGGATCTGGTTATATTAGACAACAATCAAAAGGTCAGTCACGTTATGGCTAGAGGAATCTGGCACGTGTTTGAACATTCTATTATTAAGAAAGGTACGTTTGAGGAATAAGAATGCCGTCTCCGGATATTAAAGGACAGCAACGTGGTTACGTGATCCCCATTGGTGGGGCAGAAGAAAAGATCGATAACCCAGAAATATTAAGGCGCTTTGTGGATTTAGCGGGCGGCAAAGAAGCCGTTATCTGCGTGATTCCCACTGCGTCACAACTAGACGATACAGGTGAGCGTTACGAGAAGCTTTTTACCTTGTTGGGTGCTGGAAAGACAATTTCTTTGCCGATTACTGAGCGAGCAGATTCTCAGAATCAAGCCTATGTAGAACAGCTTGAATCTTGTACGGCTATTTTTATTACCGGTGGCAATCAACTTCGCTTGTCGACTATTTTAGGCGGTACACCGATTGCTAAAACTATTCGCCAGTTGAATGCTAAAGGAGTGCATGTGGCCGGCACGTCAGCAGGTGCGGCTATTGTGTCGCAACATATGATTACTGGTGGAAGTACGGGGATTGTCCCGACAGAAGACGGTGTGAATTTAGCACCGGGTATGGGACTCATCAACACAGTAGTGGTTGATCAACATTTTAACCAACGCAATCGCTTATCTCGTTTGCTAAGTGCGGTTTCGTACAATCCTTTTCTGATTGGTATTGGTTTGGATGAAGATACAGCAGCGTTTATTGATGAAAACAACGAGTTTACTGTTGTTGGTAGCGGTGCGATTACGGTGGTTGATCCATCGGATATTGAATACTCTTCTATGGCTGAGGCCCGACGTGGCGATGCTTTAACCCTGTTAAATTTGAAAATTCATATCTTAGCTTCGGGCAGTCGATATAATATTTCTGATCGCAAGGCCTTCGCCTAGACTACACTTAGTCTAATTCGTCGATTATCTTTTACACTCGAATCACTAGCAATTTCGAAAAACAGTGGCCTAGGCCGCTGTTTATTTGTTAGCCTAGATTTATATCGACGAATCCCTCGTCACTGCATCAAATAACTAATATAAGCAAAGGAGCTTCCCTATATGAAAATCCTCAGCAGGAATGTTTACGTTGGCCCAAATATCTATGCCAATTTCCCGGTTATTCGGTATCAAATCGACTTAGGTGAATTGGAAAACTGGCCTTCGGTAAAGTTAGGCAAAGGATTTATTGATGGCTTAATTGAGGCGATTCCAACGTTGCAAAGCCATGGCTGCTCGTACCAAGAAGAAGGTGGCTTTATACGCCGACTAAAAGAAGATGAAGGTACTTGGATGGGGCATATCTGGGAACATGTCGCTCTTGAGTTACAGAATCTGGCCGGTTCAGAAGTAGGATTTGGCCGTACAAGAAGCTTGGGTGAAGCCGGTTGTTATAACGTAGTCTATCAATACAAACAGCAAGATGTTGGCTTGGAAGCTGGTCGTTTGGGTATGCGATTACTTACTCATCTTATGCCAGAAGAAGTTCAAAAAGCCATCGACGCGGAAATTGATGACGATTTTGATTTCCAAGATGAATTGCGTGATTACGTAAGAATGGCGCAACGAAAAGAATTCGGCCCAAGTACCGCAAGTTTGGTCAAAGCTGCAGAAGATCGCGACATCCCTTGGTTACGTTTGAATAATTACAGCCTTGTGCAATTTGGTCATGGTAAGTATCAGCAGCGAATTCAAGCCACTATCACCAGTGAGACTAAACACATTGCAGTAGAGATTTCTTGTGACAAAGAAGACACACATAATCTGCTTAATGATTTAGGTCTACCTGTTCCACAACAAGTCATGGTTTATAGCGAAAGAGAGGCTATAAGAGGCGCTCGTCGAGTCGGTTTCCCGGTTGTTATTAAACCGCTAAATGCTAATCATGGTCGTGGCGTTAGTATCAACTTGAATGATGAAGACGAAGTCGTCACAGCATTTAAAGAAGCGCAAGATGTCGGCACCAGTCGTGCAGTTTTGATTGAGAGTTACTTAACCGGATTTGATCATAGAATGCTGGTGGTAAACAACGAATTGGTGGCGGTAGCTAAGCGCGTACCTGGCCATGTGGTTGGTGATGGATCAAGCACAATTACTCAACTTATCGACAAAGTGAATGAAGATCCCCGCAGGGGAATTGGTCACGAGAAAGTACTGACTCGCCTTGAACTGGATAATCAAGCTAAACGATTGCTTGAAGATGCAGGCTTGGATGAGAATTCAGTACTAGACAAAGACCAATCATTTTTCTTACGGTCTACGGCGAATCTATCTACTGGCGGCACTGCCATAGATGTCACTGACATTGTCCACCCTGATAATCGCGATATGGCGATCCGAGCGATTAAAGCCATAGGTTTAGATATTGGTGGCGTAGATTTTCTCACGGACGACATCAGCAAATCATACAAGGAAATTGGTGGCGGAATTTGCGAGTGTAATGCCGCACCTGGCTTTAGAATGCACGTTGCACCTAGTGAAGGCACGCCAAGAGATGTTTCTGGTAAAGTGATGGACATGCTCTTTCCACCGGCTACGCAGTCACGCATTCCTATTGCGGGCATTACTGGAACAAACGGTAAAACAACGACCTCAAGAATGCTGGCCAGCATAATGAAAGCCGCTGGCTATACGACGGGTATGACGTCGACCGATGGCGTTTATATTGATGGTGATCTAACCGTCAAAGGCGATATGACTGGCCCAACTTCGGCACAAATTGTACTGCGAGACCCCAGTGTCGATTTCGCCATTATGGAAACCGCGCGTGGCGGTATTTTAAAACGCGGTCTAGGCTACAGTGATTGCGATGTTGGGGCTTGCTTGAATATTTCAGCAGACCACCTTGGACAAAGAGGTATAGATACCCTAGAACAACTGGCTCAAATCAAACGAGTCGTTGTTGAAGTCGCGAAAGATTGTGTTGTTCTCAATGCGGATGATCGTCATTGTTTGGAGATGGCAGATTTCTGTAATGCCAAACGTATTTGTTATGTCACTACCGATTCAGGTCACGGACTGGTTCGTCAACACATTCGTAACGGTGGTATGGCGCTCGTGCTTGAGCGTGGTATCAATGGCGATATGATCACCATTTATGACAAAGGCTCACACATCCCGTTGCTTTGGACTCATTTAATTCCAGCCACTATCGAAGGTAAAGCGATGCACAATGTGCAAAATGCCATGTTTGCAGCAGCGATTGCATACAGTTTTGATACGTCGCTGGATAGAATTCGACAAGGGCTAAGAATATTCAATACCTCGTTCTACCAAGCGCCAGGCCGTTTAAATATCTTTGATGAGCATCCGTTTAAAGTCATCTTGGATTATGCGCACAACCCAGCAGCGATAAGGACTATCACAGATTTAGCGATGCGTTTGGAAGTCTCAGGTAAGCGTCACTTAGTTATTGCTATGCCAGGTGACAGACGTGATGAAGATGTTATCGAGGCAGCTAAAATCACCTCTGGTTTTGATCGCGTTATTTGTAAAGCGGATGACGATAGACGTGGTCGTGGATTTGACGAAGTCCCTCAACTATTGCGCAAAACCTACTTAGAAGAAGGGGTTGATGATGCAGCTATTCAAATTATTCCTTCTGAACAAGAAGCGATAGACAAAGCGCTAGCTGATTGTAAAAAAGGCGATCTTCTCATAATTTTAGGTGACAATATTACGCGTTGTTGGAAACAAATTGTGCACTTCAACAGTGAAGGTCAGTCTGAAGGAACTACCGAAACGCCATCACAAGACTTCCCAGAAAAACTGTTTGAACCGGTTGAACATAAGTTTGAATTAGAAGATGGTCAGTCATTGGTGCACGATGAACGAGGGGTTCGATTAGTAGTCGAACGTGATGAAGATTCGGATTAAGAAAGTTAACGGTTATGAATCTCAAACTAGAGGAAGTTAGACGCTTAACTGGTCCCAATTTACTTTGGGACAATCCTGGCGCGATCTTGGATGTCATCATTGATCATCCTGACAAGTTGTTTGTCATCACGACTTGGCAATCATGGATGGACAAAATTTTGGCTGAGTTTGGCTGGACTGAAACTCACACGTTTCGTGTTTACTCTGATGGCGCGAGCATGGCGTTAAGTGCGCCTATGGATGCACTTTACACTGCTTGCGATTTAGCTGAACTTGCATGGGATTGCGCCGCAGCAGAATTAAACGATGATAGTCTGCCTGACTGGCATATTCGGTTGGCTGAACTTAGAGATGCCCTTGAAGAAGAACTTAACCCCGAACTAAACGCCATTTTGGGAGCGGCAGTGTTGCAAGGGGTTACCGCCATCAGTGATGACGATGAACTGAGTTTGGGTATGGGCACAAACGTGGACGTTTGGCCAGTCAGAGAGTTGCCCAAGCTAGAGGATATAGACTGGCAAAAGTATCAGGATATTCCAAGAGCGTTTGTAACCGGAACCAATGGCAAATCAACTAGTGTTAGATTGGCCTCTGAAATTGCCAAGCAAGCCGGTTTTTGTGCTGGTGTTACTTCTACCGACTTTATTCGTGTCGGTGACGATATTATTGATGAAGGTGATTATTCTGGTCCTGGTGGGGCGAGAATGTTATTGCGCGACAAACGCACTCAAATCGCTTTTTTGGAAGTGGCTCGTGGAGGTATTCTTCGGCGGGGCTTGCCAATTGAACAGGTCAATGCCGCGCTAATTACCAACGTTGCGAGTGACCATCTAGGTCAATACGGTATCAATAATGTTGAAGATTTGGCTATGACAAAATTTGTTGTAGCTAAAGGCGTAAAACAAGACGGCGTGTTAGTGCTCAACGCTGATAATAAACTCGTTGTACAACAAGCCAAAGGCTTAAAAAATACAATTTGCTGGTTTAGTGAAGACGCAAATCATCCATTGATCCGAGAAAATCAACGACTGGGTGGGCGAGTGGTATTTGTTCAAAACGGCATGCTTGTCTACGGTGAAAAAAACCAAACAAAACAAGTGATTGCTGTTGCAGATATCCCAATGACACTTGGTGGTGCGGCCAAACACAATGTACAAAATGTATTGGGCGTCGTAGGCTTAAGCTTCGCATTAAACATGCCCGTTCAGGCTATACAACAGGGTTTAAAAGGATTTGGAAGTAACGCTAAGGATAATCCAGGTCGCGGCAACTTATATGACCGTAATGGCGTCAAAATAATCGTCGACTTCGCACACAATGAACACAGTATGAAAGCCGTAATTCAAACCGCCAAACAACTTAAGGCCAATCGTTACCTGGTTATGTTCAGCAACGGCGGCGATCGTAGTGACGAAGAGATTTATGCACTTACCCGCGCCGTTAGCGAACTAAATGCTGATAAATATGTGGTAGCAGAAATCGAAAAATACCTTAGAGGTAGAGAGCCAGAAGAGCTGTTAAATTTAGTCAAAAAACAGTTAATGAATTTGGCAGTAGATGCAGACCGGATAGAATGTGTTAATTCTCCGATTGAAGGGACACAATACGCTTTGAACAATGCCAAAGCTGGTGATCTTGTTCTACTATTTGTATTGGACCAGCGAGATAAAGTCCATCAAATCATTAATGCTACATAGCAGACGTTTTCCGCTTAGATTAACTTGAAAAAATCCAAATAGTACCCACTTTCTATTACTCAATGGTTGGGTAGGAGAAAGTTGTGGAACAAGATTTTAACGAGGCGTTGTTGAAGTTGTGCATGTTGCTTTATCGCATCGATGGAAAAATCACCCTAACTGAACAAGACTACTATCAAGCTATATACAACAATATTCATTGGCGTGGAGAGCAAGACTTAGAAGAGTTTGAGCGTCAAGCTATTCATGAAGTCAGAAATGCAGTAGAAATGGGCGAAGTGAAGCCATATATCCTATCACTCAAGGATGCGTTGAGCTTCGATGGCAAAAAGGCGCTAGCCGTAGCCAAGGGAATTTCCTTTATCGACGGTGAAATCGCCGATGAAGAACAAGAAATAATCGATTACTTGCAGTTTCGAGTTTTAGCCAAGTCATTGGCTGAAGAAAGTGATGATTTCTCAGAAAACAGCTCACCTTCCGCTTAATAAACTGGACTAGCCCTTAAAATCCAATATAATTTCATTAACGGTAAATAAATTACTCATTTAGGATACTCATTTAGGATGTTCAAGGGTTTTGAAGCGCACGGAACACTCAATGTAGAAATTGTCGGGAGGATCCTTAGAGTTGAAGGTACTGGGCCGTGGAACCTTGAATCGTTAAAAAAATCTGGGCAAGTGGCACAACCTTTGGTTGGTCAGTTAACGGGGAGCCCTTGGGCGGTGATGGTTATTCTACATGGTGAATCTATATACGTTCCAGCGGCAGCCGAAAAACTCACGTCCATCGTCAATGAAGAAAAAAGCTTAGGCCGCGTCGCCACTGCCTTGTTGGTTAACGACTGCTTTGCTCCGAATTTCGCTAAACAACACTTAGGTGAAATTTACGACAACGCGGGTGAACATTACGCCTTTTTTGATGACATTGAACTGGCTGAAATCTGGCTCAATGAGAAAATTAGCTCGGCTGGTCAACAATCCTAGATCCCCTACCACTTTTTAGACGTTAGTTTGCTATACTCCTGTTCCGAAAATTTTCTGATCACTATTTTAGGTTTTTTACATGTCTAAGTTCGAATGGCAACGCGCAATTATTAAGGTGGGTAGTGCTCTCATCGCGCCTGATGGCAGCCAATGCAGTGGTCGCTATCTATTGCCTATAGCTCGGTTTATTACTGCTAGCAGAGAGCAAGGCAAAGAAGTCATTATAGTCTCATCAGGAAGTGTCGCTGCCGGTCGTTCCAGAGTAAAAATAAACCATCAACCGTCAATCGCAGAAAAGCAAGCGATGGCAGCCATTGGTCAAACTAAGATGATGGCAAACTGGTCACGTTTCTTTGACTTTCCCTGTGCTCAATTGTTGTTGACCTATAGTGACTTACACAGTCGCACCCGCTACGTAAATATCAAAAACACACTACGAGAATTACTTAACAATCAGGCCCTTCCGATCATCAACGAAAACGATACGGTAGCCGTCAATGAACTAAAAGTGGGTGATAACGACAACTTAGGCGCTTATACGGCGCTAATTGCGCAGGCGGATACCTTGATAATTTGTTCGGATGTCGATGGTTTGTTCGATGCTGACCCGCGTCTTAACCCTAACGCCCAGTTGATAAAACAGGTCGACAATATTGACGAAAGCATTTTTGCACTTGCTGGTGGGTCGTCCAGCAAAGTCGGTACTGGGGGAATGCAAACCAAATTACAGGCGGCACAAAAGTGCAGTAACAGTGGTATTCAAACACTGATTGTAAATGGTCAAAAAGGCGAGGTGTTTGACCAACTTATGGATGGTGAAGTTGCAGGCACCTTGTTTAAAGCCGTTGCCAGTAGAGACAATGCCCGTGGACAATGGTTAAAACATACGCTTAAAAATACTGGCAAAGTCAGTATCGACTCGGGTGCGAAAGCCGCGATTCTTAACAAAGGGGCTTCGCTACTGCCCAGTGGTATTTTAGATATCAGTGGTGACTTCAAATCCGGTGATGCCGTTCAAATAGAATATAACGGTCACGCCTTAGCGAAGGGGCTGACTATTTACAGCTCTAGTGATCTCGAACAAATAAAAGGGCTAAGAAGCAGCAAGATTGAAGAAACACTCGGCTATAGTTTCGGTGAGGCAATTGTTCATCGCGACGATATGGTTTTATTGTAAACTAGAGCGTGTAAATTAAATCATGATCCGCCAATAAATCGGAAGGAATATAAGTAAACAAAATGTCATTTTCTATCGCAACAGCAGCAAAACAAGCAAGAAAAGCGTCTAGACAAATTGCGCGATTGGGTTCTCAAGACAAAAATCAATTGTTGGCCCAAATAGCTAGCCAGCTAATTGCCCAACAAGGCCCGATTCTTGAAGCAAACCAAAAGGACGTAGCGTTAGCTAAGTCATCAGGACTGGACAGTGCCATGGTGGACCGCTTAGTGCTGGACGAAGGCCGAATTCAGAAAATTGCTGATGCCGTGCTTGAAATTATGGGCCAAGAAGATCCGGTTGGTGGTATAAGCCAGATTCAACAAAGACCCAGTGGTATTCAAGTAGGGAAAATGCGGATTCCTTTGGGTGTGATTGCTATGATCTACGAGTCTCGGCCAAATGTGACTATTGATGCTGCCGCACTATGTTTAAAAGCGGGAAATGCGGTGATTCTTAGAGGCGGAAAAGAAGCCTTGCATTCTAATTTGGCATTAGCAGACTGCATCAAGGTAGCGTTAGATAAATTTGGTTTAAATGAAGCTATAGTCACGGTCGTTCCGGATACGGATCGCGCAGTAATGAACGAATTAATGACCTTGAGCGATGATATAGATTTGATTATCCCTCGCGGCGGCGAAGGCTTGATTCGTTTTGTTTCACAAAATAGTCAAATTCCAGTGATTCAACATTTTAAAGGGGTTTGCCACCTCTATGTAGATGAATTTGCTGACCTTAACAAAGCCCTTTCATTACTCGAAAATGGCAAAACTCAGCGAACTAGCGTATGTAATTCCCTGGAAACCCTGCTAGTTAATAAAGAAATCGCCAATCAGTTCTTACCCATGGCAGCGGAAATGATGGCTAAGCACGGTGTTAAAATACATGCCTGTGAAAATAGTATAGATAGTTTCAACGGTGCAGTGTTGGCAACGGAAGAGGATTGGGATGCCGAGTATCTCGCTATGGAAATTGCAGTGAGAGTGGTAGATGATTTTGATGCTGCAATTGAGCATATCGAATCTTATAGCTCAGGACATACTGAAGTGATCGTGACTCAAGATTACACCCGAGCAAACGAATTTATCAGAGTGATTGATTCTGCTGTGGTCATGGCCAATGCATCGTCTAGATTTTCAGATGGTGGTGAGTTGGGTCTTGGCGCTGAAATTGGCATATCGACGACAAAACTCCATGCCTATGGGCCTATGGGAGCTGAATCTCTTACTACAGAAAAATTTGTCGTCTTTGGTGAAGGGAATATTCGCGCTTAGGGTTCACCCGCGTCCAACAACATGGAATAGAAAAACTCGACAGCTGCAATATAGTCTTGTACCGGTATCTGTTCGTTGACACCATGAAATCGTTTCAGGCTGGTTTCGTCTAGCCTGACCATCATAAACCGATAGACGTTATCAGATAATCCATAAAAGTGTTTTGAATCTGTCCCTCCCATCACTAAATATGGCGCTACTAAAACATTGTCATCTAGCACTCTAATATTCTTTTCTATCAACTTATAGCCTAGGCTATCTGTAGGTGATACTGCCGAAGGTTCATTTTCCATATAGGTTTCTACTTCCACTCTATCATCAGCAATGACGTCGATAGCGTGCTGTTTGACTGAAGCGACTGAGTCTTCGGGCATGATTCTAACATTGACAACCGCAGTGGCGATTGTCGGCAATACATTTGATTTTGCACTACCTTTAAGCATGGTTGCAGCGATCGTACTACGAATACCGGCAGCTGTGCTTGGTGAAGATAACAGCGACTTCTCTACAATCGGTTCAAGCAGCCATAAATTAGCCATAGCAAGTCTTGAAGACAAAGGTGCGTAGTGCCCAACACTTGAGAAGGTTTTGAAAGTATGATCCAGACTGGTACCGAATTGATTATTTTCCAAATTGACTATGGCTTGGCTGAGAATTCCAGCACCTGTTTGTGGTGGAGGTTGAGAAGAGTGTCCACCTTCTGATTTTACCGTTAAACGCAAATTAACGAAGCCCTTTTCGGCAACACCCACCATGGCCACCGGTTGTTCAATTCCTTTCATCAGTCCTTGGGTGATCGCGCCACCTTCATCCAATACAAATTCAAAATTCACTCCTTGCTGTTTGAAGTGTTCGGCGATTTTTGCCGCTCCTTGCTCGCCGCCAATTTCCTCGTCATGACCAAAAGCAAAATAAATACTACGATTAAGGCTTTTTCCTTCCTCAATAATTTTTTCTAAGGCTTCCAGCAGTGCAAAGACGGTAATTTTGTCGTCTATGGTGCCTCTACCCCAAATTGTTCCGTCTACTATGGCGCCGCTAAACGGCGCTTGATGCCATTGGTCAGCAGTGGCAACATCAACTGGCACGACATCCATATGGCCCATGAATAACACGGGTTTCAGGCTGTCATCTGATCCTTTTAAATGATAAACCAAACTATATTGACTGATGATAGTCTGTTTTGTATTTTGATGGACTAGTGGAAAGCTTTGTTCAATATGTTGGCGCAAGCCGATAAAAGCTTGGGGATCCAAGAGACTAGGATCATCATAAGAGATAGTTTCGAATTGGATTCCTTTGGCAAATTTTTCGACAGCTGCCTGTTGATCTATAGAGAAACGCTTTTTATTACTTTGCTCGACTTGGACTTGAGTATCTTCGAACGTGATTTGCGCTTTAATTACCACAATTGCAATCAACACCACTACACCCAATAGCAAGAAAACAAATAGCTTTTTCATCTAATTCTATCAACCGAATACATTAATCTTGTCAACAGTATAACCTGTGTTTTGAATTCAACAGAAGACTTGTACCTGAACCTATTATTGCTATCATCCTGTTTTAGTCGCGACTTTCAGAGTTTGCAGCGTGTCCAATGTACAACTTTTCGTCTTATGTACTCTTATCTGGGGATCCACTTGGATCGCTATCACGTTTCAATTGGGTGAGATAGCGCCTGCATTGTCTGTCGCATATCGCTTTACAATGGCATCAGTCGCCTTGGGCATGTATTGCTGGTACAAAAAACTGCCCTTTAGAATGCCTCTACATATTCATGTCAAAATGGCCGCCGTCGGATTAAGCTTGTATACCCTCGACTACAGTTTTTTGTATGAAAGCCAAAAATATATTGTAAGCGCTGTGGTTGCCTTGATGAGCTCATGCATTATCTACATTAACGTTGTTTTAAGAAGAGTATTTTTAAAAAAAGCCATTCGAATGGAAGTGGTTTTGGGAGCGACACTGGGCTTAACAGGGATGGCGCTGATCTTCATTCCTGAGTTTGCCAATGTGCAAAGCAATGATTTGTTGTCATTAGGAATCGTTTTGGCGTGTATTTCCTTTTTATGTGCATCCATTGGTAACGTCATTTCTGAGCGAATACTAGATCAGGGAGCACCGGTCATTCAAATGAATTTTTGGGCCATGAGTTATGCGCTAGTCTTTTTGTACGGATACGCATTCATCAGTGGCGCAGAATTTAGCTTTCCTGATAACCCAGATTATTGGTTGTCTTTGACCTATTTATCGTTATTTGGCTCAGTCATTGCCTTTGGAGCCTACATGAAGTTACTTCAGCAAATCGGTTCCGATAAAGCTGCCTATGTCGTGTTGATGTATCCCTTGGTTGCTCTTGCACTGTCGACTTTGTTTGAGGGGTACGTTTGGCATGTTCAAGCCTTAATTGGGGTAGCAGTAGTGTTAGTCGGCAATGCGGTTGCCATGGGGAAAATACCGCTACCCAAAGGTTTAGTCAAAGCTGATTAATTTTCTTATTCAGCTCGTAAGCTGGCTCTGTCACTATTTTTTCAAGAGCCTGAATACGCTCAGTCAGTTCAGCGATATGTTTGTCTTTTTCTCTTATGGCTAGTTGCTGTTGTGCATGCGTCGATTTGAATGGGTTGTCAGTTTTTCCAGCAAACCAATCGATTAGTCTCCAATTGCGTTTCACATCCAACCAAGCTGCGCCTATCCACGTTAGGCTAACGGTAATAATTATGGTTACGACTAAAATTGTATTCATCACTTCTCCTGTAATAAGCATATTTCCAATAGTCAGGGCATGTTTATTTTTACTAAATCGGTTTGCAACGCGTTAAGCAGTTTCATTGCTGCACAAGCCTTGCCCAACGTGTTCTTTGACGATTTATATACGCAAGATAAACACTTCCTTTTGCTCTTGTAGTCAAAGGAACTAGAAAAATATTACAAGGTGATGTAATAAATATCATCGACGAGTGACTAATTCATCTGAATGAAAAAACTGAGAATAGAGTTTGACGTCTGATTTTGAAAAAACGCTGATTGAATATGGCCCCCTTCTGAGTCGTGTTGCCTCTAGCTATGAGGCAAATCACCATTTGCAGCAAGAGCTTTTTCAGGAAATTAGTCTTGCAGTATGGCAATCGTTAAAAGGCTTCAAAGGTAACGCCAGTATAAAAACCTATATCCTGAGAGTCGCGCACAATAGAGCTGTAAATCACGTTGCCTATCACGCCAAGCAACCTAAGAAAGAGCAATATGCCGATGAAAATGACATTAGTGCCCCACATCTGACGGAAAAAAAGATTGCACAATCACAACAAGTTAACCAACTGCTCAGAGCAATTCGGAGCTTACCTCTGCAATCACGACAAATTGTTACCATGTCTTTAGAAGGCTTGAGTTACCAAGAAATATCACAGGTTTGTGGTATCCAATCATCAAATGTCGGCGCTATTTTAAGTAGAGCAAAAAAATCACTGTCGGAGATACTAGAAAATGACCAATAGCGATAATGAGCTGTCTAGGTTATGGCAGTCGCAACAGGTAGCGCAGATTGATATGAAAGTATTGAAGCGCCAGTGGAGATCCATAAGAGTTAAGCAGCACTGTTACATGCTTCTCGACTTCTGCGGGCTATTAGCCCCCTTGGTATTTGTTTACTTGTTACCTAAAAAATTAACTGCTTTTGATTTCGTCTTAATAGGCATTGTTACAGCCTTGGTTGCTTTATGGGTGGTTTACTTTGCTTGGCTGAGACGTTTTTCTCTGGGATTTGGTAATAACAACAATTCCACCTTGGACTATGTTGAGTTGATAAAGACCCAATATAAACAAAATATTAAAATTGCACGGCTTAATAAAGGTGCTACTTTTATTCTACCCATTATTTTTGGCCTGCTATTCCTAATTGCCTATTTAGGAGAATATTTAGATCCAGAAATATTGATTCGAAAATTCAAAGTTATTGCGGTTATATTTGTCGTTTTCTTGCCTGCCAATTGGCTCTGGGCCAAAAAGCGCCAATCCAAATTTGAAAAAGCGCTTGCGAATTTTGATTGCAATTTGAATAGAGTAGATCACAGTTAAATTGAAATTCTGATTAGGGTCTGTTGACCTTTGCTGTATATTTTTGCAGCGATTGTGCGTTATTTAGGCAATGCATTACGAGTGTCATGTAGTTGTTCTACTTAAGCGAGTAATAAAGCAGAATAAATAACGCACAAACACTGCCCTTTGGGTTCGTCCTAAGCGCCTCCTGCTCTTTGTTGCTGATTTTTAGCTTAGAACCACTAGGCTTTCAAATCAGTGCCGCGATCAGAAGGCGCTTAGAATGAACAAAACTTATACAGTAAAGGTCAACAGACCCTAGTGTGAGAATACGACATTTCTCATATATATTTTTTAGGTTAGATAATAATAGTAACAATCCTGATCACGTTGATACCCTAGAGACTCGTATAAGGCTTGAGCTTGTGTATTGGTTTTTTCGGTTTGCAGCATAAGCCAACATGCCCCCTGCATGTCTGCGTAATTTTTTGCACTGTTCATCAAGGCCTTTCCTGCACCCGCCCTTCTGGCTTTGGGTGAAACAAATAAATCATTAAGCAATAGACTTTTCTTTGCATTGACAGAACTGAAGATCGGGTAAAGTTGAACGAAGCCAATCAAATCATCCCCATTTTGTGCAACAAATATTGTAGAATCTTGTTGTTCGAGACGTTCTCGTATAAATTCTCGCGCCAGTGCAAAATTTGACGGCTGTTTGTAATAAACCCGATATCCGTCGAATAACTCAGCTAGTGATTCAATATGTTGAGTAGATGCCAGTGTGATGTTCATGGTTAATTTCCTGTCATATAGGCACGAAAAGTATGGTCAGCTAGACTAGGTGAAAGAAACAAATAAATCTATGAGTGATATCAAACAATTAATTGAGAATAATCAACGTTGGTCTGAAGCAACTACTAAAGCAGACCCTGAGTTTTTTAATAAACTATCAAAACGCCAAAATCCTGAGTATTTGTGGATAGGTTGTTCCGATAGTCGCGTTCCGGCAAATCAAATTGTTGACCTACTTCCGGGTGATATTTTTGTACATAGGAATGTGGCTAATCTGGTGGTACACACCGATTTCAATTGTTTGTCTGTGCTGCAATATGCCGTCGACATTTTGCAGGTAAAGCACATTATCGTTTGTGGACACTATGGATGTGGTGGCGTTGAGGCCGCACTAGTCAACAACAAACTAGGGTTAATAGACAATTGGTTGGGACATATTCGCGACCTTGCGACTAAATACAAAGAGGAATTGGCGCCTTTGCAAGGCCAAGAAAAAGTAAATAGGTTGTGCGAATTGAATGTGCTTGAACAGGCTATTAATGTTAGGCGCAACGCAATTGTACAAGAGGCCATTGGTCGAGGCCAAGAGCTTCAGATCCATAGTTGGATCTATAGTTTGAACAATGGTCATATTAAAGATCTAGAGAGTCACAATTAGACTGGGGTTAACAACTTAGCTGCAAACCATTGCACAAGGACAACATTATGCAAGGAAAGCTGAAGTGGATCTTAATCATAAACTTGTTGCTCACGGGTTTTCACGTGAGTTGCGAGGAATTGCCATATCAAGCATTTAGCCGTTTAAAGAATTATACCTCAGTAAAACTGTCTCCTGATGGCAGCAAACTCGCTTTTATTCAGAATATACAAGACGCCGGTATGGCAGTGCTTTGCTCTTACGATTTAGCAACGAAGGAAACCCTATATCTAGTTCAATCAGATAATGAAAAGGTACTGATTAATTGGTTCAACTGGGCAAATGAAGAAACCATACTTGTGGGCGTGCGCTATGCAGGAAACCGTAATAGTACAGATACAGTAGAGACGCGACTATTTGCAATTGATGTAAAGCCAGAAAGAGAGGAAGCAAGACTACTCATCAAACCAAAATCTTCCACTTTTATGAGGAAACACTTCTCGCAATTTCAGGATAGGGTCATAGACTTGTTGCCGGAGGATCCACAGCATATTTTAGTCGCACTCGATTTAGATAAACCCGTCATGCCTTCTGTCTACAAGCTTAATATTTATACAAAAAAGAAATCACGAATTGAGAAGGGTAAAAAACTCATTCGTAGCTGGATGACAGATCGTCAGCATACCCTTAGACTAGGACTTTCTATTGACTATAAAACAGGTGAAACTAAAACCTTTATTCGCGAGAATGCAGATAGTGATTGGCAATCTTACTTTGAATACAATGCATTTACTGACCCACCTATTTACGCAGTTGGATTCGCACTAGACCCGAATATTCTTTATTTTAAAAAATACAAAGACGACAAACTGTCGTTGTTTAAACTCAATTTAAAAACAAAAGAACAACAAGTCGTGTTTCACAACCCAGATTATGATTATTTGGGTAACCTTGTTTATTCCAAAAAAACCAAGGATGTGGTGGGGATTGGCTTCATATCTGACGAAGACAATCGCTTGTTTTGGGATGATTCTCGAAACGCTTTGCAGCAATCTCTAGATAAATCTTTACCAGATACTCACAACTTTTTGGTCAGTTTTGATACTAGCGAAAACAAATACGTATTGTTAACTATTAATGACGAAATTCCCGGTACTTATTATATTGGTGATCGCAGTAAAAACACCCTGACCTACCTATTTCAACATTACCCTGAACTAGACTCCAAGGAGTTGAGCGAGCATCAAATTGTCAAATATACTGCGCGAGATGGCTTAGAAATAGAAGGCTATTTAACCTTACCTAAAAAGACAGAAGGTCCAATGGCTACAATTATATTCCCGCACGGCGGCCCAACAGCAAGAGTAACGGGAGGATTTGATTATTGGACAAGCTTTTTTGCCAACCAAGGTTACGTTGTTTTTCGTCCAAACTTCCGGGGTTCATTCGGTTATGGGTATGATTTTGCTTACTCTAATCTGCGACGCTGGGGTTTAGAAATGCAAGATGATCTTGAAGATGCCGTCCATTATTTAGTAGATAAAGGGATAGCAGATAAAGAACGTGTATGTATCGTTGGAGGCAGTTACGGCGGTTATGCAGCTATGATGGGAATTGCAAAAACGCCTGATATCTACAAGTGCGCCGTAAGTTTTGCCGGTGTATCTAATTTGGAAAAATTATTCAAAAACTCCAAACGATACCTAAACAAAGAATATGTTAAGAACCGTATTGGTGGTGATAGTGAAGATTTACAAAGCCGTTCACCTCACTACCGCGTAAAAGACATCACGTCTCCTTTGCTATTGATTCATGGAGAAAATGATCGTGTTGTCGATGCAGAGCACAGTAGAATGATGGCGGAAGAAATGCAAGATGAAGGTAAAACCGTTGAGTATATCGAGCTTGAAAACGGTACTCACTACTTATCCATACAAAGAAACCGTCACAAAACTTTTGCTGCAATGGAGAAATTTCTGAAAACACACCTCAATTGATTTAGGGCAATTAAAATAAAGTAACTTTTGGTTTTTTGTTCGCAATATTAGGTTTAAACTGCGTCCCCGTCGCTCTGACGGGCTAGCCTGTAACGGAGAACCTAAAAACGTGTCGAAAAAAGCAGTTGTCAGCAAGGGTAAGGCAAAGCTCGGTTTATTTGAGTTTGTTACTTTGATGGCATTTATGACATCTTTAGTGGCGTTGGCTATAGACGCAATGCTACCTGCACTGAACCAAATTGGTGCGGATTTGCATAGTGCTAGTGCCCATCAAACCCATCTCATTATTTCTGTATTCTTTGTCGGCATGGCATTTGGACAGCTATTTTTTGGACCTTATTCAGACACAAATGGCCGACGTTCGGCAATACTCACTGGCTTGATAATCTTTGCCATAGGTACAGTTGTGTGTATGTTTGCGCAAAATATGACAGTCATGTTGATAGGGCGTGTGATTCAAGCTTTTGGAGTGTCTGGGCCCAGGATCGCGACTATCGCGCTCATTCGAGATCAATATGCTGGTGAGGCGATGGCCCGAGTAATGTCATTTATCATGATGGTATTTATATTGGTTCCCATGATCGCCCCTGCATTTGGTCAGGGAATATTGGCAATTTCGTCTTGGCACCATATCTTTACTTCCTTTTTGCTTATCGGCGCGGCCATTGGTATTTGGTTTTTTGCCCGCCAAGAAGAGACTCTTCCAAAAAGTAAACGCACTCCATTTACATTCGCTGCTTTGCTTAAATCCAGCAAGTACATAGTGACTCATCGAGAAGTCATGCTTTATGCCCTTTCTATGGGCTTTATCTTTGGCGCTTTTTTAGCTTACTTAAGTGCCTCCCAGACTATTTTTGAAGATTTTTACCAAGTAGGTGATTTGTTTGCAGCGTATTTTGCCTTATTGGCTTTTTCCATTGGGTTTGCCTCCTTCGTCAATGGCGCAATGGTAATGCGCTTTGGCATGAGAAAGCTTTGCATAGTTGCGCTAATCGGCAATGTTGCCATGTCATCAGTTTTGGTGATTGTTGCCTTGATATATCAAGGGTTACCGCCGCTATGGATGCTTGTTTCTTTGTTCTTCGTGAACTTCTTTTTCGTAGGTGTGCTGTTCGGCAATTTGAATTCCATGGCGATGCTGCCGTTAGGAGAAATGGCTGGTATAGGCGCTGCAATAATTGGCTTTTTCAGTAGTGTGATTGCAGTCGTTGTGGGCGTTTCAATTGGTAGCTTTATATCTGACAGTATCACGCCGGTCGTGATAGGGTTCTTGATCTTTGGGGTCGTTTCATTTGCATGTGTGTATTTTGCGGGTCCTTGCAAAGAAAAACCCTTAATGGCAACGCGTTCCATCACAGAATAAAACGATCACCAACCAGCCGTAAACCGATGAAATTAAGTTTCATACGAAGTTTACAGTGATTAACTTTTCCGGATTAAATTCTAAATGACTTTCTAAGTTGTTTCTTGTGACGGAATTAACTCTTAACAAGTCTGACAACAGGGGAAGGGTTTACATTCTCAACTATGTCTACCACGCGAGGATGTCTAACACCGTTTTTAACTTTGTCATAAATTACGTTTTTCATTTCAAGCGCCTGACAAAACTTATAGAAAGTTAAAAAATCCTTTCTAGAAAAATCATCGTTTTCACGAGTGAGTTGGCTATCAATGTACATAGACTCGCCGTTAGCTGTTAACGTAGCGAGTGCGGTATAGGGTTCTCCATATTTCCTTACACGAAGTGCTCTGACCATTTTAACTTCAAAAATCCAATCATCCATTTGGGTGAAGCGCGATATCGAAGATGTCATACATGTTCTCCATTAAGAACGTTTTAATGTTGCTACAATTTGAGCGATTATTTTAGTGCTCAAACCGTTAGGCAGTTGCAATAGCTGGGCCAAACTCGCAGCCCTTTAAAAACAACGCATCAATATTGTAATATTATATTATTGTTGCAAAAAAGAGACATTCACTGTCTTTAATACCTAAAACGTCTGGAATTCGGATTACATGTATAAACTTTATTCATGTAAATCAATCAATAAGCTTTTATTGTTGACGCTTTTACAACTGTATTGCTTTTGCGACTCTCGTTTCTAATTGTTATGTTAATTATCTGTTAAAGTTCGGAATGATACCGATTCTACATTATCTTGATAGTAGTTTTTAACTATATATCAGCAGTTTTGCATTTAAATGATGGTATTGTGAAGAAAAATTACCTAAATTTAGACTAATTGATAAAAAGCCCGACCAAAGTGGCCGGGCAAAAAGGGCTTTTTCAAGCACCTATCGACAAGAACTGTTTAAATATCTGACAATTAGGCCGTTTCAACGATGGCTTTCATGTCCGTCATATAGCCTCTAAGTTCGGCTCCAATCTTTTCAACGCCATGATTTCTGATGGCTTGATTCGCATTTACTAGTGCCATGTTGTCTACACTATTTGAACCTTCTGGCATGCCTTTCCCTACATAGTCAGAAGAGATCGTCTTCATTAATTTTTCGCGCAATAAAGGAATAGCAGCGTTAGCAAACAAGTAGTTACCGTATTCTGCCGTGTCTGAAATAACCACGTTCATTTCGTAAAGACGCTTACGCGCGATCGTGTTTGAAATCAACGGTGTTTCATGCAGTGATTCGTAGTAAGCAGATTCAGGAAGAATGCCAGCTTCAACCATGACATCGAACGCAAGCTCTACACCACATTTGATCATAGCGACCACTAAAATACATTTATCAAAAAACTCTTGTTCATCAATTTCACCAGAATACTCTGGGCTTTTTTCAAAACCAGACTGTCCCGTTTCTTCACGCCACTTGTGTAAATTTGCGTCACCGTTGGCCCAGTCTTCCATCATGGTTTTGGAAAATTCGCCGCTGATAATGTCGTCTTGGTGTTTTTCGAACAAAGGACGAAGAAGCTCAGTGAGTTGGTCAGATAATTCACAGGCTTTCAATTTAGCTGGGTTTGACAACCTGTCCATCATATTGGTTACGCCACCAATTTTTAACGCTTCGGTGATCGTTTCTAAACCGTATTGCATCAAAGCACCGGCATATCCCGGATCCACACCATCGGCAACCATCTTATCGTAAGCCAAAATGGCAGCAGTCTGTTGCATTCCACATAAAATAGTTTGCTCGCCCATTAAGTCAGATTTCACTTCGGCAACAAAAGAAGATTCAAGTACGCCTGCTCGGTCACCACCTGTGGCAGACGCGAGGGCTTTGGCAATATCCCAACCTTGTTGTTGAGGATCATTCTCAGGGTGCACTGCGATTAATGTGGGTACACCAAATCCGCGTTTGTATTCTTCACGAACTTCTGTTCCCGGACATTTAGGCGCACACATAACTACAGTGATGTCTGAACGTATTTGCTGGCCTTCTTCAACGATGTTGAATCCGTGAGAGTAGCTCAGCGTTGACCCTTTTTGCATCAGGGGCATAATGGCTTCAACAACACTCGAATGCTGTTTATCAGGTGTGAGGTTGTATACTAGGTCAGCAGATGGAATTAGCTCTTGGTATGTACCGACAGTAAAACCGTTGCTTGATGCGCGTTGAAACGAGTCACGCTTTTCATCAATCGCAGCTTGACGCAGTGCATAAGAAATGTCCAAACCAGAATCTCTCATGTTTAGGCCTTGATTGAGACCTTGAGCACCACAACCAACGATGACAATTTTCTTACCTTTAAGAAAATTACATCCGTCTGCAAATTCGCTTCTTTGCATGAAACGACAGCGACCAAGTTGATCTAATTGTTGACGCAATGAGAGGGTATTGAAGTAATTTGCCATTCTATCTCTTTCCTAATTAATTTTTTTCCAACTGTTACACGAAATCAGTGACGATTTTTGTGATGGCTGAAGTCTACCCATTATCAATTGTTGAATAAAATGATATATTTGCAATGTAGTGTTGCATAAAATGAAATATAGGGGTGTTTTTTGGATTTTAGAACCTTGCAATTGTTCCAACATTTGGCAACAAGTTTGCATTTTGGTCAGACGGCAAGTGCTATGTATGTCAGTCCTTCTACGCTGAGCCGAGCGATTCAACGTTTAGAGGAGGATTGCGGAGCTGTGCTGTTTGAGCGCGACAATCGGACCGTAAAGCTGACAGAAGCGGGCCGGATAATGCACAACTATGCCTCTAGCACCTTGGATGCGTGGCACAAGCTTAAATCGGAATTTGATCAATTGAATCCGGTGCTAAAAGGCGAACTTAGAGTATTTTGCTCTGTTACCGCCAGTCAAAGTCATCTTCCTTCGCTACTAGATCAATTCCGTCCACAGCACCCACAGGTAGAGTTCAAACTCACCACAGGGGATCATGGAATGTCATTCCAAAAGCTGGTAGATCATGAAGTCGACGCGGCCATAGCGATCAAAACGCCTGATATTCCACCCGAACTCGCGTTTTTCCCTATTGATACTGTTCCACTTTTGCTGATCGTGCCGCGTGACATCAACTTGAAGAAACTTGAGGATGTGAATTGGACAGAACATTCAGTGGTATTGCCAGACTCAGGGCCGTCTAAACGCATCGTTCACCATTGGTTTGCGGAAATGGGCATTCGACCTAGAGTCTATGCGACTGTTGGTGGAAACGAAGCAATTGTTTCTATGGTGGCACTGGGTTGTGGTTTAGGTATTGTCCCCAAAGCCGTGTTGGACAATTCGACCGCAGCAAAGCGAGTCACAGCGATTAAATTAAATAACATCGAGCCTTACAATTTGGGGCTGAGTTGTTTGAAAAGCCGCGTTAACGAGCCTCTTATTGCGGCCTTCATCGCACAAGGCGCCTAATTTACACACTAAGCTGACGAATAATGTCGTCTAGTGCCCTGTATCCCAGCGCTTCGGCCAAGTGTAAACGGTTAATTTGAGTTGAATTTTCCAAATCTGCCAGGGTTCTACTGACTTTGATAACCCTGTGGTAAGCGCGCATCGAAAGGCCTAACTTTTCTACGGCATTTTGTAAAAAGAATCTGTCGGTATGTGACAAATGGCAATATTCTTTTATCTCTTTGTTACTCAGTTGACTGTTAAGCTTCCCCGCTCTTTCCAACTGTAATTTTCTGGCACAACAAACACGCTCTTTAACGATCTCGCTAGACTCGCTTGTGTCATCTTGTTGAAGATTGAATTCTTCGGCAGACAGCTTGGGTACATCTACCTGTAAATCAATCCGGTCTAGAAAAGGACCTGAAATACGACTCAAATATTTAAGTATCTGATCAGGGGTAGAGCGGCCGTCGTTGATGCTGCCCGTTGGACTCGGGTTCATTGCGGCGACAAGCTGAAATTGTGCTGGATAGGTTACTTGTCTGCGAGCCCGAGAGATACACACTTTCCCTGATTCCAGCGGTTCTCGCAGCACATCCAGTGTCTTTCTCTGGAATTCAGGTAACTCATCTAGAAACAGCACGCCGTGATTTGCAAGACTGATCTCGCCAGGCATGGGGTTCGCCCCTCCGCCCACTAATGCGATTGATGAACTCGTATGATGGGGTTGTCGAAACGGTCTTTGCGACCAGTTTTCTGGGTCTAAATCGTTCCCCAAAATGGAATACAAGGTGGCCGTTTCGAGAGCTTGGTTAGATGTCAAACTGGGTAAAATAGTGATGAGTCGCTGCGCCAACATGGTTTTACCCGTACCTGGAGGCCCACAGAAAATGACATTGTGGTTACCGGCAGCGGCTATTTCTAACGCTCTCTTTGCGGAAGCTTGACCTACGATATCCTGCATATCAATAGAGTAGCTAGGCTGTGAACAAGTTTTCTTAGGCTGGTAGAAAGGCAAAAGTTGCTGCTTGTTCAAGTGCAAAAACAATGAGGACAAAGACTCTACGGCGATAATTCTACTGTCATTGATAAGACCGGCTTGCTCACAATTATCCTTTGGTAAGTACGCAATTCGATTCGCTTCATGGCATGCAAAGTTAAAAGGTAGGACGCCTGAGACTGGCCTAACTTCACCGGAAAGCGCTAATTCTCCGGCAAATTCAACTTGTGTAAAATCTAAGTCGGGTAGCAAGCCGTTGGCGGCAAGAATGCCGATGGCAATAGCAAGGTCAAATCGCCCACCATCTTTGGGTAAATCAGCAGGTGCAAGGTTGACCGTAATGCGCTTAGCAGGAAACTCGAAATCGCTATTAAGTAATGCACTTCTTACCCGATCTCTGGATTCTCGAACGGCTGCATCTCCCAAACCAACCAGATTGAAAGCGGGTAAACCATTGCCCAAATGCACTTCAATTGTAACAAGGGGGGCATTAATCCCAATGGAGGCACGTGAATAAACGACGGCAAGCGACATGATAAAGTCCGTTTTATCAAATAATGACTAGCCTAACCAAACGAGATGCTTAGGCCTAGTCCAGAATTTAACAAGGAGACCATCACATCAACTCGGGATAAGAAATTAGCTAATAAATTGAATTGCATAGCTTAGTTTTATCTTTGGTTCTAGCTAGCAGTTTTTTCCTAGTACAAGGCAAATTTGTGCGTCAATAGCTGGCCTATTGCAAACAAATTTAACGCCGTAATAGGGAAAAATAGCAGCTAGAAAGCAAGTTGTTATCCCGAGTTGATGTGGTTACTTAATATCTGAATGGGGCGCAAAAACGGGCAGATGCCAATGCCATTTCATTGCTAACAGTCGAACTATTAAGGTGACAGACAGGCCTGCGGCCATACAAATGTCATTGTTGATATTAAGTGTTACGCCAAGCACATATATGGCTCCACCAATTATGCAGGTAGTGGCATACAATTCACCCTTGAGTACGAGGGGGATTTCACGACAGATTACATCTCGAATCAATCCGCCAAAAACGCCTGTCATAGTGCCCAGTGCGATGGCAACAAAGGGAGAAGCGCCGTATGCCAAGGCTTTTTGTAGGCCCATTATGTTAAAGAATGCTAATCCAAATGCATCCGCTATAAATAAATATTTAAGTGGGAAGGTTTCTCTTTTCCGCAACCAAATTATGGTGCCAATAGCCGCAGCTAAAATGACATAGAAGAAACTAGGATCCTTCACCCAAAACACCGGCAAATCAAGGATCATATCCCTAAGGGTGCCTCCTCCTATTGCGGTAACCGCGGCAAGAACAAAGACACCAAATCCGTCCATGTGCTTTTTGTACGCCATCAAGGTGCCAGAAATAGCAAAAACTGCGACACCAGCCAAATCTATCCAGTGAAACCACTCTGACATCGAAAACACATGAAATCCTAATTTGTTTAAACCCTATTGGCGCTATTGTAGCGTTATACTTGTGTGTGAATAGAGCAATAACTGCTTTTAAGCATAATATATTTCTTTCTAACCCTTGATCCATCGACAACTAACGTGATATTTCTATAGGCAGTGACGATTTATTAAAATTGATTAAATACCCAATGACCTGTTCCAACATCATTGCAAAAGTAATTATTGTGATTGTGAGCGTAGTGGCGAAAACACTGCGGGGATAGGTTTCGTCAAATGAATACCAAAAACCCTCGCAGTAAACTGCGGGGGTTTTTTCGTTAATGCCAGCTACAGCAAATTTAGATTTACTCAACATAATACGACGATAGAAGGTAATCAATAATGCCAAAGTTACGATCAGCAACGACCACTCAAGGCCGAAATATGGCTGGCGCACGCGCCCTATGGCGAGCAACAGGTATGACAGACAAAGATTTTGGAAAACCTATTATTGCTGTTTCCAATTCCTTTACGCAATTCGTACCTGGGCATGTGCATTTAAAAGACATGGGTCAGTTAGTCGCAAGAAGTATTGAGGAAGCGGGCGGAGTAGCAAAAGAATTCAATACTATCGCAGTGGATGACGGTATCGCCATGGGCCATGCCGGTATGCTGTATAGTCTGCCTTCTCGCGAAATCATCGCTGATTCGGTTGAATACATGGTCAATGCACATTGTGCAGACGCGATAGTATGTATTTCAAACTGTGACAAAATCACCCCTGGCATGTTGATGGCGGCCATGCGCTTGAATGTACCTGTGGTTTTCGTTTCTGGTGGTCCGATGGAAGCTGGTAAAACGAAATTATCTGACCAAATCATCAAGCTAGATTTGGTTGATGCCATGGTAGCAGCGGCTGACGACAAAGTAAGTGATGATGATTCGGATGAAATAGAACGTTCAGCCTGTCCGACATGTGGATCTTGTTCTGGTATGTTCACTGCTAATTCAATGAACTGTTTAACTGAAGCGTTAGGATTATCATTACCGGGCAACGGTTCGCTTCTTGCGACTCACGCAGATCGAGAAGAATTGTTCAAACAAGCGGGGCGTCAAGCGGTAGAGCTATGTAAACGCTACTATCAAGACAATGATGAAACTGCCTTGCCAAGAAATATCGCCACCTTTGAAGCGTTCGAAAACGCCATGAGCCTAGATATTGCAATGGGCGGGTCAACAAACACCATCTTACATTTGTTAGCTGCAGCGATTGAAGGTGAAGTACCATTTACTATGCAAGATATCGATCGCCTTTCTCGAAAAGTACCACATTTATGTAAAGTGGCGCCCTCAACGCCTGAATACCACATGGAAGATGTGCATCGTGCAGGTGGCGTGATGGGGATCTTAGCTGAAATTAAGCGTGCTGGGTTGCTCAATAATGATACTAATCACGTATTGGGCAAACCCATGGGCGAAGTTATCGACGAGTGGGATATTGCTGAAAATCCCAGTGACGAAAAGTTAGAGTTTTATAAAGCAGGCCCTGCCGGTATACGCACAACCAAAGCCTTTAGTCAGGATTGCCGATATCCAACAGCCGATACAGACCGTGAAAACGGCTGTATCCGAAAAAGAGAGCATGCTTTCAGTGAAGAAGGCGGTTTGGCTGTCTTGTACGGGAACATTGCCTTAGACGGATGTATCGTTAAAACCGCTGGTGTCGATGAGTCAATTCACAAATTCACGGGTAGTGCGCGTGTTTACGAAAGTCAGGATGATGCAGTAAAAGGCATCCTAGATGGCGAAGTAACCGCTGGAGAAGTCGTTGTTATTCGCTATGAAGGGCCCAAAGGTGGGCCGGGCATGCAAGAAATGCTTTATCCTACATCTTATTTGAAATCCAAAGGATTGGGCAAAGCCTGTGCGCTTATCACCGATGGTCGTTTCTCTGGCGGAACGTCTGGCTTATCCATTGGTCATGTATCGCCCGAAGCCGGCGCTGGCGGCGCTATTGGCTTAGTTGAAAACGGTGACAGCATAGAAATCGATATTCCAAACCGAACAATGAATTTAATGATTTCCGATGAAGAACTTGAGCAGCGCAGACAAGCGATGAACCAAAGTGCTAAACCGTGGAAACCGAAAAATAGAGATCGTAAGGTATCCCTATCATTAAAGAACTTTGCAATGCTAGCGACCAGTGCTGATAAAGGTGCCGTTAGAGATGCATCTAAATTGGAAGACTAAGTGGCACTCTCTGAAATCGACTATCTAAAAAACATACTAACTTCACCCGTCTATGATGTAGCGGTCAACAGTGAGTTTAACAAACTCACGCGTTTGTCTGAATCATTGGGTAACGACATTTGGTTGAAGCGTGAAGATCAGCAACCCGTGAAGTCGTTCAAACTGCGAGGGGCATACAACAAGTTATGTCGTCTTTCTGAAGAACAGCTTCAAAAAGGGGTTGTTGCTGCCTCTGCTGGAAATCATGCTCAGGGTGTGGCTTATTCTGCCAAGATTAAACAGATTCAAGCAACCATTGTCATGCCGGAAACCACACCCGACATCAAGGTCGAAGCGGTCAGGAATTTTGGTGGGGAGTATGTTCATGTTGTTCTCCATGGTACTAGTTTTGATCAAGCTAAAGACGAAGCGCTTCGGCTATCTGAGATCAATGGTTACACTATGGTTGCGCCATTTGATGATGAAGATGTGATAGCCGGTCAAGGTACCATTGCCCGAGAGTTACTCGAGCAGCATCCAGACTTGGATATTGTATTTGTGGCTGTTGGCGGTGGTGGTTTGGCAGCAGGTATTTGTGTTTATCTTAAGCAGCTCAAACCTGAAATAAAAATTGTCGCCGTGGAGTCTGATGAGTCTGCCTGTTTGCAAGCCGCCCTTGCTGCTGGCAAGCCGGTACCTTTGGAACATGTTGGCATCTTCGCTGATGGTGTTGCGGTAAAAATAATCGGTGACGAAACCTTCCGACTTTGCCAGAAATATATTGATGAAGTCATTACCGTCAGCACGGATGAAATTTGTGCCGCGATTAAAGATATCTTTGACGATACACGTGTTATCGCTGAGCCAGCAGGTGCCATCTCTATCGCTGGCATTCGAAAATATTTAGCTGAAAACACCCTGCAAGGTAAGCAACTTGGCGGCATTTTGTGCGGCGCAAACATTAACTTCCATACCCTTAGATATGTGTCTGAGCGCTGCGAACTAGGCGAGGGCAAAGAAGCGGTGTTTGCGGTGAAAATACCAGAGAAAAAAGGGGCTTTTAAGTCCTTTTGTGAGTTGCTAGGTGGTCGCACTATTACCGAGTTTAACTACCGTTTTTCCAGCAATGGAGAAGCCCACATTTTTGTGGGTATCAAGCTCAGGTTTGGCAGAGAAGAGTATCACCAGCTAGAGAACTATCTAGCTGACAATGGCTACGGCTGCTTCGATTTGTCTGAAAACGAGATGGCCAAACTGCATGTGAGGTATATGGTTGGAGGAAGACCACCAAGCTTGCTCAATGAGCATATCTTCTCTTTTGAATTCCCTGAATCACCGGGTGCCTTAATGCAGTTTTTAAACACATTGGGCGAGAATTGGAATATCACCCTGTTTCATTATCGAAATCATGGTGCGGCTGAAGGATTAGTATTGGCCGGGTTTGATATTCCCAGTGAAGCGCGTGAAGACTTTGACAAACATGTGGAACAGCTCGGGTATAAATTCTCTGAACAGACAGACAATCCAGCCTATAAGTTCTTTCTATCAGATTTAAATGGTGTTTTTTAAGGTTTTATTTCTGACTTTTGAGCGCTTTCGAAAAGACTATATTGCTTTGTAGTCAGCATGTTCAATCGCGTCAACAACGACTTAAAATCGCTAGAATTGTGGTCAATTAATTTAATTATGCTTGACCACAATTCCAATTATGTTGGTTTAAGGCTGTTGAGCGTATAATTTTTCTAGCCGCTGGGCGATTTCTGGTGCAATCAGGTCGATAATATCCTGTCTCAATTGTTCACTGGCCTCTGAATGCTGCAATTGACCGTCATCGCTGGCTGCCAACAATTCATTCTCTTTTAATGCATTTACAAATGTAGCTAACACATTTTTATCAAAAAACTCCGGTGAACTAATACCGTGTAACGCTGACAGGCGCTCTGCAAATTTAGCACTTTGCCTTTCCAACGAACCACGGCTCATTTTCTCTTCACGTGCTAACAGTGACAACACCAATGCGTAGCGTTGCAAGGTTTCTTGAATACTTCTGTTGAGTAACCACAAAGAGTAGAAAGAATCTGCAGTTGGTTCAGCGTGAACCAATTTTCTACCCTTGGTCTCAATCATGCCCATGGACTTCATGGTTTTAATTAAGTTTTCCGCATATTCCTTCGCATCCTCGATATTCATATGCAGGAATAATTCCCTTTGTAGGAGTGGGTAAAGGCGCATTATTAAGTTGATGAGCTTGCTTTTTTCGATTCCTTGGTGAGCAAACAAGATGGCCGCTATCAATCCAGGCATTGCAAACAAATGTAATATGTTATTTCGGTAGTAAGTTAACGCTACGGCATTACGACGTTCGAGAGAGATAATTTTACCAAAACTGTCTTCGGATACGGTCATTTTGCCCAATTTTAGGGTGTTATCGACAATTTCCGCGCCGCTTACCGATGGCATGCTGACTTTGTCACTGTATGGAGAAAGTTTTAGCAACTGTAAATAATCATCTACCGCTCTTTCTAACTCTTTTTTACCCATGGCGGTCTTTTTGGCAGATAACAGACAGAGTGCGCATATCGCCATTCCGCTGATAGCCGCTGTTTGATTTATTCTAATCATTATTTGATTAGCTAACAGGTTTACCGTAGGTGTCAGCCAACTTGGTTTTTTATCTGGACTATCTTTTTGTGCTTTGCGCCAATCGGGAACTTGATTGTCGAGGAAGTTATTAAGTTGAATCGGCTCGCCAAAGTTTAAGAAGCCATTTCCATAATTTTTAAGCTTTCGAACGGCTGAAAATACGCCAAAAAATGACTCTTTTTTCTTTCCGCTACCTTTTAATTCTTTAAGGTAGCTTCCAACTTCCATAACATGCTCATAACCAATGTAGACAGGAACTATGCTTACGGGTCTATTTACTCCTTTTATCATGGCCTGCAAAGTCATCGCCAACATACCGGTTTTAGGTGGAAGCAAACGTCCGGTTCGACTTCGGCCACCTTCAGCATAATATTTTACTGAGTAGCCTTTGTTGAATAACAATTCCAGATATTCTCTGAAAACTGCGGTGTACAGTTTATTGCCAGCAAAACTTCGACGTAGGAAAAATGCACCACCGCGTCTGAAAATGCCGCCAACAGGCCAGAAATTTAGATTGATACCGGCTGCTATGTGAGGTGTAACCAATCCTTCATGGTAAATAACATAAGTTAATAGCAAATAGTCCATATGGCTGCGATGGCAAGGCACATAAATGATTTCATGGCCATTTTGAGCTAGCTTTCGGACTTTATCGGCATGACTAACTTCAATGCCATTGTAGATTTTATTCCAAATACGCGTTAATACCCGATCACCTAAACGTATCAGTCCTTCACGATAATCTGCCGCTATTTCGTCGATATAACCCTTGGCAACCGCCTTTGTCTTTTGGACAGATTGATTCTTTTGTTTGGCTTCATCATTAATTGCATTAATGACTGATGAAGAACCCAGAATGGAATAAAACAACTCTTGTCTTTCTAACAGTGTTGGGCCATTGAATGCTTGTCTCTTTCGATGAAAGTGAGTGCCTGCTAACCGAATTAGCTTGTGCGCTATCTCTGCTTCGCTGCCTTTCAATCTAGACATGTCTTTTGAAGACACTGCTTTGCTGTAGGACACAAAGTTATCCCTGCCCAAAAACAACACTATGAAGAATTTTCTGAGCCAACTTGGGGAAGCATGATGAGCAAGAAGATCGGCAAGACCTGAAGATTTACGACCCGGTGCACGGCCCCAAAAAATCGTCACAGGCACTATTTGAATGTCTAAGTTCTCATCTTCTTTGTGCAGACTAAATAGATGGGTAAAGTCACTCGCGATTTTTGTGCCTTTTATTCGTTTGCCAACTACTGAACGAGGCATTTCCAAAAACATACAGGCATGCAACTCTTCCGGGCCGACTTTTATTTTCTTAGTTGGATTAGGTAAACCGAGTTTCTCTACCGACATCTTTAACGCAAGCAGGTCGGTAATGGAGTGCGTTCTCAATAAATACGCGATGGGCTTGGTCTTATCTATACCCAATTCGTTTTCAATATCGGCAGGAATGTTATTTACTTTCACTAGCCATTTGACTGGAAGAGAAAATGTCGCAAGCAGCAATTTATGCAGCCATACCATAGATAAACCCTTTTATTTCACGTACTTCTTTGAAGCCAATGACTATTAGCTTAGTTGATTTCAACTTGGTTTATGCAGAAAACTCACTTATTCAGTAGAAAAAAGTGTAAGAAAAGGCAATAAACGCAATGAAAACCCTAAGTTTAAAGGATAACCGCCTTTTCAATCAATTCAATGAGTTAAAAGGGAGTTATCTTTCTCTAAAACGGATTAATTCAGCAAACAACCAATCTTTACTTTTGACTTTCGATTGGGATGGGCAGTGAATAAAGTAATGCTTTCCAGACATCCTACTTTTTGTTGCTGTGAATTTAATAAAGTCTTCAGTGTTAATTATTTCATCTTTAAAGTAGTTGTATTTTTTCGTCATGTGCTTCTGAGCCGCTTTGCCATCATACAATTTGCCATTTCGATCAAACTGACAATCGGTTATCGCCACATAACTCAATAAATGTGTAATTTCAGTTTGAGTATTAGCTTTTGCGAAACTGCTCACTACTAAAAAAGATAAAACGAACAATATACTTTTCATTGAAGATCTCGAGGTAGTTATAAGGAACAGTTATTTAGTCGCAAACAAACGCGGTAAAGTTGTATGTTTTAAAAAATCAAAAATCAAAAATCAAAAATCAAAAATCAAAAATCAAAAATCAAAAATCAAAAATCAAAAATCAAAAATC
>CANNDC010000021.1 GCA_947503265.1 uncultured Alteromonadaceae bacterium
CCCCTTAGCTCAGTTGGTTAGAGCGACGGACTGTTAATCCGCAGGTCCCCCGTTCGAGTCGGGGAGGGGGAGCCAATCATCATTTGTTTTAATCCCCTCGCCTCAAAATTCGTAATAATAACCTTAGTAAGATCAAGTTGTTAATCGGTCCCGAAACAGAGATAATAGATCCTGTATTTTTCGCTTCATATTATTCGATAAAAAGCTGTTTTAAGGTTAGCTCCAATTTTTCATGACTGAATTTTTATTTCTGTTAATAGGCACAGTGCTGGTCAACAATTTTGTGTTGGTCCAATTCTTAGGCCTGTGCCCGTTTATGGGTGTTTCTAGTCGGTTAGAGACGGCTATTGGTATGTCTATGGCAACGACTTTTGTACTTACTCTCGCTTCCTTAACCAGTTATCTTGTCGAACATTATATATTGCAGCCTTTGGGCATTGGTTATTTACGCACCATGAGTTTTATTCTTGTCATTGCGGTCGTGGTGCAATTTACCGAAATGGTTGTGCACAAAACTAGCCCTACCCTATACAGGCTACTTGGAATATTCCTACCTTTAATAACAACAAATTGTGCAGTGCTTGGTGTTGCTCTGTTGAATGTCAATGAGCAACATAATTTTGTGGAATCTGTTGTTTATGGCTTTGGCGCAGCGGCCGGTTTTTCTTTGGTTTTAATATTATTTTCTGCCATGCGAGAGCGTTTAGCTGCTGCTAACGTCCCTACTCCGTTTAAAGGCGCATCAATAGCGATGATAACCGCTGGGCTTATGTCTCTGGCCTTTATGGGGTTCACCGGCTTGGTGAAATTTTAATGACGATTGTCAGCGCCTTAATCGCATTGGGAATTCTAGCGCTAATATTCGGGCTAATATTAGGCTATGCCGCGATAAAATTTAAAGTCGAAAGCGATCCCTTAGTCGACCAGATAGATGAAATTCTTCCACAAACTCAATGCGGTCAGTGCGGTTACCCCGGTTGCCGTCCTTACGCCGAAGCCATTGCTAATGGTGACGATATAAATAAATGCCCTCCCGGTGGGGAAGCCACGATTAAAGATTTAGCTTCTTTAATGGGAGTAGAAGCTAAAGCCCTAGATGCTGCTCATGGGGAAGAAGATGTTAAAAAGGTCGCATTTATTCGCGAGGATGAATGTATTGGGTGCACTAAATGTATTCAAGCTTGTCCAGTAGACGCCATCTTAGGTGCAGCAAAGCAAATGCATACGGTTATTGAGGACGAATGCACAGGTTGCGATTTGTGCGTTGATCCCTGCCCTGTGGACTGTATCGATATGATTCCTGTCTCTGAAACGACATCAACCTGGCGTTGGCAACTCGCTTCAATTCCTGTTAAGCAAGTAAGTTAAAGGTATCATTTTGTATAGCGATTACGAATCAATTATCAGCAGACTTAATGAAGGGCGACTTTGGGACTTCCCGGGTGGAGTGCATCCACCAGAATTAAAGGAATTGTCCAATCAAGATCCTATCGCAAACATTGAGATTCCTGATAAGTTGTATGTCACTACAAAACAACATATTGGTGTGCAAGGCAGCCTGTCTGTTGAAGTGGGAGATTTAGTCCTCAAAGGAGAACCTCTCACAAAAAGTACCAACCCATTTTCAGTGCCCGTGCATGCCCCGACTTCAGGAAGGGTCACGGCTATATCCCCACATGTTTCGGCACATCCGTCTGGATTACCCGAATTGACGGTACAAATAACAGCAGACCACAAAGACAAATGGTGCCCACTGAATCCGATATTGGACTATCAACAAAAACCCAAAGCTAAAATTGTAGAAGCAATTTGCAATGCTGGAATCGCCGGAATGGGTGGCGCAGGATTTCCAACTCATATCAAAGCGTCACCTAAAAAAAATATCGAGTTTCTTATAATCAATGGGGTGGAGTGCGAACCTTATATAACCTCGGATGATAGGCTGATGCGTGATCATGCTTGGCAAATTCGCCAAGGCATTGATGTACTTGTCCATCTGCTATCGCCAAAAATTGTGATAGTGGCGATTGAAGACAATAAGCCCGAAGCTATCGAAGCCATGCAAGTTGCTTGTCAGGAAAACGCCAAATATTTGGTTTGTTCTGTTCCTACTAAATACCCAGCAGGTGGAGAAAAGCAACTTATTCAAATCCTTACCAATCGCGAAGTCCCCGCGCAAGGCTTACCTGTTGACGTCGGTGTATTGATGCATAATGTCGGAACCTGTTTTGCTATTGCTGACGCCGTATTTAGCGGTAAGCCTTTGGTTCAACGCGTTGTAACACTCACTGGAGCAGCATTCAGAAAACCCGGTAACGTCTGGGCGTTAATCGGCACACCAATTTCGCATTTGCTAGACATAGGACGGTATAAGGCCAAATTGCAGCGGCAGAGAAAATTAATAATGGGTGGACCAATGATGGGTTTCGATACCCTGTCTGACGATGTTCCCGTTGTTAAAATTACCAATTGTATTCTTGCTCCCGATGCATCTGAGGTTGCTGCCATTGGTTCAGAGCAACCTTGTATTCGATGCAGTGCTTGCGCTGACGCTTGCCCTGCAAGTCTGCTACCTCAGCAATTATTTTGGCATAGTAAAGCGAAAGAATTAGATAAAGCACAAGAATACAATTTGTTTGATTGTATCGAATGTGGTGCTTGTGCTTACGTTTGTCCCAGTGAAATTCCGCTGGTGCACTACTATCGAGTCGCAAAATCAGAGATTCGTACTCAGCAACAAGAGAAAGACCAAGCTGATAAAGCGAGAGAACGTTTTGAAGCAAGAAAAGAGCGGTTGGCAAGAGAACAAAAAGCCCGAGAAGAAAAACATGCTAAAGCAGCAGAAGCCCGTCGCCAAGCAATGGAAGAAAAAGGCAATGGTGCTAAAGATAAAATCGCTGCTGCATTAGCCAGAGCGAAAGCTAAAAAACAACAAGCAGAATCAGCCAATGCGGTTGAGCCAGCAGAACAAATAGCTTCCACTCAAGATACCAAGAAGGACAAGGTCGCGATGGCAATTGCCAGAGCAAAAGCAAAACGAGAAGCTGCTAAGAAAACAGAGCCTAAAGAGACAATTACTGATTCACCAGCAGAAAAAGCGGAAGTTGCTGACTCAGCAGAACAGATTAAGAAACAAAAAGTGGCTGCGGCCGTTGCTAAAGCCAAAGCAAAACGAGAAGCCGCTAAGAAAACAGAGCCTAAAGAGACACCTACTGATTCACCAGCAGAAAAAGCGGAAGTTGCTGACTCAGCAGAACAGGTTAAGAAACAAAAAGTGGCTGCGGCCGTTGCAAAAGCCAAGGCCAAACGATTAGCAGCCAAGAAAGCTGAAGAGGACAAAAGTAAATGAAGTTTACATTAACTAGCTCTCCTCATCAGCGTGTAAAACGCAATACGGGTCAAGTAATGCGTCTTGTAATGTATGCAGCAGTCCCTGGATTGATTGCACAAACTTGGTTTTTCGGTTGGGGAGCGCTTGTACATTTTGCAATTGCCGCCTTGACCGTAGTCATCACTGAAGCTGCATTATTGGAGCTGAGGAAGAAGGACTTTGAATTAGCCATAAAAGATTGCAGTGCGCTGCTTACGGCGCTTTTGATAGCTATTAGCATTCCCCCCTTTGCCCCATGGTGGATAACAGTTATTGGAAGCTTTTTTGCTATCGCTATTGTGAAACAACTTTACGGTGGTTTGGGTTTCAATTTATTTAACCCTGCAATGGCTGCGTACGTGATGCTACTGGTATCTTTTCCTGTGCATATGACGACCTGGTCTATCCCACAAGCGCTTAGTTTGTATCCCACTGGTTTCTTTGACTCCATAAGCATTATATTTACTGGTTACAGCTCAGATGGCTATAGTATTACGCAACTAAGAACCTACATAGATGGTTATACACTTGCTACGCCGTTAGATACCCTCAAAACTGCCATTTCACAAAACTTAACAGTAGCAGAAGCTATAGAGTCGCCCGCATTCGAATATCAATTAGGAGCTGGATGGTTTTGGGTTAATTTTGCTTACCTTATTGGCGGCGTCTATTTACTTAAAATAAAGGTTATCAACTGGCATATACCCGCAGGCGTTATTGGCGGAATTTTATTGCTCTCCCTTGCGATGTATATATTTGATGACGGAAAGTTTGCCAGCCCACTATTCCATTTGTTTAGCGGCGGTTTAATGATGGGGGCATTCTTCATCGCCACCGATCCGGTTTCTGCCTCCACAACCAATAAAGGCAGAGTGATATTTGGTCTTGGAATAGGATTATGGGTTTATATCATTAGAACTTGGGGAGGTTATCCCGACGCCATTGCATTTGCAGTTTTGGTGATGAATATGGCTGTTCCGTTGATTGATTACTACACGCGTCCACGCACTTACGGACATAAAACAGAGCATAAGAAGACCATTGCGGTAAAACACATTGATAGTCAGGATAAATCCGAATGATGAAAAGTGTTGGAAAAAATGGGCTCATCCTCTGTGTGTTTGCGTTAGTCACAACTGCATTAATTGCCGTTACCTTTGTGGGCACCAAAGATGAAATAGAGAAGCAAGAATTGAAAAAAAGGCTGTCGATATTGACAACCATAGTCCCCTCATCTTCATACAACAACGATATTGAACATGATTGCACATTGATCACTAATATCAATTTTCTAGGTTCATCCGAGCCACAAAGGGTGTTTAGAGCTAGACTAAATGGACAAGATTCCGCATTGGCAATAGAGTCAACCGCCCCAAATGGTTACAGTGGCAAAATAAACTTGATCATTGGTATTAACAAAGAATCGATAGTCACAGGTGTGAGAGTACTCAAGCATAAAGAAACGCCAGGGCTAGGTGATAAAATCGAAACTAGAATCAGTGATTGGATCACCCGTTTTACTGGATTGACTTTAACTGATGAAAATACCGATAAGTGGAAAGTGAAGAAAGATGGTGGACAGTTTGATCAATTTACTGGTGCCACGATTACACCCAGAGCTGTAGTAGGAGCAGTAAAAAACACACTAATTTATTTTGAACAGAATAAAAAAGCACTGTTTGCTGCACCGAACAACTGCGATGCACCTGACCAAAACCAAGCGCACTAATTAGGTTATAGATGATGAATGAATATCAACAACTAACATGGCAAGGAATATGGAAGAATAATCCCGCTATTGTGCAGCTTTTGGGTCTGTGTCCGCTTCTTGCTGTCACTATGACAGTCGTAAACGGGCTGGGGCTGGGATTGGCAACCACACTTGTGCTAATCGGTTCAAATTGTACCGTCTCTCTAGTACGAAATTGGGTACCCAACGAAATTCGCATTCCCATTTTTGTGATGGTGATCGCCGCGTTTGTGACTATAGTTCAATTGGTCATGAATGCTTATACCTTTCAACTCTATGAAGCACTTGGCATCTTTATTCCGCTTATCGTAACCAATTGCGCCATTATAGGTAGAGCAGAAGCATATGCTTCCAAGAACCCGATTAAATATGCGGCGTTTGACGGGGTCATGATGGGACTTGGATTTACATTAGTGTTAGTCATTCTAGGTGGTATGCGCGAATTATTAGGCTACGGAACATTGTTTTCAGGGGCTGATTTATTACTGGGCGACTGGGCCAGTGCAATGAAAGTAACTGTTTTTGAAGCTGAAAGTCCATTTTTACTGGCGATTTTGCCCCCAGGAGCTTTCCTAGGAATGGGGTTGCTCATTGCCCTAAAAAATGCGCTGAACAATCGCGTAGAGTCTTGGGTAGAAAGCGCTGACGAAGAAAAAGTCGTTCAACGCGCACGTGTTACAGCAGAGAGTTAATCCGACTAAATGAATAAAGAGAAACGGCACGAGATCCTTACTCGATTAAGAGATGCTAATCCTAACCCTACAACAGAACTCAACTATTCATCCCCGTTTGAGCTGCTTATTGCAGTCATTTTATCCGCTCAGGCAACCGATGTGGGTGTCAATAAAGCCACCGATAAACTTTATCCAGTCGCAAACACGCCAGAAACTATCTTTGCATTAGGTGTCGAGGGTTTAAAGGAATATATCAAAACCATTGGCTTGTTTAATGCCAAAGCTGAAAACGTCATCAAGACGTGTAAAATTCTTATGGAACAACATGGTTCGCAAGTACCCGAAAACCGAGAAGCACTTGAAGCGCTGCCAGGCGTTGGGCGCAAAACCGCAAATGTTGTTTTAAATACAGCGTTTGGCTGGCCAACCATCGCTGTGGATACCCATATTTTCAGGGTATCGAATCGAACCAAGCTTGCAATGGGTAAAAACGTCGATAAGGTCGAAGAAAAGTTACTCAAAGTTGTACCTTCCGAATTCAAAGTCGATGTGCATCACTGGCTAATTCTTCATGGCCGATACACCTGCATTGCACGCAAGCCAAGATGCGGTTCCTGCATTATTGAAGATTTGTGTGAGTTTAAGGATAAGACTGAGTGAGCACAAACAGTTTTGTGCCTAAAGCAAACGCAGGGTTTTAGAACTAATGCTTGCGTTGTTTTAACAATCTAGCTAAAGTGTGTATATATTTAAAATTTATACACACGGTGATATATGCGCACTAACATTGTTATCGACGATGAACTAATGTCTCAAGCGATAAAATCAACTGGATTGAGAACTAAAAAAGAAGTAGTTGAACAAGGCCTTAAACTTTTGATTCAAAGGAAAAAACAACAATCAATCAGGGAATTAAGGGGGCAAATCACTTGGGAAGGCAACCTCGATGAAATGAGGAGTAATGAGTGATTCTCGCTGACACGAGTGTTTGGGTTGATTATTTAAATGGTCGAGTTACTCCGAAAACTGATTTTCTTGATGAGAGTCTGAAGGATGGGACGCTTGCCATGGGAGACCTAATTTTTCTTGAAATACTTCAGGGGATCGGAGACGACGAGCAGTTTCAGGAAGTGCATACTAGATTATCTTTGTTAGACCAATATTCGATGCTTAATACTGATTCGGTCGTGAGATATGCAAAAAATTATAGAAAACTGCGCAAAAAAGGAATTACGATTAGAAAGACAAACGACGTCGTGATTGCATCTTTCTGCATTCAAGAGAACATACCATTACTGTTCTCTGATAGAGATTTCAAACCATTTATAGAACATTTTGGCCTTAGGCCAGCTTACCTAGAGACATGAGCACTAGCAAACTGCTGTGAGGACTTTGCACAGAAACTCTTTGATTTACAGCTTCAATTTCTTTCCAGACTGTCTGCAAGTATGCCAATGGTTTTTGAGAAAAAACATTAGCCATGTAACATACAAAAACATAATTCTATAAAAATAAACTCGGTCTTTATTACGACATTATATTGCTTAGTTATATTGACCAGCATCAATCCAAATGCCGTGGCAAATGAAACAGGTTCAATAGTAAAGACAAAAGAATGGATGCGGTTCCTGCATCATTGAAGACTTGTGTGAATTTCAGGATAAGACAGAGTAAATAACTGTCCGCAAGTATCTTCGAACTCAAGGTTTCAATACGTTATCGCTACCTTCCTGATTTAAGTTTAGCGCTCGTATTGGGTATGGAATCACTATCCCTTCTTCTGCGAACCTTTTATGTAGGGCTTTGATAAATTCGGATTTAATAAAAAACCGATTAAAATATTCCTGAGCTCGCAGCATCACTGTCAAATTGATACTAGAGTCATCAAAACCCGTAAAGATGACAAATGTGTCATATTCGGAGATACCCCATTTGTGGCTTTTCAACACTTGTTGGGCAACTTCAAGCGTCACTTTTTCAACTTGATCTAGGTCAGAATCATAGTGCACACCAAGATCTACCGGCACAGACAGCTGTTTTTCAGGATAGTAATAGTTGATTATTTTAGACTGTGCGAGCTTGCTGTTAGGCATAATAACGATGTTGTTTGGAAGCATTTTTATCCAGGTGGAGCGCCATCCTATCCTTTCGACGAAGCCTTGTTCACCTGAATCTAGCTCTATAAAGTCGCCTACTCTGATCGGTTTATCAGCCAGCATTTGAATGCCTGAGAAAAAGTTCTCCAGCGTTGGTTGCAGCGCTAGAGCTACCGCGAGGGAGCCAATACCTAAAGAAGCGACAAGAGGCGTGATCGAAACACCGACATTGCTAAGTATAATTAACACACCAATGACAATAATCACACCGCGCAGAAGACCTCTTAATAAGGGACCACTGCTGCGCAAACCACTCCCCTTTGAAATAATGCGTGTAATACTCATACGAGCAAAGTGATCGGTGAAAACTAACAATGATACGATCATAAGCAGCAATGCAACTGTATTGATCTGAGTCGCCCACGTAATTACCGTTTCGTCATAGAGTTGTACAAGCTTTTCTGTGGCCTTTAAACTTATTGTAACTATCAACAGACTTAAGGGACGTTTGGCAGCACGCACTGCAATGCCAGACCACTCATAGTTTTTTGAGTGATTCAACTCTCTTAAATACATGTATAAAAAGCGTTTCATCAACCAAAGGCTAGACAACACGATGAAGAAGAATGTTGGCCCTATTGCCCAATAAGGAATCCACTCAGTTAGCCAACTAAGAATATTTGTAATTGCGGTCAAGAGAGTATGCATCCTGTTAAAGTACTTAATAGCCTTTAAAGCAATTATCACACCACTAAAACAAACCACATTAATAGTGTAGTTCATTGAAATATATCAATATTTGATGTCCCTGCTGACGCTATCGCACTCTATCCATGCAACACTGCACCATGTTGATGTTAATCAATATCGTAAGTAAAGTTAGTGCAGATTGCATATTTGCTTTGGCGCTTTTGCTATCGTTGATTTGCAAGGATCATAATCATCTAATCTTTACCTTGTTTATGTCTACTTTCCTTATCTTTTGGTTAGAATTCCATAGCGGCAGACACCCGCATTTCACGCGTTTCCAATCGCACCAAACTGGCAATGGGTAAACACGCCGATCAGGTAGGACAAAAGCTCCTGAAAGTAGCGCCTAAAGAATTCAAGGTAGACGCGCATCACGGGCCAATTCTTCCTGGCCATTACACCTATTTTGCACGCAAGCCTAGATGCGAAGCCTGAATCTTTGAAGAATTGTATGAGTTTAAGGATAAGACGGACTAGGTAAATGCCTTACGAAAGCTGTGAATTGAACGGTTCAACGCACAGCGCAAATTTTTAATTTGTACTTTCATATGACAATTTTTATTCAGTTACTCGGTGCAAAGATTTGGAATGGCTAGTTTGCTAAATAGATGGGGCGAAGTTACAGCCGAAGAAGGGTATACTTTTAAGGTTTCTTGAAAATCAGGGTGGTTAAAAGCGTTTCTGAAGGTTTCGACAGATTCCCAAACAGCATAATTCATAAATACGGTGCTCCCTGCTATGCCCCTGTGTAATTGAGTTGAAATATATCCAGGCTGTTTTTTCATCCAATTCGCGTCATTTTCCCACGCTTTTAAAAGTGCTGAAATATCTTCTTCTGCTACATTAAAAATGTTTACAAGCACTACAGGCGACTGCTCTGTTTTTAGTTGCTCAAAAATAGGTATTTGCTTATCAAGGGGTTGCATATCTATCATATAAATTCTCCAGTATATGTTTTCAAATATTCTTAATTCAAACTTCTTGCATAGATTAGTTAGATGCGTTTGGTCTTAACTTGCCTGTCATTTGAAGGCCATCTCTAAAATTCAAACCCATCAGTATTAGATTGGTAGCACCAGCCATTAGCTCCACCCCCTGTACGATATAAAATTTTGTATCAAAGGAACCTGAACTTGCCCAAAGGCTCAGAAAAATCGCACAGGGCGTGAGAACAAATAGTCCATTCACAGCTATAAATGGCATTCGTTTTCTCTTCTTACCGATCAATTGGCCTTTTCTGTTTTTGCTTAAGGAAAAACCTGTACCGCCAACTAATGCCATTGCGGGAATTAAGATGTACAAACCTGGGTTAACGACTAAGGTTTTTACTATTGTGATCGCTTCTTTCGAGCCGAATAACTCGACAGCGATGGTAGAAGTAAAAAAAGTCGCAATACAAAAGGTTGCAACGATAGCAGCGACAAGATGTATATTACGTTTCATTAACTGGCCTCTTGAATTATAATGACAACATATTGTCATTATAATACTCACAAAGCAGTTTGACAACATATTGTCATTAAATAGGAAAAGCGATGGAACACACACTGAAAGGCAGCATTTTGACGGAAGTATTTGTGGAGACCTTTAAGCTAAATGGTTTTTTGATTGCGGCAGGAGACCAATTGGTCAAAGAGCTTAATTTGACAAGCGCTCGCTGGAAAATACTTGGGGCGCTGTCCCAGAGCAAAAATTCGATGACTGTACCAGAAATAGCAAGAACAATGGGACAGTCAAGGCAGGCTGTTCAACGACTAGCCAATGAAATGACGGATGATGGGTTGCTTGAGCCTGTAGATAACCCAAATCACCAAAAAGCAAAGCTAATATGTATTACAAACAAAGGTCAAGACACTTACAACAAGGTGATGGAAAAGCAAATTCCATGGGCAAATGCTATTGCGCAAGATTTAAAAGAGGCTGACTTAGAATCTGCTTTATCGACTTTAAAATTTCTTAACAGCTATATGGGGCATAGATCTTAAATAGGGGAAGTCAAAGAGCTCCTTAGACTTATTACATTTAGAGAGTACGAGAATAATAATTATGCCTAGCAACTTGAAAAAGTTCGTCAAGTTAGCATCACTAGGGTTTTAGAACATTTATCTATTTAACGCTTTTCTCTTCTTAATCTTTGCGCCTAAACAACGCTCAACATTCTTCCTACCCATATAAGCAACAGGTGCATAAGGGCTTCGTTTTTTTAACTGTTTCTTAACTAACTTTATTAACTTCAAGCTTGCCTCTAGGATATTTTACTCATGAAAAATGACGTGTAACTCACGTATAGTTTAGCATGGGTAAAAAATTTTTCATAAATTTTAATAAAAATGTCATAATTTTGTAATATTTAAAAAGTTTCAGTCTTCTATTTTGCTTTTAATACAGAAGAATTAGTTTGCCGCTTTAACGCCATCGTTGTCAGTATTTAAACGGCTGATATTTTAAATTTCTCTAAAATACAAACTTGCTATTATGAGCTTGTGTAAAGCCTTTGAATATTATCTCAAGCCGATCAATTTCAACCTGCAATGAGCGCGCGGGCTGCTGAATTTCAGTTAGTACATTCCTTCTTAACGAACAGGTTATTAGATTAATTACGGTCCAGTGTTTCACGACATAGATAACACCATCCTAAATCTACTTGTCGATGACGAAGATAGCTTGCTGCAATTGGTAATTTCTGAGAGACGCGAGCCTTACGATGCCAAATATCGCTATACCGAATAACGTCAGCTTGCCTACAAAAGTTAGGGAAGCACTAAATAATTTTCATAATAGACTGATAATGCATTCGAGTTTAGGCTATAAATCACCTAGATAAAGCGATAACGGCTAGCGAGTCAAAAAATAATGGCGAATCATTCCTTGCTGCTGGCAACATTAGTGCTCATCTCGATTACATGTACTGCACATGCGGATAATCTCTCCCAAAAAGCGTTTAAAGCGCCTGCTAAAAACTATCAACCTAAAACTTGGATGCATGCCATGAATGGCAATATTAGCAAACCAGGATTTACTGAAGATTTTAAAGCAATGAAAGACGTGGGCATTGGAGGGGCGATTTTCTTCCATGTGCACCGGCGCAATGTCCCCTATTCTTCTAGAGGCCCGGTTCGGTTTGGAAGCAATGAGTTTTACGAGCATTTAGTTCATGCAGCCGCTCAAGCCGATAAAAATGACATCGAATTTGGCATCCACAATTCTGATGGTTGGACATCAAGCGGTGGTCCGTGGGTAACGCCTGAAATGTCAATGAAGCGAATAACCTGGTCGGAACAATTTGTCCAATCCCCTAATGGCGGCCAATCCTTTGTGCCACAACAACCCGGTTTCGCAGAAGGTTTATATCGTGATGTAGCAGTTATTGCCTTACCTGAGAATAAATATAATCAACAGAATGTATTTGCTAATGCAGTATTTTCATCTTCAGACCCCACGCTTGATGCTAGCGTGTTGGGCGATAAAGATTGGGATACAGAATTCACATTTATTGAAAATAATGACGACGAGTATTGGATACAAGTAGAAGTAGCCGAGCCCACTACTTTGCGCAGTTTACAAATTGAAACTCCGACAAGGCATGGCGAAGGAGCTTTACAAATTTCAGACGATGGTAAAACTTTTACTACGGTGGTTGAAAAGTTACGTCGCCCTCGAACAGGAGCAAGAATGTGGGCATTCAGTCCACAACTAGTGAATGAAGGTCAAGATGGGTATACAGCTAAATACTTTCGGTTTGTGTTTACTAAACCCATTATCCTAAAAAGATTTGATTTATGGTCCATTCCGCGTTTTTCCCACTGGTTATCGATGAACTCGATGGAACGTGGGGGCCTTAGTATGGCACCTAGCCTGCCACAAGATGCGGTTGTTAAATCCCAAGACGTTATGCTGCTAAACCGCGGTGAATTGCCAAAAAACGGTATTCGCTTGCCAGCAGGAAACTGGCATATTTTGCGCTTCGGATACACTAGCACAGGCGCGTTTAATGTTCCTGCAACCATTGAAGGGGAAGGTTTAGAAATTGACAAATTTGATGCGAAATCTTTGCAATTTCATTTTGATCAGTTCGTAGGTAAATTAGTTAAAAAAGTCCGTGAAAAAGGCATTAATTCACTCAAAACCACCGAGATTGACAGCTACGAAGTAGGCGGGCAAAACTGGACGAGAGGTATTGAAGACACTTTTAAGAAAAAATTTGAATATGACTTCATCAAATGGCTGCCACTCCTAACCGGGCGCGTTATCGAATCGCCAGAACATTCAGGCGCTATCCTACAAGAGTTTCGGCAGCATTTGTCTGACTTAATGGTTGAAAACTATTTTGGCGAATTTACACGATTAACCGAGCAATACGGTTTGGAATCGTATATTGAACCATATGGATGGGGACCTTTTGATGAACTGGCCGCAGGTGGCAAAGCCGATCGATTAATGGGGGAATTTTGGGTACGCGACCGAGAATATAACGGTCGTGTTATGGCTGCCATTTCATCGGGCCATATTTATGGGAAAAAAATCATCTCAGCCGAATCGTTTACCTCAATCAATACTGTAAATTGGTACGGTCATCCATATTTCTATAAACACTATGGCGATCAAATGTGGGCACGAGGAATTAACGAGACCATGTTTCATCGTTTTGCTCATCAGCCAAACAATCATATTAAACCGGGTATGACGATGGACTCGATTGGCTCTCATATCGATCGCACTCAAACTTGGTGGGGCAACGGTGGGGTTGAATGGTTTAAGTATCTTGCAAGAGGCTCGTATTTATTACAACAGGGTGTGCCTGATGCTGACTTTTTAATACACCTTGGTGATATCGCGCCGCTTAGAGTTGGAAATGCAAATAACACCGGGGTGCCTGATGGTTTCGCCTATGACTATACAAACACAGATGTATTGCTTAACCGTGTGAGTGTCAAAGACGGTTGGTTGGTGTTGCCAGAGGGTACTCGTTATCGAGCATTACAACTGCATAATACTGAGTACCTTCATTTAAAAACCTTGAAAAGAGTACAAGAACTGGTTGAGCAAGGTGCTACGGTGATCGCTGATAAACCTAAAAAAGTCATTGGGTATAGCGAATGGCCACAAGACGAAGAATTTCAGGCTATAACACAAACACTGTGGGGCGATGGCAGCCCCCAAATACGGCAAATCAATAAGGGAAGAATAAGTAGCTTGGGGCTTGAAGAAAGCATTCAACAATTAGGTTACGAAGCCGACCTGAAACTGAATGGAGTCGCGGCTAAGTTGTTTGCACATCGACGAATCGCCGGCAACGATCTTTACTATTTTTATAATGACAAACCTGAATTTTCTCAACTGGAAGTGGACATTCGAAATGGCGACGGAAAGCCAGAAATTTGGAATATTGATGACGGTAGTATCGAAGAAATTACACGGTATCAGCGTAAAGGCAATCGTTTAATTACCCAATTGGCACTTGAACCTTACGCTGGCCGTTTTGTACTTATCCGCAGAGACGGTAAATTACCAAAATACGATGGGACACATTCTCAACTTGTTCAAGATATTTATTTAAATACAAATCAAACCCGTGCTGTAAAAGAATTGTCTGGGGCGTGGGAGCTTGAATTTGACACTAATTGGGGTGGCCCAAGCAAGATTATTTTTAATGAGTTATCTGACTGGATACAACATAGTGATGACGCTGTTAAACATTATTCAGGTACAGCTAAATACGCCAAAAATTTCAGTATAACTAAGCACGAACTTGCAGCAAAAAAACTTTACCTAGATTTAGGTAGCGTGCAGCAAATTGCTGAAATCACCGTGAATGGCAAAGAAGCTGGAACGCTTTGGAAACCGCCATTTGCGCTCGATATTCATCCTCTTCTCAAGGAAGGGCAAAACACTTTGGAGGTTAAAGTAACGAATACTTGGGTGAATCGCCTAATTGGCGATGAAGCGCTGCCTGACACTAGTGGATATAAAATGGTTGGGGACACGGTTCCATGGCTTAATGCAAATGAAAAACCGCCAAAAAGCCAACGTGTTACTTTCACTGGGTACAACTTTTTCCAAAAAGAAAAGAGTAGAGTTTTGCAAAGCTCAGGCTTGTTAGGACCGGTAAGATTGATCAGTTCCACCGATAGTTCGGATTGATCTGTGTGAATATCCAAATTGGTTTCTTGCGCTCGATTACGAAACTAGACCGCCGCAATCTCAATTAACTTGTGCGTATCCAGTCTAGAGGTAGCCAAGTCGACTAGATAAATTAACCTGAGTTTGTTCGTGCTGAACAAACTCAACGTGTTGCATCTTAACAAATATTAGCATCTCCATCAGACTGAAAAGTAACAAAGAAAAAGTCAGGGATTTATATTTCATGTGTTCAACAGAGAATCATCAGTTTATCGTTGAACAACCCTCATTTTAACACTGGCACTATTTGATACGGTGTAATCTGCACCGGTCCGATTAACCCAGAAGACTGTCTAGGTTCATCATCCGACATAAAAACTTGAGTCACAAAGGTCAAACGTTGGCTTTTAGGTGGAGGCTGGTTATCGGTATACCATTGGGGCATTTTTGTAATCGGGTCTTGCCAGCGTGCAATTTTAAACCCAGAAGTATCAGGTAATTTGCGGTCGGCCAGTAAACGGTTTACCCACAAATTAGCCACTTCTATTTGAAGTTGATTATCTCCGGGTTTAACAAAATCAGTAATATCCAGTTGATAAGGTGCTACCCAAGCTGTGCCAACCCTCTGACCATTAAGGGTCACCGTGGCTGCCACATCTACCTGACCTAGATCTAATGTAAGCTTGGTGTTCTGTTGCAAATATTGCTCTGGTAACTCAAAGTGTTGTCGATACTCAGCTGTGCCCGAATAATCTTGAATACGGGTATCTGGGTGCTCTCGCCAATCAACCAAATCTGGGAAAGTAAAAGTTTCGTCTAAGCCGTAGTACTCATCAAACTTCACGGACCATGTGCTAGGTAAAGCGTAAGGTTCGGGGTATGTCGGTAACAAAATGTCGGATTGTGAAGAAGCTAACGTGATTTGTTTGCTTCCTTGTTGAGCCACTAATTGTTTTTGATCATCGGGCCCTAGCAGCACCTGAATATCTTGATCAATGATAGTGTCAACAGATACTGGCGCAATACCAGCAGATGACTCAGCAAACACAACAAACATAGATTGATTTGGCTGCAAGGAAAACGCCACCCGAGTATGACTGCCCTTTTCTTCAAACGCACCCAATTGGACAATGCGCCCAGTACTTGGGTCCCATAGCTCAGGGATTTTGCCTTGTACGTTAAAATGCCCGTCTACAAGTCGTGTATCACCGCTGTCGTTATAGATGAAATAGATATCATGATCTGCACTTTTTCGGTGTGTGAAATAGTAGTGCTTAACTCCTTTAAGTATTAAATCACGATGGAAACCTTGCTCGGCGTATATCTTATCCCAGTCTAGCAAAGTGGTGTCAGCTACCGAATGATTCGGGATGATACCTGCATGACCTTGAGTCGTTTTTGGATTAAACGGGATATTGTAGGTTGAAGGCTGTGACCAAATAAACGCTACCATTTGTTCAAATTGACTTTGTTGTTCAGGTGTTACAAAGCGTCCAGACAATTGTTCTACTGGGGCCCCAACAATCACCACCCCTTGTTGCGACAAAGCATGTATTTTCTGTAATGACGCAAAGCTTAAGGTGCGATGGTTATTTAATACTAATACTTTGTATTGGCTGCCATGTGGTAAGACTAATTTGCGGTCTTGTACGGTAAGCTTATGCAACATATCTGTATTCAAACAATCGTAATTAATCGATACTGGGATTACTGAACTTAGGGGATCTTTTTCAGGGCAAATAGTTGGAGTAGCGTCTCCCAAATACCATAGAATATCTGATACTGCATTGCCGACACGCAGCAAATGCTGGCCTCGTGTGATGTACTCGAACCAGGCTTTACCTGCTCCATTCCACCAAGGCTGAGTGCGGTCAAAATGCGCGCCCCACATATTCATGGTCATGCCGGGCATAACATGGGTATTGGCTTGATGAGCAAAACGATGGAATACATGCTGATTCACCCCGAGGGCCCAACTTTTGTCGCTGTCGACTTTGCCAACCGATGGATTAAACAACCAATTATTCTGCGGGAACTGGGTAAAGGCTTCAGCTGCTACTATGGGTTTGTCATAGAGGTTTGCCGTTGAAGCAGACGACGAGATCCTAAAATTGTTGGTATCCAGCCAAAACTCACCCATAGGGTAATCGGCATTACTGGCCACATCTAGTTCGTTGAAAGGCCCAGAACCATAGGGCTCAAGATAGGTTTTAACGCCATCCTTATGCGCCAGCTCTGAAAAGTACCCATAGTAGTTCTCAGTAATTAAGGTATTGTTAAACTCGCGTGTATCCCACAAGACCGCCTCAGACGTTTTCGCAGAATCTACGAACTTACCAGCAAACAATGGCAAGTAAGGCACTAAATCATAACCATATTGTTGTTCAAACAATTTTTCGTAATCATGGGTCCAGTTTTGCGCGCCCACTTCGTAACTATCAATTTCTAAGCTATATAAGGCATTGGGCGCAACCTTTTTAACTTGATTAAGAACATTAGTGATGTAGTTTTGGTAATGCAATTTAAACGCAGGCTTACTAAACTTATCCACCTCTAGGCCAGTACCCTCACGTGAGGCAGGGATATTCACGGCGCCTGTGCTGGTATAACCAAAACGCATTATGGTCCATTTTCCTTCAGGTAATCTGGTTTGTAAGTGACCATTTTCAGCCATATCTGAAGTTAAGTTTCGCACCTCAGCCGTTTTCACAGTTAGGGATTCCGGTGCACTGCCGATAGATTCGAACTCTTGATAATCGGTACGGCTTGCTTGAGTGCGCCCAGTGTAATTATCCATAGTCGGAGTTGAAGACACTCGAATTTCCATCAAGTTAACAGGCTGTTTGCTCTCAACGCGAAAGTATTTCGCTTTATGCCCCACAAAAGCGTCATCTGTTCCGTACACATATTTGCCAGGACGTCTTAGGATTAAGTCTTTAACTCTAGTGAAAGTTTTACCATCATTAGAAATATGCAATGACAGCTCTGCACCGCGGCCGTTATACAACAACATTTCCAGCAGGCGCAACGTATAAGGTTGGTCGTATGCAAACTGCAACCACGCGGGTTTCCCATCTAAGGGTGACAAAGCACTTTGGTCGCTGACATCTCCATTGGTGAGAACATCAAGCTGAAAATTTGGATCTGAAGCAGTAATGACAGGCGCACGATTCGCATCATCTATTTCACTTGCTAGAGCCGGATAAGCGATGACAGCAACATCTTGATAATAGTCGAGTAAGCTTTGCGGTTGCGTGAGTGTTAGATTTACATCACCACCTTCTACCACAGTTTCATTGAAGGTCAGACGCTTCATCGAGTGTTCAGGAGTCACCCAGGGACCACCGCTTGATGTCCACCCATCACAGTTGTGCATACCAAAGGTCAACCCAAGTCGTTGTGACTCTTTGGCTAAGTGTCCAATCAATTCAATATGCTCGGTAGAGTTGAATCTGACGTTCCCCAAAGGAATACCTTGAGTAACGTTAAATAGCATAGTGCCACCAATACCGACCTCGGCGATAGACTCCAAGTCTTTGGTTAAGCCTGCTGCCGTCATATTACCACTCATGGCATGTAGCCAAGTTAATGGTTTAGATGAGGACGGAGGCGTAACAAACGCCGCTTTCAATTGGGCGTGGGCCTCAGACTCCACTCTGGGTTGCGATGGATGCTCACTACAAGACAAAATGGAAAGAGCAAACAAACTAATAAGCAAGCATCTAGTAGACAGGCTGAATGCGGAACCTTTTGGTAACAAAGTCTTGAGTATCATAAGTAATATAGATTCTGTGGTAAAAAGAGAGTTAAAAAATCACTGAATTGATTGCTAATAAATAAATGTAGCATGGTGTAAAAGTAGTAGGAATGATTAACCATTTATGATTTTTACTTTTGTAAATCAATTCAACGTAAAATGTAACGGCTACACAGCCCTTTAATAGCTTAAAAAGGCGCCTCTTTGGGAGCAAAGCGTTGTGGTTCCTATCCCTTGGAAGATCAGTTGGAGCCCAAGGATAAGATGAGTTAACAGTTGAGCCTTTGCAGGCGATATCCTGTTATGTGATGAAATTCGAATATAGTGATAGATAAAGAGCAATATCGCGTTATGCTATTTACCGTTTTTTAGATCGAGCAAATGAAAATACCAAAGATGCTATGTAAATTATGACAGCCATTCATCAATACATCTGTGCAATTGGAAGCTTTCAAGGTGTGCTACTGTTTTTTCTATTGTTCTACGGCCATGAAAAATCAGCAGCAAGTAAAGTGCTTGCTTTTTATTGTCTTGTATTAGGCTTGGCTTTTTTCTTACCATTCATCACCTTTGATGTGTCTTATGATGTGTTTAAGCCTTTAGCAGCTTGGTTATTCTTCTTACCGGTATTGTACGGAAGCATGCTTTATCTTTACTGCAGTAAAGTTATTTTTAATACGTCTTTTACAAAGTTTGATCTCATTCATCTTGCGCCCATAATTATCTGCTATGTGTTAAATGCGGACGCTCTCTTATACCATCATGAAGAAATGAGGCTATGGATAGTAGGCGACCCCGCTCCAACGCTTCGCCTATGGTTGAGTGAGTATATTTTGTTTGGCTTCAGTCTTGCTTATTTAATTGCAACTGCTAGGTTGATCAGGCTCTACCATCAGCGGGCTCGCAATAATCTGTCGAATTTCAACCCATTAGTATTTAGGTGGCTCAGAGCTTTGATTGTGTCATTGATAATTATCTTTCTGGTCAAAGGAATCATGGCCTTCAGCAATTTTGCGACAATGAGAATGTTAATCCTATCGGATGCGTTGATTGTCTTAATTATTTATTTCATTGCTTTCACGCACTGGAGAAACCCACAATTTTTTATCGCCAATAGCCACGGAGATGAACAAGCTTTAAGTCAGAAATCAATATCGACAGAGACCGAAAGCACAGGTGCGATTGATGAACATACGCGTGCTGTTATCTTTGACGAAATCACGCGGCACATTGAAAAAGAACACAGTTATCGAAATAGTAAGTTGAGCTTGACTGTATTGGCAGGCGAAATTGGCATTTCACCCCATCATCTATCTGAAGTGTTAAATCAACATGCTGGGCAAAATTTTAACTATTTTATTAATGCCTATCGCGTTAAAGAGGTGTGTAAAAGACTGAATTCAAATAGCACGAGTGCTGTTTTAGATGTTGCACTTGCCGCTGGTTTTTCTTCTAAAAGCACGTTTAACACTATTTTCAAAAAGTTTATGGGCATTACTCCTTCCCAGTATCGTCAAGACAATCAAAACTAATGCGCTGGTCGGCCAAGTCCGAGATTATAAAATTTGACGTTCAATTTTATAATCTGAGGCGCGAATGCGTTAGTTCCTTGTTGGAATAGATACACTTAAACAATATAAAAGGTGTGTCTAGTGTCCTTGAAATCAAAACTCATTTTAATCTGTAATGTCCTTTCACTGTCTATAGTTTACGCGGTTGCCCAGGCTAACGAGCAATCACAAATAGGCAAATTAAACGATATGTATGCGAAGAACATTTTTGCTGAATTGCTGGAGATTAGGCGAGATTTATTTGCTCATCCAGAGTTATCTGGACAAGAAAAACGCACATCTAAAGTTGTTGCCAACTATCTAACCAATCTTGGATTAGAAGTTAAAACAGGCGTCGGTGGATACGGGGTGGTAGGAATTTTAAAGGGTGCAAAACCTGGTAAGGGTATCATTTGGCGTGCGGATATGGATGCAGCCGTATTTGAATATGGCGAACAAAATCATGTTCACAACGGCTCCAGCAAAAGTAAGCCTAATGTCGCCCACGTGTGTGGTCATGACGTTCACACAACCATAGGGCTAGGTATCGCCAATACGCTGTCTCAAAAAATCGAACATTTAGCAGGCACAGTGTATTTTATATTCCAGCCAGCAGAGGAAAATCAACAAGGTGCAAAAGCCATGATTGCTGATGGATTATTTAACATTATCCAAGCTGATGAGATTTATGCGGCACACGTTGCTCCATCGCCAACGGGTGTTATAACTACCTCACCGGACAACGTGTTTTCGCATTCTCGTTTCTTAACAATCACATTTGACGGCACCAACAATATTAGTGAGATAACATCTTTGGTGAATGAGGTATTGTCATCAATCGTTCGCATAAAGTCACCTGAACGATTCACTAATCTTCTTAACGTCGTAGATCCAAAAATCGGTTTAAGCAACCCTGATACAATTTATCAGGATTACGTATTGCTTAATGGACCTCCCCAGCAAAACGTTGATAAAACCAGTATCACGTTCTTTGCTGAACTGTTTGCAGCAAATTATCAAGACATTGAAAAAGTTATTGAACAACTGGAGCAAAATTTCAGCACCAGCCGATTTAACAGCCGTTTTCAATCAATTCAAGTTTCACAAACGCGAGAAGGAACTTATAACAATCGAAAACTAATCAACGAGGCCAACCAGTTTTTTTCAGTAGCCTTTGGAGATAAGGCCATTCAGGACAATTATGGAAAAATTCCATTTGCCAGCGAAGATTTCGGTCATTTTCAGAAAAGTATACCTGGCGTTTACTTTTTTATTGGTGTGGCAGATACCGTCAAAGGTAATATCGCTTTTCCGCATTTGCCCGGTTTTGAGGTTGATGAAAAGGTTATTCAATATGGCGTGAGCCGTTTTTCTGCTCTAATCGAACATCGGCTGCAGAACTAGTCTTTGAAAACAGTAGTACTTTGTCGCTCACGATTAACATTTAATTGCGTCACGTCGGGCCTTGAATAATGACCAACCGGATCGAAGTTGTGGCGTTCTTGCAGCACTAGATTGTGATCTAGGGTAGTGTAGTATATTTTTTCTTCTCCTACTTGTGGTTCTAACACCCATTCTCCGGTTGGCGCTGCGACGCAAGAGCCGCCATTTGCTAAAAACTCTGGCGCATCCATGAGTATTTCATCTAAGTAGGGCGTGTCTTTTGGAAAATCCATTGGTCGCATCAAACTTGATACTGACACCACATATGATCGCCCTTCTTTGGCAATAAATCGGGTAATATCTTTAGTGTTGTGCAGGCCACCCGGCCAAATGGCCACGTGCAAATCTTCACCTTGCGCATACAAAGAAGCACGAGGCAATGGCATCCAGTTTTCCCAACAATTTAACGCACCTACAGTAAATTTACCCAACGGTTGTACACGCAGGCCATTGCCGTCTCCTGGTGACCAAGTCAGGCGCTCTTCATAGGTTGGCATGAGCTTGCGATGAACATGGGTTATCTCGCCTTGTGCAGTTATGTAGACTAGCGAACAATAAATACTGTGCCCTCCTCTATCCCCTGCTCTTTCTGCTGTTCCAATGATCACGGCGATACTTTTTTGTTCAGCCAATCGGCAGATACTAACGAGATCACCCGACTCGATACTGATGGCTTGGCGCAAGTAATGTGCGTGGATTAGCTTTTGTTTGGTCGACTCAAAAACAGCGCCGCCTGTGCGCTCCACCCAGAAAGGATATCCGGGAAGAAGGGTTTCTCCGAATGTCACCAGATGCGCGCCGTTATCGGCTGCCTGGGCTATAGTGGATAACACTTTTTCTATGGTTGCCGCTTTGTTTAACCAGACTGGAGCGATTTGCGCCAGCGCTACGCTTAGTTCTGAATTTGCTACGTTTGATTCTGAATTGGTGGTCATTTTTTGTCTTTTACTGCGTTGCTAGGCTGTCAGTATTTCCTAGTCTTTACGTGTTGTCGACATATTAATTGGTCTTATCGCGAAGACGTATTGAGAGAATTCTATCGCCTTTTGTAGATGTAAGGTAATGGTTAGATTAAGATTGATAAGCCGATATTGACTGATAATTCAGCCCTACTCTAACTATATGAGAATTGTTATGCCCAGATTATTAAGTAGCATGTTGTTTCTACTTGTGAGTTTTAATCTTTTCGCTAAGCACGATGTTATAGCGCATCGAGGGGCTTCTGGCTATTTGCCAGAACACACCCTAGAGGCATTGATTTTAGCTCACGCGCAAAATGCAGATTACATCGAACAAGATTTGGTACTGAGCAAAGACTTAATTCCTGTAGTGTTGCATGATATTCACTTAGAAACAGTGACAAATGTCGAACAAGTATTTCCAAAACGAGCTCGTGATGATGGTCGATTCTATGCTTTTGACTTTACATTAGCGGAACTTAAAACATTGAGAGTGCACGAAAGAACAGACTCAAATGGTCAACAGGTCTATCCATCTCGATACAATGGCCAGTCTAAATTTCGTATCGCTACATTTGAAGAACAGATCCAGTTAATCAGTGAACTCAACAGGCAGTTAAATAGAGAAGTTGGTTACTATCCAGAAATCAAATCGCCTCAATGGCATAAAAAACACGGGGCCGATATCAGCAAAATCGTACTAGATATATTGCGCAAGTATAAATTGGACGATGCCAATGCGAAAATATTTGTGCAATGCTTTGACTTCAACGAAACAAAACGAATGCGGAATGGGTTAAACGCTAAAGTGAAGTTGGTTCAACTCATTGGTGAAAACGATTGGGGCGAGTCGAATAGCGATTATGATTATCTTAAAACTCCAGCAGGCTTAAAGGACATCGCCACCGTTGCTCAGGGTATTGGTCCTTGGATTCCGCATGTGTTGGAACCTGACTCCATGACATCAACAGGCTTGGTTGAGTCCGCTCACCAGCTAGGATTAAGCGTTCATCCATACACGTTTAGGACAGACCAATTACCAAAGGGAATTACATCTAAAAAGTTGCTAGATGTACTATTTGACGACATAAAGGTTGACGGTATTTTTACCGATTTTACCGACACTGTTGTCCATCATTTGCAGAAATAACCGAGCTGATAAGAAGCACTCAGACTTTTATCGACTAGGGCTTAGTCATTCGAATCACAACTCGGCGGTTTTTTGCGCGAGACATTTCAGTTGTATTAGGCGCGACGTGTCTTCTTTCCCCATGACCAATAACTTGCACGCGAGTAGGGTCGACTCCCATCTCTCGGAAAAAGCTCTTAATCTCCACCGCTCTGCGAATAGAGAGCTGTTTGTTAGTCCAGCGACCACCATAGCTATCACTATAGCCATCAAGTAAAACCAACTCTATATCCGTGTCTTCTTTGAGGTAGTCACCTATCATGGCCAAACGTTTTTGCGAGTATTTATTTAAATCGACGCTATTTTTTTTGTAGCTTAATACTGTGTAGGAAATATCATCAAAACTAAACGGAAGTAAGTTTGCAACGCATTCTGCAAACTCTTGATAAGGTTGAGCAAAATTACTGGCATTCAATCCAACCGAGACCTTGTCATAATCATTGTACCAATCTTGATAATACAAGGTTGGCCAGTAGCCTTTTTCGAGTTCAGACAACATTGTCCAAGCGGCTTTTTCTGGCAGATCACCATTATATTGCTTGCGAATTGTCATGTCTGAAATGAGTCTTTGCATCTGACCCGGCATCCAGTTAGGCGGCACCGCATAAACTGCCGCTACACCGTAATTTTTAGGCAAGCGTAACATGTCTAATTCAAATTCCATGTTGAGCTGCTTTGAAGCAAAACTGGTGAAATTGGCTTCACCATAACCGGGAATATTATGGCTTAACATACATTCTAAACGGTTATTGTTGCTTACTTCCCAATCGGAGTTTTCAACTGAAGCAGCATATTGGCGTAAGCCGGCCGAACTAGCAAAGCTCAATATTGCAACCAGTATTAAAATCACTATTCTCATTGATTGACGATGCCCTGAAATAAAAAGCGCTTATGGATATACTTATTATCGTACTAAGATATCGACAAATTATCGAAAATGTTTAGTTTTAAAGCAAGTCTGTATCTTCAGAGCAAATAACACGAGAAACTGCCTATTATTCACTGGTAGGGATTGGTAAAGATTGCCATAATTGACGGCATCTTAGTTTTACTCAAGGCAGTCATGGCTGACTCAGAATATCAATTGAATCAAAGATTCCGGGGTTATTTTCCGGTGATTATTGATGTAGAAACTGCCGGATTCAACGCGCAAACTGACGCGTTACTCGAATTAGCAGCAGTAACCACTAAAATGGATGCAGAAGGTAACCTAATTCCGGACAAAACCTTTCATTATCATATTGTTCCGTTTGAAGGAGCCAACCTAGAACAGTCTGCTCTCGATTTTAATGGAATTGATCCCTATTGTGCGTTGCGAGGCGCTGTGCCCGAATCTGAGGCGCTTAAAGATCTATGTAAGCAGGTGAAAAAAGAACAGAAAGAAGCGGATTGCCAACGTTGTGTGATTGTCGCTCACAATGCCTCGTTCGATCAGGGCTTTGTCAACGCCGCAATGGAACGAAGCCGCATCAAGCGACCTCCATTTCATCCGTTTGTCTCATTTGATACTACTAGTCTCGCAGGGTTAACGCTGGGACAAACTGTATTGGTTAAAGCCTGTGAAGCGGCTCAAATAGAATTTGACCAAAATGAAGCGCACTCAGCTTTGTACGACACATCTAAAACAGCTGAGTTATTTTGCTTTATGGTGAATAAATGGAAAGCCCTTGGAGGATGGCCAAGGGCTTGAGGCTAATCTTCGTTAGCCAAATCCAAATTGTGCATTTCTAGGTTGCTTAATTCAGTTTGAATCATGGCGTTTTTTGAACCTTCACTTCTTGCCATATCAATGCGTTCTAAATACGCGTTATCAACGTCGCCGGTGATGTATTGTCCATTGAAGACCGAAGTTTCAAATCGAGTGATACTCGGATTTTCTTCATTCACAGCGTCAACCAAATCGTCTATATCTTGAAAGATAAGGCCATCGGCTTTAATCAGCTCGCAAATCTCATCAATTTCTCTACCATAAGCGATTAATTCATTGGCTGACGGCATGTCAATTCCGTACACATTGGGAAAACGAATTTCTGGTGCAGCGGATGCAAAGTAGACTTTCTTAGCGCCGGATTCCCTTGCCATCTCTATGATTTGCTCTGAGGTTGTTCCCCTCACTACAGAATCGTCAACTAAGAGTACATTCTTGCCTTTAAATTCGGATTTAATTGCGTTCAGTTTGCGCCTGACAGATTTCCTTCGCATGGTTTGTCCGGGCATAATAAACGTACGGCCGATGTAGCGATTTTTCACATAACCTTGACGATAGGGTCTATCCAACTCTATAGCGATTTGTAGAGCAACATCCATAGAGGTTTCCGGAATAGGAATGACCACATCAATGTCTTTATCTGCCCACTCTCTTGCTATTTTCTGACCTAACTTCTTACCCATATTTACACGTGAAGCATAGACAGAAATACCGTCAATAAATGAATCAGGACGAGCAAAATAAACAAATTCGAAAATACATGGGGTGTTGGTTGGATTCTCAGCACATTGTTGTGTGTGCAGTTCACCATTTTCGGTAACGTAAATGGCTTCGCCAGGAGCAACGTCTCTGATAAAGGTAAAGTCAACCGCATCAATCGCAACACTTTCAGACGCAACCATATACTCGTCACCTTGCTCGGTTTTGCGTTTACCCAAAGCAAGCGGGCGAATACCAAATGGGTCTCTGAAAGCCACCATTCCATGGCCGATGACGGCAGCTACAACAGCATAAGCTCCACGAATTTTACGGTGAACTTTCTTCACCGCTGTGAAGACCTCTTCTGGCGTTAATTCTAGTCCGGAAGATTCTTGAAGTTCATGGGCAAATATATTGAGCAATAGTTCAGAATCAGAGTTGGTATTAATATGTCTTTTGGCGGTTCTGAATACTTCCTCTTGTAACTCATGTCCGTTGGTTAAATTACCATTGTGTGCAAAAGCTATCCCAAATGGAGAGTTAACGTAGAAAGGTTGGGCTTCTGCTGAGCTTGACGTCCCAGCAGTAGGATAACGGGCATGGCCGATACCAAACTTACCTGTCAATCTCTGCATATGGCGATTGCGAAATACATCACGAACTAATCCATTCTCTTTACGAAGATGGAACATTCCTTGGTCGATTGTCACAATCCCAGCAGCATCTTGTCCGCGATGCTGCAACACGGTTAACGCATCAAACAGTGATTGGTTAACTGGGCTTTTACCCACTATTCCGACAATACCACACATGCCAATTACCTATTTATTCGGGTGTTAGAAAACTTGAATTGTTTTGAACATAGTCGAAAAACACTTCAATAATGGGGGTAAATTCAGGGATTAAAACTGACTCTGCCCACAGCGTTGATTCGGAAGACTTAGTAAATGTATCTAAAAAGAACAAGAGTGCACTGACAATTAACATACCTCTTAGCAGACCAAACACAGAACCCAAAGCTCTGTCTGTTCCGGTTAATCCAGTCACTTGTACCAATTGGGCTATCAAGTAGTTGATCAGACCACCTAGAATAAGAGTGGTGACAAATAGAATCGCGATTGAGACACCGTTTCGAATCATTTGATCGTCGAATTTGGTCATATATGCTGCCAAATCAACGTAGAACTGGCTGGCAATAAAAAACGCAGCAAACCAGATTGCTAAAGAAATGGCTTCTTTAACAAACCCTCGAATCAAACTAATCACGGTAGATAGAACAATTACACCGATTATGATGAAGTCTACCCAATTCATGCTGAATATCTCACGTCAGACACGTCAACTTGTTCTATTAAAATCGCGCGCATTCTACCAGACACAGAGTTAATTTCTAGCACTCATTTGATGCTAAAAGGTGAAATTCTACCTTTTAGTTTAGTTAATTTCTCAAGGGCAGGAAGAGATTCTTGTAAACTCTGTTTATCTAATTCAGGGCCAACAAACACTTTTGTCAATTCACCTGAACTTGTTTTAACCGGTCGGCTAAACGCTTTGTAACCGTTCTGTCTCAAGCGTCCGAGTAATTCTTGCACATTTTTTTGATGTCTAAATACACCTAACTGAACCACGAAACCAGCAGAAACAGGCGCTTCCACTTGAGGGCTGGTTGCGGAAGACAGAATAACGGCTGCGCTAGCGCTTTTCTGTTCTTCCAACTCGTTTACTTGATCGGCTTGGTCTTGCGCCTCGCTGGAATCACTTGCTAATTCACTCTCCTGAATCTCAAAATCATCCGTTGCTACATCTGCTACGAGTTCAGTTTTAATGGTGGCTTTTTGCTTAACTTCTTCCAATGGGAATGCTGGCGGTTCAGAAACAGAGGACATTTCTGGTTGTGGGGGTAAATCAACAAACACGGCTTGCGTGGTTTCCTTCTTGCCATCCAGAATGTCAGGCAAAAATATCACTGCTAATGCAACGATAATGATAGTACCAACCAACCTGTTTTGTAACGCTGTAGACAAGGGCAAACCTCTTTTAGCTTAATTCCTGTTTTCTAGTATGGTGGCTATGGTAAAGAACGAACCAAATACCACAATCAAATCGTTAGTCTTTGCCGTTTTTACCGCGCGCGAGTAAGCCTGGCTAACTTCATCGAATTCTAACACTATTTCTGTTTCATCCAGTACTGATTTGAGCAACTTACTCTCAGCTCCGCGAGGATTATCTAAACTCGCGACATACCATTTGGCACCCAAGGATGTAAAAGGTTCAAGTGTCGCTTGAATATCCTTATCGGCCAACATGGCAACCACTAAGTGCAGTTGACTGAAATTAAATTGCTGTAAATAAGAACGCAGATTACGTGTCGCATGGGGGTTATGCGCAACATCTAAGATTACCGGTGGATCTTCTGATATTTGTTGTAAACGCCCTGGAAGACTAGCAGTGGCTATCACCTTTTTAACTTGTTCTTCGGATAATTTGAAGTTGAGTAACTCGATTACTTGCAACCCAGTTGAAACGTTTTGTATTGGAATACTTGGTATTGGTAAACACGTCAGCGTTTGAGTTTTAGATTTCCAAGACCAGTCTTGGTTTCCATGATGATAACGAAAGTCCCTTTGCTGCCAATACGCATCAACTTGTGTCAATCTAGCGAGTTCAACGAGTGTAGATGGAGGATCATCTTCACCAATGACCGCTGGAATTGACTGTCTAAAAATGCCTGCTTTCTCGGTTGCGACACTTTCTCGCGTATTCCCCAACCACTCCTGATGATCCAAGTCAATGCTCGTGATGACGGCCATATTTGGCTCTACAATATTTACCGCATCTAAACGTCCACCAAGACCAACCTCAAGCAGCACGATGTCACAATTGTGTTTTTCGATAAGTGTTAGCGCAGCAAGCGTTGCAAATTCAAAAAAAGTAAGCAGTATATTGCCTCTAGCCTGCTCTATTTTTAAGAAGGCTTCACAATGCTCTTTGCCTGATACTAGAGCATTGTTTATACGCACACGTTCACGATAATCATTGAGATGCGGCGAACTATAGACTGCGACAGACTTCCCCGCCTTCATTGCGGCCTGCTCAATAAAAGCGCAAGTTGTGCCTTTCCCATTGGTTCCAGCGACAGTAATTATTGTGCTGGTTGAAAGATCTAAATCGAGACGATCGAAGACCTGCTGGACTCTGTCGAGACCCATTTCGATATTTTTGGGATGAATTGAAAGGAGATAGTCTAACCAATTGGCGACAGACCAAGACGAATCAGGTTCGCCTTGGTCATGGACAGCATTTATCATGCAGAATTAACTAGCTTTGTGATGCAGCTTTTTCAATATGCTATGAACTTTATCGCGCATATCGCGACGATCGACAATCATATCAATTGCGCCTTTTTCCAATAAGAACTCGCTACGCTGGAATCCTTCGGGAAGTGTTTCGCGCACTGTCTGTTCGATAACACGCGGTCCTGCGAAACCGATCAAGGCTTTAGGTTCACCAATATTCACATCACCTAGCATAGCTAAACTAGCAGAAACCCCACCCATAGTTGGATCAGTAAGAACAGAAATGAAAGGTAATCCCTTTTTACTCATTTTTGCCAATGCGGCACTGGTTTTGGCCATTTGCATAAGTGAAAGTAGCGCTTCTTGCATACGCGCCCCACCACTTGTTGAAAAGCAAATTAATGGCGTATTGTTTTCTAAACAAGACTCAGCAGCTTTGACAAATCGAGCACCAACAACCGATGCCATAGAGCCTCCCATGAAGGAAAACTCAAACGCAGTCACCACAACAGGCATCCCTTTTAGTTTGCCTTTCATCGCAACCAATGCATCTTTCTCATTGGTCTTTTTTTGCGCCGCAATTATGCGATCTTTATAGCGCTTAGAATCCTTGAACTTCAGTATATCTTGGGGTTCAAGTTCGCTACCTAACTCTTCTCTATCTGATTGATCTAAAAAATGATTCAGCCTTGCTCTAGCGGTCACACGCATGTGGTGATCGCACTTAGGACATACTTCCAGTTGTTTTTCCAACTCTGTTTTATACAAAGTCGAACCACAGGAATCGCATTTAGTCCAAATTCCTTCAGGCACGGTACTTTTAGTCGCCGATTGAGGCCTTGGCAGTATCTTTTGTATCCAACTCATTTAACAATTCCTAATTGCGAAAACTTGATTAACTCGGCTATTTTATTCTATTTCAATTCAGTATGTTACCAGAATTACTGTTATTAAAGCATAGATCGATACTGCTAAGAAAACAAAACTGGTCTAACAACAACCTAATTAGGCTGTTTTTATTTAAAGCATCAACGGGCCTAAAGGTGTATTTGGAATAGCAAATTCATCTGGATAAACCACTTTAACCAGATAAAGCCCATTGGGCTTTGCAGTTGCCGCTGCTTTTGTTCTGTCTTTGTTTACTAATAATTCGTTTAGCCACCCCACGGGTTGCTCACCGCTTCCTATTTTAACCAACGACCCTGTTATATTTCTAACCATATGATGCAAGAAGGCATTTGCTTGCACATCTATCAATATGTAATCAGCTGTGCGAGTTACATTAATGTGGCTTAATCTTCTAATCGCCGTCTTTGCCTGACACAAGGACGCTCTAAAAGCAGAAAAATCGTGTTCACCAACCAGACACTGTGCGGCTTCATGCATCTTTTCGTGGTCAAGAGGCGCATAGATGTGGGTAATCCCCTTATTCAATATTCCTGTGCGTAAACGATGATTATAAATGATATATCGATAACGCCTGGCGGTCGCCGAAAATCGAGCATGGAAATTGTCATCAACGACTTTTGCCCACTTGATAGCAACATCACTCGGTAAATGGGTATTTAATCCCAAGGTCCAAGCTCTCTCTGGACGAGTAACAGGGGAATCAAAATGAACAATTTGCCCTGTAGCGTGAACACCTGCATCGGTTCGTCCAGCACACTGAACATGAATATCGGTATTCGCCACTACCTTTAGGGCTTTTTCTAGCTGCTGTTGCACACTTGTTGCGTTACTCTGACGTTGCCATCCAAAGTAATTTGCGCCGTCATACTCAATTCCTAGCGCTACTCTCATGATAAATTCACTGAATCAGGTTTTCCTAAATTAAAATTGCTATAGACCAATTTACTCACCCATTATTTATAGTGATAACGTCTTACACATTACTGGTAAAAATCGACCTTTTATTGAGCTGGGCTTGTTGTCGATAGTAACAAAGCCATGGTGAGCATAAAAACCTTCAGCATTCGGATCTGCATCTAAGGTTATTTTGGATTTTCCAGCTCGTTTGGCTGCATCAACGCAAGCATTCAAAAGAAGCGAACCTACGCCCGAACCAATTGCATCTGGGGAGATAAACAAACTATCGACTTGCACCCAATCTTTTTCTAGTCTAAATCCGCACATCCCACATAGCACGGTTTTTTCAAGGGCCAAGTTAACATTGTGCCGCGAAATGTAGTCGGAGGATACCGATAGTTCATCGTGCCACTCTTCTATCAGAGCAGCACTGTAGCCCCAAAAGGCTTTAGACTGTCTCATCAGTTGGGTTACAGATTGGAATTCATTAGGGTAGGCAGAACGTATCAACATATGATTTTATTCTGGTAATTTGCTCAGTAACTCTTGTGCTTCTCGCTGTTGAGCTTCATCTCCCTTGTCTAGAACATCTTCCAGTAAAGGTATAGCCGCATCGATTTCTTCAGTTTCAAGATAAGCTTGTGCTAAATCTAATTTAGCACCTATACCTTGGTCGCCATCAACATCAACCATGTCCTCTTCTGACAACTTTTCGTGAGAACCGAAAGCTGATTCGAGATCCAACTTTTTCTCAGCTTGCTCTTCTTCTTGTTCACTCTCTGATATTAAATCTTCAACGTCAACAAACTTGCTTTCGTCGACTTCTTTTTCCAACGTATCTGAGTCCATTGAATCCATCGAGTCAATGTCTGTCAGCAAAGCATCGAAATCTAATCCAGAATCATCTAAGGACTTTTCATCAGCAGCGGAAGTACTCGATTCAGGCAATTCGATGTCATCTTCAATGCCATCCAGCAATTCATCAAAACTACTATTTTCTAGCTCATTTATTTCTGCGGTCTCTGCCTTACTATCTTCAGTAAGCCAGTCGCCCAGTCCAGGTAAGTCGTCCAATTCAACATTAGATTCGCTGTCAAATTCAGCACCTTCATCGTCCAAAAAGTCCGAATCAATAACATCTTCATCAAAGGTCTTTAATGCTTCTTCAAGTTCTTTATCATTAAACTCATCTTCGACATCAGACAGTGTAGGGATATCGTCATCAAGCGATGCAAGCGGATCCTGTGATTCGTCTTCTGAACTAATATCCTCTGATTGGAAGTCCTCTAATACTTCGTTAGCAAAGTCTTCAGATGCCTGTTTATCAGCTTCTTCGCTAGCGTCCTCGCTGACTTGAACATCATCCGTTGATAAAGCTTCTGAAACTGATTCACTTTCGATGTCATCAACAGAATTTTCGTCTTCTTGAGTTTCGTCTTCTTGAGTTTCTTCGAACGCGATATCTTCAATTGCTTGCTGTTCAATTCCTTCAGCAACCTCATCTAATTCTTGAATCGCATGTTGTTTAGAGGATTCATTAGACTCAGGAACTTCTTCTTCAGACTCGTCTTCCAAGCCATCTAACAAGCCACCCATTTGCTCTAGTTGCTCAATTTCATTGAGCAAATTATCCGTCATTTTATCTAGTTGATTATTTTGCGAAGCAATCTCTTTATCGAGATTCTGCAACATTTCATCATCTAGTGAATCTGCATCAGCATCCAACACAGAGTCTGGAAGTTCTATTTCAGGTTGCTCGAGCAATTCATCAATACTGATTTCTGGTTTTTCTTCATCCTCTACAACAGATGAAATCTCTTTAGCTTCTGGTTCGTCCTCTTTTATGGGATCTTCAACTTGAGGATCTTCTTCCACAGGAGCAGCGGCCACCAATTCATCAACGTCATCAGTTAACTCGGGTTCTGCTTCTGGCTCAGGTTCGGGCTCTGATGGCGGTTCTGGGCTGGTTTCTTCATCAGGGTCTTCATCGATTTGGGCGAGTAATTCGTCTTCCTCGTCAAACAGACTATCCAAGTCTTCTTGCTCTAGTAAGCCATCCTCACTGTCTGTTGATTCTTCAACTATTGGTTCAAGGTTTTCATCACCTAAGTCATCAAAATTCTCTAAATCTTCCTCTCTTTCATCGAGAGATTCTTTTAACTCTTCGGATAAAACATCATCCAGCAATTCTTCATCAGCAAAGAGATCGTCGTCACTCGAATCGCTCAAATCGTCGGAGAGTTCATCACTTAGCGCATCCGCCAAGTCGTCCATTTCATCACTTTGCTCCAAACTAGCTGCATGCGCTTGGTCATCAGACAAAGTCATTTCGCTAGTGTCACTGGAACTATTTCTGCGCACTAACCAAAGCGCAAAACCGGCAAGCAGACTTAGCGAGAGTAAAACGGTTAACGCAATCAGAGTAATGGGGTCAGTAAGCCAATCCAAACTGGATTTTTGCGATTCAGCTCGACGCTGTGATTCCGCATCGCGAGAAATTGCTAAAAGTTCATTTTGCAATTCCAGCATCTGGTCCATTTGAGTTTGTATTTCAACATCAACTCGACCGCGCAAATCGGCAATATCTTGATCTACCCCGTCCAGACGTTCAAGTAACTTTTTGTTTTCGTTAAGCAATGATTGAACGCTGTTTATGGATTCGGCGAACTGCTTACGAATAGCCATAAACTGACGATTTTGCTGCGCATCTAACTCTGTTAATTTCTCTTCGATGACTTGTTTTGTTTCGCTGAGATCATCTTTACTGGCAACCCCTGAAGGCTTAGATATAGCCGCACCTATATCGCCCTGTTGCGCTATTCCAGGCCAACTTGCATCATCATTTTCCGCTTTTAAACGAGCTTGTTCAGGATCAATTCGAGCAATGTATCTTTCAGAAGGTAAATTTAAGATTGAGCCATCGATAAGGTGATTAAAATTGTTATCATCAAAGGCTTCAGGGTTCAATTGATAGATACCCTGCATAACTTGGTAAACAGAAAGGTTTTTGTTTTGGCGATAACGACTAGCAATACGCCAAAGCGTGTCACTTGGTGTCACCGGACCATAAGTGGTGCCAGACAATTCAGCACTACCATTTTTTGGTCCTTTGATTTGAACTTCTTGTGCAACCGCTCCCGAACCCAGGCAAATTAATCCCAGAAATATTAGTAGCGCTAATGCTAACGTTCGCACATTCATATGATTATTTAATCGCTCTTAACAACGTCTTATCCACAAGTCTAGGGTATTAGATCTGGTCTTCGCTATGGATTAATTATTTGACCGCGTAATATAAACCACTTCATTCAGATGATCTAGCAAACAAGGGACTGATTATCCATGTTAACTGTATATCGGCAGTAGACGAAAAAAATTGACCAAACAATCTCAATTTTATTGAGAACATTTGGCCAATCTTGATAGTTAGCCTGATGTGTGGATAAGAGGTGTCGGTTCTTTACAAACTTAGTATATATTTCAATATGTTAAATGGATGCAAAGCCGTATTTTCTACCTTTTCCCGAGAGAATAGCGATGTTTATAAGTAATCTCTTACTAACACTTCAGCAATTTGGATACTATTTGTGGCAGCACCTTTGCGAACATTGTCTGATACTACCCACATATTAATGCCGTTTGGATGAGATATATCATTTCTTACTCGTCCAACGAAAACGTCGTCATGTCCGCTAGCATCACCAACTTGTGTTGGGAATTCTTCTCTATCTTCTTTCAGTACAACTCCTGGCGCTTCTGCAAGTAGGCGCTTAACTTCCTCAGCATCAATTGGCGAACGTGTTTCAATATGAAGCGCTTCACCATGACCAAAAAATACAGGAATTCGAACAGCAGTAGCGTTAACCAAAATGCTTTCATCACCTAAGATTTTTTGCGTTTCCCAAACCATTTTCATTTCTTCTTTGGTGTAATCGTTATCCAAGAATACATCGATTTGAGGAATGGCATTGAATGCTATTTGTCGGCTAAACGATTCTACTTTAACTTCTTTTCCGCTCAATAAATCAGTAGTTTGCTTAGCCAATTCTTCCATCGCAGATTTACCCGCACCAGAAACGGACTGATAAGTGCAGACATTGAGACGCTCGATGCCTACCGCTTCTTGGATTGGTTTCAAAGCAACCATCATTTGGATAGTCGAGCAATTTGGATTGGCGATGATATTACGGTTACGAAAATCAGCCAGTGCATGAGAATTGACTTCAGGAACAACTAAAGGAATATCAGGTTCGTAACGATAGTGTGATGTATTGTCTATCACAACACAACCGGCTTCAGCTGCAATAGGCGCAAACTTTTCAGACACACTTCCACCAGCGGAGAAGAAACCAATTTGGACTTGCGACCAATCAAATTCGTCGGCATCTAACACTTTAATTTCTTTGCCTTTGAAGGTCACGGTGCCACCGGCTGAGCGACTGCTTGCCAGAGGATAAAGCGTATTTACCGGAAAATCCCTTTGTTCAAGGATTTCTATCATATGTTGACCAACCAGACCAGTTGCTCCAAGAACAGCAACATCAAAAGCGCGAGACATTAATTTTTAACTCCTAAATTAGATTAGTCGTAAGCGAAAACTAGTCTTCGTTTACAACGTCAGAAAAACCGAGCCGTAAGAGTGCCTTTGTTGGAGAGAAATTTCCAGCTTTTAGGGCCACAGAAGCTAATTCTCTTCTTATAGCATAGTGTTTTCGGCTATAAATGAACTGTTCGCCCGTTAACACCTGGTTTTTGAAGGCCAGATCATCTTTCGAAGCATTATATACGCTAAGTAAACAAGAATGAATTTGTTGCCACGGGTCGGAGTGACATATCTCAATTGAGGGTGCAGGTGGCAAACAACTTTCGAAGGATTTACTCTTTTTAAGTTGAAACCGCTCACAAATTTGTTCGTACAACATGTAGGTTCCCCTCGCTTTGCCTTCAACTGTATGACCAGCGATATGTTGGGTGGCAATTTTGATATAAGGAACCAGAGAAAAGTTGATATTTGGTTCATTTTCCCAAACATCCAGAATCAAATTCATCTTTTTGCCCGATTCGAATAAGGTTAATGCTGCCTTGTTGTCTAGCACTTCACCTCGACAGGCGTTAATCAGTAGTTGGTGCTCGGATAATTGATCGAGCCTAGCGTAGTCGAACATATAGCCTGTTGCATATTCGCCTTCCCGTACAAAAGGAACGTGCAAACTAATAATGTCACATTGGCAAATTTCATCCAGCGTGTGATATGCCCTGCAATCGTTTTGAGCTTGCAACGGTGGATCACATAACAAGTATTTAATTCCTAATCCGTCTAGCCTGTCTGCCAAGGCGCTGCCAACATGACCAGCGCCAACAATACCAACGCGTTTTTCTTGCAAAGACGCTAAATCATTTTCATAACAAACCAACATACAACTCAACACATATTCCGCAACAGCAATGGCGTTGCACCCGCCAGCATCGCCATAGTCTAGTCCTATTGACTGAAGATAAGCTTTGTCCATGTGGTCAGAGCCCGCGGTTGCTGTAGAAACATATTGAAGATTTTTGGCAAGATGAAGTAAAGATTCATTTACTTTGGTTGTTGAGCGCACTAGCAATACATCTGCATCAATCAAGGTTTCAGGTTTGATTGTTTGGGCAGAAAAAGATTCGCACTCACCAATTTCGGAAAAATAAAATTCGCCGTATGGCATGGAATCTTCATAATAAATCTTCATCTTTGCGGAGTTTCCCTCTAAACAGTGTTAAATCACGTATTTTGAGCTAACTCCCCTTAAGATGCTATCGCTAATTAACCCTAACTTGGGTTAATTAGGGGCTGTTGAACCTAATCAGCGTACCCCGGATTAATACGATCGAGCTTTCTGAGAATCCCTGGCCAGGCTAGATTCCCACCGGCGGAGCGAGTGACTTGTTCAGCTTGTGCTTGGATTCCTTGCAAAATTGGATCAGGTATTGGAATCATCTCCTGGCCAGTGGACTGGGCCATTAGTTGAATCTCACAACTTCGTTGCAGCAGAAACATGTAGATAAATGCATCAGGTATACTTTCAGCACAAGTAAGTAAGCCGTGATTGCGCAATATCATAAACGAATTTTTACCTAAATCGGCGACCAAACGCTGCTTTTCGTCTGGGTTTAATGCTACCCCTTCATAGTCGTGATATGACATAGATGACAAGGCAAAAAGCGACTGTTGACTATATGCTTGCAAGCCACTTTTTAACGTCGATATCGCTATTCCCGCGTTTGTGTGTAAATGCAAAACACATTTAGCATCTTCTCGAGCTTCATGAACTGCGCTATGAATGGTAAATCCTGCGGGATTAATATCGAATTCCGAATCCATCACTTTATTACCCTGCAAATCTACTTTGACTAGGTTAGAAGCGGTGATTTCTTCAAAAAACATTCCATAGGGATTGATAAGAAAATGGTGCTCAGGGCCAGGTACACGGGCAGAGATGTGGGTGAAAACTAAATCATCCCATCCATAACTGGCCACTATTCGATAACATGCAGCCAAGTCGACTCTTGTCTGCCACTCTTCTTCACTCACCAAGTTTTTAACTGAATTTGCCATGCATTACACTTCCAACCATTGCTTTAAACTATCGCATACCCTAATCAATAAAAGTGGACTAAACTGTCGTCAAGTTGACATTCTTGAGATTAACCAACAGTGCAGTTAAAACAAATCCGGCAGATTTTGCTTCATAATCCTTGGTTTAATCAATTACCTGATGGTGTCATAGGCAAGTTGGTCGAGCAGTGCAAAGTAAAAACCTTGAAAAAATCGCAGATATTGCACGCTAAAAATGACACGGCTGATGGCTTTTACTGTGTGCTAGATGGACGTATTCGAGTCAGCAATGTCAACAGTGAAGGTAAGGAAATGGTGCTAACTTGGTTATCAAAAGGGGCGTGGTTTGGCGAAATATCACTTTTCGACGGTCTACCTAGAACTCATGATGCCCACGCCGATCAGGATACCAGTTTATTGATGTTGCCCAATAGCGCATTTCAAAAGCTATTAAAAGAGCAACCACAGCTGTATCCGCATTTTATGCGATTGTTATGTCAGCGAATTCGCGCAACCTTTTCGCTGATTGACGAAACCGGTGGACTGAGCTTGAAAGGACAACTGGCTAAGCGTTTATTGTTGCTATGCAATGGTTTGTCTCAGACGAATGCTGCCGAGAAAATTAGCCGAGTCAAAATATCACAAGAATCGCTAGCGCAAATGATTAACAGCTCAAGACAAACGGTTAATAAGCTGCTTAACGAGCTTAAACGAGAGAATATCATTACTTCAGCCTACGGTAAGATTGAAATACTGGATTTTAGTCAATTGGAAAAGCTGAGTGAGATATAAAAGAAAGATGCAGGCTCAACGGCACGAAAATGCGTTGAGCCTACAATAACTAGAGAGTATTTATCAGTCTTGATAACGCGAAAACACTAAGGTCGCGTTCGTTCCACCAAAACCAAAGCTATTAGACATGATGGTGTTCAATTTTGCCTGACGAGGTTCAGTTACTACATCCAACCCTTTGGCCGCCTCATCCAAGTTATCGATATTGATCGACGGAGCGATGAAATCGTTTTCCATCATTAGGATGCTGTAGATAGCTTCATTTACACCGGCCGCACCCAATGCATGACCAGTCATTGATTTAGTTGAACTAATAGCTGGACCGTCAGCGCCAAACACTTCTTGAATAGCACCCAGCTCTTTAACATCACCTACAGGTGTTGACGTACCATGGGTATTCAAATAATCGATTTTCTGATCTATATTTTCCATAGCCATCTGCATACATCTGACAGCACCTTCACCTGATGGCGCAACCATATCTACACCATCAGAAGTGGCACCATATCCTACTACTTCAGCATAGATCTTAGCGCCGCGAGCCAAAGCATGTTCTAGTTCTTCAACTACGACCATACCGCCGCCACCTGAGCTAACAAACCCGTCTCTATCTGCATCATAGGTTCTCGAAGCGACTGATGGGTTGTCATTGAACTTAGAAGACAAGGCTCCCATGGCGTCAAATTGAACGGACAGGGTCCAGTCTAATTCTTCACCGCCACCGGCGAACACAACGTCTTGTTTGTTTAATTGGATTAACTCAAGTGCGTTACCAATACAATGAGCACTAGTAGCGCAGGCCGACGCGATAGAATAATTAATACCTTTGATTTTAAATGGCGTAGCTAAGCAGGCAGATACTGTGCTCGCCATAGACTTGGTAACCATATAAGGACCAACTCGTTTAACCCCTTTTTCACGCAAGATATCAGCTGATGCAACTTGTGCACTCGATGAGGCTCCGCCCGAACCGGCAATAATACCCGTACGAACATTCGATACCTGATCTTCTGAAAGACCTGAATCTTCGACGGCTTGTTGCATTGCAATGTAAGCGTATGCTGGAGCATCACCCATAAAGCGCAATTGCTTTCTATCGATGTGATCTTTGAAGTCGATATCCACTTTGCCCCAAACTTGGCTTCGCAATCCCATTTCGGCAAATTGTTCTGAAAACGTAATGCCAGAGCGACCTTTTTGCAAAGAGTCCAACACTTCTTCCTGATTGTTTCCGATACTAGAAACTACTCCGATACCCGTGATTACCGCTCTTCTCATGATTTTCCTCTACCTTAAAATCTTAGGACTTAACTCTGTCTAGATATGATAATGTTTTTGTAGAAATAACTGGTCTGCTCTTTTGTGAATAAATCACACACGTATTACACTAACGCTCGAAAATTTTAGCACAATTATGGATACAAGGTCTGAACTTGAGCATACGTACTGCAAGTATACAATTTATAGACGATGGAGTGCCTCATGCGCAAGAATTTGGTGATCACTATTTTTCAGATATTGATGGCCTAGCAGAAACTCGGTATGTATTTATTCAGCAAAACGACCTAGAATCTCGTTGGCAGCAAGCTGTCAAGAAAGATCAGAAAACTCCCTTTGTTATTGCTGAAACTGGGTTTGGTACTGGACTAAACTTTTTAGCCACATGGCAGGCATTCAAGAATTTCAAACAAACTAATCCAAATTCAGAATCATATCGACTGCACTTTATCAGTACTGAAAAGTTTCCGTTAGCCTTGCAAGATCTCGAAACAGCGCTAAGTAAATGGCTGGAATTGCAGCCCTTGTCCCAGCAGTTAATTGAAAGTTACCCTCATTTAACCCCGGGTTGTCATCGATTGGTATTTGAAAATGGGCACGTGGTGTTGGATTTATGGTTAGGAGATGTCCGTGAAACGCTACCTCTCATCCACAATACACCGCTAGGCATAGTCGATGCTTGGTATCTGGATGGATTTGCGCCAAGTAAGAATCCGGAGATGTGGACCGACGAGCTATATCAACAAGTTGCAAGATTGAGTAAGGAACAAGCAACTTTCGCAACTTTTACAGCGGCTGGTGCAGTAAAAAGAGGGTTAGCATCACACGGATTTACCGTCGAGAAACGCAAAGGGTTTGGACGCAAGCGAGAAATGCTGATGGGCAGGTTTACGTCCGAAAAAACAGATCGCAAAACCCATAGCTACTTTTTTCGAGAAAAAATGCAGGTTTCCTCTGACGAGATTAGTATTGCCATTGTCGGTGGAGGCATGGCTTCGGCGAATCTAGCCTACTCACTAACGCAAAGAGGATTCCAAGTTTCGCTGTTTTGTGAGGATGCAACAATCGCAAAAGGTGCGTCAGGAAATCCTCAAGGAGGCTTCTATCCGCAACTTAACGCAGAAGCGAATATCAGTAGTCAAATACAGGCCCTCGGATTTAACTTTGCCAAACAACGCTATCGACAGCTTATCTCAAAAGGTTTTGAATTTTCTCATAGCTGGTGTGGTGTTTTACAACTTGCATTCAATGACGCTGTTAAGGATCGTCAAAAAAAGTTGATAGAAAATCAAACCTGGCCAGAGTCTTTGATTTATGGTGTTAATTCCATTCGAGCTAGTGAAATTGCTAACCTGGACCTACCCTATGAGGGTTTATATATTGCCGATGGCGGTTGGATATGCCCACCAGAATTGGTGGCTGCCTTGTTTGAAGCCTGCAATCAAACGGGCTGTTATTCACAACACATGGATACCAAAATATCATCCATTGAAAAATGTGATACTGGCTGGAAACTAATTGCTGATCAGCAAAAATTTACTGCAGATGTGGTGGTTTTTGCCAATGGTGAAAAGTGCATGGATTTAAATGAAAGCGCTCACCTGCCTTTTCAAGCTGTTCGCGGACAAGTAGAAGCAATACCAACCTTCTCCCCCTTATCAAATCTGAAGACTGTGTTGTGTCACAAGGGATACCTGACACCAGAATTTAATGGCACCCATGCATTGGGTTCTAGCTATTCTAAAAACGATAGAGAAACTGCACAAAGAGCGTCTGAGTCTGAAAGCAATATTGCAATGCATCTCAAAGCGCTGGAAAAAACAAATTGGATAGAACAATTGAAATCACGGCAACCATTGAGTTCAGCTAGAGCTGCTATCCGCTGCTCATTGCCCGATCATTTGCCGGTTGTTGGGTCTCTTTTTTCACCCCAGATTCAAACTGAGCAATTCAGTGACTTGTACAAGGCGTTGCCAATACATCGATATCCTTCAGCAACAAGCCATAAAAATCTTTACGTGTTTTCAGGGTTAGGCTCAAGAGGATTGACCACGGCTCCATTAATGGCCGAGCTTCTGACGAGTCAAATTGCAGGTGAACCGTTACCTTTAGACTCAACCCTGCTCAATGCGTTGAATCCTAACCGTTTCTTAGTCAAAAAATTGATAAAGCGAGAAATCTAAGATTCAATATTCGATTGTATTGAAAATTGTCTTGGTTCACCCTGCTCACTATCATGACGCCAAACTTTTCAGTCAGTTCATTTACTGAGCACTTTTAGTCAGCGCTTTTAGTCAGCGCTTTTAATCAGTGCGGACAACAAGGTAGCTAGGTTGCAAAGATTTCACGACGAAATGTGGGATCACTAAAGATGCACTAGAAACGACTCGTTTGGATTGAATATCAACTACCCTCGCGTTCACCCTAACGCCTTTTTCATTGCGTATTAACGTGCCCGACAAAACGTAACTCACCGACATACTTGAAGAGAGTTGCTGTGCTTGACGACTGAACACGAAATCACCGGCGCTGTTGACCATAATTTGATCCATAGCTTTAAAATCTGCTACAGCCACACCGTAACTTTGCATTTCAGACATCAATTGTTCCGCAAGTTGGTTACCTAGTGCACTGCTATTGTTTAACGACTGATCAAAATTCACAAATGTTGTCACGCCAACCAAGCTGTCCAAGGGCAAGTTACGTCCATTGTGAATCAGGTTCATGGTCAACTGTTCCGCGTAGTCAGCAAGAGATTTGTGACTAAACGAAGGTGAATACAAGGTATTTGGTGTTCGATAAACAACCATGTCTTGTTGATTTTGTTGTGGCTGGGGGGCTAGTTCCCGCGCGACTTTTGCCTTTAATTTTTCACGAAATAAAGCACCTTCATCAATTGCGGCGAGTTTGTTCTGCTGCACAGCGGGCGCTTGCTCAGTCTCGTCAGATGAACTGAGCCAATCCGGCATTGCAAAGTTAGAATTTGCACAGGCTGACAAAAACAGCCCTGTGAGTAAAATGAATACAAAACGAAAGCAGCCCAACTTCATCGTTAGTCTCCTTGTGTCAGTTTCACGCCATCAACCATGTCATGTTCACTGGGTAAAAGTGCATCGACTACATAAAATGGCATTAACATTTGTGCTGATGCAACGACGGCTTTGGACTCAAGCCCTAAAATTCGTGCATTGACCAAATATCCACCCTGATGCTTGGTCATAGTGCCTGTCAGAATATATTGGATTGGCGCCCTTTCCGTTAACTCGAGAAAATCTCGAGTCAGAAAAAAATCACCATGGTCGGTAACACGAATATATTCAGTTGCTTTAAAGTCAATAACCGGAATTCGGAACTTATGCAGTTCGTGAATAAAAGACTCTGACAATTGATAACCCAGCAGATTAGTCTTTTGTAGGTTGCTATCAATTAACGCGAAGTTGGTTACACCTATGGGGGTTTGATCAGTCAAGTACTCCATGTTGGCTACCAAATCTTGAGCCATATTCTGCACATAGTCACCGACATGTTTGGTCAAGATGCGGCCATTATAGGTTCCGTTACCATTGTCATACTGAGCTTGGTTAGACATAGAACCATAAAGTGAAGAGCCTGAATCTTGTGAAGAGTTCGACATAGTCTGATAACTCTGTGAGGTGCTACCCATTACGTTAACGACCTGCATTTCTTGAGGCTGTGCGCCGCTGTCGGGTGTTTCTGTTTCATTACTTGCCCATCCGTCCCAAATAGATGAGTTGGCACATCCTGACAATAAAAAGCAAAAAATCGAGGTGAAGATAACTTTAGTCACGGGTGACCCCTTGTAATTATGAATCTGTTCGGTAAATCAAACCATTTCGTGTGGATACTTTTTCTCTTTCCCAGAAAATATTCGCTGGAAAAAACTTAGTTGCCGAAGCAACCACATCTTTACTGTCGACATGAATAATTCGCGCATTCACAATGGCACCCTGTTGTTGCTCGGTAATCGTGCCAGCAATGTAAAAATCAATATCTTGCATCGCATTTAGTCGACTGACATCTCTTGAAAAGACGTAATCCGCATCTTTGCTAATTACTATATCGTTTGTGGTCTTGTAGTCTTGAGTTATTAATCCAATTCGGCTTGCTTCTGTTACCATTCCCTCAGACAACTGATGACCTAACAACATGAGTGGACCTTGTTGTGAGGGATCAAATTTAAGGGAAGTCACCGGAACAAAGTTGATGACGGCATAACGATATTCTCTGTCGGTACGAACTTGAGAAAATAACTCTTGTGCTAGCAAAGCGGTATGGTATTCAATATTCCCTAATGCATGAGGTTCAGAGTTCACCATTGGCGCAGAGGCATTTCCAGAACGATCAGCGGTGTTGGTGAGTTCATTGGGATCATTTGATACGCAACTCAAACAAAGTATCACGGCTGCTAGGCAAAAAAGATTTTTAATGTGTTTATGAATTGAAAACATTTACTCAGTTTCACTGCAATAGCTATTGATACAGAAAACCTTCGCAATAAATGCGCCAAATAAGCAAATGCGCTTATTTACTGCCTAATCTTGTATAAATCCGTTGAATTGAATTAATTGTGTCGTGGAAAACGGCAATCCATTACCTTTAAGAGGCAATAACTGCCAGCTTATTCCACATGTCATACACTTTTTGTTGATCCTCGAACTCAAGTTCGTTGTTTTCAAACGCTAGTTCCAGACTGGTGGTTACCTCTCTAATAAGGTTTTTTGGTGTCACGCTTTGTTGCTGTAACGCTTGACTCACCGCCAAAGAAAAATGCCCATGAAGATACCCAGAAAGAAACAACTCTTCCTCGGTACCCGAATCAATAAATTCATCTAATGCGCTTTCAATTTTTAGAATAACGTCTTCGATATTGTTAGAAACACTGTCCAATTTTCGTTCTTACCTTGTCATTAACTCGTGGTTTTAGGGTTGCCATTAATCCAAATCCCACTTTAATAGTGCTCATTTAAAAACGTGTTTACGGGATACAGCACTTTATCTCTAAAGCCAGTTATCACCGACATAGGCCCAGCTAAATCTTGATCTAAACTGCTATCACCTGAATCAGAAATCAGTGGTCGACCATTGAGAGCAGTAAGTTTAGATTTAGTCGCTACAACTAGAATATTATCTTTGCCCACTGCGCGAATGACTTCAGGACTAAGTTGCTGATTTCCTCTCCCAAAGATATGCCCTTGCCCTCCAATAAGGGTAATGACCAATTTACTGGCTCTATACTCCACAAGATCAAATAATTGCTCAGCGGTAAGATCTTGCTTGATTAACTGTTGATCGCAAACCACATCAACACCTAGCAATGTGTTGTCTAATCCCATTTCTGACATGATTGCAGCGATCGTAGAGCCTGACCCCATAATGTACTGGGTTTCTGGATTGTCCTGCATATCTTCGATGATATAAGCCGCAATATCCGCTAGCACTAACTCTTCTGACTCTTTGCCGCCCATTTTGACTGCTTGCACGTATTGTAGTTCGGCTGGCACTTTCATTTCGCCATAGTACTTTGCTTGAACTCGGCCCTCTCTGAACTGTTGTTCGTCAATATCTTTGACTTCAGCCTCTTGCAAACTAACCAATTCACCACTGACAAGCATGTTCACAACTCTTCCAGCTGATTTAGGTGTAATGGCATACACACCTGAATGGATTTTGCATCCAGCAGGAATACCCAAGACAGTCACATTATCTTCAACAGCGTCAAAAATGTTGCGCGCAGTGCCGTCTCCTCCCGCAAACAAAATTAAATCTACCTGTGATTTTACCAGTGCTTTAGCCGCAAGAACCGTATCCATAGCTTCAGTTTGTGCCGACTGACTATAGTAAACCACATGGGTGTTTAACCCTAAATCTCGGCTAACCTGCTCTCCCATCTCTCCTGAAGCCGTATACACGTTAATCGCTTCACTGTGTTTAAGAATTTCTGTTAGGGCGAGACTGGTTTTTTCATTGGCTTTTTTAACCGCTCCTGCGGCCAGAGCCCGTTCACGGATGTCTGCTCCGTCACTGCCTTTCAGTGCAAGCGCACCTCCAATGCCGGCATACGGATTGACGATCAAACCAAGTTTAAATTGTCTCACAATGACGCTCTTCATTTGGGATAACTTTGCCTGCATAGAATGCACGTAAAGCGTCAATAAATTGTTGGGCACGCGTTGGAAAGCCATCCTTTTGGTACCGACGCAACTGCCGTTCTACGTTGACTCTAAAAGACGCTGCATCTGCCTCAAAGCCATTTAAATTATCTGTACTGACATTAAATTTGCATCCTATCGCCAGACAAAATGCCCATTCAATAGCTTGGGGTTTAATTTCAACCTGTTCAAACTCGGCTTGTTGCTGTTGATTACGCCCATCGGGACAATACCAGTAGCCATAATCTTGGACGAGTCGTCTTTGTTTCCCAGCAATGCACCAATGTGCGACTTCATGCAAAGCACTAGAAAAATAACCGTGGGCGAAAACAATGCGATGGAAACCACAGTCTTGATCAGCCGGTAAATAAATTGGCTCATCTTCCCCCTTCACCAACTTAGTATTGGTGCTGGCGTAAAAGGTGTTATTGAAGATGTTGATTAAGTCGGGATAAACAAACAATTCGGTATTGGACACTTTTGCTGCAAATAAGCGGGCATTGTAGTGATTCGATGCCAGTGCAGCAAGTTGATAAACTTAGATTAATAAGACAAGCTATGTAAATAAGTAAATTTGTAGAAGTACCTTGTTTTAAACCATGGCAGACACGCTAAATAAAATTATCCATCACTTGCAAGAATCTGCACAAATGCATGCAGACATTGGCGCGCAAAATTTGACTGTCCCAATCCGGAAACTGCAAGCTTGGCAGACTAAAAGATTGCTAATTACCCATGATGATTTGTGGCAATCAAAACGATTTAAACCGGCGATGCAATTTTTTGTCGACGAATTATACGGCCCCAGAGATTTCAGTGAGCGCGACCAAGAACTAGCCCGAGTCGTTCCCAAAATGGCCAAGTTATTACCCGAAACCGCTCTGGTATCTTTAGAGGCGGCTTTAAGGCTCAATAGTTTGTCGTTGGAGCTTGATATTGCACTGGCCAAGCAGTTAGCTGACAATGAACTTAATCGTGATAGTTATTTCCATAGCTATAGAGACGCTAACAACCAACTGCAGCGGCAAGAACAAATAGATTTATTGGAGAGTTTAGGCTTCGATCTAGCTCAGGTGGTTAAGATTTCAGGGATCTCAGCAATGCTGATGTTATCCAGAAAACCAGCCAAAGTTGCAGGAGTAGAAAGCCTCCACCAATTTTTAGAAAAAGGCTTTAAATCGTTCAAAAAATTGGGGAAAGTAGAAGACTTCATTAATCCAATAGTTAGCCGTGAAAAACGTATGATGCTTGAGCTTTTTTCGGCGAAGAGCGTGGCAGAAAATCCATTACCGCAGGTGAATGCATAGTGAAAACGGCAAACAAGAATGATTATTCGGCGCTAGATTGGAATTTGCCTAATCCTCACATTCTGCCGTGGAAAATACAATCTCAACACATTGATCACTATCAACACGTCAATAATGTTGCCTATGTAAAGCAACTTGAGAGAGTGTCTTGGTCACATTCAAATCAATTAGGACTTACCATCGAAGAGTATCAAGCCCTAGACCGAGGCATGGCCATTAGTAAGCATTTGATAGACTATTTAGCCGCTGCGCATTTAGGTGATCACATCTTGTGCGCCACGTGGATTATCGAATGTGATAATCGACTCAAGTTATCGCGCCAATTTCAATTTATCCGTGAAAAAGACCAATTGACGTTGCTTACCGCGAGAACTGATTTTGTTTGCATTGCGCTTTCGAGTGGTAAGCCTAAAAGAATGCCAGCCAGATTCTCTGATGTATATGGAGCGGCGAAAGTATGAAGTGGATTCTTGCCTTATTAGCACTATGCCTAGGTCTTTCACTGAGTCTTAACGTCTATCTTTGGGGGCAAAACACGCTTTTATCACCCAGTTTAGAAAATACCAATCCTGACTATGCACCTGAATTGCTACAAAAAACGAATCTAACACCTGCTCAACCCGGCACTCGGGCTGGCAAGGTTTCAGAGGGTGAATATCTGGATAATCCGCTAGATCCAGAAGATGAAAAATCAAAACAAATTTTTGCGGTCAGACAATGGATTGCCGCCGCCGAATACGACAGGGCCCGAGACTACATTCTAGGGCATTTGCGAGCATTCCCAAATGATATTGATTTTTTATTGTTAGAAGCCGAATTGATTCGCAAAACGAATGGCATTAACTACACCATAGCCCATTACTACGAATTACTCGATCTGCCACTTAACACAGAACAACGCGCCAATGTGTTAGAGATCATTATTGAACTGGCTGCTGACAATATCAACAAGCTAAAAACCATTCGCTCATGGGATATTTTAGAAACCTTTGTTGAACCTCTTTGGCAATTTGACCCAACGCGTAAGTCATTTATTTTGGCACTGGCTGAGTCGTATGCTTGGCAAAATCAAGAGTCGTTGATGGAAAACGTCCTTGCGTCACTGCCCAAAGAGGATATTGATGCAAAACGTATCCGACAAATTCTAACGGTATCGAATGACATTTCGGTGCAACAAGAGGAAAGCAAGCCCGACAAGACGTATTACGACAGAGTGGTGCGATTGCAACGTCATGGCGACCATTTTATCACCAATACATTTATCGGACGTGACAGACTGAAGTTGATGATAGATACAGGCGCCTCGACCACAGTGATCAACCAGCGAACCTTTAAAAATCTGAGTTATTCAAGCTCACATGATTATGTCGGCCACTTTACGGTGAATACCGCAGGGGGACAGGTAAATGCGCCTGTTTATCGATTAAATAGTATATATATCGGTGGATTTAAAGTCAGCGATATTGCTGTGGTTGTTCTGCCAATGCCAGATTTTCAAGCTGCAGATGGCTTGCTAGGCATGAATTTTTTACGAGAATTTGATTTTAAAATCGACCAAGAAAACAATTCATTGTTAATGAAAAGACTGTAATGCTTTAACGATAGTTGTACGTTAAGGCATAGCCTTAAAGTTGAATTTCAATACCTTCATCGATAGCAGATTTAAAGTTAAGGATCTGTGTTTGTACCGAAAAATTCTCTAGTGATAAGGTAATCCCCTGACCTCGCATATTGCCGCTATTGGATTGAAAAGAGCACATAGATAAAATCTCCACAAACTTTTCTTTATGCCAAAAATAACATTGTCTGAAACCCGACTTGAGTATGGCATTCCCGTCTCCATCATCAGCAAAATGCGTTCTAGGTGTGACTTGTTTTTTAGTAAAGTAATTTAGAATTTTTGCTCGTTCGTCGGTATCAGTTTGGATATTCTGTATGAAATCAGACAAACGAATGTTATCTCCTCGCGGCCTAGCAAGGTCACTAACTTGCTGGTAAGTCAGGGGTTTGCCGTATTTTTTGATAGCCTGATTTAGCACTTTTTCATAAACAGGTTGAATGTCTACATAACGGCTTTCAAGAGAATAGGTTAGGTCGATACTATTGATAAATCCGTTGTTTTTATCAAAGTTTAGTTGCAATACTTGCTCTAACTGAGTTTGTTGGTAAGGTTGAAAGAAGCTTATCTTGACACGATCGCTTCTATTCCCGCCAGCAATGTAATGAACTTTGCCCCCTTGAAGAATCAGATATTTGACCTCAGCTAACACTGGCTCACCGATAAAAACATCGCGAATGTCAAAATCTGACGTCTCACCAAGCGTTTGATTGGGCATAAATCTTTGCAGACTGGAGATGTTAGATTGCATCGACTCTTGCGCCCAACTTAATGGCGCATTTGCACACAATATGATCAGACTGAATACACTAGATAACCTAAAGAATCGATTCATTAATTACTCCTCTGAGTAGTTTTTACTTTTTTCAGCCTAACTCCGATCATTGCATTTTTGAAGATTTAACCAGCAGCAAAGTAGCCGCGGCTAAAAAGGCTGTGATGGCGCAAAACATAAAAGAGAGATAAGCTCCCGCGCCTTGCATCCAGAGCTGACCAGCTACATAGTTACCAATTGCGCCACCTAAACCAAACGCAATACTGATATACACTGCTTGCCCGCGGCTTTGGAAGGAACTACCAAAATACCGATGAATGAAGTGCACTGAAGCCGCATGAGTCATGCCAAAACTAAACGCATGCAGCAATTGGCTAAGAATAATAATCACAGTGTATTCAGCCAAAGCGCCAAGCAGATACCAGCGGATAGCAGTCAATAGAATACTGATGAATAGAATCCACTTTACGCCAAAGTAGTCAATCAATCGACCGGCTAACAGAAAAATGATTATTTCAGCCGCCACACCAAGGGCAATGAAAAAACCGGTTGCTTGACCACTGTAGCCTAAATCTCGAACGTAAAGTGCAAAAAATCCGTAGTATGTGCCGAAGCTGACCTGCAAGAGTATGGCAGAGACAATGAAAACCCAGAACACAGGTGTATTAATTAACTTCCAAACACTGCCTTTGATTTCTTGTTTATCGACAACCGGGGCTTTTTCTTTCAAAACCAAGCTGGAAATGAACAAGGCTGCCAGCACCAACGCACTAATAATTACCGGTGCTTCAGAAGATGACATATCAATGGCTTTGCCTGTAAGCATCGTCAAAATAATGAAACCAATACTGCCCCACAATCGAATGCGACTGTACTTTCGGGGATCACTATCAGTAACGTTCAGGGTCAAGACTTCCAGTTGCGGAAGTATCGCAGTCCAAAACATCATCATAAGCGCAAAGCATAATGTCAGGCCCCAAAATCCATCCACTATAAATACAATACAAAACGTACTGAATGTCAGGAAGCTACCTATTTGTAGTATACGCAAACCCTTGCCAGACTTATCCGCCATACTGGCCCATAAATTCGGCCCCAGGATTCGCGCGAAGGTAATCAAAGCGAATAGCTCGCCTATCTGTTCAGAAGTAAACCCACGACCGTCAAGAAAAACGCCAAGATAAGGTACGAGCACACCTAGCTGCCCAAAATAGAGCAGATAGGTGATACAAAGCAGCATCAAATTGAGAGTAGATTGGGCGCTTTTGGGCTTGTTCATTATGTCCATCTTGAAAACGCAAGTGCGTTATTCTGGCTGAACCTAGATAAGAAACAACTTATTCTTTTCCTGCCAAAATTGATTAGTTTGGATGCTCATTACTATGCTTGTCCAGGAATAACAGGGGTGACTGAAGTAACATCCGCATTTTGTCCTCTGTGTCTTAGAAGATGATCCATGACCACCAACGCCATCATAGCCTCTGCGATAGGAACCGCGCGAATACCAACACAGGGATCATGACGACCTTTGGTAATGACTTCGGCTGTTTCTCCATGAATATCTATGGTTTCTCCTGGCACGCTGATGCTAGATGTTGGCTTTAAAGCCATGCGCACAACTAAATCTTGCCCTGTAGAAATTCCGCCAAGAACACCACCTGAACGATTACTTTTAAATCCCTTTGGTGTTAATGCATCTCTGTGCTCACTGCCCTTTTGATTGACCACTGCAAATCCGTCGCCAACTTCGACACCTTTAACTGCGTTGATCCCCATCATCGCGTGAGCTAAGTCAGCATCCAAGCGATCAAATATAGGCTCTCCTAGTCCCACCGGCATATTGGTTGCTACAACAGAAACTTTCGCGCCGATAGAATCACCTTGTTTCTTTAAATCACGCATATAAGCATCAAGATCATCTAACTTGGACTCATCAGGACAGAAAAACGCATTGGTGTTGATCAAGTCAAAATCGACCTTCTCCATTTTCACGGGACCTAATTGTGACAAATAACCGTGAATCTCGACGCCGTGTACTTGTTTTAAATATTTTTTCGCAATACCGCCTGCGGCAACACGGATCGCCGTTTCACGGGCAGAAGATCGACCACCACCACGGTAATCTCGCAAACCGTATTTTTGCTGATAAGTGTAATCCGCATGTCCAGGCCTGAAGGTGTCTTTGATTTTGGAGTAATCTGTGCTTCGTTGATCTTTGTTTTTAATCAACAGACCTATGCTGGTTCCCGTAGTGCGGCCTTCGAACACACCGGATAGAATTTGAACTTCATCATCTTCTCTACGGGCGGTGGTATATCGTGATGTACCCGGTTTGCGTCTATCTAGGTCGCCTTGCAAATCAGATTCATGCAATTCTAAATTTGGCGGACAGCCATCAACGACTCCGCCTATGGCAATGCCATGACTTTCACCAAAAGTCGTCACTGTAAATAGTTTGCCGAATGTATTGCCAGCCATAATCTGTATTTTTCCTATCTCATATATTTTCTAATAACAACTTTAAGGTGTGTTGACTCTAAAGTTTTAGTCGGTTGCAGAGGCATAAAATGCATCTAAGTTCGCTTTGCTTACCGCAAAAACCCCCTGACCACCAAATTCAAATTCAATCCAATCCAACGCTAACTGTGGATATTTCGCTTGCATGTGTACCTGACTGTTACCCACTTCTACGAACAACCATCCAGATTCCGAAAGCTGTTCTCTTGCTTGCTTGAGCATGACGTCAACAAGTATTAATCCATCATCACCCGCAGCAAGACCCAATTCAGGCTCGTGATGGAACTCGTCAGGTAAATCAGACATATCTTCAGCATCGACATACGGTGGATTGCTGACAATTAAATCGTAAACCTGACCTTCGAGTGCTGACATTAAATCGGACTTAATTGGAAACACTCTGTCACTCAAACCATGTTCTTGAATATTGATTTCAGCAACAGCCAACGCCTCTTCGCTAATATCCACAGCATCGACCGTGGCTTGCTCAAATTGGTAAGCAAGCGCAATAGCGATACAGCCACTACCAGTACAAAGATCGAGGATCATGCTTGGAGATTCGTTTAACCAAGGCTGAAAGCCATTGTTAATCAATTCAGCAAAAGGCGATCTGGGCACTAAAACGCGTTCATCTATGTAAAAAGCTAGGCCACAAAACCAAGCTTGATGGGTAATGTAAGCCAGCGGGATTCGCTCATTCACTCGTCGAGCAATCGCCTCAACAATTTGTTGTTTTTCTTCAATTGTCAAACGTGAAGACATAACACTTTCAGGATTATCTTCCAGCATTTCGAACGGCAGGTGTAATGACTGCATCAGTAAGCTTATGGCTTCATCCCAGGCATTGTCTGTTCCATGCCCATAATACAAACCAGCCTTGTTAAACTGACTGCATGCCCACCGAGCGAGATCATTAAAAGTACTTAGCTCAGAGACTGCATTGTCTATTTGTACTGTCGATAAGTTTGTCATTTAATAGAATATATCCAATACGGTGTTTTGAAGGCTTAACTTGTTTGTTAATATTTCAATCATGAAAAAGCGCCCATTACTCATTAACAATCCCATTGAAGAAACAGCCAGCAGCGACTTTGCCTTGTTCAAACAGGCATTCGGTGACGTTGAGCCGATAAAGCAGGACAAAATACCGCCTCCGCCGCCTGCCAGCAAGCAAAAAAGGAATTTATATAATAAAAAAACGCGGGTTTCGACAGAATTACGTCAAGCAGCGGCGTCTTTTCATTTTTCAGACGGTTTTGAAGCACATTTTGATGGTGGGCCTTTAAAATATACCAAACCCGGTCATGCAACGCATGAGGTCAAACGATTGCGACGAGGCGAATATCCACCCGATTTGATATTAGATTTGCATGGTTATAAAAAACAAGAGGCAAAATTAGAATTAGCGGCATTAATTCATGCTGCTCAAAAGCATCATTATCACTGTGTTTGCGTCATAACAGGAGTAGGTACAGGTGTTCTTAAACGCAGTGTTCCCAATTGGCTGGTACAACATCCTGCAGTAGAGGGATTTCATCAAGCACCTTTGGAATGGGGAGGACAAGGTGCACTGTTAGTTTTGATAGAACAAACCATCTAGTATCGAGTCCCTAGTGTCTGTAAAACCATACAGTCGCAAACCATAAAAAATCACAACTTACTGAAAAATATAGTGTTAATAAATTGGAACACTATGTGCAACGCTTGTAATTTTCGAAGGTGTGGAGAAAAATTCGATGCAAAGTTCAGAAGACTCAAGTCAACAAACTAAACCTATTAACGTCAAAATTAGTGTCGTGGGATTGGGGCTGTTGGGTACCTTGCTTGCGACTGGATTTGCCAATACGAAACATAAAGTGGTTGCTGTTGATCAAAATACAGAAAAAGTAGAAAGCATTAATCAAAGCGTTTCTCCTATTCAAGATAAGGAAATACAAATAGCAGTGGAAAAAGCCAGAAACAACAACAATTTATTTGCCACAGGTGATCTACACAATGCCATTTTACAAACGGATGTCAGCATGATTTGCATTGGACAGTTGAATCACGCCGAATTGGCAGAAATGAGCGAAGATTTGCGACAAATATGCGAACAATTAGGTAATGCTTTGTCTGAAAAACAAGGGTACCACCTAGTATTATTGCACTGCAGTCTTAGGCCAGACATCTGCGAAAAACACGCCGTTCCGATAATCGAAAATCACTCCGGCAAAAAGTGTGGCGATGATTTCGGTATTTGTTATTTGCCGCTGAACCTAGTGCATACCAATTTGCAAGGTCATAAAGTTATGCATGAAAGCATATTACACGGTGCTTTCGACCAACGCAGCGCACAGTTAGCGGCAAGTCTATACTCATCTCTAGAAATAGGTTTAAAATCAGTTAGATTGAGCACAGAAAGGCACTAACCGTTTTATGTTGGCGTGGCTGCGCTACCCCATCTTCAGCACTTTACTACTTCGGCTATTTATGCCGACCAGATCCCGCCTTTAAGACGAATATAGATTTACACAGACTCACTTGAAGAGTGATGCCTGATGCAAATCGGTTAGACAATTTAATTTAACGGCTTAGAATCGGCATACCAAACTTGGTAAATCAAAACTTCAATAAATAAAATGTAGATATAATCAAGGTTAAGACGTGATATTACACAGTTCTTTTTTCTCGACCATTTTTTTCCTCACAATTGCTAGCACCTTTTCGCTTGGCCTCGGCAAAGTCAATGCCAGTCAAAATGAAAATAATACGGACATAACTGAACATGCACACCAACAAGAACAGCATAAAAATCATCAAGATGATGAGCATGAACACGGAGTCGAATCAATCCTTGTTCTGGCAACGCGCGGTAGCCGCACGGTAAGTAATGAACCCATTCGAGTGGAAGTTATCGTTGGTGAAGAAATCCAAGAGAAAGCCCTTATGCGTCCGGGGAATATATCAATGCTTGTTGCGGAGACTGGGGGAGTGAGAGTGCAAACCACGTCACCCGCCCTTGGCAGTGCAAATATACGCTTACAAGGCCTGTATGGTCGTTATACACAATTGCTCAACGATGGGCTACCTCTGTATGGCGGTCAGGCATCTTCAATCGGTCTATTGCAAATTCCTCCCACTGACTTATCTTCAGTCGAAATAATCAAGGGTTCTGCCTCTTCACTTTACGGAGGGTCGGCGATGGGTGGTGTTATAAATCTTGTTTCACGTCGGCCCTCTGACCATTTCGAAGGCGAAGCGCTTGTAAACGTGACATCACGAGACGGGCAAGACCTAACGACCTACCTTGCATCTCCCATTACAGACACTATAGGTGCATCATTCACTGGCGGGGGCCATTATCAACACGGTCAGGACTTTGATAACGATGGCTGGCTGGATATGGCTGAATACGAACGTTTCACCGCTCGACCTAGATTGTTTTGGGAAAACGATGAAGGAACAAGTTTGTATGCAACGATTGGATTGATGACTGAAAATCGAAACGGTGGAACTCGTATAGGACAAACAGTGCCAGATGGTAGCCCTTTTGTCCAAACACAAGATACTGAACGATTTGACGTGGGTTTAATCGCAAAAGGCATTGCTGGAGATGCTCTAAATTGGACAGTACGTAGCTCGGTTATGACGCAAAATCACGATAAACAATTCGGTTCCGTAGCAGAGAACGATCGCCATGAAAGCTATTTATTCGAGGGCACTCTGGCAGGATATTCAGCAAGCTCACACTGGGTTTTCGGCGTGGCAATGCAATCAGAGCGCTTCTATTCAGATGACTTCAGTGGCTTTGATTACGAATTTGATGTACCCGGCTTGTTTGCTCAGTTGGACTATGATCACAACGAGGATTTATCGACTTCCATAAGCGCTCGATTAGATGACCACAGTGAATATGGAGAACAATTTAGTCCGCGAATTTCAATTCTTTACCGCCCTAATGATTGGACTATTCGCGCATCTCATGGGCGTGGTTATTTCGCCCCTACGCCCTTTGTCGAAGCTATAGAAGCAGCAGGGTTGTCACGGTTAGCCCCGTTAAACGGGCTCGAAGAGGAAACGGCTAGAACATGGTCATTGGATATTGGTTACCAACTTGGCAAACTAGAAACCAGTGTGACCCTGTTTAATTCAAATGTTGAAGGCGTGACTGAACTTGAGGCATTTGCTTCTGAAATGAATGGCTCGCTCAATCGAGTACAATTAGTCAACGCAATGGGCGAATCCCGTATTTTTGGTTCTGAGTTGTTACTACGTTATAAATGGAACGACTTTAAACTGACTGCCAGCTATCTGTTCCTAGACGCGACTGAGTATGATGAATCAAATCAGCGTCGTCAGTCCATCGAGCTGACTCCGCGTCACTCTGCTGGCTTTGTTGCTATGTGGGAACAACATGGAAAAGGTCGTTTGGGGTTTGAAGCCTATTACACTGGGGAACAACGTTTGGATGGCAATCCCTTCCGACAAGAAAGTAAACCGTATTGGCATTTAGGTCTTTTGGGTGAAATCACCTTGGGCAATGTGAGTTGGTTTGTCAATGCAGAAAATTTACTGAATATCCGTCAGACACGAGACGATCCCCTAGTTTTGCCAACACGCGCACCCGACGGTCAATGGACAACCGATATTTGGTCGCGCAATGATGGATTCATTGTGAATGCAGGTGTTAGGGTTAAATTTGGTGGCTAACTGGGATTATCAAAATCAGGTAAACAATTTCTGAAACCAACCTTTTTGCAATTCAGCTTCGCAGGTTTTTAATTGAGTGGCGTACCTTAACGAACGGGCATGCACTTTTTTTGCGACTGGGATCAACCATTTCTTTTTGTTATAGGTTTTTCGTTTAAACCCGCCCCACCCTTCATGATAATTTAGGTATTGCGCATAGGCATCCCATTTAGAAATTCCATTTACCTTATAGGTTTTACTGATGAACCACCCCATAAAGTCTAACGCATCATCAAAATCATCTCTGTCTGCACCGGTATTTTTTGTTTCCCGCACATAATCCGCCCAGGTAGGTGTTTTAGCTTGCGAATAACCATATGCAGAGCTTATTCGGCCCCAAGGAATTAAGCCAAAAAATACATAGTCTTTCGGTGGTAAGGCATCAGCTCTGAACGAGCTTTCTTGATACATGATTGCCATAGGCACATGGATAGGAACGCCCCATTTATCTTTCATATCTGAAGCTGAATCATACCAGCCAGATTTTTCATGAAAAATATGACAAATATTGCTTATATTTTTAGGTTGAGTGGCAGTACAGGCCCCTAAAACAAAGGCCAGCATGATAGAAGCACCTAAATAAGCAAAATTATTTTTAAATAAATTTTGATTTTTTGTGAACTTCTTGACCATTTGTGACTCTTAATTAACGTGTTCTAGTAATTGTGTGTTTTCCCTGGTAGTAGTTTAATGCCTGACCTTGTGTCAGGCATTTTTTTATCCAAGGTAATAAACATTGTGACACTTAATATCGCGAAGAATTTCAAATCTCTAGATTAATATTCAAAATAATTTTTCAAAAATTCATCAAATGAGACGTTATCCGCTTGTTCTTTAGCTTGCTGCTGTTTAATGGATGTTTCCGCCAATGCAGCAAATTCTGAGTCTGAAAAAATTTGATAGTCAGTTGCTTTAAGTTGATCACGATAGGCTTGCGCCAATTCCATTCCCAACTGCCCGTTGTCTTTATTTCCAGCCAACAAATCAGATAAAATAACAGCTGAGGGTGTTTTACTCGAGTCCACAACCTTTTGCCACTGCTGCTCAACAGACTGGGTAAACAAGGTATTGTCGTTTGCATTGTCTAGCACCTTTGCAATTTCGCGCATGTGCTCAAAAATTGGGCCGGCCCATTCTTGAATGCTAACTGGGTTATTTTCTCTCTTTAACCGCAACTCTGGGTCACGACCATTCACGACCACACTACTCAAATTGTCTTCGGTCTCTTGATATTGAGCATCTGTCATCATTGCGCTGGGAGCGACCAAACAATAGGTTAGAAATACATCGAGGAAATAAAACTGACTCTTTTCTATGCCCACTGCACTAAATGGATTTACATCCAAGGCCCTGACTTCAATGTAATTAACTCCTCTCTCGGCTAATGCATCGGTCGGTTTCTCTAGTGGCTTAGTTGGCTGTTTAGGTCGAATTGGAGAGTACAATTCGTTTTCAATTTGCAGAACATTACTATTCAACTGTTGGTATTCGCCATTTATTTTACCTTCAAAAGCACGGTATTTTTCAGAGGGCGTTTTAATCGCTTTTCGCACCGAATTGATATAGGTATCGACTTTGTTATAGCAGATGGAGAGGTCTGACTGTTCTGAATTTGTATACCCTAAATCACTCATACGTAACGAAGTAGCATAAGGCAAATATATCGATCCCTTGCCCAACTTTTGAAACGGTAAATTCGTCTTTTTTCCTTTGATAAAAGAGCCACACAAAGCGGGCGATGCACCAAATAGATAAGGTATCAGCCAACAAAAACGGCGATAATTTCTGACCAATGCAAAATAGGCTTCAGATATGGTGTCTTTGTTCGCTTCTTTTGCTTCGGATTCTTCAAGCCATACTTGCCAAAACTCATCGGAAAATGAAAAATTGAAATGCACGCCGGAAATAGCCTGCATGGCACTGCCATAGCGGTTTTTTAATCCGACTCGATAGAGTGTTTTCATTTTGCCAATATTCGAGGTGCCATAGTTGGCTATAGGGATATTTTCGTCACCTTGGACGAAGCAAGGCATGCTTAAAGGCCAAAGCATTTCTTCACCCATGTGGGATAGCACGTTTTTATGAATATCGGTCAGTTGCTTGATTGTTTTGTCTGGGTTTGTTTCAGGGGGTGTGATGAACTCCAACAAAGACTCAGAAAAATCAGTGGTAATATATTCATGGGTCAGAGCTGCCCCTAGCATTGGTGGATGAGGAGTTTGCGCCAAACTGCCGTTTGGATTAATGCGCAAAGTTTCTCTTTCTACTCCATGTTTAATTTGTGGCAGAGTGGCAGAAACAGCCGGTTTAGCTAGCAGGTTCACACGTTCTGAAAATGAAGCAGGCTTTGACGTCAAAATAGATTCCTAAAAAAGTGCGTGAAGACCTAAAGTGGGGAGTGCAACGAGTGATTTCAACTCTGACCCCTTTTTAGCTTCCGCGATTCCCATTTGGTTATCACTATCGTCAAGAATCTACTTTCAAAATAGTGATCATATTGAGCACCAAAAGGTGCAAAACATTACAGACAGCAAAAATAACAAATAAATTTCAATACAGACAGACTAACCAACCCAAAACGAGTTCGATTAGTCTTATTCTCTATCGCGTTGGCACTTGCAACACATCGTAATCAACAATAGGTATTTGCAACTCCTCTAGCTGTGGCATGAGAATATTCTTGTCACCCACGACAATGATTTGCATCGCTTCTACTTTTAATAATTCAGACGCTAGCTCATTGAGCTCAGTTGCTGAAATCGTACTAATGATTTCACCTTGTTTCTCGCGATATTCGCGTTTTAGACCGTATGTTAGCAAATGATTCAAAAACGTGGCTTTGTCACTCGGTGTTTCATAGTTTAATGCTTCAGATTGAGTGTAGGCACTGCGCATGGATTTCAGTTCTTGTTCTGTCATTCCTGCCTGTTGGAATTTTGATATTTCTTTAATAAGCTCCGCAATGCTATCTGCTGTATTTTCTTTTTTCACGTTGGCGCTGGCAACAAAGCGCCCCAGCGACTTGCCACCGATAAAACTACTGTAGGCGCCGTAAGAATATCCTTTGTCTTCTCGCAAGTTTAGGTTTATTCGACTGTTAAACATGCCACCGAGCGGGAAATTCATCAGTTTGCTTTTGAAATGAGTTCCATGGGGATCATAAGGCAATGCGCGTTTTACCAACTTCACAATCGATTGCGCTGCGTCCTTTTTATCGACCAAATAAATAGAGCTAGTTTGATACTCAGGAAATGGCTCAAATTCAGGTATTTGATAGTCAGGACCTTGCCAATCAATTAAGAATGATAATTTTTCCTTTACACTATTTTGATCTATGGCACCTACGATAACCAGATTGGCATGTTTGGGAGAATAAAAACGCGAGTAAAAGTTCTTTACGTCTTCTAGTTGAATATTTGCTAAGGTTTGTCGCGTACCGCTATCTGGTCGAGAAATTCGATTTTTCTCGCCATACATAAGTTTGCTTACCGCACGGTTAGCCAACACACTAGGATTTTTAATAGCTTGTTGAAGCTGTTGATCCAGACTTTCTTTAATTCTTAAAAAATCTGCCTCGAGGAAAGCCGGTGAAAACAATTTTTCCTTTAAGATAGACAGGGTTTCATCAAGATTTTTAACCAAAGCACTCACGCGTATTTGCGTAAATCGTCCTGCCGCGTTAAAACTCACTCTGCTGCCCAATAGCTCTAATTGATTGGCAATCTGTTCATTACTGCTAGTTAACGTTGACTCATTCATCATTTGCGCGGTAAATGCGGCTAGACCTGCTTTATCAATCGGGTCAAGTAATGGTCCGCCTTCTAAGCTAAGCAACAAACTAACCGTAGGTGTTTCATCAGTAGAATGAGATAACAACTCAATACCATTTTCGAAGTTTATGCGACTGTATTCGGGTACTTTAACTACTGGGTTGGGTCCCGCGGTAGGGATAATGCTACGATCAAAGTCGTCTTTGATTTCAGGCGCTTTAATATCTTGAGTTTCAGTTGTAACCGCAAAGTTTCGTGTTGGTTTTTCAAAGTTGGCAGGTGCAGCAGCGAGTGCTGACTGACCTTTTGGCACAATACTCAAAATCACTTTAGGTTTGTCTTTGATATATTTTTTATAAACCCGCATCACATCTTCCACTGTGACATTGTTGTATCTGTCTAAATCAAATTGAACCATATCAGGTTGTCGATTAAATATTTCGTTAGAAGCCAAAGTCGACACTTTTCCGGATACACTTTGCAAACCAAAAATCGTTGATGCCTCGATGCTTGCCTTCACCTTATCTAGATCATCTTGATTGACGCCCCGTGTTTCAAATTCAATGAGCGTAGCTTCAATTATTGCCTTGATATCTTTCAGCTCAGATGACTTGGCGGGGTTCGGTAAAGCAATGAGTTGGAATTCACACGCTAGCTCTCGACATGGATGAGACACGACGGCTTGCACTGCATGATTGTCTTTAACCATGTTTTTATAGAACAAGGAGGTTTTTCCACCACCAAGTATGTTGGACAATACATCCAGTGGGGCCTCATCTGGGTGCCTGACGTGAACTGTAGGGAAGGTTAACTGCAATAATGGCAAATAAACTTCATCTTCATGGGTCAAATATCGGTCTGCTTCAAGTGTGACAGGCGTTTTTTCCATGTCCACCACTTCTGGTCCTCTAGGAATGGAACCAAAGTATTGTTTTACCCACTTAAGGGTTTGTATTTTGTCTATATTGCCGCCTATGGTAAGCACAGCATTGTTAGGGCCATACCAGCGAGTAAAAAACTTTTTAAGGTCATTCACTGTCACTCTGTCTAAATCTTCAATATAACCAATAGTTGACCAAGAGTAAGGGTGCCCAACAGGATAAAGCGCTTCTGAATTGCGTTCTGACCTGAGTCCGTAGGGTCGGTTATCATAGTTTTGACCGCGTTCGTTTTTAACCGTCTCACGCTGAATTTCAAATTTTTCTTGGGTGACTGAATCCAATAAGAACCCCATACGATCTGATTCTAGCCAAAGCACTTTTTCAAGCTGATTAGTCGGAACGGTTTGATAGTAATTTGTTCTGTCACTATTGGTGGTGCCGTTCATGGAACCGCCAGCCTCAGTAATTATCTTGAAGTGCTCATCATCAGCGACGTGTTTAGAGCCCTGAAACATCATGTGTTCAAAAAAGTGAGCAAAGCCAGATTTCCCTAACTCTTCTCTGGCAGAGCCAACATGATAAGTAACATCAACATGCACTAAGGGGTCTGAATCATCTTCATGTAAAACAACCGTTAAACCGTTTTCGAGATGGTATTTTTCGTATTTGATACTGACCGTATCTGAGCCGCTAGTATGGTTTTCATCTACTAATACTACGCCATCGGGAAGAACAAGATTGTTAACTGAGTCAACAGCATGTTTCGCTGAAGAACACGCAAATAATAAAGTACAAAGAATGAGGCCGAATACGCCGTTTTTAAGGTGATATTTAGATAATAACTTGGACATGGTTTTAACTACTTTTCCCATCTATATTCTTATTGTTGATATCGCTAGAGTATTTAGTCTACCCTGTGCGAGAAAATAAAGTAACATGTTGCGATGAATTGTAGGTGCTGCACTTTAAATGAACGACGAATTCCCACTTATTGATCTAAAATTTGGCCTGTCACAACTCAGTGGCAATAGAGAGCTTTTGATAAAACTACTGATTAAGTTTCGCGATCAATATTGTGATCTTCCTGAAAAACTAATCATTATGATCAACGCGAATGATAGAGAATCTGCAAGACTTCTTATCCATACGTTGAAAGGAGTGTCAGGCAACCTGGGGCTAAAACGTTTGCATAGTAGTGCAAGAGAAGCAGAATTGGTCATAACGAATATCCCACCTAATTCCACAAAACTTGATGAATTCAATGCTATTTTGTCTGAGACGATCAGCGAAATCACAGCATTGAGCGAAGAGCAAGATGGACAGGAAGTTAACAAGAATGAACCACTAGAGGGTCTCAGAGATGTTTTGACCCGAAACGAATACATATCTGCAGAAAATTTGAACGCTACCCTTGAGCAGACGGAATTCTCCGACTCACTAAAAGCGCAAATCACCCAAGCGGTGGAAGAATTAGATTACGCCACTGCTCTCAGTCTAATTGACACAAATTAAACGCAGCAGTAAGAATGATTGATATCAAAGAGGTCAAAATAGTTTTCGAAAATGAAGACTTTCTTGCAATTAATAAACCCAGCGGCATCAGTGTTCAAGACGAACGAGACAAGACAGGTATATTGCCAATCATTTGCCAACAAACTGGTTATGATCGACTTTGGTTGGTGCATCGTCTGGATAAAGTGACATCAGGCTTATTGTTGTTAGCGAAACACCAGCAAAGTGCAGCACGTTTAAGTGGGTACTTTGCGGATAGGAAAATCAGCAAGTATTATGTTGCTATTACAGATAAAAAACCGAAGAAAAAGCAAGGTGCTGTGATTGGCGATATGCATAAAATACGAGATGGTAAATGGGCACTTTCAACGACAAAGGTTAATCCCGCTATCAGTCAGTTTTTTAGCACTAGCCTATCCCCCGGTCTGAGATTAAACTTAGTTAAGCCATCTAGCGGAAAAACCCATCAAATTAGAGTAATGTGTAAAAGTTTAGGGAGTCCAATTTTGGGAGATACACTGTATTCAGGTACGCCTTCCGATAGAACATATTTACATGCCTATTGTCTTGATTTCATAGATCAAGCCAATCAAATTAGACTAGTCTGCGAGCCCGAATCAGGCAATCTTTTTAAGCATTCAGACTATAAGCAGAGCTTGTCTAAATTTAGCACTCCATGGGACATACCCTGGCCACAAATCGGGCGCAATAAATGAATGGTATAGTACGCAGCAAAGCGGGAGTAATAATTGCTTTAGCGGCTTTAGCCATATTTTTTATCGCCCTGTTACTGCCGGTAAAGTATATACCGCTAGATACTACTCAGGACAAATATCACCATGGTTTGTTCTTTTTTGGACTAACTATCTTACTCTACTTGTGCCTACGCATAAAAGTTTGGGTATTGTTTATAGTAGTTTCAATATTCGCGTGTGGAAGCGAATTGAGTCAGAAACTCGCCCCACAGCGAAGCAGTAATTTGGAAGATTTGACCGCAGATTTTTATGGTATAGGTGCCGCATTCGCCTGCATAGTGTTGTTTATGATCGTTCAAAAGGTTCGCGCTAAACATCTACGTAGTCATACTCAAAACCATGCACAAAACCAAACACAAAAGCCTGACTGAGATAAATGACAGTGAATATCGCTATTATCGGTAACGGCGCCATAGGAAATTTGCTTTGTTGGTTTAGTTTTCGTCAGCATATGCAATTTATCAATTTCGTAAGAAGTGCCCCTGACGTCTATATTGAATGCACAGAGTTGGATGGGCAAAAAGTAACTATTGACGTTAACCAACAAACGCTCAACTCGGTTGGCAATCAGGAATTAACCCAAGACGTTATTTTTCTCCCCTTAAAAGCACATCAAATAGAGCCCACTGTTCGGCAAATATCGCAGATGGTAAGCCAATCCAGTACGCTGGTTTTATTACACAATGGTATGATCGATTTAAATGCAATAACCGCTATATTGCCCAACAATCCTATCATTGCAGCCACTACTAGCTATGGAGCGTTTAAACCCAATAAGCATCAGCTTAGCATTACAGGGTTAGGGGCAACACAGGCAGGTTGGTTAGATAGCTCGATGAAAGATAGCGCAGTGGAAAACATCATCAACACGCTCCTTCCCCCATGTGAGTGGAGTGATACTATTTTAGATATTCTTTGGCGCAAGTTAGCCATCAACGCCGTAATAAATCCATTGACCGCTATTCACAACATCAAGAATGGTGCGTTATGCAATAGTCAATACCATCCTGCAGTTGCAGCCATATGCTCTGAAACCGCCAAAGTAATGAACAGCCTAGGGCTTGAGGTTACTGCGGACGAGTTGAGCACGAAAGCACTGAATGTGGCGAACCTAACAGCAGCGAATTATTCTTCAATGCATCAAGACATCATGTATGGACGGCAGCACGAAATTGACAATATAAATGGCTATATTTGTGATCAGGGAGACATGTTAGGTATCGCCACCCCGATTAACCAAGAATTAGTAAATAAAGTAAAGTCCCTAGAGGAATACTTTAGGGACTAAGAATACTGTTCCATGTTGAAAAAAGTGCTTTTAATTCTCTTCGCCGCTAGTTTGCGCTTCTGGTTTCATATGCGGAAACAAAATCACATCTTTTATCGTCGGGCTGTCGGTGAACAACATAACTAACCTATCGATACCGATACCCTCACCAGCAGTCGGAGCTAGTCCGTACTCCAAAGCACGAATGTAATCTTCGTCAAAATGCATGGCTTCATCGTCACCAGCATCTTTTTCTTCAACTTGCTTTCTAAAACGAGCGGCTTGGTCTTCAGAGTCGTTTAACTCCGAGAAGCCATTGGCTAACTCTCTGCCACCAACAAAGAACTCAAATCTGTCCGTGATAAAACTGTTGTCGTCGTTGCGACGCGCCAGAGGCGACACTTCCCATGGGTATGCAGTGATAAAGGTAGGCTGTATGAGTTTTTCCTCTGCAGTTGCTTCGAATATTTCACAAAGGTATTTACCCGCTCCCCAGATTCCCTCAACCTCAGGTTCTTTAATGTGCAATTGCTTAGCCATGGCTTTCAATGCATCAAGGTTGTTTTCGGGATCATTGATCGCGTCCACATCCGCTTCGGGCCAATACTTGATAACGGCTTCGTTCATCGTTAAGCGTTCAAATGGCTGCCCAAAATCGTATTCAACTTCATTGGTAACATTGCCTTCAGCGTCTTTCTCGGTATTGATAATTTTCGTGGTGCCTAACACGTCTTTTGCCAAAGTACGCAACATATCCTCGGTTAAATTCATCAGGTCGTTATAGTCTGCATACGCTTGATAAAACTCTAACATGGTAAATTCAGGATTGTGGCGGGTCGATAATCCTTCGTTCCTGAAATTACGATTGATCTCGAAAACACGTTCAAAACCACCGACGACTAAACGCTTCAAATAAAGCTCTGGGGCGATACGTAAATACATATCGATATCCAAAGCATTGTGATGGGTTGTAAAAGGTTTAGCCGTAGCGCCACCAGGAATAACCTGCAACATAGGCGTTTCTACTTCCATAAACTTTCGCTCAGTCAGATAAGCTCGTATACCATTCACCACCTTGCTACGAATTTGAAAATTTTCCCGAGTTTTCGGATTAGTGATCAAATCCACGTAGCGCTGGCGATATTTGGTTTCTTGATCTGCCAGTCCATGAAATTTTTCAGGTAAAGGACGCAAAGACTTGGTCAACAGAACATATTCGTCCATGTTCACATACAAGTCGCCTTTGCCAGATTTATGCAAGGCACCTTTAACACCGATAATGTCCCCAATATCCAAACTGCCATAGCGTGCTTTGATGTCTTTCTGGGTATCTTTAGACGCATAAGACTGAATTCTGCCAGTCATATCTTGAAGCAACAAAAAAGGTCCACGCTTGGCTAAAATTCGGCCAGCAATGCTAACTTGTGTGTCTAACTCTTCTAATTCCGCTTTTTCTTTTTCGCCAAATTCGTCTTGCAAGTCCTGACTGTAAAACTCACGTCTAAAATCATTTGGGAAGCCGTTCGAAGCACAATTTTCACGGATTTGATCCAGCTTGCCTCGTCGCTCAGCGATAAGTTTATTTTCGTCTTGTTGATTGTCAGTCATGGAATTTCCTATTGATGTTTCTTTCAAAGCCGTTTGCCAGAGTCAAAGCCCTGATTTCAAACTTGCTTCTATAAATTTGTCTAAGTCGCCATCTAAAACGGCTTGAGTATTTCGAGTTTCAACGCCCGTTCGTAAATCTTTGATGCGAGAGTCATCCAATACATAAGAACGTATCTGACTCCCCCACCCTATATCAGATTTACTGTCTTCTAGGGCTTGCTTCTCTTCGTTTTGTTTCTTCATTTCAAATTCGTACAGCTTGGCTTTCAACTGTTTCATTGCCTGATCTTTGTTCTTGTGCTGAGAACGATCATTTTGGCATTGCACCACAATATTTGTAGGCAAATGTGTGATACGAACCGCAGAATCTGTCCGGTTTACATGCTGCCCACCAGCACCAGATGCGCGGTAGGTATCGATACGAAGATCTGCCGGGTTAATATCGATATCGATATCATCGTCTATTTCAGGATAGGCAAAAGCCGAGGCAAATGAGGTGTGTCGTCGGCTACCTGAGTCAAACGGAGACTTTCGCACTAGACGGTGCACACCTGTTTCAGTACGCATCCAACCAAAAGCGTATTCGCCAGAAAAGCGAATGGTCGCGCTTTTTATTCCAGCAACATCCCCATCAGACACTTCAATCAGCTCTGTTTTGTAGCCATGGGCTTCACCCCATCGTAAATACATTCTAAGCAACATGTTGGCCCAATCCTGAGCCTCAGTTCCACCTGAGCCTGATTGTATGTCGAGATAGCAATCGTTGCTGTCATTCGCTCCAGAAAACATACGCCTAAATTCGAGTGCTTCGAGCTTTTCGACCAACTCATCTAACTCAGTTTGCGCTTCATTAAAGGTATCTTCATCTTCGGCTTCAATAGCAAGTTCAAGCAAACCTTCAACATCTTCAGTACCTTGGTCAAGCTTATCGATAGTTTCGACTACCAATTCCAAAGAAACTTTTTCTTTACCCAGAGACTGAGCGCGAGCAGGCTCATTCCAAACCTCGGGATTTTCCAGTTCTCGGCTGACTTCTTCTAGACGTTCTTTCTTTTGGTCATAGTCAAAGATACCCCCTAAGCAGTTCATTCCGCTGTCGAACGTCTGCAAGGGTATTTTGTATAGGATTTGTTTCAAACATAGATATTAATTCGAATTTAGTTACTTATTTACAATTTAGTCGCGGGAGTTTACCGGAAACCCTCCGCGATTGTTAGCTATTCGGGGTTATTCGCCTTTTAGCTTCGTTAGCGTATCAACCAACTCCTTGCCTAACCTTTTTAATGCGGCTTCAGTCTTTTCGTCCGTAATATTTCCTGCATCATCAAACTTTGCAAAAGCACCACCCACTGCTTTTTGATTGGGTAATACCAAAGTGCCCAGATTTTCCATCAACATGCGAGTTGTGACTAGTACCCGCATTCCACCCAGTCCCCCTGGTGACGCAGCCATGATAGCCGCCACTTTTCCCTTATAGGCTTCAAGAGGCTTTTCGCCATCAATTTTCCGCGACGCCCAATCAATACAGTTTTTAAATAATGCGCTATATGAACTATTGTATTCGGCGTTGGAAATCAGAAAACCATCATGGCTCATTAGTAATTTTTTAAACGCTTGTCCGCCGGGGTCCATGCCTTTTTCCGCTTCTAGGTCTTCAGTAAAAATAGGCATATTAAAATCTTCTAAATTGACAATAGTTACTTGCGCACCAGCCTTTTCGGCTCCTTTTGCGGCAACGGAAACCACTTTTTTATTGACTGAGTCTTTTCGACCACTACCAGCAAAAGCAAGAACTTTAATCATCATTCACCTCTATTTAATTGAGTAACCTACATTTTTTCCATTGTGTCTATACCAAGCAAATCCAAACCAGATTTCAATGTTTTCGCCGTCATTGCAGCCAACATCAACCGACTCTCTTTTTTGTCAGTTTCGACACCGTCTTTGAGTATGGGGCAAGCTTCATAGAACGTCATAAAACAACTCGCCAATTCATACAAATAACTACATAGCACATGGGGAGTTGCCTCACTAACAAGCTGGTTAAGAGATTCCACATATTGCAATAATTTGACAGCTAAGACTCTCTCTTGAGCCTCCCCCAAATTGATAGCAAAATTGACGGATTGAGGATCAACTCCAGCTTTGCGAAATATACTTTGTACTCGCGTGTAGGCATATTGTAAATATGGTGCGGTATTTCCTTCAAAACTGAGCATGGTATCCCAGTTAAAAATATAGTCGGTGGTACGGTTCTTACTTAAATCTGCATATTTAACTGCGCTAATCCCGACTTTGCGAGCAATCTCTTTTTGTTCAACTTCAGAAAGTCCAGCCTCGTTAGCACCATCTAATTTGTCTGCTCTTGCGCGAATTAACTTTTCAGCCCTTTCAACTGCTTCATCAAGTAGATCAGCCAATTTTACCGTGCTGCCGCTGCGCGTTTTAAAGGGCTTACCATCTTGTCCTAACATCATGCCAAACGGGCAATGTTCATAGGATTGATTTTCGGCTATGAATCCCGCTTTGCGAGCAACAATTTCAGTTTGTTTGAAATGCAAAGCCTGACGCGCATCAGTGAAGATAAGCGTTCTATCTGCGTTTAATTTTTGGCAACGATATCGAATGGCGGCTTGGTCTGTTGTTGAGTAAAGAAACCCACCGCCAGATTTTTGAACGATGTAAACTGCAGGGTTGCCTTCTTTATCGGCCAATTCGTTTAGGAACACAACTTGAGCGCCCTGGTCCTCCACTGCTAAGCCTTTTTCCTGCAATGCACTCAATGTGGCATTCAAGTCAGGGTTATAAGCACTCTCACCCATGATGTCGTCACGTGTTAAAGAAACACCCAACTTTTCATATACCTCTTCACTGTGCGCAACTGAGACATCGATAAATTGATGCCAAAGCTTTAGACATTGCTCATCACCGCCTTGAAGTTTAACCACATATTCGCGTGCACGGTCTGCAAAACCGTCTTCATTGTCAAAGCGTACTTTTGCTTCACGATAAAAGTCTTCTAAATCCGAAAGTGCGGTTTCAGCCACTTCATTTGACGCCAACTTGTCGTTCAAATGTGCCAGTAACATTCCAAATTGCGTGCCCCAATCACCCATGTGATTTTGGCGAATCACCTTGTGTCCCATGAACTCAAGAGCCCTTGCGACAGCGTCACCAATAATGGTACTGCGTAGATGACCAACGTGCATTTCTTTGGCAAGATTCGGCGACGAATAGTCGACAACAACAGTTTGAGTAGGCTGTTTTTCTACTCCTAAACGAGCGTCTTTGATTGCGTTTTCTAGTTGTTCAGCCATCCATTCAGATTTGAGATGAATGTTGATAAAACCTGGGCCCGCTATTTCAAGTTTCTCAGCAATATCGTTAATTTCAACCGCTTCGACGATTTTTTCCGCGATATCACGTGGCTTCTGGCGCAATATTTTTGCCAGCGCCATAGCGCCGTTAAACTGATACTCACCAAATTCTGGCCGTGTGCTTTTACCCAAAGGAGTTGGCGCGTTTTCAGGTGCGCCTATTTTGCTAAGTGCGTTTTTAAAACGCGATAATAATACCGATTGTAAATTCATAATTAGTGTTCACGAGTAGTGTGGAATTCTATTTCTGGATAACGTTCTTGCGACAAATTCAGATTCACTCTTGTTGGCGCAATGTAAGTTAAGTTATCTCCGCCATCTAATGCCAAGTTGGCTTCAGCTTTGCGACGAAATTCGTCTAGTTTTTTCTCATCTTTGGAATAAATCCAACGTGCGGTATTCACATTGATATGTTCATAAACGGCATCGACCTTGTACTCAGCTTTGAGCCTAGCTACCACTACGTCAAATTGAAGTACACCAACGGCACCAACTATCAAGTCATTATTAATCAAAGGTCTAAACACTTGAACGGCGCCTTCTTCTGAAAGTTGGATTAAGCCCTTTTGTAATTGTTTTTGCTTTAAGGGATCTTTTAAACGAATACGTTTGAATAGTTCAGGGGCAAAATTAGGAATACCGGAAAACCGGTATTTTTCACCAGAAGTAAAAGTATCACCAATTCTAATAGAACCGTGGTTGTGCAAACCAATAATATCACCGGCGTAGGCTTCTTCAAGCAACGCCCTATCGCCAGCAAGGAAGGTCAATGCATCTGAGATCCGAACATCTTTGCCAATGCGGGTATGGTGCATTTTCATACCTTTTTCATATTTGCCCGACACAATGCGGCAAAACGCAATACGGTCACGATGTTTTGGGTCCATATTGGCCTGAATTTTAAACACAAAACCACTAAATTTATTTTCTGTTGGGACAACCGCTCTTTCGTTGGATTCTCTGCCCATGGGTTTTGGCGCCCATTCAACCAATCCATCAAGCATGTGATCCACACCAAAATTACCCAACGCAGTACCAAAATACACAGGTGTGAGTTCGCCGGCTAGGAACTCTTCCAAACTAAATTTATGAGAGGCACCTTGCACCAACTCAAGCATTTCCCTCAGCTCTTCAGCGTAACTACCAATTGCCGTATCTAATTCAGGGTTGTCAATACCTTTAATAACGCGTTTATCCTGAATTGTGTGCCCCTGCCCAGTTTTGTACAGTATGGTTTCATCGCGCAATAAATGATAAACACCTTTAAATTCCTTACCCATACCAATTGGCCAGGTAATAGGTGCACATTTAATCTTTAAGATATCTTCAACTTCATCAAGCAAATCTATGGGATCGCGAGTATCACGATCTAATTTATTCATGAACGTGATAATTGGCGTGTCTCGTAAGCGCGTGACTTCCATGAGTTTTATAGTTCGCGCTTCAACACCTTTTGCTGCATCAATAACCATCAGGCATGAATCCACAGCTGTTAGTGTGCGATAAGTATCTTCGGAGAAATCCTCGTGCCCCGGTGTATCGAGCAAATTAACAAGGCTATCAGCATAAGGAAACTGCATGACAGAAGTGGTAACCGAAATACCACGCTCTTTTTCCATCTCCATCCAGTCTGATTTCGCATGTTGACCCGACTTTTTGCCTTTTACAGTACCAGCAGTTTGCAAAGCATTACCAAACAAGAGCACTTTTTCGGTAATAGTCGTTTTACCCGCATCTGGGTGCGAAATGATAGCAAATGTCCTTCGCTTGTTGATTTCTTCGACTAAACCACTGTTACTCATATCTATTTGACCCTATTAAACGCAAATCAGTTTCTTAAGCATAAATTCTAAAGGCGCGTATTCTAACGAAAACCACGCCTATATGCTTTGAAATTTTGGAAATTATTACGATTTTAAGTCAGCCCCATATAATCTCCACAAAAGAGAACAAGAGAGGCAGAGCAAGAGTGGTATTTTAAGAAAATTGTGACTTGCGTTTATTCAATTTACAACGCGTTCGAACTTTCTCTCAGTTAGAGGTTATTCGCCTAGTTTAGCGTTAAGGCTACCATTTATGTTTTAGGTTCCGCACACTTCCAGGTATACATCGCTGGCTCCTGTTTCTGCGGGAGCTATTTCTTCACAAATGGCAATTGATGTGGAGCACATTAAAATTACTGAAGCTAATAAGCGTCTAAAATGAAACACTATGGCCCCCAATCTATTTCTGATAACTTTAGTTGGGAGTAGGCGATCGATAGTTATATAAACCGCTACTTGTACTAAGATATCAGCAGCCATACTTTGATCTATCTCAAATTGGATTTTGGTCTATCATCATTTGTTCAAATGTGATGTGAACTCGTTGTTCTCATTAACACGTTATTAATCAAGGCAACACATGAAAACACCTCAGAGCCAAGCTTTAATCAGAGTAATAAAAAATGTTAGAGCATGTGACCATTGTGAAAAGTACCTGCCTCATGGTGTCCGCCCTGTGTTACAAGCGAGTCATTCAGCTCGAATACTAGTTGCGGGTCAAGCTCCTGGTTCTAAGGTACACGAATCGGGCGTCCCATTTGATGATCGAAGTGGTGACAGACTCAGGCAATGGATGGGAATTGATAAACCCACTTTCTATGATGCAAATCAGATTGCCATATTACCAATGGGATTTTGTTATCCTGGAACAGGTAAATCCGGCGATCTTGCCCCAAGAAAAGAATGTGCTGAATTGTGGAGAAATCCCCTTCTAAAACTGCTACCAAACATTCAAATAACGCTAGCAATTGGCCAATATGCTCAGCATTGGCATATACCAGACACTCGAGATAAAACGCTTACAAAGGTAGTTGAAGCATGGGAACAATATTGGCCAGATATCATACCCTTACCCCACCCTAGTCCACGAAATAATATCTGGTTGAAAAAGAATCCGTGGTTCGAGAAAGAACTAGTGCCAATCCTACAAAACCGACTTAATGATATGCTTTTATAAGTGTATTAAGCGTAGGTTGATACTTGCGACAAGGACCTGATGATTTCAATTTATCTGATTAATGGTCGGATCTCTTGGTGATTTATAAATATTTGGTATAAGAAACTTTAAACTTTAGATTTACTAGTGAACAGAATTAGCATATATTTTGTGCAAGAAAGATTTTTACCATTGTAGTCTCCACAATCAAATGGAAAGTTTTTATGTCACGTAGAAAAAGATTTAGTGGCTCACAGCTTCGCTCTCTAAGGAAAGAGGCTGGATACACTCAAGAAGAACTGGGATTGAGGGTTGGAATCAGCCGAGAAACCGTCTCAGCTATTGAGAATGATAAACCAGAAACCATGAATGGTATTGGTGTTGAAGTCATCAGTAAGTGGTGGTCGGTCTGCCGTCAAAAAGCGTCAGAGCAGACTAGAGAGTCTTTCTTCACCACAGTTATGGAGTACTTCGGGTTTACTACTAGCTAATGATCCTTAATCATTACCTCCCAAAGATATTAACAGCTTTATTCGCTGGGCTTTTTATCTTTGCTGGTATTTATACTTTTGGCGAAGGCCTACTTTTCGATCGTTTATTTATTTGCATCCTCATATTTACTGCTGTTGTTTGCCGCAAAAACATTAATGTACTCGGTGTCGTTGTCGTTTTATTGTTGCAACGACTGCTAGAAGAGGCAGCTTGGTCTATAAGCCTGCTAGACTTCCAATTAGTTGTTAAAGCCTCTTTTTACTTTTTAGCTATCTTTGCATATTGGAAAATCAAGTATGATCAGGTAGCAAAAGTTCTTCTCGCGGCTTTAATTATTTCTCTTTGCGCTGAATTCTATTGGTTATATCAATCTCAAAAAGCCGTAGAGATATATTGGTATGTCGGTATTTTGGCTTCATCTCTGTTTATACGACACTTAATTTTTATGAGAGTTAGCTTTACAGAGGACTTTTTCCCAAAAGTTGCTGAGTCTATCAATCTAGATTGGCAGATATACAAAGTTTATTCGTTAGTTGCTTATATCCAACTCTTTATGATTACAGAATATGTGGTAAGAGGGATATTCGGGCTCAATAACATTTTAATCATTTACAAATCATATCCTTATGCTTCTCAAATGTTGTCTACTTACATTATATGGGTAACATTCAACGAAAGTTATAAATTACTACTTCCAAAACTTCTTAAAGCTTAGACTAACTTTTTGCTCACAAAACGAGCATAATTAAAATCGAACGGATTTTAATCCGCTTTCGCGTGTCTAAAATTTGCCATTGTTAAAGGATATACAAATGAATACAAAAAAACTTTTGATCACGCTTGTGTTAGTAGGCACTATGGCTGCTGCACCAGCTATGGCTGTGAATAGCAAAGTTAAACCGCCTGTTGCTGATATTGTGTCACTTTAGTCAACTAATTTAATAAACATTAATACGAGGAATTGAATCATGAATACTAAAAGAATCGTTGTTGCCATCATCCTAATGGGCTCACTTATCACTGCACCGGCTATGGCTGTGAATAGCAAAGTTAAGCCACCTGTTGCTGATACTGTGTCGCTTTAATCAACTAATTTAACTTAATTTTTATACAAGGAATTGAATCATGAATACTAAAAGAATTGTTGTTGCCATCATCCTAATGGGCTCACTTATCACTGCTCCGGCTATGGCTGTGAATAGCAAAGTTAAACCGCCTGTTGCTGATACTGTGTCGCTTTAATCAAATAATTTAACTTAACGTTTATACAAGGAATTGAATCATGAATACTA
>CANNDC010000022.1 GCA_947503265.1 uncultured Alteromonadaceae bacterium
GCTTGGCTTGGCTTGGCTTGGCTTGGCTTGGCTTGGCTTGGCTTGGCTTGGCTTGGCTTGGCTTGGCTTGGCTTGGCAATTAAAACTTACCCTGAGCAAATATCCAATTTTTTACTCTGTAACTGTAGCTTTTCCTATACATCACCACCCCATATTTTTTTCAAAACTGCTTTTTTGGGACGAAAACTCATATATCTAATCCCAAATGCACAAATCCCCTTGTGAACCGCTTTTTTAAAGGGATTGGCGTGAATTGTGTTCATTATTGAACGGTGTATAAAAGGAAAGACAACAAAATAGGCATAGTTGAATGCCAGTCTAATTAAAAAGCACATTATGCTTTAGGGAGATGTACAAATGCCAAAATCATTACCTCAAAAACTAGCTTCTCAAAAACCAATTTCTCTAGGATTCAAGAAAAAGACCATAGCCCATTCTATCGGCCTGATTTTAGTAACAAGTGGATACAGCGCCATAGGTCAGGAAGCGGCGACAGATGATGATGTTGAAAAAATCAAAATTACCGGCTCACGAATATTGAGGGAGGGCGCAATCGCCCCCTCCCCGGTCACCGTCATCAGTGGTGAAGATTTGTTAAAATCTGGAGCCATTAGCATTGGTGAAGCGCTAAATGATTTACCATCCTTGGCCAATACATTCTCTTTGGCGAACGCTGGAGGCACAATCGGTACTGCGGGCTTGAATTTACTCGATCTGCGAGGCATGGGGACAGCGAGAACCTTGGTTTTGGTTGATGGTAAGCGTCATGTTTCGGCCAATCCTGGTACAGCTTCTGTTGATGTAAATACAATACCTACTGCATGGGTAGAGAAAGTTGAGATCGTTACCGGTGGGGCTTCTGCGGTATATGGTGCAGATGCAGTAACCGGCGTGGTCAACTTTGTGTTGAAAAAAGACATTACTGGATTAGATGTTAGTTTAAGTAAATCTTATGCAGAAGAAGGCCCTTATGATAGTGATAAATTTACCTTGTCAGCAGGTACTGATTTCAATGATGGACGAGGTAATATTGGTATTGCAATCACCCACTATCAACAAGACGGGATGAATGCTAAAGACAGACGTTCAACTAGAACGCCCTCTGCAGAAGTAACAAACCCCGCGAATGGCGATACACGAAATGACGATGGTTCTACGAATCATGATGGTATACCTGATCGAATTGTCATCACAGATGCGGCCTGGTATGACGACTCCACCGCTGGAAACTTCTATACCTATGACGCAACAGGTGCGCATTGGTTCATATTTAACCCTGATGGCAGTGTTCGTCCTCAAAACTTAGGAACAACCTATAATTGGGGACGGTGCTCCGGGGAGTGCGATCAATTAGATTTAAATAAGTATATTGAATTGCAGCCTACATTCAGTACTACCAATGTCTCGCTGAAAGGAAATTACGACCTCACAGATGACATAAACCTCTATGGTGATGTGAAATTTGTTCGAACCAAAGCAGACTCAATAGGCCAGCCGTCATTCTTTGAATATGGCAGTGGCATTACGATTAATCGTGATAACCCCTTTATTGATGAAAGCTTGGCAACACTGATGGACACCAATGCATTGACATCGATTAACCTACACAGGTTTAACGAAGACATTGGCAGACGCTTTGAAGAGAATACCAGAGAAACCACCCGTTTTGTTGTCGGTTTGGAAGGAGACTTTAATGATGATTGGTCATTTGATCTCTATGCCTTATATGGCAAATCAGAGCGTGAGCAGATCAACGTAGACAATGTGGTAACTGAACGCATGCGTCAATCCGCAGATGCCATTAGAGATACTGACGGTAGTATTGTATGTCGTGATGAAGATGCTCGTGCAGAAGGTTGTATTGCTTCGACCTTCTTTGGATTTGGTAATGTTAATCCGCTGGCCGCAGAATGGTTTACTGTCGATTCGGTATCGAACAGTAAAATACAACAAACTGTATTGAGTTTCAGCGTGACAAACGGTGGCATATTTGAACTGCCTGCCGGTTTTGTTGGCCTCGCTGCGGGTATGGAATATCGCAAAGAAGAAAGTGATGATATTCCTGATGCATTTGCCGCCACAGGCGCTACCTTCCTGACTGCATTGCAAGAAGAGCATGGCGACTTTGATGTTACAGAAGCCTATTTAGAAACTTCTATACCGGTATTGTCCGATATAGATTTTGTCCAAGACTTGACGGTTGATGTTGCTCTGCGTTTTGCAGACTACAGCACAATCGGAGGAGCTTTAAGTTGGAAAGTAGGAGCCGACTGGGTGTTCAACGACCAATTGAGATTTAGAACCACCTTGTCTGAAGCCATACGAGCGCCTAACATAAGCGAATTGTTTGCGGCTAAAGGGCAGAACTTTGCCTTTATTAACGATCCATGCGATGTCAATTTCAACCAAAGTGCCACTCGACTGGCCAACTGTGCTGCACTTGGCATCCCGAGTGATGCACAGATTAACCCGGTTTCATCCGTAGAGCTGTTGACTGGCGGGAACCCGAACCTGAAAGAAGAAGAATCAACCAGCTTCACTGCGGGTGTCGTTTATCAACCCGATTTCGTTGAAGGGCTGAGTTTTACTGTTGACTATTGGAATATAGAAATTGATGACGCTATTCAACTAGTTGATGCACAGGATATTCTAGATAAGTGTGTTGACTCAGAAGCTGGGATCAACAACCAGTTCTGTACGCTGGTCACTAGGCGGGCAGACTTCACCCTTGAGCTTATCGAAAGTACTCAACAAAATGTGGCGAAAACTGAGGCAGAAGGGGTTGATTTTGAAGTAGGCTATGACTTTGATGCGTTGAGTGGGAGCTTTTCAACGCAGTTTATTGGAACTTACTTAAAATCTCGTAAAGAATTTCCATTTCAAATCGATCCTTCTCAAATGGAAGAATTTGCTGGCACCACTGGAGAGGCTGAATGGCAAGCGAACGTGCTGCTCGGTTACAGAAACGAAAATTGGAATGCAAATTGGCGAACTCGATACTTAGGTGATGTTAGCCGATATACCCCACAAGACCTCCAAGCGAACCCGGATAGAAGTAACGTTATGGGTTATGGAAGCTATTTTCAGACTGATGTCAGTGTAGGTTATACCTTTGAAAACCAAGTTACCTTAGACATTGGCGTAGACAATGTATTTGATAGAGGGCTTCCTGAATTTACTACAGGTACTTCTACCACCTCAGGTGATGCCAGCTATGACAATATAGGACGTTTGTATTACGTGACGCTTTCCTACACCATGTAAATGGTTACTATTGACTAATCTCACAAAGACGCCTGTATATACAGGCGTTTTTTTTAATTTCTGCTATGCATTAATAGCTAAAGCAGTTTAGTTTGTAATACTCAGAGTTTTCACATCCCCTAGTCAATCCACCTCGAAAACCTCTGTACTGTTGCTTCACCTAATTCGTCGATTAATGGTGTTAAATGAGTTCGATATTGCTTCCAAAGGTCGAGTCCTTTGGAGTTAATGGGTTGCCTTACCTGCTCGCTGCTAGCTGTTCTCACTGCCCGCTTGTTTAGATGAAAATCGAGACATTGAGGTTCAAACTTTAGCTCACAATGGGCTAGCAAAGAGTTGACTTGGTTCTCCGTATCTGCGACTAACTCTTCATGCTGAAGAGTTAATATTTGCTTAGGCATAGTCGCCTGCCAATGGTCCATCAATCTGAGGTATTGATTATAGTAGAAACCAATATGCTTTAGGTCGTAAGAAAAATCGTGACCATGGCCAAAATACTGTTTATATATGCCTAAACCACATGCCAAGGGTTGGCGACGGGCATCAATGATGATGGCCTGAGGCAATATCAGTTTTATCAAACCAATATGTTGGAAATTTGGTGGTAGCTTATCGATAAAGAAAGGCGAATCGGAACGATATATTTCAGTTAACGACATATACAAGTGCCCAAACTCAATCAATTCCTTTGGAGAAAACGTTTCGAGGCTTCCGCTGGCATTTCCATTTTTCCTGCAACTTTCGATGAACAATCTACGGGCAATTTCGGGGAGTATTTTTAATTCCATCGTGCCTTCAATTTGACTGTGACTGGCCAGAATCTGCTCTATTAGAGTTGAGCCCGATCTGGGTAGCCCCACGACAAAAATAGGTCGTATTGCTTTCACAACACCTGTCTCGCTTTTGGCTAGTAGCTCAGGTGTGAAAGTATTGATCAAAGACGCACATTTTGACTGGTATTTGGTTGGCACAAATTGTCCACCAGATCGATTCATGTTAGCTGATCGATATAGCCGAAATGCTTTTTCATGATCGCCATTATCCTCGTAGTGTTTAGCCAGCGCAAACGCCGCTTGGCATGCTTGTTCAGGATCGGTATCCGGATCCAGTTGCATGGATTCCATGTCACTAATTTGTTCATCAGAAAAATGAAAACTTGGTGTATTTGCTAACGCCCAAAAGGCGGAACCACGCGTCTTCTCGGATATTGAGCAATGCAGATAGTCTTGCAAAGCGGCATTTGAATTGCCTATTATTTTTTTAATGTGTGCCCGTTGCAATAGTAACGTTTTTTCATTACCGCTAAGTTCATACGCTCTCTCAAACCCCTGCAAGGCCAATTGATACTTTCCTGCATTAAGCAATATATCTGCATAGATTTGCCAATGTTTCGGGTCTTCGGGATATATTTCTAACAACTTCTTCGATGCTTCTTCAGCATTTTCGTATTGGCGTAATTGAGCTTGTAATTGTGCCATAATCGTCAACGTTGGGGAGTCGTAGGGGGAATAATTCAACGCATTTTGCAAGTATGCTTGTGCTTCTTCCAACTGACCATTGTTAATCGCAATAGTGGCTAGTAACGCTAACGCCCTTGGGTGACTTCGGTGCTGTTTAAGCACTTGCTGACATAGTTGCTGAGCTTGTTTGACTTGGCTTGCATTTAGGTATGTTTGTGCTTGCGTAATAGCTTGAACAAATGGGTCAGTTTCATTCGCTTTTTGAAGATGGGCAAGGCCTTGGGTTATGTCTTTCAGCTGAAAATAGATTAAGCTTAAAAAGTGCCATGCCTGATGATAACTAGGGTCGATTCCCACTGCTTGAGTAAAAAAATGAATGGCTTTATCCAGTCCCCCCAAAGCATGATATGTTCCCCCTAGGTAGGCTGCAATATTCGCTGAATCAGGTAGAAGTTGCAGCGCTTTTTCCAGATAAATTAACGCTTGATCATTTTCTCCCTTAGCCAAAAAGCAATGCCCCATTACCTCAAAAATTTTGCCGTTTTCCGGATTCTTTTGATTTAACTCCTTGAGCAATACCAATGCCTTGTCAACATTTCCGCTGGAAACTAGGTTTATTGCATGTTGAATTTGCTGTTCCATAAATACGCTTTAGTCCGGCTGTTAAAATAGTTCTAGTATTAATCGTTTAAATACAGGCTTTGCAGATATTGCTGATGATCATGAAATTTCTCCGCATGCTCATTTCTAACTAATCTTGCTTGGGCAATGGATTGGGTTATCATTTCTGGTTTAATAAATGTTGTATCATTGTAATGTGCTTTTCCAGCAAGCATGCAATACCAAGACGTTTTCAAGTAGGCCAATTTATCCATAGATTCATGCAGTGTTTGATCGAAATTATCTCCACTTAACCAACTTCGCAACAGCTTGTCCAAAGTGGGCGAACGATTTGCATTGTTCCTACAATCTCGCCAATAAACAGTATCTTGGCGTGAATTTAACAGATAGTGGGCTTGTAAATAGTCTCTGGTGCCATCAATCATATTGTTGATTTCGATATTGTAAGCACTCTGATTGGTATCATTAAAACCAGCCTGTTCAAAACTGGCGATAAAACGTTCAATACTTTTTTGCACAATAAACAACATAGGCGCTTCTAACGGCTCTAAGAACCCTTGTGATAATCCGATAGCCACGCAGTTGTTTTTCCAGTGTTGCTCGATTCTTCCTGGTTGCCAATGAAGGTGTAAAGCGGTTTTTCCATTGGCACTTTCCCCTAGCAAGTTTCTCAGTTCATTTTCAGCCTCTTGTTCACTAATGTATTTTGAACTATATACATATCCGTTACCAAAACGATTGAATAAGGGAATGTGCCAAACCCAACCGTATTTAAGCGCTTTTGACACAGTTTCAGATGATAAAGCCGGCTTGTCTGGTAATGGAGTGGATATGGCGACTGCGCTGTCATTGAAAAGAAAGGGGCTATACGAAGTCACACTTTCACCCAACGCTTGTTGAATCAATAGCCCTTTGAAACCAGAGCAATCGATAAAGAAATCGCCTCGTAACGGCCCAGAACATTGAGTTTCCAAAATAGCAATATTACCGTTTTTACCCACATGAACTTTTTCGACTTTGTCGTCAATATGATTCACTCCCAACTGTATAGCTCGTTGACGCAAGAACTGACCTAATAGTTCTGCATCAAAATGATAGGCGTAGACTTGCTCAGTAGTAGAAAGTTGTTGATATTTCGGTGCTTTACATTGCTTCGCTAATTCTGCGGATACGAAAAAATCATCTGGATGTGTACGCAAATTTTCGCCGCTACGACGCGCATTACATAGTGCAAAGAATTGTTTAGCTAGTGGCCCATCATGGTCACTATAGAAAGGGTGAAAATAAGCTTCATAACCTTTTTTAGTGCTCCAATGTGGAAAACTGATACCACATTTGTATGTGGCGTTGCACGCAGGCATCCAAGTTGACTCTGGAATACCTAGAGTGTCAAAGAACTCTTTAAGATAAGGCGTGCTCCCCTCACCAACACCAATTGTTCCTATCGAGGTCGACTCAATCAGAGATATTTTGGTCGAGTAGCGACCGTTCCAATGGTGGGCCAACAGGTTTGCAGCCATCCAACCGGCGGTTCCTCCGCCGACTATAACGATATGTTTAGGCGCCGCAATCATTTTATTGAGCCAGCCTTATTCTAATTAATAGTCGTTTTGGCATGCTATTCCACTGATATAAGTTAATGTTTAGTTTCGCAGCTCCGCAGCTAAAACGAAACGACTAAGTGTTGAACGCACTGAAAAACGTGATCAATAAACGCTATCGTTTAAGTAAAAAGTCAATGGTAATGAGAGGTTATGTGGCAGGCAAACAGGAACAAGTCGTATCTAACGGACTAATTTGCCGCTAGAGTTAGATATACCCTAGCGGCGATATTATTTTGTGAAAACGCTTTTTGATTTCGCTCTTTTTTCGAAAGTTAGTGGGGTTTTCCCTTCTTAAATTTCTCACCTTTCACAGTCTTTTTATAGACCGACCAACTGGTTTCATTTGGACGTTGGTCATCAAGAGGTGGTGGATTTTTATAAAGTGGAGCTTGTTCTTCAATGTAGGTCTTGATCACTTGCCCTAGCTCATCATAGCCGCCGACTTTAAAACCAGATGTATTGAAATAAATGGACCCTTCTCTACCTGCCATTTTCATCCACGGTAACCAATCAGAAATACGTACCCAACCAATGTGCGCAGCTGCAGTTTTGGTGTCTTTGCTAATTAAACTAGGAATATCACCTGACCATGTAAACATTTCTGTTGCATGATACACGCCCCCTACTTGCTTTTGATAATCTCCACCCAGAGGATTGTGATAAAACAGCGGGATAGCAAATGAGCTAGACCAGAGCTGATCTTGAACCTGCCCAGCGAATCGTTTTGTCCAAGGGAAAGGGTTGCCTTCTTTGTCGTATGGGTAACCTGAATTGTTATTTACCGGATCGTTTAGTACGTGCAAGACTTCGACTTCTTCGTCCGTCCAAGGGTTGTTCCAAGTATCCAAAGGCTGACCCGTTTTTGGGTCTGTGTATAATAATATTTCACGGGAGATGATCCTGTATGACTTTCCTTGCTTGCCGCCATCCAAAGTTAGACATGTTCTGACATTCATTCCTTCTACATTGAACACATTTTTATCAGCTTCACCTTGTTTGCGAGAGTAGGCTTTGCCTTTCCACCAGTAATACACGGGTTCACCATCTACGGTGGAGCATTGTATTTTGCGACCAGCAAGTTTAGCGCCATCGGGTGTATTCAAATCTATTGTATCAGCAGACAAAACAGAAAAATTGGTTAGCCCGAGGCATAGTGAACAGAGTAGTAGTAGCTTTTTCAACATAAAAAATACCTTCTAATAATATGACTTACGAGATTACGCCACTGGAATTTACTCGCGTTGAGAATTATCAATTTGCACCAATGATTTTCCAAATACCGCTGATTTGCAGAATAGATTTTTGTTTATTGAAAATACGCCCTTCAGCAAAAATAACGCTCTTGGTTTTACGAATAATGGATCCTTTTGCAAACAATTGTTCGTTATCTTTGGCAGCAGAAATAAAATTAGTGTTTAAATTAATGGTTGCAAATTTTATGTCATGACCTATTTCATCGCCTATTGCACGGTACACCGCATAATCAGCAAAAGTGAGTAAAACACCGCCATGTACTACGCCTTCCGGGTTTAGATGGTGACTTTTTATCAACATAGAACGAATAACCTGATCACCATCAGATTTTTCGTAAAACGGCCCAACATGGTCAGAAAAACCCTGTTGTTGAGCACATAGTTGAAAACCTAAATCCGTTAAATTCGACATAATATTTACAATCTATTTTTCTTCAAAGTGTTAGAACTTAGCAGGCCGTTTTTGCAAAAATGCTTGGGAGCCTTCGATGAAATCGGCTTCAGTAAATGCTTGATCGAACAAGCCTCGAATGTGAGTTTCATCGTTTTTTAATGAGCCCGTGAGGTAACCAATCGTTTTTTTCATCCCAGTGACAGAATATCCGCTAACCGACTTGATTTCTGTTGCTAGTTCATTACAAATTTGTATCAGTGAATCTTGCGATGTCACTTGATTTACCAGACCAATTTGATCAGCTATGGTTGCATTCAAGGGTTTGCCTAAATAAAGCATTTCTTTGGCCCTTGCTACCCCCACAATATTCACTAATCTGCGCGTGTCTTCAATACTGTAAAGTAACCCTAATTTTGCAGGTGTAATGGCAAATTGGGCATTATCAGCACACACTCTAAAATCACATGCTAGCGCTAAACCTAACCCTCCCCCCATGCAAACCCCGTTTATCTGCGCAATGGTAGTGCAAGGCAGAGATTCCAGTTTTTGCTGAGCCAACTGCACTACTTTATTGTTTTGCGTAAGCCGATGTGAATCTTCGATTATCAGTCGTAATTCTTCAATATCTGCACCCGCACTAAAGGCCTTTTCACCCGCACCTGAAATAATCAATACGCGCACACTTTTTTTACTTCCAACTATGTCACACGCAGTTATGATGTCTTCCCACATGGACTGGGTTAATGCATTGTGTTTTTCAGCTCGATTGAGCTCAATTCTCGCGATTTTTTCTTCAAAAGTAAGTCTAATTGTTGACATTTATCAAGCGTATCCTAAGGTCTGAATGACATTCTTTGCTACCATATCTCGAATGAAGATTATCACTTAATTCTCAATAGGTTAAATTGCGATTTAGCAATACAAGGTAAAAAGGAAACAGTCCGAATGAGTGAACGACAATTAGGTCCAATCGTAGGTGCTACATTATTGTGTAGAGATATTGATGAAGTTAGTCGTGCGTACGAGCGAAGTCTCGACTATTCGGTTGTAGAGTCTTTTATTTTGGATAGCAAACAATGTCGTTTTTGGGGTACGCCAAAATTAGTTGGAAATAACTGTAAACTGCTTGCTGCAGCGGATGGCAATTGCTGGCTTAGGTTGGTTGAAGATCCAGATTGTATTGAGGATGTGCCACTAAAAACCCACGGCTGGATGGCTCTAGAAACCAATGTGGGTAATGTTGATAAAATTAGAAAAATGATTAATACACGTCAATTTGAAATCATTGGTGAACCAGCCTATTTGCAAGTTAGTGACGCGATCAAGGCAATGCAGGTAATAGGTCCAGCGAAAGAGGTCAGCTACCTTACACAAGTTGACGGCGAAGTCCCTCCCTTCGAATTACCTATGACTAGCAGTATATCGGCAGGGCTTTTCATTCCTGTTTTATGTACGCCAAGCCGAGAGAAAAGCTTAGCTTTTTATGAATCGTTAAACAAAGCTGCGGGTGGTTTGAAGTTTCAAACCAAGGTGACTGTGCTAAATAACGCTTGGGGCAAAGATTTAGAGCACCAAATTAATGTTGCCACCCTGCAGCTAGATGGCAAGTGTTTGTTCGAGATAGATGAAGTCGTTCAAGCCGAATCCGTGATCGAAAACCCACAATCACTGCCCTCGGGAATCGCAATGGTGAGTTGCGTAGTGAAAAAGATAGATCAGGTCGCTGAAAACTTGGGTGTATCAGTCGGTCAAATGGACAATCTTTATTATCCCCTTAGTAAAGCTATTTTGCTGAAAGGCCCTTCTGGAGAGCTCATAGAATTGATTGGAGATTAAACGCGCGATGTGGTTGTTAAGTACGCTGACATGCAGTTTATTTGAACCTAGCTGCCTTCCAATAAGCTCACTATTTTGTAATCAAAACTGCACGCAAAAGTTAAACAACCAAGCTTTCATTGCACAAGGTTCTTTTATAGCAGACACCTTCTTTAAACCAATGCCAGGTTCTAGCACGATGTTTTTTGTCGGCTCCCATGACAATACTTTCGTAAAACCAAGCGCCAGGTTCGTCTTTTCTTTGCAACTCTAATAAAAAGACATTTGGACTCGCAACCCACCCATACCCTTTGAAGGTCTCTGTATCCCAATAGATTCGATCATTTCTAATAACACCATCAAATTCAACGTTAAACACTTTTCCATTTTCCCAATTAAACTGGTTACGCTGAATGTAAACCACTGGGCCTTTTTCTGGAAAAAAACACTGCACTCTACTTTTATGAAAATCTAATGTCTCGCCATTTTCGTCAATGTGGCGATAAGTACCTTGCCATACACCAGCATGTTCAAGGACAGCTGGCATAAGTTGATGTAATGGATTGCTCACGTAATAGGCTCCTGCAATAAAAGTAATATTTCATCTGCGACTTGTTTAGGGTAGGCATCCAAGAATCCGGCCCCCCAATGCATATAATCTCTGCGAAAGCCTTTCACGATATATTTATCTACGCGCTTGCAGTGTTCATGTAAATCGTCGTTTAAGTTCATCACTATTAAAGGGCTTTGCAGTTTCGAAATTTGTTCCCTGTACTGACGTGCATAATTAAATGCTGCCATATGCCCCCACTCATAGGCTTCACCACCACGAAGGTTTTCTGCCATGGAGTCAGCACACATTTCTAGGGTCATACCAGGCCCACGATAAAATAAAATACGTTCCCACATTATCCGGAAACGATTGCCCTTTTCATCTAAAGGAATCGGCGCATAAGTACGCTTGAATTCTTCCGCCTCTTCATCACTTAGTATCGGTGCTGAAATATTAATCACTTTATTTACTAAGTTCGGAAATTGGCTAGCAAAACAGACTGAAACCATAGCCCCAGTGTGGTATCCGACAAAATCGACTTTTGTAACATTGAGTTGTTGAAGTACGTGAAAAACAGATTTTGCGTAGGTCTCGATGGTTGCTTGAGATTCGTCGGGTGGAGTTTCAGACTCACCATACCCAGGATAATCAATGGCAATGGCTAATCTGTCGTGACCTAAAAGCGGTAAAACATGATGAAATAATCGACTCGATTTTGACACCATGTGAAGACAAACAACCGCGGGTTTTGCCGAAGCCTCGCCCGCGGTTCTTATGTGTAATTGTCCAAATTCGCCGTCAACAAATCTGCGTACAACTTTGATTTTAGACATGTTTTAATTAACTTTAAAAACGCATCTCAAAATCAACACCCCAGGTCATTGGGTCAGCTGCATACTGTGAGAATGAATTTGCTGTAGACGCTCTCGCATATTCGTGGTCCGCTAAATTCTTGCCCCAAACTGCCACCTGCCAATCTTCATCAGCAGACGTGTATGCAACACGAGCATTGATAATAGTACCTACGCTTGTCCGTGCGCTATCAGGTGCATTGGCAACTAGGTTCCAAGAGTCGTCTTCAAAGGATAAATCTAAACGACTGGTGATAAAGCCTTCGCCTAAGTCCGCGACATGCATCAAACCCAATGTGCCTTTATATTCTGGTGCGTTTTTCAACTCTAAACCCAAAGCACAATCGATAGTAACAGTACCATTACAAGCTGGCGTCGAACCATTGTTCGTTAAACCACCGGCTTGATCCATGGTCAAAGAAGTATATTCTGCATCCAAGGTTCCGAAGTTTAAATTGACTGTAAAGTTATCTGTGAGCTCATATACCATTTCAATTTCTAACCCGTTAATCTCTGTCTCATCAACATTAAAACGAGTAAAGCCAAGTCCCGGAACTGAAGATGCAATTTGAAGGTTTTCGTAGTTATTGAAGAAGTAAGTTAAGTTCAAACGCAGGGTATTATCTAACCAATCACTGCGAAGTCCGAATTCCAGTGTATCTAACTCTTCTTCATCCACGGGTAGAAAACACGCGGCGGCACCGAAACAGTCAGGAGACCAACCACCACTTTTAAAACCAGTAGAGTATGAGACATAGCCCATTACATCTTGAGTAAATTGGTTATTTAAAGCGATTTTGTATGTGGCATTGCTGAAGTCTCTTGATTCAATTCGATCTAATTCTGATACTACTGCCAGCGCGTTGAGGTCCTTGGTTTCTTTCGTGTAACGAATACCGGTCGTTAGCGTAAAGGTGTCCATCTGAAAATCACTTTGGAAAAAGGCAGCAAGTGCATCAGACTTGACACCTAACTCAAATGGAAAGACGAATACCGAATTCATTTGTACATCTTCTTCGAAATAGTACAAACCAGTGACAAAATTAAAATTACCTTCATAGTTAGATGACAAGGTCACCTCTTGGCTAAACTGATCTTGTTCAGTCTGTTGGCTATATGGAAACCCGATACGACTTGCAAGATCATCTTCCATTTTTCTAAAGCCCGTTAAGAAAGATAGGTTGTAATCCCCCACGTCACCGGAAATATTAAGCGATAGTCCTTGTGTTTCAACTTCACTTGAATATCCCAAGAAACAGCCTATTCCCAAGAAATTGGCCGGGGTTGCAGAACTACAAACAGCATCACCCAGTGGCTCAATAGTAAAGAGGTTGTTGTCTGCATCTTGACCAGGCTGCACACTATCAGGAACGGGGTCAGAGTCATCTTGAGTATAATCGACCGCCAGATTCATCTTCCAATCATCATTAAATTCATGCAACAAACTGACTCTGAATGCGACTGTTTCGATTTCACCCACTTCAGTTCCCGCCTGATTCGCAAAGTCACCATTAGGGTTGATTGTATGAAAGCCATCACGGTTTTTAGTCAGTCCGGTTACTCGCATGCCTGTCGCATCACCTAAAACGAAGTTCCCTGTATAACGTCCATCTAATCGACCATCACTGCCAATCGTACCGCTGACGACACTGTAATTCTCTTCTAAGTCGGCTGTCTTGCTAACAAGCTTTATTGCCCCACCATTTGAATTACGACCATATAAGGTTCCTTGTGGGCCGCGCAGAACCTCTACTCGTTCTAAATCGACAAGATCAAACAATGCACCAACTTGGCGGCCTACGTAGACGCCGTCAACATACACGCCTACTGCCGGATCAGCCGAAACACGAGATTCATCTTCACCTACACCGCGCAAGAATATACGTGCACCATTTGCCGTGCCTGTATTCGTCGCCAAGCTAATGTTAGGGACTTGATATTGAAGATCTAAAACGTCACCCACTTGCTTCAATTTCAAATCTTCGGTGCCAATAGCAGTAACGGCAACAGGTACTTCTTGGAGAGATTGTGCTCGTCGTTGTGCAGTAATGGTGATTTTTTCTAAACCTTCTGCTTCCGCTGCTGCTTCTTGTGCAAAAACGGGTGCAGCAGATGTTGAAAGAATTGCCGCAATAGCGGCACTTAGATAAGTGTACTTATTTGATGCTTGCATGATGTTCCTCGTTTGTAGGGTGCCACAAATAAAATTAGTTACATTTTAGTATCGCTTATTATTATAATGTCATATTATTATATCTTTAACCAAAGTCAAGGAATCGTTCAGATTTAATCGATCGGTAAATATACCTCTCGATTGAAATGCTTATACCTTTAAATATCAATAGGTTAATAAGGAAAAAACTGTGTTAAAGGCAATCATTATCGTGACTATATTGACTCTAAATGTTGAAAAAACAGCGGAATCTTATAGTGAACATTTAGAATACCGCGCAATTGATAGCGGTATAATCACTGCAAATTTAGCCCGAAGCTGGGGAGCATATAAAGTCACAGACGCCAAATATGTGGTTATGCAACCGAGAAGTGACAAACCAGTTTATTTACGATTTATTGAACAAACGAATGCCCCGCTCCATAAACCGATGAGACAAACAGGTTGGAATGCAATCGAGATATTAGTGAAGAACCCTGACTCGTTAGCAACACAATTTAAATCAAGTCCATTTCAAGTAATAGGGAAGCCTAAGTACTTAACTGACAAACAAAATGTAAGAGCATTTCAAGCATTAGGAGTTAATCAAGAGTTATTTTATTTTACTCGCATCATTGACTCTACAAAATCGAACTTCGATCTTGGAATGGCCATGAGTAAAATTGACAACGTTTTTATTATGGTAATGGGGACTTCCCAACTCGAGAGAGTATCGACATTTTATCAAGATATATTAAACACACCAGTAGCAGGGCCATTTCCTTATAAAATTGGCGTGTTATCTGAGGCCTACGACTTACCCAAGGATACAATCCACTCCCTTTCTCTCGCGCAACTTTCAGGACAATTTCTCATTGAAATTGATCAATATCCAGAATCGGCCGAACCTCTAGTGGTGGAAGAAGGGAATTTACCGGCGGGAATCGCTATTGTCAGTTTTACAGTTGAATCGTTATCAAACTTTGAGATTAATCCTATTTCTGCACCTATGAAACATCACCAAGCCCCCTATTTCGGTCGTCAAAGTGCCACGATAAAAGGAATAGAGGGAGAGTTAATTGAGTTAATCGAAAGAGAGCAAAGCCTAAATTAATGGCGTTATTCAATAAGGAATATCCATGTCTGCATACGAAATAACATTACTGATACACGTATTACTTTTTTGCTATTGGCTAGGTGGAGATGTTGGCGTTTTTTACTCTAGTAAATTTGTTGCCGACCCTTCATTGAGCAATGATACTCGTTTAATAGCGGCTAAGATAATGTTAGGTTGCGACCTTTTACCTAGGATTTGTATGAGTTTGATGCTTACTGTGGGTGGTCTACTTAGCCATTACATGGGCGTAGAGCATCCAACATGGCAATTGGTCGGTATTATATTGTTAGGCCCTTTCTGGTTAAGTATAGTCTTAATTTTACACTTTAAGCACAATGCGGATTTTGTCCCTCGTCTAACTAAATTTGATTTTTATTTCCGCTGGGCAATGATAGTGACCATTATTGGTTCCTCCGTATACGCATTAATAACAGAGCGATTGGCGGACACACCTTGGCTAATAGCGAAACTATTGGGCTTTGCTTTTCTGATTTTTTGTGGCTTGATGATTCGAATTAATCTTGCCGGTTTTGTGGCGACTTATATAAAATTAATGAGCAATCAACATACTGCCAAAGATGATCAAAATATGATTAAAAGCCTGAACAAAGTCAGGCCTTGGGTTGTGACAATTTGGATAGTATTGATTGTTGAAGCGGCGTTAGGTATCGCAAAGCCTATGTTCTAAAACTAGCCATTTCGGCTAACTTGATGGTGTACTCTCTAGATGATGTACATACTAGGTCAAGCACTCGCTAAATGAAACTTTCTCTAAATATAGCAAGGGTTTAACTGAATGTGTGGCTCGCACATTCAGCCACACCCTAACCTGCAAATTAATTGCAGTTAAGCAACTTTGACAATTGCCTTACCCATGTTCGCCCCTTTCATTAAGCGACAAAATGCTTCTGGCGCTTTGGATAGTCCCTCTGCGATATCCTCACGCATTTTTAGTTTTCCTTGTTTGATATAAGGAAGGCAGGCGTTAACAAATTCATCACGCCGAGATTCAAAATCATATACCACTAACCCATAGACAATCGCTCTAGATTTGATCCAAAACGCAGGTGGAGGGCCGTCTATTCGAGTTGGACTGTTGTATTCTGCCATTAATCCACACAAAATCACTCTGGCACCAATAGCTAGCCTTTCAGAAACCGTCCTCAACATCTCTCCCCCGACTAGATCGAAGAAGATGTCAACACCATCTGGGCACAGTTCATCTAGCCTGTCTGCCAAGTTTTCGGTGCGTCTATTGATGCATTCATCGTAACCAAGAGACTCTTTAGCGAATCGACACTTTTCGTCACTTCCAGTAATTCCTATCACCTTACAACCATAGATCTTCGCCAGTTGTCCGGCCGTAGAGCCTACTGCCCCAATTGCAGCCGGAATTAGCACCACATCCCCTGCTTTAGGTTGTGCTTGCCATATAAGTCCTGCATACGCTGTTAATCCTGGCATGCCCAAAACTGATAGCGCATAAGAGGCAGGTTGAATATCGGGTTGAATTAATGTGAGTTCTTTAGCTGCATGTGTCGAATATTGCTGCCACCCACCAAAACAACGAACTAGATCGCCAACTTTATAGTCTGCAGAAGATGATTCAACAACCTTGCTGACGGTTTCGCCTCGCAACACATCACCGGGCATCACCGAACCAGACATGTGACGGCCAGAAATTTGACTGCGCATATAAGGATCGAGAGACAAGTACTGAGTTTCACAGAGAACATCTCCCGCTGACATTTTAGGCATTGCTGAGTCAACTAACTCAAAGTGTTCTTCGGCAGGTTCACCGGGCGGCGTGTTTTTCAATATTACTTGTGTATTTGTTTTCATAATTTGCCTCTAGTTAGCGTTAAGGAATGCGTTAAAGGCAGTTTCCATAGAACTAATTTCATCTTTAACATGTTTATTCTGATTAACCCACTCCCACCATTGCTGCACGAAAGATAACCCTTGCAACGCATCTCCCTTATAAAAAAGAGGGATGGTTGAATTTACGTACCAAAGTGTGGGAGCCAACACCATGTCCGCTAAATCAAGACTGACTTTATTGAACTCTTCACCATCAGAATGATATTTCTTTATCCAACGATTGAGCTTTTCCAGTGTTGTAACGACTATGTCAAATTGCGCTTGTCGGTCAAACTCAAAACCCGGTATTAACAAAGCTTTAAAGAAAGGCAATAGCGCGGGTCCTAAATGCGTATCTGTGAAAGACATGATGACTCGCATTTGCGCGCGTAATAACGAATCTTCTGGACGAAATCGCGGAGACGGAAACGAATCTTCTAGGTATTCCATAATTGGCATAGATTCAGGCAGATAATCACCGTTTTCAAGCTCTAACAATGGGATTTTTCCGAGTGGATATTTACTTAAAAACTCAGGGGTCTTAATCGCTTCTGGCGGCTCTAAAACAGCAACCGGCGCTTTTTTCAGCGCAATTTGTATTCTTACACGGGCTGCGTAAGGAGAATGTTCAAGACTAAATAAGCGCATTAGTTAGCTCCATATTTAATTGTTTTGAAGAGATTCAAACGCTTGTTTAGGCAATGACTCTAACTCAGTATTGAAGCTTGCATTCCACCGATTTAAAAAGCCAAATAGAGAAATAACGCCAAACAGTTCAACAATTTGTTCTTCACTAAAGTGATGTTTTAACTCACTAAAATGGTTATCGGTTACTGCGTTTGGTACCAAGGCTGCACTTCGAGCGACATCCAAAGCAACTCTCTCGGCATCAGAAAATAAAGAGTGAGTTGGGTACTCCCAAATGGCTGCAATTTTTTTCTCATCCACACCATGACTTAGCGCACCGAAGCTGGTGTGGGCTTGACAATACTGACAACCACTAGCACTGCTGGTCATGATAGCCACTAATTTTTTAACTTCAGTAGCTAGGGCTCCCGGTTCATAAATGGATTCAACTAAGCCAAGAAATGCCTTCAACATTTTTGGCTTATACGCCATTATCAAGCCATCATTTGGCGTGAAACCCATGATTTCACTGCCTTTCTGCATGACATCTCGAAGGTCAGATGGCAACTCATTTAACACTTTTGGTAGGACACGAGACATCTTTTACCTCAAAAAATAATTAGCAGGCACGCTGAAATCCTTTTGGAAGACCTGCATCAGGAGTAAAACCATACAAAGGCTCATTGGGTAAAGCTTCAGCTAAAATTCGTCTTGCTTCGAATAGGGCTTCGAAATCGATTCCGGTTTTCAGCCCCATTGACTCGAGCATAAAAACTAAATCTTCCGTAACAATATTGCCACTTGCACCCGGTGCAGCTGGGCAACCACCAATTCCCCCCATGGAAGAATCAACGGTTGTTATACCCGTTTCTACTGCTGCCAATGCATTTGCTAAACCTTGGCCACGAGTATTGTGAAGATGAATTCCAGTTAAATTCTGTTTACCAACCGCAGCCCAGACTTTTTTAACTAAACGCTGCACTTGTGCAGGATTTCCAGACCCTGTGGTATCAGATAATCCGACCTCATCACATCCGGCTTCCATCAACGCTTCTGCAATAGAAACAACTTTATCTTCACTGATACTGCCTTCTAATGTGCAGCCAAATGCAGTTGCTAATCCGCCTTCAAATTTAGGCCTTTGGTCTATGGGAAACGTCCTAATGAACTCGGCTATTTGCTTTACTTCTGCCAACATTTGTTCGTGGTTACGCTTAACATTTCTTAAGCTATGAGTCTCGCTCACAGAAAAGGGAATACTTATTTTTGTTGGTCTGGTTTTTAACGCGTTTTGCGCCCCTCGGAAATTAGGCACTAATACGGCAATATTCAAATTCTTCAATGTTGCGGCGTGATCAACTAGATCAGCCGTGTCAGCTAATTGTGGTAAAACTTTTGCTGGTACAAATGAACCTACTTCGATTTCGGGTATACCAGCTGCAGCTAGCGCGTTAATCCATTTGATTTTATCTTTTGTGGGCATAATTGTGCTGATGCTCTGTAAGCCATCTCTTGGCCCCACTTCACTAATTTCTATATCGTAAGCCGACATTTAGGTTCCCATATTAATGACTGATTTCATCGAGAAACTATCACGCTCTCAATGATGACAAATTGACATTCGACAAATTGTTTATTGAAAAATAAAAACTTATTGATATATTGTTATATCATAAACTTCAGACTATTGAATTACAACATCAATTAGGAGCAGCAGGCGGATGTCGGACACACAAAAATTACCATTGGCAGGATTAAAAGTAGTCGAGTTTACGCATATGGTAATGGGCCCTACGGCGGGCGTTATTTTGGCTGACTTAGGTGCCGATGTAATAAAAATCGAACCGCTAAAAGGTGACAATACTCGAAGATTGAAAGGCTCGGGTGCGGGTTATTTTTCGATGTACAACCGCAACAAAAGCAGTATTTGCTTGGATATTAAATCTGAAGATGGTTTGAGAGTCGCTAATGAGTTGATTGCAGATGCTGACATATTACTTGAAAACTTTCGCCCCGGCGCAATGGACAAGCTCGGGCTTGGATTCTCAGAATTACACCAAAAGAACCCTAAGTTAATCTATTGTTCTCTGAAAGGCTTCTTAAGCGGCCCTTATTCTCATCGAACTGCATTGGACGAAGTAACACAAATGATGGGTGGGCTTGCCTACATGACCGGCCTGCCCGACAAACCACTTCGTGCAGGTTCCTCTGTTATTGATATCACCGGTGGCATGTTTGGTGCTATCGGAATACTGGCTGCTTTAGAAGAGAGGCACCGTACTGGATTGGGTAAACTGGTTACCAGCTCGCTATATGAAACGACAGCCTTTATGGTCGGGCAACATATGGCACAACAAGCCGTAACAGGCGAAGCACCACCGCCGATGTCCGTGCGCAGGTCAGCATGGGCAGTGTATGATATTTTTGATTGTGCAAATGATGAAAAAGTCTTCATTGGCGTGGTAAGCGACACCCAATGGCGCGTATTCTGCGATACATTTGGACTAACGGAATTTGCAAATGATCAATCTCTAGATGCCAACAATGGCAGGGTAAGCCAACGAGATCGTATATTGCCAGAAATCCAAGCGCTGTTTTCAAGAATGGATAAAAATGATCTCATGGCAAAACTGGAAAAATCTGGATTGCCATTTGCACCGATCAATAAACCATCAGACCTGTTCGATGATCCCCATCTTAACGCGGGTGGTTTAGTTGACGTCACTCTACCCTGCGGAGCAAAAACCAAGTTACCTGCTCTGCCACTAGAAATGAACGAAAAACGCTTTACACTGCGTAAGGACATTCCTAAAGATGATGGAAACTCCGTAGAAACCCTTAAAAAAGCGGGCTACAGTGAACAAGATATCAATAACTTATTGGAACTTGGCGTTATTAGAGATTAGAACAATTAGACCAACCTCGATTGTTACCGCGCTTGAAATAGTAGTTTACGACAGGCGCTGTTACGTCTTTGCACAAAAACTGCGCTATTTTTTTGATTTGAGAGTATAGAAAGTTCTTCCTAGATAAGCCTGTTCAGAGACGATTGAAGTCATTTGCAGCCAAATTAAACTACCTTATTGAACAACAAAAAGCGACTGATATAGGCTGTCTTTTCCCTTTGTATTAAAAAGGTTTATTCATTCTCCATGGAGTCGAACATAGCTTTAAGCGGATCTTCTTTTCCTGTGCGTTGATCTTTAAATACCCAAAGCAAACCATGTAACCAACCTTCTACCGCAATACTACCATGACGACCTTCTTCCATTGAGTGATTTCTAAGGTGTAAATTAGCATACAGCCTATTTTCCAGTATGGTTTGAAACTTGATGATGGGATCTTTAAAAAGTGGATACTCGTCTTCACCATAAGTAGTGAATAGTCGGACCGGAAGTGATTTATGGGTTTGAGAATATGATTTTTCCAATTCAAATAAATAACCATCTCCGACAATGACGGCGGGCGAAATCGCAATATAACGTTGGAATAACTCAGGCTTTTTTAAAGCGACGTAAAGTGAAAATGCCCCACCAAGGGATACTCCACCTAAGGCTCTGATACTTGGATCTACTCTGTAATGATTTTCAATATGCGGAATAAACTGGGATTCAATTGTGTTTAAAAAAGCTTCAGCCGAACCAGAATCAGCAACATCGGGAATAGGTAGTGGCGACATGTCTTTAAGACGTAACTGACCATAGTCTGCGTCTTTACCTGGATAACTTATGCCAACGAGAATCATTTCATGTAGATGATTGTCGTAGTTGAGCTTGCCGAGAATATTGGTCACTAACGCCATATCCCATTGCGCATCCGTTAGGAAGATCACTGGGTAGTGGCGCTCTTTATCAGTTTGATAGCTACTAGGCAAGGTGACTAAAAGTTCGTAATCCCTGCCAGTCTTCTCGCTATGTAACTGGTGAAACTGTGTCCCTGGTGCCACAAAAAAATGCTCTGATGAAGCGGAAACATGCGAGCTAAACAATAAACTAAAAAAAGCGCACAAATAACAGCAATAGATTTTCATATTTATAACTCTCGCAGAAATAAAAGGGAGTATGTTTAAACGCCGCTGTGGATCTTCAAGTTAACATACGCAATTGTGATCATGATGATAGCCCAAAAGCGATAAATTACCGATTAATTAAGCCCGATTACTCACCTATAGGAAACTGCCAAAAAGAATGGTTAGGACACCAAAGAGCAGTGCAAAAAATATAGCGTTGCATTCGCTGATAGAACTCACAACTATAGGGAAAAATTACTGAATTAGTTAGATATTGGCCTGCTTTACCCATGTTGTTGCAAACGACCAATAATCAGGCACAAGCAAATAAATGCTTAGAAACTAAAAATCACACAGTTCTAATGCCATCTAATCGGACACGCCGTGCTTACACTTCGTTCCCTTAGGAACCGCTAATTTAACCAAGGAAAATCTTTGTTGTAAGAATGCTGAAATTGAAAAATTTCGTCTTTCATTTTTAAGGTCACATCAATTGCATCCAACCCTTCAACAAGCATGACTTTCTGTGCTGGTTTAATATCAAATGAATGGCATTTTCCGTTGGAGGACTCGACGTATTGCTTAACTAGATTGATACAAATCTGATTGCTTTGAGGATTTTCTTGGACTTCTGCACTCAAGGACTCGATGACGATCAAATCTAGTACTATAGGTAAAATGCCGTTTCTAATGCAGTTGTTGTAGAAAATTGAACCAAAACCTGCGGCTATGATGGCTTTGATACCATATTCTTTTAACGCCCAAACAGCATGCTCACGAGAAGACCCACAACCGAAGTTCTTGCCCGACAACAAGATGCTAGTATTTTCGTACTCTAGTTTGTTTAAAACAAAATCCGGATTCGGTTCGCGTCCTCCTGGTAAGGTATAGCGACGATTGGCAAATAGTCCTTCACCCAAACCTATCTTTGAAACCCGTTTCATCTCTCGAGATGGGATAATCACATCGGTGTCTATGTTGGATTGCATAAGTGGAGCCGCAACCCCTTGATGTTGAGTAAATTTATCCATTACAAGAACTCCCTCACATCGGCCAAGTGTCCAGCAATGGCAGACGCAGCAACAGTCGCTGGACTGGCAAGATGTGAGCGTGTTTCAGGCCCTTGACGGCTTTCAAAATTGCGATTTGTGCTGGTCACTACACGTTTCTGATGACCAAAGGTTTCCCCACCAGCATAAAAACACATTGAACAGCCTGCTTCGCGCCACTCGAAACCCGATTCTATAAATATTTTGTCTAACCCTTCTGCTTCAGCTTGCTGCTTAACAAGTGTCGACCCAGGGACACAAATCGCCTTTACACCTACCGCGACTTTTCGGCCTTTTAGCACTTCTGCCGCCATACGCAAGTCGGATATTCTGCTATTAGTACAAGAGCCAATAAAGGCGCCATCGATGGCTAAATCAGTTAATTTGGTATTTGGCGTAACTTGCATATAATGCATGGCTCGCAGCACTGACTCACTGACCTTGCCGTTGCCGTTGATGCTTGGTTCAGGCACTGTGTCTGTGACTGCAATGGCATGTTGTGGACTGGTTCCCCAGGTAATAGTTGGGCAGATATCCTGACAGTCAATTTCAATAATACTGTCAAACTCAGCGTCTTTGTCTGAGTAAAGTTGATTCCAAAAAGAAACAGCAGCATCCCAGTTTTTCCCACTGGGAGCATGCTCCTTACCACGTAAATATTCGATTGTCTTTTGATCGGGTGCGATTAGACCTGAAAATGCAGAAAACTCCACCGCCATATTACACAAGGTCAGTCTGGCCTCTATTTCGAGTTCATCAACTGCCTTACCCGAAAATTCAATGACGTAACCCGCGCCACCAGCGGCACCATATTGACCAATAAGATGTAAAATCATATCTTTTGCCGTGACCGCTTTAGAGAGAGAACCATTAAACCTCACATTCATGGTTTTAGGCTTATTGACACGCAGGGTTTTGGTCGCCATTGCATGTTCAGCTTCACTGGAACCAATCCCCCAAGCCAATGCTCCTAACGCTCCTTGCGAACAAGTATGACTATCAGGGCAAACAAGTGTGCAACCGGGCTGAACGATACCGAGTTCAGGAGATATGACATGCACTATTCCTTGTTGTGGATCGTTGACATCGAACAACCTGATTCCAGCCTCTTTACACGATTCCCGAGTGGCTAGAATGAAATCTGTACCACTGGGCATTAAGGTAGTGTCATTGCGTCCGGGGAAAGTATCAACGATATGATCCATAGTACAAAAAACGTGTTCTGGGTTGACCACTTTTCGACCGTCAGAGGCAAGGCTTTTCAGCGCAATTGAACCCGTTCTTTCATGCAAAAAAATTCTATCTATATAAATGAGAGCCGCATCACCATCTAGGCTTTCGACCTGATGTTGTTGCCAGATTTTTTCAAATAGTGTCATTGCGGTTGAATTACTCATCTATTTATCCGGCCTTTTAATTGGCTAACTTTGCCACTGAATCTTTTAACTGAGCAAAACGGTTTTCTATGCCCGCATCTGCAAACTTCATTTGAATATTGGCGGGCAGCCCAGCGTCATCCAGTCTGTCAACATACTTTTTCAAAATGCTTGATTGCCACCTTAATAAATGAGTCGGAACCGTGACGCCTCGAAGTTGTTCTGGGCGCTCATTCATAAAAGCGGCCTTGTAGGCCAGATAGTATTCAGGCCCAGCTGTAAAGTAGGACATGAGAGTTTGATGTTTTAGATTGGTAGGTGGCTCTATATTACTAACTCTTGAAGATTCGCTGGTATCAAACCACGGAAAAAATTGGTAAAGCTGGCTTACCATTTTCCACACATCAATTAGGTGAGATCCATCATCTTTTGCAGAAATATCAGGGAAATACTCGGTTAAAATTGATTCTCTTTCTTGTTCCGTGAACCATGCCGCATTTTCTAATACCATGCCATTTAGGTTTTCAGGATATGCCTTGGCATATTCAATGGCAATTTGTGCGCCGGTCGCTGAACCATATAAAACGGGTTTACGAATGCCTAATTCTGTTAAAAATAAGTGAAGAGCTTCCACATATTTTTCGAGCCCATCACCTTGTTCGGGAAGAGAGTCAGATTGGCCATATCCTGGCGTGTCCCAAGCAACAACTTGATGCTCATCAGCCAGCAGCTCCATGATTGGCACCATGAACCCTGAACATAATGGAGAAGGATGTAAAAGCACCACTTGGCTCTGGTCACTATCAAGGTGTTTAGCGGAGCATCTGAAGTGAATTTGCCATTCCTTTTGGCCCGTCAAGGTCACATAATTCTTATACATCAAGGTGCTATTCCAGCCCTAAAGATTGTGGATTCAACCTACCCTGCGGATCGACTGCCGCTTTAATTGCCTCAATAACTTTGTAAGAATTAGGTTCCAAACCTTGTTTATATTGATAAGTTTTACCCACTTGTAGGTGCACTGCGCCTAGGTTTTTGTATAGTTCACCAAGTGCCGTGCGAATTTTATGTACAGCTTGTCTAGCATCCAAATTTTCATCAAATTTTGTGAGTTTAGCGAGATGATCAGCTTCAACACTCATTTCGTGGATTTCAGTATACGCATCGGGCCAAAAGAATACCGGTTCTAACACGAAACAATTGGTCGATACCAGAGCAAACAAGTGCCCCGTGCCGATATTGTATTTGTTAATTAACTCTCTATGCTCGTCGAAAACAGCTTCAATTGCTGCAAACGCTTCTTTTGCCTTGGAATGCGGGAAAAGGCCATGGCTTGGTACCCATCTTTCGCCTTCAGGGCCAAGCATGTTGTTTACGGGTCCAAAGGGGTTTGAGCGAGTGATTTTGGGAATACTATTTTCGATTTCTCGGCCTTCAAATTTCGAAGCAATGGCCCTGATATCATTGATGCGGGCATTGACACCAGCCTCAATTCTATCTTCAACAATAATTTGTACTGAGTAATCGACATCTTTCATGTAGCCACGTCCCGCAAGAGCGACTTTAGCGCCATCCTTCAAAGCTCCAAGTATTGAGCCCGAAGATTTCATAACACCTGCTAACGCTTTTACATCTTTAGCTAAACTTTCTCGCTTCAATCGTTGTGATTGTAAAAATGGATCAAAACCAAAACATTCCATGGCCAGACCTTCTCTAGCAATTTCACTCATCGCGGCGATAGTTTGTTCTGCAGTTTTAAAATCAAAGGCCAAATAGCCTTTTGCTGCGAATTCTGGAATGAGTCTGAAAGTAGCTGTGGCTTTGAAGCCCAACGCTCCGGTATCACAAGTAAATATTCCGGTTAAATCTGGACCATAATGGCGAAAAAATGGAGACGCATTCTTTTGTGCTCCGGAACCCGTTTTCACTAAACTGCCATCTGCTAAGGCAACTTCAAGACCAATAACCGAGTCTACCGCAGTACCGTACTGACCTGACCCCCAGAAAATAGAGTTTTGCGACAAGCCACCACCAATGGATGCCTTACTACCAGACAATGTCCCCCAATAAGGCGTCCTTAAGCCAGTCCCCTTCAACGCTTCGTGCAATGATTTCCAAGTGCATCCACATTCGACTGTTACAAACATGTCTTGTTTATTAATTTCCAAAACGCGATTCATACGCCCAAGATCTATCATCAAAGAGTCGTCTTTTGCTGGTACATATCCACTGGTATAAGACATGCCCCCACCGCGCGGCACAATAATCAATTCGTGTTGCTGCGCAACTTTCAAAACAGCGCATAACTCTTCCGTATTGTCGGGACTGACGACGGCTAATGCTGGCTTGCTTTTGGTGAATACATCTTGTGCGTATAGACTGCGTGATAATTCATCAGTCAACACATTCTCACTGCCAACTATATCTGATAATGAGTCAAACACATTCTGAGAAGAAACGACTTGCGCTGTCACACTTGCCTCCGAATAACTATGGAAATTGTCACTGCGAAAAAAGCAGATGATTCCGATTAAGTACGCCTTTAAACATAATGTACTATCATTAGTACTTTATGTCATTACTTTCTTGGCAGATACTAATATTCTGGATTATTGGATTTGATAATTCGCAATTAGATAAAATTGTATCTCTGACTAAGGCGGCCTTCATCTATCGCTATCAGAAATTGTTACATTCATATATCATTCAATTATACTCGCTTAAACATGGACTTGGTCAAAACATATGGTTACTGATGTGCAACTGGGATCGTTACCTAAGACTAAACTGATAGAAGATTCCCCAACTCCGCTTTACTATCAATTGTATAGCCACATTAAACACAACATATTAAATGGCACCTTGGAAGATGGGGCTCAGTTGCCAACAGAATTGGGATTATCACAATCTTTCAACATATCTCGGATTACCGCTAAACGTGCACTTGATGAGCTTGCCGCAGAAGGTTTGGTTGCTAGACGCAGAGCAAAAGGTACCCATGTAACCCATCATTACGAGCCTAAACCGGTAAAAGCTCCATTGGTTGGCATGTTGCAAGAATTAGAATTTCTTGGCCAGCATTCTGATCCCAAAGTATTGGAAGTGATTGAAGCAAGACCTCCAGCTAATATTGCTAACGAATTCGCATTGGCGGACGGTGAAACGCTAACCAAGATAACCCGTGTTCGTAGTCGTGGAAATGAACCGTTTGGCTATTACACGAGTTGGAGTAAAGGTCTGACCCACCATACTGAAAAATCAATTCTTGAATCAAAAACACGATTAGAGATATTTCGTATGAATGGCATCGAAATTGCGCATGTGAAACAAATACTGAGTGCAAAGTCGGCCACGATTGAGGTTGCAAGAGAACTGGGGGTTGAACCCGGTTTTGCGTTATTGAGTTTAATAAGACGGTCTTTTGACAAAGATGAAAACCTCGTTGATTTTTTGCATGTCAGATACCATCCAGATCGATTCCAATACCAAATGGACTTAACGCCTGAGACGATAAAATAGTAAAGTAGTTAAGTAAGATAAAGGAAGCATCAAAAGGTGCTTCCTCGCTCTAGTTAAAAATGTTTTTAGAAGGGTTTAACTGCGCCAAAGAATGCAGTGGTAAGTATCGCTATCCAGTAAAAATAAGCTAGGTTTCTTCCAAATTTAATCGATTTTTCCAAGACTGCTTCGACGGCTGGGTTATCACCCTTTTCAGCCAGTTCACGAAACAGAAGCGTCCACTCACGCATAATAAATCTGAGCTTCAGACCAATCACTAAGGTAATGCCATAAATAAACATCTTAATAGAAAACCATTTTTGTCCCGTTTCTGCACTAAGAGGGCCATCCCCCAGCAACGACCATAAACTGGTTATAAGCAGTGCGGGAATAACGATAAATCGAATCCACTCATCAACTTGAGTCAATAAAAGACCGGTATCGCTTTCGCGATAGATAAAAGCACTCCAACACAAGCCAAGCCATAGTGCGAACAATATCCACATACCAATTAGCCAAGCACCGCCCAAAGGTTGTACTCCCCACAGGTGTCCCATATGAAGACCCAGGGGTAGCAACATAATAATCCCCGTACGTGCAAGAATATCGATTCGGTATGCAGTTTCCATATGCCTGCGTCTTTCATCCATTGCTAACTTTCTGTTTATAACATTGAAGGAAGTTTGAAACACTCCCCACTCTCCACCGAGCCAATAAACCATTGCTACTATGTGAAGCCATCTTAGAATTGGTAACTCATATATTTCAAAAAAAGACATATAACGACCTTTGTCATGTTCGTGTGTGGTGTTAGCTTGATGCTAATTTTTGATTTAGGCTAACGACAAGCGTGCATGCTCACATTGACTTGTGTCAATTTAAGCGAATGCTATAAAACCTTGAATGTTAAAGGAACTGACAAACTGACGAATATCAATATAGAAATATACAGGTATTGTTTTCAACTTGTTTTACGGCATATACTTTTGGGCCTTACATTGAGATGAGTGAATAGCATTGCATAGAATTCATTTTCGCGAAGCAACGATTGATGATCTTGATGCCTTGTTAGCGCTGGAGCAAAAAGTCATTGATGCTGAACGACCGTTCAATTCCTCCATCAAAGCTAGTGACGCCTATTACTATGATATAAAAAACCTGATCAGCGAATCCCGTTCAGTCCTTATAGTTGCTGAATATGCTAACAAGATAATCGCAACAGGATACAGCCAAATAAGATCGTCTAAACCGTCATTAAACCATGAGAATCATGCTTATTTAGGGTTTATGTTTGTTGACGACCAATTTAGAGGACGAGGAATTAATCAAAGTATTATACAAAGCTTGATTGAATGGAGTGTGAATCAGGGGATCAAGGACTTATACTTAGATGTATACAAAGACAATCAATCGGCGATCAAAGCGTATGAAAAAATCGGGTTTAAAAGCTCCATTGTCGAAATGAAACTCAATATTGATGATTGAATAGTTTACTAAATGCACCCGCGTAATTTACATAAAAAGGGTTATGAATTGACCGCAATGGCGACCACATACCCTGCGTTAAAACCATTCATCGTGAAAACAGCTGCCAACCAGTTAAGTATTGATTTTTCAAGTCCAGTGGCTGTTAAAACACTCAATGCTGCGTTACTCGCCCATTATTATCGGATTAATCATTGGGACATTCCCAAAGGCCACCTTTGCCCTCCAGTTCCGGGCAGAGCTGACTATATTCATCATATCGCTGATTTGATAAATGAAAATAGGCCTAAAAAAAGCGGAAATAGCCAACCACAAGATGGTAAGTTAATTAAGGGGTTGGACGTAGGGGTTGGCGCAAATCTAATTTACCCGATTATTGGCTGTCAGCTATATGATTGGCATTTCGTAGGAAGTGACTGTAGTCAAGATTCTCTAATTTCTGCGCGTAAAATTATTAAAAATAATCCATCTTTACAAAATAACATCGAATTAAGACACCAAGATCGAGCTAACCACATTTTTCACGGTGTTGTCACCACAAAAGACAATTTCGACTTCACCATGTGTAACCCTCCTTTTCACACTGATAAACATGCTGCTGAGGCTGGCTCTCAGCGAAAAAATAGAAATCTAGCGGCCAATAAACAGAAACGCTCGGGCAAGAACTTGGCTAAAAACATCGACAATAAGCTATTAAATTTTGCAGGCAAAAATAATGAATTGTGGTGTCCTGGCGGTGAACTTGCGTTTATTCGTCGAATGATTGATGAAAGTGAAGATTTTGCAGGACAAATTAATTGGTTTACCTCTTTAGTCTCTAAGAAAGACAACCTCAAGTTACTAGAGAAACGCCTTAAAAGTCAGCGTATAAAACAAATGCAAATAGTGAACATGGGACAAGGCCAAAAGCAAAGTCGTTTTATCGCTTGGCGTTTTTAAAAACATATTTAAAATCATAGGTTTTCCCTATTTTTTTTCAACTTTTATCCTATACTCCAATAACATACCTATACTGGTTACAATTTCATCGACCATAAGATTGTGAACTAATAGGATATTTCTAGTTTATTTGTCAGCAACGCTAGTCTATAAAATAAAGATAAAAACAATAAATATAATTAGAACGAAGGAAGCTCACTTTGGAATTTTTAAAACGACTATTATCCCCTTTTTCATTTCTCTTGAAATATAAATGGCACTTACTTTCTTTCATCGTGATTTCGATGGGGGTTTCATTGGCAATTGGTAAAATTTATCAAAGCTGGGATGACGATCCTGACAGAGGCGCAATTGCAATCGAAGGTGGCGCTTTTGGTGAGAGCTATTCTACTCCCATTTATTTAGATCAGGGTTGGTCTGCGAACGATAGTTTGTGGTATTACAATACGACGCAGGGTTCAGCGCTGATGCCCTACGATCTATTTTTAGTCTTGGAACAACAGAATTCACAAGCGTTATTTCGTTCAGATGAAAACATGGATTTTTATCGTTACCTTCCGCAGAAAGACACTTTTTTTAATCCCGATGCTCTCCCCGTTGGCTTTACCAAAGACACCTATCAGGACAAAGACTATATAGGTTTTACGTGCGCTGCCTGTCATACAGGACAAGTGAATTACCAAGGTCAGGCAATTCGTATTGACGGCGGACCAGCCATGGCAGATATGGTGGGCTTCCTTACGAGTTTAGAAAAATCTATGCAACAAACGTTAGATGATAGTCAAAAAAATCAGCGGTTTATTGATGCAGTATTAGCCCTTGATAATGATTACGATGATGCTGAAGAAATCAATGCAAGCCTAGAGGAATGGACAAAGACAATTCGTTTATACAATACGGTAAACCATAGCAAAATCGATTATGGCTACGCCCGATTGGATGCGTTTGGCCGCATTTACAATCGTGTATTACAACACATGATCAATAAACCGCAACTCGCCACTGCGATGAAAATGGCAGTTTCTCCGACTGGCAAACGTATTTTAACCGATGAACAAGTTGATAGGGTTCTACAAGGGATTGGCGAAAACATCTTGGTCGATACCCAATTTGGGGAAGTTGTCGATCGACTTATATCTAAAGAAAATGGCTATCCCGGGCTTAGTTTTCGCAACTTATTACGAGTTAGGAATCAAATTTTCAATGAAGCAAGTGCGCCTGTGAGTTATCCATTCTTGTGGGATATAGCCCAATCTGACTATGTTCAGTGGAACGGCATTGCTAATAACTCTGGAGTCGGTCCTTTAGGACGCAACACGGGTGAAGTCATTGGTGTGTTTGGTATTCTTGACTGGACAGCGCACAAAAAGAGCGGATTTAGTTTGTCCGCTTTTCTTACTGGGCAAAAAAGTAAAGCTGAACAAATTGAGTTTACATCATCGATAGATTTAACCAATTTGCGTCGGCTCGAAGGCCATTTAAAAAGTTTGCAGTCTCCTCTATGGCCAGAAGAAATTCTTGGCGAAATTGATCAAGAAAAAGCGGCACGAGGTCAGTTAATTTATGCCCAATATTGCCAATCCTGTCATGAAGTAATTGAGCGCGACAATTGGGATCGTATAGTGGTCGCGAAAATGTCATCTATCGAATCTGTCGGCACTGATATCGCTATGGCGACCAATGGTGTGACATATAAAGGTAAGTCTGGAAATCTTAAACACACTGTGCAAACCACAGATGTGGGCGATTTGATTATTGAAGAGAACGCCCCTGTCGCACAAATATTAACGTCTGCCACCAAAGGTGTTATTGCCACACCCGACGCAGACGAGATTTTCCTCAGAAGATGGTTAGACAGGCTTTACACCATCACAGCGTCGTTTTTTGATAACGACATGCCTAATACCATCAAGAGCGGAAATTATATCCCAGATACCACAGCTCAACCTTACAATTCATTGTTGGCATACAAAGCTCGTTCATTAAACGGAATATGGGCAACCGCGCCCTACCTTCACAATGGTTCGGTCCCAACTTTGTACGATTTGTTGTTACCAGTCAAAGGAGAGGATGACCCAGAAGATGGTGAATACCGCCCAGAGAGCTTTCAAGTGGGCAGCCGTGAGCTTGATCCAGTGAAGGTTGGCTTTAGAACCTCAGGCTATGATGGTTTCAACTTTAGAACGCTTCGAGTAGGCGATATGAATATAGGCCACGAGTATGGTGCAGGCCGCACGCCTCAATTGGATGGCTCTATTTTACCAGCACTAAACAGACAACAGCGATATGATCTTGTCGAATATATGAAGACACTGTAATTCTTTTATTAATTGCCGATATGGTTTTACAACGCTTAATTATGCAGGATAGAAAAGGCACTGCCACAAACGGAATTTGAGAGTTGGTGCCTGAGTTTTGTAGGATAAAGTGCTACATGCAGCTATTGCAATTGAGGACAAAATAGTGCCAAAAGAATGTGAAATGTGCAAAGACGGCAAGAAAATCGACTTCGAAATCGCCATGGCGTTTCAACCCATAGTCAATTTGCGTACATTTGACTACTATGGATACGAGGCCTTAGTCAGGGGCAGTAAAGGTGAGAGTGCCGGAGAAGTATTTAAACATGTAAATGACGAAAATCGTTATCATTTCGATCAAAGTTGCAGAACCAAGGCCATAGAGACTGCAACATCTTTGAATCTTGAGCACTTTCTTTCAATTAACTTTATGCCAAATGCGGTTTATGAGCCTGCTAGATGTATTCAATCCACACTGAAAGTTGCCAAAAAGTATGCTTTCCCTTTAGATAAAATTGTGTTTGAGTTCACTGAAACTGAAGAAATTTTAGATAAGAGTCACCTAGTGGGTATCGTTGAAGATTATCAAAAAAGGGGCTTTATGACCGCTATCGATGACTTTGGTGCGGGCTATTCTGGCATAGGCTTACTTTGTGATGTGAGTGTCGACATCGTCAAGCTAGATAGAGAACTTATTAAAAATATTAACTCTGATCCCCGTCGTCAACGGATTATGCGCAGTATCTACGATTTGTTGGAACCCTTGGTTAAACGCATTGTTATCGAAGGTGTAGAAACGGAAGACGAATTAGCTTGTTTATATAGAATGGGTTATCGATATTTTCAAGGCTATTTGTTTGCCAAACCCGGATTTGAAACCCTCCCTAAAGTTGACTTTGCAAAACTCCGAAATTTGCTAGGTGAAAAACGCTATTACAAGAAGTAATTGATACAATTTGCCAAAGATTAACGCTAAGTTTCCTCGCGTTAATCCATTGAAAAGGTGACGACAAAGTTCCCTATGCAAAATTCTCTATACCTAGTTACTACGCCTAGCTACTATGCTTGCCAAACTGGGCCTCCCAGCATTAAAATCATTAAGGCTGCTGTATTTACCATGGCAATAACCACGTTTAATACAATAACATCGAGAAAATATGCTAGAGCAGTAACATTATAGGTTTTTGGTCAATCAGTTTTATTATCTGCTGAATGGCCAAAGGTCATAGTCGTAATACTAAATCATTTTGTCCGCTTCGATGATTAGGGGCTGTTGACCCTAGTCTTTGGTGATCAAATTGTTATCTAGATCAGCAAAGAATTCGTTTATTCGCTCTGCATTTTTGCCCAAGTCACTTTTCCCTACTCTCGATTTACTGCGCATATCCACATTACTGACTTGACCATTTTCACGAATGCGAATAATTACATCATCTTTGAAGCCGAACCATTGTGTAATTGCGGTTGCCTCTATAATTCCTCGCGTTTTGTCAGAATTTACGATCTCCCACCCCATTGTGTTGGCAGAAACCAGTGCCGCATCAAATACTTGATTGGTATTCTGCGAGTATTGTTTGGTAATCAGTCCCGGATACGCCTCTTTTTGTTGAGCAGCCGTCTCTGGGCCAGCGTATTCAACCGGATTAGGAGCATCGATGCGCAAGGGGACTATGGCTTCAAACATAGGAGGGTTGTCTAAATCCGTTGATATATCGTGAATTGCAGGAACACTTCCCGCTTTCATGATCATACTCAGCGGGAAAATAACCGCTATCGCAGCTAGTATTAGCGACGCGCCTGTCGCAACTAAAGATATGGATTTGCGCGCAAATATCAGTTGGATAATGAAAAGTAAAAATGCCGCAATTCCTGCGTAAAATCCCCAACGCATACCAGTAAATGCAGTACCCAATGGTAAGATTTCAAACTTGTACAAGGGTCCGGGCAAAAGGATAAGTAAAATGGCTAAAAAGCTAACAATCCCAACTAACGCCTTCATAGGTGTTCTCCATTATTATTATGTTTATCAAACTTTATTAACCTGAACTCTGGATAACAACTTGCGTTCTAGCTGCTATTTTTCCCTATTACTTATTTCTAATAGTGAGTTAAATTAGTTTGCAATAGGCCAGCTATTGGCACACAAACTTGTCTTGTTCTAGTAAAAAATCGCTAGCTAAAACCTAACATGAAAATAAACCATTTGATTCTATCTGTTAGCTAATTTCTTATCCAGAGTTCAAGCTATTATTTAAAACTAACCGCTTTATACTATCAGCAATCAAATTTGGATGTACTCAACAACCTAAACAATGAAAATTCAATCAACTCGTTGCCGCTATGACTGAACTGACACTGCGATTTGGCATTTTTACTATCGTACTATCCATTATGATGATTTGGGAAGCCTGTAGACCAAATAGAATTTCTCCTGTACCTAAAAAGCGAAGATGGACCAGTAACTTCGTATTGGTTATTTGTGGTGCATTAGTTGCTAAGCTTTTGTTGCCTGCCGGACTGGCCGCTATTGCATTTTACGCTCAACATAACAACTTGGGCCTGCTCAACACTGCTGCGATAAACAATCTTCAACTTCCATTCTGGCTAATTATTGTATTATCTGTAATGTTATTGGATCTCATTATCTACTGGCAACACAGGTTATTTCATAAGGTGCCCCTGCTGTGGACCTTGCATCAAGTGCACCATGCAGACCCTCACTTGGATGCGTCTACCGGACTCAGATTCCATCCATTAGAAATAGCGGTAAGTTTAATTATCAAAGTGTTAGCCGTGTTAACTTTCGGTGTACCCGCGGAAGCCATCCTGATATTTGAAATTATTTTAAACGCCACTTCTATCTTCAATCACGCGAATATTTCTCTAAACAACGAAGTAGAAAAAAGGCTACGCGCAATTATAGTGACCCAAGCCATGCACCGTATACATCACAGCCAAAATCCGTCTGAAACCGACAGCAATTTTAGTTTTAACTTGTCAGTTTGGGATCGCCTTTTTGCTAGTTACACAAAAAATGCCGAAGGGGGAGACAGCGCCATCCAATTGGGATTGAAAGAATATCCTTCAGAACAATCTAATACCAACCTTAAGGCAATACTGTTGATGCCTTTTAAAAGAGCGGCAAAACCTAAATCGGAGTCATAGTTTGCCGGAATTGCTACTACTCTGAGTTTTTGCCTAGTTGCCTAAATTTTTAAGCGTATGATACCCAGTCCAGATTCTAATTATGGTAGTCAACCAGCAAATTACAGCGAAAACTGTCGCGATTAGCACGAAGTGCTGTGGGTAGAGACAAAATAGACATAATACTAGAATTGTTTCAAATCCTTCAGCCAGTCCACTCATGTAGTGAAGGCTTTTTTGTGGATAGTTTGGCGCCTCAATACCGTGATTTTTAGCCATAATGGCAAATGCTAAGAAACTGCCTCCAGTGCCCATAAAGGATAACATTAAGAAGCTTCCTGCAATGGCATTTTGATAGGGAGCGAGCCAGATAAAGGCAAACACGATGGCTGAATAAAATATAAAGTCCAAGGTAATATCAAGAAACCCGCCTGCGTCAGTCGAATGGGTTTCACGTGCAATAGCACCATCCAAGCCATCGGCGAATCGGTTCAGTAAGATAAACACCAAAGCAAGGATAAACTGCCCGGTCAAAATAGCCGGAATAGCAAAAATACCAATCACAAAACCAATAACGGTGACTTTGTCAGCAGTTAGGTCACGTTTTACACATTGTTTCGCCACCAAACTTAATGGCTTGCGCAACATTCGATTTAGTATCGGATCTATCATTTATGCTTTTTCACCCGTGTAATAGTGAGAAAATTCCAATCGCTGAGCACTTGCCGGAATATCCTCTAGGTCATGACTAATCATAATAGTGGGGATTTGCTGATTGTCTAAGGTCTTTATCGCCCACTGACTCACTTTATTGCGCGTATTTGGGTCCAGCGCAGCAAAGGGTTCATCTAACAGCATCACTTTTGGCTGATTGGCAAGTGCTCGTATTAATCCAATTCTCGCTTTTTCTCCGCCACTCAGTTGCTGTGGGTAGCGGTCCTCTAAATGGCTTAGTCCAATTTCGGATAAGAGTTTACGCGCCCTTTCCACCCTCGCCTGCTTTTTGCGTAATTCTTGTGTTTTGGGAAGTGCAAAACAAATGTTTTGTATGACATCCAGATGCGGAAACAAGTGAATTTCTTGCATTAACATGCCAATTCGTCGCTTTTCAATTGTTTTGGTCTCTACTGACTTCCCATCGACCAAAATACTTCCCGTGATATCCACATGAGAAACAGTTTCTCCGAGTAACCAGTGCAGAAACGTTGATTTGCCCACTCCGCTTGGACCAGTGACGACTAACAACTCGCTTGGTTCAACTTGAATATCTGGTAGAACGATTTGCCACTCTGAATGAGTAATACGACATTGTTTAACTGATAGCATGAGACTTTCCGTCTATTCGACTCGCGAATAAAATTGCGACTATAAATATCAACATTGGCAGGCCAGATTGCAATAACATATATAACGAGGTTAAATTCAAATCACGTCCAGACGCTATGGCGACAGCTTCCGTAGTGATAGATGGAAAACGCCCTGCACCAATCATCAAAGTGGGGATATATTGGGCTATACTCACTGAAAAACCGATAGCAAAGGCACTTAGAATAGCAGGTCTGAGTAACATAAAGCGTATTCTCCACCACCCTTGCCAATACGAGTAACCAAAACTTCTAGCAACGAGTTCAAATTCATCTCCAAGGGACTGAAACGGCCCTTTGAGCACCAAATAACTATAGGCAAATACAAATGGGATATGAGAGACAAGTACCCAGATTAACGAGTAGCTTCCATTTATCCAAGTATGAGCAAGTTGCCATCCATAGACGACACTCAATTGAGGAAGGAGAATGGCTGCCAACCAAATATAGTCTGCAAAAAAATAACGATATTGACGCTGCAATTCAAGGGCAATTAATGCACAGATTATTCCAATTAAACCCGAAGCTAACCCAGTATAGAGGGAGTTAAATAGTGGCTGTTGAACAAATAGCCATTCTTCTTGCCACAAAGTAAGACTATAAGTTTCGCCACTCCAAAATCCCACAGAACGAAGCAGGAATAGTAAAATAATGCCCAAACTAAGTGCAGAAAATAAGGGAAACCAAGCCAATGCGAGTCGACTGAGCTTGGATAACATTACCAGCGGGCTTGCCATAACGGCTAGATAACGAAATAACCTTATACTTATCCATTGATGAATATAGAGGCAAAAAATAGATACTCCCAACATGATTATCAGGGTTAAATTTGCCCAAAAAGCAAATGATAGATCCCGCTCGCTAAAACCTGTCTGCCATTGATAGACCAACACAGAAAAAACCGATGGAATATTCGGACCAACCAATAAACTCACATCTAACACAGACAAGGTGTAAGCCATAGCTGCGAATAGCGCCAATTTAGACTGTTTCAATACCAATGGAAAAACCAGTAACCACCAACTAGCAGATTCACTGTAGCCCAGCGCCCTCCCCTGTAACAGCCATTTTTTAACGGGTATTTGTCTATCAATTGCGCTGATCACGAAGAGGAAAAATGGCACCTCCTTTACGGTAATGGCAAGAATTAGCGTGGTGATACTTTTTCGTCCCAAGCCCAATTCGATTAAGCCACCAGCACTGAAAAGATAGACAAGTCCAAGGGCGACTGCTAGGTGTGGTAGCGAAAGGAACGGGGCTAGTCGCCTTTCCATAGTTTGCCAAGAAGGGCGAAAACGGTATTGAGTATAGACGGAAAAAGCGACATAAAAACCAACCAACGGAGCAACGAGAGACGCCAACATACTATACAGAATGGATGGCCCTAGCCCATTGTAGTTAAGAAATAGAGGTAGGTTATCAATTAACGCGTCAACACTTGCAAAGCGGCCGGGCCAAATACCAATCAGTACCCCGATAACAGGCAAGCTGATAATCATTGCCAACAGTAACCAGCCTAAACCAATGATCAAGCGCCGTATCGTTGTTGCCATGCGTCTTCTATGACTTGCTGCCAAGAGCTATGAAGTTCTTGTTGAGAAGGTAAACTGGAATCAGTATTTTGCAATTCCGAAATAACGCTAGGATCACCCCACTCGCCTTCAAGTTTGCGTTTCTGTGCCCGTTCACTCAGTAGAAAATTAATTACTATTTTTGCCCCTTCTTTGCTTGGCGCCCCTTTTGGAATCGCCAAATTATGACTATTAGTGATTGAACCCTGCTCAAAGTACATAAGTGAACTGTCTGCAGGAATCGCATTTGCTGCAATATCTCGGTGCAATTGATTAGGGTTGAAACTCACTGTTAGCAACAATTGACGCTGTTGAAACAATAGCATTTGTTCCGACGACGAACTTGGAAACGCTTCGCCCTGCTGCCACAAAAACGGATGCAATTTATCAAGGTACGCCCAAAATTTCGGCAGTAACTCTGCTTTAGATTTATTAGTTGCGGGTTTGAACAAGCGTTCATCCTGATTACTCAATTCCACCAATAGCTGTTTTAAAAAAGTGCTACCATGGAATTCAGGAGGACGAGGATAACTCAGTTGTTGCGGATGTGTTTTGGCCAAGTTGAGCAATGATTCTGCCGTGACACTTGTAGCAGATGCCATAGCCTTGCTAACGATGAAATTGAACTGCCCCACGCCCCAAGGAACTTCGAATCCGTCCATTTTCACACCGAAATCAGCATCTAGAGGAAGCACATCAGTAGCTAATAAGCGTGTGTTAGGAATATATTCCCACAAATTTCCAAGTAACAACTGGTGTTGTTTGAGAAAGGCAAAATTTTCGCCATTGATCCAAACCAAATCGATAGCACTTTTTTTGCCATCTTCGGCTTTCAAGCGTGAAACAGCTTCGCTAATATCTGCAACTTTTACATGTTTGAGTCGCACACCGTATTCCGTTAAAATCTGGCGACTTGCCCATCGTAAATAATCGTTTATCGGTTTTGAACCACCCCAAGCGTAAAAGAAAACCGTTTGTCCTCGTGCGACCGAGAGTGTGTTTTGCCATTTGTCAGCGCTTTCATCCAATTTCGCACTGGCGTGTTGTATAGTGCAAAAAAACAGTGCAAGAACAATCAGAAGAAAGCTAAGCTTACGCTGATAGCTAGCAGCCGACATTCTAATTCCTTCGCCACGCATGAAACTTTTCTACATAGGACAATAATTTTTCGGGCGCATGAGCTTTTTTCCAAACCCCTGCGATATTTTTATTTGCTTCCGCCATAGTTGGATAGATGTGAATGGTACCCAACAACTTGTTCAAACCTAAACCATGTTTCATCGCCATGACAAATTCAGCTAACAAGTCGCCCGCATTTGCCCCAACGATAGTTGCACCTAAGATTTTGTCTTTTCCCGGTTGGGTCAATACTTTAACAAACCCTCTGGCATGATCATCGGCAAGCGCCCTGTCAAGACCTCCAATATCATATCGAGTGACTTCATATTCTACGCCTTTCTCTTTAGCTGCGGTTTCATTTAAACCGACAGTTGCTATTTCAGGTTCTGCGAATGTCGCCCAAGGAATCACGCTGTAATCAACTTTAAAGGTCTTGAACGCACCAAACAATGCATTGACAGCTGCATACCAAGCCTGATGACTGGCGGTATGCGTAAACTGATAAGGGCCAGCGACATCACCTGCTGCATAGATATTGGGATATTTCGTTTGTAACAACTCATTAGTAATGACAGTCTTGTCTGTTTCAATGCCTAAGTCTTCTAGTCCAAACCCAGTTAAATTAGCCTGTCGTCCAACGGCCACCAGAATTTTATCGAACGGAATTCTCGACTTTTTACCTTCTTGTTCAACTACTAACTGATGTTCGCCTTTGTCGCATTCGACAGCGATAGCTTGGGTATTCAGGTGCAAATCCACACCATCTTTTATCAACTGTTCTTTAAGGAACTCGGCGGCATCAGGATCTTCCTTACCAAGTATTTGAGAGGCCATTTCCACTTGTGATACATGACTTCCCAGCCGCGCAAAAGCTTGGGATAGTTCACAACCTATTGGTCCGCCACCCAACACAACAAGCCTTTGAGGTTGTTCTCGTAACTCCCACAAATTTTCGGCAGTGAGGTAATCTATGTCTTTAAGACCCGGAATGTTGGGCACAAACGCGCGAGCACCTGTGGCAATAACAATGTTTTTAGTCGTTAGGCTTTGAGTGCCGTGTTCCGTTTCAATATCAACTTGCCATGGTGAGACAATTTTGGCTGTGCCTTCAAGTACATTAACACCTAAGGATTCATAACGTTCTACAGAATCATGGGGCTCAATGGCTTTAACTACCTCCTGAACTTTATTCATTACCTTGGCAAAATCTATTGTGGGTGCTTCGTAATTAACTCCTGCACGCGCCGAATTATGGTGAACATGGGCCAGTTTACTGGCGTGAAGTAGACTTTTTGAAGGTACACAACCCGTATTAAGACAATCTCCACCCATTTTATGCTTTTCAACCAAGGTCACTGAAGATTTCACGGCAGCAGCGATATACGCAGTGACTAGCCCAGCTGAGCCTGCACCGATTACCACAATATTGCGATCAAATTTCTTTGGTTTTTGCCACCCTTTGTATACTCTGCGTTTCTTCAATGCCCCGAGAATAAACTTGGCGATTAACGGAAATATTCCCAGTAATACAAATGATAGAATGAGGTCGCTTGAAACAATGTCAGATAATTGATTGATCTCGACCAATTGAGTGCCTGCATTGACGTAGACCGCAGTACCAATCAACATGCCAACTTGACTGACCCAATAGTAGGTCCAAGTACGAATACTGGTCACCCCCATCACCAAATTAATCACGAAAAATGGGAATAGCGGTACTAAACGTAAACTGAGTAAATAGAATGCCCCGTCTTTTTCTATTCCTTTGTCGATAGATTCTAACTTCTTAGAAAACGTATTTTTAACCCAATCTCTGAGCAAAAAACGTGAGGCCAAAAAAGACAATGTTGCGCCAATACTGGAAGCAAACGAGGCTAACAGCAACCCCCAGCCAAAGCCAAATAATGCCCCGGCGCCTAGCGTTAAAATAGCCGCTCCTGGCACACTAATCGCGGTCGCTAAGGTATATAACGCGAAGTAACCAATTAGTGCTTGTAGCCAATTACTAGCAATATACTCGGCGAGTTGTTGTTGATTTTGTTTGAGACTTTCAAGGGTTAAATATTGATTTAAATCTAGCGCGAAAAAGCTGGCAACCAAAGCTCCTATCACCAGTATTAACATAATTCTTTTAATATTCATTTTAAACTTATCACCCTAGATTCACTTCTGTAGGTTATCTGAAACTTGTAAGAACGTCAGACTATCCCTTAGTCAAAATCACAATATACCAATGGAAAGATAACTCGCTAGACCTAGATTAGCGAAGATAAATTTCGTATTAACATATACACGGAAAGTAACTGAAGCAGCAAAAATACCGCACAAATGCTTTTTGACTTATTCCAATAGGCCTTCAAAGCTAAGCCTCGATAAAAAAACCTTTAGTTAAAACGAAAAGTATACAACAAAGATCAACAGTCCCTAGGGAAGTTGGTAGTTAAACCCTGCTTCCCGTTGCCATTTTTCGGCTAAGGAAAGGAGCAAATGATCGCTGCCATTGGGGCCCACGAGTTGCATTCCTGTGGGTAAAGAGTTGTTGGTCAACATAGGGATAGATACAGCTGCCAAGCCAGCTTGATTGGCAAAACTGGTTAAATCGGCCTGATTGGCAGGCGTGGTTTTCTCGAAGGAAAATGCCCGTTGTGGTGCGGTAGGCATCAATAAAACTTGGCCTCGTTCGAATAAGCTATTGGCGAATACCGCTGCGTTATCAAGTACGCGCTCAGATTGAATGATATCCATTGGCGTGCGCGTATCAATAAAACCCAACATTGATTGCATATAGGGAGAAAACTTCTCTCTATTTGATTGCCAATCTTGCGCATGTTCTACACGCATTTCTGCTTCACAAATTAACAGACCAGCACGTCGAGCAGCAGCAAAATCGTAGTTAGAAAAGTTAAAATTTTCAAACTGATACCCTAAATCGATAAACACCTGCAAGTTGCGCTCAAAATCGGCAATGATATCGTCAGCTATGCCTAAATCGGTTAAATTATCGGGTACTAAAATTATTGTGTCCTGCGGTTTAGGCAATGATAGGCAAGAAGGAGAACCTACTGAATCAGCATTGCTTCGATCTACCTGATTCATTAGATTGAATGCAAGTGTTAAGTCTCTCGCCGAACGAGCCATGGGCCCGATATTATCCATCAATCGACTACATGCCACTGAGCCGCGGTTGCTTACTGCACCTCTACTGGGTTTCAAACCAAAAATGCCACAATAAGAAGCTGGGATTCTCACCGACCCCATGGTGTCAGTGCCCAAAGAAATTGACGCTAATCCTGCTGCAACTGCGCAAGCTGAACCGCCGGAAGAGCCTCCCGGCGTGTAACCTAATTTGTGTGGGTTGTAGCAATTTCCAAAGAAATGGTTTTGGTTAGTCGCCCCCAATGCACCTTCATGCATATTGACCTTGCCGATAAAGCTGGCACCTGCTTGTCTTAACTTTTCCGCTACAAATGCATCACTATTTGGTTTGCGTCCAACCCGTGTTTCCATTCCGGCAGTTGTGACAAAACCTAACACATCAATATTGTCCTTTACTGCCACACTCAGACCGGCAAGGGGTGTGTCGACTAGTGCAGCCAACTGGTTTGAATTGAATGACTTTTCATCTGCTACAGAGATAAATGCATTGAGACTTGGGTTTTGTTTTGCAATCAAATTAAGTTGAGAAAGAACAATATCGTAGGCCGTCACCTCCCCTTTCTTAACCAGCTCAATTTGTGCGGTTAAGTCAAACTCAAGCAATTCTTGATTGATCATCTAGGCTCCCTTTACTTATACAAATCTGGTGCACTCATTTAAATCTGTTGTCGATCAGTCTAATCGGTTTCTGACGCACATCTACTTGTGTTAAGGGTGTTAACTGCCCTTCTGAAACTAACTCGACCTGAACTTCTATTCCAATTTTTCGTTTTAGAATCTCTTTATAAGTGCCAATCAACGCTTTGCGAGCTTCTCCCTCAACACTGACTTCTGCAGAGACAATCATATCATCACGTCCCTTTTCGTCTCTGATTGCGGTGCAAACATACTCACCGAGAAATTCAACCTGATCTTCTAACATAGGGCCAATACCCTGCGGGTATATATTGATACCTCGCAATTTAACCATATTATCTGAGCGCCCCATAAATCCTTTTATACGTTTAAAAGGAAGATTCATCTTATTGTCGCCAGATATTTGCTGGGTAATATCGTGTGTGTTGAAACGAATGATTGGATAAACGTCATCTTTATACAAACAAGTGACAACCATGTTTCCCGTTTCCCCTTCTTGCACTACTTGGTCAGTTTCAGGATCAAGCAATTCTAGGTAGTGAGCATCTTCCCAAACATGCATACCGTCATGATCTGGGCCTTCAGCAGCAATAGTCCCTGTGTCACCGACACCGTACCAGTCAAACAACTCTGGATTTCCCCAAGTCTTCGCTATGCTTTCTCGACCTTCCATACCTAGATGGCCGATAATCATGTCGATTTTGATGTCTTTTCCTGGCACTAACCCTTGTTCATTAGCAACATCGGCTAAACGTTTAATGTAGTCAACAAACCCTACCAACACGTTGACACCAAAAGTCTTCATCAGATTGACTTGTTGAACTGATCGGGTTTCGACACCCGTCCCTGCTGATAAAAACAACGCATTAGTATACTTGGTAACAGCCTCTCGAATATAATGACCGCCATTAATCATGCCGTGACCATAACAACTTTGAATAGTCGCTCCGGGTTTTAGCCCCATAAAACGATATGAGCGAGCGACCAGCAGAGACTGGATTTCTCGGCTCTTAGGGCCAAACAACAAGGGTTGCGGAGTACCTGTTGTGCCACTTGTAGTATGAAAAACAACAGGCGGGCGCTGCTCGACGGGCACATCATCCATACCATGGAAGTCACCAATGGGAGGATAGTTTTCAACACTGTCCATAATGTCAGATTTTGAAATCAGAGGGAGTTTTTCAATATCCTCTAAACTGGTAATGTCGTCGGGAGTTATGCCCGCATTGCCCCAAATTCGTTGGTAAAAAGGAATTTGCCATGCCCGAGCTACTACTGTCATAAAACGCTCGTTTTGCAATTGCTTCAACTGCGCTTTAGACATGTCTTGAAACTTTGTGAGTAGTTGATTTCCCAGAGGATAATCTCTCAACATTCCAGTGTAATCAAAACTCTCGTAATAGGTAGGGTATTCATTTTGGTTGGAAAAAGCCTGTTGCGTCATAAAAAGTCTACCTAGTTCCTTATCATCATTGCGATTAGATCGCCAATATCTTCGATGTCTTCAAGTGTGTCTATGCGATTTATCAATCGCTTAATTTGTTCATCAGAAAAGGGGGTAACTGCGCTCCTGCAGGCAGCAGTAAATTTGTTTATCTGGGCCATCTTATCCAAGGGTTTAGTCGGGTGACCGAGAATTTCAGCCAAATCGATTTGTAAGTCTCTACCGTCATTGAGTACTACTCGAACTTTTACGGGGGCCAGAGCATTGGGGTCTTTACAACCATTGAGTTGAGTGGTTAGTTTAGCTGCTAAGTCTAGTCGAATCGGGTCGTTTAAGCAGTCTGAATCAAAATCTTGCACTGTCACCTGACCGGTCAACAATGCCGTAGCCGCTATATAGCCATTACAAAGTTTAGCGTAACTCACCGACATGTTGGGCTTCGCTGGTCTACCCACCAATCTTTTAATAAGTGGTGTTGCAGACACTTCAATAAGCTTGACTTCTGTTGCATCAAAATGGTGTTGCCGTTTCAGTGTTAACAGACCATCTATCGTGCCGTGCCCCGCCCTTCCAGTTGGAAACGGTTTGTGACTCACTTGCTCTATTTGAAATTGACGTCCAAGCTTGAGATTAAAGTCAGTCAGATCATATTCATCTTCAAACAGATTAAAGTAGCCATAGGGGCCCTCCAGAATATCTTTGGGGCCTTGAAAACCAGCAGTTGCCAAGTCTACGGCTCGAAGTGCAGCTTGTGCATTCATGCCGATTTGCATGGCTAGCATAGGCGAACCTTCGGTATGGGCCTGCATTGTGCCACTGATTTGGCTATAAGCGATCCCCATGGCATTTTCCACATGAGAAGATCCTAGTGACGACATGGCACAAATTCCAGCTGTAGCGCCTAGACAACCACACACAGACGGACGAAAAAACTTCAATGCGGAAGTGACAGATTGGCCAATTAATGTAGCGACATCCACAGCTACCACTACGCCAAGAATAAGTTGCTTCCCCGTTATATGATGTGCTTGGCCATAGGCACTTAGTGCAGACAGAATGACTGCCATGGGATGCACAACGGCGGGTTCATGTACACAATCCCACTCTTGATTATGGATTTGATATCCATTGATAGCGGCGGCAGAAACGGCAGGAAGCCATTCACCAGTTGTCCAGACTTGCGCTTGATTAGCAGCCCCCCAATGAGCAACAGCTTGTTTTATTTGCTCGACTTGGGAAACACGTGAACCGCTCAAGCCGACTCCGATGGAATCAAGCACAAAGGTTTTTGTTGCTTCTACAGTATGCTCAGGCAAGTCGTTGTATTTTAATTCAACGATATGTTTAATCAATTTTTCTATCGCTGTCATCTTTCCGCTTCCTGATCAAATGCAAGTAAAGAGGTTAGCGCTGTCAAAGACTGGTTGGCAAGCCAATCAAACCCGCACAATGCTTGGATATTTTCCTCGCTCATACCCGCTTTTGCTAACAGCATGGTTGCTTTTGACTTGAGCTTTTGATCATTTAAAGGACGCTCTGGATCACCCAAAGTGTCTTTCAATGCCAGCATAATTTCCTGTCCACTTGTTAGCGTCACGGTACATTGAGCACCGAAATGCTGTGGGTATTCCGCTTCTATCGATGGCAACACGATTAGTTGAATTTTGTCTCTCATCTTTATCGCTCGTTCATCATTCACCGAAGACATTTGATAATGCTCAAGTTTGGGCGTCCCCCAAAGCAAAATCGCCGTTAAAGCATGTTGAATACTGAATTTTGCCTGCAGTTCGGTTTCTGGTGTTGGATTGTCGCAAAACACTTTAGCGTCTTGGTAGACACCAACCTGAATATGATTGACTTGGTCAACAGATAGCGAGTTTTCCTGCCATAGTGTTATTAATGAGTCCATCGCAGGATGAGCATGCCGACAGGCCGGCCAAGGTTTAAAACTGCACTCGAACATTCGCCAGCGACACTTATTTTTTCTACAAAAATAATCTTGGGCACTGTCGCTAGACATGGCATTAAAAATACCTTGCGGACCTTCTAAAATGAATTCAGGTCCAGATAATCCTTTACTTGCTAACACAGCGGCCATTGCTCCGCTTCTAGCCGATTCAGCATTGTGCCACTGTTTGGTGAGTACTTTTTCGTTACGCATTTGCCAAAGACCACCTGTTCTGCTGCCCGCGTTACCTAACGCCCAAAGTGTCTGTTTAAAGTCTAACTTTAGCAGCGACGACGCGGCCAGAGCAGCACCTAACGCACCACATGTCGCCGTATTGTGAAAATACTTATAGTGGCTACGGCCTATCATTTTCCCTAGCCAAATAGTAAGTTCATAGCCTTTAATGATGGCGGTTAAAAAATCCTGAATAGAACAATCAAATTGTTCAGCAATAGCTAATGCAGCCGGTATAACAACTGGTCCAGGGTGAAGTATTGAACTTCGATGAATATCATCCATCTCTAACACATTGCCCAACGCCCCATTATACTGAATCGCATCTTGCCAATTCGCCTTTCCTTCCCCAATTGCGGTGCAAGGAAGTTCGTTGTTCGAGTTACTTTGTCCGTTTAGCGCTAACAACGCTGCATAGCTATCGCCAGCGGGTGATAAACGGCCTAAACCTGAACAAGCAATCCAGTCGAGAACGTGCTGACCCGCTCTTTTCAGATCCCTTTCCGTTATAGCGGATTGCTCTATGTCAATTAGCAGCTTGTGAGTGAGTGAAAGTTTCATTGGCAACTGTGTTTAATTCCTATACTCTTAATTTGTCCGGACATATTTAGAATTGAGTGTATTTATATCAGGTAACCATCGGTTGTTCGAGAATAAATTACTCATAGATAATGAGCAAAAATGACTAAAATCAATTCATCATCACGAAAACCCAAACTCCCAAAGTATCAGGGAATTGGCGAAAAGCTGATAAAACAGATTCTGAAAGGTAGCTATGCAATAGATAGCTTGCTGCCCACTGAAAAGCAACTTTGCGACAAATACAAAATTAGTCGTCATACTGCTCGTGAGGCGTTGCGGTATGTTGAAAAAACCGGTTTAGTTGAAAGAAGGCAAGGTTCGGGCACACAAGTTAAGCGCAACGAAATGCCAGAGCAAATTAATCAGTTTATCAATTCAATAAATGATTTATTGCAGTTCGGTAAACATACACGTTTTGAAGTTCATGTAAGCGACATCATTACGTTGGACGAGATTCATGCATCATTGCTCAATTCTGAAATGGGTGAAGAGTGCATCCATGTTGGCGGGGTCAGAATTGAACCTCATGACAAAAAACCAATCTGTTATTCGAATATATTTCGCCGACCTCACATGGATCAAGTTGACGAAGAACTCAAGCACAAAGACACTGCCATTTATGCCGTTATTAAAGCCCTAGATAGCAGTAATGTCGGCAAAATTGAACAACAGATATCTGCCTGTTTGCTCCCTGATACGCTAGCGGAAGTACTAAAAGCGGAAAATAATTCTGCAGCGATGAAAATCACCCGACGCTATTACGACAGCGCCTTGGAAGATTTAATTCTAGTAGCCGAAAGTATTTATCCCGCCAAACGATTTAGCTTTTCAAGTGTGTTGTACCCAAATGAGTAGAGTGGCGATATGTTAATCAGTTTCCATTGTCTGGATAAATCTGATCATGTTGGATTAATCAGACAAGATAAACTAGGTGATCACCTTGCATGGGTTGAGAAAAACATGGACGCAATCAAGGTTGCTGGTCCGTTGAAAGCAGATAACCAGATAGTTGGCTCCTTGTATATCTTGGAAGCAAATGACTGCGAGGACGCTAAAAAAATCTTAGCGCAAGATCCTTATTATCAAGCCAAAATTTGGCAAGTCATTAACGTAAAAGAATTTAATGCCTACGCGGGAAACTGGGTAGGCGGCAAAAATTGGCCCGATTTATAACCCTTAGAAGAATAACAACGATAATATCCGTAGGAGTATTTATGCAAACTCAATCAGAACCTAACGCGACCGAGCATGCCAAACAAAGTCCCATGATGCACTGGATCATGGTTTTTATCGCCATGACATGTCTGTTGGTTTCAAATGGTATGGTCATTACTGGAATCACTGCTTTTGATAGTGCGATTCTCGCTGAGTTTTCTGACTGGTCACGGGGAGATTTGAAACTACGCGGATTTATTACGCTAGCCTTAACAGGTCTACTCGCCCCCTTTATTGGCATTCTAATTGATAAGATCGGAGTGAAAATTCTCATCATGGTTGGCACGGTAGTATTGGGTTTAAGCTATTACGCTTATGGCAACATTACCAATATCACCCACCTCTATTTTATCCACGCGGCTTTTTCTATCGTGTTGCTATCTTGCGGACTGAATGTCGCTGTTATATTAGTGTCCAATTGGTTTGTAAAGTTAAGAGGCACTGCGATTGGTATTGCAGTTGTAGGGACCTCGTTAGGTGGCGCTATTTTGGCTCCTCTATTTGGTTATTGGCTTGACAATGGAATGGATTGGCGTGAAGCCTATCAATTGGCAGCCATTATCCCAACCGGATTGTTTCTTCTAGCGTTATTTTTAGTCAGAAATAAACCTACTGATTTGGGATTAAAACCTTTTGGTTTCGATGCAGGTGAAAAGAATGCCAATGCTGATTTGTCTCAACATGGTCTAGAGTATGGTGAAGCAATCCGCACAAAATCGTTTTGGGCGATCGCATTTATCGCTATGTTTACTTTTTATACCATCATGGGTTTTCAAGCTAACCTCATCTTGCACCTTACTGACTTGGGATTTGATATCCAGTCAGCAGCTGCCGGCCTGAGTGCCCTGTTTATTCCGGCTCTCGTTGGTAAATTTGTATTTGGATTAGTTGCAGATAAAATTCAGGGTCTAAGAGTCTTATATATTAATTTGTCACTAATGTTGGCTGCAATTGTTGCGCTCTTATTTACTGGTAAAGATACCGTGCTTATTGCCGTCGCTGTAATAGGATTTATGTGGGGTGGCTTCTACACATTATTGCAACTGAATGCCGTGAATAACTTCGGTCTAAAAGCATCTGGCAAATTGTTGGGTACGATAACAGTACTTGATGCTTTTGGCGGCGGTCTTGGGATCTGGATGACAGGTCAAATATTTGATAGTTATGGCAGTTACGACAACGCGTTTATTATCTTCACCGTGCTGGTTGGGATTTCTGTGGTATTGATTAGTCAAATTAAAAAACATGTCTAATGAGTAAGTGAAGTTGAACTTTACAATTTAACCTGGCCTCTGGATAAGAAATTAGCATACACGTTGAATTAGATAGTTTAATTTTACGTTTGGTTCTAGCTAGCGATTTTTCCTAGTACAAGGCAAATTTGTGCGTCAATAGCTGGCCTATTGCAAACGAATTTAACGCACTGATAAAGAAAAGAAATAAGGGAAAATAGCAGCTAGAACGCAAGTTGTTATCCAGTGTTCAGGTTATTTACTTTATGTTGTAATTAGGCGCATTTTAAACTTGGCGCAGAATATGAAAGAGTTATCGCCAATGCTTTCATTCTAACAGTTCGTGAATAACAAGGTAGTGGGTATTGAACAGGTCCTAGTCTACGATTAAATCTGACGGCCTGCTTCCCAATCTTTCTCTTTTCAGAGTTGATTTGGCGAACGATAGCGGTGCCTCGGCGAATCATATTGCCTTTCTTAGCTCTGGTGATAGCTCTTATTTGGTATCAAAACCACCACGGCGAAGGTACACCGGTATTACGGATAAAGGCTTTTTTGCGCATAAAGCGTCTTATGGATTCAGCTCCCATACGCGAACCACCTAAACCAGAATATTTGAAAGATTGTTTCTCTGCTTCATGGATAAGAGCAGTCAAGGAGGCGTCATTAATGCTGATAGCGCCTGCTTCAAGCTGACTAGCAACCTTCTTGGCATAATCGACATCACAACTAAACACTGCCGCAGAGAGTCCAAATTCAGAATCATTGGCCATTTCTATTGCTTGTTGGTCAGAGTCAACTATCACGACAGGCAATATTGCCGCAAAAGTCTCTTCCTGTAGCAATTTCATGTCTGCTGTGAGATTTGTTACGATAGTCGGTTGACAGTATTGACCTCCTCCCAATTCAATAACCTCTCCTCCACATTGAAATACAGCCCCTTTTTGCTTTGCATCAGCTAATTGTTGCTTAACGATATCCACTTGCTTGTTGGAAATGATAGGACCAACTTGGCCTTGATTGATATCGGGGTAATTATGTTTTAACTGAGATACATTGGCTGTTAACTTGGAGATAAACTCATCGGCGATGTCCTTATGCACATAAACTCTTTCTAACGACATACAGGATTGACCTGCATTCACCATACTGCCCCAACAAAGCGCTTTTGCGGCTAAATCTACATCAGCATCCGCGCACACAATGGCAGGATCTTTTCCGCCTAGTTCTAAGAAAGCTGGGATAAAGCGTTTAGCACAGGCTTCACCTACTTTTCGACCCGTTGCAACGCTGCCCGTAAAACACAGCGAATCCACGTGTTCGATAACCGCTTGCCCCGTTTGCCCACCTCCAGTTACGGCGGATAAAACACCACTCAGTTCAGGCAATTGAGACAATATTTCGTTTAAAGGTTCTACAAAGCGTGAGGTTACTTCACTGGGTTTAAGCAGCACACTGCAACCCGCTAAAAGTGCGGGTATGGCATCAACCAGTGACAACAACAGAGGGAAATTCCATGGACTTATAATGCCCACTAACGGATAAGGCAAGTAGGTTTGTTGCAACTCTATAAAGGGAATTTCCGCTGCCCTAGAATGACCACAATCCAAAAGGTCTGGAGCTTGCTTGCACCATCTTCGAATGGTGCTAACGGTAGCATCCACTTCTAGTTCAGACTCATCTTTCCGGCCGGTGTCATTAATTAATGCGGCAACCAAAGCAGGTTTGTGTTGGGTAATCTCATCTGCAAATGCCAGCATGATTTCAATGCGTTTTTCCAGCCCAGCCTGCCACCATTCCGATTGAGCTTCACGTAAGCTATTGGTCAATGCACTTACTTCTGCTTCACTGTATTCTGGCAAGTCGATGTCATATTTGCCTGTTCTTGGACTAGGAATTTTCATTATCACTACTCTCCGGCAAAATAATTTTCTGGCTTGCTAAGGTCTTAATTGTATGCATTTGCGTTTGTATAAAATGACTTCTCTCGGGAACTTGATATGTGCCATTTTCGTCTAACATAGTATTGGCTGGATAAACACTTTTGTTGTAGTAAGGGGCAAATAACTCATTGCGTTGACGCGAAAGTATGTTGCCCATTCCCGGCTTGTTCCGATAACGCCGTAACGCAGTGACATCCAGTTCGGCATTGGCAACCATAGATTCTCCCATACCTGCTTCTGCCAAGACTCTACCTTTGAAATCAACGACTTTTGACAACCCATCCGTCGATTCAGCAGGAAAATCAATATCCGCTATACCAGCCGAATTGGCTGAAACCACATAACATAAGTTTTCGATTGCTCGCGCGCGCTTAGCGATATCTTTAGGAGTTAATTCATTGGCTCCCACTTCCGATGAACTGTGCAGCAACACTTCAGCACCATTCATAGCCAAACAGCGACTGATTTCCGGATACAGGATCTCTTCAGAGGCGACGCATGCAAGCTTACCTAACTCAGTATCCACCACGGGAAATAGTGATGCTTCACCATAAACGTCGAGATATTCGTCCAACACATCATGTGGAGTTGGTGCAAACATGGAAACCAGCCTTCGATAGCGCAGAATGGTGTCTCCATTTGGCCCAATAATAAACGACGTTTGGAAATAAAGGTCTTTGAAGTGTGAGTCTAATTCATAAAGGTTACCGGACAAGTAAATATCATTTTGTTGAGCGATTTCAGCGAGCTTTTCATATTCACGCCCATCAGCAGCGACTGCACCTTTTTCTTTCCATTCAGGGAGAGATTCTCCCATGGGAAAACTGGTTAGAAAATATTCTGGCAGCACGACCAATTTGACGCTAGGGCCAACAAAACCTTTGGTTCCTCTAATTTGACCTGAAACCCGTTCAATATTGTCAAAGATTTTTTGACGAGCTTCAGTGGCATTTAATTTGTTGATTGCAAAACATCGTGATTGCAGCGCTACCGCGGTATATGCCAATGCCATTATCCTTGTTCCTTTTGTTTAGTCACACCTTCGATAATCATAACTGAGAAGTTGCCAGCCCCTTCTCTCAAGGTCATAGCGTGTTTGTATTCTGGTGAATGCCAGAACTTATGAATGCATTCTGTATTTGGCCACATAGAAATCACTGCACTTTTGGGGTCGAAATTACCCTCCAATACTTCAGGGCTTCCCATAGCAACATAATGTCCACCAAAATTGGCGACAAGCTTGGGGACCAACTCAGTATAGTCTTTAAATTTCTCCCAATTTGTTACTGTACCTTGAACGACTAAGTAAGCACTCATTTTTACTCTCTACTCATTATGCAATTTAGCAACTTTAACAAACTAATTCGTAAATAGGACCTAATCGATCCACCATTAAATTCGTAAATTGATCTTTGGCAAAGTAATAAATGACTAGCGAGGTAAAAACGCAAATAACAGAAACGGGAAGTTCAAGGTCGCATTTCAATGAATAGGTTTGAGAATTGAAGTGTTGTATATAAATGGGTGGGCAAAGGTTTAATTAAGCCGAAATTAAAAGGCCTGACTCCGATAGCATATCGAAATCAGGCCAACTTTATAAGGTCAGGTCAACAAGCAGTCTTTTTATCTTTGACGAAGTCAAAAACCATGGATTTTAAACATCATAGGTAGTTGATGCTGTATCTCCGCCTCGACCTGTCCAATTTGTGTGGAAGAATTCACCTCTTGGCTTATCTTTTCTCTCGTATGTATGAGCACCAAAATAGTCTCTTTGTGCTTGAAGCAAGTTGGCAGGCAAATTAGCCGTACGATAGCCATCAAAGTAAGCCAATGCAGACGATAAACAAGGTAAGGCTACACCATTCATCGCAGCAGTTGCGATTACTTCACGCCACCCTTGCTGCGCTTGATCGACCATATTGTTAAAGTAATCATCCAATAATAAGTTGTCTAGCTCACCATTTTTATCAAATGCGGCTTTGATGTCATCAAGGAACACTGAGCGAATAATACATCCTCCGCGCCACATCATAGCAATTGAGCCGTAATCAAGATCCCAGTTATATTCTTTGGCTGCTTCGCGCATGACGCAGAAGCCCTGTGCGTAGGAAACAATTTTTGAAGCTAGCAATGCGCTTTTCAAACTCGCTAAGAACGCTTTTTTATCGCCAGTAAATTCGGCTTTAGGACCGTTAATAATGCCAGACGCTTTTACTCGTTCTTCTTTAACAGCAGACAAGCATCTAGCGAATACCGCTTCGCCTATCAAGGTCAGAGGTACGCCAAGGTGCAAAGCCGTGATACCCGTCCATTTACCGGTACCTTTTTGACCAGCCGTATCGAGAATACTTTCGACTAACGCCTCACCATTCTCTTTGTAGCCTAAGATATCTGATGTAATTTCTATCAGATAGCTTGCAAGTTCGGTTTGGTTCCACTCCGTAAAGACTTGCTGCATTTCATCAGTCGTCATACCGAGTAAATCGCGCATCAGAATGTAGCCTTCACAGATTATTTGCATATCACCGTATTCAATACCGTTATGCACCATCTTAACGAAGTGACCCGCGCCACCTTCACCGACCCAATCACAACAAGGTACAGTTAAGTCGCCTTGTTCATCGGCTACTTTTGCAGAAATGCCTTGAAAAATAGGTTTAACGTGTGGCCACGCCGCTGGATTTCCACCCGGCATAATTGAAGGACCAAGCAAAGCGCCTTCCTCTCCACCTGAAACCCCCGTGCCGACATATAGTAGGCCTTTTTCAGCCAACATTGCTGTTCGACGATTGGAGTCTTCGAATTGACTGTTGCCACCGTCAATCACAATATCACCCTCTTCAAGGTGAGGTATTAATTGTTCGATAAAATCGTCAACAGGTGCTCCCGATTTAACCATCAGCATGATTTTTCGAGGAACCTCCAAAGAACTAACCAAATTCTCAATGGAATCAGCACCACGTATCGATTCACCTTTTGCTCTAGTGGCTAAAAAGTTTTCTACTTTATCGTAGGTTCGATTGTATGCAGTAACGGTAAAACCTTTGCTAGCCATATTTAAGATGAGGTTTTCACCCATTACGGCTAAGCCCACAACGGCGATATCGGAGAGTTCTTTCATAGGTTTCCTTAAAACTCGAGGGTCATAAAAGCGAGATCCACATACTTTAAACCAAGCACATCACTAATAACAACCGCATTTAGGTCATATCTGATAACAAAAGGTATTAAGTCGTCATATTTGCTCAAACATTCACCGCTTTAACACAACCTAGGTTGGACATTAGTGTAAATGACTTTTATTCTAACGAGACCAATGGCTTTGCCTGCCGAGAAGAGAAAACGAATGAAAAAGTGTCAACTAGTATTATTGCTTTATTTTTTTATCAGCTTTGCGGTTGCTGCTTCGCCAAGATCATTCGACAAAGAAACAGAAGCAAGCATAGTCGAGCAAATTAATAAAATCATGCCCAATGCGATTAAAACGTTAGAAGAATCTGTGAACATAAATAGTGGTACCCAAAATTTCGCTGGTGTGAAAAAAGTTGGAATGTTATTTAAGCAAGAATTTGATGCTATTGGCTTTGAAACAGAGTGGCAAGATGGAAGCAGTTTTAATCGCTCTGGTCATTTGCTTGCAACTTATCAAGGTAAGAATGCGGGTAAAAATGATCTAAAGATTTTGATGATTGGCCATTTAGACACGGTTTTTGCCAAAGATGATCCATTCCAACGCTATGAGCCTATTGACGATCGTTTTGTTGCTGGTCCTGGAATTACTGACATGAAAGGAGGCAATGTCATTATCGTTAGCGCTTTATCAGCACTCATGAAACTGGATTTACTTAATAAAATGAGTATTCGAGTAGTACTTACCGGTGATGAAGAGCGCAGTGGCCGCCCTTTGGCATTGTCCAAACAAGCTTTGATTGACGGTGCCAAATGGGCTGACATCGCGTTGGGCTTCGAAGATGGTGATAGCAATATCGAAACGGCGGTTGTGGCGCGCAGAGGTTCAGTAGGTTGGCAACTTGAAGTGACCGGCACCCCAGCCCACTCTTCTCAAGTGTTCAGTAAAGAAGTGGGTTTCGGTGCCATTTATGAAGGCGCTAGAATACTTAATTCATTTCGCGAAGAGCTTTCTAGCTATGGCAATTTGACTTTTAATCCTGGTGTCATTTTAGGGGGAACGAGCTCCCAATACGATGCTCAAACTGCAACAGGAACGGCTTTTGGTAAAAGTAATGTGGTTTCCAAAATTCTAAAGGTAAGGGGAGACATTAGGGCCCTAACTCCGGAAGAGCTGGAGCATGCCAAAACCACGATGCAACAAATCACCGGTCGCAGCTTGCCCGGCACTCAATCGAATTTGACGATTGGCGAAGGGTATCCTCCTATGGCTCCCACTGAAGGAAATTATAAACTGCTCTCACTCTACAGCGATGTGAGCGAATCTTTAGGCTACGGAAAAGTAGCAGCAGTTAATCCAAGAAATGCAGGGGCAGCAGATATTTCGTTTGCAGCAAATTATGTAGAGATGGCATTAGATGGCCTTGGTCTAATGGGAGCAGGCGGTCATACTAAAGATGAAAAAGCAGATATGGACAGTTTCGATAAAAATACTCACAAAGCCGCTATTCTTATTTATCGTCTATCTCAAATGAGACACTAGAAAATTAATTATGCAAAATATCGCCGTTTTTGGGTCTGCATTTGATCCTCCGACACTGGGACATCAAGATGCCATTGATTCAATTATGGCGAATGAAAAGCACTTTGATAAAGTGCTTTTAGTACCTTCTTATTCACATGCATTTGGTAAGCAAATGACGAGCTATGAAGATCGTCTTGAAATGCTGAATTTATTTAAAAAAGACTTAGATAATAACAGAATAGAAATAGCGGATATTGAGCCACAGTTACAACAATCAGAAAAACCTGTTTATACCTATGATGTGTTGGAATTTTTACAAAACACGTTTTATCCCAAGGTTGAGCTGACCTTTGTCATGGGTCCGGACAACCTAGCAAATTGGCATAAGTTTCATAAATTCGAAGAAATCGAAAGACGTTGGAGTATCTTGAGTGTACCCCAACGCCAACCGGTGCGTTCAACGCTAGTACGAGAAAGTATCGCCAAAGGAATCAATATTAACCCTTACGTTACGGCTCGGGTTGCAAAATACATTACTCAACAAAAACTCTATTTACCTCGATAGAATAATACACCTGTCCCCCAGCGATCAGCGAAGCCCGGCCAAGGCGGCGTGAGTTTTCCGTCTTCTTGTTTAACTTGAGTAATATCCTCTCGCGTTGGCAAGTAGGCACAACCTTTATGATCGCTTTTTACATGACAATCTAAGAAAGCTAATACCATGTGTTCATTGATACGAGTCAGTATTTCATTGCTCCATGAAGGTTCTATATAGTGACCAATATCGTAATCGGTCTCATAGGCAATTGCCGGTGCCGGATGAGGAGCAAAGTTATGTCTAGCGTTCTCAAACACCATCAAATAATTGTGTTCAGAACCCGTTTGCTCAAACAATTTTTTCACGCCTTTTTCGTAGCCCACTACATCATCTTCGTCCCCGGCTACATATAACGAAGGAACCTTGATTTCAGCAAGGGAATCGGCTTGATGCACTTCCAACTCTTGTCCCCATGGAGCGAAGGCAGCCATCGCCTTCCAACGAGAGTCGACTTCTTGTTTTCCCGCATTGCAGAAGTTAAATAATGGCACCATTGACTTAGCCGCTTCTTTGGGAAATCCTATGCGTTCTAGCCCTGCCGCGTTAAAATCGTAACAACCACCTACGGTATTAATTGCTCCAAATCCGCCCATGGAATAACCAACAACCGACGCGCTATTCGCATCGACTATTTTACCGACAGGAGATTTAACTGTTGCAAAATGATCAAGTACGAATTGTTGATCTCGAGAGCGGTTTAGAAGTGTGCTCACAAAACCACCACCTGGATTATTTTTGAAATCTACATGTTCGTTTGTGGAATCTGTATGGTCGATTCCCACAACAACATAGCCATGGCTAGCTAAGTGTTCTCCCATGTAGAACATAATGGTTCGATATCCGGTATATCCGTGAGAAAGTACGACTAACGGAAATTTGCCTGAATCTAAAGCAGCCGCCCCTCTGTATGCTTCACCTTGCACACTGAAAGGCTTGTGTTGACGAGTCATATTTTCATAAGTGGTCGGCGACATAGACGCATGTGCTTTAGTTGGATACCAGACTTCCAGCTTGAGTTGACGATCTTTCTTGGAAGTAAAATCGGTCAGATTGAGTTGATCCGGATTAGTGACCGTGATGGTTTGAACACCCACTGCATATTGCCCGTTTTTGGCAAGCTCTGGCATCATTGTTGGTTGATTAGTGAACAACTGTTCGCTTGCTTGAACTTGTGCAGACAATAGGCAAGTGGATAAAAATAGTGCTAAACGGGTTGTTGACGTCATTTTCATAGTCATCTAAATCCTAGAGGGTTTGGCTTGTTATAACATTATTATCTTGCCCTGAATGATTGTTTTTAATGATGATAATAAGTTATTGAGGTTAATAGTTTGATATCCAACACCGAGTTATTAGTTTTTTATTGGCTGATATATTGTTTTGTGCTTTGCTTGTTTTATGCACAATAATAAAAAAAGGAACACGGTTAATGAAACTCTCTCTAGTATTGTTGTTAGCAATAGGTTTTCTACTCAGTTTTCACACCACGGTATTTGCGTGTGAGTTTGATAATGTTCGCTTTACCAAAGACTTTGCTGGAGGCAAGCTGGATGCCTGTACTAAAAACTCAGCAACCCAATACTCGTTGTTAATTAAACCTGAAAATCGCCCTATCAATCCAAGCCCCTGGTATGCGTTTAAGGTGAGTGCGAATGAACAATCAGATATTAGGATTCATATTGAATTTGAACAGGCATTTCCTCGCTATTTACCTAAGATCAGTCAGGATGGAAAAGCGTGGCAGGATATTGATTTTTCAGTCAAAGAAGGGAAATTGGTATTCAATTTGAAAGTTGACAACGAGCCTGTTTGGATTGCAGGACAAGAAATCATTACCAATACGTTTTATCATAAGTGGATAGCGGAGTTAGCAAGTTCTTCATCTGCAAAGCAGTTCGTGTTGGGCAAATCAACACAAGGTCTAGCTATGCATGGGCTCATTCACCAGCAACCCAATCAAAACGAATGGTTAGTTTTGATTGGGCGTCAGCATCCTCCTGAATTGACTGGTGCTTTAGCTATGCTGTCATTTGTAGAAACTGTTTTAAATGAATCAGATCTTGCCTACCAATTTAGAAATCGATTCAACATTCTGATTGTCCCTATAGTCAATCCTGATGGTGTTCACCACGGACATTGGCGACACAATGTGAATGGCATTGATTTGAATCGAGATTGGTTTGATCTTAGCCAAGTCGAGACCCGGCAAATTCACGATAGAATACAAAGCATCGTCAAAGCTGGGGGGAAAATGGTGTTTAGTTTAGATTTTCACTCTACTCAACAAGACATTTTTTATACTGTCCCTAGTGACTACAGCATCGCCCCGGCTACATTTTCAGAAACCTTTATTGAGCGGATTGATAAATCAACTATTTCAAATTTTACTGTTCGCCCCAGCCCTGGTGTCAGTCCTGGCAGAGGTGTTTTTAAGCAATACTTTGCAGACACTTACAATGTGCATTCGATAACCTACGAGATGGGTGATAATACTCAGCGAAATCTCATTAAACATGTGGCACAACAGTCCGCAATCGAAATTATGCAGTTAATGTTAGCCACGCCCGCGGATAGTTTTCATTATCAGCCTGCGACTGTGGAAAGTTCCAATCCCTAAGCAGGGATTCGAACTTTTCCTTCCATTAACACTCTGGCGCTGCGACTCATGATGGCTTTAGTTACCTGCCAATCATCTTTTATCAATTCGGCTTCAGCGCCCACACGTAGTGTTCCAGATGGATGACCAAAATTAACGCTTTGTCGTTCCCCGCCACCTACAGCAATATTTACTAAGGTGCCGGGAATGGCAGCCGCAGTGCCAATAGCCACAGCAGCCGTCCCCATCATGGCATGATGAAGCTTGCCCATCGACAAGGCTCTAACGAGTAAATCTATTTCGGTGTCTTTTACCTCTTTTCCACTCGATGCTGCGTAGCTTTTTGGTTCAGAGACAAACGCAATTTTCGGTGTATGCTGACGGCTCTCTGCTTCTTCCAGCGAGGCTATCAACCCCATTTTTCGAGCACCATAGGCACGAATGGCCTCAAATCTTGCAAGGGCAATTTCATCATTATTGATGTCGTCTTGCAATTCAGTGCCTGTATAGCCGATATCTGCAGCGCGTAAGAAAATAGTCGGGATTCCAGCGTTGATTAGCGTCGCTTGTAACATTCCCCCCTCAACCAAAGCTTCAGGCAGCGTCAATTCATCAACCAAATTTCCCGTTGGAAACAAAGCGCCTTCACCATCAGCGGGCTGCATAAATTCAACAGGGATTTCAGCTGCTGGAAACGTAACGCCATCCAATTCAAAGTCACCTGATTCTTGCACCTCGCCGTTGCTAATAGGTACGCGTGCAATTATGGTTTTTTCAATATTAGCTTGCCAAATTTTAACATCGAGCACCCCGTTTTCCGGAATACGCTCAGGGTCAATCAATCCATTGGCTATGGCAAATGGACCCACCGCCGCTGATAGATTTCCACAATTGCCACTCCAATCAACGAAAGGCTTGTCGATTGCCACTTGTCCGAACAAATAGTCGACATCATGGTCAGTCTGGGTGCTTTTTGAAATAATGACGGTTTTGCTGGTACTTGATGTTGCCCCACCCATACCGTCCGTGTGTTTTCCGTAAGGATCAGGACTACCAATGACCCGCAATAGAATAGCATCACGAGCTGGCCCTGGTATTTGTGCCGATTCAGGTAAATCTTCTAATTTGAAAAATACACCTTTGCTAGTACCACCGCGCATGTAGGTCGCGGGAATTTTGATTTGTGGAAGAAATTCATTTCTCATCAGACTGATTCACCTGTAGTCGCTTCAAGAAAATCTTGGGCGAAGCGTTGCAATACCCCACCCGCTTCATAAACGGTTATTTCTTCAGCTGTGTCCAATCGGCATGTGACAGCTACTCGTTCTTGTTTGCCATTTTTTCGATTGATAACTAGGGTCATGGTCGAACGCGGTGAACACTGACCTTCGATGTCATAAGATTCAGTTCCGTCTAGCGCCAAGGTGTTACGATTGGTTCCCGTTTTGAACTCCAATGGTAAAACCCCCATACCGACTAGGTTGGTTCTGTGAATACGTTCAAATCCTTCTGCTACTATCACTTCAACTCCTGCTAAACGGACACCTTTTGCAGCCCAGTCTCTCGAAGAACCCTGCCCATAATCGGCTCCTGCGATTATGATGAGTGGTTGTTTGCGCTGCATATAAGTTTCGATGGCTTCCCACATGCGCACAACTTCCCTTTCGGGCTCAATACGTGCGTAAGATCCTTGCTTCACCTGTCCATTTTCTTGCACCATTTCGTTAAGCAATTTCGGATTTGCAAAGGTCGCACGTTGCGCGGTGAGATGATCCCCTCGGTGAGTCGCATAGGAGTTAAAATCCTCTTCTGGTACACCCATTTTTGTTAGATATTCACCGGCTGCACTACTAGCTAAAATAGCATTCGACGGAGATAGATGATCCGTAGTAATGTTGTCTCCTAAGATCGCAAGGGGACGCATTCCTTTCATCGTGCGTTCACCCGCAAGCGCTCCTTCCCAATAAGGAGGTCGACGAATGTAGGTACTCATTTCTCGCCAATCATAAAGTGGGCTTTCTGCAGGCTCGAATGCGCCTAAATCGAACATGGGCGTATATATTTTTCTAAACTGCTCAGGTTTAACAAACTCATTCACAATTGCGTCAATTTGTTCATCTGTTGGCCAGATATCTTTCAAGGTAATAGCGTTGCCCGCATCATCATAACCTAGCGCGTCTTTTTCAATATCGAAACGTATGCTTCCAGCTATAGCATACGCCACAACTAAAGGCGGAGATGCAAGAAAAGCCTGTTTAGCATATGGATGTATACGTCCGTCAAAGTTACGATTTCCAGACAATACAGCAGTAGAATACAGGTCGCGTTCGATCACCTCTTTTTGAATAATTGGATCTAGCGCACCGCTCATACCGTTACAGGTAGTGCAGGCATAGGCGACAATACCAAAGCCTAATTTTTCCATCTCCGGCAATAGGCCGGCCTCTTCCAAATATAATTTTGCTACTTTTGAACCAGGTGCAAACGATGATTTAACCCAAGGTTTGCGCACCAAACCGAGTTCGTTTGCACGCTTGGCAATTAATCCGGCTGCAACCACGTTACGAGGATTACTGGTGTTAGTACAACTAGTTATTGCAGCGATTATCACAGCGCCATCAGGCATTTGACCATTTTCGCTTTGCGCTGCCGACTTTTCAGCCTTGGCGATACCTTTTTCGATTAAATCCTCTGTCGCAACTCTGCGATGTGGATTAGAAGGGCCTGCCATGTTTCGACCCACGGCAGACAAATCAAATTCCAAAACGCGACTGTATTCGGCTTCAACTAAATCATCTGCCCATAAGCCTGTTTGTTTCGCATAAGTCTCTACCAGTTCGATTTGTTCAGCTTCACGCCCGGTAATTCTGAGATAATCAATGGTTTGTTGATCAATGTAAAACAAGCCCGCAGAAGCCCCATATTCTGGCGTCATATTCGAAATGGTTGCTCGGTCACCGATGGTAAGATCGATAGTACCTTCACCAAAAAACTCTAAATAAGCAGACACCACTTTTTCGTTACGGAGGAATTCTGTAATCGCCAGCACAATGTCCGTTGCGGTTATTCCTGGTTGTCGTTTACCAACTAGTTTCACACCAACGATATCCGGTAAACGCATCATCGAAGGTCGGCCCAACATTACGGTTTCAGCTTCTAAACCACCTACACCAAGAGCAATTACCCCTAAGGCATCCACATGGGGTGTATGGCTGTCGGTGCCAACACAGGTATCGGGAAAGGCGACACCATCCCGCAACTGCACCACAGGTGACATCTTTTCTAAGTTGATTTGATGCATGATGCCGTTACCCGCTGGGATAACATCAACATTTTTAAACGCGGTTTTGGTCCACTCGATAAAATGGAACCTGTCTTCATTTCGTCTATCTTCGATGGCCCTGTTTTTTTCAAATGCATCGGCTTCGAAACCACCATGCTCTACCGCCAATGAATGATCAACAATCAACTGGGTAGGCACTACAGGGTTGACTTTTGCAGGGTCTCCACCCTGTTCAGCGATTGCATCCCTAAGGCCAGCTAAGTCAACTAGCGCCGTTTGACCCAGAATATCGTGGCAGACGACGCGTGCAGGATACCAAGGGAAATCCAGATCTTGCTTACCATGAACAATTTGTTCCAAGCAGTTCGTTAAAGTGTCAGGCTCACATCGTCTTACCAATTGTTCAGCTAGTACTTTTGCTGTGTAAGACAGTTTCTTATAGGCACCCGGACTAATATCTTCGACCGCTTGTCGAGTATCAAAAAAATCGACACCAACGCCATTCTGACTAAATTCAGGCAATGGTTTTCTATATTGGTAATTCATATGTGTTCCGTAAACTCTTTAACAAAATGACAGACAGCCCCGATTAACAGCGGGTGCCGCTATTTACTGCGTATCTATTCGTAACAACTTAGCGGTTAGCAATCGCTGTCACTTTACGCGGCTCGGAGCCGATATAATCAGCGCTGGGGCGAATAATTCTGTTATTGCTACGCTGCTCCATCACATGTGCTGCCCAACCTGTGAGTCGAGAACAAACAAATATCGGTGTAAACAACTTGGTGGGAATACCCATGTAGTTGTAAGCGCTTGCATGGAAGAAATCGGCATTGCAAAACAGCTTTTTGGTATCCCACATGAACTCTTCACATGCGACAGAAATATCATATAAAGAAGTGTCACCATTTTCTTGAGCCAATTTCTCAGACCAGGCTTTGATGATCACATTGCGAGGATCAGACTCACGATAAATTGCATGACCGAAGCCCATAATTTTTTCTTTACGATCTAGCATACCCGCCATTTGAATTTTTGCATCTTCAGGTGAGTTAAATTTCTGGATCATATCCATTGCGGCTTCGTTTGCTCCTCCGTGTAAAGGGCCTCGCAATGAACCGATGGCGCCCGTAATGCAAGAGTACATATCAGACAAGGTAGAGGCGCAAACTCGAGCGGTAAATGTAGACGCGTTGAATTCATGTTCAGCATATAAAATTAATGATACGTCCATCACTTTGCGGTGCTGCTCAGACGGAGTATCGCCATTAAGTAATTTTAAGAAATGTCCGCCGATGGAATCTTCGTCTGTTGTGCATTCTATTTCCACACCATCATGACTGTATCTGTACCAATAACACATGATTGCAGGGAACGCGGCTAGGAGACGATTTGCAGCAATATTTTGCTCAGTAAAATCTGTCTCTGGCTCTATATTCCCTAAAAACGAGCAGCCGGTGCGCATGACATCCATAGGATGTGCATCTTTCGGAATGCGCTGTAAAACTTCTTTAAGCGCTTGAGGCAAATCACGCTGCCCATGCAATTCTTTTTTGTATGCATCAAGTTGTTGTTGATTGGGTAGTTCGCCGTTAAATAATAAAAATGCCACTTCTTCAAAAGTTGCGTTTTCAGCCAAATCTGCAACATCGTAACCGCAGTAAGTTAAACCTGAACCTGATTTGCCAACTGTACAAAGCGCAGTTTCGCCCGCACTTTGACCACGTAAACCTGCACCACTTAATTTTTTATCTACCATCATTTATTCCCATGTATTGAATTTTCTACAAAGATCAACAGCTCTTAATCTACCTAGGTCATATCACTCATCGACCAATGACTTAACTTTTACTTTTTTCCTCAGCAAACAAGTTATCTAGTTTTTGTTCATAATCGTGATAACCCAAGTAATCGTACAAATCCATACGTGTTTGCATGGTGTCTACCACGGCTTTTTGATCGCCATTTTGTAAAATAGATTGATACACATTCTCAGCCGCTTTATTCATCGCACGGAAGGCACTTAGCGGATACAAAACCATGTCTGCGCCCCATTCAGCAAGTTGCTCCTTGTTCCAAAGTTCGGTTTTTCCGAACTCCGTGATATTAGCCAAAATTGGCACATCTAACGCGGCTGAAAATGCTCGATAGTGTTCTTCTGTTTGAATAGCTTCTGCAAAAATACCGTCTGCACCGGCAGCGACATAAGCTTTTGCACGTTCGATTGCGGCTTCCAGACCTTCCTGAGCAAACGCATCAGTGCGGGCCATGATAAAGAAGTCTGGGTCAGTTCGCGCATCGACCGCTGCCTTAATTCGATCGACCATCTCCTCAGTTGAAACAATTTCTTTGTTTGGTCTGTGTCCACAACGCTTTTGTGCCACCTGATCTTCCATATGAACTGCCGCTGCACCCGCTTTTTCCATATCTCTGATGGTTTTCGCGATATTAAATGCACCACCCCACCCCGTATCAATGTCTACCATAAGCGGAAGATCACATGCAGAAGTTATACGCTGAACATCGACAATTACATCATTGAGTGATGTCATTCCCAAGTCAGGTAAACCGTATGACGCATTGGCTACACCACCACCAGAAAGGTAAATCGCTTGATGGCCGATCTGTTTCGCCATCATCGCTGTGTAAGCGTTAATGGTTCCAACAATCTGTAAAGGTGAGTTGTTATTGAGGGCCTCCCGAAAGGCTTTTCCTGCACTGTGATATTTAGTACTCATTTGAGTCCTCTTTGAACGTTAAATTAGTTTGTTTTGAATATTGTTTCGCGAATAAGTGATATGTCGACGCATCAGCATTTCGGCTAATTCTTCATCTCGATTTGAAATGGCTTGTACAATATGTCGGTGTTCATCAAAAGCAGTAGTGACCCTTGGCCCAGCCATTCCAAGTTGCACACGATACATGCGTACCAAGTGATAAATACCGTTCATCAACATAGCAATTAAGTGGTTGTTTTTGCTGCCCAACACAATGCGATAGTGAAAATCTACATCGCCTTCTTCTTGATAATATGACTGACCATCTTTAACTTCATCGAAATGGCTACTAAGCAATTTGTTTAAGTCTTGCACTTCATCATCTGTCATGTTTTTGGCGGCAAGCCTGGCCGCCATGCCTTCTAGCGACTCCCTTACCTGATAGAGTTCCACCAATCCCTCCTTAGTCAAAGAAACGACTCTGGCTCCCACATTAGCCTTGCGTTCCACAAGATGAGATGACTCCAGTCGATTAATTGCTTCTCGAATGATTGCTCGGCTCACCGCATACTTTGTCGACAATTCCGTTTCGCTAAGCTTAGCCCCAGCCAGTATTTTTCCTTCAACAATATCTTCTCTTAGTTGAAAGAAGGTCTTGTCTGAAGCAGTCACCGCTGTTTCTTTGAAAGTATGCATTATTTGACCATCTCTGATAACTAACACCGAACCAATTGTCGACAATATAGTAGTATTAGAACTAAAAGTAAACGGTTAATTGCCATTTTGTCGACAATATGTCTATTTTTGAATATCTAGAAACTTGGATTAATTTGCACCAAAGACACTTCTGCCAACACCATATTTGTTACTAAATCTAAAACATAAATTCAGATATTTTCTTTTTGACAGAGGAAGTAGTTGATTTATATTTGAAGTCCTTTAGTGTTGTAGGGTTTTTGTTAACAATATCCACCGTATTTTTTAACCTAGGCTCAAATATGGACCAATTACCACAGAATTTTACTAGACGAGACATCATTATTGGCATGCTCACATCCGTGGGTGCACTTTCAACAGTAGGTTGCGCTCAAAAGATGGAAGCGAGTATTGAGCGTCAACAAGCTGCAAATAAATTAGGCTCGACTCAAAACCTAAGCTTTTATGACGACTCAGAATTTGCCCTGATAGAGCGCCTCTCTGCTATCATTATTCCCGCTACTGAAACGCCAGGCGCTGTTGATGTTGGTGTCCCCTTTCTCATGGACCAATTGCATGCAATTTGGGCATCCTCTTCTCGAAAAGCTGAACATCGAAAAGCGCTTGGTGCTATTCAAGCGAATCTAACCGCAATTGCTGAAGAAGATTTCTTGAATGCTACTGAGGCGAATCAAATTAGCGCGTTGAAAACCCTTGATACGCGGGCCTTTTCAAATAAAAGCTCGGGATTAGGCAATTATCGTTACGTTAAAGATCTTATTTCGCGATGTTATTACGCCACCGAACCGGGGGCCACGCAGGAGCTGCGTTATGAGCGAGTCCCAGGAAAATGGGAGCCTTGTATCCCTTTCGAAGATGTCGGCCGCACTTGGTACAAATAAGATTTGAGGTAAAAAATGATGGAAAAGTTTGATGCAATAGTAATAGGTTCGGGCATAAGCGGTGGTTGGAGTGCAAAAGAACTCGCTGAACAAGGATTGAAAGTTCTTGTATTAGAAAGAGGCAGGAAAATAACACCTCATAAAGACTATGTTGATATGCGTGCGCCTTGGGAAAATCCTAATTTCGACCAAATTGCGGAAGATGAAATTAAACAGCACTACTATATTCAACAACCACATGTTAAATACGCGGTGAAAGAGAGTACTAAGCATTTCTGGGTTAAAGACAGCGAACACCAATACGAGACGCCAGAAGACAAGCCCTATGCATGGCTGCGCGGATACCACACAGGTGGGCGTTCGCTTCTTTGGGGTCGCCAATCTTATCGATTAGGCCCGCAAGATTTTACGGCTAACAAAGAAGATGGTCACGGCGTAGATTGGCCAATTCGCTATGAAGATCTTGCCCCTTGGTACGACCATGTGGAGAAATTTGCGGGTATTGCTGGGAGCACAGAAAACCTTCCACAACTCCCAGACGGCGTGTTTCAACCTCATTTTGAATTCACCTGCATGGAAAAATTATTCAAAAAACGCGTGGAAAGCCAATTTTCTGGTCGCAAGGTTATTCCAGCCCGCGTAGCTCACTTAACTAAACCTACTGAAGAACAAATGGCGTTGGGACGAGGCCCTTGCCAGGTACGAAACCACTGTAACAAAGGCTGTAGCTTTGGCGCTTACTTTTCGTCCAACTCGGCGACCTTACCTGCAGCAACTCGCACGGGCAATTGCAAAATAGTCAATGACGCCATTGTTCATTCTCTCGACTACGACCCCATAACCAATCGTGTGACCGGCGTTAAAGTGATCGATGCAAACACAAAAGAAATGAAAACCTACCATTCTAAGGTGGTATTTTTAAACGCTTCTGCCATCGCGAGCGCTATGATTTTATTGCAGTCTAAATCTGAAACCTTTCCTAATGGTCTGGCTAATCATTCTGGTCAGGTAGGTAGAAACTTAATGGACCATGTCAGTGGAGGCTTCGTATCGGCGCTCATTCCCGGCTTCGAAAACAAATATTACTATGGACGCAGACCAGGAGGTTTGTACATCCCAAGATATGCAAACATCACGGAACAAGACAAACCTTACATCAGAGGGTTTGGATATCAAGGTGGTAGCTTTCGAGATGGAGCGACAGGAAAGCGGGCTGGAATAGGAGAAGAATTTAAACTGGCCAATCGAGTCCCAGGTGGATGGCGCGTTTCAATCTACAGTTTTGGAGAAGTCTTGCCGAATGAAGAAAATCGCGTGACGTTACACAACACTAAAAAGGACAAATGGGGGCTTCCGATAGCCTACATAAGTGCTTCTATGGGTAAAAATGAAGAAATCATGATGCGTGAATCACAAAAAGATGCCTATTTTATGCTCAAGGCGGCAGGGGCGATAGAATTCAATCGTGGCCCTGATGCCGAAGTTAATATGTCAAAACCGGGTGATCGCATTCACGAAATGGGAACAGCAAGAATGGGTAGAGATCCAAAAACCTCAGTGCTTAATGAATGGTGTCAGGCGCATGACGTGCCGAACTTATTCATTACAGATGGCGCAGCCATGACATCAGGTGGATGTCAAAACCCGTCATTGACATATATGGCATTATCAGCAAGGTCAGCTAACTATGCAGCAAAACTGATTAAAGAAAATAGGATTTAAGTAATGCAGTCCTCTAAACTGGCGACCTTAATTGTTGTCACTTCAATTTTTACGCTTAATGCCTGTCAAACTGGTGGAAATTCTGCATCTGAACAATCATCATCTAACGATTGGGTGAGTTTATTCAATGGCAAAGATCTCACCGGTTGGACACCAAAATTCAAAGGTTTCCCTGTCGGTGTGAATTATAACAACACCTTTAGAGTTGAAAACGGGCTTTTGACCGTATCTTATGATGATTGGGAAACATTTGAAGAAAAACAATTCGGTCACCTTTTCACCAACGAGTCCTACCGCAATTATCGATTGCGTATCGAATACCGCTTCATCGGTGAACAAGTTACCCAAGATAAAAAGTATGCATGGGCATTCAGGAATAATGGCGTGATGTTGCATTCGCCCCCCGCAGAATACATGGAGCTTGAGCAACCATTCCCTATGTCGGCAGAGGCGCAATTGCTCGGCGGCAATGGTTCTGACGAACGCACAACAGGTAATTTATGCTCGCCAACAACCAACATCGTGCAAAAAGGAAAATTGGTTACTCAACATTGCGTCAACTCCAATTCCAAAACCTATCATGGTGACCAATGGGTGTGGTTTGAAGCAGAGGTGTCGGGCGATGGTCCAATTAAGCATTTTATAAATGGCGAATTAGTTTTCGAGTACGATGAATTGCAAGTAGACCCTAAAGATCCATTCGGCAAAAAATGGCTCGATCAGGGCAATCCTATGAAACTAACTCAGGGGCATTTTTCGTTACAAGCCGAGACGCATCCAATTCAATTTAGGCGAATCGAAATTAGATCGTTGGATTAAAAATAACACGCCAGTAGCCTTGAGGAATAGAGTTGCAGGAAATATACGATCAAATGTGGCAAAACGCCGTTAATAAGTATCAGCTAAATGAGTTTGAATACGACCAATATTTAAACGGAAAGATAGATACACGACGCGGCATTACATTACTGGCAAGACCTACCAAAGAAACACGGCACAAGATTGTCCAGTTCCTCAATGAATTCTCGGATTTGGAACCAGATCAATATTGTCACCCAGAGAGCGACCTGCACATTACTATTATGTCGATAGTGGCGTGTAGAGAGCAATATGAGTTGGCAAGCGTGCAACAATATCGCGAAGCAGTACAGAGGACACTAAAAGGTGTTTCGCCATTCACAGTGGTATTTGAGGGTATTACGGCATCGCCTAATTGTGTATTAATTCAGGGTTACACTCAGGATGAAAGTTTGTCCAACCTAAGAGAAGGGATTCGTCAGGAGTTTTCCAACAATCAACTCGAACACTCAATGGATACGCGTTATACCATTAAAACGGCCCACAGCAGCGTCATTAGGTATCGAAAACCACCAGTGGACCCAGCTAAACTAATCGCGTTTTTAAGGTTAAATAAAGACAGGTATTTTGGTGAAGTTAAGATCACAGAACTTGAGTTGGTGTTCAATGATTGGTATCAGCGTAAAGAAAACACAGAAGTATTGGCCCGTTTTAATTTGAATGTATAAAGCTTCGATTCTTTTTTCAAAATAAGACAACTAGCTTTGAATAAACTTGCGGGGCATCTGTGTATAAAGCTTGCGGGGCCTCTGGGGAGGAAATGAACTAGTTGATTGCGATGGCGTCCACCCACAGGGATGTGGGTGCCGAGCCTACAAGGACGTATTCACGACGTCCTCGCAAGGAACTAGTTTATTACCTCCATTCTCGTTTGGTTTAACTCTAAACAGCATGATTCAACATTGGGGTATAAAGCGTAGCAAGGCTTAAAAGATTTTAACCCACAGTAAAAGCATCCATGCTGCCGTACTTGTTGTTTTTACTTCAGTGTATAAAGCATGGTAAGTCTAAAAATTCCAACACACTGTAAAATATCCCTATGCGCTTGGACTACGACATCCATGTCTTCGTACAGTTGAAATTTCTCAGACTTTCCATGCTTTCCTTCCCAAACTTTGATTCTTTTCTTGAGAAAAGATAAGTTGAAGTGAACAAACTTGCGGGCTATCTGGGGAGGAAATAAATTAGTTGATTGCGATGGCGTCCACCCACAGGGATGTGGGTGCCGAGCCTACAAGGATGATGAGATGGACACCTCAAGTTGATTCGGCGTCACAATGCGCCATTATTG
>CANNDC010000023.1 GCA_947503265.1 uncultured Alteromonadaceae bacterium
CTAATGGGCTCACTTATCACTGCACCGGCTATGGCTGTGAATAGCAAAGTTAAACCGCCTGTTGCTGATACTGTGTCTCTTGCTGAATAATGCCTCATTAATCTCTTATTGATTGTCTGTTTGAAAGGCGCCAGTCAAATTTTTGGCGCCTTCAACCCAAAGTGTCAAATTATTTACACAATAAAAACAATGACTTATAAAATTTGGTGGATTTTTTACACTATGTGGAACCAAATCCACAAAAGCTCGAATACACTTGTTCCCAAGGTAGCAGGAAATTAGAGATCAGATTCTCGTCCATTCGCAGTCTGCATACCAAAAACAAAAATGAAGGAGTAAGAACAAATGTATATTACCGGAAGCGACCTAAGAAAAATGCGTCTAGAAGCAGGCTTAACAACTGTTCAGATGGCTAAGTTAGCGGAAGTTAAAACTCGCAAAACATATGAAAATTGGGAAAAAAATGTTGGTAGCCCTAGCATGAACCAATTCATTGCGATGTGTACTGGTTGTCAGTTCAACTCATCAGCAATCGTCAAGATGGCTATGGAGCGCTCTGATGCAACTCAACAAATGAATCTAGAAAAAGCTTCAGTTAGATAGGAGCCAACTAACTCAAGATTTTTCGCATAATAAGGCCGTTTTCGCGGCCTTTTTTTTGCGGATAGTAATTTTTTCGGGTTTCAATCAAATCAAATCCGTACTTAGTGTAAAGGTTTATAGCACTTTTGTTGCTTTGTCTGACCTCGAGCCATATTTCACTTGCATTGTTAGCTGTGCATCGCTCAATGAAAACTTCAAGTAACATCTTTCCTCTACCTTTGCCTCTATGATGTCGTTCGACACCTATATCCATTAGCGTCACTTCACCCGCCACATCTAATCCAATGCTGTAGCCTATTACTTTATTTGACTCAATAAGTTGAAAAGCAAAATAAGGGCTATCTAGGCAATCTACAAAGACGTTTTCTGACCAAGGGTTCAAGTGGCATTGTTGCTGTACTTTAAAAGCTTGAAGGTAGTTATCCCTAGCAAGTGGAACTAGGTTGAGGGCATTCTGCTTGCTTGTTCTCATCTTTTCAACTAGTCAATTTAATAAGTATGCTGAAGCGCTTGCCAAATCTGCTTTTTTAACTCTTTAACATTTCTGTCATGTAACCTAACGCTAGACAATTGGTTGCCAGAGAATTCAGCTAAACTATTTGACGCTTTTAAAAACTCTTTATTTAAAATCTGCCAAGAAAAAATAAAATCTTGATATTGTTCTTGTTGATTGGGTGATGCGAAACAGCACCGATGAGATTCTAGACCAAGTAAAAGCAAAACATCCTTGATAAACGGAGACATAACCTGCTCTGATTCGCTCAAAATAAGAACTTGATCGACGATTGACTTAACTTTTGTTTCTTTTGTTTTAGAATCGACAATAGCTTCCTTGAGCTTTTCTAGGCCAGCTTTCTGCTTGCTCTGAGGATTAGGTGTGGCTTTAGGAGCGTTAACGGATTCAGATTCACTCGACTTTAGTTGCCAACTGGTAATACCTAAATGAGCCAATATGGCTTTTTGATAAGTGGTTAAACTTTTTAGATTATCGCTAGTCATAGGGCTCCAGACTAACAGAAAAATTGGCAGGGGTGGAGGGATTCGAACCCCCAACCATCGGTTTTGGAGACCGCTGTTCTACCAATTGGAACTACACCCCTGCAGAAGAAGCAGCATTATACTTATGGGAAAGAAAAGGTAAAGAGATTTGCATTCACATTCCTTCCGCTTTCATCGCTTTGAACCAAAGTTCGTTGGTTAATTGAACAATCGGTCTTTGTACGTTGCATTTTCTTTCAATTTCTTCGAAAGAAATTTCCGAGTGCTGCGAATAATATTTCATCAACAAGTCAGATTCTGCCTTTTCCAACTTATTTATTTCTAAACATGCGCAAATATCGAAAAAGCGATTACCAAAAGCTGCATACTCCCAATCAAAAATGAGATACGGCGAATTGATAGCAACGTGCTCCATAGAAAGATCATTGTGGCACAAAACCTGATCCACTTTATGTGTGTCGACCCAATCGGTGCGACATTGTTCAATTCTCGTATTAACATCTTGATTGTTAGTTAAATTCGCGTGGTCACGGTAAAGAATCCAGTCTTTTGGCAAATCAATTGACAATGCAAATGATGGTAACTGGTGTATTTCGAATAATGCATCGGCTAGGTGAGCGATTTTTTCTTCCGTAGTTATTTCTGCGTCACGAATAGAAGTATGTTCAACCCACATTTCAACTTGAAAGTCATGAGCATTTGAAAGGTAGATAGGATTGGGGGCTTTGCTTTCGGTGGCTAATCTTTGTTGTTGAAAGAACAGTGCTTGCCGGTCGCTTGGAACAATATGATTGAATTCAAATACTTTAAGAAAGAACTTATCGCTCCCACACTGTAAAACAAAGGTTTTATTAATTTGCCCTCCAGAAACGGGGGTTAGATTTAAATGTTGATCAAACAACCCAGTTTCTGTCAATTCTTCAATAATTTTTTGTTGATCCAAAACGACTAACCTCAATTTTAATTAGTGCTAAAGACAATCAAATCACGATGGCTGTATGAGCTTACTCCTTGACTCCAAGGGCTACAAGTTTCTATTGATTTAGAGGGTAGAAGAGTGAAAATTGAGGTCTTTTCGCCAAGAAAAATAACCGTAAAAAGCAAAACCAACATAGGCAACGTATAAAATGCCAGTAAGCATGAGTCCATGGGCAAAACAAAGATACGCTGTAAATGTGTTGATAAACATCCAATATATCCAGTTCTCTAGCACTTTATGAGCAACTAAAACGGTCGCAAAAACACTAAATACCGTCACCAAAGCATCTAAATATAAATACAACCCTTGCCAAGACAGAGCAACGATTTGGGAAAGCAGGATCCCAGTGAAAAACAACAATACAATTGAAATAGCATGAAATGTGGCGTTCTTACTGATAATAGGTAACAAACTAGAATCGCCACTTTGATTCCATTTCATCCAACCATAAATCGCCATAAGCAAATAGTAGATATTCAGTAGGCTGTTAAAAGGTAGGCTTACCTCCCAAAATAGCCAAGTATAAATAGCTGTGCTAATAAGTGCGCAAGGCCAACACCAGATATTTTGCTTAGCGGCAAGCAAAACATAAGCAATGGCTAATAAAACAGCAACAACCTCGGCTAGAGATTGTTGCTGGATTTGAACTAGCAGTTCTTGCCAGAATAGTTGCACTACTTATCTCGACTCATGTTTTCGCCATTTAAGAACTTACACACAAAGATAGCCTGACCAACTTGCTCATGGGTCTTTTGCATTTCAGACGTCAGCGCTTGCATCACCAACACGTTATCACCAGCAATGGTAGTGCTCGTCCAAGTCGTATTGACATCAAGGTTTTCATAGGTATTTAACCTATCAATAAAATCCTGTATTGGTGCTATGTAAACATCTCGCAATGGGTAAAGCGAAATTTCAACTACAAGTTTCATTTACTGCTCCTAATTAAAAAAGATATGAGGTGGTAACGCCAAATTGACGACCATCACCGAGCTGAAAATACGGTTCTGGGAAAGCATATTCATCGCGCGGATCATTACTAAATCCACCAAATCCACGGACATAATATTCCCTATCAAACAGATTTTTTGCCCAGAATGAAATATCCCAAGAATCGAATTCAAAGTTAAGTTGAGCATTAACTAAAATCGATAAGCGTGATCGCTCTTGATGGCCTATAGAGAAGCGATATTCGTCTTTTCCATCTAACTCTATGCGCAAACTTAAATTGTCCTTTAAATAGCCTTCTGCAGCGAGATTAAACGTGTGCTTGGGGGCCTGGGCTTGTTGTTGTTTTTCGACAAAATCTCCATTGGCTAACTGATACCCAGAGAATGTCGCATCTAAAAATCCGTAACTGGCAAAAAAGGCAACCGAATCTGAAAGGTACCAATCCCCTTCAATCTCCAAGCCCCAGTTTGTGCCAGTATCAGCATTATCGATAATATCAATAAAGCTTGTGCTTCCGTCTTCTCTAATTAACGTATCAAAATCGCTAATTTGTGTTGATTCACGATCCATGTAGAACATAGCCATTCGAACATAGGCATCATATTGCGCTAAATGCCCTTTTACGCCGACTTCATAGTTCCAGTTGTACTCTGGCTCAAATATTCGTTGTTCGCTGCTTACACGCTCATCAGGATTAAAACCGCCGGCTTTATAACCTCGAGAAACACTAGTGTAAACTGTAGCCCCTCCTACTTGGTAATTTAAAACTGCTTTGCCGCCAACCAAGGTATCTGAGTTGTTTTCAACAAAGCCAGTTACATCCGAATAGTCAATGTCTGCTTGTTCTACTCTCACACCCAAACTTAAATTAAGATTGTCCGACAATTCACTGTCAGTTTGAAGATAAATAGCAAGGTTCTGAGGCTTATAGACACTGTTAAAATCTGCATCTGCAAAGGTATATTCACGTTTCAGTGTTTCTTCTGAATCCTTAGCAAAAAAACCGATTAACCACTGGGTACTACCATTGAAAATTAATGAGTTTTCATTAGAAACGACACGAATATCCAGCGACGTAACGTCTCTCTTTCTAAAGTAGGCGTCAACAGAACTGTATTCGAAAGGATGGAATCCAACAAACGTCCAATCTTCATCATAGCCATATGATATATCTGATTTGGAGTGATTCACTACCGTTGAAATATCTGCCCAGTGGGCATTTTTTACCGCTTTAACGCCTAATGCATGTGTTTCTTGACGGTCGAATCCAGGTTCATCGGAACGCGTTTTACCATCGTTATCCAAAGAGAAAGCATCATAGCCATTGTCTATGTCGAAATATTGATAATTTAAATCTAGGGTGAGGTCGTCGGCTGCTAAATATTTAATTTTTAGCCTACCGGTTAATTCATCGAGATTATCTGTGTCATCTCTATTTAGAAAAATGTTTTCAACAAAACCATCACTTTTAAATTGATTGACGGCAACACGGTAGAACAATCCATCAGTAATCTTGTCACCATGAGCGCCAGCTAAACTCCAAGTATCTTGTTGAGCAACCGTAGCCACTAGTTTACTTGTCTGCGATTCATCTGCTTCAACAGTCTTAACTTTGATGGTTCCAGCCATTCCAGCTGCACCGAATTCAGTAGCCTGTGGACCGCGTAAAATTTCAACTTGCTCAACATCAAACAATGTACCGATTGCGGCCAGCCCAGAAAAATCAAAATCATCCACTAATAGGCCAACAGACGGGTTAATTGGTTCAGAGAACTGGCTTCGTTCACCAATACCTCGAATTTGAATAAAGCGCCCACGGGATGCACCACTGGCAAAGTTAATATTGGCACCAACATTGAGTATTTCTTCTAGGTGTTGTGCTTGGCGTTTTTTAATTAACTCACTACCAACAACAGTCACACTTGCAGTCACGTTTTGAATATCATTGGCTCTGAAATCTGAACTGACGACTATACGTTCAATACTTTCGGTAGATGTATCTGAATTTTCTGCCAATAGCGGTGAGGAAAAAATTCCACTGATGACAATAAATAGTTTGCTTAATTTCATTTGGGTCTCTTCTAATTCATGAAAAGAACCGGTATTACGGCAGGTAAATGGGGAATTGAAAGCGAATATTGTGCTTCTACCATTCCTACGCCGGTATTATCCGGATCAGGTATAAGGGTTCCCACATAAAATGGATCTCAGCGACAATGCACCCCTAGGTAAACTTGGCAGGCGAAGATGCCTCAACCAAGATCGACGAGATAGTAACACAAATTTTTTATTGCGTTATTAAATCTTTGAGTTACAACGCAGAAGAGAATAGAACTTATAATTCTCAAGCTATTACTATTGTTTTACAACGAATTTGGCAGCCCTAATACTGTGACGTGCGTTTGAAGTGAAGAGGTTTTGTAACAAGCGTAACGAACTAGCTAAAATGAAGCGTAACTCTAAACTAAGAGCTTCCTCATAAGCTCCTCAATCTTTAAAAAGCGATTTATTAAACTGCTCTAATTCTTTTAAGGTTTTGCCATGGGGAACAGGAAGACGAGTTTCAGGATCAACTTTAACAAAAACAATATCATCTGCCACGCAAATTGTTTTTTTAGTGACTTTATTTCGAACCATACAGGTTACTGTAATTGAAGATCTTCCCACCTTTTTAGTGGCCAATCCGAATTCAACAATGTCCCCTTGCAGAGCGGGAGATTCAAAACTGATTTCTCCAATATGTTTAGTTACTAATACATTAGTGTCAAGCTGGCAAATAGCATAAATAGCCGCTTCTTCATCTATCCATTCTAAGGCGCGACCGCCAAACAAAGAGTTTGCATAATTTAGATCGCTTGGCATAACCAAACGACGAGATAAAAAGCGCATTCGTATTCCTCAAGTATTTAAAATAAACTGTCAGAAATTGGCCAGCCACAAATAGCAAGTATTGGAAACCTGAGTGACTCTACCTGACAACTTCCTAAAATGGATTCTAGAGAGAAATCACACTATTTGCCACCGACAACTTTTAGTCGTCACCGGCGAACAGACATGGATCAAAGAAACGTTAGGAAACATTCAGCCTTTTTTAAACACGAATACCCTTTACGTGGGAAAAGAAAGTGATTACATCAAGTGTGAAAACTCCAGCTATCGAAACAAGTTGGGCCAAGAATTTGATTTCGTTATTTATGATGCTTTTTGTGGAATAAGAGCCAGCGCGCAATTTGCACTAAGCGGGACAGTAAAGTCTGGTGGGCTTATGATATTGCTAGCACCCAAGCTGGAAATTTGGCCTCATTTTCCAGACCCAGAAAGAATCAAAAGAACCTCATATGGATATGAATCTAACGTTTGTGATAGTCAATTTCTAGTTTGGTTAATCGATAGAATCAAATCTGATAGTGAAGTCAGTATTCTTTCAAAATCTGGTTTTAATGGAAAAGTAAGTCAAGCTGCTAATGCTAGTTTTCCTGATGAGATAAAAGGGATAACCACAATAGACCAGACACAGACCATCGAAAAGATATCTTCTATATTCACTCAGAAAGTTAAGTTTAATCTCGTGTTAACGGCAGATAGAGGCAGAGGAAAATCGGCTACTCTTGGTCTACTTGCGTCGCAGTTGGCACGTCAAAAAAACATAAAAATCGCAGTCACAGCACCACATAAAGCAATGACGCAAAATGTTTTTAAGCATGCGACTGGCAAAACCGATATCTGCTATCAGCCGTTTGATGAATTGCTTTTATCAGATAAGAGTTATGACTTGATACTAGTAGACGAGGCAGCAGCCATACCTACTGCAACATTGACGGCATTGGTATCTAAATTTGATAAGTTAGTTTTCAGCACGACCAATCATGGATATGAAGGGAGTGGAAAAGGATTTGAATTGAGGTTCACTCCATACTTGCACCAATTGCAGCGGTATTTTGAACAGTTTGTTCTAGAAACCCCAGTAAGGTGGTTTCCGTTGGATGCATTGGAACAATTTTGGTTCAAAAGTATGTTGATGCTTCCTTTAGATAAAATAATCGATGAAAAACCGACTTATCCTAGCTCTGATCCATACGAAATTAGGCCCAAAAGTCTTGTATCTAATCCAACAGCCCTATATCAAATTTTTCAATTGCTGGTTAACGCACATTACCAAACAACGCCAGACGACCTCGTTAGGCTGCTAGATGCTGAAGATCAGTCTGTGCATATATCTACTTCAGAGAATGGTGAAATAACTGGTGTCGCTTTAGTTAGTCTGGAGGGAGGGGAGAAATTAAGTGATTTGGCAGAAAAAATAGCTCAAGGTCAAAGGCGTGTAAATGGTCACTTGATCCCACAAAGGCTCGCCTTTCTTAGAGGTTCTAAAAAACTAGCAAAATACAAATACGCGAGAATAGTAAGAATTGCTGTTAAAGAAGAATATCGTCGGCAGAATATTGCTTCCGAATTGATAAACCACATTGCTGAATGGTCGAGCGATAGGCATATTAATTACCTTGGTGCATCGTTTGGTGCAAGGCCTGATTTAGTTAAATTTTGGCAAAAAAATGGTTTCATCCCTGTTCATCTTGGCTTAAAAAAAGACGCATCAAGTGGAGAACACAGCCTTATTGTTGCTAAATCTCTAATTTGTGATCACAGTACTGACTTTTTCCTCAATGATGAACTGAAACATTTAGTTGGCTTGTTTAAGCAAGAATTTACCTTTCAGATCAATTATCGTTTGGCACATCTCTCATCAGAATTAATGGAAACGCTAAAGCCATATATAATTACCAGCCCCGAAAAACAGAAATATGATGATTTGGATCAACAAATAGTAGAAGAATTTGCAACTGATCTAAGACCGCTTTTTACCTGTGAATACCATATCGAAAAGCTCTTAAGACGATTTACTAAAGCGTGTATATCCAGTTGCCGCAAAGAAGCAGAATTTTTAACCGACCTTCTTCATCAAAAATTAGCGTATGAAAACATTTGTGAATTGCATAAGTTGACCGGTAAGAAGCAAATAGAGGAGTATGCTAGAACATCATGCAAATGTTTGTTGGCAGAAATAAAAAAGGCCCACTAAATGGGCCTTTTTATTGGAACTAGATAGTATTAAAAGCTATCAGAGTCTAATACCATTATTTTTGGCTTTTTCCCTAATATAAGGTTCCCAAGCGCGAGCATTTCGAGAAGTATTGCTGTGTTTCTTAGCTTCTTTTACATGCACAATTGCTTGTTTGAAATTACCAGTATAAATGTGTGCTTCCATCATAGTTAAATGAATTCGCCCTTCCTGATCAGCACCAGAATCCAATGCTTTTTGAAGCGCTTTTAATGCACCTTTGTAATCTTCTGCAGCATGTAACAAAATACCTTGCTTACGATAGTAATCCGCATCCGAATTGACACCAGCAGCCTTTTCATAGTAACCAGCAGCTTTTTTGTAGTCACGAGCCTGATGCCAAGAATTAGCTAAGCTTGAGTAAGTGTTCTCGTCTTTTTCAATTAACCCTTCGTTCATATGCTTCTCTAATACCACCGCAGCTTTATACGGAATATCATTGGTTGCATACAATTGAGCTAATGCCTTAATTTCAGATTTCTTAGAAAGATATCCTTTATTGTAGGCAATCTCAAAAGTCGAAAGTGCCTTCTTATAGTCTTCAACTAGCATGTAAAAGAAACCAAGCTGTGACCACCATTGCTTATTATCAGGGAAGATTCTGACTAACTCTTCAGCAACTTCAACTGTTTCTTTGTACATTTTACGTTCGTAAAAAGACTGCAATTTCAAAACATAAGGGTTTTTATTAGGCTCTTCGTAAAGCGCTATAGCTTTATCAGTTGGCTCAATCATTTCAGGAAGTTTTTTCGTCTCGTAATAAGCCTGAGCCATTCGAGTATAAATATCAGGATCTTCTTTACAAGTGAATGTCATCCATTTCTGATAATATTCTATCGCTTGCTCGTATTCCTTTTCCTGCATACTCAAATCGGCAACAAGTCTCATCGTATTTGCATGCTCTGAATCATTCAGTGCTTTAGGATCAACAGATCCCTTCAAATACTTAAGCGCTTCGCCACCTTTGCCTTCCTGCCCTGCAAGCATTTTACCGATAAAATTGTCAGTAAATGCACGATCATAAGGCTCTTTGGTTTCTATCTCATAGAGTATATCCAACGCTTCCTTGATAAGGTCGTTGTTATATTCTTCTAACGCTTTTTGAATCTTCTTACCAGCTCGCTCACCAATGATATTGGTAGGGCCACGTTTGTAATCGGGACATACTATCGCCGCTGATTGCGCTGACACATGACTCGAAATCAATAAAGTGGCACTGAGAGATGCTAGTGCAAAAACATTTTTAATCGTCTTTTTCATTAGCCTTGATCCAATTTAAAGTCCAACTGCACTTTCATATTAAACTGTTTTTCAGGTTTACCATCGACAATTTTTGGCTTGTATTTCCACTTACGCAAAGCTCTTTTTGCTTCGCGGTCGAAGATACGTTTAGGTTCTGCATTAATAACTTCTACATCATCAACTCCACCTACTTCATTGATAGTAAAAGATAAGACAACGAAGCCTTCCTTACCATCACGGGCCGCTTGTACCGGGTATTTAGGTTCAATACGAACAATTGGCGTTGCTTCACCATCACGCTGCATACTTCCAACACCACCTATATCAATAGAGGCACCACCAGTATCTACAGAAGGCATATTAAAGCTTACACCGTCAGCGTTCGCGTCTTCAACATCAGGCTCTACTGGCTGTATCTTAGGAGGCTGTGAAGGTGGAGGCGGTGGCGGTGGCGGAACACGCTGTCTGGTTTGGGTCGATTCATCAGGGTCATTCATCACAACATCAATAACTGGTGCTTCAGGCACCTCACTGGTTGGTTGAGATGAATTAGCTACCAATTTCGCCATAACAACAAATAGAGCAAAGGCGATAATCGCACCAACAAGAACTGAAATAATCACTCTCATTTTACTATGCTCCCCTAGCCGCGACAGATATTCTGTCTATTCCAGCCGCTTTTATCTGGTCCATAACCTTAACCACAATGCCATGTTCAGCTTTTTCATCTGCTTGAATAATGACAACGTCGGAAGGCTGCTCAGCAAGTAATCTTTCTAGATTTGCGCGAATACTTTCTACTTTCATTTCGCGTTTATCCATCCAAATAACACCATCTTCTGTTATTGCGATGAAGATGTTGGCATTTTTTGGCAAAACTGCTTGGCTAGCACCAGGTTTGTTAACTTGAATACCCGCTTCTTTAACGAATACGGTCGTAACGATGAAGAAGATCAGCATAATGAAGACGATGTCTAGCATCGGCGTCATATCGATCGCTGCATCTTCCTCTTCAACACGTTCTTTTCGAGCCATAAACTTCTCTCTTTAATGATGAGGCAAGCTATCAACAAGCTTTTCTCTAGCGATTTTTACTTTAGCTTCCAATCGAGAGCTAAAAAATACACCAGATAAAGCTGCTACCATCCCAGCCATAGTTGGGATTGTTGCCATTGAGATACCTGCTGCCATGAGACGGGCGTTACCTGTGCCTTGTGTCGCCATGGTTTCGAATACCGTAATCATACCTGTAACCGTACCCAACAAACCTATCAGGGGACACATCGCAACTAGTGTCTTGATTAACAGCATATTGGTGCTGAGTTTGTCGGAAGCTCGCGAAATCCAATAGTCACGGATTCTATGCGCATACCATGAGGTTGTATCCTTTCTAGCATCCCAGTCACTAATAATTGATTTTTTCAATTTAGGAAATACCGAAGTCAAGAACCAATAACGCTCAATCATTAAAACCCACATAAGAAAGAGCGCTAGGGCGACGATGTACAATACATCACCGCCAGTAGCGATAAATTCCCTGACAGATTCCCATAATCCAATCAGGCTTTGCATATTATGCTTTCTCCGTCTCAGCGTGAGTAGCAACAATACCTGCAGTCTGCTCATCTAGAATATGAACGATAGACTTACTGCGGCCTGCTACAATGCTGTGCATCAAGATTAATGGCAATGCTGCAATAATACCTTGGGCCGTTGTTACCAACGCCATAGAGATACTACCCGCCATCAGTCTTGGGTCACCTGTACCGAAAAGAGTAATTTGTTGGAATGTCGCAATCATACCGAGTACCGTACCAAGTAATCCTAACAATGGCGCGATTGCAGCAAAGATTTTAATGATGTTGATTCCACTCTCAATCGAAGGAAGCTCTTTCAAAATAGCTTCATCCAATTTCAATTCTAGGTTCTCAGCGTCAGAGTCTTTGTTTTCTTTATATACTGTTAGAACACGACCCAACGGGTTAGAAGTAGAAGGGTTTTCAGGATTGTTCAATTGTGAACGAATCTTGCCGCTAATAAGGGTAAGTGTAATGATTTTGTATAGGCCGATAAGTAAGCCTAACAACAACATGCCTGTGATGACATAACCAACTACACCACCAGCGTGGTAGCGCTCCATCATAGTTGCTTTCTGTTTAAGTAGTCCCAATATCGCGCCACTTGAAGGGTCAACAAAAGTAGGTACTAAGCCAGAAGTAGAGCTAAATAATTCTCTTGCGGTTTCAGCCTGGAATTCATCCGGTTGACGACCTAGAGGTTGAACCTTGTTTTCTTGATCATCATAAACAAGATAACCCACTTCACCTACAAGGTTGAACGTACCAACACGTACAATTTCTTGTTGAGAAGAACCACCTTCAAGGTTGATTACTTCAGTCTGGAAGCGAGACACTTTGCCAGATTCAGTCATCTCAGTTTGAAGTGCGATCCACATATCTTCTAATTCTCTGATGTTAGGTAACCCTTCAGATTCTTCAGACATTCTCTTCAAAAATGCAGCACGCCCAGGGTATTCAGCACTTACAATAGAAGTAGCAATACGACCGTAAGATTCAGATGCTGCTTGACGAACCACACCAAACATCTCACCTAAATCACCAGTAGCTTGGTCAAGTTCAGCCGTTTTTTCAGTCAATTTAATTTCATTATCTGAAAATTGCTTGGCAAGACGGTCACCACGGTCTTGTTCTGCTTTCAAGTTAGCTTGAGCAGTACGCAAAAGAGCTTGCTTGTCTGCTCTTGCAGATTGAAACTCAGCTTCCCTTTGCTTATTTAAGCGCGCTTCAGAAACACGATTATTTTTAACTTCTTCCAGTAGTTGGTCGAGAGTTGCACTTGCACTCTGCGCATAGCCAGATGATGCGAAAAGCGTTACAGCAGCTGCAGCGACAACGGATTTTAGTGTTATTTTCATTTTTTATTACTCCGCAGCTTTTACAGGAAGCTTAACAAGGTTGATCGGAAGCTGCTTTCTTGCCATTCGCACAGCGGCTATAGACGAATCGAGATATTCACTGCCCAGTTTTTCCCACTGACGAGCTGAATTATCCCAAACCCATGCATTTTTCTGATCGAGAGAAAGTGCAATAAGAGCGGTACGACCTAAGTTGAAGAAATCAACTGTTACATCTGTACCTTCATATTGCATGATACCTTGATAAGCAGCGATTTTAGAGCCATAGTCTAATTCAATTTGGTAAGCTTCGATAACTTGTCTGAAACGCTCAGAAACCGTCACGTTTGAATTACCCATTACATCTCTCAGGCGTTCAATACGTGCTTTACGCTCTTCCATTTTAATTGGAACGTCTAAACCGATGAATTTCTCTAAACTATCGATCATGCGAAACAATAACGGCACTATGCCACGTTTTGTTTCATCGATATTGTCGATTTGGTTTTGCAGTGAATCGATTCCACGTTGTTGGTCTGCAACAAGAGTGGCTACGTAGTCATTGTAAACCTTCAGATTTTCTGTTTCGTCTACGACTTGACGGTATTCTCCAAGCAATTCCTGAGATTGTTCATATAAATTGTTGATTTTCTCTTGGGATTTAGCTGCAGCGACATGTGTTTGCGCAGATTCTTTGTGCAAATCATTAAGTTGATCTGCTGAGACAGCACTGCTACCGAGCACAAAAGCGCCAATGACGGTAGAGGCAATAAGGGTTCTCTTGCTCATTTTGGACATAGTTCCCAACCAATTTTCTTTTTTAGAATCCTTTCCGTGCTGTAAAACTCGACGGCAAGGGGCTTTAAATTATTTTAGGACGTAACTGGTTTCATTGAGAAGAAACAGCTACTGCCCATGAATATTCACATGGTTTCAACTGAATTGTCAAGGTTGCAACGCTGTGAGAATTAACAATTTGTTAAACAAATAACTACTAATAGACGGCATTTTGATTACATTTCAAACAGTATTAGCTTTTGCAATATTGACAGCAATCAAAGAGCCTTTACTCTTTATAGTCCATCTGTACGAAAAGACTAGTATAAACACGCAGTAAAACTGGTTTACTTCAACTAACTGCTCTTACCAGCCAAGTAAAATGGCGTTTAGGTAACTTTATAACTCCGTTTGCAAAAAATCCACATCGAATGCAACCGTAGTCCGATACTCTTTAGATTCAAAAGGTAACGTTGAGTGCCACATATAAGAAGGAAATAGAACTAACTTTCCAACTTGAGGCCTGACAAATTTCTTAGGAGCTAACTCTTTATTGGTCTTAATGTTTGGTTTACCCAACGTAAAATAACCTTGGTCATCACTCTCATCCTCAACCTCTCTGGGTAAACTGACGTAAAAAGCCGAACTTATTTGTCCCATAGGATGCACGTGAGAAGTATGATGTCCATTGCTCTTCAACCTGACAGACCAAGATCCAGTAAATTGGATAGTGTTGGCACTGTTTTGTAGTTGCGTTCTTGCAAAAAAGTCGCTTGACTTCAGATACTCGTCAACTGCTTGTTTAATCGATTCCACTAACTCTTTAATGATAGATTCATCATCATTAAATAAGTTCCCTCTAGTTTGAGTTCCACCGGTTAAAGTTTGCTCCAGTGGTTGTTTGGTACCCGTATGCAGGGAATCTAAGTAGTTATTTAGTTGATAACAGAAATCTTCAATTGACGTATAACCTTTGGGAACAGCTAAGTTGATTTCCTTAACCAAATTTTCATAGTCATTTAATTGCTCTTCCCGTGGGTCGCCCAGTAAACGCCAGCAGACGCCTTGAAGAGCAATAGCTAACTGATTATGAGGTTCTCGCAAAACAACGTGTTCAAGAGTCTCCTCTGCCTCTGTGACCTCATCGTTTTCGATTAGCGCCTCTGCTAATTCGACGGCTATTGTGCAATCTTCCAATGCTAACTTGTTAGCTTTTCTAAGATATTCAAGCCCCTGCTGATGCAAGCCTAGCCCCAAAGCGCCTTTGCCTAGCAATAAGAAGTATTTGGCATCTTTCGAAAGATGATCGGGGATGTCGCGTAAAATCGAAACACACTCGTCATAGTGCATTAAACGCAAGAGAAATTGGCAATATGCATATTTAAGGTCAAGTTCAGTGGGATGAGATTGAATTGCTTGTCGTAACGAAGATAAAAATTCTGATTTCTCATCCAACTCCCAAAGAAGTTCGTTCAAATTGATGTGAGAATCAACATATTTAGGATTTAACGAAATAGCTTTTTGATAGTAATCCACCGCTTCTTTTAAGCTACCCATATCGGAAAACGCATTCGCCATATTGTGAAATAGCTGATAACTACTAACCCCGCCTTTTTCCAGGGTTTGGTACTGTTTTAATGCTTCTGCAGAGCTGCCACTTAACCTCAAAGTAAGTCCATAATCATGTCTTAGTTCAGCACGTTGAGGATGTGAGGACAACAGTGACTGATATTTCGCAATGGCGTCCGAATATTGTCCCGATAGGCGGTAAATCTCCGCTTCAAGATGCAAAAAGGTCAGATTGTTTGGAAATCGTTTTTTAGCAGTAGTTGACCATTTCATTGCGTCTTCGAAGGCGCCTTGCTCATTCAATGTTCTGATCAGGCTTGAGTAAGCATTTGCATAGTTTTCATCGAGACCGATCATCTCTTTATATTGGCTAACTGCTTTGTCTAACCAACCTAACCGTTTGTAACAAATAGCCAAGTTAGCATGAACGGGCATCTGTTGGTTATTGACCGCGAGCGACTTTAGTAACATATCAATGGCTGACTTTAATTCTCCCTGCGCTGCTAATAAAGTGCCTAAGAGTTGCAGTGCGTCGGTATTTTTAGGTGTTTTACTTAACTGCTGTTGATATAAAGCTTTTGCTCGCTCTAAATTTCCTTTTTTATGCTCGGCGAGCGCTTGTTGTAGAGTGAAGGTCATGATCGCTTAAATCTATTTAGTCGAACTCAAATACCAAGCAACTGGTAATTGATGATCAGGTAGTAAAAAAGGTTCACATTTCAATTCTTTCATACCCATTGCTGTCAATTTAGAGGTTATTTCCTTCATATCGTCTGCAGAGCTTGCTGCTTTGCGCATTTCAGACAAACGTATAATCGACTCATCAACCTGCTTTTGCATACCTTCCAACCAAGACAAAATATCTTGTTTTGAATAGGCTTCTCTTTTGATAAATAGTGTTTTAAACCCATGATATAAATGATGATGGATACCTTGAGTACTATTGTTCACATAATCAGCAAGTAAAGGCTCAACTGCGACGAATTGATCAAAGGTTTTTTTCAACAATGCTTGGTTTTGTTGAAAACTTGCATCTGTGACTGCAATGGCTTTTTCGATAAAAGCGAGCTCCTTTACTAATTGTGCGCCATGCAGCTCACTTTTGTTTTTTGAATCTATATAGCCATCCTCAATGTGACAAAGGACATGTATATATCCGCCTTTCTTGACCACTCGAGCAGCTTCAATAAAACCTGCTTGCCCAGCGTATTCAATGCCAAATTGACTCACAACTATGTCAAACGTGCCATCCGAGTAGGGCAAAGCACTAGCTGAGCACACTTTTGTCTGTACTTGAGGTAGACGTTCCTTTAGTTTGCTTAAAGCCTCTGGTGATAAATCGGCTGCATGCAAGTCGAATTGTTTTGAACGTGATAAATCGGCAAATATTGATCCGGCACCTGATGCGAGATCAACAATACTTGTGCCTTCAGGATGACTGTCTAGGCAATGTCGCCAAAATTCCCCCAGTGCTTTGTGTTTCTCACCATTTTTATCTACAAAGACTTCACCCGCAGCGCTTTCTGTCTGCCAATAGTCTGACCATTTGTCTTTTTGTGTCATTGAATTTCCTACAGCCATAAAAAAAGGCAAGCCGAAGCTTACCTTTTTATGCGTTAATTTACAGCTTAGAAACTAGCAGTAAAGTTCACGTAGTATGTACGACCAAATACGTCATAAGTAGCTGGGTATGTATTTGATTGCTCATCGTTGTCACCAATGATTGGTGGCTTCTTATCGAATAAGTTATCAATACCAGCAGTTACTCGGTAGTTGTCATTGATGTAGTACGTAGTAGACGCATCAAAGTAGTTGAAAGCACCGATACGTTCAACAGTAAACTGAGTACCGTCATCGTCATCGAATACTTCGCCAACAAAGCGCCACAATAACTGAACTACGAAATCATCAGTTGTGTACTTGAATGTTGTACGATGCTTGTACTCAGGAACCGGCTCACCACAATCCGCGCCGAAGTTACCAGCACAAATTACTTTGTCTCCACCAGCAAATGGGCTGAAATCAGACTCTGTTGTGTATGTACCTAAGTAATCTACGTCTAACGTACCTTCTCCCACTTCCATTTGATAGCTGGCGATCAAATCCCAACCAGTCAAAGTAAGAGATGCAGCGTTTTGAGACGTGTCAGATACGAAATCAATTGTACCATCTGGACGACGAGTAATTAGGTTACAGAATGCAGAACCTAAACCACCTTCAGGCTTGGTATAACAAGTATTCAAAATGTTGTTAGTACCAACACCAGAAATCGCATCTTCGATTTCAATGTCGAAGTAATCCAAGCTGAATGTAAAGCCTTCCATTGGTTCTGCTACAAAACCAACAGTCAATGTATCTGCTTCTTCCACTTGTAGGTTAGGATCACCACCACCTAGTGAACGAACCTGACCAGATGCTGGGTCAATTGCATCAGAGAATACCGCATTTGCTGGAACACCAGTCGCCAAACACAAGCTTCTCAATGCTGCTTCATCAGCACCAGCAGGCTTACCAGATTCAGAACAAGGATCCGCCGCACCAGGGAAGCCTTCGCCTTGCGGTGCGAACAACTCACCAATGTTAGGAGCACGTACCGCAGTGTTGAAACCTACGCGGAAACGTAATTCTTCGATTGGAGCCCATGAACCGGCAATTTTATAACTGTCAACTGTTCCAGCAGTGCTGTAATCAGCAGAACGGTAAGCTAATTCAAGGTCTAGGATGTCGGCAAATTCCGCACCGTCTAGAATTGGAAGATATAATTCTACATATTGCTCAGATACGCTGTATTGACCAGCTAGTGCCGGGGCACCGTTGAATCCAGCGATAGTGCCGGCTGCTAAGTCTTGAGAAGGCAAGAATTCAAACGCTTCTTGTCTGTTCTCGTAACCAATTGCAACACCAACAGGTCCACCTGGAAGTTCAAACCACTCTTCAGTATCACCAGCAACGTTAATTGAGAACATTTTCTGTTCAAACACTGCAGTCGAAGCAACAGCTGTTTTTAAGAAGTCCGCTGAATCTTGAGAAATATTACCTTCACCAAAGATATTCAACGGTGAACAAGCGATAGTTGCACCATTATTAGACGTGTCCGAACAACTTGGGTTGCCATTTGCGTCTACTGTTACATTACCGCCTTCAGAAGCAAGTAATAATGCTTGGTCAAAACGACCACGGTTAACGTTACCTAGCTGAGCCGAGCTATTTAACACTTTACCTGTTTGGTAATACGTGTCGTAAGTCCAGCTTGAATCACCGATGGCGCCTCGAATACCAACTTGGAACTGGTAAGAGTTAAATGCATCTTCTGAACGACGATTACTAACTTCTTCAAGACGACGGCGTAAAAGTGCACGTGCGTTATCTGCTATGCCATCACCATCTGTATCGATTAGTGCAGTAGTATCGTTATATCCTTGCACATCATCAGAACCCGCTGATGAATCGAAAATACAGTTGGTACATACATTACCTAATTCAGGCATTGTAGGGTCGATCAAGTCGTCACCAAAGATTTTCGCTTCACGAACACCGATACCTACATAGTCTGTGTTGTTTCCGCTTAAGAACTCTTGAGATTCAGCTGTTAAGAACGGGTTATTGTCAAGAGAGAAAGTGGTAGTTTGGAAAATAGGTGTTGGTGCCAACTGTTGTGGTACGCGGCTATCTGTAAACATCGCGCGACCATATAGTTCAGCATTTTCATTCACTTCATACGTACCTAATGCCGTAATCTGGTGACGTTCTTGAGGTAGCTGAATATAGTTAACCGGTGCGTAGTTATAGAAATCGTTAACATCACCACTAGTTATAAACTGTCTCAATGAACCATCTTGTTCAAAGATAACACCATTCGGAAGACCACCGTTGAAGATACCTGCTTGAGGGACACCAGATGAACCACCTGGCTCTAAGCCATCAGCATCAGCGTTATCAAAAAGTGCTGTGTTAGCAAATGAACGGTCACCTTGGAACAATTCTTCACGGTCTGTGTAGCTCATGTTGAATACAACGTTACCTTTACCATCAGCGAAGTTACCACCGATTGTAAAGTCTGCACTCCAGATAGCTGCATCATTTTCGTCTGTTACTTCGTAACCGACGCTAGTTTGTACACCTTCGAAATCGTCTTTAAGAATAAAGTTGATTACACCAGCAACAGCGTCAGAACCGTATACCGCTGATGCACCACCAGTTAGTACTTCAACGTCTTGGATAAGGGCAGTAGGGATACTGTTGATATCAACCGCGCCTGCAGAAGTTGTAGGTACAGCACGTGTGCCGTTGATTAGTACTAGTGTACGGTTAACGCCTAAACCACGAAGGTCAACGGTAGCTGTACCATTACCCGGGTTGTTAGAAGTACGGTCAAGACCAGGTACTACTTGAGGCAATGTGTTAAGTAACGACTCTGTATTAACAGTAGCGGTAAGAGCAAACTGCTCTTGGCCGATAGTCGCAACAGGCGCATTCGATACAAAATCAGCCTTACGGATACGAGAACCCGTTACAGCGATTTTCTCTACAGATTCTTCTGCAGCTGCTTCTTGTGCGATTACTGTCGTTGAGGTGGCCATTGCTGTTGACGCGGCGCCGACAGCCATAGCTAAGCGAATGGACTTCGCCAACTTGGTATTTGTAAACATGTATGTCTCCCTGGACCACTAATTAATAGTGTGAATTTTTGCCGCTTCTGCGACTTTTTATTAGTAAGGTAGTGAACCTCGACTCGAATAATAACCACATAGTGACTGCTTGGTCAACTGGTTGTATCAGTGTATTTGCGGAAAGTTCAAATTTTTTTTATATCGATTTAACGTAAAAAAGTAAGTAAATGTTTACGCCCCTTGTTCTTAAATTATTCCAAAGAAGATAGAAACACGGAATTAATTACCCCAGCACACAAGCTTTAATGAAGTACTAAGATTTTCGTAAGCCATTTAAATTCAAGTATATTTCTGCGAGAAGCCCGCCCTTCTTTGATAGTTGGATCATTAACTAATCATCGTCATTATAATTTTTGCATTAGTCACTTATCAAAACGTTAAATTTAAGGTGCAGATAATTATGTTCGATATATTTAAAGTGGAATTCAGACTTTAGTCTAGTATTCTAAAAATCACGTTATATATTAAGGTGTGTTGGCTTAAGAGTTATTGAATTAGGTTGCGACGGAGCAAAAATGAAGTTAGACGATGACATACATAATTACTATGAACATCTGATTTTAGATCGAATTGTGCAGTTGAAGTTGGATTCGACTAAGAGTCCAGATTACCTTGCCGACTTATGTTGTTTGGCATTGAATCAAGTTCCACCAAGGTATATTCGATATGAAGTCGATATGGCATTTTATCTTCCACAAAGTGAACGCCAACAAATGGAAATGAACGTCAAGAGTGCCTTAGACAAAGCGATTAAATTTTTAGACGGTAACAAATGATTGGGTGGCGGTCCTCCAGCCACATTCCGGCACATGAGTCGTTTGCTGCGGCTGCTCCCTTCCAGGCCTGACCGGGTTCACAAATTATCATTGCGGAAGGACCAAAGGACCACCATAGATACCTTCCAGCGAAACTGGAAGCGGCGCGCATTATGACCAAACCTATGTCGATATGCAAGCGCAAATACGCTAAATTAGCCGTTTGATTTAAGCGAACTTTTCTTCGGCAATTTTATCTGCAATCTCATTAGTAGAGCAACCGACTTCATCTGCTCTCTGATAGATTTCTTTGAGACTTGAACCAATGTTTTCAATGTGACTGCGCATGGCTTGTGCATTGCTTGAAATTCGCTGATGATAAATATCGATAATACCTCCCGCATTCAGTACATAGTCGGGAGCATATAAAACCCCTTTATCTTTAAGAATCTGTCCAAAGGAATTATTTTCAAGTTGATTGTTTGCCGCACCCGCGATTACTTTGGCAGATATTTTATCAATGCTATGTTGGTTTATTGTCGAGCCCATTGCGCAGGGTGAATACACCTCGACCTGCAAATCAAAAAGCTGTTCTGGACTGACGGCTGTCGCCCCAAATTCTGACACAACCCTGTCGACGTTATCTTGGTACAAATCTGTAACAAATAGTTCAGCGCCTTCATCGTGTAAGTGTTTAGCGAGTCTGTAGCCAACATGCCCTACCCCTTGAATCGCGACCCGCACACCTCGCAAATCAGTTCTTAACTTATACTTTACGGATTCTTTTAAACCAACGAATACACCATAAGCAGTTGAGGGCGCAGGATTGCCGTCTGCCTGCCCACCGTCTATATTGTATTTCGCATTTAGACCAGACACGTGTTGAGTGTTTTTTGCCATTTCATGAATATCACTCACCGAGATCCCTGAATCCTCTGCGGTGATGTAACGTCCATTCATTTGATCGACAAACTTTCCCATACAAGCCATTAATTCGGCTGATTTGTCTGTGCGAGGACTACCGATTATGACGGCTTTCCCACCACCTTGAGGTAAATTAGCCATCGCGGCTTTGTATGTCATTCCTTTAGAAAGTCGCAAAACATCATGCAGGGCTTCCGCACTGTTAGCATATGGCCACATCCTACACCCACCTAAAGAAGGGCCCAAATTCGTATTGTGAATAGCAATAATGGCTTTTAAACCTGTGGCTTTGTCGGAGAAAAATTCGACTTGTTCATGGTTATCAAATTCTTTGTGGTCGAAAACTGACATGGTTGATTTTCCAGCGTGTTTGTTATCGTTAGTGTTAGAGATTAAATACTAGCTTAGTGCACAGAGGACGTTTGTTGCTTAGTTTGGATCTGTTTTGAACAAATAGGATATTCATCCTATTATTTCTATTGAAAAACAACAGAAATTTGCGCATGCTGCAAACATGTAATAACAGCATTTCAACAGCACCTTAAAATTACTATGAAGTTTGATAAGTTTGATCGCGAAATCCTTCGTGTTTTACAACGCGATGCAACTGTCTCAATGGCAGAATTAAGTCAAAAAGTAGGGCTATCCCACACGCCTTGTTGGCGTCGTGTAAAACGAATGGAAGCGGATGGAATCATAAAACAAAAAGTCACTTTGCTGGACAATAAGAAACTTAACTTAGGTGTGTCCGTATTCATCTATGTCACGTTAAAAAATCATGACGGCGAATCTCTAAACGATTTTGAGGCTGCTGTGCAAAGTATTGATGAAGTTGTTGAGTGTCATACCACAAGTGGCGATAAAGACTATCTTCTCAAGGTAATTGTAGAAAGCATTGAGGAATACGAGCATTTGCTGAAAAGTAAATTGACAAATTTGCCGTTAGTTGATCATTTAAGCTCTACATTTGCTTTAAAACAAGTTAAAAACACCACTGAGTTACCAATTAAAAACCAGTAAGTCCTGTGGTGTTTTTTCGCCAGTTATTTTACTGCATCGGGCTGATTTTCCGGAAGCGCATCGACGAAGGCTTTTAACTCATTACAATTATCGTTGACACGTTTGATGATCGGGTATTTATCCATATCAACACCAAACCTAATAGCATTGTAGACTTGGGGGACGAGACATACGTCTGCCATGCTTATATCGAAACCAAAGCAATAATCTGCAGCCGTATTCTTTAAGCGTTTCTCGACAGCCACAAAGCCTTTTTCAATCCAATGCCTAGACCAGGCATTACGACCTTCAACATCAGAATCGAAAGATGTGGTCAATTGATTCAGTACTCTCAAGTTCGCGAGGGGTTGGATATCGCAAGCTATATCCTGCGTTAAGGCTCTAACTCTTGCCCTATCTGATTTATGGGAGGGAAGTAAACGTTCTGGATCTGGATAACGCTCATCCAAATATTCCATTATGGCCAATGATTGATTCAGGAAAATGTCTTCATCATCATCTACGAAAGTGGGAACCAACTGCGAAGGGTTTAACGAAGTATAGTTTTCACTGAATTGCTGGCCACCATCAGCAACTAAATGTACTGGATGATATTGATACGTTAGTTCCTTTAAATTTAATGCAATTCGAACTCGATAAGTTGCTGACGAACGCCAATAGCCGTGTAAATGTAAACTCATAGTCTAGAACCCTTACTTCAAATATCCTTATGCTCAGTTTAGCAGGCAGATATTGGTTTTATCATTATAATTTAACTGTTTTTTTATTGATTCCGTACTCGCGCAGTTTATTCGCAATGGCGGTGTGACTGAGGCCTAACTTTTTAGCTAATTGACGAGTACTTGGGTAGAAGGGATAAAGTCTTTTTAACAAGCTCTTTTCGTAACGTTTAACTTCTTCTTCGAGAGTCCCTTCAAATTCTTCGGGGGTATCAGATTCAATTCCGGCTGAACGCGGTAATTGAATATGATCTTTACTCATCTCATTTCCGTCTAACAAGGATACCGCTCTGTATATTACGTTATCTAGCTGCCTGACATTTCCGGGCCAAGAGTAATTTTGCAAATATTCAACACAAGATTTACTCATTTTGGGTGGTCTACGACCTAACTTCACACTGTGTTGTTTCAAAAATCTATCTGCCAAGGGAATAATATCTGATTTGCGGTCAATTAATGGTGGAACATGCAAGTTGAGCACATTCATTCGGTAGTAAAGCTCTTCTCTAAACTTGCCTTCCTCTATTAATCTGACTAAATCTTTTTGCGTAGTGCAAATGATTCGCACATCCAAATTTATCAATTCTTCGCTATTAACCCGCTGAAATACACCCGACTGCAATACTTGTATTAACGCCGCTTGCAATTGTAATGGCATATCCGCTATTTCATCTAAAAATAATGTACCTCCCTGAGCTTGTTCCAAGGCCCCGGCCCTTCCTCCTTGATGTCCCAATAGCTCACCAAGAGCATCAGTAAGTGTGGAACAATTGAACACTACGAATTCATTGGAAGCTCTCCGGCTTGCATCATGACAAGCTTTGGCCAGCATACCTTTGCCTGTTCCAGTATCTCCATACATAAGAATGGGTTCATCAAGTTCAGACATTCGCGTCGCTTCCTTAATTACCCGTTTCATTGCTGTGCTATTTGCCTGAATAGACGCAAAGCTGTCTTTGCTGACCTGATGAAATACCGTTAGTTGCTGGCCGAGTCTAAATTCAGATTTCAGCATAAGTAATGCACCAGCTAAAATAGAACCGCCATCAGCATCCGGCACTTTTACGGGTAATATATCGGCTAAGAAATCTTGCTCAATAAAACTGACTTTTTGTGTTTTGCTAGAGACATCTTTGGAGTCCAACCATTTGAGATAGTTAAAGCCACGAACAAAATCTCCGATGTCTCTTCCCAACAATGCGTTTGCTTGTCGTTCTGTGCTGATTAAAACTGCGTCATTGACCAGTAATATTCGACCTCTGGTATCAACAGAAAATATAGGGTCTGGTAAAGTCTGTAGCAATGCTCTTAATTGATTTTGCTCGCGTTCGATTGGCATGAATGGCGTCGTTTTAACGTCATCGATTCCTTTCAAACGTCGAATTTCTGGCATCAAATGCTGAAAATCAGCAAATTCAATATTCGGAAAATTGAGAAAAATCTTCCCTGCGATATCTATTTCGATGCCTCGTAAATCAATTTCATAATTGACTAAGATATCGAGAACGTCCTGAGCGATGCCAAGTCTATCTTGGCAAATTATTTCCAACCGCATTAACTGTAAAAACCCCAATAATATTCCGAAGGTGTAAAGAGATTATTACAATTTTATCTAACTGTCTCTATTTTTAAGATGGTCTACATAATTAAGAGGCCGTTGGCATATTCGCTTGATGATGTTTAGGTGCAAACTTAGGCGGGTGCAACCCTAATTTTTTAGCCGTATCGACCAGCTTCATAAGGTCCATTTCAGCAAGCTCAAAGAGTTGATCGAAACTTTTTAAAATGTAGTAAATTGGCTGCATAATATCAATACGATAGGGAGTTCTAAGCACTTCTAAAGGATCTAGGCTATATCGCTCCGCTTGCTCACTCTCAACGGCGTATAGCGTTTCACCCGGAGACGACAATATCCCTCCACCGTAGATGCGTAAACCGTTTGACGTGTGTAACAAGCCAAATTCAACAGTAAACCAATACAGTCTGGCTAGGTATTGACGATCCTCTTTACTTGCTGCTAGTCCAAGTTTTCCATAGGTATGGGTAAAATGCGCAAACGCCGGATTAGTGAGCAATGGACAATGTCCAAATATTTCATGAAAAACATCTGGTTCTTGGAGGTAATCAAAATCCTCACGAGTACGGATAAAAGTCGCCACAGGGAAACGTTTGTTGGCTAGCAACTGAAAGAACGAATCAAAATTTATCAATGATGGAACTTGCTCGACCTGCCAACCTGTTGTTTTCGCCAACACATCATTGACTTCTTGAAGTTGAGGGATACGCTCATATGACAGATTTAACATTTGCAGACCATTCATAAACTCATCACAAGCTCGACCTTCAATGATATTGAGTTGACGCTCAACCAAATCAGCCCAAATTTTATTCTCATCGTCTGACCAACTCACATAACCATTTTTATCCGAAGGATGTGAGATATATTTGGTACATTTAGCCATGCTGAAACTCCAAAAACTTTTACGTGATATCGCGAATTATTGATAACGACAATCATTCTTCGATAGACCTAAAATTGATAATTGAAGTCTAACAATTTGGCTTAAAAGAGTAAGGAATGGACAAGCGACAGCACTAAAAACTCTGTAACAATATTTTTACAAAATAGATGGTATATTATTAATAATCATATAGTTAAGTAGATATATTTTTTAGATCTCGGAGTAATTGAGACGCTAACTTAGACAAACCTGGAGGCTTGTTCTCGATCCAAGGTAAAGGACGACAAGCATGCATTGCTTTCACGCCTATGCGCGTGGTCAAAACGCCTGCACCTAGACCTTGCGCTACACGAGTGGAAAGCTTCCCTGTAACACCCGCGCCTAACGCATAATTACCTGCGTCAGCAATAATCTCACTTGCACCAGCATACAACATGGTTTTGAATACTTGTTTAATTAGAGAAATACGTCCCCAATAACTCAGCTTTATGCCATATGCTTCGCTGATTTGCTTAAGCATTGAAAAGTTTCGCCAAAGAACAATTGCCATGTCTAACAAAGCAAATGGGCTAACCGCTATCATGGCTGCAGATGCAGAGGCGTTCTTGGTGACACACTGTAAAGCAACTTTGTCGCATTTAGACAGTACTTTTCTCTCAAATAGTCGGACAATTTCCGCATCTAAATAGTGCGGTTCCACTGCACTTTTCCAATCTTCAATTGCAGCTTGATGTTGTGTGTGTATGGGGTTCGAAATTGTTTCACACAATGCCTCACCCTGTCCTATTGAGGAACCTGCTAACATAAGTTGTGCTTGTTGCTTAAAGCTTTGTTGCGCCTTGAGGTGTCTTAATCCGCGGAATTCTGAAATCAGATATTTAATTCCAATCCCCAAACCGACAAGAAGCAATATCAACCACCCTGCGCCCAACCAATCGCTTTGTTCAAAAACCCCAATGGTAAAAAACGCTAATTCAGCACTTCCAAGCAGAACAACAAGAATAAATAGCCAAAACCAACCTTTGCTCAATCTTGCATGAGTCCTCTCATGGTTTTCCAAAGAGTCAATTGTTGGATCATCAACCTCTACGGTTTCATCAACAATTTGCATTTTCTGAATTTCGTTAGAAACAGTTTCCGTTGAGCCTTCAACAATGTCGAGATCATGCTCTATCAACACACTTTCACGAATATGTTGCTCTTTTTGCTCTGAGTTTTTAACCGTCACTGTAATTTGTCCGCTAAAATAAATTCAAGAATATGATCAAGTCGAATATGCGGGAAAACAGAGGTTCCCGGCTCTATCGGCATAGGTAAAAATTCGGGAAAATTAAAGCCCTGAGAACGCCAGAATGCAGCATTTGGACAGATTTCCGGCACATCCCCCGGATAGAGTGTGACTTTTTCGCTTTCATTTGTTCGGCCTTGTAACACATTGAGTGATTCCCCATTGTGCATGCTCTTTCCCGCTTTTGATGTGCGAATCGCGGCAAAAGCAGTAGATTCAGTTGCGACCCCTTCAAACTGAATTTGTTGACGAGATTCATGAACCATTGATTCCAACAATTTTACCAAATTACTTTGTTGATCGGCTGTCACTTGATCGGCTTTACTGGCAGCGAATATGAGTTTGTCAATTTTTGGTGCAAATAACCGTTTTAAGATATTTGAACTGCCATAGTGAAAACTACCCAGTAACCAATTTATCGCTTTGCGCAAATCGTTAAAGCTATGTTCACCTTGATTTAAAGCAGATAAACAATCCACTAAAATAAGCTGTCGGTCAAAACGCTTAAAATGATCACTATAAAAGGGTTTGATTACTTTCTTTTGATAATCTTCAAATCGACTATTGAGCAAAAAGTACAAACTATCCGGTTCATTTGAATGAGTATTTATTTGCGATGGTAACATTGGAAAAAACTGTAGAACTGGAGCGCCTGCCAACTCACCAGGCAACACAAAACGACCAGGTTGTATTAGTTGATAACCTGCTTTTTTGGCACTTTGCAAATAGTCAGTGAAGCATTGCGAGATGCGTTGAATTTGCATTTCGTCTGCGGTTTGATTGGCGTCTAACGCCCTAACCTGCTGTTTAAATTCTTTTGCTAGATTATCTTTCAAAGGATCATGCATAGATTCCCAAAACGCTATGCACCAGTCTTCATAGCTAAGCTCTAACAAAGGTAAATCTAGTAACCATTCACCGGGGTAATCTGTGATGTCTAGGGTTAAGGTACTGTATTCTGACAAGACTCTGCGGAAACCAGATTGATTTCTATACTTGATTAGCAGTCTAACTTGGCTGACGCCATTAGTAGATTGGGGCCATTGCGGAGGAGTTTGGCTTAGGTTTTCGACTCCCTGTTCATATGCAAATCGAGCGACCGTCACGTCGGGTTGTATATCACGCTTCACGCCGACGAGTCGTTGTTCTGACACTACTGAGAAAAAAGGCAGATTTGCGCTGGTAGTGGCTCCCATCAACTGATTGATGAGTGAGGTAATAAAGGCCGTTTTTCCACTGCGACTTAGCCCAGTTACAGCCAAATTCACATGATGGTCGGCTAGTCTTGTACCCGCCAACTTGACTTGATTTTTGATTTGATAATAGGTGCTTGATTGTTTGAGCTTATTAATCAAAATGTGTCGATCCTTAGTAAAACGTTTTGCAACTGAGTTCGAATCTTACGAGGTTCTATTTTTGACTTGGCTCGATTGTATCACAGGCATCATGCGACTCATTGAATCAGCTGTTTTACAATCGTATATTGAGAGTATACATTTTTTACGCTAACGACTTCGGTCACTTCAGCTTGGGCTGGTCTTCTGATGTCGAAGTGTTAGCGCACTCACATTACAATTTGTTGATTTCTCTATTAAGTTGATATTCAGATGAAGTAACGTAGGTTTCTACTTTTCTCAATCTTTCTTCAATTCTTACAAACTGTTGTTTTATATCGTAAAATGCTTGTTTTGGTGGCTCACCTGCTTGCCAAACTTTGGATTTTACTTCTACTTTTCTATTTTCTTCGGTTAACTCATTATGCCAACCTTTACCTCGGCTATTCTTGCCTGTAAATCCTGAATGTTGATGGCTGCCATGCGCTTTTTGCCCGGCGACCTTTTTATCCATAATGAACCAAGCCGCAATATAAAATACTGGAACAAAAGGGCCTGCTAGTAGCAAGGTAGCAGCGACCACGGCGATTCTAACCAGCCAGGTTTCTATACCGAAGTATTCGGCTAAGCCAGCACAGACTCCGGCAATTTTTCCATGCTCGGGGTCACGCTGTAATTGTTTCCCCCCTGTCATGATTTATTCCTCCAGTCTGGCGATTCAGCGTCTAGAATCGATTCCAATGTACGAATACGCTCTGCCATAGCTTCAGCTTTGTTAGAGAGCTCTTCAAGCGAACTATACTCTTCTTCGGACAATCCTTGGTTGACTTGCTTCTTACTTCTGTAGTGCAAAATCAACCAAATAGGCGCGACAATTGTCATGAAGATGATAGTGGGAATACCCACTGTAACTGTTAATATGTCTTCCACAGTATTACTCCTTTAATCACGACCCAACTTATTTCTTAGCTTTGCTTGCTCTAGATTGTACTTTCTTTTTCAAAGCAGCCAACTCATCATTCACTTTGTCATCAGACTCTAAATCAGCAAATTCATCAGCCAAAGTCTTCTTACCCAAATCATACGCGTCAACTTGCGACTCTAGATGATCGATTTTGCGCTCGTATTGTTCAAAACGTCCCATAGCTGAATCAACTTTACTGCTATCAAGCGTCTTTTTAACCTCTAATCGAGAGCTAACCGTTTTCTGACGCATTATAATAGTCTTTTGACGCGCTTTTGCGTCAGCCAACTTATCTTGAAGCTGCTGAATTTCGCCTTGTAGCTTACCAATTTGTTCTTCGACTAATTGCAACTCTTTGACAAGCACTTTGGCATGCTCTGCGCATTTCTTTTTCTCTAAAAGAGCAGCTTTTGCTAGATCTTCACGATCTTTGCTTATCGCTAGCTCTGCTTTAGCTTGCCAATCTTTAGCTTCTGATTCTAGTTTATTTATTTGCGAACTAATGTCTTTTTTATTCGCCAATGTCTTAGCAGATGCAGAACGCACCTCCACTAAGGTGTCTTCCATTTCCTGAATAATCAAACGAACCATTTTTTCTGGATCTTCAGCTTTATCCAGAATTGAATTAATATTTGAGTTCACTATGTCGGTAAAACGCGAGAAGATACCCATAATCATTTCCTCTAACTCATATTGAATTGAATTTTAATGCAAAATGCATTTCCTAGGTAGATATATTCAATATACGGGCCAATCTTAAACGAAATAATAACCTTATGATTTATAAGAACTAATTATTTACAACTTCACTTTGAGCAACTAGAGTAATATTATTATCAACCACAAATTAGTCGATTAGACCACTTTTTGAGATTTTTACTCCAGCTTTGGCTAAACTATTCACAATAGCCGGAAAAATACTTAAAAAATAACAGGATAGGTTAATGAGCCGTTTTCGCCAACAAGATAATTTACTAGGTCAATCAAACAGCTTTCTTGAAGTACTTGAGCAAATTTCACAAATTGCGCCATTGAATAAACCGGTTCTTATCATAGGGGAACGCGGCACTGGTAAGGAGCTCGTCGCTGCGCGTCTGCATTTTCTGTCAAAGAGATGGGAGCAGAACTATCTGAAGCTCAATTGTGCGGCTTTAAGTGAAAGCTTGTTGGAATCGGAACTTTTTGGTTATGAAGCAGGTGCTTTTACCGGTGCCCAGAAACGTCGCGAAGGCAGATTTGAAGTAGCTCACAACGGGACCTTATTCCTTGATGAATTAGCCAATACATCAGGACTAATTCAAGAGAAGTTATTACGCGTTATTGAATACGGTGAATTTGAACGAGTTGGCGGTTCCAGAAGCGTCAAGGTAGATGTTCGCCTTGTTGCAGCAACAAACGAAGATCTCCCGTCGTTAGCTGATAGTGGTGAATTTCGCCCTGACTTATTAGACAGATTAGCATTTGATGTAATCACTCTTCCTCCTCTAAGGGAGCGCCTCGAAGACATTATGATGTTGGCTGAACATTTCGCCATCAATATGGCACGTGAATTAGACATGGAGCTATTCAGTGGGTTTACTGAAAAAGCAAAACGAACTTTGATGGAATATGATTGGCCAGGTAACATTCGGGAACTGAAAAATGTGGTTGAACGGGCTGTTTACCGTTCCAATAACCCACATGTTCCAGTGCACCAAATCGTATTGGATCCTTTTGAATCTGTATTTAGACCCAAGGGTAGAATTAAAACACTAGATCGAATTACCCCGCCGGCACCGAATGCAGACACCCACTCTCTCGCAGCGGAAAACCAAGTTAAAACGGCAGCAACAACAAAAAAACAACCTGATTTCGAGTTTCCTGTCGATTTGAAGACACTTTCACAAGATTATGAGATAGGATTGATAAAACAGGCATTAGCAGACAGCCAGTTCAATCAAAAGAAAACCGCTGAGAAGTTATCCTTAACTTATCATCAGTTACGGGGCTATTTAAAAAAATACAATCTTCTGGACAGTTCTGCAGAAGATTTGGACGACTAGAGTGTATCTAAATAGGGCTTACCAGATACTAATAATGTGTATTGTTCTCACTCTTTCAGCGTGTGGGAAGATTTCCAGTGTCAATATCAACGATGCCGGAATCATTTATTGTTCAGAAGGAAACCCAACAAGCTTTAATCCTCAGCTCGATACATCTGGTACCACTTCAGATGCCTCATCTCATCAAATATACGACAGACTACTTAATTTTGATCCGCTGACCGGAAAAATCATACCTGCTTTAGCCAGCAGTTGGCTGGTAAGTAGTGATGGATTGACGTATACATTCCAACTTCGACGTCAGGTAAAGTTCCACAGTACAGACTATTTTCAGCCAACACGAAATTTCAATGCCGACGATGTCATGTTCAGTATTAATCGATGGCGTCTTCCCAATCATCCATTTCATCACGTGAGTGGCGGCAAGTATCCCTATTTTACGAGTTTAGAGCTGAACCAAAAAATCGATAAGATTGAACGAATTAATGGATATCGCGTTGAGCTAACACTGAAAAGCCCAGACAGCTCGTTCTTAGCAAATTTGGCCACAGACTTTGCCGTTATCCTGTCAAAAGAGTACGCCAACCAACTCGTTCAACAAGACAATTTGCAAGCTATCGACAACTATCCAATAGGAACTGGCCCTTTTAAGTATATTAATTATAAAAAAGATCGTTATATTCGATATGCAAAACACAGTGATTATTGGCGACATGATTCCGCAGTAGAAAAACTCATTTTCGACGTTACTCCAAGTAGTTCATTGAGGTTAGCCAAGCTAATTACAGGGGAATGTGACGCCATCGCTTACCCATCTCAAAGCGAATTGAATGTGGTGCGGGAAAGAGAAGATTTAACCCTAGACGAAAAACCGGGTTTGAATGTAGGATTCTGGGCATTCAATACCTCTAAACCCCCTTTTGATAACCCAAAAGTAAGGCGCGCACTATCGTTGGCAATCGATAAAAATGCGTTATTGGAAACGGTCTACTTTGAAAGTGCAACGTCAGCCAAAGGACTATTGCCAGATTCATCATGGGCTCATCAAGTTGATTTGATTGACACTAGTTACAACCCGGTAATGGCACGAAAACTGTTAATAGAAAGTGGTATTTCTGATGGTTTTAGCATGGATATCTGGGCTATGCCTGTTGAACGAGCTTACAACCCAAATGCTCGTAAAATGGCCATATTAATCCAACGTTATTTGAGTGAAATTGGGATAAGCGCAAACATTGTCAGCTATGAGTGGTCTACTTTTAGACAACGTTTAACTGAGGGTGCCCATGATTCAGTGCTTATCGGGTGGAATGCAGATAACGGTGACCCAGATAATTTTTATCGACCACTACTCACCTGTGCAGCTATTGAATCTGGCACAAATCGCGCAATGTGGTGTAACCCCGAATACGATAATTTAGTCAATCAAGCTGTGCTTTACTCCGATACCAAAGACAGAATCTCGTTTTATCATGCGGCAAACAGCGTCATTGCGGAACAGGTTCCACTTGTTCCAATAGCTCACGCATTTCGCTACCGAGCGCACCGTTCTGAATTAAAGGGATTGGTGATTAACCCGTTTGGGGCAATTAGATTCGGGGATGTCACAAAATAATGATTCTTCGAACCCTTATCAGAAACACAAACTTATTGATATCAACACTTTTGATCCTCAGTTTATTTTCGTTTGTGTTGGCGTTTTTATTTCCTGGTGATCCATTGGAAAATCTTTCTGGATTAACTAATTTGTCGGAACAAGAATATGAACGAGTGTTTCTTGCATATGGTTTCGATCAGTCTTATGTAACGCAATTTTGGATTTATTTAAATAAGTTGTTTGAAGGAGACTGGGGGTTGAGCTTCGCATCTGGAATTCCCCTTTGGCAAGAATTATCACTGGCTTTACCAGCGAGTATTGAGTTAAGTATATATTCGCTTTTTGTGTCTTTAATGATCGGTATTCCTTTGGGGTTTTGGGCGGGCTTTAAGTATCATAAACCAGCAGATTACAGTCTATTAGCGATTAGTGTTGTGAGTTATTCATTGCCTATTTTTTGGTTGGCATTGATATTAATTCTGATTTTTTCCCTTTCGCTTGGGTGGCTTCCGCTTTCAGGCCGGGTGAGCCTTTTGTTTGATATTCCCGAAGTATCAGGGTTCATGTTTGTGGATATTTTTAATTCCGAAATTGACAACAAAAATGCAGCCTATATCAGTGCGCTAAAACATTTAATTATGCCTACTTTGTCACTTACCATTATTACTGCTGCCATCATTTTTAGGCTCACGAGGCGCTCTTTCATTGACGTGATGTCGAGCCAATATATCAAGACAGCATATACTCGTGGATTGAGTCATACACAGGTTATTCTTCGACATGGTGTGCGCAATACCCTGTTGCCTATATTGCCTCTGTTTGCCATGCAATCAGCAGTTTTGTTGACTAACGCAATGATCGTTGAATTTGTATATTCCTGGCCAGGAGTAGGTAACTGGCTGATACAGGCAATATCTCAGCGCGATTATCCTGCTATAAGAGCTGGCATGCTGGCCGTGTCGAGTCTGGTCATTGTTGTGACCATAATGACAGATGTTTCGGCAAAGCTAATCAATCCTGCTCTGGTTGGAGAAAATCATGCGGAGAATTGATTTTTACGAAGATGATCTTTACCCGTCGCCATTAAAACACACATGGCAAGAGTTCCAGAAAAGCCATATCGCAGTGCTTGGAATGTGGATTTTGGCATTTTTTATTGTGCTCATCGTTGTGGGTCCGTTTGTTATGCCATTTGATCCACTTCTACAAAACCCCAACGCGGTTTTGTTGTCCCCTTCGTGGGAAGGAAGCGGATCGCTACAATACATTTTGGGGACCGATAGTTTAGGTCGAGATTTGCTCTCTCGTCTAGTATACGGCTGCCGAATGACTTTGGGCATCAGTTTGTTATTGGTAATGATAGCAATGATGTTAGGTGTGGCTTTGGGTGCGACGGCGGGCATGGCAAAAGGCGTTCGTTCTAGCATACTTAATCACCTGCTAGACTCATTGATGGCCATCCCCACTCTACTCATTGCTATTGTAATAGTCGCCATATTAGGGGTAGGTTTGGTGAATAGCATGTGGGCAATCGCCCTAGCCTTGGTTCCACAATTTGTGCATAACACCCGCGAATTTGTGCGAAACGAAATGAACAAAGAGTACATTCTCGCATCCAAATTAGATGGTGCTCGAAAACTACATTTATTTTTCTATTGTATTTTGCCTAACATGTTTGAACTTTTAGTGGTGCAATGCACTATGGCCTTGTCTATTGCTATCCTTGATATTAGTGCTCTTGGCTTTTTAGGTTTAGGTGCCCAACCTCCGTCTCCCGAATTAGGAGCTATGCTCTCAGAAGCGCTAAAAGTCGCATATAAAGCTCCTTGGAGTATTGCGTTGCCCGGACTAGCCATATTCTTAATGGTACTTTCAATCAACATTGTCGGAGACGGACTTAGAGCCGCTCTGAGAAACCGGTTGACACAATAATGGCATTACTAGACATACGTAATTTGACCCTAGAGATTGAAGGCACTAGTGGTTGGATGAAGGCGTTAGACAAAATAAACCTGACTATCGAAGAAGGCGAAATTCGAGCCTTAGTCGGTGAATCAGGCTCAGGTAAAAGTCTCATTGTTCAAGCAATCGCGGGAACCATTCCTGAAAACTGGGTGATAACAGCAGATAGGCTTACTTGGAAAGGTCAAGATTTGCTGAGCATGAGTGCCAATGAAAGACGCAAAGTCATGCGTGAAGAAATTGCTGTTGTATTTCAAAATCCTGTATTGTCGCTCGATCCTTCAGCCACCTTGGGTGAGCAACTGATTGAAAGCATTCCTAGAAGTTTGGTTGATGGGAAATGGTTTTGGCAGCGCGCCGCCCAACGCAAAGAAATAGCAATAAAACTATTACACAAGGTGGGTATTCGAGATCACGATAGTTATTTAAATAGCTATCCAAACCAAATTGCAGATGATATCAGCCAAAAGTTTTTGATTGCCTGCGCTTTGGTGTCGTCCCCCAAAATACTGATTGCAGATGATCCAACAAGAGGGATGGAAATAAGCACTAAGACCCAAATATTGAAGCTATTTACCAAACTCAATCAAACTAGGCAATTAAGTATTCTGTTCGTTAGTCACGATTTGCTGGCGATTTCGAGCATGGCAGATTCAATGACGGTTTTGTATTGTGGTCAAACCGTAGAAAGTGGCAAGATGTCGCAATTGAGAAAGCGGCCTTTGCATCCTTATACCAAAGCCTTACTCGACAGCGCACCTAGTTTCCGTAAGGACTTACCCCCCAGAACACCATTGGCTACCCTTGAAGGTTCGATGCCGACATTACAGCATCTTCCTATCGGTTGCCGTTTAGGACCGCGATGCCCTAGGGCACAAAAAGAATGTGTTAAAGTGCCGGAAAATAGGCGGGTTCAAGAACACAGTTATAGTTGCCATTTCCCGTTACATAGAGATAAAAAATGACGGCATTACTTTCTGTAAAAAACCTCAGCTTCGTAAAAAAACCAAAAAGCCGATGGTTTAAAAAATCGAAGGGATTTACGTTGCACCCGTTAGATTTTGAACTCAATAGTGGAGAAACGCTTGGTATTCTGGGTCTTAATGGCTCTGGTAAATCTCTGTTAGGGAAACTGCTTGTTGGGGCCGAAAAACCGACATCTGGTGAGATATATTTAAACGGGCAAAAATTGTTAGGCGATAATATTAAGCAAAGATGCCTTAATATTCGAATGATATTTCAGCACAGTAACGAGTCATTAAATCCCGGCCTTACTGCTTCAGCGATTTTAGAAGAGCCCTTGATTCTTAATACTGGAATGTCGCCAATTGAAAGACAGAATAAAATTGAGAAAACACTAAAGCTTGTTGGATTACTCTCTGAACATCGATTTTTCTATCGGCATATGTTGTCCGACGGTCAAAGGCAACGACTCGCCATTGCAAAAGCGTTAATTTTAGATCCACAAATACTCGTAGCAGATGAACCTTTTGCGGCGCTTGATCCTTCTGTTCGTTCTCAAACTATAAATTTGATAATGAAGTTGCAACAAGATCTTGGGTTGGGGTTTATCTTTATCTCTCACAATATTGGATTAGTAAGGCATATCAGTGACAGAGCGCTTATTCTTCAAGATGGAAAAGTTATCGAAACAGGCAAAGCCGAAGCAATTTTTAGCTGGCCAAAAGCGCTTTATACACAGAAATTGGTGAACTCCCACCATTCGTTAATTAACCCTAAGTCCAATTGATTATTTATTTTAAATTGCGGAGTACGTTTCTTGATTAAGTTATTGTTTTTATTACCCATTACACTTTGCTTTTTATGGTTTGTTTATTTAAAAGCTAGCGGATATACCCTAAAGCAAGGTAAAAAGGGGTTTGTCACAATTTTGATTTTTTCAACTATTATCGCTGTTTTTTATACAGTAATGATGTGGTTAACAAGGCGATAAAGCTGATCCTCACGATAGTCAGACTTTCGATGACTAGAATCCAAGCCGAAATCGAATTGAGGAATCAAGCTAGAAACTAAAAAAGCGACTAGTAAAACATATAAACAGCTTTAAAAATCGCTTTTTTGAGATTGAAATGGGTTTTGTCGTTAAGTTTACAGCTTATATATCTTGATATCTGCGTCAGCTTTTAACGCTTCAATTAAGCTTCTATACATTCCTTGACTCTTAGCTTCTGCTAGTCGTTGTTGCAACCTAGCAACTTGCTCTTCAGGCACTTCTTCACCTGCATTGATTTTATCAAGCTGCACGATACCGACATTGCCTGAGGCTAGTTCAACAACGGCTCTATTGTTTTCTGAATTAGTCGACAGCTGGAAGCTCTTCTCAACAATTTCATTGGCAACTGTGCTACCGAAGCGGGCGACTTTCTCTTGTGTTTCCCAAGTTAATCCCTTCTCTTCCAACTTAGCTGTAATATCTTCACCGGCTTCCAATGCTGCTAGCATTTCACTTGCCCACTGTTTTGCAGCTTGTTGAGACTTTTCAGCCACGAGTAAAGCTTGAATATCTGTAGAGACTTCTTCCAAAGTACGAGTTCTTTCTGGTTCATGCTGCGCAACTCTTATCACTACGATATGATTTTCGCCCATTTCTAGCACATCACTGTTAACACCTTCCAATATCAATTCATCTGAGAAGGCAGACGCAAGAACCACTGGATTATTAATTTCTTGAGGAGCTGAGTTGCGAGTAAATAAATCAGTCGTATTCACTGGCTTATTCGCAGCGGCAGCCACTTCTTCGAGAGAATCAGGCACTTCAAAAGCAACTTCTGCAATATTTTGCTGAATCACATAGAACTCTTCAATTGCTTTTTCGCGTTTTACGTTTTGCTCTAAATCGGCTTTGACTTCTTCATAGGGCGTCACTTGTTCAGGAGTCACATCTGTCAGCTTGATAACATGGAAACCAAATTCACTTTCGACTACGTCAGAAACATCACCTACATTCTGTAAAGAATATGCAGCTTCTGAAAAAGCGGGATCCATATCCTCTTTTACAAAGTAATCTAAATCACCACCATTTTCGGCAGAAAAAGTATCATCCGAATCACTTTTAGCGACATCTTCGAAAGCTGCACCGCCTTGTACTTTCGCCAATGCTGCTTGAGCTCGCTCTAAAGCAGCGTCTTTGTCTTCTCCAAATTCCACTAAAATGTGCGAAGCTCTGCGCTGTTCCGGCGTTTTGTAGTCTGCCGCAGCTTGCTCATATGCCTGCTGCAACTCCTCTTCGTTAACCGTCACTAAAGGCAACAAATCGTCTAGTGTTAATTCAACGTAAGAAACACTTACTTTTTCTTCGGTATCAAATTGAGCAAGGTTTTTCTGATAATAAGCCTGAACTTCTTCATCTGTATTGGTCACTTCGCTGTTAAACGGTGCAGACGGAACGCTTATAAATTTGATATCTCGTGTTTGTTGTTGCAGTGCGAAGATTTCTTTGGCTTCTGAAGACAAAGCGAATTCACTGCCTAAAAGTGCTCTTGCAACTTGTTGGCGAGTCATTTCACTGCGCATATAATCTCTAAATGCAGCGGGTTGAAACCCAGAAGAACGTATTAATACTAGGTAACGGTCGTTATTGAATTGGCCGCCTAACTGGAATGACTCCATGCCTCTAATTTCTTCAAGTATTTGTTGGTCACTTACGCGCAACCCAAGCTCTTCGGCAGTTTGTTCAATTAACTTATCGCCAATGAGTCTATCTAAGATGCCTTCGCGAAACTCAGAGAGATAATTAGCATCGGCTGCAAGTGCAGAGAATGCTTCTCCGAACTGCGACTCTAATCTGGCCCGTTCGTTCTCATAAGCGCGTTCCAAGGTACTTTGCGGTATTTCGTCACCGTTTACTTCTGCAGCGGCAACACCTGACGAGGAGGACACATAGCCACCAACACCAGCAAACACAAAGCTTAAGATAACTAATCCTAAGATGACTATTGCCCACTTACCCTGTGAACCTTCTCTAATTTTTTCCAACATATTCTTCTTTATACTCCGAAGGACTTATTGCGTTTTTTTGTTGTTCGTAAAGCCGCGGGATTATAGCTCAATTTGTACGAAGATGGCTAGAGCTCGTCTGTGTTGTCAACAGCAAAAACCTGCAAACGTAGTGCTTCTAACGCATTAATGGCCTTTTCTTTGTCTCCATTTTGAATAAACAGAGACAATATATCCTTAACCGGCTCAGCAAATTCCTTTTTTGCATCCCTATCTAAATATTGAGAATATCCATGGGACGCCAAAATTAGCTTTTTCCCTTCAGCAGAAAAATAGTCCTCATCTACCTTTGCCAATCGATTGGGCGGAATAAAGTTGGTCACGCTATTGATAAGCTGCTGCGGTTTAGGCTTTGCAACAAACGCCAAGAATAGTTTAGCCCGCTCAATATTATTGCTCGCGGAAGGAATGACGAAGCTATCTGTAGGAACTTCTTCATATCTGAGTATTTCTTTGTTCATCACAGGAAAAGGGAAAAAGCGCAAATCGTCACGAATTGCCTTGGCGAATTGAGTGGAAATAAAGTTACCAGATAACACCATGGCGGCATTGTTGCGATAAAGTAACGGAATCACTTCTTTAAAATCGAAATCGCCTGCGTTTTGTATAAAGTATTGGTTATCAACCAGCTCTTTTAATGCATCAAATACTTGCAGAAGATCAGGAGAGTGAAAAGAGACTTCTCCGCGTAACACTGAGCGATGAAACTCTAGGCCATTCATTCGAAGATTCACGTAATCGAACCAAGCAGCAGCAGGCCAAGGCGTTTTAAGGCCAATGGTAATAGGTGTGATATTGTTTTTCTTCAATGTTGCACAAAGTGCTAAAAAGTCTTGCCAAGATTCAGGTGGATCTAGGTTTAATGATTCAAACAGCGAACGTCGATAGTAAAATCCCCAAAAACCAGAGGTATAAGGTAAACCATATTGTTTGCCCTCTACTGTTATCAACTCTTTTAGCAGTGGACTGTAGTTTTGGCGTATTTCCTCTGTAAGCCACAAATTTGTGACGGGTTCTATCCAACCTTTTTTAGCGAACTCTTTTAATTGACTGGGCCAGGGCCAGTGTAAGACATCAATGTCGTTTGGATTTTGAAGCCAATATGCTGAATTTTGTTTGTAATTCGTATCGTCTGCAGCAACAAATTTTACCCTTATAGCTGGGTGTTCGTCGTTGAAGCGAATGGCAATTTCTTCCAACGCATTCCTCTGCTCAGCACTGAAGATAAGCATAGATACAGTTAAAACGCCGGGGCTATCAGTACTGCAGTGCGCAACTTTTGAAGTCGCCCAATATGCGCTTAGGGCCAATATAATAATTAAGTAAAATTGCTTGGTCAGCATAAAATCTATTTGCAGAAATAAAAAAACCCTTGATGAACAAGGGTTTTTTAAATATTCGAACTAAAATTAGTTACAAGCGTCTTTTAATGCTTTACCAGCTTTAAACGATGGTACTTTAGCTGCTGCAATTTGAATTGTTGCACCAGTTTGCGGATTACGACCGCTGCGAGCAGAACGCTCACGTACTGAGAATGTACCGAATCCAACTAGCGCTACTTGATCGCCATCTTTAAGTGCAGCAGTTACTGCGTCAGTAAATGAATCAAGAGCACGACCTGCAGCTGCTTTAGAAATGTCTGCGCCAGCAGCAATGTTGTCGATTAGTTGAGACTTGTTCACAATAAGATCCCCTTCAATTGTTTTTTATTTATTGTTTAGAAATTAATTTTTATTTTTGCATTGACGTTATAGCAAGTGTAATTTCGAACATCAAGCAATGTTTTACAATTTGGTAACATTTATGAATCGCCGCCATCCCTTTACTGACAAGGCCTAAGACGAAACTGACACAAAGGCTACCACATCTTTTAACTTAGGGAAGCCCCAAAAGTAAAAAAAAAAGCAAAAAAGTTACCATAATCGTTTGTTTTTTGCCCATTACGCGCTTTCAAGCACAAATCGTTCCGGATTTTCTTGTAATGCAAGCTGCAAAACATCATCAATCCACTTGACCGGATGTATGGATAAATCTTGTTTTACATTGTCTGGAATTTCTTCTAAATCGCGTTCATTTTCCTTTGGAATAATGACGATTTTCACTCCGCCTCTGTGTGCAGCAAGTAATTTTTCCTTCAAACCACCTATTGCAAGGACTTCTCCTCGCAGAGTGATTTCTCCCGTCATCGCCACCTCAGCTTTAACCGGATTACCGGTCAATGTTGAGACTAACGCAGTGCACATTGCAATACCTGCACTTGGACCGTCTTTTGGCGTTGCTCCCTCGGGCACATGCACATGAATATCGCGTTTTTCATGAAAATCACCGTTTATTCGGAGCTTTTCAGCGCGGCTTCTCACGACTGTCATGGCAGTTTGTATAGATTCTTGCATCACATCACCCAGAGAGCCTGTGAAGGTGGTCTTGCCTTTACCGGGAACTGAAGTAGTCTCAATAGTGAGCAAGTCGCCCCCCACTTGAGTCCAGGCTAGTCCGGTTACTTGACCAATTTGATTGTTATCATCCGCTTTGCCGTAGTCGAAATGCTGAACACCTAAAAACTCTTTCAAGTTGTCTTGATTGACTACCACTTGTTTAATGGACTTATCTAGAAGAATATTCTTGACGGCTTTTCGACAAATTTTTGAAATCTCTCTTTCTAGGCTTCGCACACCGGCTTCTCGAGTGTAATAGCGAATGATACCGATAATGGCAGACTCTTCTATTTCTAACTCACCTTTCTTGAGTCCATTTCTGGACATTTGTTTTTCCAACAAATGACGTGTTGCAATATTCAACTTTTCGTCTTCTGTGTAGCCAGACAAGCGAATCACTTCCATTCTGTCTAACAAGGGACCGGGAATATTCATGCTATTTGAGGTTGCGACAAACATCACATCCGACAAATCATAGTCCACTTCAAGGTAATGGTCGCTGAAGGTGCCATTCTGCTCAGGATCGAGAACTTCTAGCAATGCAGAGGAAGGGTCGCCTCGCATGTCAGAAGACATTTTGTCGATCTCATCTAATAAAAACAGTGGGTTTTTAACACCGACTTTTGCCATTTTCTGAATCAACTTACCCGGCATGGAACCGATATAGGTACGTCTATGACCACGAATCTCTGCTTCGTCTCGCACACCACCCAGAGCCATTCTGACATATTTACGTCCAGTGGCTTTAGCGATGGATTGACCTAATGATGTTTTACCTACACCAGGCGGGCCGACTAGGCACAATATGGGGCCTTTCAACTTTTTAACGCGTTGTTGAACGGCTAAATATTCAATGATGCGTTCTTTGACTTTTTCTAGCCCATAATGATCTGAATCTAGGATCTCATCTGCTTTGGCTAAATTCTTTTTCACCGCGCTGCGTTTGAACCAAGGGACATTGGTAAGCCAATCAATATAGCTTCTTACCACGGTCGCTTCAGCCGACATGGGCGACATCATTTTGAGTTTACGTAGTTCTGCAGAGGCCTTTTCTTTGGCTTCTTCAGGCATTTTGGCTTCATCGATCTTTTTGCCTAAAGCATCAAACTCATCAGGTGCTTCGTCCAGTTCACCGAGTTCTTTTTGAATCGCTTTCATTTGCTCGTTCAAATAGTACTCGCGCTGACTCTTCTCCATTTGCTTCTTGACTCGGGTACGGATTTTCTTCTCAACCTGTAACAGGTCAATTTCACTTTCCATCAAAGCCATTAAGTACTCTAAGCGACCATTGATGCTATCCATTTCTAATACTTTTTGCTTTTCTGAGAGTTTCAACGGCATATGTGCTGCCATTGTATCTGCCAAGCGAGCGGCATCTTCGATACCATTTAATGAGGTTAACACCTCGGGTGGAATCTTTTTATTTAACTTAACATAGCCCTCAAACTGGGAAATAGAAGAGCGAACTAACACTTCTTGCTCGTTTTCCGGAATTTCCTGATCTTCATTGCGCACAACTTCAGCAATAAAGTAGGCATCAGTTTGCAGATAAGTTTGTATTTCTCCGCGCACGTTTCCTTCTACAAGTACTTTAACTGTGCCATCGGGTAGCTTAAGCAATTGTAAGATAGTGGCTATTGTACCTACCTTGTAGACGTCGTCAGTCTCTGGCTCATCGACTCCAGCATCTTTTTGCGCTACTAAAAAAATCTGCTTATCGTTATCCATCGCTGCTTCCAAGCAACGAATAGACTTCTCTCTCCCCACAAAAAGGGGAATGACCATATGCGGGTAAACCACTACATCACGAAGTGCCAACACCGGCATTTCAATGCGATCAGGTCGCTTCTCTGTCATGCTAAATCTCGTATTTGATTGCTACATTAATCGTAATTAATGTATATGGGGATTAGAGGGTAAAGTTCAATTAAAAAAATAAAAAGGCTCCAAAGGAGCCTTTCGTTTCACTATTCAGAAGCGGCTTTTTTATCACTGCTATTGTCGTAAATCAAAATTGGGTTTGACTCACCTTTAATCACGGTTTCATCAATTACCACTTTACTGACTCCAGTCATGGACGGCAAATCGTACATGGTTTCGAGCAATACGCCCTCAACAATGGATCTCAATCCTCTCGCGCCTGTTTTACGTTGCATAGCCTTATTGGCGATAGCGTGTAACGCATCATCTCTAAACTCTAACTCAGTGTTTTCCATTGAGAACAAAGCACCATATTGTTTAGTTAATGCATTTTTAGGTTCTTTAAGGATTTGAATAAGTGCATCTTCACTTAATTCTTCCAAACTAGTCAGCACTGGCAAACGACCAATGAATTCAGGAATCAAACCATATTTAACCAAATCTTCTGGTTCGACTTTCTTAAACAATTCACCTGCTGCTTGCTTGTCATCTTTGTTTTTGACAGTAGCGCCAAATCCGATTCCAGATCCCACTGCAGCACGTTGCTCAATGACTTTGTCTAAGCCAGCAAATGCACCACCACAAATAAATAGAATCTTTGAGGTATCAACTTGCAAGAACTCTTGTTGTGGATGCTTGCGACCACCTTGAGGTGGTACAGAAGCAATCGTACCCTCTATCAGCTTGAGCAACGCTTGCTGAACACCTTCACCAGAAACATCGCGCGTAATGGAAGGGTTGTCTGATTTGCGTGAAATTTTATCAATTTCGTCAATGTAGACAATTCCACGCTGTGCTTTTTCAACATCATAGTCGCATTTTTGCAGTAGCTTCTGGATGATATTTTCTACATCTTCGCCCACGTAACCCGCTTCAGTAAGGGTAGTTGCGTCAGCCATTGTAAAGGGAACATCTAACAGACGTGCTAAGGTTTCAGCAAGCAGGGTTTTACCACTACCTGTAGGGCCAATTAGCAAGATATTACTTTTACTTAATTCGATGCCATCATGAACATCGCCATTGCGTAATCGTTTGTAGTGGTTGTAAACCGCCACTGACAACACTTTTTTGGCATGTTCTTGACCAATGACATATTCGTCTAGGTGCTCATGAATTTCTTTGGGTTTGGGCAATGCATCTTGTTTTTTCTTCGGAGAAATTTCTTTTATTTCCTCGCGAATAATGTCGTTGCACAACTCTACACATTCATCACAAATGAACACGGAAGGACCGGCAATCAATTTTCTTACTTCATGCTGACTTTTGCCACAAAAAGAGCAATACAGTAACTTGTTGTCGCCGTCTGTATTTTGTTTATCACTCATTTAGTCCTGCCTCTCCGTATCTATTTCTTGGTCGGTGCTGCGTCTGCCCGGCTTGCTAATACCTGATCAATTAGACCATATTCCATTGCTTCAGTCGCGCTTAAAAAGTTATCTCTATCAGTATCTTTAGCGACTTTTTCATAATCTTGCCCAGTATGTTCTGCCATAAGACGATTCATTTTCTCTTTAATAGACAGGATTTCTTTAGCATGAATTTCAAAATCAGATGCTTGTCCTTGGAAACCACCTAATGGTTGATGAATCATGACGCGTGAATTGGGCAAACAATAACGCTTTTGTTTTGCGCCCGCAGAGAGTAAAAATGCGCCCATACTTGCCGCTTGGCCAATACACACAGTACTGACATCAGGCTTAATAAAATTCATCGTATCATAAATCGCCATTCCGGCTGTAACAGAACCTCCAGGAGAATTGATATATAAGAAAATGTCCTTCTCAGGATTTTCAGCTTCAAGAAACAGCATTTGGGCGACGATCAAATTCGCCATGTGGTCTTCCACTTGACCAACAAGAAAAATAACATTTTCTTTTAACAGTCTAGAATAAATATCGTAAGAACGCTCACCCTTAGCAGTCTGTTCTACAACCATTGGGACTAACGCATTCAAGGGATCTAACGGGGTATTCAACATAGATTAATTTCTTCACAAATAAAAATGCTCGGTAGTTACCGAGCATTTAATCAGTTGCACACTGTAGAAGTCAAATAACTCCTGTTTATTTATGCCTGTTTGTTCATGATCTCGTCAAATTTTTTCTTAACGTCTTTGACTTTCGCTTGGCTAACAACTAATTCAATTGCTTGCTCTTCCATAGCGACGTTTTGGATTTGCTGTAACAACTCTTCGTTAGTCTTGTAGTATTCGATCACTTCTTTTGGATCTTCGTATGCTGATGCAGTCGTTTTAATTAACTCTTCAACTTTAGCGTCGTCTACTTTAATGTCGTTTTTCTTGATTATCTCACCAAGAATTAGACCGATAGAAACGCGACGTTTAGCATTTTCTTCAAACAAATCAGCTGGCAGTTCTGGCATATTGCCTTGCTTTCCACCGGCCTGCTGTTCAAAACGCTGCTTAGCTTGTTCTCTAAGGGCGTTAATTTCTTGATCAACAAGTGCTTTAGGCGTATCAACTTTGTTTTTCTCAAGCAAACCAGAAATTACATCTTCTTTTAGTTTTGCTTTCAAAGTCTGGTCCAGTTCACGTTGCATATTTGAACGGACTTCATCACGGAGTGAGTCAACGTTACCGTCTTCAACTCCGAATAGCTTAGCAAACTCTTCATCTACTTTAGGGAGTTGCAGGCCTTCTACCTTACTCACGGTAATAGCGAACTTAGCATCTTTACCCTTAAGGTTTTCGGCATGGTAATCTTCTGGGAAAGTCACTTCAGAAACAACTTCGTCGCCTTTTTTAGCACCAACTAAAGGCTTTTCAAAACCTGGGATCATGCGGTCTTTACCAAGCTCCAATGGAAAGTCTTCTGCTTTGCCACCATCGAATTCTTCACCGTCAATCGTACCCGTAAAGCTGATGGTCACGCGATCATCTTTCTTCGCTTTGCGTTTTACTTCTTTCCAATCTGCATGCTGTTTGCGCAATGTATCCATCATGGCATCTAGATCTTTATCAGTGATTTCAACGACAGCTCTATCAATTTTTATTTTGTCAGTGTCTTGCACTTCAATTTCTGGGTAGATTTCAAAAGACGCCACGAACTCCAAGTCTTGACCATCTTCATCTTTTTGCATTTCAAACGAAGGCATTCCCGCAGGATTTAGCTTTTCCTGAACAACAGCTTCATAGAAGTTACGCTGCATTGCTTCACCAGCGACTTCCTGACGAACCGCTTGTCCAAAGCGTTTTTTAATTACAGAAACAGGTACTTTTCCAGGGCGAAATCCATTGATACGCTGGGTTTTTGCTAACTGCTGTAAACGAGACTTCACTGCTGAATCAATTGTTTCAGCAGGAACAGTAATTGTAAGACGGCGTTCTAAGCCCTGAGTCGTATCGACTGACACTTGCATTGTATTACCTCAACTATGCGCCGGTCGGCGCGTAATTCTAACTAACCATAAAATGGTATTTCGCGAACCAGCTGATTCGCTACGGATAAAAAAGACGCGACAGTATACAGGTAGCGCTATTTATAGTCGAGAGTAAAAAGCGCTAATCTTATAATAGTTCGAAATTGCAAGGAGTTAACATATTTACTGTAAGAATAAGCGGTGGTATCGTGAACAAATAATAGTTCAGGAATTGTCCATAGATTGAATCCAATAGACGCGTTTCTTTCTCAACTCGATACTCTTCGCACTTACTCAAATGCCAAGAATATCAGCGTATTGAACCCGATACTAGCAGATAGCCTTGCGAGTTTAGCGGTAGGCAATTTCGATACGACAGACTCCCCAATTACTAAGCAAGAAGCCGATAAGTTAAGTTCGGTAGAATGGCAAATAGTAGGCTCAAGTGGCACCAAATGTTACGTCAGTGAGCAAAACATAGTGTATTTCCATGTAGAGTCGTTGAGTGAAGATGACGACAAACAAACCAGCCGTCGAGCGCCTATTCAATCTTATTCCCCAGCACAACAATGCTTCTTAAAACTCACATTTGATGGTGTAACGCCGGATTGGATTGGATTAGTTGAGAACACTCAGCAAATTTTCTTTAGCCAGTTAATGCAATCGACTAATACCCAACTGGAATTGATAAGCCATTACACCAATTTGTTGTCTGATCCCCTTACTAAATTGTTTCCAAGACCGGTACTGCAAAATGAGATAGCGTCACTTTGCCAGCGTTTTTCCGTAGGTCTGGTGATGCTCCACTGTATTGACTTTCAACAAATTAATAGAAAGTTCGGTCATGATAGTGGTGACAAAGTCATTCAAGAAATTGCTTCTGCTTTGCAGTGTATAACTAGAGACAACGACATTCTTAGTCGATTTGGTGGCGCACTATTTGCGGTAGCTTTTCCAGCGAACGAAAAAACTGATGTGGCTAGCTTAGCGAAAAAGTTACAGCGCGAACTTCAAAATAAGCAGTATCTTGAAGGAGCTATTAATTTAACCTTTGATATTGGTGCTGCCATCATCGAGCACCAAGAATCTTATCGCAATGATACGGAAAAGGCTTCTGCGCTAGTCAATCGAGCAGACCAAGCGCTTAAGTTAGCACAACAAGAAAGTCACCCTTCCATCATTACGTGGCAAAAAGACGACTTTAATCTTTACCAGCAACAATTTAATTATTTGGGTGGAATTTTTACTGCTGATACCGTTACCGATTATCGAAATATGCTGTTGTTGTGGGATATTTCTTCTCTGATTGCAGACAAACACGATTTTTCTCAACTAGCGCAAAGTTTAGTACAACGGTTGGCACAAACGTTTGAATTTAGCTGTGCTGGCTTGCTGCCCGATGAAAACGAGCACAATGCACTACCAACAGAGCAACAAAAAGAATCGGCCAGACTAAAAGATCGCAAACTGAAGTTTTCAATCAACGATCAAGATAATGCGGTTCCTTTAGCTAGTGACGACGATAAATTCCTTACCGACCTTGTTGAAATGCAAGGCATTGCCGTCGAATCCAATCGACCTTCTGTCAGATATATTGACGACCATGTGTTATTGGTTTTACCCATGGAAATTGAGTCGTCAGATTGTTTCTACGTTTGTGGCCTCTCTGAGCATTTTGAGGTTACACATGACACTAAGGTACTGTTGTCTGGCTTGACGAGACAACTGGGTAAGTCTCTTCGCCGCAGCCGCTTAGAAGACGCATTGAACATCAAATTAGCCACTCAAAATGAGCAATTGCAAAATGAACTGGCTCAACTCAAGGTCGGGCTACAGGTCAGTAGCATAATTTATCAGTCTGATGTGATGCACCAGTTAATGAAACAAACTAAACGCGCAGCAATGACTGACACGACTGTGCTTGTCACAGGAGAGAGCGGCACGGGTAAAGAGCGATTGATTAACGCCATTCATCAAATGGGCAATCGCAGTAAAAAACCCTTTGTAATCGTAGATTGCGGTTCCATTCCCGAAACACTAATCGAATCAGAATTATTTGGCTATGTTAAAGGTGCATTTACGGGTGCGCAAAACACGTCGACAGGCAAAATATTAGATGCCAAAGACGGGGTGTTGGTGCTCGACGAGATTGGTGAATTACCGCTCAACATGCAAACTAAATTACTTCGTTTTGTCCAAGAAAAGCACTTCACTCCTGTTGGTGGTAATAAACTAGTTGAAGTGGATGTTAAAATTGTCGCGGTTACTAACCGCGATCTTGCTTACGAAGTGGAACAAGGTAACTTCCGAAAAGATTTATATTATCGTTTAAATGTACTTACTTTGCATAATCCGCCATTACGTGACCGCCCCGATGACATTGCTTTATTATCAAGCCATTTTTTAAGCAAGTTTTCAGAACAATTCGATTTAGAAAAAAGGGTTTTGTCTGTTGACGCTGCGCAGCGTATGCGCGGGTATTCATGGCCTGGAAACATAAGAGAACTTGAAAATAGGTTGATGCAAGCGACGTTACAATGCGACGGCACTACTATTGATTGGTCTTTACTTAATATCGATGAAAACAATGGTGTGTCGATGCAAGCAGATCGCAATCAGCCTTCGCCATCAGCCCCCTCCCCCTTAGCACAAGAAAAGTCGACTGCGGAAACTAGCCTTGCAACTTCGCCTAAAGTAGAGCCTATCCAACTAAACAAATCTCAAGTTTTGAATGCCTTACTAGACGCGATTAAAAATGTACTAACTAGCCTAAATGATCACGATCAATTTGCACATGCGCCGCTTGGCCTTTGGATTGAAGAAGAATTAATTCACAAAGCTTATCTCTCGACTGGCCGCAAGATGCGAACAACAGCTGCTAGATTGTGTATCTCACAAAGCACAGCTAGACGAAAAGTGGATAATATCCTGCAACAATTAGAAGAAGCAGATGCCCCTCGCCCAGATAACTGGCAATTGATTGTAAAATGTCTAGAGCCGATTGCTGACGGTAGGGTTCAAATTAATGATTGTGTCGCAAGAATTAAATTGCTCAGTTTAGAAGCCATATTGAGTTTTTCTACTTTTAACATGGCACAAGTGGCAGAAATGCTAGGCGTAAGTGAACCCACTTTGTACAAACTAAAACGGGAAATGGAAGCCCTCTAACAAAAAGCGTTGTTATTGAGCTAAGTTTAACTAAACCTTGGGTTATCTAGTTTGACGATTTATTCTGGTCACCTTGGGTGTATCGGCTCTGTCAGACTGTTTTATCTTCACATAACCTTCTTCAATCGCATTGGTAATGTTTTTCGACAAGGTATTAATGATACTTAAGGGCGGCATTTCTTCAGACTGCAACATGCCTGTCCATTGATTCCGACCAGACTCTTTTGATTTATACAGGGCATTATCAGCCAGTAAATGCACCTGTTCCCAACTAAGAGAATCAGGATAATGATGTGAAAATGGATACAAGCTATAGCCGATTGAGCAAGACAAATGCATTTTTTGTTTCAAATCAATATCGAACCCATAGCTAGCGATTTTGCTTCTTAAACGTTCTGCAAGTAGTTGTACTTCTTCGGCATCTTCCACTTTACCCATAACCAAAAACTCATCTCCGCCCCAACGGATAACGGTATCAGATTTCCGACAAACCGCACGCATGAGCTCACTGACCTGACATATCACCTTGTCGCCCGCATCATGACCATAGTTGTCATTGATAGGCTTAAAGCCATCTAAATCAAACATAAGGAAGAATAATCTAGGGCCGCTATCAGCGTTTGCTTTGCCTTCCACTTTAGATTGTTCAAATTCGCGGAAAACGGCAGCACATTGTTGCTCTACAATGTTGTTCAGATAACGACGGTTATGCAACCCGGTCAGCTGATCTGTCACGCTGGCGCTCATCAATTGCTCGTTAACTTTTTGCAATTCAACAGTACGACTTTCCACTTCAAGCTCAAGTTCATGACGATAATTAGCATCTCTTTGAAGTTTGTTCAGATAAGAGCGATAAGCCCAATAAATCAACACCAAAGCAATAGTCGTGTAGATAACGTATGCCCACCAAGAATACCAAGGAGCGGGTAATACGGTTAATGCTACGTCTGCACCCTGCTCATTCCAGATGCCATCATTGTTGGAGGCTTTAACCTTAAATACGTAGTTGCCAGCAGGTAAGTTGGTGTAAGTCGCTTTGCGAATATCTCGAGCTTCAATCCAGCTATTATCAAATCCTTCCAGCTTGTATAGGTATCGGTTATTGCTCGGAGAGGCGAAATCGAGCCCCGCAAATTCAAATGCGATCAAATAGTCTTTATGTGATATTTGAATGGCGTTTTTTCGTCCACCAGATGAATCTAAAGAAACGACTTCGTTAAGTTTCTGAAAGTTTGTTAGCACAACGGGAGGCACATGCTGATTGGGTGATATCTGACTGGGATAAAAAGATGTGACCCCATTTGAGCCGCCAAAATACAATTTTCCGCTCGCTGATTTGAAGAATGCACCGGAATTAAATTCGTTGCCTTGCAAACCATGAGAACTATCATAATTAATTAATTCAGTGGTTGTTGATTCGACTTTACTTATGCCTCTATTCGTACTTACCCACAAGTATCCTTTTTCGTCTTCCACTATGCCATATACAACGTTACTAGGAAGGCCTTCGTAACGGGAAAGCTTGTCAAATTCAAAGTTACCTATTTCGCGATTTTCGGCGGAGAGTTTTGCAAGCCCGGCACCCCCTGTGCCTATCCACATATTACCAATGTTGTCTTCATGAATGACATAGATTACGTCATTGCCAATGGATTTAGGATCATCCATATCAACAGGAAGTCGCATAGCAGTGGAGGTTGTCGGGTTGAAAATGTTCAGTCCACCACCCCAAGTACCTACCCATAATAGTCCATTGTCCATTCTTGATATTGACAGGACTCGGTCACTACTCAATGTCTGAGCGTTGCCAGCTTCACTTTTGTATCGCGTGAATGTTTGGCTTTCTATGTCAAATAAGTTGAGGCCTCCTCCGTAGGTGCCGACCCAAAGCTTGTTGAAGCCAGCGTCTTTAATGGTTGTTACGCCGATTGCCCCTAGCGTTTTAGGATTGTCTGCATCACTCAAGAAATGAGTGAAGGTCATGGTTTTGACATCCAGTTTACTCATTCCTCTATCTCGATAACCGATCCAAAGTGTCTCTTCGTCGTTTGAAAACAAGGTAGTCACGTTCACGCTATTTAAACGCTTATTCTCAGGCCCCTCGAATGGCAATGGCGTTACTTTCTGAGTTTTATTATCGATTAAATCGACTCCTCCTAAAGACGCTACCCAAACGCTGTCATCAGGACCATTGGCGAAAGCGGTCGTATAACTCGCACTTAAGCTTTTGTCTGAGTCAGCATTTACGCGAATATGGTCAAAATTAGCCGTTGCCATATTCCACTTGTTCAGACCACTGTAACTTCCAACCCAAAATACGTTGCCACGATCCTGATAAAGATAAGTTAATTTTGGCCCAGACAAGCTGTAAGGGTTTTGCTTTTCATGTTTAATGTGTAGAAAACTATCGCCACTTTCCGTTAGTCTAAACAAGCCGTTGGCCGTTGCGACCCAAATTCGCGTATCTTTATCTTGATAAATATGGGCTACAGCTAAGTTGTTTAATTGTTCTGGAATCCATGTAGTAAAGTTTAGAGTTGATTCTATTGTCTCTTTCCAATCAACCACCACTAATCCTTTCCTGCCTGTTCCAATCCATAACCTTTGTTGGTCATCAAACATAAGAGATTTGACACTGGCGACTTGATGTTGTTTTTCATCGTCCAAATAGACGGGGACCAATGTGGCGTTTCGTGACTCTTGATCTATCTTTACTACGCCAAGCCCGTAAGTTCCGACAAAAATATTGCCTGAAGAGTCTTCGGTAATGGAATGGATTTCTAATCGCTGATCTTCATTGGAGAGTTTGATGCGTTCGAAGGAATCTTGTTTGGCATTATATACATCTAGTCCGAGATCAGTTCCTGCCCACACTTTACCTTTTGAATCTTTATAGAGAATTCTGACTGTATTGTCGCTGAGTGTGCCTTCTTGGTCTTTGATACTTTTTTTGTGAGCGAAGGTCTGAGTTGTTTTATCAAAAATATTGATTCCAGCGCGCGTACCTATCCACAAAGTATCAGGATCATATTCGATAATGGTATGAATCCAATCGGAACTCAGAGACTCTTTATTGCGAGAGCTGTGTGTGAAAACCTTAAACTGATATCCATCGAATCGGTTTAGCCCTTCTTGCGTACCGAACCACATAAATCCTTCAGAATCTTGAAATGCGGTCAATACATATTCTTGAGATAATCCTTGCTCTAGGGCCATTCGTTGAAAACGAATATTCTCGTTATCAGCAAATAGAGATGAGTGACAAAAAAGTAGACAAGACATGAAAATGCCTTTGAAAAATAGCCTACTTTTAATAAAATTCATCATCTCTTCATTGCCCTAAAAACTTCTCATTCTACTAGGTTACCTAAAACATAGTAGTCTGACAGCTAAAAAGCCACTTCAACGGAAGCGGCTAGGTTAATATTTTTGCTATTCCTGGCCTAATAAATCACTGGCACCTTCAAGTTTCATATCGCCGCCCCATACCGATCCTTCTAGTTCAGCACCGCCACCCCAGACTGATCCTTCTAGTTCAGTGCCACCGCCCCATACAGACCCTTCAAGTTCAGTGCCACCACCCCAAACAGACCCTTCTAGCATAGTGCCGCCGCCCCAAACTGACCCTTCAAGTTGAGTGCCGCCACCCCAGACAGAGCCTTCGAGTTCAGTACCACCACCCCACACAGAGCCTTCTAATTCAGTACCACCGCCCCAAACAGACCCTTCTGGAACAACATTGCCGTTACCAAAATCTATCATAAGCTGACCAGACTGACTGACAACAGTAGGACCTTTAAAGTGCATTGCTCCGCTTAAATCTGCTTGGACGTTTAAACCTTGGTTTGCACACCCAGTTGCATTAGATATAACGGCCCGATACGCATTAACTAAACCTGAACCTTGAGCAAATGGGCTGTATTTTTGACCTGAAGCAGGATCATTGATTGGTTGAGAAGCGCTCATCAAGCGACATTTAACATCGTCTGGCGTTAACGTTGGATCGTCATCAAGCATCAATGCAACTATACCAGTTACTACCGCAGAGGCTTGAGACGTGCCTGATTCAGCAAGGTAGTTTTCTCCAGTAAGTGATTCAAACCACTTCTTCTTGCCTAGTTTTGATCGATCGACTTTCATTTCGATGTGCCCACCCCATGCAACCACTTCTGGTTTAACAAAACCTTCGTGAGTGGGTCCGCGAGAAGAAAATGACGTGAGACGATCGTCACTAGTATCAAAAGGAGAGTAACTATCTGTAATAGCGCCTACAGTTACCACATATGGCACGTTACCAGGCACGGTAATTGTTGCGTTATCAGAACCTGTATTACCTGCAGAAGTAACCACTACAACACCTGCATCCCACAAACGCATAACCGCTTGGTTGATCGGGTCGTTCCAGTAATTCGATTGAACTTTTGCACCTAGAGACAAATTTAATACTCTTACGCCGTATCTATGGCGGTTTTGATATATCCAGTTTAAGCCATCAAGTACATCTGCGTAGCTACCGTTACCATCTTCATCAAACGCCTTAACAGACAGAAGATAAGCGTCGGGCGCCATGCCATTGTAGTTGCCCTTATCGTCTAAAACACTGCTTGCAATAATGCTGGAAACATGTGAACCGTGACCATGCTTGTCATCGTTTAAGCCATAGTACATTCTGCTTCTTTGCGCATCGTATTTGTAAAATGCTCTTGGGTAGCCATGGCTGTTTCTCAGTAGATTTTTGCCAAGTTTCCCACCCATCAATGTGCCACTGTCTAGTACCGCTACGGTGATACCAGCTCCTGTTATGCCCATATCATGGAGTGAATTGGCATTTGTCTGGGTTGTAATTAACGTATCTATGTTCTCTTTCTTGAGTTGGCCCGGAGCGAACAAATTCCCCAACCCGTTGCTATTTCCATTTGAAATATTGCCCGCAAGATTGACTTGAGTATTTGCAGTAACAGTAACCCCCAATGAAGTTAGTGATTTTGTTTGCTCTTCTGTAAGCAATGCGCTGGCTGCACCTATGATTGGAAATTCACGCAAAACATTCGCTCCAACCTGCTCAATTGCACCTAACAGGGTCGACCTTGTTCCACCTTGAAGAATGTATGAGCTTTTTTCGGCGATTTCATTCTTACTGATTACAATCTGGGTTGAACCAGTTGATTTTGTAAAGAAGGGTACGGTTGAATTTTGCTGATTAGCCATCAAAGAAACCGTAATTCCACCTATCAGGGAAATGGCACCGACTAAGATAGTTTTCTTTTCCGTTAAAAAGCTCATGTAATACTCCAATGCTAAACATGATGATTAAGTGTACTGCTGCAAACATTACTGCTGCACTACTGCAGGCACTATATATAGACTATTTCAGACAACGTTGCAGAAAACATGCCAACATCCAAATACCATTATAACCTTATGTTTTAATTGAACTATTTATATCTACTGTTCTAAAATACGCTTTGACACTTAATTTTTGAATTAATATTCAAACTAAAAAATTAAATTTAGAGTAAAATTTTGAATCAATAATTCATATATTAAGTCATATATTGAGAGAAAAAATAGTAGATTAGTATGGAAAGTCGCTTTTAGATCCTATATTTACGAATGTGTTTTTGTGGTTTTGGGCTAAAAGTAAAACACCATATTCGAAGCGAATATGGTGTTGATGTGTATATTCAGATAGATACGAGGCTAATCTTCACCACCTATCTCAGTATTCATTCCCAGCTCAGCACTTTCTAGGCTAGTTCCTGCACCACCCCAGACAGAACCTTCTAAGTCAGTACCACCGCCCCAAACAGAACCTTCTAAGTCAGTACCACCGCCCCAAACAGAGCCTTCTAGTTCGGTACCGCCACCCCAGACAGAACCTTCTAGTACAGTACCGCCGCCCCAGATAGAGCCTTCTAGCATAGTACCGCCGCCCCAGACAGAACCTTCTAGCTCAGTACCACCACCCCAAACAGAACCTTCTAGCTCGGTACCACCGCCCCAAACAGAACCTTCTAGCTCGGTACCACCGCCCCAGACAGAACCTTCTAGCTCAGTACCACCGCCCCAGACAGAACCTTCTGGGATGATGTTACCATTACCAAAGTCAATCATTAACTCGCCATTGCTATCAACCACGGTGGGTCCCTTAAAGTGTTGAATACCAGCGATATCTGCTTGAATATTTAGTCCTTGGTTTGCACAGTTAGTGGCATTGCTTGTGGTCGCGTCATACGCATTAACTAAGCCTGAACCCTGTGTAAACGGACTGTATCTCTCATTGGTCGCCGGGTTGTTAATCGGTGATGCACTTGCCATCAAACGACATTTCACATCATCTGGAGTCAACCAAGGATTATCATCAAGCATCAAAGCGACAATACCAGTTACCACTGCAGCTGCTTGAGATGTGCCTGACTCACCGTAGTAGTCTTCGCCGCTCAATGAAGAGAACCACTGTTTTTTGCCTAATTTACTTCTATCCATTTTCATTTCGATATGGCCACCGAACGCAACCATTTCTGGTTTCACAAACCCTTCATGGGTTGGACCTTTAGAAGAGAAGGTAGTCATTCTGTCATCACCATAACTGTATGGAGAGTAACTATCGGTAACTGCACCAACGGTAATGATATAAGGCACGTTACCCGGTACAGTAATGGTTGCGTTATCACCTCCAGAGTTACCTGCAGAAGTCACCACGACGATACCAGCATCCCACAAACGCATGACAGCTTGGTTGATCGGGTCGTTCCAGTAATTCGATTGAACTTTCGCACCCAAAGACAGGTTTAGCACGCGAATACCGAAAGATTGATGATTTTGATAAATCCAGTTAAGACCATCTAGCACATCTGAGTATGAGCCGTTACCATCTTCATCAAAGGCTTTAACAGAGAGAAGGTAGGCATCTGGCGCCATACCATTATAGTTACCATCTTCATCTTTTAAGCTACTGCCGATAATGCTTGATACATGAGTACCGTGACCGTGTTTGTCATCGTTCAAGCCGTAATACATTGTGCTTCTGGTCGCATCATATTTAGGCCAATCTTTTCTGAAGCCACGACTATCATTTCGTAAGCTACGACCAATCAATCCACCTTTTAGGGTTCCACTATCTAATACAGCAACGGTTACACCTTGACCTTTGATCCCCATATCATGCAGCCTGTTTGCTTCTGTCTGCGTAGTGATGTGGGTATTGATGGCATTTTTCTTCAATTGGCCCGGAGCAAGTAAACTCCCTAAGTCATTGCTAGTATCAAAACCGCTACTCATTACACGCACTTCTCTATCTTGTGTTACGCGCAGTTTGTTCGCCGCTAACAAATCTACTTGTTCATCCGTTAACATCGCGCTGACTGCACCAATAATTGGGAACTCACGTAATATAGACGCGCCTACATTCTCAATCTCATTCACCAAAATGTTTTTAGTGCCACCTTGTACGATATAAGATTTTTTAAGTGATGAGTAACTTGCATTGGCCGTAATCTGTACTGAATTTCCAGACTGGGTAAAGAAAGGGACTTCATTACTTTGTTGATGGGCGAACATAGATACTGTGACGCCACCGAATAATGAAAGTGCGCCTACTAGTAATGTTTTCTTGTCTGTTAAAAAGCTCATAATTTAACTCCAATTAAAAGCGAATTTGCTGTTGCTAAGAGTATTGCAGGCACCGTGCCAATTTTCTAAAATCTCATTAAGCACCTGTTATTAATAGATTTTATTTAAAATCACTTAAATTATGGAAAAATAGCAACTTAAATATTGGAACGAATAAAATTAAAATATGAACTAAAAATTCAAAATTAATTTCATTTTTTAAGTTTTATTTTAACTGCCGGTGCAAGTAGGTAGTTAAAGATTGAACACTGCTGCTCATATGACTAAGCTAGACAATTATTATTGGATTAGAAGATAGATAAGTTAATGAGCAAAGTTGAATCGACCAAATCGCCCAGTAGACTGATTATTTTATTAATTGTACTCGCTATGGCGGTAGCAGCATATTTTATGCTGGATAAAACAGAGTCAAATATCACAGTGTCCGAGGAAGGATTGGAAGAGATATTGACTCCACAGTCGGATTCGTTGACTCATCATGCTAATCCCGTGGCAGAAGCTGAAGTTGATCTCAAGGGGCTAGAAATCACACCTTTGGATCTCACTTTGCTTGGCACTATTTCCAGCGATACGCCAGATCAAAGCTCAGCTACTATTCAATCTAGACTGCAAGTTAGAACCTATTTCATTGGTGATCAGATTGCTTACACCAATGCAATCCTAACAAGGATAGAAAATGACCGTGTTATTTTGCTAAATGACGGTCAGGAGCAAGTCTTGTTGATTCAAGGTACGGCTTCATCCGGCAAACCCGATGTGGCTAACAACTTAACTGCAGCCGATAACGAGAATTCTGAGCAATCTGCTAACCTAACCGCTGCTGAGATTGGCAACCGACCAAGTAAGCTAGAGCATATAGTATCCCTAGACAAATATGACGATCTGGCTGTTTCTGCTGGTATGAACCCCAAACTGTATCGCGACATAGGTTTTAAAGAAGGTGATAAATTACGCACAGTTAACGGTATTGATGCAACCGACTTTGATCAACTCACATTAATCGATAATGCTATCGGAAATACCCAAATGGTCGAATTTGTTGTGCTAAGAGACGGTAGGCTGGTGTCACTTTATTTAGATATTCCATCTAAAGCGTTAACTCTAAGTAACTAACATCAAGTTAATTAGTCCGTCTTGTGATTCAGGGTTAATTTAATTCTGCAATCTCAATAGATTACTAAAAAACGTCAGCAGAATACGATGTACGCGCGTTTATGGAGAAATGTGTTACTGGCAGTATAAATGAGATGGTGTCATCAAAAGAATAAGGAGAATGGGGATCCCCGTTTGATGGGATAGAGCTATGGAGTTGAGCTAGCCTGAAGCCGAAAAATCAAATCCCAAATAAATGGTGCGGAAGGAGAGACTTGAACTCTCACGCCGTGAAGCACTGGAACCTAAATCCAGCGTGTCTACCAATTCCACCACTTCCGCAAGTGGGGTGGGCGATGGGGTTTGAACCCACGACCACCGGAATCACAATCCGGGGCTCTACCAACTGAGCTACGCCCACCACTGTGTTACCTGACTTACTGTATTACTAAATTTCATTGCTTACCAGTCGAATTACTCAACCTGACCGATTCGCTGGCGCGTCCGGCAGGATTCGAACCTGCGACCACCCGCTTAGAAGGCGGGTGCTCTATCCAGCTGAGCTACGGACGCTCGACGAATCTGTAAAGCAATAATGGTCGGAGAGACAGGATTCGAACCTGCGACCCCCTGGACCCAAACCAGGTGCGCTACCAAACTGCGCTACTCTCCGAACAAATGTAGCGTAATTCCTTATCGCTACGGGGGGCGCATATTACCCACTTGCCCCAACCTCGTCAAACACTTTTTAATGCAAAATTACTGTCTGCTTAAAATTAACTCAAAGCGAGTAAATTAAATGCAATTTTATCGACAATATTAATTTAACAAAGGGTGGTCTTTCGGCAGTTTATTTTTCACCCAAACAGCTAACCTCAGTTTCATGCTTAATAAATCTTCGGAGTCTGCTGGCAAAGGGGCAACTAATTTATCATTGACTAAAAGTCGATAAATCACTTCAACCTTTTCCTTTGCCGCCATGGTATCGCTAAACCCTGTGTAACCGCGATTTTTAGCATAGTTTTCACCCACCGTAACAGCGAGTTTTATTAATTGTTGCTCATTTTTAAGTTTCTTCAAATTAGCGCTCTCCTTTTCAAACAGAGGAAAATTTAATTTTGATTATTATAAGTCCATAATCCCCCTTTTCGAGGTTGAAATCCAAGCCTTTCAAGATAATTTTCGTGTTCAACACTGTCTGCCGTAGCAACGATGGTTTTATCTTCGAGTAGCTTCTGCAATTCTTGCCCTTTACCTAGAACAAATTCACCCAGCTTGCAATCTCGATATTCAGGAATCACAAAGTCGAAATCTACCACGAAGGTAGTTGGAGTCATTTTCCTGCCCGATAAAACACCGACCACTTCGGTATTCTCCATCATAAAGAAATACAACCTTTCACTTAATTGCGCCGTTTTACAGAAGCGGGGAAACAAGGAATCAATTTCTTTTTTGTGATAGTTCAAGAAGAAATCTACATAGTTTGACGGCATATTCACTTCTAAAACCGAGAAATGTTGTTCGGCTTGAAGGAACATTCGACGTAAAAACACAACATTGGTAATTGCGATAAAACCGTTAAGTAATGCTACAGGTACGGCCCCAATGATAATGCCATAAATACAAAATGATGACGCTCCAAACAAATTAATCCAACGCAATTTCACTATTGAACTTCGAGTAAGTGAATACGCAATCAGCGCAGACGCTAAGTAACCAAATATCTCTACCGCAGATAATTCCAAATTTATTCCTTAATTATTCTTTCTTCTTATATTCTAGAAGGTTTATGGGGCAAGCAGCGCATTTTAACGATTGCGGGCCAATAAACAATTGTGGGACAATTACAACATCTATCTTATCTTGTAGTTTCAAACATGACCGCGCAATTAATTAACGGAAAATCTATCGCTAAACAGGTTAGAGAGGAAGTCGCCTCTCAAGTAGCCTCAATAACTGCCACAGGGCGCCGCCCTCCCGGACTGGCCGTCATCCAAATCGGTAGTGACCCCGCTTCAAAAGTGTATGTAAATAATAAGCGGAAAGCCTGTGATGAAGTCGGTTTTTTGTCAAAATCATATGATTTACCCTCAAGTACATGCCAAGAAACCTTGCTTGAGTTGATCGACGAACTAAATGCAGATGATGAGATTGATGGTATTTTGGTCCAACTCCCTTTACCTGCTGGCTTAGACAAAGATCAAATTCTGGAAAGAATTAGACCTGACAAAGATGTCGATGGCTTCCATCCCTATAATATCGGTTTATTGGTTCAAAGGATGCCTGCATTGCGACCTTGTACTCCAAAAGGCATTATGACCATGATTGAGTCCACTAAACGTCCTATTAAGGGTTTGGATGCGGTTATTGTGGGTGCGTCAAATATTGTTGGTCGCCCTATGTCATTGGAATTATTACTGGCGGGATGCACAGTAACAACCTGCCACAAATTCACAAAAGATTTAAAAAGCCATGTATCTCGAGCTGATTTACTTGTTGTTGCTGTAGGCAAGGCTGGGTTCATTCCAGCTTCATGGATAAAGCCAGGTTCAATTGTGATCGATGTCGGTATCAATCGTCACGGTGACGGCACTATGGTAGGCGATGTCGAGTTTGACGAAGCAAAGGAAATAGCGGGTTGGATAACGCCAGTACCAGGCGGTGTTGGGCCGATGACAGTGGCCAGCTTAATAGAAAACACCTTAGAAGCTTACATTAAATATCGATATCAAGGCAGCAAAGTCCATCGCGATTAACGCCACCAAAAAATGGGTAGAAGATGTCGTTGTCGGACTAAACTTTTGCCCTTTTGCTAAACGTGAATTGATCAGAGACAGCATTCGCTTTGTCGAATGTTGTGGGCGCAAGAATAGAGAAGCGTTAGAGGTATTGGCCGATGAAATACGCTTTTTAGATTCGCATCCAGAAACAGAAACAACACTCATTATCTTCACTACTGGATTCAAATCGTTTTGGCCGTACTTGGATTTAGTCGATTTAGCTGATGGATGGTTAGATGAAAATCAATTTCGCGGAATCTACCAAATAGCCAGTTTTCATCCCGAGTATTGCTTTGAGGGAGAGGATATTGATTCTCCGTCCAATTTTACTAATCGCTCTCCATACCCAATGTTGCACCTTTTAAGAGAGTCTAGTCTAGAAGAAGCGCTAAGCCGGTATGTTCACCCCGAAAATATACCGGTGAACAATGTTAAAAAAGCCTTGGAAATGGGAACAGAGGCCCTTACAGAGCTTTTAAGCAAATGCAAAAGTGAATAGTCAATCAATACGGAATCTGCCCCAATTTGGACTCTGGATTGAATGTATCGATCATCAAATTAGCACTCAGCGATTTCTAGTACTTCTCTATTTAGGCGATTCACCTTCATCAATGGCTTGCGATGCTGGTGCTTGTACTGGTGCTTGTACTGGTGAGTCAGTGGTCTCATTCGAATCAATGAAATCTGCTCGATTTTTATTAATTTGATCAAAATCGAAATTAGAAATGAGATAGCTCAATCCATCCCAATGAACCTGGCCTTCACTCTCATTGCGAGTAAATTGCACAAAGTGTTCGTTTTTGCTTTTTACCAGTGTCATTTTAATCATGTCACCGGTTTGCAAACCAATCTCGAATTGAATGACTTCTTTCTCTGGTTCTGTACTGGAAGGTTGCCAAAAATCATCCGGCAAACTCACAATTTGATCAAACGATAAGCCAAGAATATTATCGATAAACCCAGCCAAGATAGCATTGTACTTCAATGTTTCAGATTCACTTAACCCTTCAAAGATAAAACCTTCATCTTGTTGCTGTGCTCGCTGTATTGAAAATGTCTGCTGGCCCACTCGTGAAACAAAGTTAACTTGCTCTTCACTGATATCGACAATAGGTTGTTTAAGCCAATCAAACTCAGAATCAGGCAAGGGCACAAGGGTATCTAAAAGCCAAGTTTGTTTGCCACTTGCCATTCTTATATAACTGCCTTTTCCTGAACTCGCTTGCCGACCTACCAGCACCGAGTATTGCTTACCCGACGCAGTAACATTAATGAGGCTCGCTTGACTATCGACAGATTGAATGTCAGAAACGCCAAGAATGGGATAGTTTTCCTTTTTGTTTGTTTTAGCTTCATACAGCCGAGCTTCTTTCAGATTGGTAATCAATTCAGATAATTTTTGTTGATTGATAGGATAATCGATCCCCGTAGCTTCTACGCGAGTTACCCACCCGTCTTTTCCTTGGGTTGCCGAAACAAGTGTTCCTTGGTGATTGAGAATTTCCACGCGTTCAATTTGCTCTGCTTTGTCAGTCAAATCAGAAAACAAGAGCTCTGTTGAATTCGACTGAGAAGGTTGCATCAACAAATAATAGATAGCTGCCGTTGCAAGAGAGATAACTACCAATAAGGCCAATATTTGTTTGTTCATTAGACTAGCCCCTCACTACCTTTCGAACGCGTACGAAACAATCGAGCGAAAAGCATTAAAATCAACATCAATACAAACGGTGCAACGGCGATATTAACGAACTTCAATATATTGCCAAGCTGTTCAATATCTTTATCAAGCTGATGCCTTACATCACGCAGCGCCTTTCTTATTTCGATTTTTTTATTCAAAAAATTGTCGATCGCCTGCTGTTGCTCGTTAGAAATAACCAGTGCGCTTCCTTCTGCCTGCTGGTTTTGTAGCTGTGCCAGTTGTAATTCAGTTTCTTCTAGTTGTCGCTGCAGAATTTGCTCTTGCTCTCTAAATTTCTTCTCGGCTTCTACGGTCAGTGCATCAACTTCAGTGAAGGGTCTGGCAAAGGTACCGCGACTTCTAATGCTGATTAGCGCATTGCTGCCTCCGAGGTTTTCTACCGCATTAGTGACAAAATCACCATTGTTTGCAAACGGTGTAAAAACGGTTTGTCCGAAAAAATTGGCTTGTTGAACCCAAAAACGATCTGCCAACAAATCGCTATCTCCAACCACGATAGCGTTAAGCTGCTGCGTCGAGGAAACATGTGATTCAGCATTGGTCTCATCAGGCGATTCATTGAAAGCAGATTGAGCATTACCCGATAACCGAGCGGCAAGTACATATTTGTTATCTTTAGATTCGAATTCACTTGCTAACAAGGCAGGATCACGTGTAGCAGAGTACACATCAGTAGACAAGATATCTGAGTTATTGGAGGATTCCATCAAGACGACCCAACCTAAGCTAGATTCATCCGTTTTTGTAAAATAACCAAATGAAGCCCCATTAATAATTTCAAGATTCGCAGTAGTCACATCGGCTCGGTCGATTTGTTCTGATCCAAGGCCAATAAAGCCAAAGTGGCGCACTACACCACCATCAGCCGCGCGTATATCCAAACCAGATTCCGCATCTAAAACTACATTTTCAGCAGCAAACTCAAGCCCCCATGCGTCAAACAAGCGCCCCAAATTAGAGCCAGTAGAACCTGCCCTACTCATCATTGCCATGGGATCAGATTCATTCGCCGGATCGACAAAAACGAGCAACTTGCCTCCACCCATTGCATATTGGTCAATATCGTAGAGTAAACCATCACTCAATGGTCCCGGATGAGCCAGCATTAGCACGTCTGTTGCCTCGGGTAGTTCCTCTGCAGAAGAACTTAATAATTCAACATCATATAGCTGATCTAATTGAGTGTAGAAGGTCCATGGCGAATCAAACTGTCCAGACATGGGATTTTGGCCACCAGCAACGGGAAGATCGGTAATCAAAGTCACTTTCACCGATTCTGGCTGACTCAATTGATAAATTAGTTGACTGATATCGTACTCTAAAAATTTTTCTTTCTGCGGGTCGAAAAAAGCGATCACTTTTTGATCATCAAGCGAATTAGTGGCGGCAAGTCCGAAGTAAATAGACTCACCTGGCCCACCAAGGCCTGCTGCAGAGAGTCCAAATTGCGTAGCCTGGTCTTCTGCTTCTGAAAAAGCTTCAGGGTCAATTACCTTTAGTCTTATTTTGCCGGGTTCTGCATTAGCGTACTCCTTCAACATCGTTTCCACGCGAGTCGCATAATTACGCAGTGACGTCATACCTTTAGATGATTTGTCAGAGAAGAAAAAATAAAAATTAATCGGTTCATCTATATCAGCGACTATATCTTTACTGCCAGAAGACAAGGAATAAACTTTGTTTTCTGTTAAATCTAAACGCAATCCACCTAGCAGTTGATTGTTTAAAACAACCAAAGCAAAAAATACGATTGATAATAAAACCAGGATTAAAGAGGTTGAGTATTTATTCATCAATTTAATCCGCCTTTTTATGTTCAATTATCAAGAGTCCGGCATAAAGCCAAACAAAAATTGATATTAAGAAATAGCCAACATCATTCAATGCAATCACACCTTTTGCTATCGCTTCGAAATGGGTCAAAAAGCTAAATGAAGCCACTGTGTCAATCACAATAGACGGCGCCCAATCTTTAAAGGCATCTAAAATGATGTTGCTGCCACTGACGACAAAAACGAAACACAGTACTACCGCCAAGATAAAGGCAACCACCTGATTTTTAGTCAAAGCAGACATACACATGCCAATTGCCAAAAAAGCACCTGACATCAACCAACTACCTATGTATGCTGCAACAATCACACCATTGTCTGGATTGCCCAGAAAGTTGACAGTAAGCCAAAGTGGAAAGGTGAGTAATAAGGACAAACCCAAGACCGACCAAGCAGCTAAAAACTTACCCAAAACAGCCTGTAAAGTGGTAATAGGCAGGGTCATTAGTAACTCTATACTGCCGCTTTTGCGTTCCTCTGACCAAATACGCATCGCGATTGCTGGAACGAGAAATAAGTACAACCAAGGATGAAAATTGAAAAACGGTAACAAGTCTGCTTGTCCACGTTCATAAAAACTGCCTATGAAAAACGTAAAAACGCCAGACAAAATTAAAAAGATTGTTATGAACACGTAAGCAACGGGCGTCGCAAAGAAACTTGATAACTCACGTTTAAACACTGTAGCAACCATTCCCATTATGCACCTCCCTCTTTGGTCATATCCCTAAACACTTGGTCGAGCCTACCCTGTTCAACAAATAGGGTATCTACGGGCAACCTGCACCTTTGAATATGCTCGGTTACCAAATGCAAGATGTCAGCTTCTGGTTCGGGAAACAAAGTGACTCTGCCAGTATTTTTGTCTACGTCCATATCATCTACACCCGGAAGTTCGGCCAATCCAGAAATATCCGAGGAGTAACTCATGTGAAGAGTAACCGCCTTGTAATAGCGTGACTTTTTCAATAGCGCACTTGGCGTATCATCAAACATCAACTCGCCCGCGGAAATAATCATGACGCGATTACAAACCGCCGTCACTTCTTCGAGAATATGCGTGGAAATGATAACGATTTTGTCTTTAGATAGATTTTGAATTAGCTCTCGAACTTGATGCTTTTGATTTGGATCTAATCCATCGGTGGGTTCATCCAAAATAAGAATATCAGGGTCATGCAATATTGCCTGAGCCAAGCCTACCCTGCGTTTAAATCCTTTCGACAAATTGTCGATTGGCCTATCAAGTACCGAACCCAACTCGACTTGCTGAATTACTTTATTAATTCGGTCAATTTTTTCCTGACCTTTTAAACCACGCACTTTGGCAATAAAGTGCAAAAATTGTAACGGAGACATGTCACCATAAGCTGGCGCACCCTCGGGCAAATAGCCAATACTCTGCTGTATTTTTTTAGCATCATCATGGATTGATAAATCGTTAATTAAGATATCGCCGTCACTGGGACTAAGAAAACCAGTCAACATTTTCATGGTCGTAGACTTTCCGGCACCATTTGGGCCTAAAAAGCCAACAACATCCCCTCGCTGAACGTTAAACGAGACATCTTTTACCGCGGTGAAATTACCAAAACGCTTGGTGAGATTGTTTACATAGATCATAGATATCCTGTAATGATCATGGATTCAAAAAATTCAAAATAGATATAATGCCCGTCGAACAGAATTCAATGATTCATTGGACAAAAAAAGAAGCTAAATAGTAAAGGCAAGAGCATACCTAAAAAATCGGCTTAAACCGAATAAAAATGCTTCGGTTTAAGCCAAATATTGGTTCTGGGAGATACCAGAGCTAAATATAGCGTGAAAATGTTAAGTTTTGATGTCGAAAACAAGCAATAATGTTGCGAATTGTGTCTACTGCAGATTGAATTTATGACCATTGAAATTCATCCCATCGGTGTTATTAAAACGCCTTATAAAGAAAAATTTGGCATTCCGAGGCAACCAGGACTGGTAAAATCTGCGCAGGGATGTATAGAACTTGCTACTGACTACACTGATGCAAATTACGTAAAGGGTTTAGAGCAGTTCAGCCACCTATGGCTATTATTCCAGTTTCACCAAAATGCAGACAAGCCCAAGAAACCCTTGGTTCGACCGCCGAGACTTGGTGGCAATGAAAAAATCGGTGTGTTTGCTACGCGCAGCACGTTCCGACCAAACAATATCGGCATGTCTCTAGTGAAATTAGAATCGATACAATTTGATGACGAAAAAAGTACGATACGCTCGATCAATGTTTCCGGAGTAGACTTACTCGACGGTACACCAATATTAGACATCAAACCCTACTTGCCCTATGCAGATATCGAACTTGAGGCAAGTGCTGGCTTTGCTCAAGACAAACCAAACGCGCAACTTACGGTGATTTTTTCTGAGGTGGCACGCCAACATCTCAAAGCCATCCATATTGAAGAGCCTCACTTTCAACGATTCATTATGGAAGTACTCGCACAAGACCCACGTCCAGCCTATATAAGTGAAACTGAGTCTGAGCGTATATATGGCATACGACTCAGTAGCTATAATGTTCGATGGCAGGTTCAACACGAGGTATGTGTCGTTCTTTCGATAGAAAACGTATAAGAATACAAACATCAAGCCAAGGTGAATGGAGGCTATAAACTAGTTCCTTGCGAGGACGCCGTAAATACGTCCGTGTAGGCTCGGCCCCCACATCCCTCTGGGTGGACGCCATCGCAATCAACTAATTTATTTCCTCCCCAGATACCTCAAAAGCCTGCTCAATTCTGCTTATCTCTTTTCCCGATAAAAGAATCGATGCTTGGGAAGGAAAGCATGGTAAGTCTGAGAAATTTCAACTGTACGAAGACATGGATGTCGCAGTCCAAGCGCATAGGGATATTTTACAGCGTGTTGGAATTTTTAGACTTACTATGCTTTATATACAGATGTTCAAACATGCGGCCTAGAGTTAAAACCAAACGAGAGTGGAGGTAATAAACTAGTTCCTTGCGAGGACGCCGTAAATACGTCCGTGTAGGCTCGGCACCCACATCCCTGTGGGCGGACGCCATCGCAATCAACTAATTTATTTCCTCCCCAGAAACCCCACAAGCCTGTTCAGACCTATTTACCTTTTTTTAAAAAAAGAAACGAAGTATAGATAGGAAAGTGTGCAGGGATTAAAAATTTTAACTGTCCGAGCCATGGATGGCGAGATCAAGCCAGCATGGATGCTTTCACGGCGGGTTAAAATCTTTTAAGCCTTGCTACGCTTTATACACTGTTGCTCAAACATGGATGTCGCAGTCCAAGCGCATAGGGATATTTTACAGCGTGTTGGAATTTTTAGACTTACCATGCTTTATACACAGATGTTCAAACATGCTGCCTAGAGTTAAAACCAAACGAGAGTGGAGGGATGCTTTCACAGCGGGTTGAAATCTTTTTTGACTTTGCCATATTTCACTTTAGCCAAAGTCCGGCTACTGATAGAATAGCCGCCGTTTTTAACATGTGTTTTGTATAGGATCATATCGCCAATGCGCTCCAGTCAATATTTACTGTCTACTCAAAAAGAAACGCCAGCTGATGCGGAAATTATAAGTCATCAACTTATGCTCAGGGCAGGACTAGTTCGCAAGCTTGCCTCTGGCCTATATACCTGGTTGCCGACAGGACTGAGAGTATTAAACAAAGTTGCTGATATTGTTCGGGATGAGATGAATAAAGCTGGGGCAATCGAAATGTTGATGCCTGTAGTTCAGCCTGCTGATTTGTGGCAGGAAAGTGGACGTTGGGAAGAGTATGGTCCTGAGTTGCTTCGTATTAAAGATCGTCACAAGCGAGATTTTGTTTTGGGCCCAACTCACGAAGAAGTCATCACCTCTTTGGTCAATAATGAAATAAACAGTTATAAACAATTGCCCATTAACCTCTACCAAATTCAAACTAAATTTCGTGATGAGGTAAGGCCGAGATTTGGCATCATGCGAAGTCGAGAGTTTGTAATGAAAGATGCCTATTCTTTTCACACTGACCAAGCTAGTTTAGATAAATCTTATCAGGCCATGTATCAAGCATATTGCAATATATTTGAAAGGCTTGGATTAGAATATCGACCCGTTATCGCTGACTCAGGCTCTATTGGTGGCGCAGTTTCACATGAATTTCATGTGTTAGCTGAGTCTGGAGAAGATGCCATTGCGTTTAGTGATAGCTCTGATTACGCTGCTAATGTTGAGATGGCAGAAGCGATAGCACCAAGTGAAGCTAAAGCGACACCGTCAGAAACCCTGACTAAAGCAGAAACTCCGAATGTGTCGAGTATTGAACAGGTATGTGAATTCTTTAACTGTTCATCTCAAAAGGTCGCAAAAACACTTCTTGTGCTGGCGGAACCTGATGATAAGGGTGTACATGGTTTAGCTGCCTTGGTATTGCGTGGCGATCATCAATTAAACGAGATAAAAGCGGAAAAAATAGATGGTGTTTATTCACCGTTAACTATGGCCAGTGCTGAACAAGTTAAACAAGCTACCAATTGTGAAATAGGCTCAGTAGGCCCCATAAATAGTAAATTACCTGTATTTGTCGACAGAAGTGCTGCTCATTTAACCGATTTTGTTTGTGGCGCAAACGAGACAGGTGTCCATTATAGTGGCGCCAACTGGACAACTGATGCTGCCGAGATTCAAGTTGTGGATATACGCAATATTGAAGAAGGGGATGCGTCTCCTGACGGTAAAGGTAAGATCGAAATTAAACGCGGTATCGAAGTTGGCCATATATTCCAATTAGGTGACAAATATTCGAAAGCCATGAACTGTGGTGTTTTGAATGAATCTGGCAAACACCAAGTGCTGGAAATGGGTTGTTATGGTATCGGTGTTACACGTATTGTTGCGGCAGCTATCGAACAGAATCACGATAAATTTGGAATCAAATGGCCTGATGCTATCGCACCATTTAAGCTTGCCATCATTCCCATGAATATGCACAAGTCTCATCGTATCCAACAGATAGCCGAGTCGCTATATGAGAAGCTCATTAGTGCGGGTATTGATGTTTTATTTGATGATAGAAAAGAGCGCCCTGGCGTGATGTTTAATGATATGGAACTGGTCGGAATCCCACATACATTAGTCATCGGCGAACGTAATTTAGACAACAATCAAATCGAATATAAAAATAGACAAAGCGGTGAAAAACAATTACTCGATATCGATTCCATTTTAGAGTGGGTAAAAACGATATAGCAACTGTCTAGCTTGATTGCTTGATTGCTTGATTGCTTGATTGCTTGATTGCTTGATTGCTTGATTGCTTGATTGCTTGATTGCTTG
>CANNDC010000024.1 GCA_947503265.1 uncultured Alteromonadaceae bacterium
GTAGCTCAGCTGGATAGAGTACCTGGCTACGAACCAGGCGGTCGGAGGTTCGAATCCTTCCACACGCGCCATTTCTTTTAGCTCCATTTATTGTTCTTCTCCTGTCATTCGATTCCTTATAATTTTCATAATTAACGTAAACGCATAAATATTTACTGCTTTTCCAGCTAAAAAGAATCCGTTATAGCAAAGCTTTATTCTTTCATCTGTTTGTTTATCTTGCATTAGTTGCAAGCTTGAACTTAAACCTCGCATTAAAAAAACGATTCGCAATATGGGTAAAAATTCAATAAAATAGAATAAATAATCTATTTTATGCGATTTAAATAGGTCGATTCAGTTGAGTTTTCATTGGTTAAATGGTACTTATCTGCACCTAGAAATTAAAGTGAGACTCAAATGCAATCTTCTATTTCCGATATACTTGTTGAAGCGGCTACCTTGATGGTGGTCGGCATGTCTGTGGTGTTTGTATTTTTAGCTATGTTAATTGGCGCAATTCAACTAATCGCGTTTATCAATACAAAGTTGCCTGATGAAGCTGTGACTTCTCACAATATCAAACGAAATTCTACTAATGCAGTTAAAGCAGGGGGCGCCAATCAAAACGAGAGTGGTGCAATCACTGCGGCTATATCTGCTGCTGTCAATCAATATAGAAAATCCCGTTAATTTGGTCCGAGGCCTTTTTTAGGAGCCCTTTATGTCTAACCCCCCATCTAAACCACTAGCCATTACCGAACTGGTATTGCGAGATGCTCATCAGTCGTTGCTGGCTACCCGTATGCGTATCGAAGATATGTTGCCAATTGCCAGTAAACTCGATCAAGTCGGGTATTGGTCCATGGAGTCTTGGGGGGGAGCAACATTCGATTCCTGCATTCGTTATCTTGGAGAAGATCCTTGGGAAAGAATCAGAGCTTTGAAAAAGGCGATGCCGAATACTAAGCAACAAATGTTACTTAGAGGTCAAAATTTGCTTGGCTATCGTCACTATGCTGATGACGTGGTTGAAAAGTTTGTCGAGCGCGCGCACACAAATGGCGTAGACGTATTCCGCATATTTGATGCCATGAATGATATGCGTAATCTTCAAACTGCAGTGAAATCTGCCGTCAAGGTAGGGGCTCATGCCCAAGGCACAATTTCTTACACCGTTAGCCCTGTACATACGCTAGATTTGTGGTTAGACATGGCTAAGCAACTAGAAGACTTAGGCGTCCATTCTTTATGTATTAAAGATATGGCTGGTCTGCTGAAACCTTATGATTGTGAAGAACTCATCACACGCCTTAAAGAGACGGTAGATGTGCCCATCGCGATGCAATGTCATGCAACCACAGGGTTAAGTACAGCGACGTACCAAAAAGCTATTGATGCCGGAATCGATATGCTGGATTGTGCTGTGTCGTCCATGAGTATGACCTACGGACATAGTGCAACTGAAACTATGGTGTCTATCGTTGAAGGAACTGAGCGTGATACCGGTTTAGATATTGAGCTGTTAGCCGAAATAGCCGAATACTTCAGAGAAGTTCGTAAGAAGTACGCTAAGTTTGAAGGCAGTTTGAAAGGCGTTGATGCCCGTATTTTGATAGCACAAGTGCCAGGTGGCATGCTAACTAATATGGAAAACCAGTTACGTGAACAAGGTGCCGAAGATAAAATGGACGAGGTGCTCAAAGAAATCCCTCGAGTCCGTAAAGATTTAGGTTATATCCCCCTTGTTACACCAACTTCGCAAATTGTCGGTAGTCAAGCGGTATTAAATGTTCTGACTGGCGAGCGCTACAAGAGCATTACTAAAGAGACTGCAGGGGTACTGAAAGGTGAATACGGTGCAACTGCTGCACCTGTTGACGCTGCATTGCAAAAGCGTGTACTGGATGATCAAGAGCCAATTACCTGCCGTCCAGCTGATGTGATTGAGCCTGAGTTGGCAAAGCTTGAAGCGACTTTAGATGAGCTTGCGAGTGAAAAGTCCATTACCTTGGCCGATGAAAAAGTTGATGACGTTTTGACTTACGCATTGTTTCCTCAAATTGGGCTTAAATTCTTAGAAAATCGCAATAACCCTGATGCATTTGAACCGGCTCCGGGTAATGAACCTGAAGCTCCAGCTCCTGCGGCGGCCAGTGCGCCAAGTACAGGGGCCATTGAGGCCTATTCGGTTAAAGTGGATGGCAAAGTGTATCAGGTCGAAGTAGGCCCGTCAGGAGCCCTTACATCCGTTAGCGCTGCGTCAGCGAGTGAGCCAAGTCCTTCTGCACCTGCTGCCGCTGCAACTGATTTGAATGCCCCTTTAGCGGGGAATATTTTCAAAGTGTTAGTTAGTCCGGGCACGCAAGTGAATGCGGGTGATGTTGTGATTATTTTAGAAGCAATGAAGATGGAAACTGAAGTGAGAGTGGCAGAAGCTGGAACAGTTTCGGCTATTTACGTGAACGAAGGCGACTCTGTTCAATCTGGTCAACCGCTACTTGGTTTAGGTTAACGCTGATATGGAAAAGTTAGAAATTCTTTGGCAGAGCACGGCTCTGGCACATTTCCAAGCTGGGCAACTGGTTATGATGGCCGTCGGTTTGGGGTTACTATACCTTGCAATCGTCAAGAAGTTTGAACCGTTGCTACTGCTGCCCATTGGTTTTGGCGCTTTGTTAACTAATATTCCATTGGCTGGCTTTACCGAAGTAGGCGGATTGTTGTATTACATTTATGATGTGGGTGTTGATACAGGGATCTTTCCACTGCTGATCTTTATGGGCGTGGGCGCCATGACAGACTTTGGTGCTTTGATCGCTAATCCACGTATGTTATTGCTCGGAGCAGCCGCGCAGTTTGGTATCTTCGCTACCTTGTTTGGTGCGATTATGCTGAATTACATTCCAGGATTGGATTTTACCCTTAAAGATGCCGCTGCAATAGCGATTATTGGCGGTGCTGATGGTCCAACGGCGATTTTCTTAGCGTCCAAATTGGCACCCGAGCTATTGGGTACAATTGCTGTAGCTGCCTATTCTTACATGGCGTTGGTACCTATCATTCAACCACCCATTATGAAAGCGTTGACCAACGCAGATGAGCGTAAAATTGAAATGGAACAACTTCGCGTTGTTTCTCGACGTGAAAAGATAATTTTCCCATTGGGTGTTCTGATACTGACTATCTTATTTTTACCCACGGCGACGCCATTGGTAGGAATGTTCTGCCTTGGTAATCTAATGCGTGAAGCTGGCGTTGTAGAGCGACTTAGTAGCACGGCACAGAATGAATTAATCAATATAGTCACTATATTTCTTGGCTTGGCTGTCGGTTCCAAATTGTCAGCAGACAAATTCCTAAAACTTGAAACCTTGGGCATTCTGTTGCTCGGCGCAATAGCTTTTTCTATTGGCACAGCTGCAGGTGTGTTGATGGCCAAGTTATTAAATAAAATGAGCAAGAGTAATATTAACCCGCTGATTGGCGCGGCAGGTGTATCTGCTGTTCCTATGGCTGCTCGTGTGGTGAATAAGGTGGGTTTGGAAGCTAACCCGCATAACTTCTTGTTAATGCACGCCATGGGGCCAAATGTTGCTGGCGTATTGGGCTCTGCGGTAGCCGCTGGTATATTGCTCGCCTTGGTTGGGTAGAAGGTTATAAGCAACCTGTTGACTTGTCAGCCAGGTTGCTTGTTCAATTAACCATTCACTATTAAATAACCTTTACTCTGAATAACAAATTGCGTTCTAGCTGCTATTTTTCCCTATTACTTTTCTCAATAAATGCGTTAAGTTCGTTTGCAATAGGTTAGCTATTGACGCACTAATTTGCCTTGTCCTTGGAAAAAATCGCTAGCTAGGACCTAACAGAAATTAAACTATGTAATGCAATGTATTAGCTAATTTCTTTTCCAGACCCTAGGGACTAATGACCTTCTGAATCTGCTAGGTATCGTTTGCGTTTTTTGGTTTTCATCATAGTAATATCACCGATCACCAAAGCATCGATACAATCGTTAAAGTCAGCATCAATGTTGAAATCGACAAACTGCACGCCACCATCATCATAGGTCTCTGAATACTGCTTAAAGAGTGTGGGAATTGACAGCCCCATATTGGCTAGCATGTGCTTCAACTCGCTAAATTCTTGTTTGTAGTCTTTACCTTCGAACGCCGATTTGTTGCGCGTTGCTAAGGTGTATGGAACCCGGGCTTTGGCTAGCGATAAATCGTTGCCGAAATGGGCTAAATAAAATTGTACGATGAGTTCTTTCGCTGGCTTGGGATAACTATTACTCAAACTGACTGGTCCAAAAAGGTAACGAAACTGTGGGTGTTTTTGTAAAAATGCCCCCAAGCCATACCAGAGGTAATCAAGACTGCGTTTTCCCCAATATTTAGGTTGTACGAAGCTTCTTCCTAGTTCCAATCCATGTTGTAAATAGCCGTGCATATCCGTTGAATATTGGAATAGCGTGCTGGAATATAAACCACTTAGACCTTTTTCTTCGACAATGCGCCTGGCATCTCCAAATCGATATGCACCGACAATTTCTAAATCTTCCTTGTCCCATAAAATTAGGTGATAGTAGTCGTTGTCAAACTTATCTATGTCGCGGCGTTTATTGGTTCCTTCACCTACAGCCCTAAACGCAACTTCGCGTAGACGGCCTATTTCACGCATTACAGCAGAGCTACCACTATGCTGGTAAAGGTATATTTGCTTGCCATCGGCTGTTTCGCCAAGGTGCTCGCATTTTTTCTTTATACATTTTGACAACGTCTGGCGATCTTCGGGTAACGCAATGGCATGTTGAGTTTGATACAAGCCTTCTTTACCTTGCCCGATTAGGTAAAGATGCTTTTTAAAGGATTTAACCTGATGCTGCCGCGTTAACTTACTGACTTGATACGACTCTACTGGAATGATTTCACCAATACGTATGGGCAAGTGTTTTCGTTTTTGCTTAAACATCTCCTTGACTAGTAAACTGGTAGCCAGCGGTTTGTAGACCATTGAGACGCCATAAAATAAAGGCGAGTTTTTCGCCTCAACAAAAATAGGCAAGATTGGCGATTTGCTGTGCTTAGCAATCGTTAGAAAGCCAGATAGCCACTTAGTATCCCTAATCCCTTTTGGTCTGAGTCTCGATACTTCGCCAGCAGGAAATATTAATACAGCTCCTTCATCTTTAAGGTGACTGTAAATGTTAGAAAGATGCTCTTTGGGGGTGCCGCCTTGCATGTTGTTGACAGGCAACAGTATGTCATGCAAGGGTTTGAGAGTCATGAGCATTTCATTGGCAACCACTTTAACGTCATCGCGAACTTCGGAAAGAAGTTTAACTAACGAAAGGGCATCCAGTGAACCAATTGGGTGATTGGCAATTATCACCAGGCGGCCTGTTGGTGGTATACGTTCCTTTTCAATATCGCGCACCGAGTAACTGATATTGAAATACTCCAATACTTGTTCAACGAAGTCCAACCCTAATAAATTGGGATAGGTTTCGCCAAATTCGATCATGTCCTTTTCATGGAGTAAATTTCTAAGCAGTATTTTCAAAGAGCTAGATAAAATAGGTTTGTTTGCCATGGTAGGGCAATGCCGATCTATCACTTCTTCAATGGTGAACATGATGTTTTCTTCCTGTAACGAAATCGAGCCATCCTAGTCTTAAACTATGACACTATTTGGACAGATTAATGGCAAAATTGTGACTTACGCTGCTTCACTACCGGTGTGAACTTCTTTAAGTTTTGTGCTTGGCTTATTGATATTAAACAGTTCTGCCTCGCCTTGGGTGTGTGTCCAAAATACCAGATTCAGGTTCCCTTGGTTGTCTTCTGTTAATGCAGAACAGTTTTCAATCCAATCACCGTCATTAAAGTAGTCAATTCCGTCGACATGACTGATTTCTGGGTGATGAATATGCCCACAAACTACACCATCTAATCGGTTTTCTAACGCTCTGGCACAACAGGCTTTTTTGTATCTTTCGATTGCAACATTGGCGCTCTTAATGTGACTCTTAATATGCCCAGCTAATGACCAATACGGTTTCTTGCGTAATTTACGAATTTGGTTGAACCAGCGGTTAATGAATAACAATAGATCGTATGCCTTGTCTCCAATCCAAGCGTGAATTGGACCAAAACAAACTTGTTCATCAAACTGATCACCGTGCAGGACCAATAATTTCTGGCCTTTTTCCGTGGTATGAATGCATTCTCTAGCGACTTGTATATGCCCAAATGACATGCCGCTGTATTTTTGCAGCGGCTCGTCATGATTTCCCGGTAAATAGATGACTTCGGTTTCGTCTTGGGATATTTGCCATATTTTGTGAAGCACTTGATTGTGAGAATCTGGCCAGCGAAATTGTTTACTCATCGCCCACATATCAATGATATCGCCAACCAAATACAAGCGGTCAATTTGATGGTTATCCAAAAAATCGAGCAAGTAGTTCGCTTTGCAGTCTTTGTTACCCAAATGTATGTCGGATAACCACGCCGTTTTAAGATGATTTTTACCGTCAGCTTTCATGTGCTTCTCCCTAAATCTATGATGCGTTATTGGATCCTAGGCTTATGGGAGGTGAAGGTTAGGCTTAAAGTTTTACAGGCAGGTGAAATAAATTTGAACAATGGGTGACAAAACGACATAAATATTCTTAGAGTTTTAATTGCAGGCGGCACATTTGGTATTAGACCAAGACTATTGCGCAGCAGAAGCGGCAACGGTAATGGGTATAGTTGCTGCTACATTCCTATGGAATTAAAGGAATTAAAGGAATAAGGGGATAAAAGAAATTAAGTTTATCGCGGCAAACTAGCAGGCATAAAAAAAGCGCAATTAAGCGCTTTTTCCAATCGATAATCGAAACGCGATTATAAAGCTTTGATCTGTGCTGACAAACGGCTCTTATGACGAGCAGCTTTGTTTTTATGGATCAAACCTTTGCTTGCCATACGGTCAAGTAAAGGTGATGCTGCAGTTAGAGCAGCAGTTGCAGCTTCTTTATCACCTGAAGTGATGGCAGCATTTACTTTTTTAAGATAAGTACGAACCATAGAACGACGACTTGCGTTATGCTGACGACGCTTCTCAGATTGGATTGCGCGTTTCTTAGCAGACTTAATGTTAGCCAAGTTGAAACTCCCGAAAAAACTAGTTCAAAATTCAAGGGCGCAGATTGTGCCTATTCACAACATAATTGTCAAACTATTTTAAGGCTTTATTTTAATCTCAAAGCAGATAAAAACAGGGCCTAGACTCGCAAGTTGCTAATGCCGCATAATACGCAACTGATTTCATTCGGGAAATGTGCTGTTGTCCAAGAAAATGCTTAAGTCTGGCATCATTGTCAGTTCAATGACTTTGATTTCCAGAGTGCTGGGTCTAGTTCGCGATATTGTGGTTGCAAATATGCTGGGGGCGGGTGCCGCAGCAGATATTTTCCTAGTAGCGAACAAGATCCCCAACTTTTTGCGTCGCCTATTTGCAGAAGGGGCATTTGCTCAAGCTTTTATTCCCGTATTGACTGAAGTGCAAAACGAGGGAGACAAACAACACTTACGCGAATTTATTGCAAAAGCCTCTGGTACTTTGGGGGTGGTTGTCACCTTAGTGACCTTGTTTGGGGTAATTGGTTCTCCCATAGTAGCTGCGTTATTTGGCGCAGGCTGGTTTGTTGATTATCTGCAAGGCAACCCAGAAGGAGAGAAATTCGAACCCTTTGCCCTGATGCTAAAAATTACCTTTCCTTATTTGCTATTCGTGTCGCTAACCGGGCTTGCTGGCGCAATTCTTAACACCTTGAATAAATTTGCGGTCGCTGCATTTACCCCTGTGTTATTAAATGTTGCCATTATCAGTTGTGCTATCTACCTAAGCCCTTATTTCGAAAACGGTGGCTTCGCGCTTGCGTGGGGGGTGTTTATTGGTGGTTTAGTGCAACTGCTGTTTCAACTTCCATTTCTTTATCGAGCAGGTGTGTTAGTTAAACCTAAATGGGCTTGGTCAGATCCGAAAGTTAAAAAGGTAAGAAAGCTTATGATACCTGCTTTGTTCGGGGTATCAGTGAGTCAAATCAACCTCTTGTTTGACACTATGATTGCCACCGCTTTGATGACAGGATCAGTGAGTTGGTTGTATTACTCTGATCGATTACTGGAATTCCCTTTAGGCTTATTTGGCATTGCTATCGCGACGGTGATTTTACCGAGTCTTTCTCGACATCATGTGAAAAAAGACAGCAAATCCTTTAGCGATAATATGGAGTGGGCGTTAAAACTAGTTTGTTTACTGGGCATTCCCGCTGCTGCGGGTCTGTTTGTGTTAGCAGAACCCATGTTGCTGACTATCTTCTATGGCGGAAAATTTACCGCCAATGATGCCAATATGGCGTCCATGAGTTTAATGGCCTACTCCACAGGTTTATTAAGTTTTATGCTGATTAAAATATTGGCCCCAGGTTTTTACTCCCGACAAGATCTCAAAACGCCAGTGAAATTTGGCATTATTTGTATGCTTGCTAACATGGTGTTTAATGTCGCTTTGGCAATTCCTTTTGGTTATGTGGGGTTAGCCATGGCAACAGCGATGTCTGCAACACTCAATGCCTCTTTACTCTATTTTAAACTCCATCAATTGGGCGTGTACAAAATTACCGGGGAAACCTTGGTCTTTGTGGGTAAAGTGGTTTTAGCATGTGTGGGTATGGTTGCAACAATCATCATGTTAAATTCTGATATTAGCTTCTGGGTCGACGCAAGTACGTTTGATAAGTCTTTTTTGTTGGCACAGCTTATATTTGCTGGGTTTGCCGTGTTTGCTCTGGTTCTAATAATATTAGGGGTAAGACCTTCAAATTTTAGTGCTTCTCAGGTAGTTAAAAACCAAGACGAATAGAATCAGTCAATCTTTCATCAATTCCCTTTCTTTACGTGTCTAGTTCGTTATAATTGCGCGTTTGGCTGAAGGGCTATCGAAGCAGTCATTATTTGGTTTAGCAAAGACGAATTTGAGGAAAGGTGTGGAGTTAATCCGAGGATTACATAACATCCGTGAAAAGCACAAAGGGTGTGTGTTGACGATTGGCAAGTTTGACGGCGTTCATCTGGGCCATAGAGCCGTATTAACAAACGTAGTTGAGCGAGCTAGAGAACTTGGATTGCCTTCTACGGTAATGGTATTTGAGCCACAACCCGAAGAAGTGTTCAGTCCCGACTCAGCGCCGGCAAGACTCTCACGTCTTCGTGACAAATATGAGCAGTTAAAGGCTGTTGGTATAGACCGACTGTTATGCGTTAAATTTGATAGTCAATTTGCAGGTATGTCTCCTGAAAAATTTGTAGAATCCTTATTGGTCAATCAATTGGGTATTCAATATCTTGTCATCGGTGATGATTTCCGTTTTGGCAAAGGGCGGGTTGGTGATTTTACAACTTTGAAAAAAGCAGGTGACTCGTTCGGTTTCTCAGTGGTAAGTACGCAAAGTTTTAGGCGAAAAGATTGCCGTATTAGTTCAACAGAAGTGCGAAGCGCGCTGGCAAATGGCGATTTTAAAGAAGCCGAAGCCATGTTAGGGCGGCCATATGAGATTGCTGGCAAAGTGGTCCATGGCGAGAAAAAGGGACGAACAATCGGTTTTCCTACCGCCAATGTACTGTTGAAAAGATGTAAGACACCGGTGAATGGTGTATTTGCCGTTAAAGTCAATATAGACAAACAAACAGTGTATGGTGTGGCGAACGTTGGCACTAGGCCAACTTTAGACGGCCAACGAGCGCAACTGGAAGTGCATTTGTTCGACTTTAACAAAAAGCTATATGGTCAAACTATTCGAGTTCAGCTTATGGCTAAACTGAGAAATGAAAAGAAATTCGATAATTTCGAGTTACTTCATCAACAAATTATTAGAGATGCTGAACAAGCCAAAGTATTGGTCGGCAATTTATAGATTAAGCTAGTTATTATTTTTTAAGATTTGGAACATATCCGGAATGAGTGATTATAAACACACGTTAAATTTGCCAGAAACCAACTTTCCAATGCGAGGAAATTTGGCGCAACGCGAACCTCAGATGCTAAAGAGCTGGACTCAAAAAAAGCTCTATCATGTGATTCGCGATGCGAAAAAAGGTAAACAACCTTTTGTACTCCATGACGGCCCTCCTTATGCAAATGGCGATATTCATATTGGCCATGCAGTCAATAAAATCTTAAAAGATGTCATTGTAAAATCAAAAACATTGGCTGATTTTGATGCACCCTATGTTCCGGGTTGGGATTGCCACGGTTTGCCTATCGAATTACAAGTCGAAAAGAAAGTTGGTAAGCCGGGTAAGAAAGTGACTGCGGCAGAATTTAGACAAAAGTGCCGTGACTACGCAGAAAGACAAATTAACGGGCAAAAAGCCGATTTCATTCGTTTAGGCGTATTAGGTGAATGGGACAAGCCGTATAAAACCATGGAGTTTTCTTCCGAGGCCGACATAATTCGTGCGCTGGGCGGCATAGTGCGCTCAGGACATTTGGAAAAAGGTTTTAAGCCAGTCCATTGGTGTACTGACTGTGGTTCTGCGTTGGCAGAAGCTGAAGTGGAATATCAAGACAAATTTTCACCTTCCATAGATGTTAGGTTTACCGCAAAAGACGGTGACGCTATTGCCGAATCCTTTAAGCATCCGGAAGGTCACGTTGGGGAAGGGCCTGTTTCTGTGGTTATCTGGACAACCACGCCATGGACATTGCCAGCTAACAGAGCTGTATGTGTCAGTCCAAAATTAGAATACACACTCGTTCAAGTTGAAACCCCAGAAGGCAAAGAACGCCTGATAGTTGCGTCTGAGTTAGTCACAGACTGCATGGATAGATTTGGCGTTGAACACTATCATGCGCTGGGTTATTGCCATGGTTCATCGTTAGAAAATCAGCAAATTTGGCATCCTTTTTACGATTTTACTGTTCCAGTTATCTTGGGCGATCACGTCACTACAGAGTCGGGTACTGGTTGCGTTCATACCGCGCCCGGGCACGGTGTTGATGATTTCAATGTTGGTGCAAAGTACGGACTTGAGGTGGCGAATCCTGTCGGTGCGAATGGCGTATACATGGCAGGTACTGAATTGTTCGAAGGCGAGCATGTTTTCAAAGCCAATGCACACATTGTTGATGTGTTAACGGAGCGCAAGGCGCTAGTCCATCACCATTCGTACGAGCACAGTTATCCGCACTGCTGGCGACACAAAACGCCAATTATTTTCCGAGCGACGCCTCAGTGGTTTATCAGCATGGATAAAAATGGCTTACGCAAACAATCGTTAGAAGAAATTAAGAAAACCCAGTGGATACCAGAATGGGGACAAAGCCGTATCGAGAATATGGTTGAAGGTCGTCCAGACTGGTGTATTTCAAGGCAACGTACTTGGGGTGTGCCCATTGCCTTGTTTGTCGATAAAGACTCTGGGGATTTGCATCCTGATACGGATGTGCTGATTGAACGTGTTGCTAAACTCGTTGAGGAAAAAGGCATTCAAGCATGGTGGGACATTGACACCAAAACCTTCTTAGGCGACGACAGTGACACGTATGTAAAAGTACCTGACACCTTAGATGTTTGGTTTGATTCAGGTGTTACCCATCACTTTGTGGTGGATAGTCGAGATGATATTCCGGCTTCAGCGGATTTATATTTGGAGGGCTCAGATCAACACAGAGGTTGGTTTATGTCTTCACTCATGACCTCGGTTGCTGAAAAAGGGCATGCTCCTTACAAGCAAGTGTTAACCCATGGTTTCACTGTTGACGGTGAAGGCAAGAAGATGTCTAAGTCAATCGGTAACACGGTGGCGCCACAACAGGTGACCAATAAGCTCGGTGCAGACATTCTGAGACTTTGGGTGGCTTCTACTGACTACCGAAGCGAGATTGCAGTATCCGATGAAATCCTCAAGCGTTCAGCGGATTCTTATCGTCGAATTCGTAACACGGCTCGCTTTTTATTGGCTAACCTCAATGGTTTTAACCCTGCAACCGATCAGGTTGCGTTTGGCGACTTGGTTGAATTAGACAAGTGGGCAGTATCAAGAGCCGCAAGTGTTCAACAAGAAATAATCGCAGCCTATGATAAATATGACTTGCTGGTTGTGACACAAAAAATGATGCAATTCTGCTCCATAGAAATGGGCAGTTTCTATCTTGATATCATCAAAGATCGTCAGTACACAGCGAAGTCAGATGGTCATGCTAGACGCTCATGTCAGACCGCGCTTTATCATATCGTCGAGGCGTTAGTGCGCTGGATGGCACCGATTACGAGCTTCACCGCACAAGAACTTTGGCAGGAAATGCCAGGTGAAAGAAGCGAATTCGTGTTCACAGATGTTTGGTATACCGGATTCACTGGTTCAACTGCTACAAGTCAATTTAATGATGATTTTTGGCTCAAAATACTCTCGGTAAAAGAGCAAGTAAACAGGGCATTGGAACAGCAGCGTAAGCAAGGTGCATTAGGTGCTTCGTTAGAAGCTAACGTTACTATCTACGCATCAAATGACTTAGCAGAAAACCTTCAACAGTTGCAAGACGAACTACGATTTGTATTGATTACTTCTGAAGCCAAAGTGGAACAGATTGAAAACGCGCCGTCCAATGCGATTGAAACTGAAATCGAAGGCTTGAAGCTTGTCATTGAAAAATCAAATGGCGAAAAATGCGTTCGTTGTTGGCATTACAAAGAAGAAGTGGGTAGTAACGAGCAACACAAAGAATTGTGTAACCGCTGTATCGATAATGTCGATGGTGCAGGAGAACAGCGTCAGTATGCTTAAGTTATTCAAAGAAACCGGCTTAAGATTTTTATGGCTCACCGCGATAGTGATTATTCTCGATCAGTGGACAAAGCAGGCCGTGTTAGCCAGCATGGAGCTATATCAGTCTATCGAGATTACTGGCTTTTTTAATCTTACGTATGTCAGAAATTACGGTGCCGCTTTTAGCTTTCTCCATGATGCAAGTGGCTGGCAACGTTGGTTTTTCACCGCGATTGCTGTGGTTGTCAGTGTGGTGATTTTACGCTGGCTAAAATCCACACCTAAAAAACAAATTATGCTTCCTGTCGCATTCGCTTTAATTTTAGGTGGTGCAATTGGAAACGTATATGATCGTTTGGTTCTTGGCTACGTAGTAGATTTTCTTGATGTCTATTATCAACAACATCACTGGCCAGCTTTCAATGTTGCAGATAGTGCAATTTGCTTGGGTGCTATTTTGTTAATAATTGATATGTTTAAAAACAAAGAAAATCAGGAATCACAAAAATGACATTAGCTATCGATAAATCCAGTGAAGTCATCATGCATTTCGATTTAAAACTTGAAGATGGCTCTGCTGCTGATAGTACTAGGGTGAACAATAAACCCGCGAAATTGCAAATGGGTGACGGTAGCCTAACACCAAGTTTTGAAGATTGCTTACTCGGCTTAAAACAAGGTGATAAACAATCGTTTACCTTGTCTCCAGAAGATGCATTTGGACTACCAAATCCAGACAACATACATTACATGGACAAGAGCCGTTTTGGCGCTGACACGCCATTGGAACCTGGCACTATCATTGCTTTTTCACAGCCAGATGGTAGTGAAGTACCAGGGATCGTGAGAGAGTCAGCAGGGGATTCTGTGACTGTAGATTTTAACCACCCTCTGGCAGGGCAAACCGTGATTTTCGATGTGGAGATCCTTGGCGTAAGTTAAGGAAAAAGACGATGCAAATACATTTAGCCAATCCCAGAGGATTTTGTGCCGGCGTAGATCGCGCCATTACCATAGTTGAGAGAGCGCTAGAGATATTTCCGCCGCCAATTTATGTGCGCCATGAAGTTGTGCACAATAAATTCGTGGTAGATGGTCTGAAAAAGCGGGGTGCGCGTTTTGTCGATGAACTGAGCGAAGTGCCTGACGACAGCATCGTTATTTTTTCAGCCCATGGCGTGTCGCAAGCGGTTCGTAGCGAAGCAAGCTCTAGAGGCTTAAAAGTATTTGATGCAACCTGCCCACTTGTGACTAAGGTTCATATGGAAGTGATGCGTGCCAGTAAGAAAGGCACTGAATGTATTTTAATCGGCCACCAAGGGCATCCCGAAGTGGAAGGTACCATGGGACAGTACAACAATGCAGAAGGCGGCATCTATCTAGTCGAATCCGTTGATGATGTTATCAAGTTGCAAGTTAAAAACCCGTCGAAATTGTATTTTTGCAGCCAGACTACTTTGTCGGTTGATGATACCGCAGAAGTGATTGATGCGTTACGTGAGAAGTATCCTGCCATCGAAGGTCCGCGAAAAGACGATATTTGTTACGCCACTCAGAACAGACAGGATTCCGTGCGTGAATTAGCCGCTGAATGTGATGTTCTGCTGGTGGTAGGTGCGCAAAATAGCTCCAATTCTAATCGACTCAGAGAACTTGCTGAAAAAATTGGCGCCGAAGCGCATTTAATAGCCGGTGCTGATTGTATCCAAAAGTCTTGGCTAAACAACGCGAAAAACATTGGCGTGACCGCAGGAGCATCTGCTCCTGAAGTCTTAGTTCAAGGTGTGGTTGATCGTTTGCTTGAATGGGGTGCTAATCAGGCAAAAGAGCGTCCTGGCCGCGAAGAAAATATTGAATTTGCAGTGCCTAAAGAGCTGAGAATAAAACAAGTCAGTTAAGTTTGCTTAGGATCGCCCTTTGCACAATTAAACATCATCATTTCCGAGTTCAATAATGCGTTGATTCGGTGGTGAAATGTGCGTTCGTTGATCAAAAATATTCGAAAACTAACTGATATTCGATCTGGGGCTTTAGATAATCTGTACCTCAGTTTAATCTCTACTTGTTGTGTTTCTTCAACCTACCAATTTCGCAATTCTATAAACTAGACCGTATTTAATACCTATATACCATTGCTGATAACCTATTATTGACCGATACAAGGTAAATTATATCTTGTAAGAATTTTTTAAGCTTTGGAGCGTTAGTGAAAGTGAACACTTTGGTCAATTCAACATCATTCAACATGCACCCCGCACAACGCGGTGTGGGCATGATTGAAGTGTTGGTTACGTTGTTCATTTTATCCATCGGCATGCTCGGAGTTGCTTCTTTGCAGTTTGTCAGCTCTTTTTCAAACGCCGATGCGTTAAATCGTTCTCAATCGGTACTAGTAGCCCAACAGATGAGTGAGAGGCTAAGAGCAAGTGCGCGTATGTCTCTCATTGGTGATGGGCTGGTAGTTGATCAAAATTACTTCAACGAAGATATTTACAATTTCGGTAACTTGTCCTGCAATAGCGGTGCTAGTCCTTATAACTGCTTCTGTCTGGCGCTTCCAGCTGATATTCCAAATTGTAACACTGGACAATGTGACGCATCTGAATTCGCGACTTTTGATGCTTACGAAACTTCTTGCTCGGCGGTTTCCGCAAATCCCGCTGTAGAGATAGGTTTGACTTGTAGCGATCGTGATAACACCGATGGTGAACAATGCAGCACGGGTTCAAGAATCACAATCACCCTTTTTTGGCCTGTAGAAAATTGGCAGAACATTGATCGTAAACTCAACGAGCAATGCAATGTAGACAGAGATGAACCTCACGACTGTATTAGTTTGGATGTGGTGTTATGAGCTTAATTTCACATAGCTCTAAACAAGCTGGGTTCAGTTTAATTGAAGTCTTAATAACCCTTGCGTTGGGGTTATTGATTTCTGGCGCGATTGTACAAGTCTTAGTGAGCAATAGCGTGACGGAAAGATTGAATCGTTCTATCGCTTCTGTTCAGGAAAGCGGCAGATTCGTTGTATCTCGACTGCGTTCGGAAATACTGATGGCAGGGCGCTACGACATTTTATCCGAGAATCTTAACACAGATCAGGACATAGTGGCCGAAGCCTCTTTTGTGCAGAATCATCCAGTTATTTTACCCGGCACGTTTAACGCTTTTGCCGACGTAGGGGTAGTTCAAGGTGCTGACGGAGCGAGTGATAGACTCGCCGTGAGTGTATTGGCCGAACAAGACTGCCGTGGCTATCGACTTGGATACCCTGCGGGTCAAGAATTCTTTATCGTAAACGAATATTTTGTCGACGGGAATAAGCTGAAATGCCGTGGATTTGACGGGCGAGTGCTACGAGGTCAAAAAGTCGCAACAGGTCATAATGGACACGCTGCATTTACCTTGTTAGATGATGTTGAAAGTTTTCAAGTCCTTTACGGATACACAGACAACAGTGTCACTAATGACAATTCTGCCCGTCCAGTCAGTTATATCACCGCGGACAGGCTGCCCGCTGCATTGGGTAGTAATGGCCAAGTAGTATCCATTCGAATCGCCGTACTGATTAAAGGCGATGCAGAAGTACCCATTAATCCTGTTCCTAGCTTTAAATTACTTAACGAGGCTGCGATGACGCCAAGCGCCAGCAGACTCTACAAACAGTTTGAAACCACTATCACATTACGTAATTCAAAAAACTTTATGCGAAGTAGAAAAGTATGAAACAGCAAGGTTTAGTCATGGTATTCGCGTTGCTCGTGCTGATGAGCCTAACAGTATTAGGCGTAGCTTCAGTATCGAGTAGTTTGATGCAGAACAAAATGGCAGTGTCGATGCAGAATCAATCTTTGGCATTTGATGCAGCAGAGGCAGCAATTGCCGGTGTCGTTTTCGAGTCAGAAGACGAAGTATTACTGGCAAATCCAAATCGCGTCGATCCTCTGTCTCAAGCTCGTCAAGGGACAGTGATCGACCTGCAAAATCAATCTCTAAGTTGCTACAACGATGCAGATTGGACCAATCGCGTTATCACCAGTAATGGATTGACGGAAGACACTGAACATACGGCAGCAGGGTTATTTGACAACAACCCTCCTATTTCAAGTTGGTCAAGAACGGCCTTTGTGAAAGAACGCGCGTGTTTGGGATCAAGTAACGTCATCGGTGGTAGCAACATTAGTTGCCATGTCTTCATTATCAAAGGTTGTGGAAAGTTGCAGGGAGCTAAATATGCCGTAGCTAATACATTGACAGCGTCGGTTTTTGCACCGGCTTCACAATAACGAGGTTTTGTTATGGTCATGAAAAGAGTTTTTGTCACAATTTCGTCGTTCATTATGAGCTGTATGATCTCCATGTCAGCTATGGGTGATGATCTTGAGATCTACTTAGGTACGTCTGATGCGAGTGTAGAGTATTTTCCGAATGTACTCTTCATTATGGATACGTCAGGAAGTATGGATGCATACGACGGCACTAGCGAATCACGTATGCTGCGCGTAAAAAATGCATTGACAGAAACCTTGGGGTCGGTCACCAATATTAATGCTGGATTGATGCGATTCTCTGATTATGGTGGCCCTATTCTTTATCCAATAAGACCCATTGATGAACCTGTATTGCCAGAATTAGTCATACCTGTCATACAAGGTTCCGACGACGCTCATGAAATCAATGGCATAGTCAATATCAGCAACAGTTCAGTAAAAATTTCCCAAGGCACTGAAACGGTAACCAGTGGATTTCGATATCAAGATTTAATGATTCCACAGGGTGCTACTATTACGAAGGCTTTTATTCGTTTTTCATCGGCACAGCTCAATACCAGTTCTACGTCTATCAAAATTCGCGCTGAGCTAACACCTAATTCAAATACCTTCAGTAATGACAACTACGATATATCTTCGCGAACAACCACCGCAAGTGAGTTGATTTGGGAAGATGATAACGATTGGCCACTTACCGGAGACAGTGTTTCTTCACCTTCAATCATCAACGTCATCCAAGAGGTAGTTGACCAAAGTGGATGGTGTGGGGGAAATGCCCTAAGTCTTCTTATTGAAGGAACCAGTCCAAGTAGCTCAAGTGATAGACGGACAAACTCATACAACAATGGTTCAGGATTGACTCCTCAGTTGGTTGTTTCTTATGATGATTCAACGGCTACGGGCTGCATAGGTGGAGAACAAACGTATCAGGTAGCTGCTCAGTCAGACAATGCTGAAGAACAATCAAATGGTTATCAAAATACCGGAACTGAATTAACCATGCGTTCAGCCAGTAATGCTTATATCGCGATGCGTTTTCGGAGTATTGGTATTCCAAAAGACGCAACTATTACGAGCGCCTACTTAGAATTTACCGCTTTTTCCAATCGCACAAACAGTGGTTCTTCGTTCAATATCAGTGGGGTTAACCAAGCAGATCCGGGTAATTTTAATAGTTATCCAAGATACAAGCTCAGAGACCTACCGAAAACCTCATCAGTTGCATGGTCAAACATTCCAAGTTGGTATAAAAATTCTAGTTATCAATCACCGGATATTGCTTCTGTTATTAGTCAAATTGTTTCGCGTGGCGATTGGGAGTTGGGTAATGACATGATGCTAGTCTTGTCTGATTTCACTGGCCGTCGTGGCGCTTATACCTACAACGGTAAGCCTTCAGGTGCGGCGCGTTTAGTCATTAAATACCAGGGTGCAGCGACGCCAGGCAAAACCTCAACTGTAAGGCAGCATTTGATAGGTAAGGTAGAGGAATTAAATGAGAACGGATTTACGCCAATCGTTGATACCTTGTATGAAGCGACAAATTATTTTGGTGGAAGAGACGTTGATTATGGTTTAACCCGAGGTACTTCTTCCGTTTCTTCTTCAGTTAGACGCAGTACGCGAGTAAGTCATAGATTGTCTTACGTAGGCTCGGATTCAGTCAGGCCAACTGGTTGTACTGAAGACGATTTGAATTCTTATGCTTGCCGAGGGGAATATATTCCAAGCGGCGCTACTTATATCTCTCCCATTGTTGATCGTCAGTGCCAAACCAATAACCATATTGTTTTGCTTTCTGACGGTGTTGCGAATAACAATCATAGCGTGTCGAAAATTCAATCGCTAATTGGTAAAACTTGTTCTGGCAGCGGTGGTGAACAGTGTGGCGTAGATTTAGTTACTAATATTGGGGATACCGGCGATTCGGCCATTAACGCGCGAATCGTTACTCACACAATCGGCTTTGCTGCCAATTCAACTGCAAGTAATTTCCTAAATAGGTTAGCAATTGCTGGCGGTGGCGGTTTCTATGAAGCGAGCAGTAGTAGCGAACTGGTTAAAGCATTTTCATCCATCCTTAAAACCGTGAAAGACGTCAATGCAACCTTTGTGTCACCTGGCGTAGCGGTAAACCAGTTAAACAGGCTGACTCACAACAACGAATTGTATTTTGCTTTGTTTAAACCTTCTGAAGGTACGATATGGCCGGGTAATTTGAAGAAATATAAAATTGACGGTGAGACTATCCTAGATAAGAACGGCTTAAAAGCGGTAGACGAGGGAACAGGGTTCTTCTCTGAAAATTCACATAGTTACTGGTCGGTATTGCAAGATGGAAATGACGTAAGGGAAGGCGGTGCGGCAAGTCGCGTCAGTTTGTCTCGCAATTTGTATACCTTTGCCGATGTGGGAACGATTAATACTGAATCTAATCGTTTGCACGAGTCAAATACGTCTATTACCACTTCTGATTTGGCTATCGATAGTCTTCCCGATGCCGACATTGTGCGAAATGACGTGCTTAGATGGGTGAGGGGAGTTGATGTAAGAGATGAAGACGGAGACGGTGAAACCGATGATATTCGCTTCCAAATGGGCGATCCAATTCACTCGCAACCCATTATTGTGAACTATTCAACAACAGAGAGCGCGATTTTAGTCTCTACTAATCATGGTATTCTGCATTCCATTGACCCGAGCACTGGAAGTGAAAACTTTGCCATCATGCCAAAAGAATTGTTGAACAATCAATATGATTTATATCGTGATGGGTCAACGTTGGCACATATCTACGGTTTAGATGGCGATATGGTGTTACGTGATGAAGGTGAAAAGAAATACTTGTATGTGGGTATGCGCAGAGGTGGTCGAAACTATTATGCCTTTGATATCTCTAGTAAAGACTCCCCTAAACTCATGTTCAAAATCGAAGGTGGAGTCACCACAGGTTTTGAAAAATTAGGACAAACTTGGTCACGTCCCACTTTCACCAAAATTAAAATTGGTGGAACTAGCAAAAAAGTCCTTATCTTTGCTGGCGGCTATGATGAAGAGCAAGATGACAAAATAATCCGCAGTACTGACAACGTCGGTAATGCAATTTATATCGTAGACGCAGACAACGGAGATTTGCTCTGGACAGCAAGTGACTCAGGAGCAGACCTAAACTTGAGTGCAATGCAATATAGTATCCCGGCAAGAGTCTCTGTCATTGATAGAGAAGCAGATGGCTATGCCGACCATCTCTACATTGTTGATATGGGCGGTCAGATGTTTAGATTAGACATTACTCATGGGGAGCCTAGAGCTGATCTGATTACCGGTGGGTTAATGGCAAGTTTTGGCGGTGATGCTGAAACAGATAATCGGCGCTTCTTTTATGGACCTGACGTGTCTGAAATTAGTTTAGCCAATGAGCATTATTATGCTGTCGCTGTAGGTTCTGGGTTCCGTGCTCATCCTTTGGATAGCGTCATTCAAGATCAGTTCTACATGATAAAAGATGACGGTGTATTCAAAATAAATGAAGCGGGACAATATAGTTTGCCGTCCACTGCGATAACTCAATCTAGTTTGTATGATGCTAGTTTACATAAACTCACTTCTTCAGATGAGACAGAGCAAGAGATTGAAGCTGCGAGTTTTGCCCAGAAGCAAGGTTGGTTTATCAATTTAGGTTCTGGTGGAGAGAAAGTACTCGCCTCGCCACTTATCATAGACTATCAACTGTTCTTTACCACCTATCTGCCAGCTACTGCTAGCACAAGTGCTTGTGCTCCACCGTCGGGAAATAGTCGGGCTTACTTGGTCAATTTGGTAAATGGTAACGCCGTTACCGATCTCGACCGAGATGGCGAGCTAGAGCATGAAGATAGATATGCGCAATTAAGGCAAACAGGCATAGCCCCTGAAACCAAAATATTGATTGAAGATATCATTAAGCCCGTGGTTTGCTTAGGTACTGAATGTACTTCTGCGGTAATAGACGTAGATGATGAAGGGAATGAAGAAGATTGTGGTACTGCATTTGAATGCCTGGCTGAAAATATCTATGGAAGATTTGAGCGAGTGCAAAAAAGTAGTTGGAAAACAGAAGTCGAAAGACAGTAATTGAGAGAATTAATCGATGACAAAAAAGCAAAATGGATTCACGTTAATAGAATTGATGATAGTAGTCGCCATCGTGGGGATCATTACTAGCATTGCTTACCCGAGCTATCAAGGTTACATGAAAAGTAGTAACCGGAGCGTTGCCCAAGCTGATTTGATGTCTTTGGCAGCCGCGCTTGAGCGACATAAGGCGGCCACTTATTCATATAAAGCCGCGGCGGAAAGTGGCGGCAATACAGGGAAACCCAGTGTTTTTCATGCCCACTCACCGTCAAGTGAACCAGTTGCAAAGAAGAAGTATGACTTGACCATCGAGAGTGTATCAGGGTCTGGCAACAGCTACGTCATAGTCGCCAAACCTGTATCTTCCTCAGCGCAATCTGGTGACGGAAACCTTTACCTTTACAGTGACGGTAGAAAAGCGTGGGACATCAACAACAATGGAACAATTGCTTCTAGCGAATATTGCTGGAGCTGCTGATAATCCCTAAAATTGCTCGTTAAGGAACGCTTGGCGAGCTTGAACTAGCAGAAGGCTGCGCTCGACGCCATTTTTCCAGTTCAGCGACGCGCCGAGTAATTGCACTATTGACTTGTTCTAATGCGACAATTTTCGCTTCGATATCGCCGATGTTTCGCTTGTTATCATTGCCAATGGTTTGCAACGCGGCTATGAGTATTTGCACATCAGCTACTTCACTTGATTGCAATGTCAATTGTTCTTGAAGAACGGCAAGACTAGTAGAAACATTTGAAGTTTCACTTTCAACAACACTTAATTTGTTATTCAAAGAACGTGTATTTCTAGATTGAGTTTCGCTCAATTCCTTGATTTCCGCCTGATTTTTCCGCCATGCAGAAGCCCAAAGCTTATCCATTTGAGACCAAAGCTCGTCAGTCTTATCGCTTAACTCAGATACTTTTACTCTCAATGCGCCCGCAGATTGATCCATTTCTTCGCCAGTCGCAGACAAACGTCTTTCCAATTCTGCGACTCGACTTTCTGCATCAGCTAATGCGGCATCTTGCAATAGCTTTTGTTGATACAACCAATAACTCATGCCAGCAGCGCCTATGGCGATAATAAATGCCAACAACAACCAAAAAGAAAAGCCGCCACTGCTACTTTCACTGACTTCTTCAGTTTTGCCCTTTTTGTCGTTCTTCCCGGTTTCTTTCCCACGGGTACGTTGAAAGGCTTCTCTATCTTCCTGATCTAATACGATATTTGGTATATCGTTTTCGTTTCTATCGTTTGACATAAAACTGAGTACTCAATCTGTATACTACTAAGGCGTATTGACCTTAGTTACATGAAGTTTGTTCAATCTAAGCGCTTTTTTAAGACGTTGGATCGAATGTGTCGTGATTATAAACTAGAACTTTGTTAGTTAGACCAAAAGGTAGAACCTTATCCACAGTGCTTATTTTAATCCACAATGCTCTATCACGGGTTGAAGTGAAACAGCAATATGAGACTTGTTCTGCATTGTTAATTTCAGGCACAAAGGGTGAAAAAATATACAGTAACGATTAGCACATTCTAGTAAGTTAAAAGTATTAAGTAGGATGTTAGCCTGTTTCAACATTTGATGCTATCTCAGGCAAGAAAAATGCAGGGATTGATTATGTCCATTTGGTATAAAATAAAAAAGCGGGCTATTAGCCCGCTAAATTATCCGAACAAATGATTAAGCCGCTGAAGCTTGCTCAATATCTCCTTTGTTATCCTGGTCGATTAACTCAAGATCAAAGGTGAATTCGTCCACTCTGACAGCAATCTTGCGTTTCTCGTTGTAATCCAGAACTAAATTCACTTCCTCAGCATTTAACAAACCTTTTTCTTGCAACGAAATGACGATATTTTCAAACGACAACGCTGGCACGATAGGGTTTTCTTTGAGGATTTTCTGAATCTTTTTCAATAATGGCATGACAGCATGCTTAGCTTCAAAAGCTTGCTGGTTAATGTGATTGCCATCACCAGGACGCACCTTAACTAAATGCGTCAGCTCCTGTTTGATACTCGTCTGTTTCATGCTTTCTTCAGACAATTCTCTTTTCAAATCATCCGAGATCCCTTTCACTGAAGAAGAATAGGTATTAGTTAATACCCGCATTAAACCGCGAGTTGCCGTGTTAGGGAAGTTGTTGACAAAATCCACTAACGCTTGCTCACCTTGTTGCAAGCACCATTGAATTGCATATTCGAAGTAAGGTAGTGCCTCACTGCGATTCTCAACTTTTTGCTCATAAAAGCGAATTACCGCCATCGCCGCATATGAATAGCTCATGATGTCACCCAAGCGCGCGGACAATAATTCTGCTTTCTTTAAATCACCACCTAGGACTAGCAACGAGAAATCAGCCAAAGGTGCCATTTTGGCTGAAAGTGAATTTAAGCGTTTTTCATACTTCTTCACTTCAGGAATTGCAGAGTCTGCTCGTCGGGCGAATGGGACATAGGCGTTAAATAAAGATCGAAACGCATTTACCGTGCTGAATTTGATGGTTTTGCCTAATACTTTGTTGAATTCAGCGTCAGCAGAAGCGTCTTCACTGTGTATTAGGTCTACCATTTCTTTTAAGTATGGATGACATCGCATGGCTCCTTGGCCAAAAATCATTAAACTGCGAGTGAGAATATTGGCACCTTCAACCGTAATCGCGATTGGTAGTGATGCATATGCATTTGCCAAAGTATTTTGAGGCCCGCGTTGGATAGCTTTACCAGCTTGCACGTCCATTGCTGAATTAAGCACATCTCTGCCCAGTTCAGTCATGTGATATTTGGCCATAGCAGTCACCACTGATGGCTTCAGACCAAGCCCCAATCCTTCCGTGGTTAGTACGCGCATTGCTTCCAAAACAAATGTCTTGCCGGCAATATCTGCTAACTTATCTTGAATACCTTCGAATCTGCCAATGGGTACACCAAATTGCTCACGTACAAATGAGTACTCAGAAGTTGATTTTAGTGCAGACTGAGCTGAAGCTACTCCCATAGCAGGCAAGGAAATACCGCGCCCTGCACCAAGACAACTAACCAGCATTTGCCAACCGCGACCAATATTCTTCTGGCCACCTATGATAAAGTCCATTGGGATAAATACGTTTTCCCCACGTGTAGTGCCGTTGTAGAAGCGCACGCCCATTGGGTCATGTCGATTACCTAACTCTACACCTGGATGTGATTTTGGAATTAGCGCACATGTGATTCCTAGTTCTAAGGTTTCACCAATTAAATGATCTGGATCGAATACTTTGAATGCTAAACCAAGCACTGTGGCAATGGGGGCTAGCGTAATGTAGCGTTTGTCCCATGTAACTGTAAGGCCAATCACTTCTTTGCCTTCCCACATTCCTTTTGAAACGTAGGCTGCATCTGGAATTGAACCTGCATCTGAACCGGCTTCTGGCCCCGTCAATGCAAAGCAAGGGATATCACGACCGTCACTCAACTTCGGTAGCCAATATTTTTGTTGTTCGCTGGTTCCGTAATGCATCAATAACTCACCCGGGCCAAGTGAATTTGGCACCATTACAGTGACCGCTATTGCTCCGCTCGCCGCCGCAATAGTCGCTACTATGGTTGAGTTGGCATAAGGACTAAACTCTAAACCGCCAAATTTTTTGGGAATAATCAAGGCGAAAAATCGGTTAACTTTCAAAAAGTCCATGATTTCGTCGGGAATATGGTTGCTAGATTGCAATTCAAAATCGTCAATCATACCAATTAGCGTCTGAACAGGTCCGTTCAGAAATGCTTGTTCATCTTGACTTAATTTTGCAGTAGGTACGTCTCTAAGTGCCTGCATATCAGGCTTACCTTGATAAATGGATGATTCAATCCAGACATCCCCTGCATCTAATGCTTCTTGTTCTGTAATAGAAATTGGGGGTAATACTTTCTTTAAACTTGATCTAATACTCATTTTCATCTCATCCGCTCATCTGACCAGTTGAGTTTTATACTACCTGTTTTTTTAGAAAGATCAAAATAAACCTTCAAAATAGTTGGTTCTGATTCGTATAAATATCTATATAGTAGTAATGAGAAAGATAACTAAAACAGTCAGATATGATGTATTCTGGCAAGAATAACAATAAAAATAACAAGATATAGCTGCGACAAAGTTGAAAAAATCACAGGGTATTATGTCTTATGAAATTTTCAATGGTGTCGGATTTTAAACAACCAAGGGTTACACTGACTGGATTGTCTGAACGGGCAGTCATGTTTGTGATAGGGGATAATTAAGTGAAACAATTGTGGTTAGACAGTGTGACTAAAAGGCCCATACTGGTTATCGTAATTTGTTTGCTCGCAATTGTAGCGTCCAGCTATGGAGCGAAAAATCTAGTTTTTAATGGTGACTACAAAGTTTTCTTCGAGAAAGACAATCCTCAACGAGTCGCTTTTGAAAACATGCAGTCTATTTATACTAAAAATGAAACTGCTAGCATCGTGATTACGAATAAAGATGGCAGTGTTTTTAATCCAACTTCGTTAAAGCTCATTGCTGATATGACAGAAGAAGCTTGGCAGACGCCACTCTCAAGTCGTATTGACTCCTTAACTAATTTCCAACATACCTGGTCTGAAGATGACGATTTAGTTGTCGAGCAATTGGTGCGTGATGCAGACTCTATTTCAAACGATGAAATTCAACGCATAAAAAATATTGCCTTACAGGAACCCAACTTAGTTGATCGACTAGTATCAAAATCCGGTGAAGCAGCTATTATTTCGATCACAGTATTGCTGCCAGATGGAGATAAATCTGCGGCCAATGCCGAAATTAGCCACTTTATCTGGGATATGACGGAGAAGTACAAGGCAATTTATCCAAATCATGAGTTTTACCATTCTGGATTGGTGTTCATGAATGTCGCGTTTGAAACAGAAGCTAAGAAAGACGCGCAAACTTTAGTTCCCCTCATGTTCTTAGTAATCATCCTATTGCTTTGGGTATTGCTACGAACACTGCTTGGCACAGTCGCAACGACTTTGGTTGTGATAACCTCGATAGCAACAACAATGGGAGTTTCTGGATGGCTAGGATTTACCCTGACCACAGCAACGGTCAACGTGCCGACATTGGTTATGACACTAGCTGTGGCCGATTGCGTTCATGTTGTGGCATCTATGTTGTACGAAATGCGCAAAGGAACGTCCAAATCAGAGTCCATCATTACTAGCATGGAGCTCAATTTAAAGCCCATTTTTATCACAAGCGCGACTACCTCAGTGGGTTTTTTAACCCTTAACTTTTCTAATGTACCTGCATTGGCAGATTTGGGTACTTTGACTGCTATTGGTGTGATGATTGCCTTTGTACTGTCAGTTACTCTATTACCCGCTCTTCTGACTTTATTGCCTATCAAAGCTCAACAAAAGAAAACAAATTCTGCTGATAAGTTTGTCACGTTCGGTGATTGGGTGATTCGTCATCATAAACGGATTTTACCTTTTACTCTTGTGTTGGTTCTTGCTTCAATTGGCGCGACATTCTTAAACAAAATTAATGATATTCCCATTGAATATTTTGATGAAGCGAATGACTTTAAAATGGCCGCTGATTTCCAAAACCAAGTGATGGGTGGAATGACCATGATTGACTTTGCACTTGATACCAAAGTTGAGTCTGGGATAAACGATCCGAAAAATCTCGCTGATATTCACGAATTTAGTCTGTGGTTGAAAAGTCAACCTGAAGTGGATCATGTCTCTAGTATTACCGATACGTTTTTACGTTTGAATAAAAATATGCATGGCGATGATGAATCCTATTATCGCTTGCCTGATAGTCAGGAACTGTCTGCACAATTTTTATTGTTATACGAAATGTCGTTGCCCTTCAACTTAGATGTAAACAATCAATTAAACATGGATAAGTCGGGCACGCGAATTTCTGTGACGATGCAAAACTTAGGAAGTAAAGAAGTCACTGAATTTGAAAAGCGAGCGTTTGATTGGGTCGAATCGAATATGCCTAATCTGGAAATGACATCAGGCAGTCAAAACTTAATGTTCGCACACATAGGTGAAGCGAACATGAATAGCATGTTGAAAGGCACATTCTTAGCACTGATATTGATTAGCTTAATTCTAATTCTTGCGTTGAAGTCTTGGCAAATGGGGATTATAAGTCTGATCCCTAATATACTGCCTGCTGGCATTGGATTTGGTATCTGGGGAATATACTCAGGCGAGATCAATATGGCGACTTCAGTCGTATCAAGTATGGCGTTGGGTATTATTGTCGATGATACAGTGCATTTTTTAAGTAAGTACCGGCATGCAAGGATCTCTGGAAGTAATGCAGAAGAATCCGTGCGTTATGCCTTTCGCAGTGTGGGAAGGGCGTTATGGATTACCACAGTCGTGCTAACCATCGGGTTTTCTATGCTTACTTTGTCAACGTTTGCGATGAATTCAGACATGGGATTGTTAGTGGGGATCATCATTGTCGTTGCTCTCGCTATCGACTTTTTATTTCTACCCGCATTTCTTTTGATGTTTGATAAAAAAGATTTTAATGGAGGCACTAACAGTGAACACAAGCAGGTTGCAAATGCCAATTTATAAGTGGTTGAGTACACTAGTACTGGCAAGTTTTATTGCATTGCCCAGTTATTCTCAAACGGCAGAAGAAAAGGGCTTGGAGCTAGCTGCAGAACAAAAACGCAGGGATACTGGTTGGCAAGATACTCAGGCTGACATGACAATGATTTTGTACAACGCCCGGGGAGAAAAAACAGAGCGTAAAATGCGCTCAAAAGCATTAGAAGTGCAAAGTGATGGCGACAAGGCCTTGACTGTGTTTGATCAGCCAAGAGACGTTAAGGGTACTGCTTTTCTAATATTCTCTAAAATCCAAGGTCCTGATGATCAGTGGATGTATCTGCCAGCGTTAAAGAGAGTAAAAAGAATTTCATCTAGCAACAAGTCAGGCCCGTTTATGGGAAGCGAATTTGCCTACGAGGACATGGCATCATTTGAATTGGAAAAGTTTTCCTTCAAATACACGGGAGACGCAACTTTTGCTAATCGCCCAATGTACCTGATTGAGCAAGTTCCTACCGACAAACACTCTGGATATTCCAAGCAAAAAGTGTGGTTAGACAAAGAAAGATATGTACCTTACAAAGTCGAGTATTATGATCGTAAGGGGAGTTTGTTAAAAACTCTGGAGTTGAGTGATTACCAACAATATGAAGATAAATACTGGCGTTCGCTAAAACTAGATATGGTCAACAATCAAACAGGTAAACGCACTGTGTTGATCACACATTCAATCGATTTTAAAACAGGCTTGAATGATAGGGACTTCAACAAAGCTAGCTTGCAACGGATGCGATAAGTGAAGATGTTTAAGGTGAAATCCTCAACAAAGAATATCTTAGTATTGGCCGTATTTGTGGTGTTTAACATTGCCACGGCAAATGCTGAAGTGGAGGTACATGGCACGGGTGCCATACAACAACGTTACTTTATGCAAGATGCCGCTAATATTCAGCAAGACAGAACGATTTCCACCTCGATTTTTGCCGAGATAGAATTCTATTCTGAATTTAATGATGGCGCAGACAGTATTGTGTTTAAGCCCTTTTATCGGTTAGATGAAACAGATGGTGAGCGCACCCATGCTGATATCAGAGAACTATTGTGGCTTCATGTTGCTGATTCATGGGAATTTAAAGCGGGTTTAGGCAAAGTGTTCTGGGGGCAAACAGAGTCTTTACATTTAGTCGACATAATCAATCAAACAGATTCGGTTGAATCTGTCGATAATGAAGAAAAACTGGGCCAGCCGATGGTCAACCTTTCTCTGATAAAAGACTGGGGCACTACCTCTTTTTATGTACTACCTTACTTTCGTGAACGCACTTTTGCAGGTCGTGAAGGACGACTTAGGTTTAGCTTACCTGTTGATATTGATAATCCAATTTACGAGTCTGAAGATGAGGAAGAGAATGTAGATTGGGCTATTCGCTGGCAACACACTTTGGGCGATTTTGACATTGGTCTTGCCTACTTTGACGGTACCTCAAGAGAGCCGAGTTTTGTGCCTGTAATGGAAGAAGAAGAAATGACTTCCATTCGACCTTACTATCCTCAAATCAAGCAATCCAGTATTGATCTATTGGCAGTCATGGGCTCTTGGTTGTGGAAATTTGAAGGGATCAGAAGGGAGTCAGCGCAAGATGATTTTTATGCCGCTGTTGGTGGATTTGAATATACTCAGGTCGGGGTGTTTGATTCCGTTTTTGACCTAGGTTGGTTAGTCGAGTATCAATACGATGACCGTCAAGACACCTTACAAACTATGGGGCAGGATGACATCATGGTAGGTTCGCGAATTGTGTTTAACGATTTCGAGGGAACTGAGATATTGTTGGGACTGATTCAGGACTTAGATGAATCGTCCAGTCGAATGGGCTTGATTGAAGCATCAAGCCGCATCAGTGACAACTGGAAGTGGCAATTAGAAGCGTATTTCATGTCGAGCGATTTACCCACTGATCCGCTTTATCAGGTGCGTAGAGACGATTTCGTCGAACTTAGCCTCGAGTATTATTTCTAACCGCGATTCCGTTCCTTTATCACTACAACAGGATTTCAACCACATGTGGATGGCCAAGAAAATCTTGCGGGCTGGCGGTAGGACCATACGCCCCTGATTGATAAACAACCAACCAATCTCCAATTTGCGGATCAGACAACATCATTTTGTCCGCCAGAGTATCTAACGGCGTACAAAGTGGCCCCACGGCAGTAATCGGGTGTTTTTCACAAGCTGAATCGATTTTATTACCAATTGCGACAGGATAATTTTTTCGAATCACTTGTCCGAAGTTACCCGAATTTGACAGATGATGGTGCAGGCCACCGTTTGTCATCAAATAGGTTTGTCCACGTGATGTTTTCTTATCAGTGACTTTACTGACGTAAACACCAGCTTCAGCGACCAAGAACCTGCCTAATTCAATGATAAGTTCAATTGAGGCTAAGGCTGGGTATTCAGCTAACAGGCGTTGTAAATTAGTGCCAATATCAGTTAAATCTAGCCGCTTTTCACCCGCAAAATAAGGGATACCAAAACCACCACCCAAATTGACGGTTTCAACTTCGACAGGGGTAATGTCTATTAGTCTTTGCGCCAAATCAAAGGTGTTGTTATGCGCATCAATTATGGCCTCGACCTTCAAGTTTTGAGATCCCCAATAAATATGGAAACCGCGAAATTGCATCTTGGTATAATCGAGCGTTGGTAGTATCTCCATTAATCTTTCTTCGTCGATTCCAAACTGCTTTGGGCCACCCCCCATTTTCATACCCGATGCTTTCAATTCGAAAGCTGGGTTAACGCGGAAAGCAACAATGGGATTAATGCCCATTTCCTGTCCTATCTGAATTGCTCTTTCCAATTCAAGTTCAGATTCAACATGTAATGTGACGCCAGCCGATATTGCTGCGCGAATCTCTGCCAACTGCTTGCTAGGACCGGCAAAGCTAATGTCACGGGTGGGCATACCGGATTGAATAGCCAGCAACATTTCTTTTTGCGAAGCAACATCAAAGCCTTCAACCCAATCTTTCATGGCATTAATCAAGGGTAGGTAGGGATTTGCTTTTATTGCATAATGGAGTTTGATGTGCTTTGGAATATGTCTGTGGAACTTATCTATTTGCTGCTTCACTACATTTTTGTCATAAGCATAGAAAACATCTTTGCTGAGCATATCTGCAATCGAATCCAATGTATGTCCACCGACCAATAATTGCTTGTCTTTGGTTTCAAATTGGTTCATTTCAACATGAACGGGAGTAGGCTTAGACATTTTGGTATTTTTCCTCTGCTTCTTTGCTCAACAAACTGCGATCAACTTTGCCATTGGGATTTCTTGGCAGCGTATCACGGTATTCGACGTGTTTAGGATGCATAAAATTGGGCAAACTCTTTTTACACTTAGCCAATACGTCTTTTTCGGTTGTTTCCACACCTTCCTTTAACACTAAATAAAGGACGACTGCTTGGCCCAATTCAGTATCTTTTACACTGGTAACAATGGCTTCACTGACCTCATCTGCTGCTTGATAACAAGCTTCTTCAACCTCCATCGGGCTAACTCGATAGCCAGATGTTTTGATCATCTCGTCTTTTCTGCCGACAAAGTAAAGAAATCCGTCTTTGTCTCGTTTGACTGTATCGCCAGACCAAACCGCCATCTCTGGGATCACTAAACCGCTTAATTGGCTAGGAACGGGTTTAAAACGTTCTGCTGTTTTAACTGAATCATTCCAATATCCAAGGCTGACATGAGGGCCTCGATGCACAAGCTCGCCAGGTTCGTCCGCATCACATTCACTACCATCTTCTCGAACAACCATAATTTGTGCGTTGGGAATGGCTTTGCCCATTGAACCTAATCTTTCGTCTACTAACTCTGGAGATAAATAAGTGCTTCTGAAGGCTTCGGTTAGGCCATACATCAGATAGGGCTTGGCATTTTTAAACGTCTCTCTGATTTGAGTTAGCGTCACTGTGGGCATAGCACCACCGGAATTGGTGAAGTATCTTAACTGTTCAGTCGCATTATCAGGCCAGGTTACTTTCATAAGTTGCTGCCACAAAGGAGGAACCGCAGCAAGACCAGTGACCTTGTGTTTGGCTATGGTTTTGACCACGTCACCGGCCAAAAAGTAATCCATCAATACACAAGTCGCACCTGTTAACAATGCGGTGGTAACTTGACTCAGGCCATAATCAAAACTTAGCGGTAATAAGGCAAGCAATACGTCTTCGGATGTGTTTTCAAGATACTCAGCGACGCTTTGCGCTCCAACAATCAAATTACGGTGAGATAACACTACGCCTTTGGGCTTCCCCGTGCTCCCTGATGTGTAGAGTATTGCTGCCATATCATTGTCTACACGAAAGCTTGAACGCTGGACTGTATTATCAGCAGGGTGTTGCTCAAGAAGATCTGAGAGTAAAAGAGTACTAATTTTGGTCAATTCAGTTTTCGGAAGTTTGTCGATCAATATAATCTGTTCAAGCGCTGGACAATTTTCCAAACTAGAGGATAGCGCCTTTAATCGATCGCTACTGGTGACTAAAATTTTTACATCACAGTCATTGAGAATATGTTCTACCTGAGGTGCTTTTAAAACTGAATTAACAGGTACAAACGCTCCTTTTGCCCTGCTAATAGCAAAAAGACTAACGATTGTTTCGGGAAGTTTTGGTAAGAATACGGCAACACGATCGTGTTGTTTCAGATTCAATCCTTGCAAACAATCAGCCATGTGACTTACACGACTATCAAGGGTTTGATAATCAATTTGCTGATCTTTGAAGACTAATGCAGTGCGAGTAGCGTGACGATCTGCCGAAGCAGAGACTATTTGATCGAAAAATGTCACCATTTTTGTACTTTTATCCTGTTAATGGTTAGCAACTATTTCTTATTGCCATAAATAATGGAACAATACGGCTCCTGATGATAGCGCTTTGTTCTATCTAGAGTAATTTTAATATGATACAGGTAGTGAAAGAATGAATACAGCCGCCTCGGTTAAAGAAATATTGATTGATGTATTGCAGTTATCAAGTGACGCAGAATTTGATGAGGATACCGCTCTTCTTGGAGCTATTCCGGAATTTGATTCTATGGCAGTGGTGACGGTACTAACTGCGATTGAAGATACTTTTGGCGTGGAAGTTGATGATGACGAAATCAGTGCTGATATTTTCGAAACATTTGGCGCCTTGTGTAGTTTCGTCGAAGAAAAAGTTTAAACGTATCCCCCAGTAGGTAATAGAGAAATAGCATGAGTATTCAAAAGGTTCTTCTCGTGTTCGGGACCAGACCCGAAGCAATTAAAATGGCCCCCCTAGTAATCGCACTTCAAAAACGAGAAGACTTACAAGTTGAAGTATGTGTGACTGCACAGCATAGAGAAATGCTAGATCAAGTGTTGTCTCTGTTTTCATTAACGCCAGATTACGATTTGGATTTAATGCAGCCAGGACAGGACCTGTATGACATCACTACCAGAGCAATAATGGGGCTAAGAGATGTTTTCGCTGAATCCAAACCAGATTTGGTCTTGGTTCACGGTGATACTACCACTACCTTTGCTTCATCACTGGCCGCTTTTTATCAGCGAATCAAAGTAGGGCATGTTGAAGCCGGCCTTAGAACCGGAGATATATATAGTCCTTGGCCTGAGGAATGCAATCGTAAATTAACTGGCGCGCTTACCAGCTTGCATTTTGCTCCTACTCAACGTGCTCAAGATAATTTACTAAAAGAGAATGTTGCGCCAGATACTGTTTTTGTAACGGGAAATACTGTTATTGATGCCCTGATTCAGGTGGAGCAAAAGATTGCCAACGATGCTCAATTAAATAGTGAATTATCAGCGAAATTTGATTTTCTTGATCCAAACAAAAAATTAATACTTGTTACAGGTCATAGACGAGAAAGTTTTGGTGACGGCTTTGAAAACATCTGTAAAGCAATAAGCAAGCTCTCTGAAAATGAAAATGTACAAGTCTTATACCCAGTGCATTTGAATCCAAATGTTCAAGAACCAGTTAATCGTTTATTAAAAGGTAAGGAAGACGTCTTTTTGATCGAACCCCAAGACTACTTACCTTTCGTGTATTTGATGAGCCGTGCAAATATCATCTTAACCGACTCAGGTGGTGTGCAAGAAGAAGCACCTTCTCTAGGTAAGCCTGTTCTGGTAATGCGTGATACTACAGAACGTCCTGAAGCTATCGATGCTGGTACGGTTAAGTTAGTTGGCACAGACTACGAAGAGATTGTGGGGCAAGCACAAAAGTTACTAGATGATAGCTCGGCATATGAAGCTATGGCATTTGCACATAACCCTTATGGGGATGGCAAAGCCTGTGAGCGTATCGTTGATATTATTATTAGTTCAAAGGAAAGTTAATGTCTTTTAAAAAAGTTTCAGTAATCGGTTTAGGATATATCGGGCTACCTACGGCAGCCGTTATTGCTTCACGTGGGTTGGAAGTGATTGGCATAGACGTATCTGAAAATGCTGTCAACACCATAAATGAGGGCAAGGTGCATATCGTAGAGCCTGATCTCGATATGGTTGTGCAAGCAGCTGTTACTATGGGAAAACTGCGCGCATCCCTCACGCCCGAGCCAGCCGAAGCATTTATGATTGCTGTGCCTACTCCTTTTAAAGAAGGCAAAAAACCTGATCTTAGCTACATAAAAAAGGCGGCAGAGGCCATTGCGCCCGTGCTGGAAAAAGGCAACTTGGTCATTTTGGAATCGACTTCACCTGTCGGCGCAACAGAAAAATTGACAACTTGGCTACAAGAACTAAGACCCGATTTACACTTCCCCGGTCACCCTAATCACGAACCTGATATGTATGTCGCTCATTGTCCTGAGCGCGTTTTACCGGGTAGAGTGCTAGAAGAATTGGTGTCCAATGATCGCATAATTGGTGGAATGTCAGCAGCTTGCAGCGATAAAGCCATTGAATTGTACAAGGTCTTTGTACGTGGCAATTGCATTGTTACCGGTGCCCGAACAGCAGAAATGGCTAAGCTTACTGAAAATAGCTTTAGGGATGTAAATATCGCTTTCGCAAATGAGCTATCGGTCATTTGCGATAAATTAAAAATTAATGTTTGGGAGTTAATTGCCCTTGCAAATCGACACCCACGAGTGAATATCTTATCACCTGGACCGGGAGTAGGCGGTCACTGTATTGCAGTAGATCCTTGGTTTATCGTTGATTCAGCGCCTGAAGAAGCAAAAATCATACGTACCGCGCGCGAAACAAATGATGCAAAACCGCATTTTGTCATAGACAAAGTTAAAGCCGCTGCCGATGAATTTAAACGTCCGGTTGTGGCCTGTTTAGGTCTAGCGTTTAAACCCGACATCGATGATTTGAGAGAAAGCCCTGCTCTGGATATAGTCAAATTACTTGCTGAGGACAATGTTGGGGAAATTCTCGCAGTTGAACCTAACATTACTTCTTTGCCAGCTAGTTTAAGTGAATCAGGTGTCAACTTAGTCTCTCTTGACCATGCGATGGAAAAGGCCAATATTGTTGTTGTGTTAGTCGACCATCGTCAGTTTAAATTACTCGATATTTCAACAATCGCAACAAAAGTACTCATTGATACGCGAGGTTTATTCAGCAAGGTTTGAACCTCAACAAGGTTTTAGACAACCGGTGAATATAGTGACGTCAATGTAAAAAATTCAATAAGGAATAATTGTATGAAAATGCTAAAAGCTAGCCTGATTTTATTTATGCTTATGTTAGTAACAGTCGGTTGCTCAAAGCAGACCCCAGAAGAGCTTCTTGCGAGTGCCAAACAGAATATAGAGCAGGGCAAATTACAAAGCGCAATTGTTGAATTGAAAAGTGCTATCTCTCAGAACAATTCGCTTTCTGAAGCAAGAACCTTGCTGGGCAGGGTTTATCTTCAACAAAGCCAATTTGAAGCTGCAGAAAAAGAACTTTTGAGGGGGGCTGATATGGGGGCTCCTTATGCTGATGTATATCCCTATCTGGTGAAAGTCTATTACTATCAAGAAGACTTTGAAGGCGTCATTTCGCTAGCAGACAGAATTATGTTGGTGTTGGACGATGAGGTTAAACCTTCTCTCGCGTTGTACCAATACCTTGCCCAATTGCGTTTGCCCGGCCAAGGTGTAAACCAAGTTACATTTCCAGAGATTCTGCAAGGAGATAGGCGGAAACTAGCTGAAGCTTATAAAGCCTATTTGCTGCAAAATGTCGAAGAGGCAAAAACTATCGCTGATGGATTCAATGCGGACAGTACTGATAAAGTTGAACAATTCTTTCTCTTAGGACTCATTAACAACCGTTTAGGCGATTTAGAAAGTGCTGCTGCAAGTTTTGACGGTGTGTTAAAAGAATACCCGAATTATCACTTGGTTAGGTTTCTACTAATTGATGTGTTGATGAGAAACGAATCCCTTGATAAAGCCGAAGTTCAGGTCGATAAACTACTAGCGATTAACAAAGAACAACCTCAAGCCAACTATTACAAAGGTGCTATTGCTTTTCAAAAAGAGGATTTTGAAAATGCTTTCTTCTACGCCGAAAAAGCTCGTGAAGGGCGCTCAGAAGGGCTACGCAATGACATGGTTCATGGGATGAGCGCATATAAGCTTGGCAAACTTGAAAGGGCGTACTCCTCGTTAAGACGAGCGGCAAGCAAATTACCGAAAACTCATAGTGTGCATAGATTGGTGGCACAATTGCAGCTAGATCTGGGCTACAGTCGAGAAGCAGCCAAAACGCTTGATTCTCTTGAAGGTATTACTGATGTAGATGCGTTGCTGTTCGAACAAGCCGCGTCTCTGTTTGCTAGTGAAAGCGATTTCGAAATGGCCGCACAACAGTTTTCCAAGATGAATACGTTCGAGAATAGTGATGCAGTGGCTGAACTGGGTGAAGGTATATCTAAGATTGCTGCCAATGATTTGAGTGGTGTCAAAAATATCCAAGAATCTCTGGTGATGGATCCTTCAAACGATCAAGCTTGGTTGTTTCTCGCTGAAGTCTATATGCAAGAAGGCCAGCAAGAAAATGCGCTTAAATTGTCACAAGAATGGCAGAAAGTAAATCAATTAGGCGGATTGGTGTTGGAAGGTCAAATCAGAAGCAAATTGAATCAAAATCCAGAAGCTATTACGGCATTTGAATCTGCATTAGCTATTGATGAAAACTATACACCTGCCTTGAATAATCTGATTAAAACATTGCGATTAAGCGGCAATACTGAAAAAGCAAAAGAAACAGCATATGGCGTACTAGAAGCGAACCCGCTAAATAAGTATGCAGCAAAAGAGCTGATATTGATTGCTGAAAAAGAAGACAACTACGAAGAGACTGCTTCCTTTTTTGAGAGCATTGTCGAGCAAAATGGCGAAAGTGAAGAACCCGTTCTTATGCTAGCCACGTTAAAGCGGGTGAGTGGCGATAACGCTGGAGCGATCGACATTTTAGAGAAGAACCGCAGTCTGTTGTCTATTTATGGCTTAGAGTCTCTGGGTGATGCCTATTACAATAATAGACAATTTGATAAAGCCGAATCAGTATATATAGAATGGAGAGATCGTACCCCGGATGTTGCCACTCCGTGGTTTCGTCTGGTCGGGCTCTATGGTATCAGTGGTGAAATTGACAAGGCTAAGACGACGGTCGATGCCGCTGTCGGCAAATTCCCAAATAGTGAACCATTAAGATTAGCCAAATTAAAATTTTTGATGCAAGGAAAAGAGTATGCCGCAGCAAGGCAAGAGCTAGAGTTCCTCAAAAAATCAACGTCAACGAACCTCACCCTTGCTAAGTTTGAAGGTCAATTAGCGCTTATTGACGGAGAATATGCTAAAGCTGAGCCTATGCTAGAGCAGTACTATAAAGTAACCGATGAATTCGATGATGCTATTAACTTGTCTATCGCTTATGCAGGGAACAACAAAAAGACGAAGGCGAAGGAACTATTTGAACGTCATTTAGAGAAACAGCCTGATTCTATGGTTGTAAAAGTTAAATCAGCAGAGTTTATGTCTACGCATGGATTCGATAAGGAAGCTATCGCTCTTTATACACAAATTTCTGAATTACTTCCTGATAGTCCGATCGGATATAATAATTTATCTGGGGCGTATTTGCGCTCCGGTCAATTTGATCAGGCTCTAGCTGCCGCTGAAAAAGCAATAAAGATTGCGCCTGAAGTTCCTCAAGTCATGGACACTTACGGTTATGCTCTATTCAAAAACGGCGATGCGTTAGAAGCTAAGTCAATCTTAGCTATCGCCCACGATAAACTCCCAACCGATCCTGGTGTCGCTCTCAACTACGCGGAGGTTCTCATTGAGTTAGGTGAAGCTACACAGGCCTCCTCTGTACTCAGAACCGTGCGTGCTGTAACCAATAATCAGCAAACAAGGTTGGAAGTACTAAAACAAGCGTCAAGAAATTAAACTAGTAGACAGGGTAAAGACACTTAAAGTGTCGGGTTTTTTAACAGTTGAATTATGCGGGTAAAAATACAACCCGATGATAAATGCATAAGACATTGATAAGTAACGATAAAATAATATTTGGAAAAGTTGGCATCCAATATGCTTAGTACTTAGTACGAAATAAATTTGGTTTGTCTGGAAATAAAAGGATTACAAAATGAAAAAGCTACTTACTACTACATTAATTGCTGCATCTTTTGCCGCTACTAGTGTAAACGCTGGTGACTTATACTTAGGTCTTAGTGACAACAGCTACGATGCTAACCGTGCCATCCCTGTGGGCGGCGTCGATGCTGACGTATTCACTGGTATTTTTACTGAATTTGGTTTTAGCCAACTTCTAGCAACATCAATCTATGACACAGACGGTATGGGTAACCTTACTGGCGGTGTAGTAGACACTAACGTTCCTGCTGATTTAGCTGCTGCTGGTATCCCAGCTGCGGGTACTGCACTTGACGGTTCTACTCCTGTGTCTTTAGTTACTCCTAACTGTGCTGGCGGTCAATGTGATATTGATGCACTTAGCCCACTTGTTCCACCTTTAGGAAGTGATAACGAAGGTTTCTTGCAAACTTGGGATATCCAAGTCGAGTATAAGCTAACAGCTACTCTTACTGGAACAGGCCCAGTATACAACGGCGGTTACATGGAGTTCTTCTTCAATGACCTATTAGATGATACTAACGACAGAAGCATATTGAAAGCTGAAGTTACTGGTTCTTCAATCAATGCTGCTAACTTAGATATCTTCTTTGATATTACAATGGCTGAAGCTGGATTCTTGTTTGTTAAGAACGGTTCAACTTTCGTAGACGTTGCAGACCGCTTGACTCCGGGACAATACGCTAGCTTCGCTCTAGATACTAACGTTAACCCACCAATTCCAACTGCTAATCAGTTATTATTGGTAGGTGATAAAGCAATCCGTCAAACTACTCTTGATGGTTCAATTACTGCTTCTATCCCAGAGCCAGCATCTATCGCTATGCTAGGTCTTGGTCTACTAGGTCTTGGTGCTGCTTCTCGTCGTAAGAAGTAATACAAGAACTAGAAATAAAGAATCAAAAAACCCAGCTTAAGCTGGGTTTTTTAATGTCTGAAATTTAGCTGTAAAGATAGACGAGCACACCGAGTGTCAGAAAATATTACACTCATCAACCAGTTCAAATAAATAGCTTATAGACAAGTAGCTGCAAAGCATCCAACAAAGATTAACAGCCCGCAGTTAATCCTATCCTGTTACAACCAATCTCGTTAGTTAAAGGCAAAGTTAACCTAGAGAAATTATTAATGTACTTTTATTTTTTCAACTGTGAATGTATCTGTCTAGTGTACATACGGTTAAAAACGGTGAAAAGTGACCCTACACTACTTTGTCGCAAACCAGATTTCAATTAAGAGGCTAGCTTCTTCTTCGCAATAGCAAAAGCGATCTTCTGGATTGGGTTATTATTGCCCCAAGGTCTGTAAGTCTTCTTAAATTTGTTCTTATATCCATCAAAATGTAAACCCCAAGGAGCACAGAGTATTGGACCTCTATTTAGCAATATTTTAAGAACAAAAGTACCGGCGATACCGGCACAGAATTTTACCCCCATGGGTGTAGAAGGGCCTCTTTTCTCAGAAAAGTTGGCAGCACTCGGCTCTACTAAATAGGACGCGTGTAACATTGCTGGTGACAAACCAATCAGAAACTTAATGTATTGATCGGTTTCTGTCTTAACACTATTGAATCTAAAATACTCTTCATAAGTCATCTTACCTGGCATAAAACACAGAAAAGCAGTACCCATGCCTATCGGGGCCGCAGTGACTATTGGTATTTGCTTATCTTCGCAGGCTTGGAATACTATTTTTCTTGCATCTAGTGCAAAAAAATCAAGGCTATCGACATAGATATCCACATCTTTTAAAAATTCATCGACATTGCTTGCATCAATTCCTTGTTCAAAGGTTTTGACATCTGATTCTGGGTTAATATCTCGACAAACCTCAGCCATTACCTCGCATTTCTTTCTATCGAGTGTAGACATAAATGCGCCCGCTTGACGGTTAAAGTTATGCACTTCAAACTCATCAAAATCAGAAATATTAAAATTTTGAATTCCCAATCTCGCGAGTGTCACTATATGTTCGCCACCGACACCACCGAGTCCTGCAATAGCGATCCGTTTGGTTTTTAAAATAGCTTGCTCAGATTTGGTGAGCCAACCAATATTTCTTGAAAATGCATCAAAATAATCAAACATAGGTAGTTTCCATGGCGGTTAGGAGAGTTTTCTAAATAGAAATTGGCAACAATGAATGAATAGGCATTACCTTTGCTGTAACAGTTCTGAATCAATATTTCGTAGCAATGCTTTGAAATCTGCTTTCAGGTTTTCTTCTACTTTCTTTGGTTGTATGTAGAAAGGAGCGCGTTTTCCATGATAATCCACTACAGGCCCTATTTGTTCAAAGGGCAAGCCAACAAATTTCATACTTCTGGCCAATCTGGGTTCGACCATCACATAGCAATGATTAATGTTTTTAGCGAGTAATATTGACGTGGCGGATAGATATAGGCCAACTGCGATAAATGGAAAACAACGTAATTCTGTTTCAGAATAGGTTTCTTTATTAATAAGTCCTACGGCCGCGCCCTCAAAGTTATCTGTTTTTCTTCGTCTAAATTCAAGAGGAACCGCTAATCTAGATATTTCACAAATGTCATTACGTTCGAAGTTATCAGGAAACAATTTAGGTTTCGCAATCGCTTCTCTGCAATACAGTTCTATCGGCAACTTCTCAGAGGAACTAGAAGATGTAATTAGCCTTACAGTACCTGCGTAAAGGCCGCTTGACTTGTGTTGGATAAGGCTATGGTAAGAGTGGTTGTCAAAGTCATCTTTTTCAAGGCCGTCTTCACTTATCGGCTCAAATTTGAGCTCCTCACAGTAAACTTGATGTCTGATTCGAAATGAATGATTTTTATGTTCTACACTTTCGGAAAATACTGGACGAAGATAATCAGAAAAATGATCCGAAATGGTTTCAGACGTATTTATGGTCACTTTATTTTTCCTTTCGAAACTGTGTCGATCGCGTCATAGCCTAAAATAATAATGATAACCTAAAAATTCTGTTATTTTACTAAGTGTCATGTGCTTACGAATATTTGTCAAACCTATCTGTACAAAAGCTGCCCCTATAGGCTATTTTAGTTGAAAATAGTGAATTATTAATGATCGGCAAACGACAACAAGGATAGAAATGTGAAAAACGCCATTTTGTCTCAAATACATATTGAAGCCGCTAGAAATTCTACAGATGATTTTAATTTATTCCACGATAAAAATAGGTGGAATTGGGTGGAGAAAAATCCGTTTCACGGGCCTATTGCCCTCGGTTTTCAGTTGGGCTGTTTCATTGAAAACCGTGTAAAAATGTTTCGGCAAGATGTAAAGGAAGAATATCAAGTTGATGATGTAGTATTGCCATATAGCTTGTATGAACTAACGTTTGCCGGTGTGGTGAAACCGGGCGATGAATTATCTGTGGATATAAAAGGATCTCGAACTAGCTCAAAAGAGGGCGTGCAAACTTTGTCAAATCGTGTGTTGCTGAAGGCGAACGGAAAAGCAGTGCTGCTTGGATTCAAACGTGATTCTTCACATTCTCCTTTTGAAGTGCCTGATTTTCAATTTGACCCAGCTAAACTGCGGGAATTGCAAGACCGCAGTTTCGAAGAAACTTCCGGATATTTTCTTAAGCGTAAATTTATGATTGTAGGGAATGCAAAAAACTTTTTGACCAGTGCTTTTGCAGAGCAATCAGAATATATTGATGAGTTTGCTAACAAAGTCTGTTTTCCCGATATGTACCCATTGAGCCTTATTTCTTCAGCATTGTTAGAAAGAGCGCAGGCACTATCCCATGATTTGATCAAAAGCCCCATGATTTATGCATCACATAAGCTTTGTATGAACAAAACGCAATTGTCGAACTTACGTAGTAATGACTCGCTAAATATATTGATTAGCCCTGAAATCAAAGAACAAGGAGCGGATTCTGCAAAAATTAGCCATTTGTGTGTTTGCTATGGTAATGAATCGACTCCTTTATTTATCGCTAAGATACACTTGTTACCTTTGGCATCTTTAACGAGTTGATTAGACACCGAGTTTAATGGGAAGGATTTGCAGGGCTGTTTGATTACCAATTTCGTATAATTCTTGTTTTTGCTCCGGGCTCAAGGCAAAGTCAACTGAAGATACATGTTGAGTATCGACTATAACCGTGTTTTGCCAGTGATCCTCATGGACATATTCTCTCGAAAGGGCTGTCATAAAAGTTTTGATCAACATAAAAAGGTATTCGGGCAAATTAAAGAATAGCTTACCTTTACGTCTTTCTGAAACCTGCTGACTTCTTAGTCTAAAGCATACGTTTTGTGCATTGTCTTCTGTCCACTGCCTAAACAAAGCATCTTCGGAAAGTATCGCACCGTCAACTAATAAATGGTCTTTATATGGCTTGAAGGTGAAGATCAGGGGAATAGACATTGAGTATCTTACAGCTTCTGATACTTTCATGTCAGGACAAACATCTTTGTTAAAAATAACTGGGCCACCTCCATTGACGTCGGTCGCCACTATACTGAGGCTTCGTGGGAGTTCAGAAAACGTGATTCCATTTAATTGCTTGTCCATCCATTTTTGGAATTTATCACCTGAGCTAAGTCCCCCTTCTCGCAGCAATCGAATTAGCGAATATCCTTTGAATTGTCTAAAATCCGTTTCAACCGCCAATGTCATTATTTCTTCAAGAGAATTGCCAGCACAATATAATGCAGTAACTATTGAACCACCCGATATTCCAACAAAATGAGGACATTCAACTTTTAACGTTTCAAGTGCATCTAAAATACCAATGTGTGCCGATAATCGAGTTCCCCCTCCAGAAAAAATAGGTACTATTTGTTTCGGTAATTGCGTGTGTTTGTCAGCGGCTTGCATACTTCATCCATTGTTGTACTAAGGTAATCTGGGTTTTGTTTTTTATTGCGATTACTTAATCACTACCTTAGACCAGAAATATTAATTTGTCCGATTTATTGTTAGGTTATCAGTATCGAGGACAACACAAGGTCGCTATGCAATTGGCAGATCCAATTGTTAGCCTAATTTAAGTGGGACTATATCTTTGAAATTACTTATTTTATTCATCACATTGGTTTTTGGCACTTTTGCTTCCGCACACAGTATCGTTGAACTAGTGAAGCAGGTAAAACCCTCTGTTGTTGGAATTGGAGTATTTGATCCAAGGGGTTCTCCAAGAGCGAACTTACAAGGCTCTGGTTTTATCGTGGCTGATGGTAATTATGTTATTACTAATCAACATGTTATTGATAAAGAGCTAGATCCAGACCGTCAACAAAAAAGAGTGGTTTTTATAGGTTCTGGTAATCAACCAAAAACGGTTGATGCGGAAGTCATTGCGGTTGAAAAACGACATGATTTAGCCCTGCTTAAACTGAATGAAAAGTTTGTACCCCTTGACTTAGCCCAGCCTGATTTTGTAGATGATGGTACTGATGTGTTTTTCATTGGTTTTCCAATAGGCTCAGTCTTGGGATTATATCCAGCTACTCATCGCGGTATTATAGCTGCCTCAACTCCCGTCATTATTCCAAGCCATAACGCTCGTCAACTCGATATCAATACTATTCGTCGTTTGCGAGATCCTTACTTTATTTACCAAATGGATGCAACTGCGTACCCCGGGAACAGTGGTAGTGCAGTGTTTAATGCTGAAACGGGAAAGGTAGTTGGAGTCATCAATAAAGTCTTTGTCAAAACCACTAAAGAGTCAGTTTTATCAGAGCCAAGTGGAATTACGTATTCAATCCCTGTAAAATACGTTCATGAGCTGTTGAGAAAAGCAAAAATCGATTATTAAACTGTCAAGTTACTTTACAATTACATTGTTGAACCTATGGTTTTATTCAATAAATTCAAAGTGATATATTGATGGCTCGAATTTTGCTTTCATTTACAGTTAGAAGATTTAATTCGCGCTAAGTGACGCACTAAAGGGTTTTGATGTATGAACGAATTCGATAAAACGAATAAGCAGGACGTTTCTAAGGGAAATAATAGACGCAGCTTTTTGAAAAAGTCTGCGACTGGTGCTGTTGTGTTTAGTTTACCTGCTAAATCAGTGTGGGGTGCCTGCTCTGTCTCTGGGGCGATGTCAGGAAATTTGTCAACAAATACTGATCGTCATGACTGTACCATGCCAGTAATGGAAAATGGTTGTAAACCATACAAGTGGAAAAATTTAAATAAACATTGTGACAGCATATTCAGCCACCTAAAAAGTAAAAAAGGCCATAGCAGCTATGAAAATTTGAAGAAGAAATACATAGCAGCTTGTGATGCAGAAAAAGCAGGAAATTTGTATCTTCCTCAAGAACTTATTGCAACATCACCCACTTGTGGTGATGCGTTAATGAGTTCTGATACACTGATGAAAAGGTTGGGTTGCGTGTACTTAAATGCATGTTTTGGACTTTATCCTGGTTATGCCGGGCCGGTTCAAGCAACGCAACTGACTAATGATGTTTTCCTATATATATATACTCAATCAAAATTAGCAGAAATGAACGGTGAATTAGCTCAAGCAGTGGTGCCATCCAATACAGATTTGGGTTTCACTGACAACCATGCAACTAACGATATGGTTCTGTACTAAAGAGTATTAACAAACAATCGTTAGTGGGCAAATTGATACTATCCCCAAACAGTCAAATGTGGCTATGTCCTGACAACAGCGGCATAGCCATTTACAATGGCTATGACGGAAACACCCTTTTCCTTCGAAATTCATCAGAAAATTCGCAAGTATTACCTCAAAATGCAGCACATCAAGACTCAACACGCTTGCAAGGTGAAATTTCCAGTTCTAAAATCGGTTCACTGCTGGGACTGAATAAATTGGAATGTGAGAAAATGATAACTCAATTAATAAACTGGAGAGTGTTGATCGGAAGCGATGATTGATGCATCTTTTGAACACAGGTCTCTACCAGTTTTCGATGACCTCAGACCTTCATCATCTTTACCCTATCGTCGATAGCTTATATGGAGACGCAGACGCTAAAGACGATTTTATCGATTTCAGAATAAAAATTAAGTTCGATAGCTTGGTGCGGCGTTTTATTCGCCCGCAAATCAGTTTTTATTCTGACCAACATTCCCCTTTTAAACCTCTACCTGTTTCACAGGCTGCTGCTGTATTGGAGTGGGGCATGAATTGGTGTATTGCAGCCAATGAATACGGCAAACTGATTATCCATGCCGCAGTACTGGTAAAAAATGGCAAAGCTATCATATTCCCAGCATTACCAGGTTCGGGTAAGAGTACTCTGACAGCGCATTTGGGTTTATCTGGCTGGTCTACCTATTCTGATGAAATGGCGATTATTGATATGCAAACTGGGCTCGTTTCACCTTTATACAGGCCTGTTTGTCTGAAAAACGAATCTATTACCTTGGTTAAATCCTGGCATCCTCAAGCGTTTTTCACACCCGTATGCAAAGATACTCAAAAAGGCGATGTTGCCCACGTGAAGGTATCTAGTTGGGCTCAATATCAAACTTATGAACCCGTGCCTATTGAGAGCGTTGTTTTTCCGAAGTATGTCGCTGAATCAGAACTTAAAATATTTCAGCTAAATCAGCTTGAAGCCTTCACCGCACTTAGCCAAAATGCGTTCAACTATAACGTGTTGGGCGCTGAAGGGTTTGATTCGGTGAAAAAAGTCATTAGTAACAGCCGGCATTTTGAAATTAACTACAGCGATGTGCAAGAAGTCGATGCCTTTCTTACTGAGGATATAATCTCGTGACTGAGCTTATCAATACGCTCGATTTGTTCAAGTTAATGCTGGAGCCAAAAACTGGGCTTAATCTGAGTTTAAAGCAATGGCAGGAAGCCGTGTTTATTCTCAGAGAAGCTAAGGTGTTAGGCAGTTTATATCACAGTGCAGTGAAGCACGAATGCTTTAGTCAATATCCCTCGGAAGTGCAGCGACACCTATTCTCTGCCCATGTCTATGCTAAACGTCAAGCAGATCAAATTGAATATGAAGCAAAAGAGCTAAACCAATTGTTTCAGCAAGTCGATGTACAAGCGATATTTTTGAAAGGGGCGGCCTACACATTGAGAGGCTCCTTTAATGGTTTGGGTAGAGTATGTTCTGACTTGGATGTGTTAGTTGATAAAAGCGATTTGGCAAAAGCAGAAGCTCATCTGAAGTCAAATCGGTGGCGCTCCGAATCACTCAATGACTATGATGAGAAGTATTATCGAGAGTGGGCGCATGAAATTCCGCCACTATTTCAGATCAATAGAGCTACCGTATTAGATATGCACCATAATATCTATCCGCCCATTAGTGGTCGTGCCCCGTCTGTAGAGACCTTTTTTGATTCGAAACAGTTGACAGAGACGGGTTGTTTTGTTTTAGACCCCGCTTGCACAATATTGCATAGTTTGGTGCATATGTTTACCAATGAAGACAGTTCGAGCTGGATGCGGGATTTACTTGATATCTGTTTACTCATTGAGGAATTCGGTGATCAAGATTGTTGGCCAAAGCTAATTGAACTTGCCATTGAGACCAAGTTTACCAGCGAACTAGCGTCTTGTATTACAGTAATATCTTACTACTCTAAAATCGATATTCCGCAACAAGCTAAAGATTTTGTTAGCAATCAAAAGTTGGGTTTTACAGATAAATTCCTGATGAATACTATTTTCGTTAACGCCATCGTACCAGAGCACGAAGCTGTGAATAAATTCAAGAATAGAATGGCAAAACAAGTCGTTTATTTGCGAGGACATTGGCAAAAAATGCCGTTTCCAATTCTTATAAAACATTTTGCGATCAAATCGTTCTTAGGGCTCAGAGATAAGCTAATTGGTAAGCATCACTTTGATCCTAAATTACCGCAAAACCCCAACTGGTAGCAAATTTCAATTATAGGGCTACTATTTTGTGTTAAATACAGGCAAAATATTGCCCGAAATACAATTAACCCAGAGACTTATCGAACGAATAGTGTCGACAGGCTCTCTTATGCTGAAAAGGTAAATTAATTTGGCTGAACAACTTCTAGACAAACGCATTGCAATCATTGGATTGGGATATGTTGGTTTGCCCCTCGCTGTCGCTTTTGGTAAAAAATTTACCACTGTTGGTTTTGATATTAATCAACAGCGAATTTCAGAGCTCAAAGGTGGTCAAGATCACACTCTTGAGGTGTCCCCTGAAGAATTAGCAAGCGTGACTCAATTAGAATTCAGTAGTGATCCTGCTTCTTTGAGTAGTTGTGATTATATTATTGTCACTGTGCCTACGCCGATTGATAAGAATAGGCAGCCAGATTTGACGCCGCTTCGCAAAGCTAGCGAAATGATCGGTAAGATTATAAGAAAAGGGACCACTGTAATTTACGAATCCACGGTTTTCCCAGGTGCGACTGAAGAAGTGTGTTTACCTATTATCGAAGAGCATTCCGGCTTGACTTTTAATGTCGACTTTTTTGCTGGATATAGTCCAGAGCGGATAAATCCGGGTGATAAGACACACCGCCTAGAAAGCATAGTCAAGGTGACTAGTGGTTCGAACGAGGCCGTATCCAAAGATGTAGATGATCTTTATCTGTCGATTATTGAGGCAGGAACCCACAGAGCCTCATCCATTAAAGTCGCTGAAGCGGCAAAAGTGATTGAGAATACGCAACGAGATTTAAACATTGCACTTATCAACGAACTAGCCATGATATTTGAACGTCTTGGCATTGATACAGAAGAAGTATTGCAAGCTGCTGGGAGTAAATGGAACTTTTTACCATTTAGACCTGGATTGGTTGGCGGACATTGTATTGGCGTAGACCCGTACTATTTGACCCACAAAGCAGAAGAGATAGGCTACCATCCTGAAGTGATATTAGCAGGTCGCAGAATCAATGATCACATGGGTGAATACGTTGTTAGCCGCTTAGTGAAGAAGATGTTGAACCAAAAGATAATGGTTAATGGTGCAAACGTATTGTTGATGGGCATCACCTTCAAAGAGAATTGTCCTGATATTCGCAACACCAAAGTGGTGGATATTGCCACCGAGCTTGAAAACTATCATGTTAATATGGACATTTACGACCCTTGGGCTGAATCAGCAGAAGTGGAGCACGAATATGGACTATCGCTGGTAGATAAGCCTGAACAAGGCAAATATGACGCTATTATTGCGGCAGTTGCTCATAGTGAGTTCAAAGAAATGAGCCCTTCTGATTTGCAAGCACTTGGCAAAAGTAACTGTGTTATTTTCGATCTGAAATATATATTTGATAAAAATATCGTTGACTTAAGACTGTAAGGATAGTCATTAATGAAAGTATTAGTAACTGGTGCCGCCGGCTTTATCGGTTCACATGTAAGTTTGTATCTACTGGAAAGAGGCGATGAAGTTGTTGGGTTAGACAATCTGAATGACTATTATGACGTCAATCTGAAATTGGACAGACTAAAAAGAGTCGAAAATCACAAAAATGCATTGAACTTTAGTTTTGTGAAAATGAGTGTTGAAGATCGCGAAGGTATGGAAACGCTATTTGCAGAACATAAATTTGATAAAGTAGTTCATTTAGCTGCACAGGCTGGGGTGCGTTATTCGTTGGAAAACCCTCACGCTTATATAGATGCAAATATTGTTGGTTATATGAACATTCTAGAGGGCTGCCGTCACAACAAGGTTCAGCACCTTGTTTATGCATCGTCTAGTTCGGTCTATGGTGCAAACGAAGCAATGCCATTTTCTGTTCACGATAATGTTGATCACCCAGTATCACTTTACGCGGCAAGTAAAAAAGCCAATGAGCTGATGGCTCATACGTACAGCCATCTTTATGGCTTGCCTACTACTGGCTTAAGATTCTTTACTGTCTATGGGCCATGGGGTAGACCTGACATGGCATTGTTCTTGTTCACTAAAGCAATTTTGAATGGCGATCCGATAAAAGTCTTTAACTATGGTAATCATAGACGTGACTTCACTTACATCGACGATATCGTTGAAGGTATTATCCGTACCCTAGATAACACAGCTCAATCAAATCCAGAATGGTCTGGAGAGAAGCCTGATCCGGGTACTAGCAAAGCGCCGTGGCGAGTTTATAACATTGGTGCACAAACACCGGTGCAATTAATGGATTATATTGAAACCTTAGAAGACGCTTTAGGTAAGACGGCAGAAAAAGAATTGTTACCCTTGCAAATGGGGGATGTTCCTGACACCTACGCTGATGTTGAAGCCTTGGTTGATGATGTTGGCTATCGTCCGCAAACCAATATTAAACAAGGCATAGGTAATTTTGTCGCTTGGTATAAAGATTACTTTAAAGTTTAATTTTACTTGAGGCTAAGGGTGGGAAATTCGTCAAGTATTTCTTATCCAGAGTTCAGTTTTTAATAGACGTGTCGCAGAAAAATATCTAAACCCCTTTGAGAAAACGTGACTCAAAGGGGTTTTTTATTGGGTATCGCTTATCAATCATCTCTTCGCTTTCATCTCAACTCGTTTGCGATGCAGCACAGGCTCAGTGTAGCCATTGGGTTGCTTCGTACCTTCAAAAATCAATTCACAAGCTGCTTGAAATGCGATGGAATTTTCACAGTCTGGGCACATACCAATATATTCAGCATCATCTGCATTTTGAGCATCCACGAGCTTTGCCATTTTTAATAATGACTGCATAACCTGCTCTGTTGACACTATGTTGTGCGTCAACCAATTGGCAATATGTTGACTGGAAATTCTTAAAGTAGCTCTGTCTTCCATCAAGCCGACATTATCAATATCGGGAACTTTTGAACAACCAATTCCCTGGTGTACCCAGCGTACAACATATCCCAAGATACCTTGCACATTATTATCTAACTCTTGACTAATTTGAGTCTCGGATAAATCAGAATTTAAAAGCGGAACACTTAGAATATCATCCAAACCGGCTGAGAGTTCATTTCTCAGTTGACTCTGGCGTTCAAAAACATCGATTTGATGATAATGAAACGCATGTAGGGTTGCTGCGGTAGGAGACGGCACCCATGCCGTGTTAGCTCCGGCATTGGGATGCGCGATTTTGCTTTTCATCATATCTGCCATATTGTCTGGTATGGCCCACATCCCTTTGCCAATCTGTGCTTTGCCAGACAAACCACTTGCCAAACCATGGAACACGTTGGCATTTTCATATGCCTTTATCCATGGGCGTTCCTTTAATTCACTCTTAAGTGCAAAGGCGCCTTGTTGCATGGAGGTATGAATCTCATCACCTGTTCGATCTAAGAACCCCGTATTGATAAACGCAACACGATGCTTAGCTGCTTCTATGCAGGCAGCCAGATTGACACTGGTGCGACGTTCTTCATCCATAATGCCGATTTTTATTGTGTATTTTGCTAACCCTAGGGCAGCTTCAACACGTTCAAATAACGTGTCAGAAAATTTTACTTCTTCAGAGCCATGCATCTTAGGTTTTACAATGTAAATACTGCCAGAACGGCTATTTTTAAATGGACTGTTGCCCAAAAGATCGTGTTTAGCAATTAGGCTGGTGATCATGGCATCCATAATACCTTCATGAATCGGTTTTTCATTGAGCAAAATCGCATTGGTTTTCATCAAATGCCCAACATTACGCACAAACATCAAACTCCGCCCAGAAAGTGTCATGTCTTTGCCTTGCCTATTTTTATACTTTCGGTCTTCAGCTAGGGTGCGAGTGACGGTTTTATTTCCTTTGGTTAACGTCGTCGATAAATTGCCCTGCATCAACCCTAACCAGTTTTGGTAGACTAGGGTTTTATCCTCTGCATCGACCGCCGCTACTGAGTCTTCACAATCCATTATTGTGGTTAATGCAGACTCAACAAAAATATCTTTTAGATGGGCTGGGTCTGATTTTCCAATGGGGTGGGTTGCATCAAACTGCAATTCCACGTGCATTCCATTGTGTTCAATTAAGATTGCTTCTGGTTGAGATAGGCTTCCTCTGTACCCTTTTACCTGATTGGGATCTTTTAAGGCCGTATTCGAACCGTCCTGCAAACCAATGTTTAACGTTCCAATCTCAGATAAAGCGTAGTCAACAGATTCAATATGGCTTCCCGATTCAAGCGGAGCAATCACATCTAACCATTCTCGGCCCCGTTTAATAACCAAGGCACCACGAGCAGGGTTATAGCTTTTTTGTTTCTCTGCTCCATTGTCCTCTGATATAACATCTGTGCCATACAATGCGTCGTACAAGCTTCCCCAGCGGGCATTCGCCGCATTGATTGCATATCTTGCATTGTTGATAGGGACAACTAACTGTGGACCAGCAATCTTAGCGATTTCGTCGTCAACGTTTGTCGTTTCAATACTGAAAGGGGCGGGGGATTTCTCCAAATATCCAATCTGTTCTAGAAACGATTTATATTCGGACATTGTGTTTTTTTTATTGTGCTTACAATACTCATCTATTTGTTGCTGAATATGATCTCTTGTTTCTAAAAGGCGCTCATTAATAGGATCAAGTTCTGCCAAAATAGATTCAAATGCTTGCCAAAAATGTTCTGGACTAATTTTTGTTTCAGGCAATGCTTGTTGCTCAATAAACGAATGCAAACAATCTGCGATTTGGAGATTTCCTATTTGAGTGTAGCCTTGCATGTGTGTTCCTCGAGAAGATTTTTATTTAGTTACCTTATTCTATAGAGGTGATAAACAAAAGTTTAATTTATGGGTTTTATAACTGTGATAAGTATGGTGAATGCAGATTGAGTGCATCGCGACTCCTTGTTTCAATTCAGTTAACTTAGTTCTTCAGCGACTTCTGCAATTAATCTTCTAAACCATATGTGCCCTGCATCATGATGCAGCAAAGCACTCCACGCCATTTTTAATCCGATGGGAGGAATATCAAAAGGAGGGGCTAATATAGTGACGTCAGGATCGTTTTCATACAGCTTGGCTGCTTTGGAGGGCAGGGTAGCAATCAAATTCTGTGCTTTAGCGAGTTGAAGGGCAACATGATAATGACGGGTAAACACCCTAATGTCGCGTTTTTCACCTAATTTGTTAAGTTCCGCATCAACCCAGCCCAGTTTTTGAACCTCATTGGGATCAATCCCCACGCCAACCCCAAAGCCTGTCTTGCTCACCCATATGTGCTCGCTATTTAAATATGCTACTAAATCAAAATTTTCAGCAATCGGGTTGTCGCTTTTCAATACACACGAAAAAGAATCGTACCAAATGACTTTTTGATGAAATGACAGCGGCAACTGTTCGAAACGGTTAATGGCCATATCCACTTTTCCGTGCTCAACGTCATGAAATGTCACGTCGCTTGGGGTAATAATATCTAGTGTTATCTTGGGAGCTACTGAATTCAGTCTGCGTATCACTTCAAATAGCAAGGTTGATTCGGCGTAGTCACTGGCCATAATTCGAAAAGTACGGGTGCTGGTCGCGGGCGTGAAATCTGAATCTGGCTGTATGGATGTTTCTAATTTGGCTAATACATCTCGAATGACTGGTTGCAACTCCAGCGCTCGCTTAGTGGGAGTCATTCCTTCGCTTGTTCTTACCAGCAGTGGATCTTTAAGTAAGTCTCTAAGACGTTTTAGACCGTTACTCATTGCTGGCTGGGTGATACTGAGTTGATTGGCTGCTTTTGTAACGCTGCCTTCTCTCAATAAGACATCTAGATATACTAGTAGATTTAAGTCAACTTTAGCAATATTCACCGCATAACTACTCTTTGTATTTCAACTTGTTAGCGATTATAGCGTTTGAATGTTGGCTTGTCAGATTTGAATGCGAGGTATCTGCTCTTTACAAACTTACTTTGTCTTTCAATATGTTAAGTGGATATTAAACGACCTACTCTGCTTTTTACGGGAGAGTGGGGATATCTGTTTTCTAACCAATGTATTCATATGCGTGTCCAGTCACTCTAAAATCCCCGATGAAAACGCAGAAAAGAAGGGCAGACTCAGTCTGCCCTTCTACTAGATTCAAAAAGTTTAGCTAGCTTGATCAAACTGGTTCATGGTGTTGTCTTCACCCGCGGCTTTTAAAGCTTGCTCGCCACTGAAGTACTCTTTGTGGTCATCGCCAAGGTTTGAACCTGCCATCGCCTGATGTTTAACGCAGGCAAGTCCTTCACGAATTTCTTTGCGCTGAACACCTTTAACATATGCCAACATACCCTCTTCGCCAAAGTAGCCTTTTGCAAGATTGTCGGTAGACAAAGCTGCAGTGTGATAGGTGGGAAGCGTAATTAGATGGTGGAATATACCGGCTTCTCGAGCTGCATCTGCTTGGAAAGTACGGATTTTATCGTCTGCTTCTTTAGCCAAATCACTTTGATCATATTCCAGAGACATCAATCGTTCTCGGTTATATTGAGACACATCCCTTCCAGCATCTGACCAGGCATCAAATATTTGCTGACGGAAATTCAACGTCCAGTTAAATGAAGGCGAATTGTTGTAAACCAACTTGGCATTTGGAATTACTTTTCGAATTTCGTTTACCATGCCGCCAATTTGTTGAACATGAGGTTTCTCTGTTTCTATCCAAAGTAGGTCGGCTCCGTTTTGCAGTGACGTTATACAGTCTAAAACACAACGTTGTTCACCTGTATTGTCTTTGAATTTAAATAGACCGTTTGGTAATCGGATGGGTTTTACAAGCTTGCCGTCTTGGCGAAGAACAATATCACCTTCATTCAAGTCTGCTACTGAATTTACCGGAGTAGTATCCAAGAACGCGTTGTACTGTGCTGCCAGATCACCACTGGTGTTTGAAACCGGAATTTTTTGTGTAAGACCTGCACCCAATGAATCTGTGCGGGCTACAATAACGCCGTCATCAACACCAAGTTCTAAAAAAGCGTATCTCACAGCATTGATCTTTGCGAGAAAATCTTCATGGGGGACTGTCACCTTACCATCTTGGTGGCCACACTGTTTTGCATCGGATACTTGGTTTTCAATTTGAATACAACAGGCACCGGCTTCAATCATTTTTTTAGCTAAGAGATAGGTAGCCTCTTCGTTTCCAAAACCGGCATCTATATCCGCTACTATAGGTACTACGTGAGTTTCATAGTTATCTATTTGGGCCTGAATATCATCTGCTTTGGTCTTGTCATTAGCTTTGATAGCAGCATCAAGTTGCTTAAATAAATCTCCTATTTCTCTTGCATCTGCCTGTCGTAAGAAAGTGTAAAGCTCTTCTATTAATGCAGGTACTGAGGTTTTTTCGTGCATGGATTGGTCCGGCAATGGGCCAAATTCTGAACGAAGCGCAGCGACCATCCAACCTGAAAGATACAAATAGCGTTTGTCTGTTGTACCGTGATGCTTTTTGATAGCGAGCATTTTTTGTTGACCTACAAATCCATGCCAGCAACCCAGTGACTGGGTATACTTTGAAGAGTCGTTATCATAATCTTGCATGTCCTTTCTCATGATTGCGGCTGTATATTTGGCGATATCGAGGCCAGTCTTGAAGCGGTTTTGTGCTTTCATTCGAGCAGCATATTCGGGACTTATTGCATTCCATGCGGAACCATTTTGGGTACGAAGTTTTTCAACAGCATTTAGATCATTAAGATATTGAGACATAGATTTTTCCTCTATTTAATTTTGTAGGGTGTTTTTTATTTGTAATAATCCTAGCTCCATATATTAAATAATTTAAATCTATATATATTATGTTTGATATTTATTTGATGAATTAAAGTTGGTTCGGTTAACCTCAACTCTGGATAAGGAATTAGCTAACACATTGAATTACAGAGTTTAATTTTATACTGGGGTCTGTTGATCTTTGCTGTATGAATTTCGTTCTATCCAAGCGCCTCCTGCTCTGAGTTGCAGACTTTTAGCTTAGAACCACTAGGCTTTCAATTCAGCGCCGCGATCAGAAGGCGCTTAGATAGAACGCAAGTGGTTAACCTGAGTCGAGGTAAATTAAAAATCTGAATAGACAGACAAATGACAGAACAGGGTTGTTTTACAAGTCGCAGAATTTAAAGGAATTAAGCTGGTGATATGCATTAGGACAAGTTGATTTACACTTACATAAAAATTCAGATTGAGAGAAAGCACGCTAGCTCTAGCATTAACCTTCTAGAATCGCGTATTATTTATATCTGAATTAGAAGTAATCAATTGATTTTTATTGAATCAAAAATGGAGTTTTCATGAAATATGCATTAGGTGCATTTCTTATATTAATTTTGACGTCAAACAGCTTTTCAATTTTTGCGAAGAGTGAAGATGCAAAACCAAAAAATATCATTATGGTGGTCGGTGATGGAATGGGGCCTGCGTACACTACGGCTTATCGATACTTTTACAATACTAAACAACTCGGCCCAGATTATGTCAGTAAAAATAGGACTAGCGAAATCGAAAAGACGGTTTTTGATCGACACCTTGTGGGAATGGCGAGCACCTACCCAGCTTTTGAGAGTGGTTTTGTCACAGACTCAGCCGCAAGTGCGACTGCTTTGTCAGCCGGAGTTAAGTCGTACAACGGCGCTATAGCGGTAGATTCAGATAAAAAGCCAGTAGAAACGGTTCTCCAATGGGCCAAGTCGAAAGGAATGAAAACGGGTGTAGCTGTAACCTCTCAGATTAATCATGCTACTCCAGCATCTTATGCTGCTCACAATGAGTATCGTCGCAATTACAATGCCATCGCAGATAGTTACTTCGATGACAGAGTGAATGATAAATTTGTTTTAGATGTGATGCTCGGTGGTGGATGGGAGTACTTTATTCGAGATGACCGCAATTTAGTGGAAGAATTCCAACAGGCGGGCTACCAGTATATTGATCAAATGCAGGATTTAACAAAGCTTACTCCAAATAAACCTGTTCTGGGATTGTTTGGGGATACAGGTATGCCATGGGCGCTGGATATGCCAAATCATTCCAGATTGCCTGCTCTTACCAAAGCGGCAGTTAAGCAGTTAGAAAATGACAAGGGTTTCTTCCTGTTGGTAGAAGGAAGTCAAATCGACTGGTCTGGTCACGCTAATGATGTGGCATCAGCTATGGCAGAGATGGATGATTTTGCTAAAACATTGGAGTGGTTAGAGGAATATGTGGAGTCAAATCCTGATACTCTAGTAATCGTTACCGCTGATCATAGTACAGGTGGGCTGACTATTGCTGCCAACGGAGATTATGCCTGGTATCCAGGTTTATTGAACCGTATTAAAGTTTCTTTGCCTAGCATAGCCAAGCAAATGTCAACCAGTGACGACCCGTTCAAATTATGCAAAGAATTGATTGGCTTCGAACTAAGTAAAGAAGAAAAACAACTATTGTCTGAAGAGCTTATTAGTGACCATATGGCGATTTACAAAGCCCTAAAAAGAATTATCGATACCCGAACAAATACGGGCTGGACTGGAAGCGGCCACACTGCGGTTGATGTGCAAGTATTTGCAATGGGCCAGAGTAAAGAACGATTTGCAGGTCATCTTGATAACACAGAGATACCTAAAATACTCTTTTCATTGATGGGAAAATAACACTTTTAATAACCGGTAAGTTCAATAAATCCTGTGCCTTTCACAGTTCCTGAAACTTGGATGGCACCTTCATAATATTCGAAAGTGCCTTCGCTCCATTGGTCGTTCTTGAAAGGTGAAATAAACAGTGAAATATCCTGATCCAGTATGGTGATCTGCCATTCCAATGGCAGTTTTTTTCCTTTGACAATCACTTTTTTTGTCACTTTCGAATCTATCTCTGTAGGCCGTAAATGTTTTGCATTGCCATTAGATTCAATCAAGGTACCTGACCAAAAATTTCCTTGTTCAGCATGACGCATATTGAATAACATTAACTTTCTGCCATCATCCAAATGGATTGAAAACCAATCCCATCCAAGGGAATGACTATCCACCAGTTGTGAACTCCATTCGTGATCAAACCAGGCATGACCAGCTACATGTATTTCACCCTTCTCACCATCAATCTCTTTTTTAATCGTACCTGAAGCTCGGATAAATGGTTCACTGTAGTACATAGACGCTTGAGAACCATCACTGAGTTTCTCACTGAATCCTTGATTACCATGTAGAATATAATTGGGCTCGGCACTTAACGATAAATCAATGGCTAAGTGTGAGTTGATAGTAAATTTTAACGTTGCAGGCAATAACTCGGGTGTATTACTTTGCCAAATCCAATCGTCAATATAAGCTGAAAATTGTGATTGGTCTTCACCAGACAGTTCTACTGCAACATTTCCTACCCCGCCGCGCGCAAACCGTTCTTCAAACCAGTTGTGTTGTGCAGAGATCAATTTTGCATGGGCCATGTACCTCTGTCCATCAGACCAGGGGTGCTGAGTAGCATCTTTACGGAAATTTTGGTCTCGAAAACGAAATAATGTCCACTGAAGAGGGTATTGGTTGCCTTTTTCATCGAATAAATTTGCGGTCAAATACCACCATTCAATAGCATATTCTGGGTGGGCTAAATGATCCTGTGGAAAGCGAATCTGATAGTCAGGACTAGCCAAAACTTGAGGGTTATTGATCGCTATTTTGCCGTCAAATAGACGAGGATTTAGCTTTTCGGTGTTCGGTTCGTTTTTAGAGCAGCCAAGCAGCGCGAACATTCCAAACGTCACGCAAACTAGCTTCAATGACTCTGTTCGAACTAATTCTGTAGCCATTTTATGTCCTCCATGGGGGCACGATTTGCGTACCTAATGAGTGGGATAATTAAAATGACTAGAACAATGACTAGGCTTGAGAGAACTATCGCAACAATATTAGTGATATCTAACTGTAGAGGATAAGACCAATGAAAGGCTTTGACGTTAACGAGATTAATTAGTATCCAACTTAGCAGGATGCCGAACGGTACAGCGATTAAACAAGCTAACAGACCGAGTCCGGAGTATTGCAACATAGATACTGTAAATAGCCGCTGAACACCGATGCCCATTGCACGCATCAAGCCGCGTTGGGGGCGATTGTCTATATCAATGACAAAAATGGATGTGGCTAAAGAAAAAGCCGCTACCAAAAAAGTGACAAGGTTTAAAGCGCTAGTAATTGCAAAGGTTCTGTCAAACGTGGCCATAGACAGACCGACTAAATTGCCTTGGGTTATCAGGTTGGTTTCAGGAAAGTTCTCAGTCAGTTTTTGCGTCAATTTAGCGAGGGGTAGTTCGTCGTCAATAAACAGTGAGATTATTTGAGAATGCGTATTTTTAACGTTTTCTTCAAACTGTGAAGGAGGCAAAAGCGCTTGCGGGTGGGGGTTGCCATAGTCGAAGTAAATGCCCAAAACCTTGAATACTGATTGTGTCCCATTGGCCCTTTGAATTTTCACTTTATCGTCAACTTCAACCTTCTGTGAAAAAGAATATTGTTGATTGATCAGGATCCCGTTGCCACTCGAATAGTTTTGCCATACTTGTCGCGATGTTTTCTCAAATACCATTGCAGTTTGATGGCGTTCGCCAACTGGATATGATCGAATTTGTAGGGGAAGGTTTCTGCAAAGTTTATCCGGATGGCATTCATTTTCGACGATAAATCCAGACTCACTTTGTCGAATGAAGGATTCAATCTGAGGGAAATTTAACGCTAAGTATTGCTGCAATTGAACTGCTTTAGTCGACATTAGATAGACGTCGGCATTTAATCGCGTGTTGATCCACTTATCCGTTGCATTGCGAAAGCTATCTACCATTAAATTCATCCCTATATTGGCTGCGACAGCAATAAAAAATGCACAAAACGCGATTTTGCTGCTACTCGATATTCGCAGTGAATCTGCCATTGCCCAATGAGATATTGGACCCAATTTTTTAGCAAAAGGGAGAATTTTCAACAATACGTAGGGCGTGGCTAGCAGCATCAAACCACAGCCGCTAAAGATAACCAGTGCGATGGAAATAAAATCCATAGTTTGTCCAGACGAAGGAAGCTTGAATGCAACAAATAGCGATAAAAGACTAGTAGTCAGGAGCACAATCAAAGGAATTCTACTGAGAGTAGGTGCCTGAGATATCGAATTAGGCCTGTGGTTACTCGAGTCGAGAGTGATATTTGCGAGCTGATGATTAATCTTAGAAAAAGGAACTAGCAGAGCGACAAAAGCGCCCAAGGTATTAGCGATGACACAGGTGGCCAACAATCCTGCAACTGAAACTCGGTCGAAACTCAAATGTACCCCATATAAGTTTTCCAGCGTTTGGTTAACTGCCGGTGAGACAAGTGAGGCCAACTCTACTCCCATTAAACCCCCTGCAACGCCAGTGATAGCGCACAGGAAAACTAATTCAACCATAGTGCATGCGAGTATTTGATTGCTAGACACGCCTAACTGACGAATGATTTTAAAATTAATAAGTCGTTTAGACATCAATAACTGTAGTGCATTCATCACCACAAACATACACACAACAAACATGAGCAAACCCATAGCTAACAAATTAAGATGAAAGCTATCTGTTAATTGCGCGGCATCTTCACCCGTGGTTAGGGGTTCTAACTTTAGATGTTTGGTTAAATCTAGTTTCAATGCCTGAACTTGCGCGCTGTCAGGCTTTGCTGCTACTAGAATGCTAGTGATGTCAGGATTACCGAATACCCGGTGCATTGACGCAATATCTGCTATCAATTGTCTTCCCATTCCCGCGCCTGAAAACGTTTTCAGTTGCGGCAATTTGACACCTTTTGATGTGCTTAATTCAGCTAATGCCGTGTACTCAATGTTTAATTCATCTAAATAATCTGGATGGATAAACCAATCTTGACCCAGATTATCAAATCCAATGCCATTCGTAGATTGGTCGGTAGATTTTGTCGAGCCATTTTGCAGGTTCATTATCGCAAATAGATCTAAACCCAAAACATCGATAGCATAGTTTTTCTGCTGATTTACTATTTCGAGTTTTTTACTACTCGCTGCAACAAGGTAGTGATGTCCTAGCTTGCGCAGATTGGCGTAATCTTGCTTGCTTATCTTGTGTCCATTTCGTGGTTTGATGGCAAAATGAACGTCTTGCAATAGCGGCTGGGTAGCTTTCGCATAACTCTCTTTTGCTGATGTATTTAAAAGCAGCACGGCTGAAAGTCCAGCAGCGGCGATTAACAACGCTGCTATCACTAGCAACGTTCGGAGTAAATGGTGTTGATAACTAGTGAATAGCAAGTTAGCGACCGGCAAGAAAAAGCTCATTTTGCGACTAGTCTTCCGTCTTTAAGATCAAAACTTAACTCTGCTAAATTTGCGATAGTGCTGCTATGGGTGACTACAATTAAGGTGGTTTGTAAATTACGACAGAGGTTAAACAGCATTTTACTGACTAGATCACTGGTTTTATCGTCTAAGTTTCCTGTCGGTTCGTCAGCTAACACCAAAGAAGGTTTGTGCGAGAGTGCTCTGGCAATGGCTACGCGCTGTTGTTCTCCTCCTGACAAGGTATTTGGGAGCTTGTTTTTATGATCTTGTATGCCGAGATGAGCCATTAATTCATTGATATAAGTTGCATCATACTTATCGTTGATTTTGGCCGGAAAACAAACGTTGTCCCATACGGTTAGGCAGTCAATTAAATTGAATTTTTGAAATACGATACCAATTTCTTGCTTACGGTAGGAATTGGTTTGCGAGCCAGTGAATTGACCAATGTCGGCGTCATTTACCGAAATTGTACCTGAATCAACTTTGTCCAATGCTGCTAACAAATGTAACAAGGTTGATTTTCCTGAGCCGGACTCACCCATGATGGAAGTGCTGACACCACTTGGAATAGTTAGATTTAAATCAACCAGTATAGGTTTGCTGACTGCGCCGTCTTGGAAACGTTTATTGAGTCCGCGAATTTGAATCATAGTGGCTACCACATAGCTTGTTTAAACTAACGAGTAGATGAATACGAGTAGCCCAGATGAATAGTTTACTGAGCGAAAAACGTATCTAATTCTGCACCCGTTAGTTTTTTGATTTGATTGAATAGATACCAAAGTGCTGCAAACAACATAATCATGCTAGGGATCATGATGACTGGGTAGCTTAGCGCTGTCATTTTACCAAGCTCTTCAGTATACGCTGTGGTGCCCGGCTCGCTGACTAGAATGAGCTTTGCTAACACATAATTTAGAACTGACGAGAGAAAAAATGAGCCTGCAACTATATATGAGCTAACGGCGATCTTCTTTTCAAACTCACCTGTCATGCCTTTCTCTTCTAATGCAGAATTCAAAGCCGGCCAATTGATAATTTGTTCATTCAGTATAAAGATTTTAACCAATGGCTTGCTGGTGCGTTGGGTTACGATAACTGCAATTCCAATTAATGCTGGAATTGCCGCCTCTTTGATGGCGATGTACTCTGCCGGTAATTTTAGTAAGCTTATGCCGCCAGTCAGAATAACACTGATAATTCCTAGGACAGAAAACGGGTTAATCTTTCCTGATTTTTTTAAATCCCAAAGTCCAAAACCAATAGGGAAAGCCAAAGCAACAACGATACTCCACATGGGGCCAAGTCTATCTTCACCACTCATATAGGACATGACAACAACCGGAATAACTATGTTGAAAACCAGATTACCGAAAAAACCACCATTTTGAGGTGCTTTATCTGTCGATGTGTTCGGCGTCGTAGTTGGTTCAGGTTTGTTTGTCATGTGTTACCTTTTTGGAATAAATCGTGTTGATGAATGTCAACTGTCTGCGTAAAATTGTACCGTGAAAGCGCGACAACAGCCATAAACAAGGCACTATTATTTGTTAATTGATGTGTTGTGAAAAGAGGAATTCTATCTAGGTGCGTTTAGACCAGAGCTTTGCCGCCACTAGGCCGGACAAGAACCCAAACAAGTGCGATTCCCAAGATATGAATGGTCGACTAGGCAATACTCCCAATACCAATCCTCCGTAGAAAAACCCAAGCAATAAAGAAATAACGATGAGTTTGAACTTACCTGACAAAAATCCGGCCAGAAGAAGGAAGCCTAAGTAGCCATAAATAACGCCACTGGCACCAATGTGCATTGCCGATCTACCAAATAGCCAAACCAATATTCCCGTCATAAAAACAATAAATAGACTGACTTTGATATAGCGTTTCAAACCGTATTGCAGTAGTAAAAAACTGAATATACATAGGGTCAGGATATTGGTAGAGAAATGCGATAAATTGCCATGCAAAAATGGCCCAAGCACGATACCACGCAATCCTTCTAAGACTCTTGGGTAGTTGCCAAAATGATTCAAAGTTCGGCCAGAAAGAATATTCAGAATCTCAATTACCACTAACAGCACAAAAATGCCAAGGACGATTCTCAATTGTCGTTGCATGGTCATCTATTGATTATCCCAAAATGACGTGGGGCAGATAACGAGATAAATCTTGGGTAATTTCACTTGTGTCTTCTCTTACAGAAATACCAGCAGCTTGGTCATCGACCAACCAAGAACCAATTAGTGTGTGGTTGTTCTCGAAGCGGGGAAGGGGAAAATAAGCTTGATAAATAAAGCCTTCTTCTCCATAAGGGCCGTGCGCTTCAACAAGGGTTTTACCGTTCTCAATGATGCTAATATTGGCTCCTTCTCTAGAGTAGATTGGTTTTTTAACCAATTTAGCTTCAGAAGCTAGTGCCAATTCATCTTCGAAGTACGCAGGCAACAAATTCGGATGACCTTTGTGCAGTTTCCACAGCATTGGCATTAATGCCTTGTTTGATAAAATGCTTTTCCAAATCGGTTCTATCCAATTGGTTTCAGAAGATTGAATATAATCACCAAACTCTTCGCGCTGCATAAACTCCCATGGATATAGCTTGAACAAGGTGGTAATTGGATTATCGCCTAAATCAGTGAAACAACCTTCCTTAGCAATTCCTATGTCTTCTATATACACAAAGGGATTGGATAGCCCGGCTTCTGCTGCACAATCCTGCAGATACTGAACTGTACCGCGATCTTCATCAGTATCTTTGCAACTAGAGAAATGAAGCATGTCTACTTTGTAGTATCTGGCTATATCGGCCAATCGATGAATGAGCTTTTCCTGCAGAGAGTTAAATTGATCAGCATTGCGCGCTAACTGGTTTGTATCGACTAAATCTTGTAACCATAGCCACTGCCAAAAACCAGATTCATACAAGCTAGTGGGAGTGTCCGCATTGTTTTCGTATAGTTTGGCTGGCCCGTCGCCGTGATAACAAAAATCGAGTCGTGAATACAAACTAGGCTCTTGAGCTTGCCAAGAATCTGCAATCATTTGCCAATATTGTTTGGGTATTTGAAATTGCTGCAACAATTTCTCGCTATTGACAACACGATCCACCACATCAAGGCACATTTGATGAATTTCTACTGTTGGATCCTCTAAATCCTGTTCAATTTGCTTTAGTGTGAATTGGTAATAAGCACTTTCATCCCAATAAGGTTGGCCATGCATAGTGTGAAACTTAAACCCAAACTCTGTTGCTTTCTTTTGCCAATTTGGTCTGGGTGAACATGGCATTCTGAACAAATCTAACCGCCCCAACCACTTTTCTTCGCGCTTCCCCAACTGGATTTGGCTCGAACTGTGCTGCCGAATCCACCCCGTTTCATGGTTTTAGTCACTGTAGGTTTGGGCTTGAAGGCATCTGGTCTGACGCGGTAATTACGTTTACGTAAATCACCATAGTCGTAACCTCCTGCACCTATCCATCTGTATCGATATGATGAATAGGGGGAGTAAGAAGTGAACATAGGTTGATATGAATAACGATTTGGCGAGAGCAAATTGCTAAGCATGTAACCAGCCATAAATGGCATGAAGAAAGAACCTGAATTGCGTTCCACATAGCGACACTGATTATCACCAAATTCGTGTTCACAATCTCGCTGAGAGTTGTATTTCGGGCCTGTGCGTTCAGCTTCAACGAGAGCTTCTCGATAAGCCGTTTCACATTGTTGGGCAAAGTCAGGATTTTTACTAACGCAATCCTCTATGTCTTTGTAGATACTGGCTTCTTGCCTGTTATCTGAACAAGCAGAGATGAAAACACTCGCGACGCCCAGCGCCAGAGGTTTAACTGAGAACTGTTTGCGAAGTCGGCTGAGATTGATACTGGCGCTGCGTTTGCGAGTCATAATCTTCTCCTAATACGTCATACAAGCGGCGTTTAGCAAGCCAATCCCGACTGACATAGATGCCAACATAATCCCTGCCGACACTTCTTGGTTGGCAATTCGCTCTGCGATTTTGGGCATGAAAGTCATACGTAAAACTGCAAAAGCGAAAACTTGTGCAATAAGTGCAATGAGTCCCCAAATGGCAAAATCGACTAGGGACGCCGAATTCGATGCTGCGCCTCCAAGCGCGATACAAAAACCAATAATAGCGCCACCAAAGCCTACGGCTGCAGCTGTGTTTTGGTCGTCTTTTACCAGTTTCCACTCATCGTGAGGAGTCACCATGGCATACACAACTTTGAACACAAAAAGAAAAATAATTGATAAGCCAAAATATATTGCGAAGTTACCTAGTCCAGAAATTGAATCTAATATCACATCCATAAGTGTTCCTAATTTGTCTCTGTAAATTGAAATTGTGTCACACTAACCATTAATTTGTATTTCAGTAGGCTGAATATCGAATCCAGTGCTGATTACCAAACAACGGTCAAAATTGTTATCTATTACTTTTTCTTCACCGCAAACCAACAAGGTTTCGGATGTATCCGCATCTATTGCTCGTTCGTATAACATCACGAACTGATCCGTTTCACTCACATCACCGTCTAACTCATAGGTTTTTTCGGTCATAGCAACTGGAGGTGACTTTTCACCTACGGCATCCCAAACGCGGGTAAACTGATAGGTTTCTAAGCTATACTCAGGTTTAGAAATACCTTGATCGATTAATTCTTGCCATTGCGCATCAGAACCCACGGTTTTGGTCTCGTAAAAATACCAAAGTTTCACATCAGTGATGTGATTTTCAGTATCACCGCCATCTAGCACTACTTGCAGAAACGCATCATCGTCAGTATAGAAACGCAATATCTTTCCACCTGTATCTAAATGCGCCTCACCTACTGCCTGAATAAGGTGCTGAGAAGCGGCACCATCGATGATTAAATTGGGCTGCAATAATTTTAATCTAAGAGGATCGATTTCAAACGAACCGCCTAAATATAGCCCCATGATTTCTGGCGCTTTTGGCTTCTCGTCTTGTTGTTTTTTGCCGAACAACTTTCCAAACATTAACGGTTCCTTTAGTTAATCAAAGAGTCCCAGTTGATCTTACTAATTCGTTTAGACGCAATGTAAAACAACTTATCGCCGGGTTGTAAAACGCTATCCATTTTAGGATTAAGTTCCACGGAGGCGGGAATACTAGTTGGAGAAACAAAACCTATAAAAGTTGCATCATAGTGTTTTTTTAGACCTAGAAATACATTTTCCACTTTGACATCTTGAGATTTGTCTGGGATTTCAATTGAGTATTGAGCTTGTCCATCTTGAACGGTGAGTAAATCATACTGAAGCAAGCTAGAGCCAGGATCAAAAGCTGATTTAGCCAGCATTTCAACCGCGACACTTGGGGTACATTCAATGTTTGGACAATGGGTCTGTAATAAGTCCACTAAGCTTTCATCTTTGAAATAAGCGACTAGGTGGCCGCTTTTATTGCGTTTACTGCAATACAAAGCGGTAGTCATGGTCATATCATCTTCTTGATTGTCCATGATAATAACAGACGCATTTTCCACACATGCCCTGTCCATATCCTCATCGTTATTAAACGAGGATACTTTAACGAATTCGATTTGATCTGGTAACGGATTCTCGATATCTGCTTTGACGCAAAGCACTATTTCAGGTCTTTCACTTGTTTCTTCACGTTCTTTCAACAGCAGGTTCAATAACTGAATCGTTCTTTGACCATTCCAACCAATCACTAACACGTGATTTTCGAGATTGAGTGATTTCAAACCTTTTGCTCCTTTATGCCATTGCAATGATACCCAAGATGCGATTCTACCTATCACGAGTGCAAAGATACTTAAACCCAATGGAATAACGTAAAATGCAACAATGTATTTGCCAGCTTCGGTGGTAGGGGACATGTCACCATAACCTACCGTCGAGCCAGTAACGACTAACCAATATATGAAATCACTGCTAGCTAACAAATCTTGCTCGCCGGCTAGGCTCAGCAATCCCCAGCTAGAAATCCCATAAAACAAAAGCGCTAGTACAATAGTGTTCCAGCGCATTTCGGAAAAATATCGCGTTAATATTTTTCTAACTTTAGTTAGTACTAACATCAGTGATTAGACCAAACTATTTACCTAATATGCGACTTAGTTCGTCATCAGCAGAAGACTTCCCGCCTTTGATTCCAGCCGCAGCCAATCGTTTTTCTAAATCATCATTGGAATCTTCAGAAGCCAATTCTTCGGCTGCTTCTAACTCTGCATTTCTCAGTGTTTGTTTTTCCTGAATGCGTGCAAGTGACTCAGTCGCAGTTTTCATCTTACTATTGGCGCCCATATGACGAGATGAAACGGCGACTTGCGCCTTTTGCACAGATTCAGTGGCCTTGACCATATCAACTTGCTGTTCAAGTCGCTTAAGGTTGTTCTTGGCTTGCTTAATATTACCAGCCAATTGCTTTTCTGAAGAAGTAAACTGATCTAAGTAAGATTGCTCAGTTTCCAACTCCGCAGTCAAATCAGAAACCTTTTGTGCGCATTCCAACGCTAATTCTCTGTCTGTTTCAACCGCTTTTCGAGCGTGATCTTCGTACTGTGCGATAGACGTGTTAAGACTATCCACTTTTTGCTGTGCTAATTTGCATTTAGCTAATATTTGCGTGCGTGCATGATCCGATTTTCTCAATTCTTCTTTCGCTTCGCGTATTTCTTGCTCGAGAATTCGAATTGCCTGGCTGTCTACAACTGATTGAGCTGCCTCATTGGCACCGCCCTTAACCGCAGTAACTAACTTTCTCCAAACTGACATACCGTACTCCTAAATTCTATTAAATTTATAACCTTGTCTATTTCAGGTGTTCTTGATAAGCATCTAAAAATGCGGCGACATTATGAAATAGTGTATTAATCTCGATCATGATACTTTCTGGCTTCGACTGAGAACTCAACGCGCCAAACGCGGTATAATATTCTTCCTCAGCAACGCTTGATATCCCGATAGTCGTCAATGGAAACAACATATGAGTTTTCAGAATTTCTTCATTCAATGCCGCAGTATCAGATACCTCGGTTGTCGAAAATAAAAGTGATTCAATAATGATTTGTTCGCCACTAAGGGCTAACCAAGCATCTAAACCATCTTTGTTTGCGATCAACAAACAATCTTCTTGTTCCGTAACGACTAGGTCGTTGTCTTTCGATAAAAGGGTCTTAAGTTGGTCAAGATCCCAAGTCATGGCTACTCTCCTGTCAGTCTAATGACCATAGTATGTTACTTTTAACTATAAATATCACCGTGTGCTATTCCTGTTTCTCAGTAACGGGCTATAGTCTAGTCATTATGATTAGAAAATGTCAATTAATATTTTTATCATTTGAATAATATTAATTTTAAATGTAAAGTATACGTCACAAATAAATATTTAAGTGAAGCTATGAAAAAATCATCAAAACCGGCTGATTGGCGACAAGTAGTACAACGGATCCTCAAAGCCGAAATGTCAAAGCGCGGCACTAAATACCAAGATCTAAGCGACCGTTTAAATACTATTGGGGTTAATCAAAGCGCAGACAACCTCAGAAATAAAGTCAATAAGGGTATTTTAGGTGCAGATTTGTTGTTACAAATCATGTTTGTCTTGAATATGCGCAAGATTGAAAGAGATGAAATTATTGATATCTTCGACGATATGGGCATTGATTTAGAGAAAGATTGAAAAGAATCAAAGTTTGGAAAGGAAAGCCTTACGAGAATGGAGGGAATAAATTAGTTCCTTGCGAGGACGCCGTGAATACGTATATGTACACCTCAACATTTTCCAGTTCTTTTTATCTCTTTGTTTGAATTAACGGATTAAG
>CANNDC010000025.1 GCA_947503265.1 uncultured Alteromonadaceae bacterium
AATCAAAAATCAAAAATCAAAAATCAAAAATCAAAAATCAAAAATCAAAAATCAAAAATCAAAAATCAAAAATCAAACTTATTGACTCTTGATAACACCTAAAATAAAAAGATCGTAATTTTACTCTTTACTATTTCACACCAAACAAACGCCTCGCTTAAGGTTTGATTGGATCTAAGCGGCACTAAACCAGTACGAGGCTCAATTTTAATACTTTCTACATTTATGCGAGAGAAATTTAACAATTACGCAGAAATATCTATGTTTCCCATTTAACCTACCAGTATGAATTGCCTCTCTTGAACTGGGCACTAGCTGCTAAACTTTGATATTGGTTAGCAAAATTTACTGAAACCTAGTTTTTACAAATAGTTGTTTTCTTTCAATAAAGGGATATACTAACCACTAACTGTATAGAAAAACAGGCTGTGTATGCGTCCACTAACTCCAAGACAAGAAGAAGTACTTGAACTCGTGAAGAGCACTATGTCTCTGACTGGGATGCCTCCCACTCGTGCAGAAATTGCTCGTGAACTGGGGTTTAAATCCGCCAATGCTGCTGAAGAACATCTGAAGGCACTGGCTAGAAAGGGAGTTATCGAAATACTTCCCGGCACGTCTCGAGGGATTAAACTAAATGTACCACTAGATGATGAGATCGAAGAAATTGGTCTTCCGCTAATCGGTCGTGTAGCTGCGGGCGAACCCATTCTTGCTGAAGAACATGTTGAATCTCATTATAAAGTTGATCCTGATTTATTCAGACCTTCTGCCGATTTTCTACTTCGTGTTAGCGGAATGAGTATGAAAGATATCGGTATTTTGGACGGTGATTTGCTAGCTGTACATCGCACTACAGATGTTCACAATGGCCAAGTTGTCGTTGCCAGAGTTGAAGACGATGTGACTGTGAAACGACTTGAAAAACGAGGTCGCGAAGTGGTTTTACATGCTGAAAATGAAGAATTTAGTCCGATTAAAGTGGATTTAGCTTCCCAACCTTTCAATATCGAAGGTATTGCGGTAGGTATTATTAGAAATGCCGAATGGATGTAACTCCGCATAAAATAATAGATCGCGATTTTTAGTAACCATTATTAACGATAAATAGCGATTATTAACGACCGGAATATTAGCAACCGAATTTTGACTTGCTTCTGAAAAGCCGAAACTACAAACTTGATTGTAGCTTCGGCTTTTTTTTGCCTTTTAACATGTCCAATTTTTGCTGAAATGCGTTAGGAGAAATGCGATGTCTGACCACGCGCTCATTTGTGAGTTGCAAGATTTGCTGACGCAGAAGCACGTCATTACGAGTAAGCGTGCTAATGAGCATTTCCGAACTGGGTGGCGATCTGGCGGCGGTGACGCACTTGCAGTGATTTTTCCTCAGTCTCTTTTGACGTTGTGGAAATCTCTGGAAATCTGCGTTAAAGCAGATGTCATCATCATTATGCAAGCTGCCAATACGGGTTTGACAGAGGGATCGACACCCAGCGGTCATGACTATGATCGTGAAGTTGTGGTAATCAATACCCTAGCTATGGATGATCTCATTGTTTTGGGTGAAGGACAGCAAGTCATTGGTTTAGCTGGCACTACACTACACACCTTAGAAAAAAAACTGAAGCCTTTGTCTCGAGCGCCCCACTCTATTATCGGCTCTTCTTGTCTTGGCGCATCCATTGTCGGAGGTGTAGCAAACAACTCTGGTGGAGCATTGGTTAAACGCGGACCTGCATATACTGAGTTGTCATTATTTGCCCGAGTGACTAAAGAAAATAAATTGGAGCTCGTTAATCACCTAGATATTGAATTGGGCGACACGCCAGAACAAATACTGACCAATCTCGAGAATCGAAATTTCAATCTAGTTGATATTAAAAGTAACAAACAAGCCTCTGCAAAAGATTATGTCGAGAAGCTCAGAGACGTCGACGCTGACACACCTAGTCGATTTAATGCAGATGAATCTAAATTATACGAGTCTAGCGGTTGTGCCGGTAAAGTTGCAGTTTTCGCAGTGAGATTGGATACGTTTGAAGTACCTAAATTGGAGAAGACTTTCTATATCGGCACGAATACTCCTCAGGTGCTGACTAAAATTAGACGAGATATTTTATCTAACTTTAAAAATCTCCCGGAAGTCGGGGAATACCTGCATCGCGATATGTTTGAGATAGCAAAAAACTTCGGTAAAGATACCTTTTTGAGTGTCCAACATCTGGGAACCGATAAACTGCCAATGTTGTTTGCAATCAAAGGTAGAATCGATGCTATTTTAAATAAGTTTTCGGTTCTTCCTGCATTTTTGAGTGACAGGCTGATGCAGGGGGTTGCAAAGATCTTTCCTCTACATCTTCCACAACGAATGATGAAGTTCCACGAAAACTACGAACATCATTTAATTTTGAAAATGAGTGACGAAGGGGTGCAAGAAGCAGAGCAATATTTGCAAAAGCTGTTCTCTGATTCGTTAGACAATGGGAGCTACTTTGTCTGTACCCCAACAGAACAAAATGCGGCGTTTTTACATCGATTTGCTGCTGCGGGCGCTGCAATAAGATATCAAATATTGAATCAAAACAAGGTAGGCGAGATTCTAGCCCTAGACATAGCGCTAAGGCGCAATGATGATGATTGGGTTGAAGAACTTCCAGAGGATTTATCCAAAAAGTTGGTTAAGCGGCTGTATTACGGCCACTTTTTCTGCCACGTGTTTCACCAAGACTACATTCTAAAGAAAGGCGAAGATGTTAGAGAGGTAAAAGAGCAACTGCTTACGTTGCTCAAGAATAGAGGGGCAAAATTTCCAGCTGAACATAATGTGGGTCATTTGTACGAAGCAGGTGATTCACTGAAGACATTTTATGAACAATTGGACCCGACAAATCGGTTTAACCCGGGTATTGGAAAGCTAGATAAATTTAAACGAAATTGCTCTTGCGGCTAGTATCAGTAGAAATTGAAATTTAGCACAAACAGTGAAATATTTAGTGCAATGTAAATTATGTTTGGAAAACTATTTACTAATGTAAATGCTTGTCCGAAGATTAAATGCGAAATTGCATAAGAATCAATCACCTGTTAAAAAAATTAGCAGAAAACACTAGACGTACACGCCTATCTGAGTAATTCTTATACGGATATTTACATGCTAATTACAATAACAAATCAAGTCATTAACCTGTTCAGGCTACTTACGCTAATTTTTATGGCTATTTCTATAACTACGCCAACGGTAGTGACTTGGATCAATAGGAGGTGTTGAGTGAAAAACGCATTGTCCGGCACACTGGCTTTACTTACGGGTATTGTGTCTTTTTCAAGCTTGGCTGATAGCGGCTCATCGGTCGATCAATATCAGTTGAATCTACGCCAAGGTGTTACTGAAATTAGTGGGCAAGTATATGATCTACATATGCTGATGTTCATTATTTGCGTTGTAATCGCTGTGCTAGTCTTCGGTGTCATGTTTTACAGTATGGTCTTTCACCGCAAATCTAGAGGGGCTAAACCTGCAAATTTCCACGAAAGCGTGAAAGTCGAAATATTGTGGACTGTCATTCCTTTTATTATCTTAATTGTCATGGCCTTTCCCGCTGCAAAAACTCTGATTGCAATGGAAGATACAAGTGCGCCTGACGTAACGGTATTAGTGACGGGCTCTCAATGGAAGTGGCACTACAAATACATGGAGAACGACGTAGAGTACTTCTCGACTCTGGCGACTCAGCAAGAACAAATTAGAAACAAGTTCGATAAAGGCGAAAACTATCTTCTCGAAGTTGATAGACCACTAGTCATTCCCACTGGAAAGAAAGTTCGTTTCCTAGTGACATCAGATGATGTTATTCACTCTTGGTGGGTTCCGGATTTCGCGGTTAAGAAAGATGCAAACCCTGGGTTTATCAACGAAGCCTGGACTAAAGTCGATGTTCCTGGAATCTATCGTGGTCAATGTGCAGAGCTTTGCGGAAAAGACCATGGATTCATGCCCATAGTGGTTGTTGCCAAAGAACCTGCTGAATACACTCAATGGATCAGCGAGCAAGAAAGCATTCAACTTGCAGCAAAAGCAGAAGAACAGCGTCTGTTAGCATTAAATATGAGCATGGATGAATTGATGTCTAGCGGCGAACAGGTTTATTTGCGAGCTTGTGCAGCTTGCCATATGCCAAACGGGCAAGGCTTGCCGGGTGTTTTCCCCGCGCTTGCAGGAAGCGAAATGGCACTAAATGACATGCAAGGCCACATCGATGTTGTGGTTAACGGTAAAACAGGAACGGCTATGCAGGCATTTGCCAAGCAATTAACGATGAGCGAAATTGCCGCGGTTGTCACCTACGAGCGAAATGCTTGGGGTAATAACACAGGTGAGATGGTTCAAGCCAAAGACATTAACGCATTTATGAAAGGTCAATAGGAGGTCAATTATGAGCACTGCAGCAGAAGAACTTCATCATGATGACCACCATCATCACGCCCCCAGCGGCATAAAACGTTGGCTTTATACTACTAACCACAAAGATATTGGTACTTTGTATCTTTGGTTCGCTTTCATCATGTTTTTGGTTGGCGGCGCAATGGCTATGGTTATACGAGCCGAATTGTTTCAGCCAGGCTTACAAATCGTTGAACCTAACTTCTTCAATCAGATGACCACTGTGCATGGCCTGATTATGGTATTCGGTGCCGTTATGCCCGCATTTACGGGCTTAGCCAACTGGTTAGTACCTATGATGATTGGTGCACCTGATATGGCATTGCCAAGGATGAATAACTGGAGTTTCTGGATTTTACCCGGCGCCTTCACTATTTTGCTTGCTTCTTTATTTATGGAAGGTGGCGGTCCTGCTTTTGGTTGGACTTTCTACGCCCCTCTTTCAACAACCTATAGTAACGATACCACTGCCTTATTCGTGTTTTCTGTACATATCATGGGTATTTCATCCATCATGGGTGCGATCAATGTGATAGTTACTATATTCAACATGCGTGCTCCAGGTATGACTTGGATGAAAATGCCACTGTTTGTTTGGACTTGGCTTATTACTGCATTCTTATTGATTGCCGTAATGCCAGTACTAGCGGGCGCGGTCACTATGGTGTTGACAGATAAGTTCTTTGGTACCAGTTTCTTTGATGCAGCTGGTGGTGGTGATCCAGTTATGTTCCAGCATATTTTCTGGTTCTTTGGGCATCCTGAAGTCTACATAATGATTTTGCCGGCCTTTGGTATTATTTCAGCGATTATTCCCACATTCTCACGTAAGAAACTTTTCGGTTATGCCTCCATGGTTTATGCGACAACGTCAATTGCATTGTTGTCATTTATCGTTTGGGCTCACCATATGTTTACCACTGGGATGCCCGTGGCCGCAGAGCTATTCTTTATGTTTGCGACCATGCTGATTTCAGTGCCCACCGGAGTAAAAGTGTTTAACTGGGTCGCGACAATGTGGCGAGGTTCTCTGAGCTTCGAAGTACCCATGTTATTTGCACTGGCGTTTATTGTATTGTTTACCATTGGGGGCTTGTCTGGTTTGATGCTGGCAATTGTTCCGGTGGATTTCCAATATCATGATACCTATTTTGTTGTAGCACACTTCCACTATGTATTAGTGACAGGTGCGATATTCTCCATTATGGCTGCTGTTTATTACTGGCTGCCGAAATGGACAGGCAAAATGTTTGATATCACCTTAGCGAAGTGGCATTTCTGGTGCTCTCTAATTTCGGTCAACGTGCTTTTCTTCCCTATGCATTTTGTTGGTCTGGCTGGGATGCCGCGTCGTATTCCGGATTATGCATTACAGTTCGCTGATTTTAATCAGTGGATTAGTATTGGTGGGTTTGCGTTCGGGCTTTCTCAGCTAATTTTCTTGGCACTTCTAATAAAAGCTTGCCGCAAGCAAGGTGAGCCAGTGACGGATCAAGTTTGGGAAGGTGCAGAAGGTCTAGAGTGGGAATTACCATCCCCTGCTCCATATCATACGTTCGAGACACCACCTGTTATAAAGTAAATGGTAAACAAAGTAAGTAATGACAACTGAACAGACACAACAGGATAAAAACGGCAAGCTAGTATTAAAGCTTGTCGGTGTTGTGTTTGGGATGTTTGGTTTTGCCTACTTATTAGTGCCTTTATACGATGTGTTTTGTGACATCACGGGTATTAACGGTAAAACCAGTGACACTGCAGCAGTATATGAAGCTGTTGAAATAGACAAGTCTCGGCGCGTGACAGTTGAGTTCATTACTCGAACTCATACTGGAATGCCGTGGCAATTTGAAGCAAAAACTCGTCGTGTAGATGTTTATCCTGGCGAATTAAATCAAGTCGATTTTTTCGTTAAGAACTCTACTGCTAAAAATTATGTAGCGCAGGCAATACCTTCCGTTTCACCGGGAACTGCTGCGTTATACATTAATAAAACGGAATGTTTTTGTTTTAATCATCAGCCCTTGGGTGCTGGTGAAGAAGCGTTGATGCCGATGAAATTTTATGTCGATCCACAGCTTCCAAAAGATATTAAATTTTTTACGGTCCAGTACACCTTGTATGACGTAACGGCTAATGCCCAAGACGTTGCTATGAATCAAGGATAAAAGGAAAAGAAGATGGCACAACAAGAATACGAAAAATATTATGTCCCCGACCAAAGTCCTTGGCCAATCGTCGGCGCTGTCGCGCTATTTTTAATTGCATTTGGTGCTGGCAATTTTGTTGTCGAGCAAACTAAAGGCGAAAGTGGCTCGGGGGGCTGGATATTGACAGCTGGCCTCGTTACTTTGATTTTTATGCTGGTGGGTTGGTTCCGTCACCAAATTCATGAATCTATGGCTGGCATGTACAGTGCACAATTAGGGCGTTCTTATCGTCAAGGTATGGCTTGGTTTATCTTCTCAGAAGTCATGTTCTTTGCTGCGTTCTTCGGCGCTTTATTTTATGCACGTGTTATTGCAGTTCCTTGGTTAGATGGTGCGGGCAATAATGCAATGACAGGTGAAATACTTTGGCCCTCGTTTGAAGCCATTTGGCCGTTAGTACAAACTCCTGGCGGTATCGAGACAACGGCTATGCCTTGGACCGGTTTGCCGCTTTACAACACCATTATTTTGATGATTTCATCGGTAACTTGTCATTATGCTCATGTTGCACTTGAAAAGAATGATAGAAAGAAACTCAAAATGTGGCTTGGGCTTACCATTGTTCTTGGTTGTATCTTTCTGTTTTTGCAGGTTGAAGAGTACATCCATGCTTACACTGAAATGAATCTAACCCTTCAATCAGGTATTTACGGTAACACATTCTTCTTGCTGACCGGTTTCCACGGCATGCACGTGACTCTGGGCACCATCATATTGATAGTGTTATTTTTCCGAATATTGAAAGGCCATTTCACACCAGAAAACCACTTCGCATTCCAAGCAGGTAGTTGGTACTGGCATTTTGTTGATGTGGTTTGGGTAATGTTATTTTTCTTTGTCTACATTTTATAGGCTAAGATTAGTACAAACCGATACGAAAAAAATACAATCTCAGATGTTTATTTCAATTTAAACAGCTGAGATTTTTTCGTTAATAGGGTCTGGGGTTTGGGTTAATTAAACCCGTTGCTACCGCTAGCAGCATTAAAATAACAATCACCACAGTTAACATTACTCTGCGGCCGATAAATTTACTCATGGGAGGTTGGTCAGGATCGTTTTTAAGCATAATCATCATGGCGCGAAACAGGTTATAGATCATAAATAACAATAAAGCGCCAACCACTATCTTGATAAGCAAACTCGATTTCTCCTCTTCATTATGGCATCAAAACAACATCCTCCTTACTTTGCCACATTTATTACATTAGTGGCAGTATTTACCATGTGCTGGCTTGGTTATTGGCAAATGCAACGAGCGGAAGAAAAGAATCAGAGGCTCGATCAGATTAACGAGCGACAAAGAGATGCAGCGATAGACCTAGAATTACTTAAGGCACTTGAGCAAGACAAGCGCGATATTTCCTTTGTCGCTACCGGTATCATTAATTCAGCTCAATATTTTCTATTAGACAATCGCTTAGAAGCTGGGCAAGTGGGATATCATGTGTTGGTTCCCCTAGATACGGATCAAGGAATATTGTTGGTAAACTTTGGCTGGGTTAAGGCAGGACTGCGCAGGGAAGTTTTGCCAATTATACAGCTACCTCAAGGGTTTGTTGAATTATCAGGCAAGAGTCAAATTCCTTCGTTTAATCCTATGGTGTCAGAAACTGCTAAAGAGGGTGATGCTTGGCCAATTGTGGTTCAAGCCATTGATTTAGCAAAACTATCATCACTTTTAGGGCAATCTTTACTGCCAATTGTGATGCAACTAGACCAAAATGACCCCCACGGTTTTGTACGTAATTGGCAAGCAGTCGTTATGGCACCAGAGAAGCACTATGCGTATGCTGTTCAATGGTTTGGACTAGCTATTGCTTGTATATTGATTTATTTATTTGCACTCAGAAAAAGAAAGGCTCAAACATATGACTGAAACTAAGGCAAAGAAGCGTTCAAAGACACCCTTACTACTGGTGCTCGTATTTGTTCTGCCTGTGATTCTCGCAAAATTGGCATTAGACAATGATTGGTTTAACCGCGGCGCTACTAACCGAGGAGAGTTAATCAATCCAACTCTGGATTTTAATCTTATCCTACAGGAATCAAGTGTACCGGCGGTCGATCCTAAGTGGCATGTCCTTTTTGTTTTACCAGAGCAGTGTGAGCAAAAATGTGAAAACGCACTGTACAGTCTAAATCAGATTTGGATTGCTTTAGGTAAAGAATCTGACCGCATGAGTCCGATGGTAATCAGCACACCAAACAGCGATAGTTCTAAAGTGGGTGAATTAATGACTCACGAAACGATTTTATTGTTAAAAACTGATGACAACAATGTAAAGAAAGTATTTAAAGATGTGGCGACAGATGGTATTTTTCTAGCAGATACGCTAGGAAATATTATGTTGCGTTATCCAACTAATGAAGAAAAACAACAAGCGGTTATGCAAAGCCGCGATATTTTGGCTGATTTGAGGAAGCTACTTAAGCTGAGTCGAATCGGTTAGGGGACCGAAAATGAAAAAAATAGTGCTAGCAGCAGTATTGCTGGCGTTGGTGGTAATTGTCTTAGGCGCTTATACTCGGCTTACAGATGCCGGTTTGGGTTGTCCCGATTGGCCGGGTTGTTATGGCCATCTGACAGTTCCGAGTACGGATACTCATATCGAAGAGGCAGAAAAAGCCTTTCCAGAACGTCCATTTGAAGCCCATAAAGCTTGGAACGAAATGATTCATCGTTATTTCGCTGCAACCTTGGGTTTTCTTATATTAGTGATATTCATTTGGAGTGTGATCAAACGCGCCTACTATCGACCGGCTAAGCTCCCTTTCTTTTTGCTTTGCCTTGTTGCTTTCCAAGGTGCCTTAGGTATGTGGACAGTGACACTCAATTTATTACCAGTGGTTGTCATGGGCCATCTATTAGGTGGTTTTGCCGTGTTATCCTGTTTATTCCTGTTGTATTTGCGATTGTCGAATTATCGCATTCCCGGAGGAGACTCCCACATGCGTAAATTTGCGAAGTACTCTGCTATTGGTATCGTAATTTTAGTATGCCAAATATCTTTGGGTGGCTGGACTTCGGCAAATTACGCCGCTATGGCCTGCTATGAATTCCCATTGTGTCAGGATGGTTGGCTTCAGCAGGTTGATATCAAAGGGGCGTTTAGCGTTCCTGACGCTGTAGACTATGAATTTGGCGCACACGACCAAGGCGAGCGCATTACCATGCATGTTGCTCATAGAATAGGAGCAATCATTACCTTTATATATTTGTGTTGGTTAGCCGTCAGGCTTTATACAAATGCGAACTCGAGCATGATCAAAAACATGTCAATTCTAATGGTACTTACGCTGGGCGTTCAGGTGGCTCTTGGCGTGAGTAATATTGTATTTACTTTGCCTTTGGCTGTTGCAGTGCTGCATAATGCGGTTGCGGCGTGTCTGCTGTTGGTAATGGTCAAGCTCTGTTATACGCTTTACCGAAAGACTTAGGAGATAAAGGTGAGCAAAACCTTTGAAGTAGGATACGAAAAATCACCAACGAACTCGGTAAGTTGGAAAGATTACTATGAGTTAACTAAGCCAAAAGTCATCATGTTGTTGTTGCTTACAGCGCTTGTTGGAATGTGTTTAGCGACTGAAACTTGGGTAAGTTGGCAGGTCTTAGTTGCTGGTTTGTCGGGTATTGGGCTTCTTTCATCATCTGCTGCAGTCATTAACCACGTGGTTGATCGAAAAATTGATGGCAAGATGGCAAGAACCTTTAATCGACCCGTGACAAAAGGTAAAATTAGTCCGAAAAGAGCGTTAATATTTTCGTTAGTTCTTGGCTTAGTGGGTTATTTGATTTTGGAGTTATGGGTTAACCGGCTAACCGCTGTCTTGACCTTAGCCAGCCTTGTGGGCTACGCGGTTATTTACACCATGTATCTGAAACGTGCGACGCCACAAAATATTGTCATTGGTGGATTAGCTGGGGCGGCGCCTCCATTGCTTGGTTGGACAGCGGTCACTGGTGAAGTTCATCCTCATGCTTTGTTGCTGGTACTCATTGTGTTTACCTGGACCCCACCACATTTTTGGGCATTGGCCATTCATAGAGTGAAAGATTACGCTAAAGCTGAAATACCCATGCTGCCAGTCACTCACGGCGTTGAATTTACTAAAACGTCTGTCATTCTTTATACCTTATTGCTAGGTATTGTGTGCTTTCTGCCATATCTAATCGGTATGTCAGGGATTATTTATTTGATTGGATCCTCGCTGCTCAATATCGGCTTCTTATTTTATGCTTTAAAACTTAAGTTTGCAGCTGAAGAAAATACAGCGATGAAGACTTTCACATTTTCGATTATGCACTTAATGATTCTATTCGTTGTGTTGCTAGTCGATCACTACTTTAAATTTTCACTATGAAACAAAATACCTTAGTTGGATTAGTCTCCATCGTTGCTCTTGCCGCAGGGCTTTACTTTGCGCTAGTGGTAGCGCCACCTCAATCTTCAGAACCTAAATACTTGCAGGTTTATCCACAACCTAGACAATTGCCTGCATTTGAATTATTTGATCAAGACGGGGAGGTGTTTGACAACGATCGTCTGTTAAATCAATGGACTTTAGCATTTGTTGGCTACACCTTTTGCCCGGATATTTGTCCAACGACTATGGCAGAACTAAAAAAAGTTTATCCTCAGTTACAAAAAATAGATTCTGAATTTCCCATCAAGGTGTGGTTTATATCTGTTGATCCTGGCAGAGATACGCAAGAGCGGTTGAAGGAGTATGTGTCATTTTTTGATCCTCAGTTCATCGCCACAAGTGGTGAACACAAGCACCTATTCCCTTTGGTACGCGGTATGGGAATGATGTACTCCATGAGTGACAACATGGATAATCCTAACTATTTGGTCGATCACAGCTCTTCTATCACTTTGGTTAACCCCAAAGGGCAAGTCGTGGGCAGATTCAAGCCTCAAATGGAACCGGGCAAGCTTGCTATTAGCGATAGTGAACAAATCCTAGCCGACATGCCAGTTGTGGTTAATCTCTGAAACAGCTGAACTCAGCAGATGTAAAAAAGGCCGAAGCAAGGGATCATGAGCAACTTGCTTCACTCATTTTTAGTGCTGGAGAAAATAATCTAACAGTACTGTTCTCAGATCAGGCTAAACCTTATTTACGTTTCGCGTTGCAACAAAGCCAAGGTCAATTTGGCTATGGTAATCAACTAGTACTTAAAGACGGTTCGCAAGTCATAGGGTGTGCATCTAGTTGGACTGACACACTGCCAGACGAATATCATGCAGCAACGTTACAAAGCCTTGTCGATTTTTTTGGCACTGAAACTACCCTTACTATTTTGCAAAAAAGTGCCGTTTTAGCACAAATCGTTTCACCACCTAAAATGGATGAATTAGGAATTGGGCATTTTGCGGTATCGCCCGCATTCAGACGTCTTGGTGTAGGAAAATTATTGCTTAGCTATTACGCAGAAAAGGCCGTCACGCTAAAGAAATCAAGCTTGGTGTTAGATGTAGAAGCAAATAACGCGATCGCGATACAATTCTATCAAAGTTTCGGCTTTGAAATAGTTGCCGAAAATACTCTTCCTGCGCATACGCTCCCTGTTACTCTAAAACCGCATCTACACTTGAGATTATTAGTTTGATACCAATACTACTAGTCTGTACTCGGGATAACAGACTGCGCTTAACTGCACTATTAGCATGGCAATTTATTTAATTCTTACGTTAAACTTTGGGTGAAAGCATTATGAAAAATCTAAACGGCATCATTAGCGGACTAAATAAAAGTGGCTTACTTTCGGGGTTTGCGGGGGGAGTTGCTGGCGGTGCGCTTACTAGCGCGGTGACCAGCAAGAAAGGTCGCAAAATGGGTAAAAGCGCACTAAAACTTGGCGCCTTGGCCGCAGTTGGTGGAGTTGCTTGGAAAGCTTATCAAGCTTACTCAAATAAAAATGCTCAAAATGCCAATCAGCAGCATACCCAACAACAAGAATTCCAGACCGCACCACAAACCAACACATCTACTTATACTCCGTCTCAACGACAGCAAGCGCCGCTTACATACTCTCCAGCCAGTCTATCGCAACGACAATTTGATGCTGTGGTTGAAGATGAGAATAATGATTCCGGCCAAATGCTATTATTGAGAGCCATGATCACAGCAGCTAATGCGGATGGTCATATTGATGAAAGCGAGCGTGACAGAATTTATCAACAAGTAGATAAGTTGGACTTGAGCGTACAAGACAAGGCCAGTTTGTTTGATGAGCTTCGTAATCCATTGACATTGGATAGACTCGTTCACGCTGTATCTAACTCTGAAACGGCAGTGGAAGTGTATGCCGCATCTTTGTTGGCTATTGATGAAAGCCAACCCGAATCCATGGGATATTTAAATCGATTAGCGAGTTCATTGCTGATCCCTCGCGAATTAGTTTCAGCACTGCATGAACAAGCTGGATTGGAATAGCGCCCTAGTCCAGCCATTTGCCTTCTTTTGTCGGCACAAACCAGGGTTGTGAATACCAATAAAATCTTCCTTTCAGGGTTTTACTGGGTGCCGTACAATTTATCCTTGAGCGCCCATCCGGTAGCGGTTTCGGTAGTGTTAAATCGACCGAATTATCTTTCCAATTCAGTGCTATTTGTTCACCTTGATAATAGCAACTGAATTGTGATGTATGGAAATCTTCTGTGTCTAGGGTGAATTTTTGTTGCGGTTGCCTATTAGAATAAGTCAGTTCTGGGTTGGGTATCTTTTTGCTAATAATTGGCATGGGTAGGCTCGACAGTTTTACCGAAAGTGTCTTCAAGTTGGCAAAAATTCCCGCTGCAGGAATTCTAGGCAAGGCTTGCCAATCACTATTCTTGCCTACAGCTCCGGAATTCTGACCAAAACCAATGTAGCCGTTTTTATTTAATTCTTGCTGTAGACGCAAATTGTATTCACCGTAGGGGTATGCCACATATTTCAGACTTTCTATGGACTCCTTAACAAGCCTTTCCTCGGCGGTTTTAATATCTAGCATAGTTCGTTTAAGCCAACCCGGCTCATTTGAACCAGTCAATAGATGATTATGCTCGCTAGTATGATTTGCAAAAGTAACACCGTCATTTTGCAATTCGCGTACTTGTTCCCACGTCATTTGTTGTTTTAACTTACCAATCAAAGCGGGATTGATGAAAATCGTATAGGGAAATCCATATTCCTTTAAAATTGGATGCCCATTGTCTGCAATATTTTGATAGCCATCATCGAATGTAATGGCGACAGCGTTTTCTGGAACCGGCTTGCCGTTTTTAATGCTGTTTACTATGGATGTCAGCGACAAAACCACATGATTATCTCGTAGGTATTGCATATGCTCGCGAAATTTTACCGGACTTATTGATGTGCTTTTAGGCATTTCATCGCTAACATGGTGATACAGTAAGATTGTGGCGCCAGATTTCGGGCCTGCCATAGCGTTGGTAAAATAAAAAATACTGCTAACAAATGCCATCATTAGTAAAAAGCTAGATTTCTTTTGATTTAAGATTGAGAACTTGCGCAATATCACTCTCCACTCGACAAGGTTAAAAACAGGTATATTTATTCACAATGAATTCAAACCTTAACACAGCTAACTATTGGGATAAAAAAGAACATTCTAAGTTGTTTAAATTAGTTTTACCCATGATTTTAGCGAATATCACCTCACCGTTAATAGGTTTGGTAGATACGGCGGTGTTGGGGCATATGGGAGGCACTATTTTTCTCGCTGGTGCCTCGGTGGCTGCGCTGATTTTGACTCAAATATACTGGATATGCGGATTTTTAAGAATGTCTGCAACAGGACTAAGTGCACAAGCAAAAGGCACAAAAAATCCCGCACAAGTATCTCAAGTCTTCTATCAAAGCGTTTTCAGTGCACTAATCATCGGATTAACCCTACTGCTGTTGCATCAGGGAATTTTAAGTATAGGTTTGGCGTTATCTGAGGCAGACGCGCAAGTCAAAAGGATCATTACAGAATATTTCAATGTCCGAGTTTGGGGCGCACCGGCCGCGCTCGCCAATTTAGCCATAGTGGGATGGTTACTAGGGCAGCAGAAAGCCAGATTAGTAATGATAGTGCAAGTATCAGCCAATATCCTAAATGCAGCTCTCAATATCGGTTTTGTTTTCGGTTTGGGCTGGGGTGTATCTGGCGTCGCGGCAGCGAGCATAATCGCAGAGTACTTCATTGCCATCATTAGTGTTTATTTTATCTTGAGATCTGGCTTGTTAAAGCCAAAATTAGATTGGTTTGGTCTCAGTGCAATGAAAGCAATGACGCAATTAAACAGTCATATGCTGATAAGAAATTTAGCACTGCAAGTTTGCTTGGTGTTCATGACGTTTCAAGGTATTCGATTGGGGCAGCAAACTGCAGCAATAAATGCCATTTTAATGCAGTTTTTTATGCTGATATCACTTGGACTTGACGCTATCGCATATGCCGTAGAGGCGCTTATTGGTGAAGCAAAGGGGGCATTATCAAAGGTTAAGACAGTATTTTTTATCAAGCTTGGACTATTTTGGTCGAACATATTTGCTGGGCTATACAGCCTAGTCTTTCTATTTTTCGGTCATGCCATTATCGGTGTTTTGACTGACCTTCCGGTATTGATAGAGGCGACTTCTAATTACCTGTTGATTATTTGGCTCTTACCTATCATAGCGCACTGGTGTTTCTTCTTTGATGGTGTGTTTATAGGTTTAACGAGAGCGAAAGCAATGCAAAATAGTATGTTATTGAGTGCTGTTTTGATATTTTTTCCAACGTGGTGGCTATTCAGCCCTTTCGGTAACTGGGCCTTGTGGATTGCCTTACTGAGTTTCATGGCTTCAAGAGGCTTGTCACTCGGTGGTTATCTTATTTATCTTTCTCGTCGGGGGGAGTTAATCGGTTGAGGGTTTGCGAAAAGCGGTTAGCAAAAATCCCTAAATAACCCTTAAGAGCAAACAAGAATCCAATGGCTAACAACAATACTCCCGGTATTTGAAGCCATACCCAAAATGCTGCACCTGCGTATATGAAGCAGACGCCAGCCACAAAAACAACAAGGCCGATTTTAAAATCGGCCCAACTTTTATTTGGATTACTACCTAATTTGAATATCAGGTTTTTAAGCATAATGACTTGCTATCTTAATAGTAAGAATGCTCACCCGCTTCATGTTCTGTCGCATCTTTCACGCCAGTTAACTCGCCAGAAAAAGCAGCAAGCATTTGTTTTTCTATGCCGTCTTTCAGTGTCACATCGACCATTGAACACCCGTTACAGCCTCCACCAAATTGTAAAATGGCTTCTCCCTCTTCGGTGATCTCTTGTAACATCACTTTACCGCCATGACTAGCAAGTTGCGGGTTGATTTCCGCTTCAATCATGTAACTGACCCTGTCAGCCAAAGGCGCATCATCTTCCACCTTACGCGTTTTCGCGTTCGGAGCCTTTAAGGTAAGTTGCGAGCCCATTTGGTCTGTGACAAAGTCAATTTCTGCTTCTTCCAAAAATGGGGCACTTTCTTGATCAACTACCGCATCAAAGCCATTAAATTCTAGCGTTATATCTGAGTTTTCTATCGCATCTGGCGGACAATATGAAACACCACATTCTGCACTAGGAGTACCTGGGTTCACGACAAATACTCGAATGTTGGTATCGGGCTCTTGGTTGGCAAGCAATTTAACGAAGTGAGCTTGCGCACTTTCTGAAATATTAATCATCAACATTTCCTATCTTTCAGTAATAGGCCAATGATATCAGAAATACTTGAGTAAAACAGTCAAGTAATAGGCTTCTCTTATGATATTTTTAAATAATTGATAAAATAATGCATACTAGGACGTGTGGTTTATGTTTCGTATCTATTTTTCTGCTAATGCTTTTAAAACCAAGTGGTTTTTTAAACCCGATTGGCTTTTAATAGCTAGCTGCTTTTTAAATCTCAATGGATTTTTTAAAAAAGCGTGAATGCATAATTTTTAACCCAAGGTTTTAACGAAAGTTAATTTAGATACCATCATTAAACTGATTCTAGTCAAAAACACTATTAGGGTCTGTTGACCTTTGCTGTATGAATTTTGTTCTATCTAAGCGCCTTCTGATCGCGGCGCTGATTTGAAAGCCTAGTGGTTCTAAGCTAAAAATCAGCAACTCAGAGCAGGAGGCGCTTAGAACGAACCCGAAGGGCAGTGTTTGTGCATTATTTATTCTGCTTTATTACTCGCTTAAGTAGAGCAACTACATGACACTCGTAATGCATTGCCTAAATAACGCACAATCGCTGCAAAAATATACAGCAAAGGTCAACAGACCCTTATTATACTAACAATAAATCGTGAGCTTTATATGACCTTTACCAGACGCTGCTTGATTATTACCAGCCTTTTTAGCTTCTTCGCTTTCGCAGTTAATGCTTTTGCTAAAACAGATTTAGACTATCTACCAAATCATATTCAATATGATCCGAGTATTCCAAAACCTGCAGACGTTTTAGGATCCCCTGTCGGCGAGTGGCATGTAAGACATGACCAGCTTGTTGCTTACATGAAAGTGCTGGCAGATAAATCTGACCGAGTTTCAATGATTGAAACCGGCCGTACTCACGAGAATCGCCCGTTGCTGTTACTCACTATTACGGCACCCAAAAATCAGCAAAACCTGCAGCAAATTCGTCAGGCACACCTAGAAGCTGTCACATCCGGAGATAAACCAACTGAAGATGCGCCATTAGTGCTTTGGATGGGGTATAGCGTGCATGGCAATGAACCTTCAGGATCAAATGCTGCCCTGCTTGTCGCCTACTATTTGGCGGCAGGTCAGGGACAAGAGATAGATAAACTTCTCAATGACAATATTGTATTGCTCGATCCTTCGGTGAATCCTGATGGGCTGTCACGATTTGCACAGTGGGCAAACATGCATAAGGGGCAGAACCTAGTGTCCGATCCCAATCATAGAGAACATGCAGAAGGTTGGCCATCAGGAAGGACTAATCATTATTGGTTTGATTTGAATCGAGACTGGTTGTTGCTAACCCATCCCGAATCTAGAGCACGGATCAAACAATTTCATCAATGGCGTCCCCATGTACTGACTGATTTCCATGAAATGGGAACTAACAGCACCTACTTTTTCCAACCAGGAATTCCTTCGAGAAAAAACCCCAATACACCTCAAAGAAACGTGGAACTAACCGAAGCTTTAGGTGAATTTCATGCCAAAGCGTTGGACGAGACAAAGCAATTGTATTTCAGTCAAGAAGCATTTGATGATTTTTACTATGGAAAAGGCTCTACCTACCCAGATGCACACGGCAGCATCGGTATTTTGTTCGAACAAGCGAGTAGCAGAGGTCACTTACAAGATAGTATTAATGGCCCGCTGTCGTTCCCTGCAACGATCCAAAATCAGGTAACTACCTCGTTATCGACATTTACGGGGGCCCTAGCCAATAAACAAGCCTTGTTAGACTTCCAGCCTATGTTTGTTGATCAAACAAAACGGCTGAGAAAAGATGAAGATCTGCGTGGATACGTATTGACCCAAGGTAACGACACGAATCGTTTTAACAAATTGCTGGATATACTTGATCAACACCAAATAGAGTATCAAGGATTAAGCAAGGATGCAGAAATTGAAGACGTTAACTACCCTGCTCAAGGCAGTATATTTGTATCTCTAGACCAGCCACAATATCGGCTAATCAAATCTATGTTTTCGACTCGTAAGCGTTTTGAAGATAACACTTTTTACGATGTCTCTAATTGGAACTTACCTCTGGCTTTTAATATCCAATACTCACCGGTAAAAGGCCGAATATCTGTCGATAAAGATGAATTTCAGCGCTCTAATAAACAATTGTTGCCTATCACTGAGAATGCCTATGCTTATGGGTTTTCTTGGCAAGATTTTAATTCACCCAAGCTTTTACAACGATTGTTGGATAACAAAATAAAGGTCAGAGTTTCGCAGCAAGCATTTTCCGCAAAAACCAGTAATGGAGAAGTCGATTTCGATGCGGGTTCGGTTATCGTTCACAACAGCCATAATCAACCTGAAAACTTTGTACAGACTCTAAATCGCTTAGCTCGAGAGTTAGGGGTGCAAGTTTTGTCTATTGAGACAGGCTTGACTATGCAAGGTATTGACTTAGGTAGTTCCAAGATAGCACCACTCAGATCACCAAAAGTGTTGATTGTAGGCGGTGTCGGTACGTCTCAATACGAAGTGGGCGAAGTTTGGCACTATCTTGATACGCGCGTTGGCATGGCCGCCTCCATTGTAGAGTTGCGCAATTTAGCTAAAGTTTCGCTGGACAAATACACTCACATGATTTGGGTAAGCGGTAAATATTCGAAAATGGCCGAGCAAACTACTGACAAAATCGAAAGTTGGGTCAAAAAAGGTGGTGTATTGATTGGCCAGAAATCAGCCGCTAAATGGTTCAGCGACCAAGAATGGTTAAAAGCTAAGTTTATGGAGCAAAAAGAGATCGATGATGCTTTTAATCTTAAAAATTTAAGTTTTGCTGATAAAGAAGCGTTAGCAGCGAAACAACGTATTGCCGGCGCAGTTTTTGAGGCAAAGTTGGATACTAGTCATCCACTGGGTTTTGGATATCAACGTAATCAATTGCCTGTTTTTCGAAATAGTTCACAAGTCTTATTGATGCCTAGCAAGCCATTTGTAACTGTAGCCCAATACACCGGCAAGCCTTTGATGGCCGGTTATACATCAGATGAATTAGAGGATTTGATATCTGATTCTGCTGCTATCGTTGCGCATAACATGGGAAGTGGAAAGGTGATTGCCTTCACTATTAATCCTAATTTTAGAGGCTACTGGTATGGCACGAGTCGACTAATGAGCAATGCTATCTTTATGTCAATGTTCATTGATGCGAAGGGGTAATACAGATTGTCCAAACATCGATAAGCATGTTTGGGTAACTGGCTAGAATTGTCTCGCATACTTCTGACACAGTTGCACCCGTGGTTACCACATCATCAAATATGGCGATGTGGTTAACACTTATTGATTCACGTAAAACAAACGCATTTCTGGTGTTTTTAGCTCGTTGAAAAGAGCTCAATTCTGTTTGTGCCTGAGTTTTGTGTTTTCTGAACAACGCGTCATACTGTATTTCAATTCCTGTTTTACGACTTATTTCTTTGGCTATCAATGACGCTTGATTGTATTTCCGACTTGCTAAGCGTGATGGATGTAATGGCACAGGGATAATCAACTCGGGTGCAGAACTCATTTGTCCTAAGGCTTTTTTGCAAAACAATGTCGCCAGGGCTGTTGCATTGATTTGTTTTTTCGAAAATTTCAGTTGCGTCACTAGCATGTCTAGAGGCCAGCGATATTCCCCCAACGCCACAAGCTCATGGAAAGCGACGTGCTTTATATCTGATGCCACTTTCACATCATTCAGAAGGTTGTGATCTAACTTGCCCAAGTTGTATACCGGAATGTCTTGTTCGCAATATTGACAAATTAGCCTGCTGCTACTTTGTGCACAAAGAAGGCAAGTTCGATTAAATTGTCTGAGTTGCGCAACTAAACTTGCATATTTCATAGGTGTCCATAAACTCAACATCCATCCGTTATTTGCGTGAAATATAGATGTCTAAATTGTTTGTCGAAACCCGAGGTCAGGGCGCCAATCTAGTTTTAATCCATGGTTGGGGACTAAATAGTGGTGTTTGGGAATCAATCAGCCATGAACTTCAACAACACTATCGTTTGACTTTGATAGACCTTCCTGGGTTTGGCAGAAATGCTGATAAAATGCCTGCCGTTTACGATTTATCAACTATTACCAGTATGGTGAAGGCAAGTTTGCCTGACAAGTGCAGTATTTTAGGGTGGTCATTGGGTGGGCTAGTGGCTCAGCAACTGGCAATTGAACTAGGCGAGAGAGTCGAAAAACTGATCCTAACAGCTACCTCCCCACGATTTAATCAAATTGACGAATGGGTTGGCATCAAGCCTAATGTTCTAAACGTGTTTGAGCAGCAACTCGAACGAGATTTTTCCAAAACCCTTGATCGTTTTATGGCGATACAAGCATTGGGTAGTGTGTCTGCAAAACAAGATATCAAGCGCATTAAAGCGCACGTTGAAAACTATCCTATTCCTGATAATGAGGCATTGCGGGCTGGGCTTAGTATTTTGGCTGATTCTGATCTGCGAGACATGATCTGTAAAATAAAAGCGCCTACTTTGCGACTTTATGGAAAACTTGACAGTCTAGTTCCTGTCGCAGCGATTCCCTTGATTAAGGCAAAACAACCGAACGCAAAAAGCCATATCTTTAACCATGCATCCCACGCTCCCTTTGTCTCTCATCCCGATGAATTTATTCAACAAGTCCGTGAGTTTATGGATAATAATTAAAGCCCCTTCAGCTAATTAAAAAATAGTGACGGATCGTTTAATAGGTATCAAAGTCTCAAATTGCACACCTGTTAAGCTCTTACTTTTTCGTATCTCTACAAGGCACTTGCGCGGGGAAGACCAGTAAGAGCTGATGGGTCCAAGTCAAAAAAATAAGATGCATAAGAGGTATGATTTGCTCGAAAAAGTTTCAATTCCGAGCGTTGTTGGCTATAATTTGAGCTAATTGAGGAGGGTTGAGAGGTCCCGTTCGCAATGACATTTGATGCAACTAGTGGTTTCAACAATATTAATTCAGCGATCATATCGAGTACGCTGGGGTTGGATCGTGCCCAAAGAAATATTACAAATGCCGCCGAAAATATTGCCAGTAATGCCATTGGTATTGCCGATCAAAATCGACAACTTCAGACAACCACTGACCTACTCTCCAACGCTGCGGCTCAACAAATAGGGCAAATCAATCAATTGCTGCCTAGTGGTGGTGATAGTTTAACTAATAGTCTTTTAACGCTACAAATCAACCGAAATAATGGTTTAGCTTCGGCGAAGGTTTTGGACATAGCCAATGAAACCGTCGGTCGTATCATCGATGAGCTAGCATAGGGGGTTATTGTGAATATCGTGACGCCCATCCCAACCAACATCGTATTTACTACAGGCAATGTAAATACAGAGTTGGCGCGTCGTGATAATCAACTAAGAGAAACTATCCCAAAAACATCTGGGACTGAAAACTCTGCAGCAGAAACCGCAGTGGGTTCAGAATCTGATAGGGTAAAAACGCCGGGCCAGCAGCCACAAGTCACTTATGAGCGCCCACAGCAACAAACTAATGCTCAATCTAATCCCGCGCAAGGAGATTTGTTTGGCCAAGACAATGCCGAAGACCCAAGTGCAGGTAGAGAAAGTGCCGAGGAACGTCAACAGCAACAACAAGAAGCAGCAGAGCAGCGTAAAATTGACGAATTGGAAAGAAACGACCGAAGGGTAAGAGCCCATGAACAGGCCCATGCAGCGGTTGGTGGCCAATATGCAGGTTCTCCCCAATATGAATATGAAAGTGGTCCTGATGGGCAGCGTTATGCCGTAGCTGGTGAAGTCTCTATTGACATCTCGGCTGAAAATACCCCAGAAGAAACCTTGCGTAAAATGCAGCAAGTCAGAGCGGCAGCATTAGCCCCCGTAGATCCTTCTGCACAAGATTTGCGTGTGGCGAGCGAGGCGTCTCAAAAAGCGGCTGAAGCGCAAATTGAAATTGCCCGCGAGAGTACTGAAGAGGCTAGGGAGTCGGTAAGTTCGTTACTTGAAGAACAGGACACAGGCTCACGAGTTAGCCCGCAAGTGGACACAACCGCGCCAGAACTTGACGAAATCGTATCCGATATTGACGTAGAACCACCAAAACGCTCTCTGGAAGGTGAACAGGAAGCTCAAGAAAGGTTAGAAAATCGCGACGATAGAATATTAAAACGTGTTTCTGTCATCGAAGATTTCTATCAAAACGTATCCCAACCTAGAGAGCAAGGTCTAGCGCTCAGCGCTTAGCCCTTTTCGCGGTCTTATCTATTTCTGCTTAGCTTTGGCAAAAGCATCAGCAAACGCGTTGCCCATTGCGGCATTACCTACCTGTTTCGGTCTACTTTTATTTTCTCGTCTTGAACCTTGTTCTTTTCTATCAGTTCGACCACTCGGTTTTCTATCAGATTTTGGTCGATTATTTTTTCCATGAGCGCCACCGACTTGATTGGAAGATTCGTCTAGCCTCATTGTAAACGAAATACGTTTGCGAGCGGCGTCCACTTCCATCACTTTAACTTTGACTATGTCTCCAGCTTTAACGACTTCACGAGGATCAGAGATAAATTTGTTGGTCATTGCTGAAATGTGAACCAAACCATCTTGATGCACTCCCACGTCAACAAAGGCACCGAAGTTTGCTACATTGCTCACCACACCCTCTAGAATCATTCCTTCCTTCAGGTCGGTTATCTTTTCTACCCCATCTTTGAATGATGCTGTTTTAAACTCAGGACGAGGGTCGCGACCCGGTTTGTCAAGCTCACTGATGATATCCGTGACGGTTGGCAAACCAAAATTATCATTAGTAAAATCTTGTGGATTGAGCTTCTTGAGTAGTTCTGTATTGCCGAGAAGATCATTTACTGCGCATTGATTGGATTCAACAATAGAGTTAACTACTGGGTATGCCTCTGGGTGGACGGCCGAAGCATCCAAGGGATTCTTTCCATCAATAATACGCAAAAAGCCCGCTGCTTGTTCATACGCTTTGGGACCAAGTCTCTCAACTTTCTTAAGCTGGCCACGGTCGGCAAAAGCACCATTTTGGTCTCTAAATGCCACAATATTTTGTGCCAATGTGCGGTTTAAGCCTGAGACATGGGACAAGAGTGCTGGTGAAGCTGTGTTTACGTCTACACCTACAGCATTTACGCAATCTTCAATTACAGTTTCTAGGGACTTTCCTAAATGGCTTTGACTCACGTCGTGCTGATACTGACCGACACCAATTGCCTTGGGTTCGATTTTAACCAATTCAGCTAAGGGATCTTGCAGGCGTCTAGCGATGGATACTGCACCTCGCAAAGACACATCCATATCAGGAAGTTCTGCAGAAGCGAGTTCTGAAGCTGAGTAGACAGAAGCACCGGCTTCGCTTACGACAATTTTACGTAGGCCTAAATCGGCTTCCGCTTTTATTAATTCTGCGACTAATTTATCGGTTTCACGACTGCCCGTTCCATTACCTATGCTGACTAAATTGACTTTGTGCTGACGACACAAGTTGGCAAGGGTTCTAATCGATTTATCCCACGCATTTTGGGGAGCATGGGGAAATATTGTAGCTGTGGTAACCACCTTGCCGGTTTCATCGACAATAGCTACTTTGACGCCTGTACGTAGGCCCGGGTCCAATCCCATTGTGACTTTGGCACCCGCTGGGGCCGCCATCAAAAGATCGTTTAGATTGCGAGCAAAAACCTCTATTGCGTCACCCTCAGCTTTGTCTCTGACTGCACCGAACAGTTCAGTTTCCATATGCAAAAGGATTTTGATTTTCCATGTCCATTGCACTACGGTAGAAAGCCATTTATCAGCTGGCTTGTCTGAAAAAGTCAAATTCAGATGCTCAGCAATAATATGTTCACAGTAAGAACCAGCGTCGTTTCCATCTTTTTCAGGATCTGCATCTAGATTTACTTGCAAGACATTTTCGTTTCTACCTCTGAACATAGCTAGAGCACGGTGAGAAGGTACCTTACTGATCTTTTCGCTGTGCTCAAAGTAATCGGAATACTTAGCACCTTCTTTTTCCTTTCCTGCAACAAGAGTACTGCGGATATGCGCATTATTTTGCAGATAACGGCGAATTTTTTGTAGCAGTGCCGCATCTTCTGCAAAGCGTTCCATCAAAATAAATTTAGCACCATCCAAAACCGCTTTTTCGTCTGCAAAACCCGCTTCACTATTAATATAAGCACTAGCCTCAGACTCGGGAGTAAGTTCGGGATTGTTAAAAAGGCTTTTTGCTAGGGGCTCTAGACCTGCTTCAATCGCGATTTGACCTTTTGTGCGACGCTTAGGTTTGAATGGAAGGTAGAGGTCTTCAAGCTCGGTTTTATTTTCAGCTTGACGTATTTGCTTTTCCAGTTGCTCGGTAAGCTTGCCTTGCTCACTTATCGATTTGAGGATGACAGATACGCGGTCCTGCATTTCTCTTAAGTAACTGAGTCTTTGTTCGAGTTTTCTTAGTTGAACATCATCAAGTCCATCTGTTGCTTCTTTGCGATAGCGGGCGATAAATGGCACGGTTGCACCTCCATCGATAAGATCGACAGCAGATTTAACTTGTTTTTGCTGAACGTTTAATTCGCTCGCAATTTTTTCGATGATCATGGTGAATCCTAAACTTGATAACCAGTAAAAAGAGTACTGGTGTTTGATGCATACTTTGCAGCCTTAAAAATTAGGCGCAACTTTAACAGCGCCATAGACAGCAAGTCCAATATTGATTGGAGAATAGTTAGTGATTTTTATTTGTCGTAATCTATTGATGTTATAAGCCAGTGAAATTCTCCCGCTTCAGTGCGCACAACGGCTTCGTCATCAACTTGCTTCTTTATCAATGCTCTGGCCATTGGGGAATCAATTGAAATACAATCTTTACGAGCAAATATTTCATCATAACCAACTATTTGCAGTCGCTTATGTTCGCCCTGTTGATTTTCTATTTCGACCCAAGCGCCAAAAAAGACCTTGCCATCTTGCTCGGGAACATAATCAACTATTTTTAAATTTTCCAGGCTTTTGCGAAGATACCTTACGCGGCGGTCTATCTGGCGAAGCTTTTGTTTGTTGTATTGATAGTCTGCATTTTCGCTGCGATCTCCCAAACTAGCAGCCCAAGTTACTTTTTTGGTTATTTCGGGCCGCTCAACCCGCCATAGGTGATCAAGTTCAGCGGATAATTGCTGATAGCCCTTTCGGGTGATAAGTGGGGTTCGCATTTTAGACATCCAAAACAACAATTTGAGGATTTTAATATTAAAATACGCTGCTGGCCAAATGTATTGGGGATTTAGCAAGACCGCAACCGAGATTGGCACTCAATAAAACCTTAATTGTCTGCTCTAAACTCAGGATAGGCACATTTATCTACACGTATTTGATTGAATGTTTCTTGCATTGTAGCTAATGTCAGAAACGTGTTCTGAAACTATAAAGTAAATCAAGCTATGAAAAATTTGGGATTGCTCATTTTAGCGTTAGTGTTATTTGGATGCGAAAAACAACAGGACGATGCAGAATCTGAAACGCAGTTAAGGTATGTCCGAACCTTACAAATAAACAGTTCGATCCAGAACTTATCTCGTGAATTGCCCGCGGTCGTTGCAGCGAATAGACAAGCAGAGCTATCTTTCCGAGTACCGGGCAAACTGATTGAGTTGAAAGTAAGAGAAGGTGATAAAGTTACTGAGGGTCAAGTACTGGCGGTATTGGACAAGACAGACACGCAAATTCGATTAAAAAGCGATCAAGCTTCTTACGATAAAGCGTTAGCCGACTTTAAACGGGGCCAATTGTTGGTTGGAAATGGGACGATTTCACAGTCAGATTATAATCAGCTTGAATCTGCATTGGCTGGTGCTGAGGCAGCGTTAAATACAACTAAACAGAATCTAATTTACACTACTCTCTCAGCCCCCTTTGACGGTTTAATTGCGAAACGCAACGTCGATAATTATGAAGAAGTTCAAGCAAAACAACCAATCCTAGTTTTGCAAGATGTTTCCACCATTGATATTAAGGTCGATGTTCCTGAAAGCATTATGATTTTGACCGAACAAAAAGATCGTCCTGATGTGGTCGCCATTTTTGATGCGATCCCCAATAAGACATTTCCACTAACCATGAAAGAAGTCGCTACCCAAGCTGATAGAGAGACTAATACCTACGAAGTGACTTTGAGCATGCCTACTGTAAAAGGCTACAACATACTGCCCGGGATGTCTGTGACGGCAAGAGCTACCCAAAAGCAAGGCCAAGGTAATACGGTAAGTAGCAACATTTTTGTTCCGACTCACGCTGTTTTAGAAGACGCTGCAGGCAGGTACGTTTTTACTGCCAAACCTACTGAAGGTGATCGAGCGATTGTCGAAAGGCGCGACGTGATTACAGGCACGCTTAATAGTCTTGGCTTAGAAATAGTCTCAGGGTTGAAGCAAGATGACCTGTTGGTCATAGCAGGAATGAGCAAGATGTTTGATGGACTTGAAGTTCGAATCAAGGCGGAGTAAACCGCGTGAATATTACTAAATTAGCCATCGAAAATAACCGGGTAACCTACACATTATTTTTTGCCATCCTCTTTTTTGGCATTGTTACCTTTCTGAATATGCCCAGAGCCTATGACCCAGGCTTTATTATTCGCACAGCGCAAATAGTCACTTATTTACCCGGCGCTAGCCCGGAAAGAATAGAAGAGTTAGTGTCTTCGCAGATTGAAGATACAGTTAAAGATATCTCTGAACTAGATTTTGTGAGCAGTGAATCCCGCACTGGCACGTCTATTGTGTTGGTTAATATCAAGGAAAGTTACAAAGAGATGCGCCCTATTTGGGATGACCTGAGGCGCAAAATCACAGATGTAAAAGGCGACCTCCCTGAGGGAGTCATTGGCCCGTTTGTAAACGACGAGTTTGGCGATGTTTTTGGCATAGTGCTGACCATGACAGGGGAGGGTTATACGTTTAGTGAATTAGAAGACATCTCTGATGAGGTGAAAGCCGATCTAATTCGTTTACCTGACGCAGCGAAGGTTGAAGTTTATGGAGAGCAAGAGCAGCAAGTCTTTGTTGAATACGATAATGCTAGATTAGCTGAGTTGGGGATCTCGCCTAATCAACTATCGGCTATTCTCAAATCTCGAAATATCGTTATTTCAGGTGGCGCATTCACCTTGGGGTACGAACGTATCGCATTGGAACCCAGTGGTAACTTCGAATCATTAACAGACATTGGCAAAACCATTATTCAATCAAATGGGCATTCTTTATACCTACGAGATATAGCCAAAATTAGCCATTCCTATGTTGATCCTCCTGAATCCATGGTTAAAAGCAGCGGAAAATCAGCGTTGGCCTTTGCCGTTTCAATGCGCGAAGGGGGCAATAATATCAACTTAGGTGAGCAGGTTATCGATGCTGTTAGCCAGTTCAATAAAACCTACCCCCACGGTATCGAATTCGAACTGGTAAATTTTATGCCTGCAGAAGTCGACACCAAAGTTAAAGACTTCGTCAATAACCTTGCACAAGCCATCGCTATTGTTACTTTAGTTATGCTGGCTACCTTGGGTGTTAGAACCGGTCTTATTATCGCGTCTTTGATCCCGACAGCCATATTATTTGCATTAGTTATCATGCAGTTCTTTCACATTGGTTTGGACCAGATTTCATTAGCAGCCTTGATAATCGCACTGGGTATGCTGGTGGACAACGGCATTGTCATTTCCGAAAACATACTAGTGCGAATGGGCAAAGGGGAAACAGCGGTTGACGCTGCCACCCATTCCGCCGCAGAAATGAAAATACCTTTGTTAGTCGCTTCTCTGACTACTTCCGCTGCCTTTTTACCCATATATTTAGCTGAATCGAGTGTTGGCGAGTTTACTGCCGCGTTATTTACTGTGGTTAGTATCACCTTGCTGTGTTCATGGCTTATATCTCTGACTATCATTCCGATGTTTTGTGTGCGTTTTCTAAAAGTAAAACAACAGGGCGAGGCTTTGGAAAGCCCCTTATATCGACGATATGGCAAGTTGCTGATGCTGCTTTTAAAACATAAGTGGATCACGTTAGCGGCTACCTTGGTGATATTCGTTGGCGTGATGAATTTGATGCAATATTTACCCAATATCTTCTTCCCTGCTTCAGATAGAACTTATTTCAAGGCTGTTGTTGAACTGCCGACAGGAACAGATATCAGGAAAATGGAAGACACAGTGACGGATATTGAGTCGTTCCTGCAATCTAGATTGATGCAAAGTGAAGAAACGGATGGCGTAACCAATTGGGTAAGCTATATCGGCAACGCGGGACCAAGGTTTTTGTTATCTCACAACCCAAAACCGAATAACAGCAACTATGCAATGATGATCATTAACGTGAGTGATGGGAAGGTGATTTCTGAGTTGATGGCTAAAATGAAGAAATACACCATCGAAAACCATCCTGATGCTGATCTAACGTTAAGACGAATTGAGAATGGTCCCGCCGTTGAAAACCCAGTAGAAATTCGTCTTATGGGTAAGGATAAAACCCAGTTGTTTAAGGAGGTGACTTTATTAAAACAAGCGATGTTCGATGTTGGCGAACTAGTAAATGTTTCTGATGACTGGGGCCAACGAATCAAGAAACTCAACATCCAAATTGATCAAGCCAGAGCCTTGAGAATAGGCGTGACAAGCGAGGATATTGCAGTATCTCTGCAAGCAAGCTTGAGTGGTTTGCAATTGACAGAATTTAGGGAAGATGAGGATATCATTCCGATAATTCTGCGCTCCAATGTGGCGACCGAAAATGAAATCAGCAAGCTAGAATCCTTATCTGTATATGCGCAATCATCAGGGAAGTCAGTTCCTTTGCGTCAAGTTGCAGACATCAACTTGGTTTGGGATGATGCCAAGATTTTACGTCGAGACGGTTTAAAAACAGTCACTATAGGTGCTCAGCTTCCAGCAGGCGTAACGGCAGAAGAAAAATTTCAGCAACTGGCTCCTTGGTTAGAAAAGATGAGCCAAAGAACACAACAACAAATTCGATACGAATACGGTGGTGAACGCGAGAGTTCTGGTGATGCCAACCAATCGATTAAGGACAAACTTGGAGTGGCAGGTCTAATCATATTGGTGCTCTTGATCGCTCAATTTAACTCAATCCGTAAGGCCAGTATTGTGCTTTTCACCATTCCACTTGGTCTGATTGGTGTAGTCATCGGTTTGTTAGTAGCAGACTCTTACTTTGGTTTTATGACATTCCTTGGCATCGTGTCTTTAGCTGGGATAGTTATCAACAACGCTATTGTGCTGCTTGAGCGAATAAAAATTGAGTTAGAAGATGGAGCAGAGCACGCCAATGCCATTGTGCAAGCAGCCAAAACCAGAGCCAGACCGATTGTACTAACCACTGCAACGACAGTGTTAGGCATGTTGCCATTGTATTTTGGTGGTGGTGCTATGTGGGAGCCTTTAGCGATAGCTATCATTGCGGGTTTACTTTTCTCCACTATTTTAACGCTTTCAGTTGTACCCGCTTTGTATGCAGCAATGTTTAGGGTTAAAGTAGGGTGAACGGGGCATTCATAATCAGGCCACTCCAAGACTAAAAAATAATCTTACCAATAATTGAGTAAGACAATTCATGCGAGTTAATACGGAAAACTACACGCTTAACAAATAATGGAGATATAAGGAAGTCGATACAAATTAAGGTCATCTGATGTTATTCACTAATTCCAATAAAAAAATAATGGAAATCAGTCAGGAAGACAAACTCAAAATCGCACAAATACACGCAATCCAAGACTCATGCGCTTTTATCATTTTCACTCCGACGGGAGAAATTCTCGAAGCAAGTCAATTATTTTTAAAATGCATGGGGTACACGCTCGACGAGATAGTAGGGCGACATCATAAAATGTTTTGCCCAAAAGAGATAATTGAAGATCTCGCTTATGCAACGTTCTGGCAAAACCTTGCCAAAGGCCACGCCACAAGAGGTTCATTTTTACGAGTTGATAAACTAGGTGAAGATATATGGTTAGAGGCAACCTATATTCCTGTTAAGGAAAATGGGGTTGTCACTCAGGTAGTTAAAATTGCGAATGATATCACTCAGCAATATGAAGAATCGTTGAAAAGTAACGCTATTATTAATGCAGTTAATCGCTCTAATGCCGTTATAGATTTCACACCAACGGGCATAATCAAAAACGCTAATCAAAACTTTTTGTCTGCAATGGGGTATTCTCATTTAGACGAAATTAAAGGTAAACACCATCGCATTTTTTGCGAAGATACTTTTTATGAAGAGCGGCCAGACTTTTGGGAGCAATTGGCATCGGGAAATATCTTCAGCGAATTATTTAAACGCGTTGGTAAGAACGGAAATGCGGTTTGGATAGAAGCAACTTACAATCCCATTTTTGATGCTGATGGCAAGGTGATGCAAGTCACAAAAATTGCGACAGATATTACCGCGCGTATTCTTCGGCAAGATTCTATTCGCAAAGCAGCTGAAGTGGCTCATAGTACTTCAGTAGAAACTGCTCAAGTGTCTGAACAAGGCGCTAGGCAGTTGAGTGAGTTGCAAAGCAATTACCAAAACATCGCTACTAATATCTCGGCAGTCGAGTCTATTGTTGATGAACTCATTAAACAATCATCAGAAATATCTAATATCGTCGTGACTATTTCTTCTGTAGCCAGCCAAACTAATCTTCTGGCCTTGAATGCGGCTATTGAAGCGGCGCGTGCGGGTGAGCATGGTCGCGGTTTTGCAGTTGTTGCTGATGAAGTCAGAACCTTGGCGGCAAGTACGACCAAATCCACAGATGATATTAATACTATGGTGGAAAGAAATAATAGTCTCGTAGCACAGGTTAGTGAAAGTATGCAAAAGGTCGCAAGTGAATCGGCCAAAAGCGCAGAGTTAATTTCAAATACTGACAATATTATATCTGAAATACTCAAGGGAGCAGACCACGTTTCACACGTTGTCAGCGAACTTGTTGATAACTCCGAGAATTAACTGATTAGACAAAGGCTTGCGTGGAACGCATAAATTGGGCCTAGTTTGCAAAATTATAAGGCTGACTTTTTAAGTCTAATTTGTTCCAAAAATAAGCAGAATTCGACGAGCTATACTCATTTTTATTGTCTATTATTTAAACATCGAAAGATAAAAAATTACCCGGACAATCTCTGGGTTTTGAGGTCCAATCAAGTGACCGTAAAAATGTGGAACGAGGCTCAGCAAGGAAATTAGCTGTTTAAAAAAAACAAAGCCGGAAGTCGAAAGACTTCCGGCTTTTTATCGTTCAGTATACGACTTTGCTTTTAATACAAGAGCTTGCTTCTAATATAAAATCTTATTCTGCGGCTTCTTTCTTCTGGACTTCAAGTAATTCAACTTCGAAAACTAGGGTAGAATTCGGTGTGATTTTACCTGTTGCTCTGCTTCCATAAGCAAGGTTTGAAGGAATGACAAACTTGTATTTAGCACCTTCACTCATGTATTGAAGACCTTCAGTCCATCCAGCAATAACACGATTAAGAGGGAATACTGCCGGTTCATTGCGTGAATATGAAGAATCAAATTCGGTACCGTCTAATAGCGTACCTTTGTAATGAACTTTTACAGTGTCTTCAGCAGCTGGTTTAGCTCCTTCACCTTCGCTCAGTACTTCGTATTGAAGACCTGAAGCTGTGGTGGTAACACCTTCACGTTTACCATTCTCAGCCATGAAAGCTTCGCCAGCGGCAACGTTTTCTTGTGCAGCAGCTTGTTCTTTTTCGCGCATAGCAGTTTTCATTGATTCTTCTATCGCTTTATTTAACGCATCCAGTTCTTCTGGTTCTAACTGAGATTGCTTTTGAAGCCCAGCTATAAAACCTTTAACTACGAGATCTTTGTCCAACTCAATGCCGACTTCTTCTTGAAGCGCATATCTTTGTTCAACATATCCGCCGATGCTAGCGCCGAACGCATAGGATTGTTTCTGTTGTTCGGTTTCCAGTGTTTGTACTTCAACCTTTAAAACGTCCATTTCTTGTTGTTGGCATGCGCTCATACCTAATGTGGCTGCAACGACTAGCGCAAGGGCTGCCTTTTTCATTATTGTTCTCCAGTGTGTCAATTTATTTGATAGATCGGGGCCTGAAATCCAGTATTCATGGTTATTCAGGGCAAAAATTGCGTATATACTAAACCATGTGTCGTAATTAACAACTGGATTCCTTGCGGATACCTGCCGATACCAAAACATGGATTACTAATTGGAAATTTTGGACGATGATGTTCAGCAATAGTTCAAACAAATTCTACAGCTTATTTTGCTACCTTTGTTTATGGGTTAACTTGGCTGCATGTACGGGAAGCGATTCCAAACCAATCAAAACATTTCGACATGCCGAGAAAGGCATATATGCAGCTGATGTATCAGCAGATGCTTCTATTAGCGTTGTGTCTTCTGCGCAACAAGGGATTCTAGTCTGGGGTTTAGAGTACAATCAGCAGCTTTTTAATTGGCGACAAGAAGGAGATGAAAATAGTGTCAATACCATTGCCAACGTTCATATCGCCGCTGATAATTCTTACGTAGTCACTTCTGACAGAGAAGCGTTTGCTCTTTGGAATTTGACTAAAGGTGAACCTGAAGGTTTTTGGCGTATAGATGAATCTACAATTCGTGATCTGGCGGTTTCAAATCAAGGGAGAGGGATTCTCGTTGGTCGAGGAAATGGTAAAGTCATGTTTTTCGAGCCTCAATCTGGCAGACGAATTGAGTTTCTTGGCCATCAGGAAAAAATCAACAGCGTCGATATCTCTCCAAACGGATTTTATGCCCTTACTGGTGGAAATGACTATGTTGCTTTTTTATGGGATACCCGAACAGGTCAAGTCGTCCATCGATTTACGCACTCTAGTCGAGTCACCAAAGTGGCGTTAGATGATCAAGGTCGATACGGATTTAGTGCAGATAGCAAACGAGGTGCAACCATTTGGAACTTGCAAACTGGCGAACAAATTAGTCAATTGAAGTTTCTGCAAAGACAAAAAATCTTCAGCACAGCTATATTCTCTGAGGATGGTAAGTATTTACTTACTGGTTCACCCGGACGTAGACTAAATCTGTGGGATGTTGAATCTGGACAGGAGCTGCAAGAGTGGCGAGTGACACCGAAAGAAGGTACCCGACCTCAAAGTGCGGTAGTGTACGCCACTGGTTTTATAGGCGATAATCAAGTTATATCAGAAAGCAGTAGTGGTCTGGCTGAATACTGGACGATCAATAATTAGGAAGTTACAAAAGCAATGAGTGATGATCTACTAAAGAAAATAGACCATCTTGAAACTCAGTTAGCGTTTCAAGAGGATACAATAGAAAGACTCAACAGAGCTCTTTCAGATCAACAATTTCAGATCGACAAGATGGATTTTAAAATACAACAAATCATAGAGCGGGTTAAGCAAATAGAACCGTCAAATATTGCAGATTCAGGCGAAGAGGCTCCTCCTCCCCACTATTAACTATCGTTAGACTAGGTCTTCAAGTCAGCGTCGCGATTAAAAAGCGTTTAGGTAGAACAAAAAGTATACAGCAAAGATAAACGGACCCTAATAAATAGAGGTTAAATAATTACATTTAACTAGCTCAGGTGGATTCAACAAGTTGTAGCGTTAAAGTTCGATTAAGTTCGTTCATATCTAGGGGCTTTGCTAAATGTCCAGTAAACCCTGCGGCATCATATTCCATGATATCTTCTTTCATTACATTTGCTGTCAACGCAATGAGAGGAACACTAGAATTTAACTCTCGAATTGCGAGACAGGCTTGAATACCATCCATTTCAGGCATTTGGATATCCATTAATATTAAATCAGGGTTAATTTGTTTGAATTTTTCTAATGCTATTCGCCCGTTTTCTGCGAAATGGATAGTCGCGTTTGTCACACTTAGCATGGTTTCAATTACTATACGATTTACATCGTTATCTTCTGCAATCAAAATTGTGAGGTCTTCAAGATTCGGTGGCGCTACGGCTTCCGAGACGGCTGTGTAATTGTCAGGGGAGCTTGATTCAGTTAGAGGCAGATACACTCTCATACAGGTACCTGCGCCTAATTCACTGGTGACAGATATGTTTCCACCCATAAGTTCAATTAAATTCTGAGTAATGGTTAGGCCTAATCCGGTCCCTCCATATCGGCGAGTTATCGACGTGTCTGCTTGGTTAAATCGAACAAATAAATGCTTTACGGCGGCTTCTGATATGCCGATTCCAGTGTCAGTGATTTTGAATACTACGCCTTTTTTGTCTTCACGCTGCTCTTCCTTTACCTCTATCACTACCCCACCTTGTTCAGTAAACTTCACAGCATTGGAGACGATATTAAGTAGAATTTGTTTAACACGAACAGGATCTCCAACTCGTATTGTTGGCATCCCTTCCTCAATATCGGCTTTCAAATAGATGGATTTTCTGCTGGCATATGGGGCTAGCTCAGAGACAGTTGTCTCGACTATCATGTCAATTGAGAAATCAATATTTTCTAAACTAAGCTGCCGTGCTTCTATCTTTGAAAAGTCGAGTATGTCATTGATTATTCCCAACAAAGATTTGGCCGAAAATAGCGCTCTATCAACGAGCTTGAGATCTTGTTGATGATTAAGATCTCGGCCGAGAATTTGCAGAATACCCATTATGCTGTTCATTGGAGTCCTAATTTCATGACTCATGTTTGATAAAAAGTCAGATTTTGATTGCGCTCCAGCTAACGCTTTTTTGGCTAACCTGGCTTGATTGGCATTTGCTCTCAATAGATAACTAAAATAGAAAACTAACAACAACACAAAGATCATCGATATGGCAATTTGCAAAGTAAAAGCACGTTCAAAATTCTTGGTAAGCTGTAATTTTTGATTATCTAACGTTTGTCTAACTTTTGTTTGAAAGTCAGATAGCGCCTGTAGCGCTGCGGTATCATCAACTCTTACTTGTAGGTCAATTTCCAACGGTGAAGAGTCTTCATCGATTAGTTTTCGAGCCAAATAAAATTTTTGCTTATACTGCTCAATGGTTTGCTCTAACGCGGCTAGCGATTCCGAATTGTATTCTTCAAATCTCTGTAATTCTGTCAATGTTTGGTCGATATCTAAAAAAGTTTGCTCAATGACATCGTCGTATCTATCAATATCTCGACGTAACACAAAATTTTTAAAATCGTGAATCAGGCCGCCGTAACCCATAAGTTGAACCAATTCATCGTGCAAGGCATAAATCTGCAAGTTGTTATTGGCTATTTCATTCCATTGTCTATCTGCTTTGCGATAGGTATAGAGGGATAGTGTTGAAAGGGAGATCATGATCAGTATTATGATCACAGTCAGTAATTTGAGCTTAAATTGACTTTGTTTGCCCAACTTCTTAATGGAGTCTTCTGCCATACTTCTGATAAATTTCCGTATTGGTATCAGTCATTGTAGACCATTATAAGCAAACCATTTGTAAAGGTAAGTTTTTACTCCTAAATTTCAATCACTTTAGAAAAATAAGCAGGCTCTATTTGAAGTGTGAATGATGCATCTATATGTAGCGATTAAATCGTATTTTAAATTGCTTCAGTCATTTTCTTCGCAGAATGGTTGAAATACATTCCAATTTAAGGTTTAAACACGCCAATAACACTCTCGTTTTGACGTTTAGCATCATCCACTTGCTTTTCTGTTTGGCTCTCCGAGTAGTCGCAGTTTACACAAGCTAGTTTTTCGACGTTATTTTCGAAAAATAACATAATGGTATCCATTGATTTACAGCTTGGACAAATAGCGCCGGCAACAAAGCGTTTTTTGATTTTATTATTCATACAATCTTACTCGTTTTCTCCATCAGGTAAATGGAATTATTTTGACTCATGGTATGATACGCTAATTGCAGTGTATTTGATTAACAAACTTCATGATCCAGATTTCTGACCTTACTTTGCTAAGGGGCACAAAACACCTACTTGATGAATCTTCCGCGGTTATTTACCCCGGACACAAAGTTGGCCTTATTGGCGCCAATGGCTGCGGAAAATCGAGCCTGTTTGCTATGTTACGTGGTGAGCTCCAACCCGACGGTGGAGAATGCCAAATCCCGAAGAATTGGCAAATTGTTTCCGTTGCTCAAGAGACGCCAGCGTCTAATCGAAGCGCGCTAGATTATGTGATTGACGGCGACTTGTATTTCCGTGACTTGGAATCTCAGTTGAAGCTCGCTGAAGAAGCTCATGACGGCGAAACAATTGGCAGTTTGCATAGCCAATTAGAACATCATGGTGCCTATGATATTGAATCCCGTGCAGCAACCATATTGGCTGGTCTTGGCTTTGTAAACGATACTATTCGAAAGTGTGTTTCAGAGTTTTCGGGTGGCTGGCGCATGCGCTTAAACCTTGCGCAAGCGTTGTTATGCCGATCTGATTTGCTGCTATTGGATGAACCTACAAACCACCTTGATTTGGATGCGGTAATCTGGTTAGAAAGATGGTTGGCGCGCTACACCGGGACTTTGATTCTGATTTCCCACGATAAGTCTTTCTTAGACAATACAGTGACGGAAATTGTTAGCTTTGAACAGCAAAAATTGATGTCCTACACGGGCAACTATGCCGCGTTTGAAAAACAGCGAGCAGAAAGGCTTCGCCTGCAAGATCTTGAATATCAGAAACAGCAAGCCAAAGTAGCGCACTTAGAATCTTTTATCACACGCTTTAAAGCAAAAGCAAGCAAAGCGAAACAAGCACAGAGTCGCATAAAGCAATTGGAGAAAATGGAAGACCTTTTACCGGCCCATGCCCAATCTCAGTTTTCTTTTGAGTTTTTAGCTCCTCCCAAACTGCCCAATCCGTTAGTTAACATCGACCAAGTCAAATTGGGATACGACCAAACGGTTATCATCGATAGCCTGCGTCTAAATTTAGTACCTGGCAGTCGAATTGGTTTGCTAGGGCGAAATGGTGCGGGTAAATCGACATTGATTAAGTTGTTGGCGGGTGAGAAGTCACCTATGTCTGGCGAATATGAGACTTCTGCAGGTTTACGAATAGGGTATTTTGCTCAGCATCAATTGGAGTTTTTGCGACCACAAGACTCAGCCATCGATCACCTATATCGATTGGACAAAAAAGCCACGGAACAACAGCTGCGCGACTACCTTGGAGGCTTTGGTTTTCACGGAGAGGAAGCCTTGGGTAAGGTTGCGCCCATGTCTGGTGGCGAGAAAGCAAGGCTGGTACTGGCGTTAATCGTGTATCAAAAGCCGAATCTATTGCTTCTTGATGAGCCAACTAACCATTTGGATTTAGAAATGCGCCATGCATTAAACCTGGCTCTTCAAGGTTTCCAGGGCGCAATGGTATTGGTTTCCCATGATCGGTTTCTTCTCAGTTCGGTGTGCGATGATTTTTATTTGGTGGACAGCGGTCAAGTCGCTTCTTTCTCAGGTGATTTAGATGATTATCGGGATTGGCTATTAAAAGACAAATCAATGAAAACCTCTCAAGCTTCTTCATCGACTAGTTCAACTGATCCAAAGAGTGCTAAATTTGATAGAAAAGCAGTGAAACGTGCAGAAGCGCAGTTTCGTCAAGCAACACAAAGTCTGCGTAAAACGCTGCAGAAACAAGAAAAAAATATGGCAAGTATTGGCGAACAGTTGACAAAAATAGAGTCATCACTAGCCGACCCGGAGTTGTATTCAGATGAGCGCAAAGCGGATCTTAAATCTTTGTTACTCGAGCAGGCGGAGGCTGTCGCTGCAATGGAAGAAGCAGAATTAGAGTGGCTTGAGGCACAAGAGTTACTAGAAGAAAAACAACAGGCTTTTGAGCAAGAGTATGTGGCAAGCTAACGATTTTTGGCTCTACTCAATTGGTATTTATCAGCAAGCAAGCGTTAAAAGAGCGTGCCTCGCAATGCAGAACCAGCATGGATTAAACGTGAATATTCTATTGTTGTGCGGATACCTAACGAAATCAGAAATTTTTATTAATAAAATTGGTTTTGAGTACCTTATTGATCAAATCAAAGACCTTGATAAGGAAACATCGAGATTAAGACAAATAAGAATAGCGAGTAAAAATGAAGCAGAAAAGTACTCTCAATTGCTTAAACAAGAACTGGATTTGGAAAAACGACAGCAACAGCAGCTTATTGCTTCATTAAATAGGGTGCAAGAAACCCATAAAACGTCAACATTGCGAGAACAGGACAATTATCAGAATTATTACTATGCTACACATGCTGATAACCAACAGATGCTTCAAGATATGATGCATTTCAAAACAGAAATATCGAACCTTTCGATTTGAGAATGAATGACTGACGCAAACATCATCAAAAGTGATTTTACGCCGCCTTGGTGGGCAAGAAATCGGCACATACAAACGATATATCCACGCTTCTTTCAGCGTCGCAAACAGCTTATCACCAGAATGGAGCGTGTTGATCTACCAGATGCCGATTTTGTTAATCTTGTTTGGGGAGTGCCGGAAAAAGGATTTAAACCCAAAGGCTTGATGATTATATTTCATGGGTTGGAGGGATCGATTCATTCGCACTACACAAATGACGTGATGGCAGAATCGCTGGCAAAAGGTTGGCAACCTGTTTTAATGCATTTTCGCAGCTGTGGAGGCGTTTTGAATTTGACAGCACGGGCCTATCATTCGGGCGAGACTGAAGATGCCACTTATGTGTTAAACAAACTCAAAAATGATTTTCCAGACCTACCAAGAATCGCAATCGGTTTCTCTCTTGGCGCCAACATGCTGTTAAAACTGTTCGGTGAGCAAGCAAATCAAAATTATGTTGATGCAGGTATCGCCATTTCGACGCCATTTAAACTAGATGAGTGCGCACGCAGTATCAATTCAGGCTTCTCGCAGTTCTACCAAAAATATCTGCTAAAAAGCATGCGAAATACGTTGATAGCGAAAATGCGCTCAATCAATTACGACGCTTTAATTCAACTCAAACAAGAACAGGTTCGTGAAATCAGTTCGTTTCGCGAGTTCGATGAAAAAGTGACTGCACCCGTGCATGGTTTTAAGGATGCTGATGATTATTATCGTCAATGTAGTGCCATAAGTTACTTAAAATCCATTCAGACACCCACCTATATTCTGCATTCCAAGGATGACCCTTTCATGAACGAAAATGTAGTGCCTACAGTGAACGAGTTGTCTAGTAAGGTAACACTTGAACTCAGTGAAAAAGGTGGGCATGTTGGATTTATGACGGGCACGCCATGGCGACCAATAACCTGGTTTCATCAGCGCATTTTCGCTTATGCAGAGCGGTTTGTTAAATCATGATTATCCCAATATCGGAACTGTCTGAAGACGCGCTCTATGGTTTGGTAGAGGCTTTCGTCTTGCAAGAAGGGACAGATTACGGAGAACAAGAATTCACACTAGAACAAAAAGTGAATCACGTTATTGTGCAACTCAAATCGGGCCAAGCATTGATTGAATTTTCAGAGTTGCACGAGTCGGTGAATATTATTCCTGCTCAAACTTAACCGAAAAGGTCACTGGAACGGCCAGACTGATGCTGTTTAGGCCAGCGAGTTCCTGAAGTTTAGCTATGCCTTGCGTAAGCTTGAAACTGGTTACTTGCAGCATAAATGGTTTTACGGTTGTTGCAGTAAATCCACCATCACTATTTCTAGCCACACTAACTTCTATGCTAACAGATTGAGTTACACCAGAGATACTCACTTTGCTTTGGATAACCTGTGTCACAGAGCTTCCTGAAGACAGAGATAATAATTTTTTATCGACACTTGCTGTTAGTTCTGCAAATGGAAAATTATCGAGATCAAACACATGCTCTTGCATTCGTTCATCTCGAATGGGAATGTTAGTGCTTACCGATTCTAGATCAACCTTAACCGATAACTTACCATCTTTACTCAACTTTCCAGAGAGCATGGTGAAACTGTGAGACTCGCTAATATGTTCGTTTTTAATGGAAATAAAATTGAGTTTGGACGCATCATTGTTCAACATCCAGCCAGCATTGGCAAACTGACTTAATAACAGTCCCATCAATGCAGTTGGCAAAATAAATTTGTAGTTTATCTTCATCATCACTCGGGCCTATATATGCTAGTTATGTGATTTTTCTCTAACCAAATCGTAATCGACTATGTTTTGCCAATTTACTTTTGGATCTCCCATGACTAAAAAGTCGGGGTTTTCAGTAGTATTACGTTCGTTATAGGTAAGAGGAACAAAATGCGCATCAAGAATATTTCCGCCTGCTTCTTCAACGATGCATTGTGAAGCGCCCGTGTCCCATTCTCCCGTGACACCCATGCGAAGAAATAAATCGGCTTTCCCTTCTGCAATATAGCAGGCTTTTAGTGAACAACTACCCAAGGGCAAGGTTTGGTAAGTGCGAGATTCATTCATTCGGCACATGATTTTCTCTCGAGACTGGCGCCTACTTATCGCAATCATAACCACGTCATCTTGGGGGTTTTCAAACTCTCTAACGTGTATCTGTTTGTCTTCAATAGGACACGATTTGAACGCCCCATTTCCTTTGCTAGCGTAATATAAGGTTTCACCTGGTGGCCAATAAATAATGCCCATTATGGGTTTGTTGTTTTCAACCAAGGCAATATTAACGGCAAAGTCTCCACTGCGGGCAATGAATTCTTGTGTTCCATCAATTGGATCAATCAACCAATAACGTTGCCAATGGGCGCGGTCTGCCAGTAGGCCATTTTGGCTTTCTTCAGACATAATTGGAATGTCAGGCGTTTCTGCTTGCAGCATTTCCATTATCACTTCATTGGCTTTGTAATCTGCGGAGGTTACCGGAGACTCGTCTTTCTTCTCATAACTTTGAAAATTACCCGTTTCATAGATATCGAGTATGATTTTTCCGGCTTTTACGGCAGCTTTTTTTGCAAGTTCTAAGAGTTGATCGTCAGATAGATTGGGCATTAGCCTTTCCTGAGTTTTGCAGTAAATATTGTTGAGTCAAGAACAAAGCGGCAATACACCTTGCTTCTTTAAAGTCGTCTCTTGCGAGCAATTGGTCAATATCATGGATTGACCAAGGAATCACTTCGAGTGGTTCAGGTTCATCACCTTCCAAAGTGCAGGAGTACAAGTCTCGCGCCAATATGATATTCATTTTAGCATCGAAAAAGGTAGGTGCCATACTGACTGAGTGAATGAAATCTAATTGCTTAGAACCGTAACCCGCTTCTTCTTTTAATTCTCTGTCTGCTGCTTGGATTGCACTTTCGCCGGGGTCAATCAAGCCTTTGGGAAAGCCAATTTGATAACTGTGCGTGCCCGCTGCATATTCTCGAATTAGTAGAAAAGTTTCATCATCAATGAAGGGGACTATCATTACTGCTCCCCTACCAGAACCTGCCATTCTTTCGAATTGTCGTTTGGCACCATTGGAGAATTCAAGATCGACTCTTTCAACTCTGAAAAAATCACTCTTAGCCACGATCTCGCGGTGATGTATTTGCGGCAAGGGTTTATTTGGGTCTATTTTACTCATCTACCTATCACGTTAAACGCTATCGCGTTAAAATACAGGAAAAGCCAGACTCATTGCTGATTTTTTTCAATTGTTTCACTACTTTAACCCAAGGACATCAGACTTGCCAATTCTCCCGTGGAAGCAGATTAAAACCGTGCTGTTAGATATGGATGGCACTCTTCTCGATTTGCATTTTGACAACCATTTTTGGTTGGAACATATTCCGCTGAAAATCTCCCAGCAAAAAAATATTAGTATTGACGAAGCACGAGAATTCATTGCATTAGAATACCAAAAAGTGATGGGGACGATTGACTGGTATTGTTTGGATTATTGGGCGGAAAAGCTTGATATGAATATCATCGAAGCAAAAAAGGAAGTTGAGCATTTAATTAGTATTCGTGAAGATACTTTGCCTTTTCTTGATGCTTTACATGCCAATGGTAAAGAAGTCGTACTGGTAACCAATGCGCATCCGGGCAGTTTGTCTTTGAAAATAGAACATACCAAGCTTGACCATCATATAGATCAACTCATTTCGACCCATGAGTTTGGTGTGACCAAAGAGTCTCAATCACTTTGGCAGCAATTGCAGCAAAGGTTGGGGTTTGATCCTGATAAAACCCTTTTTGTTGACGACAGCTTAACTATTTTAGAAAGCGCGAAGACATTTGGTATCAAACATTTGCTAGCGGTGGCAAACCCAGATTCTAAACGTCCGGTTATGACTCACGAGCAGCTATCTGGTTTTCAATTTATCACTGACTATCGAAACATCATTGCTGATATTTGCTGAATCCCTTCTGTTTGAGCTGTCTTGTCAGAAAATTTATTGTAGGTAAGATAGCAACATTAACCGGATACGACTAAGCAATGCATAAAGACACAACCCCTAATCCATTGACGCCTTTTGATGCGACTGACCGCGAATTAATCGCGGTACTAAAACGTGATGCTCGGACCCCCGTTTCTGTTTTAGCTGATATTCTAAATGTGTCTAGAGGAACGGTGCAGAACCGACTAGACAGGTTGTTAGAGTCAGGAGCCCTTTTAGGTTTCACTATTCGTGTTAGAGAAGATTTTGATCCAAATAGCCTACGCGCGATTATGATGATCGAAGTCGCGGGAAAATCTACTTCCCAAGTCATTCAGCGACTTAGGCGAATTCCTGAAATCGAGCTCATACACACAACAAACGGCAGCTGGGATTTAGTCGCTGAATTGTCTGCCAGCGATCTTAGAGAGTTTGATCGTGTGCTGAGGGATGTGCGCGAAACCCAAGGTGTGTTGAATAGTGAAACCAGTATCCTGCTTAGCACAGTGTAAGTGCGCCCCGAAAATCTTGTCCATGATTAGCATATTGCCAATTACACTGTAAAAATTGCCCAAAATTCACCGATATCTCACCATTCTTGTCGATATGAACTGACATCTTCAAACCTTAACATAGCGTCCTATTATTGAACCCAATCTGACTCTTATCGGGAAGCTATACAGATGAATTTTAATCAGGTTAATCCCCAATCCCCTTCATCCGTAGTGATGGTGAGGCCTTATAATTTTGTACCTAATCCTGAAACCGCAATTGATAATGCCTTTCAAATTTTGGGTGCTGAGCACGAACTAACTAGTCTATCAAAAAAAGCATTAGCAGAGTTTAATGTAGCCGTTGATTTATTGGAAAGACAGGGTATCCAAGTACACGTTTTTGATGATAACTCCCATCTAACCCCAGATTCGGTTTTCCCAAATAATTGGTTTTCTACCCATCCAGAAGGTTCAGTCGCAATCTACCCTATGTTTGCTGCAAACCGACGACATGAACGAAGAAATGACATCATTGAGATGCTCAAGCGCGAATACAAAGTGTGGGACGTCATTGACTACTCCGCTGCCGAACATGAAGGCATGTATTTGGAAGGCACTGGAGCTATGGTAATTGACCACTTGGAACGCACGGCATACATGATAACCTCGAATCGCGCCGATCCCGGTTTGTTCGAACTATTTTGTGCACATTTCAACTACAAACCCGTGACTTTCAATGCTATCGATAGTGAAGCTAGGCCGATTTATCACACCAACGTATTTATGTCGATTGCAACAGATTTTGCCGTTTTAAGTAGTGAGATGATTCCGGATCTCAATCAACGTAGCAACGTTAGACAAACACTCGAAAATTCTGGGCGTAAAATCATTGACTTAACACCTGCTCAAGTGCACCGATTTGCTGGAAATTGTATTGAGCTAACGGGGCACAATGGCAAGCTACTCGCCTTATCGAGAAGTGCTTATAATTCACTGACACCCGCACAAATATCGACTATTGAACAATCAACCGAGCTATTACCGCTTCAGGTTGACACTATTGAAATGGCGGGAGGCTCAGTGCGCTGTATGATCGCAGGAATTCACCTTAGTAAAAGACGCGCAGGCGAGTCTGCCATTCCCCACACCAGATCGAGGTGCTACGCATGATAATTGTTAGACCAGTTCAGCCGCAAGATATTGATAATTTGCTGGAAATTGCACGAGCAGCCTATCCGGGAATGACGACATTGCCACCAGATAGAGAAACGTTAACACGCAAGATTCAACGTTCTACGCAAAGTATTGCAAAACAGGTTGCAGAGCCGGAAAGTGAAGTCTATCTACTGGTGATGGAAGACACGGTGAACGACAAACTAGTCGGGACGGCCAGTATCATCGCTAAATTAGGTATCGACGATCAGTTTTATTCATACAAACTCAATAAACAAACGCAATATAGTCGACAACTAAATAAAAAAATGACAGTCGAAACTCTTCACCTAACCAACCACTTTGAAGGTTTTGCTGAAGTTGCAACCTTGTATTTAACTGAAGATTACCGAATCAACGGCAATGGGAAATTACTGGCACGCAGTCGCTATCTTTTCATGGCAGAATTTAGAGAAAGATTTCCTGACAAGGTAATGGCAGATTTAAGGGGCTATTTTGATGCCCAAGGACGATCACCTTTTTGGGAAGCGCTTGGACGTCATTTCTTTGATATGAGTTACTCAGAGGCTGATTTATATGGTGCACTTAACGGCAACCAATTTATCGCGGATTTGATGCCTAAACATCCTATTTACGTAAATTTATTGCCAGATGAAGCAAAAGCAGTGATCGGTCGGCCAAATGATCAAGGTCGACCAGCATTGACTATGCTTGAGAACGAAGGTTTCAAATTTAATGGTCAGATCGATATCTTCGATGGAGCGCCTAGCGTAGACGCAAATATCAATGAATTGAATACCATTAGGAACAGCAAAAAGGCGAAGATCAAAGGTGTAATGTCAGGAAAAAACAATCTTGAATACCTAGTGTGCGCTGGTGATATCCACTCCTTTCGTGTTTGTATTACATCACTACAGGAAGATGCAGATGGCAGCGTGTTGTTACCGCAAAGTGCAATGGATGTGCTGAAAGTGGCACGCAAAGACACAATACGGTTTACCAGCTTTTAAAAATACCCGCTGGATTTATAGATTGATACTGTAATAACCCTGAGCATCAGGTGGGGTATAAAAGTCGCGGATCACGCTTTTCACTTGTTCAGGTATTTGATCTGAAGGTTTGAATTTTCCTTTGACCGATATGCCAAACTTGCTAGTGATTCTCGCATTTGCACTTAATCCAAAACTGTTGGGCTCTTTAACTGCGACCAAGGTATCGTTTTCAACGCAGCTTAAATCGGCATTATAATTCCCTAGCATAATAGGTTGGGCTAGGCCTTCTAATTTGCCGTTAAGCCACTGGCCTTTACCTACGAGCTGATCGCAGTACCCTGGATAATCTAGTTGGTCAATTTGAACTTTGAACCGTCCACCCGCATTCACCGGGACAGGCAAAGGGACTTGAGCAATCACCATGTTAGCGGGTAGATAGAGCGTAAAGTCGCTGGCACTGACGTCAGATTGATCGAAAAGGCTTACTGAAACTGGCCCATTAAAAGAAACCTCACCTCCAATTCTAGGGTTTCCGGCTTTCATATCTAGTGCTAATCGGCCTGTAAAAAGCCTAAAGAAAGACGCTTGCCACTTTACATTTTCTACTGCAATGTTGTTTATCACTACAGTAGTTGCTGAGCCATTCCAAATGCTACCTTGCACCCCGCCAATGGCAATGTTGTTAGGCGTTGAAAACATGCTCAGGGCAAGACTAGCTGGGAATTTAGCGATTAAAAAGATCACATATACTACAAACCCTATCAAAACCCACTTTACGATTTGATTCATGATTTCCCTAATTGCAAACTTCTTACTTTCACTAATCCCGGTGCATCAGCCTCGGTCAAATCTACATTCAAAACTTTGATCCCTCTGTTTTCCATTGCCTGTAGCCAGCTCAACACATCATTGAAAGGCGCTTGATCGACCCAAACTTTCAATTCTTCGCCTTGAGGCTGCATACGAGAGATGGCAATTTGTAGTCGGTTGGCTGTTTGATTGACAGCTTGAGGCAAAGATCCAGAAAAACTGACATTCGAGTTTGAGCCGGACCTTAACTGCACTGCTTTGAGTGCATTTTGTTTAATCCACACGAGATCGGCACGTTTAGAATCGACAATAGATTGTTGTGTATCAACTGCACCAAATAATGGCGTCCAAACTAGCCAATAAAAAAGTGCGAAGATAACCAACACACCAGAAATACTGACTAACCATTTTTCTCGGTCGGTTAATTGATTGAATTTTTCTAATAAGGCTTTCATCTTAACTCCTGATGGAAAGCGCACCAATTACTTGGTTGTCTTTATTATTGATAGCGCCTTGTTCTACTTCAAAGCCCTTTTGCTGAGCAAGACGTTTAAACATTTCAAGCGCTTCATAATTATTTGCCACGGCTTGCAGACGCAACTCAGTTCGCGTTGCGTCAAATCGAATAGACTGGGGTTTGACCTGACTATTATCAAACGCGTCAGCCAATTGTGACATAATCGCAATCACTGAAACACCGCCACCACCACGTTGCAACGCAGCTAGGTCTCGCTCCATCGCATTTCGTACTTTGACCGGGCGAGGTTTATTCGGAAACGCGCGTTTATACTCAGCGTGCATTTGATCTGACAGGGCAGCACTTTCTTTTTTGAGTTGATTTATTTCAAACCCTTTATCAATAAATGTTACCAATAGTGCAATACCGGCCAAAACTGCGACCAATCGCCATTTTTTAAGATCGCCGCTGGCTTTTTTCTTGGGCTTGTATTCGCCTTGCAAAAGGTTAAATTGGCTCGTCAAGGCACCGGTTGCTAGCAACTGCATTGGCATCTCTAACGTTTGCTCTTGGGCATTCACATTTGCCAAGTTGGTCAACGCCAACTCACTATAATTGGCAACTTCTAACGGCGTATTCTGCTGTTTTGCATAGTGTTCAATGGCTGGAAGAACCCAAGAAGAGTCGCCTTGCATACCCTGCCATTCATCCTGACGCACCATGGCTTGATTACCCAAGCTGGCAAAGGTCCATGTCCCAGAAGTGTGCGGCAGCGCCAAAATATCGGGTAGCATTTTGTCGCAAAATAGTCCTGCTTCTTTCAGACAATCCATCCATTTTTGCATTTTCGTACGGCTTACGACGGCAACAGCTTGTTGTTGACCCTTTCGCATTCCAAGTGCGAAAAACTGCTCGCTAATATCGTTGCTGAGTTCTTCTTCCAGCATAAAAGGAATAGCAGTCATGGCTTTTCGAGAAGCCTTTGCAGGCAAGGTGACCCACTTCAGGTAGAAATCACATCCCGGTACTAAAACGGTCACAGGTCTTTTCCCTGCGCGTTCTGAGAGTGATGATAGGTCTTCCGCGTTGTCGAGTAAGCCTGAGGCAATGATTTCTTTTTCTTGCGCAGACCAAACAAGCCAGTTAACTGGATCTTCAAGGTTCGAACCTAATCGTATGACCAAATTTTCCACTAAGGTACTCCTCCAAATTCCCGTCTAACGACGGTAATTTTTTCTTTTTCACTGACTTTCAAAAGCGATGTCATTGCAAAGGTCGCGTTATTGTAGCTGGTCTTGGTACGTAAAAGAAAATATTCTGTATCAAGGGTGAACCAGTTTCGTTTCTCGTCTTTAATCGGATCATTTGCAAATATGGGATCATTCAGAAAGGTCTCCACATTATTAAATCCAGTCGCCGGTCTTGAGCTGATCAAAGAACTTGCATCGTCTAAATCAATACCGGTCAAAGCGGCTAAAACTGGGGCTTGCTCTTCGGTTAAGGTATTGATATTGATTTGTACGATGTCCAGATTAGGGATCACACAAATATGCGGTGAAAGCTGCATCACCCATCTGGGGTCAACACCGTTAACCAACCTTATTTCTGATTTACTTGCCATCAAGTTGTTTGCAGCTAAATACGGGTTTATCAAAGATGAATAGTCGGGATCTTCAGCTCCATCGCGGCTTACTTGGTCGTCTTTGTCTAACCAATCCAACAAGGAATCGGTTACAACGTCTTTGGTGTACGAATCTAATTCTGGAATAGCATGCTCTAACAAGCGTTGGAAAGCCTCGGCTTCATCGGGTTTTCGACCCGCTCCAAGGGGTTTTTTCTTTTTCGTTGTTTGGTTGGCGTTATTTTGATTGTTTGAAATCGTATTTTGATTGTTAGCGGCATTTGTATTTCGGTTTTGTGACCGAGTGTTGGGGTTTTGATTGGCGGGTTTTGATTTTTTGTCTACTCTCACCGCATTGAGGTTAAAACACGTTTGCATGTCACTTAATTGTGCTTGAATACCCCCGCCTTCAACTGGAAAGGTAAATTCCTCTGACCAGCCATCTTCTAAAGTCACTGCATCAGGGTCTTTTTTAACTAACTGCAAAATCGATTTTCTGGCAAATTCTTCAGCACCGATGGCATACCAATAGGCCTGATTACTGTCTTTAATACTGCTGGCTCTTGCGACTTGTAACTGTAAACGAGCACCCATTTCGGTGGCTAGTACACTCACAAGAGCAACTATCATCAACACAATAATGAGGGCAACTCCCTGCTGCTTTTTCATTTACTGCGTCCCCACACTAGTCAAAAAGTCGCGTGTTATTTCGCCGAATTCTTTGCTAACAATTGTGATCGACACGGCGACAGGAAGCACGTTGCTACTCACGCTTTCTTCCCACTGGTCCTCGTCTTCGGCTTCTTCTCCGGCTTCGAGCAAGAAGCTAACCCGAAAATCTTCGATGCCTTCCATCAAGACTCTGACTTTGGGCTCATAACCTGCGATATTGTCTACATAGTTGCCATATAAGCGTTCCAGACGACCCTCCATCACGCGATATGCCACTGCTTGGAGCGTACTGCGATGCAACATCAAGTTGGGGTTTTGCCAGCCGGCCCGAACAAAGCCCAATCCGTAAAATTCGCTGTCGAATAAGTCTTTATCTCCGCTGATCACTACTTCGTTGGTCTCATATTCTAAGCGAATTGCCCTGGGTACTACTTGCAGTAAGTCTCGTTCAATGGTGAGCATAGTGCGCTGCAGTGATTGCAGTTTATCAAAACGCTCCTCCGACAATTCGTTACTATCAATCACTGACGTCATAACACCTGTAGAGGCAATACCAATCAGAGTAAAGATTGCCATGGCAATCAATATCTCCAATAATGTAAATCCGCTTTGTGTCTTAACCATCTTCATCATTCGTTAGGGCTTTGCCATATAGGTAGTGACACTCGTGACGCTGTCTTGGTAATCTGGGTCTAATCCCACCGTGATTTCTATCGCTAAAAGCTCTGGATCCGGGGTTTTTGTTGTGCTTTGCTGCCAATACCAAACTCGATCAGACATTTCTTCTGAGCCTTTTTGATTGTTTTTTGGCGGCCAAGCACTGCCTAGCTTAATTTGCGTTAAACGATTGTTGGCTACCCAAGTAGCAAACGTAATATTTTCGATTTGTCCAACGCCATTCAAATGATCACTGGCCGACTTCATGATTGCCGTACCTGCCAAGGCGAATATCAACAATGCCACCATGACCTCTAGTAAGGTCAGTCCTGATTGAGATGAAATTGACGATTTACTCACAATGGATCCAGCGAGTCTAATGGCCCAAGGCGTTCTATAGGAGCTGAATCAGTGGCATTTAATCGATAGTAAATAGGTGAGTCACTACCAAACTCAGGCTCGTAAATCATGGCTAAACTAAAGGGCGTGATATCACCACTGGACAGCAATAATATTTGCGGTGGTGGAAGTTTCTTTTCTTCATCATCACCTATTTCGACTCTGTTTTCGTCGAAAGACAAGGTTTCATCAAATATACCGTCACTAAATAAGTTGTCTTCTTCTAGCCAAGGTAAATCATCTAGTTCCAGCTCTAATGTGAATGGCTCAGGTAGTTGGTAGCTCTCGAATACCTTTTCTGTATCCAGCAATTGCCAATTCTGATCCTCATCCATGAGCATGAAATAATACTCACTGTTTTTGGGTTCGATTCGAATTCCCAACTCTTTCTGATTAAGCACAGCAAAATCTGACGCCATGTCGACAATGACTTGGAAACGTTTTGCTTGATTTTCAAGTTTTTCGCCTTGGCTTACACCGAAGCTATTGAAAATTACAACACCCGCAGCGATTCCCATTATGGCTAGCACCACCATAACTTCAATCAACGTGAATCCGCTGGCTAATTTACCAGTGTGATTCTTCCTGAAAGAGGTTTGAGATGGGTTCATCATGGAAATAATTGCTCAACAAGGCTAGTGTCGACTGACTAGTTCAAGTAGTCGTTGACGTTCCAGTTACCGATATCATCATCAGTACCTGGTTCTCCATCAGGACCGTTGGAAAACACATCGATAATTCCAAGTTCTCCCGGGCTAACCAACTGATACTCATTTCCCCAAGGATCTTGCGGAAGACGGGTGATATAGCCCCCTTGAGGGTAGTTACGAGGTAGTGGGTCAACAGTCGGTTCATTAACTAAGGCATCCAAGCCCTGTTCAGACGTGGGGAAATTGTTATTACTTAGCTTATAACGGGTAAGTGCACTTTCCAACGACTGCACATCAACAGCCGCCTTTTTCAATTGTGCTTCAGATTGGGTTCCCAGTATTTGTGGCGCAATCATACTGGCCATAATGCCAATGATCAGCAAAACCACCATTACTTCTATCAAACTAAATCCTTTTTCACTGATGCGAAGTGAGTTTCTTGTCATATTTCTCATTACATATTCACCATGTTGTTTAATGCCATAATGGGTTGCAAAATTGCGATTACGATAAACAGTACAACCACCGCCATACTGACAATTAATATTGGTTCAAAGACCTTCAAAGATACACCAACTAGAGCTTCAAACTCTCGGTCTTGGTTATCTGCAGCGCGTTTAAGCATTTGTTGAAGTTCACCACTTCGTTCACCAGAAGCAATCATGTGCATCATCATAGGTGGGAACATTTTGGTTTTATCCAATGCCGCTCGCAAACTCGAACCTTCTTTGACGTGAATGGCTGCCTCTGCGACTGCATTTTTGATATGTAAGTTTTCAAGCACATCACCTGCAATTCGCATACTTTCTAATAGTGGGACAGCACTGGCGGTCAAAATGCTCAATGTTCTTGCAAATCGCGAGGTGTTGAGTCCTTTTGATACTTTTCCTATCAAAGGGAGACGCAAGATAAATTGATGGTATTTCAATTTCATAGCAGGTTGTTGAATCAGTCGCTGCATTAGCATAACTAAGAGTGCTATCGCAATTAACAAGAACAGGCCATAATTTTGCAGCCAGGTACTTACGCCAATCATAACTTGCGTCAACATAGGCAGTTCTTGGCCCATGTTGTCGAATTGGCCAACAATCTTGGGCACAACCACGGTCAGTAGAAGCAACACTATGCCTAAAGCAAAGAACATCATAATCGCAGGATAGACTAGTGCTTGGGTGATTTGACTGCGAGTTTGTTGGCGTTTTTCGGTATAGTCAGCAAGCCGATTTAATACAGTGTCTAGATGTCCAGATTTTTCCCCAGCAGCGACCATGGCACGAAACAATTCATCAAAAACATGTGGGAATTCAGCCATTGCGTCTGCCAAAGTGTGGCCTTCGACTACCTTGCTGCGCACGGCCATCATCATATTTTTTTGACGCGGTTTCTCACATTGTTCTGCTACGGCAAATAGCGCTTCCTCTATTGGCAATGCAGATTCAATTAGCGTGGCAATTTGTCTGGTCAATAGGGCAAGATCACCAGCAGAAATACGCGGCTTGAATAGGGTAAATCCTGATGTTGAATTACGTCGTTCTTTTTCCGCTACTTGTTCTACTTCAAGGGGAATAAGGCTCAATTCACGTAACTGTTGCCTTATTTGGCGAGGGTTATCACCTTCCAATACCCCAGATTTATTCTTACCGTTCTCATTGATCGCTTTGTAAGCAAATGCGGCCATCCTTAGTCCTCCCGGGTGACACGCAACACTTCTTCTAGTGAGGTGATCCCTAGCAGTACTTTGTCACATCCATCTTCACGAATACTGGGCGTGTTTTTGCGAACATACTTTTCTATGACTTGCTCGCCCTGACCGTTGTGCATCAATTCTCTTATTTGTTCATCAACAATTAGTAATTCGTGGATTCCAGTCCGTCCTCGGTAACCTGTTTGATTGCATGCCGCACACCCTTTGGGGCGAAAGACTTGTTGCTTATTAGAACTAAACTTGAGACCAAGAATTTCACACTCTTGCTCATTGGGTAAATGTTCTGTTTTGCAATCGGGGCACAGTGTTCTGACAAGCCGCTGAGATAATACGGCTAACAAACTTGAAGAAAGTAGAAAAGGCTCTATGCCCATGTCTTCTAAACGCGTAATTGCACCAGCAGCTGTGTTGGTGTGCAAGGTAGATAACACAAGGTGACCGGTTAAACTGGCTTGAACACCAATTTGTGCCGTTTCTAGATCACGTATTTCACCGACCATGACCACATCCGGGTCTTGACGAAGAATCGCACGCAATCCTCTGGCGAAGGTCATATCGACCCTCGGATTGACTTGTGTTTGACCGATACCTTGTAAATCAAATTCAATAGGATCTTCAACCGTTAGAATATTACGGTCTTTCGAGTTTATTTCCGATAAACCAGCGTACAAGGTGGTACTTTTACCCGAACCTGTGGGGCCTGTAACCAAAATAATGCCGTGAGGTTTACGAATTAACACCGAGAAGTGTTCTCGGTTTTTTAATGTCATCCCCAAATCTTCGAGGTTGAGTCTCGCGTTATTCTTATCAAGCAAACGCAAAACCACACGTTCGCCGTGACTGGATGGCATGGTAGAAACCCGCACATCCACAGCTCGCCCTGCAATCCTAAGCGTGATACGGCCGTCTTGAGGGACGCGTTTCTCAGCGATATCCAACTTGGCCATAACCTTGATACGCGACACTAACATGGACGCCATTTTGCGATTGGGACGCAGTATTTCACGTAACACTCCGTCTACCCTAAAACGCACTACCAATTGATTTTCAAACGTTTCAATATGAATATCCGATGCGCCTTCTTTAATGGCTTCACCCAACATTGCATTGATCAGTTTGATGATAGGTGCATCGTCTTCGCTTTCCAGCAAATCTTCGGTATCTGGTAACTCTTCGGCTAGGGCAAAAAGATCGCTTTCATTGCCGATATCTTCCATCAATTGCTTGGCGGCAGAGGAATCTCGTTGGAATGCATTGGTCAGCAACTTCTCAAAGTTATCTTCGGCAATTTCTTTCAACTGAAAGTCGGCGCCTAAGAATCGTCTAACTTCAAGAAAAACAGAAAAGTCCGTTTCGGCAGTGTGGTAGAGAATTGCTGGTTGTTCACCCGTATCTAAAAGCACCTTGTGACGCTTTGCGAAACTAAAGGCGAGTTGCTTGTGGCCGTCCTCGACGGCAACATCTTGCGTAGGGTTTGTATCGGATTCTTGCGCTGTAGTAGCTAATTCATCAGCGTCAATAGCTGTTTCTGCCGTCATCAGTCTATTTTATCCTGATCTTTTTTCATCAAATATTCTTCAAATGTTGGCGGTAGCTCTAACGCATCATCCCAAGCAGGTAACGCTGGCGTTTCTGTCAGTGGCATCAAAGGAATACCCTCGGCCTGACGCTTAAGCTGTTCTGCGCGAATGAAGTTGTATTTTCGATGACTAATGGTATTCATTGTCACACCGTCTCTAACGATAGTGGGACGGATAAACACCATCAAGTTACGTTTACGTTTGCTTGTTGTTGTAGTCTTGAAAAGGTTTCCTAAAATTGGAATATCACCAAGCAACGGCACTTTGGAAACACTTTCTTGTACGTCTTCATCAATCAAACCGCCTAATACTATTGTGCCGCCATCGTCAACGATGACCGTGGTTTTGATTTCGCGCTTGTTAATGGCGATATCCACTGACGTTGCACCGCTTACACTAGACACTTCTTGTTCTATCAACATCTGCACCGCATCACCTTCATTGATTTGTGGGGTGACTTTCAATTTAATGCCAACTTCTTTACGTTCAACGGTTTGGAATGGATTCGAATTATTCGAACCAGCTGTTGAGCCTGTAATAATAGGAACTTCCTGGCCGACAATGAAAAAGGCTTCTTCATTGTCCATGGTAGTAAGATTAGGTGCAGATAATACATTTGAATTGGTGTCAGTGCTGACGGCTTGTAAAACAGCTCCCCATCCATCTTTGACCACGCCAACTAAGAAACCATTAAGACCACCAAGCAAGGACGCAAGTGGTGTGAAGTCACCTTCGATGGTTTCTGTGCTGGTGACAACTTCACCGTTAGCCGTGAGGTTAGTACGATTTACCTCGCGATCTTCAGCTTGGCGCAATGCGACACCTAGCTGACCTATACCGACAGTGCCGTTGGTAAACTGTTGACCGCCACCCTCTTCAGAGGCCCACTGCACGCCAAGTGTCGTGCCGTCACCTTCAAATACTTCAACGATAATCGCTTCAACCGTTACCTGAGCTCGGCGCACATCGAGTTGACGAATCACTTCTTCTAACGAACGCATCATGTCGGGTTCAGCAGTGATAACTAAAGCGTTTGAGTCTTCATGTGAATCTATACTGACTTCTCGATTGCTGCTTCTTCTGTTGCTACTGCTACGGGCATTGCCGGAAGCACCTTGCTCTTCAGCTTGGATACTGGCGCTAACGCCTTGCAGTACCTTGACGAGATCTTCTGCTTTTGCATAGTTGACAAAAATAACGCGGGTATTGCCGTTTGTTTCTAATTCCTGGTCCATTTTAGTGATCAAATTGATCAATCTTTGTCTGGATTTGTTATCACCACTGACAATGATGCTGTTAGTCCTATCATCTGCAACTACTCTAGGCGCAGATTTACCTGCAGCTGGTTGCTTACCTGTTGATTTATTGATGTTCTCAATGATTCGCACCATTTCTGAAGCTGATGCGTATTTCAATTTTACGATTTCAACTTCTTCATCACCAGCCTGATCAACGCGTTTGATGATTTCTACCAAACGATTCACAACGGCTGCTCGACCCGTCAGCATCATTACGTTGGATGGATCATGGCTTACCACATTACCACCACCTGCTTGATCGTTTAATTGACGGAGAATCGGCGCTAGTTCGCGCACAGGGACATTATATACAGGCACAACACGGGTGATCATTTCGTCACCGTCAAACGGCGTACCCTCTACAACGGGTATATTTGATGTCTTAGCGTCTTTAGAACGCACGACTTTTAAGATACCGCTGGGCATTTCAACTACTGCAAAGTCATAGACTTGCAGGACATTCAAGAAGAACTGGTAGTATTGCTCTTCAGTCAGTAAATCGTAACTGCGAACACTGATTTTACCTCGAACATTGGGGTCAACAATGATGGTTTTTTCGAGGTTCTTACCCACAATGTTAATAAATTCGGTAATTTCAGTATTCTTAAAATTCGGCGAATACTCAGCTGCCCCAAGTGACATAGACACGGAGAAAATTGCTGCACACGCTGCCAAACATAAGCCTTTTATTCTACTGCGGCTTGTTTGCATCATAGGTATTCCTTATATATCCTGTTCTTCTTCCTCGTCAGGGAAGTCCAAATCGAAAGTGAGAAGTTCCTCACCTCTATCAATCGTTAATTGTAAAAATGGTGCTTCACGAAGCTCGGTTACAGCCTCTAAAGCTTGTTGCGGATCAGTAAGATCCAGTCCATTTATTTCCGTCACAATATCACCGGCAACAAATCCCGCTTTTTTAAATAAATTCGGTTTTTTCCCGGGGGAAATCTTAAATCCTTTGATCTGTCCATCTTCTACATGTCGCGATATGCTGATGAAATCGGCAAAACCAGCTGGGTTTTCGCGCAATTCTTGAGTCGACTCAATCACCTCTGTTGGCACACTGCGCATTGGTTGAGGTTCTATTACTTCGCGATCAGGCAGCATTGCTCTGGTTATTCTGCTTGTACCAGGTGAATTTCTTTCAGGTGAGCTGTTTACAGGTCCATTTTGTGAATAATCTATTCCGTCTAACATCAGCGTTTCTCGCCTTGGACCGTTCTTGATTATCACTCTGTCGGCAAAGACCTCGACTAATGAGGCGTTTGTACCGTCAATTTCATCATTGATACCGTAAGTATTCTGTAGCCCTCTATTTTCGATAATGGCTGCGGCAATGGCAGGGTCATTGGTTGCGACCACGCCAGCTAATGTCAAATTCAAGCGCGTTTCTGGTGCTTCCGTGACTTCTTGCTGCTGCACTACAACATCTTTGGCATCTAAATCACCAAACAAATTCAAGCTTTTTAACTTGGCTAAGTTTATTCGCGTTGATCCAGAAGCACCCGCGGCTTGATTATTTGCTAATTGCGCCTGAACCTGTTGCTCAGAGTCTCCTTTGGGAACGAGTCTCCAAGTCAGCTCAGCGGCAAAAGCCAATAGGTACAAAACAAGTAAGATCACTATCAGCAAGTACAGCTGATATTGATATTTGCTGATTTGTAACCATATTTGGCTTAGATTAATACTACCGACGGTCATTATTTGTCACTTCTGGATTGCGTTAATTACGTTGTTCATTATCAATGATAACCAGTACACAATGGTGTCACAACAATTAAACTATAACATTACTATAAAATTACATTTAAAAAGCGATGAAAAATACTAAACAAGCTACAGATGACGAACCAATCAGAATTGATAAGTGGCTATGGGCGGCTAGATTTTTTAAAACACGTTCAATAGCTAAAGACATGGTTCAATCTGGAAAAGTTCAATATAACGGTCAAAAATGCAAGCCTAGCCGAACGGTAGAAATTGGTGCTAAAGTCGTTTTTCCTGCGGGATATGACAGCAAAGAAGTCATCATAAAAGAATTGTTTGGCAGTCGGCGAGGTGCGTCAATAGCACAGCTAATGTATGAAGAAACTGAACAAAGTATTTTACAACGTGAGAAAAATACACAGGCCAGAAAGCTAAGTGCGTTTCACAGTCCAAAACCAGATACTAGACCAGATAAAAAACAACGCCGAAAAATCATTCAATTTAAACAGCAGTAGAGACACAAAAATATGTCTAAACACGACCAACTTCATCGCTATGTATTTGATAAAGCCAATGTAAGAGGCGAATTGGTGCAGGTGCGAGATAGTTATCAATCCATCTTACAGTCTGAAGAATATCCCTCAGTCGTTCAGCGGTTGCTTGGAGAGTTACTAGCAGCTGCATCATTGCTTACGGCTACCCTAAAATTTGAAGGCGACATTGCACTGCAGGTACAAAGCGAAGGTTTTATTAAGTATGCAGTGATTAATGGTACACATGAACAATGTATGCGAGGTGTAGCGCGTTGGGATCAAGCGATAGAGACGATTCCAGAGCGGTTCAGCGATATGTTTGAGAAAGGCGTACTGGTTATCACCATTACACCTGATGAAGGCGAGCGATACCAAGGTATGGTGGCGCTGGATAAAGATTCCTTGGCAGAGTGTATTCAAGCTTATTTTACCCAATCTGAGCAACTTCCAACCAAAGTCATACTGAAAACCCAAGTAGATGGAAGCATACAAGCTGCTGGCGGGTTGTTTTTGCAAGTGTTACCCACTAGTAGTGAAGCAAGTGACATGAGTGAACGTCCTGAGTTTGAGCATTTGTGTACGATTTCAGAGACAATTACAGATCAAGAGCTTTTGCATTTACCTGCACAAGACATTTTGCACCGGCTTTATCATCAAGAAGAGATTCAGGTATATAAACCCCAAGATATTCGTTTTAAATGCAGTTGCAGTCGGGAGAGAAGCGCGAATGCCATCGTAAGTGTCGACAAACAGGAGCTATTAAATATTATTGCTCAAGAAGGTTGCGTAAAACTCAATTGTCAGTACTGTCACACTGAATACAGCTTCGATGCAATAGACGTAGAAGCGTTACACAACGATGGTTTTGCTCAGCCTGAGCAGTCTCAATAAGTTAATTGATCGGCAATGTGACGGTGGCAACTAAGCCACCGTCTTTATGATTACTTAGCTTAATACTTCCCTCATGCAAGCTTACAATTCGTTTGATGATTGCTAGGCCTAGCCCTGAACCTAAACTACCCCTTGCCGTATCGCCCTGGGTAAAAGGTTGAAACAAATTGTCAATTTGCTCATTTGGAATGCCTTTTCCGTAGTCTCTGACCGTAAAACTAACGGTTTTCTGTTTCTTGTCCGTTCCAGTTTGGATAGAAATATGTTCGCTACCATATCGAAAGGCATTTTCAATCAAGTTATCTAATACACGTTTAATAGCAATTTTACGGATATTGATGAACGGCAATGGTGATAAATCGGTTGTTATCACGTGATCTTCCTCAATATTTCTCGCTTGTACAACGTCGCCTATCAGCTCATTCAAGTCACAGGTTTCGCGTATCTCCTGATTGTCTTGACGGACGTAATCAATAAACTGATCGATAATATCGTTCATGTCTTCAATATCGTGAACAATGCCGTCTTTCACCCAATCTTGGTCTTCAGGTAGCATTTCAGTTGCCAGTCGTATACGCGTTAGGGGAGTGCGTAAATCGTGGGAAATACCTGCGGTCAATAGCGCCCGATCGTCTTCAAGTTGTTTGATGCCTTTCGACATTTGATTGAAAGCACTGGTTACTGCCATTAGCTCACTGGAGCCTTGCTCTTCCAATGGTTCGGGCACTTTACCTCTACCAACTTTAAGTGCAGCAACTTGTAACGCATGTAAGGGTTTGTTCATACGCCGTACAAATATCCATCCACCGGCCACACTTAAAATACCGATCACAAGCAAATAAATAGTGAGTGGTGAAATATCTCCTTCACTAAAGCTTGCCATGGGAATAGTGATCCAGACGGATGGGTCCTGTGGTGGGTTTACCCAAATCAAAAAAGGCTCTGAGGAAGAGATTCGCACATCTGCTTCACCGCCTAACAACTCAGATATTTGCCGAGAAAAGAACTGATAGTAAACGGCACTCTCCAGACCTTCGGCGATTGCCTCTCGCTCGTTGTAAATTTTGATTTGTGTGGCATCGTAGATATGTGCTTGTGTTTCTTTATTCTTGTATTGCACTTCTTCTAAGAAAACCATGTTTATCTGCGTGGCAATCAAGGAATTGATTTGTTGATAATTAGGTCGAATAAAATAGTAAGTGACAGACAAATAGGAAACAACCTGATTAATTAGCAGTAAAATGCCAATAAGTAAAACGGTCTGTCCAAATGCACTCTTGGGGAGTATTTTCATGATTGTAAGTACTAACTCACAACGCTATCAATTTAGGCTTCTCCATCAGGAACAAATACATAACCCAAGCCCCAAACAGTTTGAATATATCGTGGGTTTGCTGGATCTACTTCTAGCATCCTTCGAAGTCGCGAAACTTGAACATCAATACTGCGTTCTAGTGCACTGTAATCACGTCCGCGAGCTAGATTCATCAACTTATCTCTGGATAGCGGCTCTCTAGGGTGAGTGACCAAGGATTTCAATACCGCAAATTCACCACTAGTAAGGGTTAAAGGTTCGCCATCTGCTGTCATTTCTCGCGTGGCTAGGTTGAGTTTGTAATGGCCAAATTCAATTAATTGTTCTTCAAGTGAAGGGGCTCCAGGCGCTTCTGTCACTTTCCGGCGAAGCACGGCTTTGGCTCTGGCAAGCAGTTCTCTTGGATTGAATGGCTTTGGAAGGTAATCATCAGCCCCCATTTCCAAGCCAATAATACGGTCAACTTCATCGCCTTTGGCTGTCAACATAATGATTGGAATTTCATTTTCTTTTTGGCGCAAGCGACGACATATTGATAAGCCATCTTCACCGGGTAGCATGAGATCCAACACCAACAAATGGAAGTTTTCTCGCTCAAGCAACCTATCCATTTGTTCTGAATTAGCCGCAGTCCTAACCTGATATCCTTGCTCGACAAGGTATCTCTCTAGCAAGCTGCGTAATCGCATATCGTCATCGACTACCAATACTTTTTGTGTTTCCTGCCCCATACTTTTTCCAATGAATAGTGACCTTAGTGAAACCCACTATAGAACAAAGTGTTTAAATTCAAAAGTTAAGAGATGTGTCTTGCAAAGATGGATTGTTACAATTTATGATTTTGCCAAGCCAAGCCAAGCCAAGCCAAGCCAAGCCAAGCCAAGCCAAGCCAAGCCAAGCCAAGCCAAGCCAAGCCAA
>CANNDC010000026.1 GCA_947503265.1 uncultured Alteromonadaceae bacterium
AAATATGAATCTATTTTTGGTAAACACTCATTAACGAGTGTCCACACAGATTGTCTTGTTATCTATTGTTAAAGAACGTTGAGACATAGTGTCTCTGCTTGGATGAAACCCGAAGGCCTCTCTCAAGCGGGACGCGAATTCTACACGCCTATGTTTTGATGTCAACATAAAATCTTGAGTTACTAAAAGAAATTAAGTTTCTATCTTTTTAGCTTAACTAATTGCTAGTTTTTACATTAAAAATTTAAGGAAAAACTGGTCTGCTCAATCAAGCTGCGGCGCATTGTAGAGATTTATAACTATAGGTCAAGCCCTATACGGAAGATTTTTGAAAAATATTGTAAGCTGGATTCAATATTATGAAATATCGTTCAATTAATGAACTAAGTATTATTTTTATTAACTTACTGTTAACGTGAAACTCTTAAGAGATGTTGATGTCATACTTGGTTGAGTTAGTGAAAAAATAGGTGTTATAAATGAAGAAGTTTCTTTTTACGGCCGTATTTCTCGGAATTGTTAGTACTAATGCAAGTGCTATCAAAGTGAATGGAGAAGATAAACCCCGTAATAATCAGTTAACTTCTTCATTTGTCAAAAAACAAGTCGAACAATCAATGTCTGTGGGACGAGCCATAAAAGCGATAATTGGACATTACCCGCAAGATTCCATCATAGTAGTCAGCACAGCACTGGATCTTTACCCTGAAAAATACAAAGAAATAATACACGCTGCAATTTCAGCGGAACCAGCTCTGACCGGTGAAGTAGTCACTCTGGCTATTGAGAAAGGTATCAGTACTTGTACGAGTATTGTCAAAACGGCTATTAATGCTGAACCAAGCTATGTCGATTTTGTAGTAAGAGCTGCTGCATACTCAACGCCGGAAGAGTTAAACGACATTGTTAAAATTGCGATTGAAACTGAACCTGATTCTGCTGATAGCATTGTACAAACCTTAACTCGCTCTCACCCAAATGAAATGGTGGAAATAATTAAAACGGCTGTTAGTACGGTACCACTAGTTGGTGAATATGTAGTTGATGCACTGCTTGCGGCTTTTCCAGACGAGGCAGAACAAGTAGTAACGACTGCAATCAGAGAGTCTGGTGATGAACAAGATAGTATAAGACGTATATTGCAAACAGCGATTAACTCAGGTATCAGCCCTGAAGAATTAACAAAATATGCGATAAATGCGGGTGCTTCAGAAGAGCAATTAGCGTTTATTGCAAAACAGTAAATACAAAAAAGCCGAGCTACTTCTAGCTCGGCTTTTTAATCTTTCTAGATCTTACTCTTCAGTTACTTCTTCAGCTTCTTCAACTTCTTCAATAACTGGACGGTCTACTAATTCAACGTAAGCCATAGGAGCGTTATCGCCTGTGCGGAATCCACATTTTAAAATGCGAATATAGCCGCCTGGACGTTCTTCATAACGCGGACCAAGTTCGTTGAACAATTTACCTACTACCTCTTTATCACCTGTACGAGCCATCGCCAAACGACGATTAGCTACGCTGTCTTGCTTAGCAAGCGTGATAAGAGGCTCTATTACGCGACGCAATTCTTTAGCTTTAGGCAACGTAGTTTTGATTACTTCGTGCTTAACTAAAGAGCCAGCCATGTTTTTAAACATAGCTTGGCGATGACTGCTGTTGCGATTTAACTGACGACCACTGTTACGATGGCGCATAGTTCTATCCTCTGATTAATCTTTTTCTGCAATGCTCTCTGGGGGCCAATTTTCAAGGCGCATTCCCAAAGACAGACCACGAGATGCCAACACATCTTTAATCTCAGTAAGAGATTTTTTACCCAAGTTAGGCGTTTTTAATAGCTCAACTTCAGTGCGTTGCACGAGGTCACCAATGTACTGGATAGCTTCTGCTTTCAAACAGTTTGCAGAACGTACGGTTAATTCCAAATCATCAACTGGACGAAGAAGAATCGGATCAAATTCCGGCTTCTCTTCTTTCTCAACTGGCTCAGAAATATCACGAAGTTCAACGAATGCATCAAGCTGCTCAGCTAAAACTGTAGCAGAACGACGAATCGCTTCTTCCGGATCTAATGTGCCATTAGTTTCCATGTCGATAATAAGTTTGTCTAAATCTGTGCGTTGTTCAACACGAGCAGATTCGACATTATATGCAATACGTTCAACAGGGCTGAATGAAGCATCAACTAACAAACGACCAATAGGTCGATCATCTTCTTCAGAGGAACGGCGAGTTGACGCAGGAACGTATCCACGACCCATTTCAATCTTAATACGCATGCTGATTTCAGCATCCCCAGTAAGAGTGCAAATGACATGGTCAGGATTAAAAATCTCTACGTCTCCATCATGCTGGATATCTCCAGCAGTAACAGGGCCTGCACCAGACTTGACTAAAGTAAGAGTTGCCTCAGTTTTGCCCTCAAGTTTTACTGCTAACCCTTTAAGGTTAAGTAAAATCTCGATGACATCTTCTTGCACACCTTCTTTTGTGCTGTACTCATGTAATACACCATCTATTTCAACTTCTGTCACTGCGCAACCTGGCATAGATGACAAAAGGATGCGACGAAGCGCATTACCAAGAGTATGGCCAAAACCACGTTCTAAAGGTTCAAGTGTTACTTTAGCGCGTGTTGGTGATAAGTTATCAATCTCGACTAACCTTGGTTTTAGGAATTCAGTTACAGAACCCGGCATTGTATCCTCTCTTGATTAAGCTTTACTTAGAGTAAAGTTCGACGATCAACTGTTCGTTAATTTCAGCGGATAAATCAGTTCTTTCAGGAACGCGTTTGAAAACACCTTCCATCTTTTTACTGTCCACTTCAATCCAAGTTGGTTTCTCACGTTGATCCGCCAACTCTAATGCAGCAACAATACGAGCTTGCTTTTTAGATTTTTCACGAACGGAAACAACATCTTCAGCAGAAACGTTATAAGAAGGTATATTTACAACCTTACCGTTAACCACAATGGCTTTGTGACTTACTAGTTGACGTGCTTCAGCACGCGTACTTGCAAACCCCATACGGTATACAACATTGTCTAAACGCTGCTCTAATAACTGAAGCAGGTTTTCACCAGTGTTGCCTTTTAAACGCGCTGCTTCTTTGTAGTAGTTACGGAATTGCTTTTCCAATACACCGTACATACGACGTACTTTCTGCTTTTCACGCAACTGAATACCATAATCAGACAAGCGGCCACGACGGGCACCATGCTGACCAGGAGCAGTATCTATCTTACATTTCGAGTCAATTGCTCGAACGCCACTTTTAAGGAACAAATCAGTTCCTTCGCGACGACTAAGTTTGAGTTTTGGACCCAAATATCTAGCCATGATCTTTCTCCAACTGTCCGTCGATTAAACGCGACGTTTTTTCGGTGGACGACAACCGTTGTGAGGTATAGGTGTCACATCGGTAATATTAGTGATTTTATAACCAGTTGCATTCAAAGCACGGATTGCAGATTCACGACCTGGTCCCGGACCTTTAACGAATACTTCTAAGTTTTTCAAACCGTAATCCTGAGCAGCAATACCTGCGCGCTCAGCTGCAACCTGTGCAGCAAAAGGAGTAGATTTACGTGAACCACGGAAACCTGAACCACCTGATGTTGCCCAAGCCAAGGCGTTACCTTGACGATCTGTAATTGTCACTATCGTGTTGTTGAAAGACGCATGGATATGAGCCATTCCGTCCGCAACTTGACGTTTTGCGCGCTTACGCGTGCTTTTTGTAGGTGCTTTAGCCATAACTAACCTCGCTTACTTTTTAATTGGCTTACGAGGACCTTTACGGGTACGCGCATTTGTTTTTGTGCGTTGTCCACGTAGAGGTAAGCTACGACGGTGGCGTATACCACGGAAGCAACCTAGGTCCATCAAACGTTTGATGTTCATTGATACTTCACGGCGAAGGTCACCCTCAACCATGAACTTCGCAACTTCGTCACGAATTTTATCAATTGTTGTTTCATCAAGATCTTTGATCTTGGTAGATTCTGTAACACCAGCAGCGGCACAGATGCTTTTCGCACGTGTCGCGCCTACACCGTAGATTGCTTGAATAGCAATTACAGTGTGCTTGTGTTCAGGAATGTTAATGCCAGCGATACGGGCCATTAACAGCACTCCTCTAAAGTTAAGGTCATCGGCCTAAAAAGCCCGATAGGATACTTACCCGATGACATAATTGCAAATTAAGGTTGGGTGAGTCAGTAGTACGACTGATTTCACCCATATACCGTTTGATTAGCCTTGCCTTTGCTTATGCTTAGGGTCAGAACTACAAATTACTCGTACTACGCCATTACGTTTTACGACTTTGCAGCTACGGCAAATCTTTTTTACGGATGCACGAACTTTCATTTCACCACTCCGTTAACGCTAATCTTAGCGGCCGTAGCCTTTAAGATTCGCTTTCTTAAGAACAGAATCATATTGATGTGACATCAAATGAGTCTGCACCTGCGCCATGAAATCCATGATTACCACTACAATAATAAGTAGTGATGTACCGCCAAAATAGAACTGAACGTTCCAAGCGATCAACATGAACTCAGGCACTAAACAAATAAAGGTTATATAGAGTGCGCCTGCCAAAGTAAGGCGGGTCATCACTTTATCGATATACCTTGACGTTTGCTCACCAGGACGAATCCCAGGTACGAAAGCACCCGACTTCTTCAAGTTATCTGCAGTTTCACGTGGGTTAAATACCAACGCTGTATAGAAGAAACAGAAGAAAATAATCGCTGCTGCGTAGAGCATCACATACAAAGGTTGTCCTGGAGACAACATAAGCGCCACATCTTGTAACCAAGAAAATGACTCATTCTGACCAAACCAACTAGCAATAGTTCCAGGGAACAAAATAATACTAGATGCAAAGATTGGTGGAATTACACCCGCCATATTTACCTTAAGTGGTAAATGCGTACTTTGTGCTGCAAAAACCTTACGGCCTTGCTGCTTTTTCGCATAGTTAACAACAATACGACGTTGTCCACGTTCAACGAAAACCACAAAATACGTGATAGCGACGATAATCACGCCAATCAATAGTAACAAGAGGACGTTTAGGTCACCTTGTCTGGCTTGTTCTGCTGTTTGACCAATCGCTGTAGGTAAACCAGCTACAATACCAGTAAAGATCAAAATAGAGATACCGTTACCGATACCTCGCTCAGTTATCTGTTCACCTAACCACATCAAAAACATGGTGCCGGTGACAAGACTCACTACCGCTGTAAAGTAAAAACCAAAGCCGGGGGCAATCACCAAACCTGAAATCAAGTTCGGAAGATTTGTCGCTATTCCAACTGCTTGGAAGGTTGCTAATACCAACGTAAAATAACGTGTGTATTGGCTAATTTTGCGACGTCCTGCTTCACCTTCTTTTTTCAGTTCAATCATTGGCGGATGCACAACAGTGAGCAACTGCATAATAATTGAAGCTGAAATATAGGGCATGATACCTAGGGCAAGAACCGATGCACGCTCAAGTGCTCCACCGGAAAACATGTTAAACATTTCCACGATAGTGCCCTTTTGCTGCTCAAATAATTGAGCAAGTACATTGGCATCAATACCAGGAATAGGTACATAAGAACCGAGTCTAAATACGATAATCGCACCAAGTACGAACAACAATCTTGATTTAAGCTCGCTCAAGCCGCCTTTTGCGCTTGAGTCCTGTCCTGGTTTTGCCATCTAGGTTATTCCTCTACTTTACCGCCAGCTGCTTGAATCGCTTCAAGCGCGCCTTTAGTTACCTTTAATCCACTTACAGTAATAGCGCGAGAGATTTCACCACTTTTCATTACTTTAACGTGCAACATTTCTTTCTTAACAAGACCTGCTGCTTTTAAAGTTTCAAGTGAAACCACATCACCTTCTACCTTTGCAATCTCACTCAACGTAACTTGGTCAGAAACCAATGATTTACGTGATGTGAAACCGAATTTAGGTAGACGGCGCTGTATAGGCATTTGTCCGCCTTCAAAACCAGGCTTAACAGAACCGCCAGAGCGACTCTTTTGACCTTTGTGACCACGGCCACCAGTTTTTCCAAGACCAGAACCAATACCACGTCCTAAACGCTTACCAGAATTTTTAGCTCCTGGTGCAGGAGCAAGAGTATTTAATCTCATCAGTTACCCCTCCACTACTTCAACCATGTAATATACACGGTTGATCATGCCACGAACTGCTGGTGTATCTTCCAACTCACGAACATGTCCAATGCGACGTAAACCTAAACCAGTTAATGTAGCTCTGTGTTTAGGTAGACGACCAATAGAGCTTTTTGTTTGCTTTACTTTAATCATCTTAGCCATGTTCGATTACCCCAAAATTTCGTCAACAGGCAATCCACGTTTTGCAGCAATACTCTCTGGAGAATTCATTTCTACCAGAGCATTTATTGTTGCACGAACAACGTTGATTGGGTTTGTTGAGCCGTAACATTTTGAAAGTACGTTTTGTACACCGGCAACTTCAAGAACTGCACGCATCGCACCACCAGCAATAATACCGGTACCTTCAGATGCAGGCTGCATGTAAACTTTAGAGCCTGAGTGACGTCCTTTAATCGGATGCTGTAACGTGTTGCCATTAAGATCAACGTTCACAAGATTGCGACGCGCTTTTTCCATAGCTTTTTGAATAGCAGCAGGCACTTCACGTGCTTTACCGTAACCAAAACCAACACGACCGTTACCGTCACCTACTACTGTTAAAGCAGTAAAGCTAAAGATACGACCACCTTTAACTACTTTAGATACACGGTTTACAGCGATGAGTTTTTCTAACAGGTCACCCTGTTGTTGAACTTCTACTTTAGCCATAATTAACTCCTAGAACTGAAGGCCAGCTTCACGAGCAGCGTCAGCTAATGCTTTAACTCGACCGTGATATTTGAAACCGCTGCGATCGAAAGCAATCGTTTTGATGCCTTTTTCGATAGCTCGTTCTGCAATCGCTTTACCAACTGCTGCTGCAGCTTCTGCATTTCCCGTAGCTTTAAGGGATTTGCGAAGATCTGCTTCTACAGTTGAAGCCGCCGCCAACACTTCACTACCACTAGGCGCAATCAATTGCGCATAGATGTGACGCGGTGTGCGGTTGATAACCAAGCGATGCGCGGCCAGTTCACTAATTTTTTTGCGGGCGCGGGTAGCGCGGCGCAAGCGAGCTGTTTTCTTATCCATCGTATCACCTACCTACTTTTTCTTAGCTTCTTTACGACGCACAACTTCATCAGCGTAACGAACACCTTTACCTTTGTAAGGCTCTGGCGGACGATATGCACGGATGTTAGCTGCAACCTGACCTACCACTTGCTTATCAGCGCCTTTAACGACGATTTCAGTTTGGGTAGGAGTCTCAACAGAAATACCAGCTGGCATTTCATAAACAACAGGATGAGAGAAACCAAGTGTTAGGTTAAGTTTGCTACCTTGTGCTTGAGCACGGTAACCAACACCATTTAACTGTAGTTTTCTTTCAAACCCTTCGGTAACACCAATAATCATGGCATTCAACAACGAGCGAGCAGTACCAGCTTGTGCCCAACCGTTAGCGGCGCCTTCACGAGGAACTGCTTTCAATTGGTTATCTTCTTGTACTACTTCAACCGCGCCATTAAATGAACGATTAAGTGTTCCATTTTTACCTTTTACTGTGACATCTTGACCAGCGATTGTAATTTCAACGCCAGAAACGATATCGACAGGAGCTTTTGCTATACGTGACATAATCTTCCCCTTGTTACGCTACATAACCGATGATCTCACCACCCATGCCCGCTTTACGCGCTGCACGATCAGTCATCACACCTTTTGAGGTCGACACGATAGCGATGCCCAAGCCACCCATAACCTTAGGAAGCTCATCTTTTTTCTTATAGATGCGCAGCCCAGGTCGGCTAACTCGTTCAATGCTCTCAATAACTTTTTTGCCTTCGAAATACTTAAGCGCTACTTCGATAACAGGCTTAACGTCACCAGATACAGAAAAGTCTGCGATATAACCTTCATCTTTCAATACTTTCGCGATAGAAATGCGAAGCTTTGAAGAAGGCATAGCTACAGTTACTTTCTGTGCCAACTGGCCGTTACGTATGCGGGTAAACATATCCGCGATTGGATCTTGCATGCTCATATTAAGCTACTCCTTACCAGCTGGCTTTTTTAAGGCCAGGCACTTCACCGCGCATAGCTGCTTCACGCAACTTGATACGGCTAAGGCCAAATTTGCGTAGGAACCCATGTGGACGACCAGTCACACGGCAGCGATTCTGCTTGCGTGAAAGACTCGAGTCACGTGGAAGTTGTTGTAGCTTTAGAACAGCGTCCCAACGTTCTTCTTCAGAAACGTTAACATCGCTGATAATCGCTTTAAGCGCAGCACGTTTTGAACCGTACTTTGCTGCTAGCTTGGCGCGTTTTACTTCGCGCGCTTTCATTGATTCTTTTGCCATAACCCTACACCTTATTTTCTAAACGGGAAGTTAAACGCTGATAACAACGCTCTTGCTTCATCGTCTGAGTTTGCGCTAGTAGTGATAGTAATATCCATACCGCGAATTTTGTCGACTTTATCAAAGTCGATCTCAGGGAAGATAATTTGCTCACGCACACCCATGCTATAGTTACCACGGCCGTCGAATGATTTTGCATTCAAGCCACGGAAGTCACGGATACGAGGAATTGCAATTGAAACCAAACGTTCCAAGAATTCCCACATACGCTCGCCACGTAGGGTTACCTTACAGCCAATCGGATAACCTTCACGGATTTTAAAACCCGCAACGGATTTACGAGCAACAGTGACAATTGGTTTTTGTCCAGCAATCGCAGCCATATCAGCCTGCGCGTTTTCCAAAATCTTTTTGTCTGCTACTGCTTCACCCAAACCCATGTTTAAAGTGATTTTTTCGATCCGAGGGACTTGCATGACGCTTTTGTAGTCGAACTGCTTCGCAAGTTCGCCCACTACTGTTTCTTTATAGAAATCATGCAGTTTCGCCATCGTACTCTCCAATTAATTAAACTAGTTCGCCGTTAGATTTGAAGAAACGAACTTTCTTCTCATCTTCCAAACGGAAACCAACGCGATCTGCTTTACCCGTTGCTGGGTTAACAATCGCTACATTTGATACGTGAATTGCTGCTTCCTTATCTACAATGCCACCAGGGACATTAGCTTGAGGATTAGGCTTTTGGTGTTTCTTCACCAAATTCACACCTTCTACTATTAGTCGGTTGTCTTCAGCAAGCACTTTAAGGACTTTGCCTTGCTTGCCTTTGTCTTTACCAGCTAATACGACTACTTCATCATCACGACGAATTTTTCTAGCCATTATCGTGACTCCTTATAGTACCTCTGGGGCCAAAGAAATGATTTTCATGAAGTTATCTCCACGAAGCTCACGTGTGACCGGGCCAAAGATACGCGTACCTATAGGTTGCTTGTTTGCATTAAGCAAAACAGCTGCGTTGTTATCAAAACGGATAGTTGAACCATCAGCTCGACGAACGCCTTTCCTAGTACGCACCACCACTGCATTCAGAACATCACCTTTTTTTACTTTGCCACGAGGAATTGCTTCCTTGACTGTAACTTTGATGACGTCACCGATATGTGCATAACGGCGATGCGAGCCACCAAGAACCTTAATACACTGAACCCTGCGAGCGCCGGAGTTGTCGGCGACATCCAGGTTAGTTTGCATTTGGATCATGTTAGTGCTCCGCTGTTAAATGTAAGACTCTCTCGAGTCGTTAAAGCTGCAAAAAATCATTCTCTAACATATTGAAATAAAACGTTAAGAGGTGTTTTTTTGCACATACCCCTATAAAAAGGGCGCGAAACTATAACAGAAAACAATGTTATGTCATAGCTCAAATTGAATTTTTTCCGTAATTAAATGGACTATTTACATTCTGCTGTAAACAGCAACGGATTGACTATGAGATGGGGGAGAAAAAAGTAAATGCAACTAAAAAAAACGGCTCCTATGGAGCCGTTTACTATTTTAACCTATGGTTATTCTTTTATCGAAGCAAAGATATCTTGTAACCCGTTGGAGAATCAGCTGATTCTTCAATGGTAATTATGTAGTTTGCTTCTTCGTTTATACCAATTAATTCAGTTCGGTCTAGCAACACCTGCGTATCTTCATTGTCGTCAAATACTGCGACTAACTCATAGAAGTCACTTGGCAAGGTAACACCCTTTACTTCACCCGGGTCGATACTTGAGATTAGGAACTGGGCTGATTCGATAGTTTCGTCTTTACGAACGAAATATAAATCGACATCAACAAAATCGGATACCAAATTAGCTGCAGCAACTTGCTTGTCAAAAACCTGAGGTTGCGTACTTTCATTGAAAGATACTGATGTTAAGACATCATTCTCATCTTGATAAAGTAATATCGCTTTGCTTTCACCTTGATTCAATGTAACTAGGCGGTTGTTGAAAGTAAGTGAAGCATCAGCAGCTGAAGTCGCCGTTAAACGGTAGTCACCAAACTCTACTTCTGTAAAGCTAGTGATACTGTTTGCTGCAACGTTCTCGTCTGGATTAGTTGCCGTGTTACCTTGCAAACTCACATTCACTGCGCCGTTATCTAAACTGTTATAGATACGGTATTGTGCACTCGCATTCACATCATCAAGGTTAACCACGTTAGAAGAGTTGATCACTAAATCAATCTCTACACCAGATTGAATTGCACCACTACTGCCTCGAATGATTAGTACGTACTCGGTATCAAATCCAAACTGGATAGTGTTACTTTCAAACAACACGTCTGTTGAACCTGGCGCAGTAAGATAAATAGTGTAACTTCCTTCATCGAAATCATCACTGTCACTATCAGGTGCCCAATAGACCAGTTCTTCAAAATTTTCATATTCAATGGTGCCGAGCAAGTTGGCTTCGCTGAAAGGAGCACCCGCATCACTCATATGCAAATCAAAGTTACTTTGGTCAGCTGTTACTGACACAGCAAACAGTCTGAAATGATTATCTAAGTCGTCTTCACGATTAAATCTGTACTCATTGAAAGTAGGTGAATCAAAATCGCCACTCAACACCACTAGTGTTTTCTGGCCATCAGGAATATCAACTTCACGAGTTTCAATGATGACTTCTTGGTCATCAGAATCGATACGCAGAAACTCAATTTCCGTAAATCCGGCTTCAACACTATCAATGGCAGGAGAAACATCGCCATAAGAAGCTGAAAGATTGATTCGAGTTAGCTCAGTTCCACGCAGAGTTGTTTGTGCGCTGTTTGCTGAACCGTTGTAAAACTGAATGATCGATTGAGATGAAAATTCGTTATCATCGTCATCTGAACCGCCACATGCGGACAAACCTGCCGCCGCAATCACACCCAAAAGGGCATATAAAACTTTACTTCGCATTAAAAAACTATCCTTAAATAAACAAGCGCAAAACTAAATTGCCGGTGATTTTATAACGAAGTTACGATTCTTACACTAATTAAAAGTTCAAACGAAGGTAAAAACTTTATAAAAAAACCTAAAAAGGCGCTAAAAAGCGCCATTTTTCATAATATTAATAGAAATTGTCAGGGCATATTTATTTTTATTGTATGATTTAGCTCTACATTAAAATATTCAAACCCTAAACCCAAACCACTTTTTCTTTGTAGCTAGCATTAATAATATCATGATACTTTTTCTCAAGCACATGACGTTTGATTTTAAGCGTAGGAGTTAGAAGATCATTATCAACAGTCCACTCTTCATCAATAACAACTAACCGATCAAGTACTTGATGACTTTCAAGAGTAGCATTCACCTGCATTAGCGTTTCTTGCAAACTTTCACTTAATTCTGCTTTATCGCCAACTCGAGCCTCAGCGGATAAGACTAACAACGCAATTGGTTGCTTTAAATCACTTCCGGTAACACAAACCTGCTCAACTTGAGAATTCTCCATCAATTTGGACTCAATGGGCACTGGCGTAATGTATTTTCCTTTAGCGGTCTTAAATATATCTTTTAAGCGACCGGTTATGCGAACATACCCTTCGCTATCCATTTCGCCTTTGTCACCCGTCCGTAAATATCCATCTTCGGTAAACACTTCAGCAGTTTTATCTGGTTCAAGATAGTATTCTTTCATATTGCCAGGTGCTTTGGTTTGAATTTCACCATCTTCGGCAATTCGAATATCTACACCTTCATATGCTCGTCCAATACACCCTACTTTGTCTAACCTAAACGGAATGCTGCTCGTGCCTAATGCACAATTTTCAGTCATCCCCCAGCCTTCAGAAATATTCACTCCAATTTTGTGAAACCACCTAATGGTTGCTGGAGAAATAGGTGCTGAGCCGCTGGCACAAAGCCGAGTATTGTTTAGCCCTAACCCTTCGCGCATTTTTTTGGCAATAATCCCCTTGACGATAGGGATACTCAGCAGCAAATTCAGCTTTTTCTGAGGGATCTGCGCCAGTATTCCCATTTGGAAACGAGTCCATAGTCGAGGGACAGAGATAAACAAGGTTGGCTGACAACGATGAATATCTGTTTTGAAGGTATCCAAAGATTCAATGAAGAATATTTGCATACCAGAATAAAGACTGGCCATTTCAACCAAAATTCTTTCGGTAATGTGTGAAAGTGGCAAGTAGCTTAGAATTCGATCACTGTCATTTACTGACAACGCAGAAAGCGACGCATGGGCTGACCAGCTCACAGATGAGTACGGGTGAAGCACTCCCTTCGGATTTCCTGTACTGCCAGACGTATAAATAATTGTCATAGTGTCTTCCAACGAGGGCACTGGTGATTCTTCAAATGGTGCTTCGCTGGTGATGGTTTCCCAATCAATATCTAGTTCTGGCCCTGGATAAGGAAAACCAATACTCTTTACTGATTCTGGTATTGCTTTGATTTGATCTTCAGCATGTTCAAGTTTACCGACGAAAATAGCCGGACACTTAGCATGGTCGATAACATAACTGATTGTTTCGCGACCCGCCGTCGGAAATATGGGGACAGAGATATTCCCGGTTAACATTATCGCAAGATCAACAATAAACCATTCTGCACAATTTTTTGAAATGAGACCTATATGACTGCCTTTAGGAAAGCCTAATTTATTGATACCAGCCGCGACCTTTCTTACTTGTTGGTCGAATTCTCGCCAAGTTAGGCTGCGAGTTTGGCCATTTTCAGGCTGAGTAAGATACGTCTGATCAGGACGCATTTTCACTTGTTCGTAGAGCATTTCGAGAGGCGTTTTTAATGTCATATTATTACCTATTCCAAATTCATTTTGATCGCAATCTACAAGGTTAATCGGCTGCTTAACAAAAAGCTAACAATTCTTTGTTATGCATAAGATAACTACTGATGATGATCGATAAAAGAAAAATAATAACTTTTTTGACGGGTTTTCCTTCGACATCCCGCTTTGATAGATAGGGCGGATTGAACTGCCTTTGATAAACGGAGAGTTATTATGAAACATATTAAGACATGGTCGAGGTTGACATCTGCAGTTCTTTTATCCGCCTCACTCTTATTTGCAACCTTATCACACCATGCTAATGCATCACCTGTTGAGTGTGACAGCAGTCAATGCACAGTGAGTCTGACTCCTTCTCTGCAAATCGTCGCAGGAGCAGGAAAGATAGACGAATCAGTCATTCCGGGTCGAATCGAAATTTTCGGCGATATTGTCCTTCGGGCACCAAGCATGGACCTGCCATTGAGTTCGGCTCAATTGGTTATGCAACGTAATCCTTACACTGGCGAGTTGCTCGAATTTTATGGCATGGCTGCCATGCCAATTGACGAGTGGGAACTACTCGAAGATTTAAGCCTTGACGCAGAGCCACCCATGGCCGTGATAGGGTTGTTTCAACAAAACACCCTGAACGAATTATTTTCTAACCTCATACCGTTAAATGATGGCGAAGCCATAGACGGTTCAAGAAGAGAGTCTGTTCAACCGTATTTAGTGTTTCATGCAAGCTCTGGCGGTTTGAGCCTGGATATTAACAAGATGTTCAAACTTGGAATGGGTGACAACTCTTCGTTTTCTCTAGCTATAGCCGAAGAAAAAAGTATTAGTTTTGCGTTAGATATTGAAGACCCTTATTTGTTCGTTGGTCAAGATTTCAAAATGAGCTTCAAACGCGCAGATGGCAGCAATCAAATTGAGCCTGATAAAAGCTATCTTTCCGTCCGCACTGAAACCACTGACGAGTTTGGCGATGTGACAGGTGAAACCATTGAATACTACGACGACAACGGGGCCCTTGTTCATAAATTTATCCACGATACCCAAACAGGTGCTTTGATTAAACACGATATCGCCAGTGATGGTCGTGTCACTGTGAATTTTTATCAACGTGATGAAAGTGGCGACTTTACTCGCGAGGGCGCCAACAAAGAAGATGGCGATTACTTCAATTTATTTGAATTGAACGAAGGTGCAGATGTAAATAATCGCAACCGCACCAGAGTTAACGGATTCACTACAACTCGCTACGATGAAAAAGATGCTAACGGTATGGTCAGCCGCGAAATAATTGAGCACAAGGACAGCCAAGGCAATGTGGTTTACAAATATATTTACGACCCAGCTACGGACAAAATGACCAAGCAAGATTTTAGTGACGACGGAAAGCTAGTCGTGAGCTTCTATGAAGGTGATGGCAGCGGTGACTATGTACTCGCGGGTTCAGATAAAAATGATGGCGACTACTTTTCGCGTGCTGAAATAGACAAAGGAACTGACGTAAGCGATAACAACAGACCTAGAGATACGGATAAGGCTAAAACAGACAACAATGATTCAAACGACAAGAAACGCCGCAAGTTTGATTTGGGTATCGATGCTTTCGCATTCTCAAAAAATGGCTGGATTCCTTATGTAGCAGAAAATACTTACGGTGTTCCCCATGATTCACGAGAGTTTAGCGGTCAGCTATACCTCAAAGGTGCTATTACCATGGACGGCTTTCTTGTTTTGGATGGAGAAGTTGTCACCTACATAGGAGATCAAGGTTTCGTCATGGGTGGTAACGGTGATTTAGCCATGACTATCCCTGGGTTACCTGACGCTGTCGATTTTTCTCTCTATCTGGGCAGCGCTTCGTCTACTTTCCAAACTACTCTAGACAAACAAATGGCATTCATCAGTGGTGTGATGGCGCCGGACACTGGTTTATTCAAAAAACTACTGCCGATTTCTCCAGAAGGACAAGTACTTGCAGCAGGTTATATTGATAGTGAGTTAGTCGACACAGAAATTTCTCTGGATGGAAGTTTTAGTCTAGGCGCCCAAAAACTAGGTGACCTAATCGGTGTTCAACTTAATGATTTGCAAAGTGTACAAGGCAGAGCAACATTAGGTGCTCAAGGGTTTAGCCTACATGGCATTACTACCAGTCAAATTCACCCAGATATAAAATTTGGCGGCGCCATCACAGTAGAAGTGGATATTTCTTTCGTCGACCCTCAAGATTTTAGATTAAAATTGGGTGGCCAAGCAGATGTATTCGGTGTTGGTCTTGAAGAAGTAAGCATTGAAATTTCTAAAAAAGGTATGTTCTTAAACGGTGTGTTTGTTACACCTCTTACAGAAATTGCCATGATGGGTTCTATCTCAAATCGCGGACCGGCTTTGGCTGGATACGCAACCTTGTCTCTTGGTTTAGGCGAAATTACCAAGGCTATGCAAGATGCCACTCAAGCATTAACCAAAGCCCAAGACGAAGTCAGAAAACTGGATAGTGAAATTGCTCGTCTCAGAGCAGAAGTGGTGGAAAGAAGAGCAGACCACCAACGCAAGTTACAGGCTGCACAAAGTGCCGTAACTTCTGCACAGTCTAAAATCAACGGCATCAATGCGGCTATTTCAAAAGAGTACAAAGGCATTAGTTATCAAAAGAGTCGTATTTCAAGCAAATACAGATGGTACAAGAAAGCTAAGTGGTACCAGAAAGCAGGCCGCTGGGCATCTTACAAAGCTGAAAGGGCGTGGAGAAATGCCGTCATTGCAAAACACTATGTAGTTATTGGCACCCTAAAAGGTACACTCGCTGTAGCAAAAGTCGCCCTTGAAGCCACTAAAATAGCGCTAAAAGGTCTAGAAGTACTGACCGAAATTACTCCAGTGGACTTAGATCCCAAAGTCGCTTCTGTACTGACTGCAAGAGGGGTTGCTGTTGCTGCTCTTGAAATCGCTAAACTACCGTTTAAACATGTACCTATAATTGATTACGATTTTGAAGGTCATATTGAAGCGAAACTCGACATTACCGGAATTCACGGCAGTGTGACAGCATCATTCGACGGATTCGAAGCATTGAAGGGTTCTTTGGAATTTGATCCTGTACCAAATGCGTGTATTACGATTCCAACCTTTGGCAACGCCTGTACTAAGTTCTGACAATTTGGCTGAGGTGCAGCAAGTTAACGCTTCGCTGCACGCCATTTGCACCAAAGTACAGTTGAGTTAAAAAGAACTTGAAACGTTTGCGAAGCAAGCAGCTACCAAGGCCTGATTTCGATGCTTAATCGGACTCAGGCCTTTTAGTTTTTATTCGCTGCGCTCCGCCATGTAAATATCCATTCCACCCTTGCCACCCGGTCGATTAGACGGGAAATAAAGTGTATCACCATTATTCACGGGTGCTGGTAACTGCTCTTCGAATTGCGTATTAATGCTTGATCCTAAATTCGTTGGCTGTGACCAGATATCGCCATTGAGTCTTGAAGATTGCCATATGTCACTACCACCCAAACCATTCGGCATTGCCGCCCATACGTAACCAAATTTGGGATCGATATGTCCATCTAGATAATCGGTGGAGATATTAATGGTTTGTTCACCAGTAGCACGCATTTTTTTAGGTTGAAACGTCGTATATTTGAAATCTAACGTAGCCGGATTGGGAGTTGTAGAAGCGGTAAAGTACAATTTGATTTTGTCACCTTCTTGATGAAAGATTGGGCATGAATCAATCGCTTTGCCATTCGGCCCTCCGGCATCCTGACAACCAAGATTTTGTGGCGCCTGCCACGCAGTATCGTCACTGGTATCTTCTCGATAACTAACATACAAATCTAAACTTCCGCATCCGCCCGGGCGATCACTCGCAAAAAACAGGTAGTGTCCATCATCAGATTGTGCTGCACTGTGATCGTTATATTCGGAATTTACTGGCTTAGGTAAAAGAACTGGCTTCCCCCACGGCTCATTTTTATTGCTACGGCGCGATACATACATATCGTACTTTGTTGGAGTGCCATCTGCACCTAGCCCCCAATCATCTTTGGGGTTGGTTTTTACAAAGCCTCCAGGACGATTGGATCCGAAATAAAGTGTCAACTCATCATCACTTACCGTTGACCAACCATCGTGGTATTCAGAGTTGATGTTGTCACCCAAATTGGTCACTTGCCAACCAATATTTTGTTCAGTTGTGGTTGTGCCAACGCAAGCGGTCAGTGTGAGAAGCAAAGGTGCTGCAAGCAATTTCTTTACATAACTCTTCATAAGAATCTCCAAATTACCGTTTCAATCTTCAGATCCTTAAGTTATCAATTGTATGGATATGATTCCATGAACAAAAGCGCACTAAATGTTGTCTTTTTGCGCATGTTTTAAAGCCCGTCACCTTTGAGTATTTACAAATTATGGCTCTAGGTCCGTTCGTCTTGTTGACTCTTTGGTGTCTCTCAGTGAGGCCAGCATAGCTCCATCTGCGGCGGCATCTGCGTAATACACCTTATAAGAATCAGGTTTATCTTCGTAAATCGTAAGCCCGTCATTACGCAATTTGATGATTGCGGATGCCTTATCCTTCGCACTTACTTTAGTCACTTGTTTGTTGTTGACTATGTAGTAGTCAGTCCCTTGCTGTAACAAGGCAACGGCATGCCCTACTCCTGCATCAGGAAGAATTGCCATATAGCCAATCGGCGTAAATCCACTACTTTTGAGTAACCTAGTTGCATAAGTAGCAAGCACATCACAATCAGATTTAAGACGCATTTTATTGGGATCAGAAGGCCCAAGTTTTGCCAATTTTCCTGCCAAATCCGGAGAAACATCACCTCGATCCACATGGAAGAAAAAGATATCTGCAATATGTTCGTAAACTGCGGTTATTTGGTCTGGATCTTTTGGATAAAGCGCCTTTAACGCAGCCCCAATTTTTTCTGTGTTTTGATCTAACCAAGCTCGGAGAGATTGGAATTTCATGTTTTTGGGTTTGGGAATGGCAACAGATGCCTTTACACCCAAACCGATAAGATAATCCACATAATATTTTTGCTTTACTTCATAGACCCATGGCATGTCTTTTTTCATGTCCATCTCACGAGCCTTTCCTGTTTCATCAGCAAAGGCCTCTCCTCCGTAGCCAGGTTCTACGAAGAAATCTGAGTCTACAACTTTAAACAGAAAATCTTTGTCTTTGGTCCACATCCAATCAGAGAACGCCTTGCGAAGGGAGGAATTGAATACCAAAATTTCAGACAGAATGGCAATCATTTTATCTTCGTTCTTATAGGCACCAATCAACACATCGAGAACCCCATTGAGTTTTTTAGAACCTAATGCTTTTGCAAAAACACCTTGATTTCCTTCTAACTTGTCAATGACGGGGTTGTTATGGATATCTTTTCCAGTGGTAAAAAATTTGGTAACAGTAATTACGTGGGATTCTTTAGCCTGACTTGCACTCCTTAATACTAACGCGTAAATGAGCTCCTTCTCATCCTTGTCAGTCAGTAATGCTGCCGTTTCCATAGCATCATCGATTAACCCAACTTGGGCGAGATCTTGTCCAATCATACTGGCGCGAGTTTCTTTCTGATCGACTTTACCGGCTTTCATTATCATCTTGGCAAGTAATGAAATTTTCTTAAAATTCTTCTCCCATTTTTTCACCTCAGATTTCTTTTTAGGCTTTTGCCTAGGCCGAACTTCACCTTCATCATAAGTAAGTAAGCGGGCGTATTCTCGCAAAGTAAAAGCATACCCTTTGTCTTTTGGATCAAGAGAATGTCCCTCTTTGCTAGCCCATGCTGCAAGCTCGGTATCTAATTCCTCCTGTAGACTTTTTCGTTGAATAAGGTTCCCTGTGGATTTTTGTTGCACAACATGAGTCGCTTCGTGCGCCATTAAAGCAAGATCGCTAGCGCTTTGATTTTTGCCTAAATAGATATTGTTTTGATGGGTAAATGCCTTGGCATTGATACTCTCTGTTGCCGCCTCTGCAACTGGTCCTTGATGAACTCTAACAGCAGACAAGTTATGCCCTAAAACAGGTTCGACGCGAGAACGTATACTCTCGTTGAGAGGAGCACCATTACCTGCAGACTGTATACTAGTTTGAACAGACGTTGGTATTTGGGTCTGAGTTGTCGCATCAGCCTGTGACTTAGCTTGAATAATCGGCTCGGAAAACATTGCTAAACTGTGCCAAAGCGGGTTGGATCTTCCTTGGCTGGTCTTCCTATCTTCGACTTTAGCAGCATGGTTTTTTTCGTTCACTGAAGCAGCAATTGAAGTGGAATTAGGTTTAATGACTGTATTTTTCACCATTTAGAAACCTAGCTAGTCGTTAAATATCTAAACTGCGATACGTGTCGTTTGACGTGTTAATTGAGAATAGTTCAAGGCCTAAGGAAACGCCATTCGATAACATCAAAGACTAAGGCTGTTGACCCTAGGCAACTATAAACTTCGTTGCCTAACAATTTCGAACATACATACCCCTGTTGCGACCGACACATTCAAGCTCGTCACAGTGCCGGCCATTGGAAGTTTAATTAATTCATCACAATTTTCTCGGGTAAGTCGTCGCATGCCTTTGCCTTCAGCCCCCATGACTAACGCAGTCGGCCCGGTTAATTTGCACTCATACAAATTTTGTTTGGCTTCACCGGCAGTACCAATAATCCAGACTCCGGCTTCTTGTAACTCTCTTAGGGTTCTCGCAAGGTTGGTTATTTGTACCAAGGGTATGACGTCGGCGGCGCCGCTTGCCACTTTGCGAACTGTGGGTGTGAGTGCAGCAGACTTGTCTTTAGGAACAACTACGGCATGTGCGCCGGCTGCCTCAGCGGTTCTTAAGCAAGCACCTAGATTATGCGGATCCGTAACCCCATCAAGTATTAATAAAAATGGGTTATCGGCTTTCTCGACGATTTCGGCTAAATCATTTTCAGAATACTGTTTGCCCGGTTTTGCGCGAGCAACTACGCCTTGGTGCTGTTCGCCGTTTACTTTGTCGTCTAATGTTTTGCGCTGACAAAACTGTACTGAAATACCAAAACGTCTGGCTTGGTTTATAATATTGTGCAATCTATCGTCTTCGCGACCTTTCAGTACAAACAGTTCGATTAGGCGCTCGGGCTCCCTGTTTATCACCGACTCTAAAGCATGGATTCCATACAATAGTTCATTCTGCGCCATGTTATTTAGACCTCTTGTTTCTACTTCGTTTGGTATTTTTGGTTGATGGCTTGGCACGAGACTTAGTTCGTGACTTTGAACGTGTAGTCGAAGCTGGTTTAGATGCTGTTTTAGATGAAGAATCACCTTCTTTTTTCGTCGTTGAACGCTTTCTACGCGAGTCTTTGTTTTTTGCTTTCGACTCCCCTGCTGCCTTCCGCGCTCCTCTTCCTTTGGGTGCATCAATAATGAAATCTATTTTTCGCTCATCTAAGTTAACCGCAGCGACTTTCACTTCTAAGGGATCACCAAGCCGATATCGCATACCCATGGCTTCTCCAACAAGACATTGTTTAACCTCATCAAAGTGGTAGTAATCGTTCTCCAAAGACGAAATATGGACAAGACCATCAATATGGAATTCAGTGAGACGAACAAAGAATCCAAACCCAGTAACCGAAGCTATCACACCTTCAAAAGTGTCACCTACATGGTCAAGCATGAATTCACATTTTAGCCAGTCAGCCACATCCCGAGTAGCGTCATCGGCACGCCTTTCTGTCATCGAGCATTGATCGCCCAGAGCTTCAACTTCTTCAACGGAATAAGATTTACCACCCGTTTTACTTTTACGACTTGCTTGCTTATCGTTGATGGCTTTGATTGCTCTGTGTACGACCAAATCAGGATAACGACGGATGGGAGAAGTAAAGTGCGCATAAGCTTCTAGTGCTAATCCAAAATGTCCGACATTATCGCAATCGTAGACAGCTTGTTTCATGGACCTTAACAGCATGGTTTGAATCAATTCCTGGTCTGCACGACCCTGAATTTTGTCCACCAGTTCAGTGAAGTCTTTGGGTTTTGCTTGACTACCAATGCGGTGCTCAATGCCGACTTCTTTTAAATAAGATGTAAAGGAAGTAAGCCTGTCTTCGCTCGGTTCATCATGCACACGAAACAACGCCTGTGCTTTATTTTCTTCAATGTATTGAGCAGCCGAGACATTGGCTAAAATCATGCATTCTTCAATGAGTTTATGGGCATCATTGCGTACAACCGGCACAATATGATCAATTTTCCGCTGCGCATTGAACACAAATTTGTTTTCTTGCGTTTCAAATTCAATAGCGCCACGTTTGTTGCGTGCGCGCTTCAATACCTTGTACATGTCGTGCAAGTTACGTAGGTGAGGTACGAATTTGTCATAGCGCTTATTAAGCTCAGGGTCACCTTGCAGAATATTTGACACCTTGGTGTAAGTAAAACGCGCGTGCGAATTCATCACAGCTTCATAAAACTGATAGTCTTGCAGCTTACCTTGCGCACTTATGGTCATTTCGCAAACCATGCACAAACGATCCACTTCAGGATTCAATGAACACAGTCCATTGCTGAGTACTTCAGGAAGCATAGGCACCACCTGCTCAGGGAAATAAACCGAATTTCCTCGCTGTTGCGCTTCGTCATCTAAGGCTGTGCCGTTTCGGACATAGTAGCTTACGTCGGCAATAGCCACCCAAAGTGTCCAACCGCCAGATTCGAGCGGCTCACAAAAAACCGCGTCATCAAAATCTCTGGCATCTTCACCATCAATAGTAACCAAAGGCAGTTGTCTAAGATCAATTCTGCCTTGCTTCGCTTCATCAGGCACTTGCTCGGTTAATCCATTGATTTGTTTACTAACAGATTTAGGCCATTCACTGGGGATATCAAACGTGCGCAAGGCCATTTCAATTTCCATCCCAGGCGCCATATGTTCGCCAAGCACTTCTTTTACTTTTCCAATTGGATTAACTCGTTTTCTGGGGCGCTGAACCACATCCACAACCACAATATGGCCTTGTCTTGCACCATTGATGTTTTCCGGTGGAATTATAAATTCGTGACTGATTCTGCTGTCGTCAGGGATGACGATACTAATGCCATTTTCTAGATAATAACGGCCAACGATAGGTTCACTGCGCGGCTCAATCACTCTGGCGATGCGAGCCTCTTTGCGACCTCGATTATCAGTACCGCTTTCTTTGACTAGTACAATGTCGTCATGTAGCAAGGTTTGCATTTGCCCTTGGTGAATGAAAAGATCTTTTTCACCGTCTTCACGCTTAAGAAATCCAAATCCGTCTCTGTGACCAATAACTCGCCCTTTTATCAATTCCATTTTCTCAGCCAGACCATATTTTTTCTGGCGATTAAACACGACTTGACCTTCACGCTCCATCGCTCTGAGGCGTCGTTGAATTCCAATTCGATTGTCTTCGCTATCAGCATTAACAAATTGGCAAATTTCTAGGAATGTGAGGGGTTTTTTCTCGCGCTCTAAGACTTGAAGTAGGTATTCTCGGCTAGCAACTGGATTTTCGTACTTGTCTTTTTCTCTTAAATAGTGGGGATCTTCTTTCAAATTTTTATCATTTTCTTTTTTCATAGCTCGTATTATAACCATTGATTATGACGAAACTATGTTTTTTTCAAATTTCCTTATTCAGCCACAAAAAGAGCTGTTCTTTTATAGCGATACAACAGATTTATCGGGGCACAAATTAGATAAACTGATAGGCATCGCCGTACAAGTTTTCCAACAACAAACCTTGTGTGTGGAACTCTTCTCTCGCTACACCGGCCATTTCGAAACGACCAGCTACATAAACTTGATAAGGTTCGATACTGACAAAATCGCTCATTACCGCTTTATGCACCAGTCCAGTTTTACCTTGCCAAACGCCATTGGTTTTCTCTACCACTGGGATAAAGCGAAAATTGGTATGCTGCTTTTGCAGCGCCATCAAATAGTCATAAGCATAGATATCTTGAACTTGCTGTGTACCCCAATACAAAAATATCGGTTCCTTCGATTTTATCTCTAGACGGCGTTGCAGAATCGACAAGGTATAAGAAAAACCAGTACCACCCGCCAATAAGATCATTGGCATGATCTCTTTTTCTCTTAAATACGCCTCACCGTGCCCGCCATCAACCGTCACTTCACCTTTGTCGAGCATGACCTGCAGGACTTCTGATGCATAATTATTGTCTGGACCCGCGCCAATGTGCAGATCAAGTAGATTATCTTTGCGAGGTGAATTGGCGATAGAAAACGGGCGAGCATCACCTTCTCCCATGAGGACACGTAAATATTGACCAGCTGCAAACGTCATTTCGGTTTCTGGCACTAAAACGACTTTACTCACAGCTTTAGTAAGTGGCTCGATATTTTCTACTTTACAGCGTATTGATTGCATTTAATATTTGTCTTTAATCTTGTTTAAATGGTTTTGGTATTAAGTCTAGTTCTTCCCAGATGCTATCAATGCGTTCTTTCACATCAGCATCCATTTCGATGGGGATCCCCCATTCACGATCTGTCTCACCGGGTAATTTGTTGGTTGCATCCATACCCATTTTGGAACCCAATCCTGAAACGGGAGAAGCGAAATCCAAATAGTCTATCGGTGTATTTTCGATAAGCGTGGTATCTCTAGCAGGATCCATTCGTGTGGTAATGGCCCAGATCACATCTTGCCAATCTCTGGCATTCACATCGTCGTCGCATACTATAACAAATTTGGTATACATAAACTGTCGTAAAAATGACCAGACACCCATCATTACCCGTTTTGCGTGCCCAGGGTACTGCTTTTTCATCGTTACGACCGCTAAACGATAACTACATCCTTCAGGTGGCAAATAAAAATCAGTGATTTCAGGAAACTGCTTTTGCAAGATAGGAACGAACACTTCATTCAATGCTACGCCTAAGATTGCAGGCTCGTCTGGCGGTCTGCCGGTGTATGTAGAGTGGTAAATTGGGTCTTTTCGATGAGTAATGTGAGTGACAGTGAACACCGGAAAATCGTCTATTTCATTGTAGTAACCCGTATGATCACCGTAAGGCCCTTCGGGTGCCGTTTCATTTGGCGCGATATATCCTTCTAAGATAATCTCTGCGTTGGCAGGAACTTGCAAATCATTACTGATTGACTTTACCACTTCGGTTTTATCGCCTCTTAGCAATCCCGCAAAAGCATATTCTGACAAAGAATCAGGTACTGGCGTGACAGCGCCAAGAATAGTCGCAGGATCTGCACCTAAAGCTACAGAAACAGGGTAATTTTCACCGGGGTTGGTTTGACAAAATTCTTTAAAATCCAGCGCTCCGCCGCGGTGAGATAACCAGCGCATAATCACTTTATTCTTGCCAAGCACTTGTTGGCGATATATGCCTAAGTTTTGTCGTTTTTTATGCGGGCCACGAGTGACTGTCAGTCCCCAGGTAATCAATGGAGCAGCATCTCCGGGCCAGCAATGTTGGATAGGAAAACAACCTAAATCTACATCATCACCGGAAATCACTACTTGCTGACATACAGCCTTGCGCACTTCTTTGGCAGGCATATTTAACACTTGTTTAAGGACAGGAAGCTTGTCCCAAAGATCTTTGATGCCTTTTGGCGGCTCGGGTTCCTTCAAATAAGCCAGCAACTTACCGACTTCACGTAAAGATTCAACAGACTCTTGCCCCATACCCAAAGCGACCCGCTCGGGTGTGCCAAACAAATTGGCTAGAACGGGCACGGTATGCCCTTTCGGGTTTTCAAACAGTATGGCAGGTCCGCCGGCTCGCAAAGTTCTATCTGAAATTTCAGTCATTTCTAGATTTGTGTCAATTTCTTTCGTGACACGTTTGAGCTGGCCTTTCTCTTCGAGTATTCGAATAAAATCTCGTAAGTCTTTGTATTTCATATTGAACCGAGTTTCTGTTAATTACAGCGAGTATAAACATGCAAGGCAACATATACGAGCAGATATGAATTTTAGTTTTGTAATTGGCGATTATCAGCGCTAGTCTAAACCAATAAGTGTAAATGCAATAAAAAAGAGAACAAAATTTATGTACTTCAACCAAGAACTTACCGAAGAACTCAATCTTATCCTAAAATTCCCGAATAAAAGTTTGATGCAAGGCATTAAAATTCATGCTGATGCAGATCCGAGTCACGTCGGTGCAGCAAAACGTTTGTTTGAAAAAGGAATAGTTACCCAGCCAGATGGCGGATATTTGACTGATTTAGGACATGATTTGGCGGAACACGCTCAGGTTATCCAATCTGCGTTGACACATTGTTAACCTGGGGTTGAGAATTTCGCTTTGCAGTCGATAACCTAATACGATCAATTTCAATGCTTTTTAGGTCATAGCAATATGCGTTCAATTTCGATACTGATTTTTATCATTAGCATGACATTGCATGCACAATCCTCTGCTTTGGCTCAACAAATCAAAGCCGTTGAACTGTATAGTCAAGATAAACTTCTCAGTCTAATTGAAAAAAATGAACATTTAACCCAAGTGGTTCTTGACCGATGCCAATTAGTTCAAGATATAGAAGCAAGAGCACAAACTCTAAAAATTCCAGCTTTCCAATTCCTATGGGGTGATATGTTGGCATGGGGAGTTTGTGTGGATGCCGAACCTGTGCGTGGTATTCGCTTTATGAAAGATGCTGCTGACCAAGGTTTGGCTCCTGCTCTTGAACAACTTGGTCGTTACTATTCTCAAGGAAAATTAGTTCAAGTTGATAAACCCAGAGCCGTTGTCTATTTGCGTGAAGCAGCAGCACTAGGAAATTTAAATGCACAGATTCAACTAGCTGAACTTTTTATTGATGGTTATGGTAGCCCGTATGATTATGAGGATGCGTATCACTGGCTTTACAACGCGATAACCAATGACAAAACTGTCTACGCTAAAATTGCCAAATGTATGGAAAACCTAGAAACCTTAATGCATCCAAAGGCCGTACGCAGCGCCAGACGTCCGCTAGATACCTAGACTGTTAAAAACAAACCTAACTTTTCTATTTGTGAAAAAGGTGACCAGCAACTGTTCAGCTCAGCATATGTACAAGGGGTTAGCTTTAAATATCAGATTTTGCTTCGCCTGAAACGTTTATCACTTATGTTGCACGAAGGTTTCAAACTGTTCTGGTAAGTATTGTGCAAGCTCTCCCGACAGCGCTACGTAGGTCTTTAATGCATCTGGAATAGAATGGAATATTTTTGGTAAGTTATCTAACAACTTATCATTGCCTACTCTTTGCGCCTGTTCTATCGCCATTGGCAAGTCGGCAAAGGTACTAAACATCAATAAACAGTGTTTCAAATCTTTTTGATGTTTAGCTAAGTTGTCCGGTGCTTTTTGCTGTACCTGTTCCCAACAACCTTGCCAAATACTTTCCAATCGTTGATGTGCACTCAGCAAACCGCGCAGCCACTCGCTGGTAGGCGAGTTAATGCTCTCTTTATCTTCTAATTCGGGTAATTCATAGTGTTGCGGAAACAAGCGAGTTTGTTCACGCATTTCGATCAATTGATGTTGTAACAATCCCATTAATAAATCGGCAATTTTGTCTGCCTGTTCTGTTGATGCTAATTGCCCTCTTTGATCAAACGACCAAACCAACCATTGTTCAGGCATTGGGATTTCAGGACAAGCACAAACACCAAAGACTATACCTTGTATGTAATCTACAGAATGTAAAACCTGCTTTAGATCACCTTTGGTTAAGTTAGTCAATTGAGTTAATAGATCGTCTTTGGACTGGTCTGGCAAAGTGCTCTCCAAGGTTGAACAACTGCATGACTTTCGCTCTGCATTGTCTAAATCAATCAAAAATCCTGCAAAAGTATACATCAAAGGTCAGCACGCCCTAGTGAAAAGCTAAATTTCTTGGCGAAATTGCATTAAACCCGCGTTTTTTCTTTTGTCTACTCTTGACTTGCGCCCCACACATAACGTTATACTATAACATCTGTTACAGTATAACATTTCATCTGAAAGTATTAGAGAATCAAACATGTTAAGAACACCGCGAAAATTATCGAAAGTTGCCGTCACTATCACCTCTGCGATTGGGGTGTCATTGTTTCATGGTCAAGTATTTGCAGATGAAAAACCCACCCAGAAAGATGAACATACCATCGAAAGATTGGTTATTACTTCTAATCCGCTAAATAAAACGATTTTAGAGTCTGCTACACCAGCCTCTATTATTGCTGGAGAAGATTTAGAGTCTCGTATTGCTCCTACACTGGGCGAAACATTAAAAAATGTACCGGGTGTTAACAGTACTTATTTTGGACCTGTTTCGAGCAGTCCTATTATCCGAGGACTTGATGGTCCGAGAGTAAAAATACTGCAAAATGGCTTAGATGTATCGGATGCGTCTAGAATCGGACCTGATCATGTTGTTTCAATAGAGGCAGCCAACGCAACTCAAATAGAAGTATTGCGCGGCCCAGCAACCTTGCTTTATGGAAGCGGTGCAATAGGTGGTGTTGTTAACGTGGTAGATAACCGCCTGCCCACGCAGAAAAAAGACAAATTGGAAGGCAAAGTAAGTTATTTACACGATACCGTTTCTAGCGAAGACACGGTCAACATCAGTCTCGATGGCGGAGCAGAAGAGTTTGTATTTCACTTCGATGCCTTTGATAGAAAAACTGAAAATTACGAAATTCCTGGCTATGCAGAATTACATGGTGACGAAGAGGAACACGACGAAGACGAGCACGACGATGATCACGAAGAGCATGATGAAGAACAGCCGGGCATTTTAGAAAACTCCTTCATTGATGCCAGTGGATTTTCTGTTGGCGCCGGTTGGGTGGGAGAAGATAGCAATTTTGCGGTTTCTTTCGGAAATCTAGAAAGTGACTATGGCATACCCGGTCACTCTCATGGACACGAAGACGAGCATCATGATGATGAACATGAGGGCGAAGAGCACGAAGAAGACGAGCATGAAGGTGAAGAACATGAAGAAGAGATTGTTTTTGGACGTTTAAGCCAAGATCGTGTTCAATTTTTAGCGGATTGGAAAAACCTATCAGGGTTTATATCTGAAGTTCGTTTTAGGGCAGCTTATACAGATTATGAGCACATGGAAATCGAAGATGGTGAAATAGGTACAACCTTTGAAAACGATACCCTCGAAACTCGACTTTGGGCAAAACACCAAACTACCAATGGCTGGAATGGAGTTTTAGGTGCAAATTACATTACTAACGAATTTTCCGCACTCGGTGAGGAAGCCTTTACACCAGCATCAGACACAACGACATTGGCTGTTTTTGTACTGGAAGAAAAACAAGTCGATGATCTTCTTTGGCAGTTGAGTGCCCGTGTTGAAAAAGTCGATATTTCTCCTGATAACACGTTCTTTGACGAAGATGAAAATTTTGCCTTTGATGACCAAAGCTTTACAGCAGTTTCTGGATCCGTAGGTGCTGTCTGGAACATTTCAGACAATAAGACATTTGCATTTAACTATGCACGTTCAGAGAGAGCACCTTCGGCGGCAGAAATTTTTTCCAACGGGCTTCACATCGCCACCAGCACATATGAATTGGGCGCTGGTTTTGATATCGAAATGGAAGGCGATGAATTTGAAATTGTGCAGTCAAATCGAGAAGTTAAAAAAGAAGTATCGAACAATATTGATGCGACATTTAATTATTCTGGTGGGTTAATAGAAGCAAGCTTCAGCATTTTCTATAATCAAATTGACGATTACCTCTTTGAGCGTAATACAGGCTTATTCATCGAAGATGAGCACCATGATGAAGAGCATGAGGGTGAAGAGCACGAAGGTGAGGAACACGAAGAAGAGCATGAAGGCGAAGAGCACGAGCATGGTGATGAAGAAACACCGATATTCTTATTCTCTCAGCAAGATGCCACTATTTACGGCTTCGAAGCTGAAGTAGATTGGCATTTCAACGATAATTTGCGCTTGGAATCATATGCAGACATGACGATAGCTGAATTAGACGGTGGTGAAAACCTTCCACGTATCCCTCCTTTCAGACTGGGAGCGGAACTGCATTGGGAAAACGATGCTTGGCATGCGGAATTCGGTGCGACCTATTATGCAAGCCAAGACGAGATTGCTGAATTCGAAACTAAAACAGATGGCTATACCTTGGTCAATGCGGCGGTCAACTACTATGTTGATGCGTTTGAAAGTGAAGTGGTTTTATTTGCCAGAGCGAATAACTTGACAAACCGTGAGGCCAGAGTGCACTCATCGTTTATTAAAGACGATGCTCCCTTACCAGGTCGTTCATTTGTAGTAGGCGCCAGAGTACAATTTTGATAGGGTAATCACATTGACAGTTAACCGACTGATTTGATGTGAAAAAGTTTGGCCCTGCATTACTCATAGCTGCTGCCTTTATTGGACCGGGAACGGTCACTACTGCTTCGATTGCAGGGGGTAAGTATGGTTACGCGCTTGTTTGGGCGCTGCTGTTTTCGGTTATCGCGACCTTCGTTTTGCAAGAAATGGCGTCCAGATTAGGCATAGTGACCGGAAAAGGGTTAGCTGAAGCAATTCGCGAACAATTCACGGGCATTAGCAGAGTACTAACGATAGTTCTTGTCACAGGCGCCATAGGGATTGGTAATGCCGCTTACCAAAGTGGCAACTTGACCGGCGCCGCTCTCGGATTGACTAATGTCGTGGGTGCCCGTATCGAAGTTTGGGTACTGATAATCGGTACTTTAGCCGCAATATTGCTTTTTATTGGACGCTATCAGTTAATTGAAAGAGCCTTAATCGCGCTTGTTATGCTTATGAGTTTGGTTTTTATCATGACCTTTATCATGGCTAAACCAGATTTAGGTCAGATGTTCTCTGGTCTATTTTCCCTCGATATACCCACAGGAAGTATTTTAACTGTTATTGCGTTGGTGGGCACCACTGTGGTTCCCTACAACCTATTTTTGCACGCAAGTATCGTTGCTTCTCAAAGGCAAGTTGATGAGCCTTTATCAACAGCATTGCGAGACAACAGAATCGACGCGGGTTTATCTATAGGATTGGGAGGCCTGGTGACTCTAGCGATTTTATCCTGTGCTGCTACCGCATTTTTTGCGACTCAGACCCAAATCAATGCGAGCAACATTGCCACGCAGCTCGAACCTTTACTGGGCGGGTATGCCAATACCTTTTTTGCCATTGGGTTATTTTCAGCAGGATTAACAAGCTCGATTACTGCTCCACTCGCTGCTGCTTATGCAGTTACTGGTGCACTAGGATGGTCATCGAGTTTGCAAGATAAGCGTTTCAAAATGGTCTGGTTAACGGTAATTATTGTTGGTGTGGCTTTCGCTAGCTTAGGTATCAAGCCCCTAGCAGCAATCTTATTTGCGCAAGCGGCCAACGGATTATTGCTTCCCATCATCGCCCTCTTTTTAATTTGGACCATGAATAATAAATCCTTACTAAAAGAGCATGCTAATGGCTGGCTGGCAAACTCTATAGGAGGTTTAATGGTTCTGTCCGTATCTTTGTTGGGATTCTATAAGTTATTTAGTCTATTTTAATTCCCATTAAAACTGTGCCACATCTTAGCGATCTACAATATCCACATACTCGGGTATAAGCTTAAATAATTTCCTCCCTCTCTCGGCTGTGATAGCTTTTTGAAAGTTTTAGACACATCACTCTAGCGCAGAAGCAACGGGAGCATAGTCAAGGTGAATGTAACCAGAAATCAACGAGGCTTTACGTTGCTCGAACTCATGGTCGTGGTTGCGATTATTGGCATCCTTGTGATAGCTGGAATGTCTTCCTACCGGCAGTTTGTAGTGCGCTCACAACTCACAGAAATGGCGGCTACGCTAGGTCAATTTGACCGTGAATTTGAAATATGGAAGCAGGCCAATGGCCGATATCCAAATGACAGCCATATCGTTTTGCCTCCTGATGCCACAGGTCTGGCTATCAATCGGACTGATTGGGCAAAAAAAACCGGTTTAGGCGGCAATTGGAATTGGGAAGGGCCGGATGGCTACAGTTATGCGGGAATCTCGATAGTGGGCATAACCGCCCCCGAAGAGGACATTATGCAATTTGATACTATCTTGGATGATGGCAATCTTTCCAGCGGCAAATTTCGCAAAACACCCAATGGTAGATACACCTATATCATGGATGAATAAAGCCAGTACAATTGCCCTTCAAGTTCTGTTTGACGTAGATATAAGCACACAGACTAGTTGCTATTCAAACGCCTAAAGGCCTCTTCTAACATACTTCTAGGGCAACCAAAGTTAATCCTGATAAAGTTTTTATTGCCAAAGTCTGAGCCGGGTGATGGACCCACACCTTTGCTTTCGAAATAGGCTTGAGGATTATCTACACCCAGCCCACTAGCATCTATCCACGCAAGATAGGTAGCTTCGACAGATAGTAATTTAAGTCCGTCAAATTTATCCACTTGGCTGCTCAGGTACGCCAAATTTTCACGCAGATAATTTAATTGCTGTTGATGCCAGTCATCACAAAGGGTGAAAGCCGCTTCTGTGGCGACTAACCCCATGACATTGGCCCAAGGCAGAATTCCTTGTGCCGCTGAGACAAACGCTTGTCTAATTTTCTTGTCTGGGATGATGGCGAATGACGTGCCCAAGCCAGCTATATTGAATGTTTTACTCGCAGCCATGAGTGTGACCGAATTATTTTCTAATCCAGCAAAGTTACCTGCAGGTAAGTGCTTTTTCGATTTATCTAATATCAAGTCACAATGTATTTCATCTGAGCAAAGCACCACTTCATGTTTAGAACAAATATCCGCAATTTTTTGCAGTTCACTTTCGAACAGCACTGAGCCCACCGGATTCATTGGGTTGCAAACGATAAATAACTTACATTTAGGATCTGCCGCCTGTTTTTCCAGTTCAACAAAATCGATAGTCCAACGCCCATGCTGTTCAACCGTTGCAATTTCAACCCGCTTCATGCCATTGATACTTGGCGCGGCACGTAGTGGTGGGTAATTGGGAGTTTGAACCAGAACAGTATCACCTTTTTCACAGTAGGCTTTGCATGCCACATTGAAAGCAGGCACAACACCCGGGTTCCATACTATCCACTCAGATTCAATATGCCAGTTGTGCATATCTGCTAACCATCTAACTACGGCTTTGTTGGCAGGTTCGTAATGAGCTGGCAGTGTGTATCCGAAAAGACCATGGTCGACTCTAGCGCGCATCGCATCAAGAATAGCTTCCGCACATTTGAATTCGGTGTCGGCTACCCACAGGGGCAAAATATCCTTACCTTTATATTTTTCCCATTTAAATGCGTGTGTTGAAGAGCGGTCTATTTCTTTATCAAACATGGTGCGTATTGCTCACTTCTAGGCGTTTTAAGATTTGGGGGCTTAATTTAATCAAAAATGAGGGAAATGACGAGAGCGAATTGACCTAAGCTAGCAAACTTTGTATTTTTTCGGTCAAATCGTAGTTTTTAAATGGTTTAGCAATGAAATCGCTCACGCCATTTTTCCGTGCGCTTATAACGAGATCTCGGGTTGGTTGACCTGTCAACATTAGCACGGGTAGTGCTTGACTCTTATTGCGAATCGCTTTCAGCACCTCAATGCCATCATATTCTGGCATCATCCAATCACAAATGACTAAATCCAGATCGCCAACGCCTTGTGCACCAATAAATTTTAATGCCTTTTTACTGCTTGAAAATGAAATAACCTCTCCGGTGATGAACTCATCTAAAATCAACTGCAGAAGTTCCAAGGTAATTTCGTCATCATCGACAATCAAAATGCGGTGTTCTTTCACATGACCCCTTAGAATGATTAAAACAGTCCTATTTGCGCCCCAGTAATATCTTCAAAGGACAAATCCACAAAAGGTAATATACCTTCCGCAATTGGCTTTATTTGCTTCTCAATATAGTGCTCATAATCCAAACGGTCAATTTTATACTCTAAAGTTTGTGGTCCAGAAAGAGTAATAACATAATTTATCCAGCCTTTATTTTGGTATCTAAGTGGTTTGCCGTTGATTTCATTTTGTTGATCAGCCAATTTTGCAGCTTTGACATGAGGAGGAACATTCTTAGTGTATTGATTAAGTTTTTGTCTGAGCCTTTTTCTATAAACAAGTTTATCGTCGTGCTTTCCTGCTTTAATATCGGCTATGATTTTGCGCAAGTAGGGAGCAACATCCTGACTAGCGAACACCATTTCATACAGTTTACGCTGAAACTCTTTGGCGATTTCTGTCCAGTCAGAACGCACTGTTTCTAAGCCTTTGAAAATTAACTCTGACTCTCGCCCACTGACATATTTTAAGCCTGCATAACGCTTTTTACTTCCTTGTTCTGAACCGCGTATTTTTGGCATCAAGAAGGTTTCAAATAGTGTTTCAAATTCGATTTCTAAAAAACATTCGATATCCTGTTCTTGTTTAAGCTTATCTCTCCATCTTTTATTAATTAATTTCTCTAACCCAGTGCCAATTTTTTTGGCGTCTGCACAAGAAACTTGTTGTTCTATCCAGACGAAAGTCGAATCGGTATCACCATAGATTACTTTGTATCCCTCACTTTCAATCCATTTTGCCGTCGTTTGCATAATTTCGTGACCGCGCAAAGTAATTGAACTCGCGAGACGAGTATCATAAAACGGGCAACCGCCGGAACCTAAAACGCCATAAAAAGAATTCATTATTATTTTAATCGCTTGTGATCGCGCAGAATCACCTTGACGCTTCGCCTCATCCCGTTGCGCCCACAAAGCAGTGATGATATCTGGTAGAAAATGTTTAGTACGGGAGAACTTGGCTTGTTTGAAGCCATCAATCGCAGATTGGGGTTGCAACATCCCCTCAATCAAGCCGAGTGGATCGATTTTGAAGGTTCGAATAATCGAAGGATACAAACTCTTAAAATCCAACACCAAGACGTTCTTGTACAATCCTGGAATCGAATTCATTACATATCCGCCAGGACTAGCTAACCCTCCATCAATCGGCCGGTTAGGAGCCACATATTCTGCCCGATGTAATTTTGGTAAGTATAGATTGAGAAAAGCCGCAACAGATCCCCCCATTCTATCCAGCTCCAATCCAGTAATTTGACTGCGTAGAATGAGGTAGTCGAGTAAATTTGTTTGCGCGAATATATCCAGCACTAAATGGCAATCTTGCAAGTTATAGCGCGCTAATTTAATTTTATCGTGCAAGAAGTTGTGGTTTATTTCTGCCAATCGATCTTCAACATTGGTGACCTTTTTGCCCTTTCCTAGCAGCACCTGAGACACTGTCTCTAACGAAAAGCTGTCGAATTGGTAGGTTGCCGTTTTCATCGCATCTATGCCATCGACAATCACTCTACCCGCGACTGTAACAAAACCTTGATTACTGTCATTTCGACCTTGTCGATAGGTTATCTCACTTTTGCCCCGAGAAAAATTGAGTTTAACATTGCAAAAGTGAGCACGCTCCAGCAGAACTTTAAAATCGAAATTAATCACGTTCCACCCAACGATAATATCGGGATCGAATTCGGTTATTTTTTTATTTAGTAGCAGTAGCAATTCAGATTCATTTTCAACCCAAAGAATCCACGGGCAGGCGTTATCCTTATCAGTTTCTGAGTTTCCGATTATGATGACTAGATCAGTCCTGATAGCCTTTGTTTCAAAGGAAAGTCCAACAGAATAGAGCTCGCCTTTTTCACTACATTCTATATCTAAGGACAGTAACGAAAACGTCGGATAATATTGACTTGGCTTAAGTTTGGCATTAACAAGTTCTGTGTCACCTCTAGGGGTACCAATGAAACTTGCTGAGCCATAAATATAGCGTTCCATCAGATATCTTTCGGTCAATCGAATATCATCCTCGTAACAGATGATTCCCGCCACTTTTAGTACGTCTCTAGCTCGGTAAAACTCTGCAACGGATTGGAAATAAACCGCAGATACTCGTTTCTGTTGAAAGGTTTTCAGCTCTAGAGGTTTGCATTGGACGTTCAGCTTTTCTCTAGCGCATAAGTGTAAAGCTGATTCAGTATCGGTCTGAGCCACAAATAGAATGGATTGTTGGGCATCGGTAACCAGTTTGGCAGGCCCGTCATCAGTGGCTAGCCAAAACTCTAAATAGGTCTTTTTGTTGCGCTCAAAATGCCTTCTACTAAGAATAAAGCCCTGTCGAGCCGGTTTAATTGGCAGGGGATCCACCATATGGCTCTAGCACACTTGAATGAAGCGTTTGGAATTGCATGACTCGATCTCTACCTTGATTTTTCGCGTTATAAAGAGCTTGGTCACACTTTAACATGGTTTCTGCCACGGTCAGAGTAGATTCGAATTGAGCTAATCCACACGATATGGAGAGCTTATCAATCTCTAGGGAACTGGCTAACTCTTTAAATTTTTCTGATAGGCTTTGTAAGGTGTTTTGTGCATCGCTAATTTCCGTGTGCGGCAGCACAATAACGAATTCCTCTCCGCCAATCCGGCCGACTATATCGGTATTTCTAAATGTAGTCGTACACAGATTGCCAAACGCTTTCAAGACCCGGTCTCCCGCAGCATGACCATAAGTATCGTTTAAATTTTTAAACAAATCGATGTCTGCAATGGCGATCGAAACTGGGTAGTTATGACGTTTTGCCAATTCTACTTGATGTTCAATCATTTCTAGCGCTCGCCGACGATTCAGTAAACCGGTTAATCCATCAGTATTAGCCAATTCCTCTAATGTTATACGATGCTGCTTGGCGCGATAAGCCAACATGATCAGTAACGCGCAAATGATTAAGGTAGAACCGAATAACAATTGCAGTTGGGTGTTGGCCGTTTCCGCGCGATAGAGGTCGGACTGTTGTAACTTATTTTCCTGTTCAAGCAATTTATTTTCTCTTTCTCGAACATCAATTTCATATTGGGATCTAAGCGATAACAGTTGTTTCGAGTTTTGCTGGCTTAGAATCCTTTCTTTCTCAAGCAGTGTGGACTCCAATAATTCAAAAGCTAATTTGTACTCTCCTTCGCTATACAATAGTTCTGCAGCAGTTTCCTGTACTGACACATTTCTCAAAGGCAAAGGTGTTTGATTCAGTACTTGTTTAGCTTTCACTAAATTGTCGTTGGCGAGTTGTTTGTCACCCGTTGCTAAGCCCAAGAGCGCCATTTTTTCATATGAGGCGACCAACATGGATAGATTTTGACTTTTTATAAATATCGCTACCGCTTGATTAAGCATAGTCATTGCTGTCGAGTAGTTTTTAAATTCTTTTTCGATATCAGCTAATTCTACCAGCGAAAATGCAACCCCCTGCATATCTTCGTATTGTTGCGCTAATATCAAAGACTCGGTTAGTTGCCTTTTGGCCAATTCAAGATTTCCCAAGTTTTTGTTGGCTTTTCCTAATCCAAACAAGGATAAACTTAACTCATTAAAATCGGCTGCTTGGCGATGATAGGAAACGGCTTTTTCATAATAGGGAATAGCGAGCTGGTACTCTCTTCGAAAATCGTGAACATCAGCTAATGCTCCCGCAATTGTTCCTTTGAGAAGATGACCCTCAACTTCAGACGCCAACTCATAAGCTCGTTGTAAATCTCTCAAAGCACCCTGAGAATCCGCCAAGCTGCTTAACAGCGTTCCTCTTACAAATAAGGCTTCGATTACCAGTTGCTTATCACCGTTAATTTCTCCCCAAATAATCGCTGCATTTGCACCCACTAACCCTTTTCTGGGTTCATTAGCCATTGCTAGTGCTTTAGAGTGGGCCAATTGAGCGGTATGAAATAGCCAAGGTTGATGTTCACTTGTAATTAAACTTAATGCGTTTCTTGCGTGGGTAAGGGCTTTATCTGCGAAACTCAATGCATGATAGGATCGACTCAACAGTATCTGATATTGTGCAGCTTGAATGTGGTTGGGATTATTTGAAGGAACATCTTGTTGCAACGCAGACAATACAGCCTCAGGAGAGGTTTCAATATCCCGATAGTATTGTCTATATTCTGGCAGCCAACTATTCACCATCTTCGTTTGAGCTGAAACCAAACCGCTACAACTCAAAATCAACAATAGTGCACATAGGCTGAATCGCCAGATGCAAATCACAGCATTCTCCATAATGACTAAATGATTGTTTGACTGTTATTTTAGGGGAAAATCACAAAAAAGTGATTATATTTGTTTATACCTATTATGGAATAATAACCGTGATATTCGATTGACTGACATTCTCGGCTTCAATATGCAGAATAAACAGTTCTCCATAGTCGCTTTCGTCAATCTTTTTCGCTTTACCACCCAACAAATCAATCAGAGCCGGGGTAGTGTTGCTGTGGCCCAGTACTAAAGCGCTTTCCTTGCGTGCCAACAAAGTTTTAGCAAAACTTTCTAACTCTCTGGGATTATAAATTTGTACAGGCAAGCCTTTAGCTTCAGATGTGGGCATCGCACTTTGTTTAGTGCGGTTGTAATTGGTGCTATACACTTTTTCGATTGAGGTTTGCCCCAGCATTTTGGCCAAACTTTCAGCCCTAATTTGACCCTCACGCGTCAATTCAGGGTCATTCTTCCCATTCATTTTTTCAAAATGCCTGACTAAATATAACTCAAAAGACAGGACATTTTGGCAAGTAAAAAGAAACAATAGTGCAATTAAATACGATAGCTTGGTACGGCACATTTGTGTTTTCCAGATAGCAATTTGAGTCAACACGAGTCAATTCAGGTCCATCAGATCATAGCACAAATTGACTCGTTCAGATCATCGTATCAAATTGTAGGACGCCATCATGTCTTCAAAAGTGGCTACTCTTGAACTATGAGCAGAAGCAATTTGCTTAACGTCCAAACCATTTTTATTGATTGCTTCTACCACTGCCGCCAAGCTCGGTGTTCTTGGTCCATATGGGCCAGTTTGCGGAATGAAGAAGTGATCGGCCTCAAATATGATGCCATGCTCTGGAATGTAAGCGAGAAGGAAATGTTCGGCGTGAGGAGTGGGACCAATGTCGTAAACAATCACATGCCCTGTCTCGTCTTTGAATTCTTTTTTGCTTGCAGACACCAAATCGAATTGTGCCGACTTTTGGTCTTCTTCTGCCAAACTCTCTCGTATGACTTTTTCGTGAGCAGAAGCGGCAATAAACGTGATGTTTGCATCGAATAGTCCCTGAGAACCACCAATATGATCGGCGTGATGGTGTGTCATCACCACATTTTTAACCGGTTTTTTTGCTGCATGTTTGGCTACTTCTGCTATTCGTTGTTCAACGCCTGCAAGGCCTCCGATCATCATCAAATGATCATCGAACTCGACAAACAGGCTATTTTGTCCACTGTTTGTGACAAGATATACGCCTTCTGCAAGATTCTGCGTGGCAATGGTCTGTGGTGGGTTTGGTTCCAACGATACATAGTCTTTTGGTGGTTCAAGAGAGTCAGTAAAAAGAGTATTAATTTTTACTGAGGTCGCTTTGAATGTTTGAGAGCGGCTGCCATCCACAGTGTAATAATTTGTTGTGGGGAAATTAATGCCATCTATTTTCTTATAGTCTTCAAAAAAGTATTCGACCAAAAAGTTTCCTACGATTCGCTCACTTTTCGAAATGAGATGCGTTTCTGGGTCGATGTAAAGGGTGATAGCTGGGCCACCTGGCATGGTAAACGCCAAGAGTTCATGATCACGTAAATTGTACTTAAGTGTCCCTAAGTATCGGGCAGAACCTGCAAATTGTTGTAATCGCTTAGTCAGCAAGGTGCTGTTTGAACGCATACTCGGCCCAACTAAGGTATCAAATACTGGCGCCGCGACCTTGGTTTTAGTGCGTCTGAGATGGTCAACATTGACACTATCTTCACCATTTACAATATTGGTAAACGAGAACCTGCCGCCTCCTCCTTCCCCGCTAGACTGAGTGAAACTCGTCTGATTTACAAAATCAAAAGCTACCTTTCTTTGGTTTTTGGTCACATCCCAAGGTTCTTCAGTTTTAACACTTTGTCCTACGTTAATGGTAGTGACCTGATAGTCGATGATTATTTGATTCAGGTTCTCTATGGCTTCTGCTCCACCATATGCGTCAATTGTTTTTTGAATGAGTTCCTGAGATTTTTCTACATTTTTCCGAGTGAAATTTTCCGCCGAAATTACTTGTGTTGTAACAAATAATAATCCCATGAAAAAGGTGATATTCACTGTGTTCACTAGTCCTACTTTATTGCCGTTAGTCTTGGCTTTCATTTTTATTCCTAGTTGCTTTTGTGTGTTTTCGAAACTAAAAATATCCTTTGCTTACTCTCTTTTCACAATAATTAAGCGTTAAGCAGAGGAATTCACAAGACTAATTACAAAAGCGAGGAAATTAGTAAAAATCATCTTAAGTCAGAAAACCGATAAACTAAGACCAATGACATTCGGGCTAAATTACGCGTAAACTATCGCGATTGAAAATGTACAAACTGAACTCGTTTAGAAAACCGGAGTTAGATTTAATTTATGCCAACATTCGACGGCAATATTCGAAAAATGCGTGTCCACGCTGATGACAGCGGATTGGTCAGTTACCAACTTCCCATTGGAAGCGAATTGGTAGATATGAATGAACTGGTTGGTTCAAGTTTGCGTGTGCGCTATGAAGGTGAAATCCACTGTGTGCATTGTGCCACCAAAACCAAAAAGAGTTTCAATCAAGGTTATTGTTATCGCTGCCTTATGAAACTCGCACAATGCGATACCTGTATTATGCGCCCTGAAACTTGCCACTATGATCAAGGAACGTGCAGAGAGCCTGCGTGGGGTGAAGAAAACTGCCTTAAAGATCATTTTGTCTACCTTGCCAACACCGGCACCACTAAAGTCGGCATTACACGCTTCGTAACTGACGGCATTTCGAGCAGATGGATGGATCAAGGTGCAAGTCAGGCTATTCCTATTTTACGCGTCAAAAACAGATTAATCAGCGGTTTGGTGGAAAGCGTATTTAAGTCACACATTGCCGACAAAACCAATTGGCGAACCATGCTCAAAGGCGAAGCTGAACAAGTTGACTTAGTTTCGCTAAGAGAAAAATTATTTTTAGAAGTTGAGCCCGAACTTGAATCAATATGCTCACAACACGGCATTCAGGCAATTAGCTTTATTGATTCTGAGGTGATGAACATTCATTATCCCGTTGAATCTTACCCAGCTAAAATCAAGTCGATTAACCTTGACAAAGAACTCGAATTTGACGGAGTTTTGCAAGGAATAAAGGGCCAATATTGGTTAATGGATAACGATAGGGTGATCAATATGCGTAAATATTCTGGGTATAAGCTGACATTAGACTTCTAGTTTGGAGTTTCAACCCACATGAATAATTCGAAGTCGAGAGCCTTAGTTGTCGTATCGGTCAGTGTTTTACTGACCTATGCTATTGTTTCAGCAACTCGCAATGGGTCTGTTGAACTAGCTCATATGTCGGTTATTTCTCTGTGTGCTGTAGTCGCGTTCGCAGTTCAGTGGCTCGTCTTTATTCCTTCCTATGTTTATCAAACAGAACGATTCTATGACTTAACTGGCAGTGTGACATTCGTCTGTTTAAGTATTATTGCTCTGATAGCCGCCAAGCCAATATCCTTGTATGAAGGACTGCTGGCTTGCATGATTATAATTTGGGCTTGTAGATTGGGGAGCTACTTATTTTTGCGCATTCTCAAGGATGGCAAAGACGATCGGTTCAACGACATTAAACAAGACAAATATCGTTTCTTCTCAGCATGGACTTTGCAGGGTTTATGGGTATTTATAACCTCAATTTCATTAATAACCGCTATTGCGTCTCATCAACAAGTTGAAATGGGGGCTCTTGCCTACTTGGGCATCTTCGTATGGGCCGTTGGTTTTGTGATTGAAGTGGTTGCAGATAGACAAAAACAGGTATTTAGAAAGGAAACCAAAAATCAACACGTGTTTATTACCACTGGGTTATGGAAATTCTCTCGTCATCCCAATTATTTTGGCGAAATACTGATTTGGTTGGGTGCGGCTATCGCCTCTCTTCCGGCAATTAGCCACTGGCAATATGTGGTATTGATTTCTCCCGTGTTTGTCATCATTTTGCTGACCAAAGTCAGTGGAATCCCGCTATTGGAAGCAAAGGCAGATCTCAAGTGGAAAGACAATGTGGACTATGCAAATTACAAAGCTAACACACCCGTACTTATTCCATTTTTGAAATAATTAACATGTCATAGAAAGAGACATGCAAGTAGTTATTCACCGTCTTTTTTAAATATTCTCATTTATCCTAATGAGTTCGATGGTGCTCAATAAATCATCCGAACTTACAGGCTTCACCAAGTGATATTTCATACCTGCCTGAATGCTTTGTTCTTTATCCAATTCATAGGCATTGGCAGTGACAGCGATAATTGGAATCGGTATTTTCAGATCATAGACGATAGTTTTACTCGCTTCATGGCCATCCATTAACGGCATATTGATGTCCATTAATATCAAATCAAACTTCCTACTTTTCGCGCACTCTATTGCCTCTATACCGTTTTTTGCTCGAAAGGATTCATAGCCGAAATTAGTAAGAATGTGCTTTAAGATTTCTGCATTGATGTCTTCATCTTCAACCACTAATATCTTAAGAGTGGGTTTTTCCGCTACCAGATGACCTCTTAATTGGCTTAGGGAATTCATTGAATCGACAAAACGTCTTTGGTCAATGGGCTTTTCGAAGATCAGCTCAATGCCATAACTTGCCATATCTTGCTTATCAATGTTTTCAACTGAGGCAGAAACAATGACCAAGGGTGGGCACCTATCTCCATGTGCAGCTTTCAATACACTAGCCAATTCTTTGCCATCCAAACCCGGCATGTGTAAATCGAGAATGATCGCGGTGTAGTCAAGAATGTGGTTGGCATTGCCTATCAATTCAGAACTTGAACTAAATAAGTCTACTTGAAATCCTTGTGCCGATAGCAATGACGACAGATATTCCCTACTGGTAGCTAAATCGTCAACAATGGCAAATTTTGCAATCGAGCCAGCCCCTTGTTTTGGTGGCAGTTGCTCTGGTCGTGAAGAAACCGAAACGGGTATTTCAACACTAAAGCTTGAGCCCCGTCCTTTTTGGCTTTCCATTGATAACTGACCGTCTAACAAGGTAACTAGTTGCTGACAAATATTTAAACCCAGTCCGATCCCACCAAACCGCCTGGTGGAGGCAGAATCAACCTGAGTAAAAGGCTGTTTGATCAGTTCAATATCTTTTTCAGATATGCCAATACCAGTGTCTACTATTTTAAAATATAGCCAAACTTGCTTTTCCTTAACGAGCAACTGAGACGTCATCTCTATTGAACCGCGTTCAGTAAATTTCACTGCATTACCAAGAAGCACATTGATGATTTGTATTAGTTTGTTGGCATCACTATTGATCCATTCTGGAATTTCTCCGACAGAATGATACTGAAATTCAAGCCCTTTTTTCTCACATTCGATGGCGACGGGTGCACAGCATGTGTCTAATAATTGATGAAGATTAAAATCTGAATTTTCTACGTTAACCAAATCGGCGTCTAAACGAGATACATCCAGCACTTCGTTAATAAGACCCAAAAGGTTTTTTCCGGCGTCTTTGGCTTTCGCTAAATAGACGCGACGTTTAGTCGGTTCGTTTTCTAATTTTGCTAGCTCCAACATACCAAAGATACCCGCGAGCGGGGTGCGTAATTCATGGCTCATACTGGCCATAAAACGGGATTTGACACTGTTTGAATGTTCAAGCTGCTGTTTCGCCTCAAACAAAGCCTGTTTTTCTTTGATTAGCGATTTGATCGAATTGATATAGCTGACTTCCAGAGGACGGAAAATAAACACTAGTTCCAGTAACAGCAGAATCATGGTCGCAATGAATATATACAACTCTATACTGACTAGCTCTTTCATGTCTGCGGTGAGTTGCGATTCAAAGTCTTTGACCACGGCATCTAGGTCATTTAATAAAGCGTCAGTATAAGTAGGTGCAAACATTAATTTTTGTTCAGCACTAACAGCTTGCCCACGCAAAATTGAAGAAGCGGTTTTGATATACGCATTCACCCGATAGTCTAGTGAAGATTGGCCATCAAAATACAGCTGTGTTTGCCGTTCAGAAAGATAATGTTTATTCGATTCGGTTATGTACAAGTGATTATTTTCAAATAATGAAATAGCGGCTTGCAACTTTCTACTAATCTCAAAAGAATCGTCTTTTTCTTCGCTCGCGCTTAATTGCGAAACATGCAAAGCAATTTTTTGTGACAGCATTCTTTGCTGGCCAGAAAGGTTGATGAGAGTACCTGCATTACCGTGTGTAGTAATTGTATGTCGCACCACAAAATGAGCCATCAAAGCCAACAATGCGATTAGCATTAAGGCCAATACATAGCGTTTACGATAACTTTTAGCTATATCCTTAGCATCTTTCAACTATACATTCCTAGAAACGAACTGAATAAATTCAGTGAACATCAGATGTCAAGTATAGAATGCATTTTGGGGAACCTCCGTTAAACTTTAGTATATTAGCAGGAATAAAACCTGCTATTTGCCCCGCTGTGACATAAGACTTGTATTAGTTCTGCTGGCTTTGCTAATGTGGTAGTTTTAACAGTTAAACGTGTTTTAAGGCATGTGAATTGGTGAACCGTTGAGATCTCCGTCAAAAAAGCACAGTACATATGAGTGGGTTGAATTATTAGCGGAAGAAGAATTGCCTGCAATCACCTCTATGGCGGCTGTGTTAGATAAATTTGCTAACGATGACGTTTCCTCTATTCCAAAACTTAGCAAGGTTATTTTGCATGATCAGGCGCTTTCTACGAGCGTACTTAAAGTAGCTAATAGTGCGGTTCGTTCACAACGAAAAAAAGTGACCACGGTTTCAAGAGCCGCCATCGTGTTGGGCATTCAAACCATTAAAAATATTTGTTTGACGGCAAAAATTCTTGATGGCTTATTAAAAAACGAAAATGTTCCTTTATCAGTATACGATCGGCTAATGACCTTAATGGCGAATAGCTTTTATGCTGGGCATCTCGCCCGATCTTTTGTACCAAATCATAGCGAAACCCTGCAAGAAGAAATATACCTTGCGGCTATGATGCAACAAATTGGAGAGACGGCGTTTTGGTGCACTGGGTCAGACATTTCTATTCAACTCATTGAGAAGTCTGACTTATCCGAAGAAGATTTCCAAAAACATTGTGCAGAGAAACTAGGAATACAATTTAAAGATTTGAGTATTGGATTATCACAGCGCTGGCATCTGGGTGAGTTAGTCAAAATGTCACTTGATCGTCCAGAGAAAAGAAGTTTAGAAGCCAATATCATAAACTTGTCCAATCAGCTAGCAGCCATTTCAGGTTCGTCCGTTTCAGACAAGAATAAGTACGACAAAATACTAACAAATATTAGTAAGTTGATTGGTATCAGCATTCCTAAACTAAACGCGCAGATTGCCCAGACAAGAATATATGCTTCGGAATTACTGAGTTCCTATGGTGCATCTGTGTTAAATAGTTACATCAATTCAAGTCCATCGAAGATTGACCTACCAGATTCTAAAAAATCCACGATTTTAGCATTGGATGTCAATCAAAAGACTTCGGATAAAACCCTATTAGATACGATTAAATCTCTTACGCAACTCACCAAAGATGGAAGCCGCATCAATGACTTTTTAATCAGCACTTTGCGCAGTATGGGTAGCGTCCTGAAATTTGAGCAGAGTAGCTTTTGGGCGTTGAGTAAAGATAAAAAAAACTTAGATAGTCGAGTAGTGTTTGACAATCACGGCAATGTACTAAAACTGAAACGCAAAATACACATCGGAAAAAGCAAAAACCTTTTTGGCTATGCATTAGACAATCCTCAACCAATAGTGATCGACAAAGTTAACAGGAATAATTGGGAAGATTTGATAGATTCGGATTTAGACAAGCTGCTAGCTCGAGGTCCTATTTGCATAGCAGCGATCACTGTCGGTGAAAAAATTCTTGGTTTATTGGTCACTCAGAAATCGACTCAACATGAGTCGATACCAGAAGAGCAATATGCAAATTTGTGTCTGATTGTTGATCACCTTAATCTCTGTTTGGGCATGTTGCCCAAACGCTAGTGAGTGTCTACTTTTGCTAATTCTTCTTCTAATCGGTTAGCTTCATCTGCTCTTGGCTTAGCAAATCTAGCCAATCCTAAATACAATACTGGGGTCAAATATAGGGTGAATATCACTGCAATCCCCAGTCCGCCGAAAACAACCCAACCGATAGCGTTTCTAGCCTCAGCTCCGGCCCCTGTGGATAAAATCAAAGGCAGACCACCGAGTACTGTCGATACTAATGTCATCATAATGGGTCTGAGTCGCACATGGCCGGCTTCGATGATAGCGTCTTTTACTGCATAGCCTTTGTCGCGGAGTTGATCGGCAAACTCAACAAGTAAAATGGAGTTCTTTGCCAATAGCCCAATGAGCATCACCAAACCAATTTGAGAATACACGTTGATGGACGTATCAGTAAAATAAAGAGCAAATAACGCAGCGGCGATACCAAAAGGCACCGTAAGCATAACCACCAAAGCGCTATTGACACTTTCAAACTGTGCTGCCAACACCAACAGAACAATAACAAAGGCCAATATGTAGGTTAGCATGACTTGCTGGCTGGTTTCTTCAAAGGTTTGAGCTTCTCCCAAAAACACCAAACCTATGCCATCGGGCAAGGTTGAAAATGCCAGTTCTCGCAAGTTTTCTACTGCTTCTTGCATAGGCACTTCATCTGGTAATTCCAAATCGATTTCAATGGCTCGACGTTGTGCGTGACGCTCTAACTCAGCCGCCACTCCCTCTTCTGTGACATAAGCAATGCTTGATAAGGGCACCAAGCCTCCGTTTCTAGACGAGACATATAAATTGGTCAAATCAGAAGGATTGCTCAAATTAGAATTAGACGCTTGCAGAATAATCGGGATAGCTTGGTCGCCCACGTTGAGATCAGCGATATCATCTCCAGCAATCGCAGCTCGCAATGTAGTTGATATATCACTAAAGGAGACGCCCAATTCCTCGGCTCTGCGCCTGTCGATGTTAACCCGCAATTGAGGTTGAGTTGGTTGATAGGAAATGCGAGGGTTGCCAAGCTCTGGAAGTTGCGCTTCGATTGCACTTTTCAGCAGCAATGAGGCTTGATAAATCTCGTCATAACTTTCTCCTGTCAAAGCCAACTCCAGCCCTCCGCCTTGACCACGCAAATTAAGGCTGTTTGAACCGAAAGCTCTGCCCGGAGCTCCGGGTACCTGGCCTATTTTAGGACGTAGCAAATTGATTATTTCTTGTTGGGATTGGGAGCGTTCATCCCAGTGCGCAAGTGGGATTGTCATAAACACAATATTTGGATCCCAAGATCCTACGACTGTGTAGACCGAACTTATTTCACCGGACTCAATCAAAGGAAGTAACGCATTTTCCATTTTATACGCTTGTCTATCCATAAAATTGATACCCACTCCGTCAGGGCCACGGGCAAAAATACGTATATTACCTCTATCTTCTGAAGGCAAGAGTTCGCTATCAATCACCTTATAAAGAGCAACAGCTCCGCCTGCAGTCAATAAGCTTAAGATCAGAATAACCCAACCGAACTTTAGGCTCCATTTCAACGTCTTGTCGTAAAAAGATAGGCAAGCCATTCCAATTGAAGACAGGAAGTGTTTGGATTTTTGTTTGACTGGCAATCTAGCCGTTAACGCGGGAACAAGAGACAAAGCAACAAAAGATGAAATGATCACAGCAGAAGCAAGTACCCCTCCAAACTCCCTAAACAACCGTCCTGCTGTTGAAGGTAAAAATGCGATAGGAATAAACACGGCGGCCAATACTGCTGTGGTGGCAATGACGGCAAAAAACACTTCCCGCGTACCAATTACAGCCGCAGCTCTGGAGCCAAGCCCCATGGATCGACGCCGCTGAATGTTTTCAGACACGACAATAGCATCATCAACAATTAAGCCTGTGGCCAAGACTAATGCTAATAAAGTAAGAATATTAATGGAAAAACCTAAAGACCACATAATCGCCAACGCACCTATGAGCGATACAGGGATAGAGAATGCCGGTACGATAGTTGCGCGCCCCGAACCAATAAAAACCCAAAGCGTGATGACAACTAGCGTGATGGTTAGTGATAAAGACGTGATGACTTCTTTCACTGACCCTCTTATGAATTCGGCATCATCTGACGTCACCGTAATGTCTAATTCTGGAAAGCGTTCTACAAGACGCTCAACCATTGCCAAAACTTCGTCTGAAATTTCAATCGTATTGGAACCAGCTTGGCGAATAACACCCAGCCCAATTACTGGCGTACCATCCAACCTGACTAAACTGCGCGCATCTGCTGGACCAAAATAGACACTTGCAACATCGCCAATACGGGTGTCACCCCTGACAACAATTCTTTCTACTTCTGAGGCAGTGACAGATGTGGCATCTGCACGCACTATCAAAGTTTGGTCGGTCGACCGTAAGCTGCCCGCGGGTACATCGAATGGTGCTAACCTGAGCGCGTTAGCTACATCCGTTACTGAAAGACCAAAACTAGTAAGTCTAAGCGGATCTATAGTGACTCTGAGCACCCTTTCTCTGTCACCATTAAGTCGAACATCGGCAACCCCCGGGATACTTAAAAACAAAGGCGCTATGTCTGTTTCGACTTTTTCTGTTAACGATTCAAGGTCAAGAGAATCACTAGAAACAGCGAGACTAACTACTGCTTGAGCATCATTATCTGCTTTGATGATAGATAGTCGCTCTACTTCCGCGGGTAACTCACGTTGGACCCGACTAATAGACTCGCGGGTCTCATTTGCGGCATCTTCTAAATCGACTCCGGGTCTGAATTCAACTCGTATTCGAGCCGAGTTCTCTTCGCTTTGTGCGCGAATGGATTTTACTCCGCTGACTCTGGCAATGGCACCTTCTAACCGACTGGTGACTTCGGTATCAACCGTTTCAGGTGAACCGCCGGGATAAGCAGCAGTAACAGTAAGTAAAGGTCTGTCGACATCAGGAAGTTCTCTTACTTCAAGCCCCAACACGGCGGCAATACCGGCAATAATAATCAGTAAGTTGAGTACGACAATTAAGACTGGTCGCCGAATAGAGAGTGAAGGAAGATCTTCCTTGTTGTTTGAAGATAAGTTGGATTCTTGATTCATTATCCTGCCCTCTCTACATGTTCCTCAACTTCTTGACCGCTTCGGAGGCGCTGAATACCTTCAACTATTAGTCGGCTACCTTTTAACAATTCGCCACTTACCAGCACTTTGCCTCTCAGTCGCTGTTTTATTTGAACAGATACTTTGAAGGCTTTATCGTCCTTTACTATCCAGACAAACGCCCCCGTTGCCCCCCAAGATAAGCCAGATTCAGGTATTACCGCATATTCCTGCCCCAAAAGAGAGACATTCACGCGAAAACTCATGCCAGGGCGGTACAGATCATTTTGGTTGTCTAATACGGCGCGCACTCGAATAGTACGATCTTCTTCAGAAATCCTAGAATCAACTTGCTCTACCACTGCTTCTAGAGATTTAGTGCGGTCTGTCCAAGGTTCAACCAGCATAGTGCTATCTTCAAGTAACACCGAAAGTGACGATTCAGGGGCACGAAAATTAATATATAATTTTTGCCTGTCATCGAGTGTTGTGATTTGTGTTTGTTGGGTTATACGATCTCCTACCTCGATGTCTGTAAGACCTACGACACCCGAGAAGGGTGCGATAACAAACCTATCTTCTAAGTCAGTTTGTGCATCTATCAAAGCGACTTCAGCCAGTGCTTTAGCTGTCTCTGCAGCATCTAGCGCACTTTGCGTGCTGGCCCCTTTCATTTTGCTTTGTTCGAGGCGTTTAAGTGTTCTTTTCGCATCCTCTAATTGAATCTTTGCTCGAGATAGTGCAGCTTGCTGTCTTCGCGCGTCAAGGGCTAGAAGTAAATGCCCCTTCTGCACTTGTTGCCCTGGGACGAAATTGACCTGGGTAACTTTGTCGGCACTGGCTGCAAAAATGTTCACAGAGCGAAATGCTTCAGCGGTACCAACAGCCTCAACGGATACTTGCTCTGCCTGAAATTGTAGTTCTTGGGTGATTACTTTTGCGGGTTTGTTTTCCCCACGAAATTGACCCAATGCTTTTGTAGATATCAGTACGCACAGTAACAAAACAACGACGATTCTGAAGTTTAATCCATTCATTCTTTAACAACCCAAATAGTGACTCAACTAGTACTTCTTTTAATGTCTTTTCGATCAACGAGCTAATGTTTACATTGGAAATAGAGGCGTGGATCTGTTGTGATCCACGCTGCAAAAGGTTTCAGCTGTGTTATTTCCTAAAATCTACTCCCGATTGCGCTGCAAAGTAAGCATACAGGGTGTAAATGGCGGTGTTGTTCTTAAGTGCTTCTTTATCTACCATGTTCAATGTATCGTTTTCCGTGTGGTGATAATCAAAATAGTCACTACCATCAGGTGAAAAATTAATAGCAGGCTGACCAGCATTGCCCAAGGCGCTCATGTCTGACTGCCCCTTGGCTGTATTGGTGCTAGCCAGCGATACGCCCATTGGAGCCAAGTAGTTTGCAAAATCTCGTATGGCGTTCAACGCAGATGGGCCGACACCCGGTTCCATCATGTAAATGTTGCCATTAGCAAAGTCCCATTCCGCGCCAATTATATGCTTGTGCATATCGTCTTTATGTTTTTCGACATAATCTTTTGCACCAATTAAGCCAACTTCTTCAGCCGCAAATAATATCACCCTGACTGAGCGCTTTGGGCGTTTTTCTAACTTGCTAATATAATGCGCTGCTGCCAATGTAATACCGACACCAACCCCATCATCAATGGCGCCAGTGCCGACGTCCCAACTATCCAAATGTGCTCCTAGGGTAACCACTTCATCCGGTGTTTCACTGCCTAATACATCGCCTACCACGTTAGCAACTCTCACTGACTTACCGGTGGGGCCGCTAGCAGTAGAGTTTAATGAAAAAACGACGGGGTTATCCCGTTTCAGACTGTTTAGTAAAAGATCAGCATCTGGGTTAGACAGCGCAATGGCAGGGATTTTCTTCACATCATCTTGATAGAGCATCAAGCCTGTGTGGGCAACGCGGTGATCATCTGTTCCCACTGAACGCATAATATAAGCTAGCGCACCTTTTTTTGCCGCTTCTGAGGCACCATACACTCTAGCACCAACGGCAACACCGTATCCGCTGCCATTGATTTTCCGCTCCATTCGATAAGAAACGAAAGCGATTTTACCTTTCAAACTATTTGGTTTGGCCGCTTTCAACGCATCCAGATCATCAAACTGGACCACTTCTGCGCTGACGGTTTCACCACTAGTACCTACGCTTCCACCAAGGGAAAGTGCAACCACCTTATGTGGGAAGGGAGATACGATATTGGCTTGTAATTCACCTCTTTCCCACAGGTTCATCGTTGATTCTTCTACCCATACATTGTCAAATCCTAACGCCTTCATTTTAGCAACCGCCCAATCAACCCCTTTGTCGCTGGCTGGCGTACCAACCAATCTGGCACCAACTTCCGTTGTTAATGATTCAACAATGTTATAGGAGGTTTCTGATTTTACTGTGATCGATTTCAACTCATCCAACACAGAACGTTGCGGATCGATCCATTCTCCAGCAAAAGAATGTAGGGCGATGATTAAAGAGCTCAATCCCGCCAATGATGTGGTTATGGTTTTTCTCATTATTTTTACTCACTTAAGATATTGGATAGAATTTGTCTCTGCTTAGCGAGTTCGCGTCAACAAATTGAAGAACAAAATTTACTACATAATTAAAATTAAAGATTGATTTATTACGAGTATTTTTTGGGAACGTGATTTTGATGGTGTAAAGGAGGCCTTTGATGCGGCTCCTTTTGTAATGGTGGCAATTCAGGAATCGTGCGTTTTATCGGAACATAACTAAATTGTGATAGTAAATGATCGATACAATTGAGCCTAGCAGAACGTTTATCATCTGCATCTACCACATACCAAGGACTTATACTGGTATCAGTATGCTCGAACATTTCATCTTTAGCCTCAGAATACTCTTTCCACTTAGCCCGAGAAATTAAATCCATTTCTGAGAATTTCCATTGTTTAAGGGGATTGTTTAATCGCCCATTAAAGCGCTTTTCTTGTTCTTCATCAGAAACTGAAAACCAATATTTAATCAATTTAATCCCAGATCGTATGAGAATATTTTCAAATTCGGGGCACGCCAAAAGGAAATCTTGATACTCATCTTCAGTACAAAAGTCCATGACTCTTTCTACGCCTGCACGATTATACCAACTGCGGTCAAATAACATGATTTCACCTGCCGCAGGTAAATGTTCCACATAACGTTGAAAATACCATTGCGTCTTTTCTCTTTCAGTGGGTTTAGTCAACGCCACTACTTGAACTACCCTAGGATTAAGCTTTGCTGTGATAGCTTTAATTGCTCCTCCTTTACCAGCAGCGTCTCGACCTTCAAAAATGACAACGACTCTTTCCCCACTGTGTTTAACCCATTCCTGCAGAGCCACAAGTTCAACTTGAAGTAATTTAAGCTTTTTCTCGTAATCTTCTTTATTCATTGGTTAAGTTCGCAATGTTTATAGTGGTAAATTTATCAAAGCGTTTTTTCGATAATTCGCTAGGTCAAGGAAATTGATAAATCGACGTCATTCTCTTGGCCTCACTATTAAACACAATAGCGAGACCAGTAACTAACACCCAAATAAATTAGGACGCATTGAGCTAGTTTTTATAATTTTTTCTATTTATCAGTCTTTGTTTAAAACTCACAGGAACAGGCTTTCTGAGGGTATCGCCACCTGAAGGAGGCATAACTCTAGCGTCAAACCCTGTTATCCATTCATTCACTTCTTGCACATCTATGTCACCAGATTCATTCACGACAAAGTCGAACACATGCCAGAAATCAGTTACAGCTCCTGGTTGCGGTGAATAGATAAAAGTACTGGAACCCAGATTTACTTCTACCCGAGTAGGTGATGTCAGAATTTGCTCTGAGCCAGAGAACTTTTTCACTACGTATTGATAACGCCCCGCAATAGGAAAGTTAGGAATCGTAATGATTTCCGGTCCAAAGCTACTGGTATCATCAACATCTAAAAATATGCTGGTATTCCCTATAATGACTTGTTTCCTGCCAAAATAAACTTCAAATTCACCACCATTTGCATCTGCTGGTCCAAAGAAATGTGAATCTAGATCGCTAGGATTCTCTCCCCAGTTCAAGGTAATAGTTGACGTCGCTTCAGATAGCTCGATACAAGTATTTTGATCAATATCTTCTTCCGCAACATTGATAACAAAGGTTCTGCTTTGATTGCCATCCGAACCACTTAACAGCAGCGTACTAGACTTTCTCACAGGAATAGAGAAGTTCCCTTGATTGTCGCTTCGAGTGGAAGATGAACCACTATAACTTCGCCCTTTTGATTGAACCCTTGCATTGCTTACAGGCATGCCATCGACATCGATTACACAGCCATTGATAAATACGGTTTCAAAGACCCTATCAGCGTTCCATGTTGTGAAATGAGACACTTGCCCTTCGTAGAATGATTCACCATTTACAACTCGTAGATCGGCATTGCCTTCTTCAACCCACAACCCAGTCATTTGATCAAAATAGTACAGAGGAGAATTATTGGGTGGGGCAGTTGAATTAGTGCCAAGAGGAATGCGTATAGTGACCATTTGTCCATCTCGTACGTCAACTTTTGCGCCGGTTTGATCGGTTAAAATAACATCCATTGCACCAAAAGATTCTATTGGTAAGGGAGTATCATTTACCATTGTTAGCATTTCGCCCGGCATTATGTCGATATCAGAACTGGGATCGATGACGGTTACTTGCGCTTTTACATTCCCTTGTATCGCCTGACCATCGGTTCTTACCAAACTCGAAGCTGGGAATTCAACCAATTCGATCCCTTCAAACGCAATCACAAAAGCGCCCGAGGGATCAAATTCTTGGGTAAAGTCACTAGGTAAAATTGTTAAAAATTGATTTTCCAAATCTGAGAACGTGGAAAAATTGGATGCGAAATCAGCAAAACCCTCTGCTCGAGCAATTAAGGTCAGTCTCTCGTTTAACAACCTGTCAAGAACTGCCAGAGAATATTCACCCAATTGATTGGTGACACCTCCTGCGACAGTATCGGTTCCATTGCTCAAGGTCAGAGCAACGTTGTCTAATACGTTTCCTGTGAAGTAATTTGCAGCACGCCCACTGACTTGTTGATAAACAAGTACATCTACACTGAACGCATAACTCATGGCCTGTGTATTGTCTTCCCCCCCATCAGCCACAGAAACAGTAACATCAAAGTTCTCTGATGCAGTAATATTTGGACTCCAACTGATAAGACCCGTATTAGAAACCGTCATACCTGTGGGTGCATTTACTAAGCTAAAACTAATGTCCGTTCCGTTATTGGAATCATCCACATCTGACACATCAATTTGTTGACTAAAAGCAGCGTTATTGTCGACAGTGAAATCGTTTTGAGTTGTTTGAATTTGTAGCTGATCATTCACAGCATTGACCTGAACTGAAAAACTCTGATCTACCGATAAAGAAGTAGTATCAGTCCCATCTGCCACAGAAACGGTAACATTACCTGATTCTAAGACGCCCTCAGTGGGAGTCCAAGTCAATAGTCCTGTACCACTCAATTGCATTCCTGTCGGACCTGTCGTTAACGTATAAATTAGCGTGCTTGAGTCTGGGTCTGTTGCAGTTATTTGATATCGATATTGTATATCTTCGGTTGCAGTTGTATCTGGTGTTGATGAAATAACTGGCGCCTGATTTGTTGGAGGAGGCGGCGGCGGTGGCGGCGGTGGCGGCGGTGGCGTCGTTGGTGGTGGAGGTGGTGTGCTTGTAGATCCTCCGCCTCCTCCTCCGCATGCAAATAAAGTACTAGAGATGAGTGCCAGAAGAGTCAATTTAAAACAATTAGGGTACCGTGCGCTCTTTTCCATGTTCATAAGATTCCTGTAATAAATTTTTTAATAGTATTATGCGATGTTGTGTTTTGTTTGAATTTCGTTCAGATGCACCGAAGTGCCAAATTTATTCCGTACGATATTCATACAATAGCAAACTTAGATTTAATTGGAGAGTTAAAAACACAAGGATTGAAAATTAATCACAATGCCGGGTATTTGTTTACTCAAACTAAGTACAGTTACTAAAAGATATAGAATAGAAAAGCCAGTCAGATTGCTGACTGGCTTTGATAGATAAATTGGAAAAAGGCACCGCCAAACTAAGTACTCGTCTTATTGAGCATCTATCCGGATATTGCGGATTTGAATATGTAGATTTTCTCCTCCTGCATTTCCCTCAAAAACAACAGGATTGGTAACAGATTGGATATTCACCTTATCACCTGCCGAGAATCGGTTAGAGCCATTGATAAAATCGACTATAGGGACGCTGAACGACTGGAAATCGCCGTTTTCAGTGGGAAGCCCGCCATAGAGGGATAGATTCAAATCGCTCACTGATGGCCAACCACTATCCATCTTAACTAAAATGTCGGTGTGGCTGCCCAGACTCACAACTCTCAGTTCAAATGCAAGCTTACCTTGTTCATAGGCAGTCAAATCGATGGCTGCGGGCGCGGTAATATACACATTGCCTGTTTGCGTAAAATCAGCATCCAAAATACCCTGATTCACACTGATTGCATCGTTCCCTGTCTCTCCATTACCGGGGAAGTTACCTGTTACATACCCTTCGGCTAAATTATCTGACAGTAAAACCAAAGATTCTGTATCCATGGCGGTTTGAACTTGTCGAGTTAGGGTTTCAGATGATTGACTACTTGAATCAGTAGCTGTCACTGAAACCGTATAGGCACTGCTGCTTTCAAGCCCATCAACACTGATCGTGGTGCCAGTAACGAACTGCTCTAACAAATAGCCATCTGGTCCAGTAATTTGAATGTTATAGCCAGTCACTGATGTTTCATCTTGGGCTTCATTCCAGCTCAGCGTAAATGCTGAACTTGACAGGTCAGATACTGAGATGACACCGGTAAGTCTGGGCGGTAAATCATCACCTATCGCCGCTGTGGTTACACTTAAAATAACAGCATCCGACTGGTTTTGTGCAACATCCATGGCAACAACTGACACATCGTACGATGTATTTTCCGTTAAGCCGCTTACCATGGTTTGTGTTGCTTGAGTAGTCAAGGAGCTAACCGATTGGCCATTTTGCATCACATCAACTCGATAACTGGCGATCCTGACATTGTCAGTCGCCGCTGTCCAAGACAAATCAAACTGGGATTGGGACACATTTTTGGCGGCAAGATCGGTAACACCGGAAGGCGGCACACTGTCATCGCTTTCAATATCCGTCGTTGTCAACACGGTAAACACCGATGGAGAGGCTTGATATTGAGTGCCGTCACTAAATGAAATTGCCTTAGCTACATCAGAAAAATTATAGGTGATGTAGGTTTTTTCACCGTCCTTATCAAATACCATGGAAGCAGGATCGTTAGAAGTGATTGAGCCTTCACCTGAACGCAATTGCCCTAACTTCTCAAAGGTGTGGATCCAATGGTAGGTATGGGCCTTGGTTTCTCCAAATTCCGGGGTGTAATCCGGTTTGGTTTTGTAGTCTTGAATGGCGGACTCCGCATCATTCATCGACCAAAGATTCCACCAAACATCACGCCATTGGTCTTCAAGCAAACCAGAAGGTTTATTATTGGAGGATTCACTGAGTCCAAGAGCGACGTACTCTTTCATATAGTCGGGATACAAACCAACGTGCATGGTAAGTGGATTAATTGGCAGTCCTTGAATTCCTAAAATATGAGCATAAAGCGGACTAAACCAGGTTGAAAATACTGCCCCATCGCCCCAAATGATGGAAGTGGTGATTTTATCGTAAGTGCTCGGAAAGTTATCGTACTCATCAGGTTTGCCTAAGAAACTATCGATATTATTCCAATATTGCCAGTAGCTTGCTGATGTTGAAGCATGTAAATAGGTTCCTCGTTCAACCATTGCTTGGTTGTCCGTAATTAACCCATAAAGCACCATTGCACCATACGCATTAGCTGCTTCAGAGGTTGATTCATTATTGTTACCTCGAGCAAAATTGACATTCCCAGACGCCCAGGAAAATCCATTTGCAGGGTCGAAGTGGCGGAGATAAGGAAACATATCGTCGTCTCTGCCACCGGCATAATCACGTATAAGCAGTTCTACCATAGGTCCAAACTGTTCATCTGAGCACCAACTAACATCAACTCGACAGATTTCCGCTGCTGCACGCACAAAATAGCCATAATGGAAATGATGGTCATTTAGCATTTGGTGTGACGCAAAAGATTCTGATACACCGAGAAGCGTATTCCACTGTTCGTCGTAGACAAAATACTTGTCTTCGTCCAAATCATTTTCTGTGCCAGCCGTAAACCAATCACCGAGTTCATCTTTTAACCATTGTGTAAATAGGTCAGCTTCAGTTGTCATCCCTGCATCGCGGGCAATAGCGGCTAGCTCTGCAACTTTGGAGTAGGCTTTCCCTGACCAGTATGTATCAGTAAAAGTATTCCAATTCTCACTACCTTCGGCGATGAATTCATTGATTAGATCCGCTAGTTTCTGTGAATCTGTAGTATCACTGATCGCAGGTAGATAGGGCAGTACACCGACGGCAGGTATCTTGTAACTAAATTCATCCGTCGCACTAAACTTAACCACACCTCTAGCACTTCTAATTCCATAATTGGTTAAGGTTTCTGAGCTGTGTTTCCAATGCAAAGGGTGCAGCCCCGCCATGGTCTCGGTCAACATTCCTTGGTCATTGAGGTATTGATGAGTCACTGTAACTTCTTGAGTATCTGGATTTACGCTGTAATCAATCTGTACTTTACTGACAACGTTGCGCGCCTTTTCGCTGAAATCATCAATCATCTGTTGTGACGGTTCTGTATCTGCGGCCACAGGCATAAGCGCTAAGGTAAAGCCATTGCTTGGACTGGAAATAGTGATATTGTTGCTGGCCACATCGGAAAATTGCGTACCGTCATCACCAATCACTAAATAGGTGTTTTTGTTCCCAGCAACGCTAGTCCAGATACCGAGTTTGTTGTCGCTATTGGCAAAATGTCCCTTCTCTCCTCCATCTTCCCTCAGCGTTTTCAACACGACTTGACCGGCAAACACCTTGAAGAAAATATAAGGTGAACCATGAACAAACGTTGCTTCCATGACGGGCGTGCCGCTTGCTTGCCATTCAACCGTCATGGCGCCATCGCTGCTTTCTTTTAGAAAAGCATCCATGTTGGAATAATCTGTGTTGGCAATCGCTATGCCGTCAAATACTTCGCTAAACGGGTCAGGAATTGGATATTGGAAATTAATCTCATCCATGGAACGCAAACCAGAAGGAATCCCCATTATGCGAACCCCCATATTAGAGATCCTAGCAATAATTGGGTCTGGCGTAATATAAGCAGCCTTATTTGGATCACCAATTTGCATTTCACCAATAAATGAGACCGAGCCCCACCAGCGATGAGCAGCCACAGGTTCGTTTGCAGCAGGACCTGTCAATTGAGGCGAAAGCTTGGTGATACTGCCTATGGGTCGGCCATCAGACGTGCATCCAGTCACACCGGGTTGGACTACCCCTGCATTGTGCACCCAAAAACCAAAATCTTCAGTACACCTGTGACTAGCAGAATTAAATCCATCTGCAACGTTCCCAGCACCAAACTTCGATAGCGTGATTCCACTCGGTGGCGGTGGTGGCGGTGGTGGCGGCGGTGGCGGCGGTGGCGGCGGTGGCGGCGGTGGCGGCGGTGGCGGCGGTGGCGGCGGTGGCGGCGGTGG
>CANNDC010000027.1 GCA_947503265.1 uncultured Alteromonadaceae bacterium
CCAAGCCAAGCCAAGCCAAGCCAAGCCAAGCCAAGCCAAGCCAAGCCAAGCCAAGCCAAGCCAAGCCAAGCCAAGCCGACATATCCAAAATCTGAGAGGGGCTATGAAATCGTTTTGCGTATCAACGAAAAGGACGATTTAAGTCTAGTGGATGGAAAGTCGGAACGTACAATGTTTCAACTAGAAGCTGGATATACCAGCGCACACCGACGATTGTCAATTTCGATTGGCTATTCTTGCAATGTGAGAGGAGACCTGAAACCAGAGACCATTCACAGCCTCTAGTTTTTCTGGAAAGCACCAAGTATTTCGGAAGAGGATACATTCCAAACATCTTGCGCCATCACATATTCAAGCACTTGCTCTAAAGCACTTATTCGATGAGGCTGGCCTAACATCCACGGATGAATATTTAAGGCCAGTATTCTCCCTCCTTGTGTCTTAGCCTCTTCAAGCAAGAAATCACAAGCATCAATGATTTGTTCTACATATGAATCTTCACTATGAAGATTGTTTAATAGAATGAACTTGTCTTCCAATTCATTTGAAAGTGGCATTGCCCACAAAGGACCTTCTTTAGTGTTAAATTGGTATGGCATGTCATCGTTAACCCAATCGCAAAAATAGTTAATGCCATTTTTAGCAAGGAGTTCTGGTGTGTTCTCGCTTTCGTTTCTAGCTGGACTTATCCAACCATTGATCTCCTGACCAGATAACTCTCGAAGGCGATCAACGGATTGAGAAACCAGATCAGCTTCTTCGGTTAAATCTTGCCCACCATAGTGAAGCGCATCCATATGCAACCCATGACATAGTATTTCGTTATTCCTCTCTTTAATGCAGTCTAGTAAGTAACGGTTTTGGTCTGCTAGCTTAGTATTAAACGCGAACGTAGGTGCCACATTGTATTTATCGAACGCTTTCAAGAATCGAAAAATCCCAACTCGATTTCCGTAGTCGCGAAGACTGAAGTGCCGCAAATCCGGGTAGGGCATTGTCATTCCGCCGGGCACTTTAAAAGGCACGCCTTTTTGATCTAATGGATAAAACTGCAATGGGACATTAATCCATACTGCCAGTTTCTTACCTTGGGGCCATTGCACCGGATTACGCTGAGATAACATGCTCCAATCATATCTTTGATGGTCCATACCAAAACTTCGATGTGGATAGTCAAAGTAGTTTTTTTCAAGTGTCATTAGGCTATCCTCGCTTTTTGATTAATATCTGCAAGCGCATCTTCATAGTAGTTTTCAATAAAGTAATCTGCGATTTCTCTACCTGTCGTTACCCAAATATCATCGTGGCTGGTAATGTAATCCAAGGCTTCTTCATATGCTTTCATTCTGTGTGGACAGGAAACCTGATAATTATGAGTGGGGATACACATTATCGTACCGGACTCATCACCCTCTGCATAAAGGCGGTCGAAATTGCGTTTCAACATTTGACCATAGCGGCGCGGTTCAATTTTATTTACAACAAAGGCAATGGTGTCATTCATCTCCAATGAATAGGGAATGGACACGAACTTTTTATTTGATCGCAATTTGATGGGGGTAGGTTGATCATCATGGAACAAATCGCAGGTGTAAATACCGCCTTGGTCACCAAATAATTCGCTGCCCACTTCTGCAAATAAATCCAATGTAAGCTCAGAATGAGATAATGCGGGGGCTAAGTATCCAGCACATTTTTGCTGAGTGTGTTTATATATTGTCTCCATGGAATCTTTGATCATGTCTCTTTCTTGTTGTTCAGACATGCCATAGGTATATCTTGTGTTATAGATTCCATGACTAAAGAACTCCCAATTTCGCTCTTTGCACATTTGAATGATCTCAGGATGGTGATCACACAAGGCGGTTGAAAGTGAAATCGAGCCACGGATACCATATTTATCCAGTAGCTCCATTTGCCGAATATGACCCACACGATTTCCATAGTCTCGGATACTGTATCCGGGCGTGGCCGGTGATGGTTGTGGCCAAGCCTTACGATAAGGGTTAGCAGGTGGGTTTAATTCATAAAATTCAATATTCGGGGCGACCCAAAATGCCATCTTTTTGCCGTCGGGCCAGCGAATTTTAGGGCGATTTTGGTAGGGCCAATAATCGTAAAAACCCGGATCACTTTTCATCGTAGAACCCTTTTATTTGGCTTGTTTTGTTAACCAATCCATCACTTCCTGAACATCCAACACGTCTGCATATTTGAGTGATAAATCCGTGAGATTGGCGAAATGATAACTTTCGTGTTTGTCTGCAACGCATTCTTCAGGAACTATGGTTCGATAACCTCTAGACAAGGAATCAACCGCTGTAGCACGAATACATCCAGACGTAGAACCACCCGTGATCACGACCGTATCCACTTGATGCCAAACCAACAAAGATTGCAATTGGGTTTCAAAGAACGCAGATGGCATCTTTTTCAGATAAATCGCATCTCTTGAATAGTCTATTTCCAATCGATCATCGAACTCACTGCGACGCGAATTGAATTTAATATTTTGCAATGAATCTGGCGTGTCAGTGCGAGTTCCCCAAATTCCAGCATCATCGGCATTGTCCATATATGCAACGTGTGTCCATACTACTGGCCACCCCAGCAAGCGGAACTTTTTGGCTAACTCGTTAGTGTATTCCAATTGCTTTGGGTCGGTTTCGTATGCAGTAGCAAACTCATCTACCATGGTATAGGCTTTTTGTGGATCGACATTCAAAAGTACAGCTTTATTTCCAAATCCAAATCGCTTTCTAGCGGGGTTGTTCTTTACGTCGTAGTAGATTTCTTTTGCCGTTTTTGTGGTGGTCTGCATTTCTTCCTCTCATGAGTTTGATAATTATCATGGGCTTTGTGTCAAAATTGACAACAATTAGTACCAGTTATTTAGATTCCGATTGAGTAATTTTAGTTATAAAGTACTATTGACATAACAATTAGTTTATTGCGTTTATTTATACATCAATAAAGCGGCTTAACGCAAGCTCAGTTTTATCCATTAGTGTAGACATAAACGCAAATATTAGCCCAACCCACGAGTATTAGATGAAACATAAAACGATCCGCGGAACCATTGCATACACCAGTAAAAAGCCTGAACGTTTTGATCAGGAAAGGGGGAGGGAGTTTTTCTCAATTACCACCCAAGCCGACAACACCCTTGTCATGCAAGCTCACTGTGAAATTGACGATGAACCCAATGTAATTAGAGATGTGGTTCAAGCGATGAATGCTGACTCAAGCCCAATTGATTGCAGTGTCAGAATATCGGTTGGTGATAAATACGAAGGCTCAGGTTGGATACGTTTTACCGATTCATATGTAGAATGTGAAACCCATAATCAACGGGATGGTCGAATTTCGCAGCGAATTGAACTAGATGAAAAAGTTAAATGGCTGCAATCTCATCCGATCGTTGGGGATGCGTTGCTAATGAAGATCTATGACTTATCGAAAGGCCCAGGCAAAACATTTTTTCCCAATGTGATGCTGACCTCGCCTGATCATCGGGGTGCGACAGGCCCGCTCTTATTTAAAACTGGGTTTGGCATTCGTTATGTTGGTGAAGAGCAAATAACGGTTAAAGCGGGTACATTTCAAGCCCGCCATTTTCAAGTGGTAGATACCGCAGGCAATCTGCCTGAGGAGCACCCTCCCTATAATCTTTGGTGCACAGCAGATGATGACTATTTGCTATTGCGAGCAGCGGTCGATGGGTATATGAAAACTCACTATGAATTGGTTGAATTCGACATAATTGGAGGCAAACAAGCCTCGGGAGACGAAAAATGAGTGTGGCAAAACCCTTACCATCATGGAATGTACTAACTAAACATGATGTATTCCCAACGGCTAATCACGATGAAGTGGCTAGATTAAATTTTCTGACCCACTTAAATGTACATTTGAGTGCCCAGATTTTACCGGGTGTGCGCTTGGCTTACGAAGGCACTGTAAAACCAGAGTTTGAAAAAACACGAGGTAGAGAACCTGAATCTCGCCATGAAATTCGTAAAGCAATGCTCAATAACGGCTATTTCCAAATGTGGAGTGCTTTAAGGCGAAACACTATGGAGATGCGCCATCAAGCAACGCGAGCCCAAGTGTTGAGGCAAATCGAAAGTCTGGTCGAGAAGGTAGAGAAACTCAATTTTCAAGCGGACACATTGGAATTGGATACCAGTATTGAGGTGCCAGATAATATTGGGTCAGTAGATATCCACTGTCAGCCTGGTTGTTACTACGAAGAATATTTCGAAAATGATGTCACTGTTGCTGCGAGCTATGATGTAGGGTTATTTGCAACCACTGCGGGCCTATTGGGAGCATTGAGTGACGGTGGCGGTCAAGCTATCGGCAAATGGTTAAGTGAATCACACTCGGATTTCAAACCAAAGCGGATATTAGATATTGGTTGTACCATAGGTCACAATGCAGTGCCTCTAGCTCAAGCTTTTCCTGATGCAGAAGTGATTGCAATCGATGTTGCAAGACCAAGCTTGAGATATGCTCATGCACGTGCAAAAGCCTTGGGGGTCAATAACATTAAATTTGTTCAAGCAAACGCCGAAGACTTACCACAATATGATGATCAATCTTTCGATTTAGTCACAACATCAATGTTTCTCCACGAAACTTCTCATAGTTCGATGCCGCGCATCTTAAAAACCATTAATCGTGTGTTAAAGCCCGGTGGTTTGATGTTGCATTTAGAGCAACCGCAATACGAAGGAATGGATTTGTATCAACAGTTTATTCGCGATTGGGATTCATTTTACAACAACGAACCCTATTGGGGGCCAATGCATGAACTCGATCTCAAAGCTATGTTCGATAAGTGTGGTTTTAATGGTGAAGATATGTTTGATGTGGGACTCATTTCTCTTGTTGACGAAAAGATATTCGGCAAGCGAGAAAAAGGTGACGAAGGGGAAGACTTTGGACGAGCACCGGTATGGAACGCTTACGGCCTTTGGAAAAAATAGGAGAAAGTGATGACAGATACACTTGATATTAACAAGTTAGACTTAGCTGGCACAAAAGCTAAGGGAAAGCGCCCGTACTTTTTGGAAAGTAAACAAACCGAGCAAGTGATGTCCATTGTGATGTCGTTGGCGATGGAATTGTCTGTCACTCGTGAGCGATTGGCATCGGTAGAGTGTCTTCTTGAGGACAGAGGGCTGTTAGATCGAGAACAGTTAAATAGTTATCAACCAGACAAATCTGAAGCGGAAAGGCGTAGTGCTGATACGCAAGAATTCCTAGCTAGAATTCTGCGCATCATGCAACAAGATAAAGAAGAAATGCAACGTAACGACCCGACAATGGAAGAGGTTCAGGAAAAACTGACCAAATCATAAAATAAAAAGCGGCGAAAATAATCCACAACATCTACACTGGTGTTGTGGATTTTTTATGAGGGTTAGATTTTGGCTGAATTAGAAAATATTAATGGTAAATGCCTTTGTGGAAAAGTGCAGTTTTCTGTAGACAGTGCTTCAAATGAAATGGGAGCCTGTCACTGTGATATGTGCAGAAAGTGGGGTGGAGGACCTTTTCTAAGTATTGATTGCAAACAAAATGTGACTTTCTCAGGGGAAGATTTCATTGGTTATTATGAATCCTCTGAATGGGCGCAACGTGGGTTTTGCTCACATTGTGGTACCCATTTGTTCTATAAGTTCAAGCATAAAAATCAATACTTTATGTTGGTTGGATTATTTGATTTAGATCAAGAATTGGTATTTGATCATCAAATTTTTATTGATGAAAAACCGTCCTATTATTGTTTTGCAGATAAAACAAAAAATATGACGGGTGAAGAAACGATCAAGGCATTTGGCGAGGGCTAGTCTTACTTTACTAAAGTGACCATCCACGTTTAAATTCAACAGCCTGTCGTTTCGATATATCGACCCTGCGACCATTTTCCAGGGTCACTTCTAAGATACCGTTTAAGGCAGGCTCTATTTCAGCAATGTAGCTAGTATTTATTATCCAGCTTCTACTAGCTCGAAAAAACAATTGCTTGTCCAATCGTTCAGCAATAGCGCCTATGGGTTTGTAGATAGAAGGAATGTTTTCTCTAAGATGGACTCTGGTGTAATTGCCCATGGCCTCAAACGCGAAGATATCTTTTATTGGGACAAAATAGCAATCCTCTTTGTCTTTAATAAATATTCGCTGTTCTGCTGACAATGGAGAGTTATCAGATTCAACCTGCACCTTGGAAAGAGCGGTTTTTAGCCGCGGTAACCTCACGGGTTTAAGCAAATAGTCTAGGGCATTGTACTCAAACGATTTTATCGCAAACTCGTTAAATGCTGTGACAAATATAACGTTAGGAACGCTACCTAAAGATTCCAATAAGTCGAATCCACTTCCATCAGGTAAATCGATGTCTAGCAAAATAAGATCTACAAGGTTTTCTTCAACTAGTTTAACACCCTCAACGAGGTTACTCGCTTCCCCGATAATCTGGATATTGTCAATCTGTTGAAGTTGCTGACGCAGTTCGACCCTAGCAAGACGACTGTCATCTACAATGGCTACACGCATTCGTTTTGTCCTATTTTTTCGTCAATGTGTTCCAACGGGAGGGAAATATTGACTATTGCAATTTGATTATTGCGATCAATATCAAGATCAAAGTCTGCTTTCTGATTTTTTGCTGCTTTAGGGTATAAAAGTTTTAATCTATCGCGAATATTTCTCAATCCAACCCCGTTATTCTGATTTTCGGTGATTCCTTGAACCTGTGCTGTCTGCGGAATAGGGTTGCTTATACTCAGTCTCAGTTGGTTTTGAATCCTACTGGCTGATATTTTAATAGTGCCACCTTCAGGTAACTGAGATATGCCATGCTTGATGGCATTTTCAACACAAAGTTGTAGTAGCATTCTTGGAATTAAGGTTGAGCGAACCTCTTCTTCAATCTCGAATTGATATTGCAGTCTTTGTTCAAATTGAATCTTACAAAGTGATAAATATTCCTCTACTACGAGCAACTCTTCTTGAAAAGGTACTTTATTGAATTTAAATTGATGAAGGCTGTATCGCAACATGTCTGACAGTTGCGCAAGGGCTTCTCTGGCTTTATGCGGATCTTCCAATATCAGCGCACGTATATTGTTCAACATATTAAAAAGAAAGTGTGGGTTTAGCTGTTGAATCAAGGTTTCTAATTGACTGCTGGCTAGTGCTTGTGTCGCTGCTTGTTTCATCCGCACATTGACTATACTGATATATATAGCACTCCAGAGAACAAGTGCTAAGAGCATATTGATAGCGTTACCCCAAAAGACATGCTTCACCACGTAACCTAGCTGGTTAGGAGCTATAGGGTCTAGAATCTCCATAGATGAAGCTAGAATGACAATCATAACCAACACCAAAGAAGAGAGTGAAGCACCTAGGGCACACTGAACGGCAAAGTATACGAGTTGGAGAATGAAGAGCTGTTCTTTGGCCCAACGTTTATAACCTAAGCGAATAAGTTGAGAATAGCACGCAGAGCAACCTACTAATGCTGCGGCAAAGAAAAACTCAAGGTTGGTAAACATAGGGGTGTTATATAACGTTGCCATTAACCCGCAGTAAAGTAGGGTCCAGCTTACAAGTTGATATAAACTGAAATAATGACTTCGAGTTATGTTCGCGGTATTCATGGGCATTAAGAAGTTTGTTGAGTTAGCAGCTCTATTGCTGTCTCGTTAATATCGATAGCTTGATTGTTTAGCAATACAACGCCTCGGGAACCATCTAGATAGAAACCAACGAAACTGCTGAATCCAGCGGTTTGTCCATTGTGCCACGCATACTCTCGCCCTTGATGATCTTTGCTTAAAATCCAACTTAACCCTTGTTCACAGCAAGGCGAAATCGAAACGTATTTTGAAAATAGTACTTTGGATATGGTTGAGCGGTCTTTTGCATGTAACATCAAATTTCCAACGTATTTTGTCATATCACTGAGATCAGATACCAAGGCACCAGCCCCGGCCAATGCATCAAAATGCCAATGAGGTGAAATAGTGCCTGCAAAGTTATGGCCTTTCGCTAGATTATTTTCCGACGCACTTGTGCTTTTTGCGATAAACGTGTTTGGCATATCTAACTTCTGCAAGATGACTCGGTCTAACATTTTCTCAAACGACAGCTTGGTAAATCTAGCCAATGATTCGGCTAAAACACCGTAACCGTAGTTGGAATATAGGTGCTGGTTGTGTTGGTGTTGATGATCAGCTAAAGCTGCTTCTAAAGCGACTATATCATAGTGTTTGTATGGGTCTTCCATGTCTGCAGTGTAAAACAAGTTGTCTGGCAGGCGCGCAAGTCCACTGGTATGGGTGGCTAGCTGTAACAAGGAAATAGATTGCGGTGCTTTTGGAAAGAATTGATTTAACGGCTCATTTGCCATTAGTTGTTTGGTTGAAATTAAGTCTGCGAGCAAATAAGCGACAAACGTCTTGGTAACCGAGCCTATTTCATAACGGGTTTCGGCACTATGATCTGCAAAGAAATGTTCTTCTATTTCTCCTTTATCGATGATGGCATAACTCCCACCAAACTGCCCAAACACCTGTTTTGGCGTTGATTTTATACTCGCTTGGGGAGTGGCTAAACTATTGGTTTGCTTGGTCAAAGTGAGGGGCCTTTCCATGCCTTGAGTAAAGGTACCTTTGTAGCCAGCTTCTTCTAGTGTTCCTTTAAAGCTCGCATTAATCATGGCTGATGAGAAACTCAGTTCAGAATGACTAATGCTAATGGGTGAAACTGGGATACCAAAGCTTTTTTGTGACGGGCTATCCAAGGTTGCAAGATAACGATCCGGAAGCACTGCAATATTTAAATTTAGCGGCAACTTTGCTCGTTTATTGATGATCAGTTCACCACTATATGTTCCTTCAAAGGCCAATCTATTTAAATCTTTCTCGGTCAATTTTTTAAAGTTTAAATCGAAATCTCTACCTTGCTTAAAGGTGCCACGAATTTCCCCATTTGATACTTTCCCAAGATAGCTAGCACCTAAGCCTTTATCAGTGAAAGAAAGAGTATCACCTTCAATTTCAAAGCTGGTGGGAGCACGATTAAACATACCTTGGTTTGGGCTGTCTAATGTTAGCGTGTCTTCATGAATATTGATGCCGATGGTCAGGCTAACTTCACCTCTGATCACCATTTCCCCGCGCCATTTTCCAGACAGTGAAGGCGTTTCGGCAAAACTCGCAAAAGAAAATACCAGTACTACAAGACCAATTATTTTATGTAGTGAAGATGTCATTTCTATATACCTTTAAATATTAAATTGAACTGCAGTGTAAAGGTGAATTAGTCGTTTAACGCAATAATATGACAGGCGGGAGTATAATAAGACAAGCGGTAATCGAGGTTGTGAACAACCAATGGTTATTTTTGAACCTTAAATTCAGGGGAATTCATCGCGCCATAGACACTCTACTAATAACGTTCGTTGGCTGGAGCATTTGTAATCGCTTTAATCAGCAAAGCTCTGTTTAGCCATATGTCTTCAAGGTTTTATGGTTAATTTACTATTAGACAATAAAAAACGGCGGGTATAAACCGCCGTTTTTACAAACTAGATTTCGATAAGGTTTAGAACTTATAACGCCCTGTAATACCTATCTGTCTGCCTCTTGGTAAAAAGACCATATGGGCGCGAGCGAAGAATCTGAAATCACCTGGGTCAACATAGCGGAATATATTGGCTGCAGTATCATCATCAAACAGGTTCTTAGCCCATAGTGATACTTCATAGTTCTCGCTTTCGATACCTGCTCTCAAATTCACTTTAAAGCTACTACCTGTTTCCTGCAAGTTTTGGAAGGTGCCATAACGTGAAGAAGCATAGATACCATCTAATTTGACTTTAGCTTGCCACTCACCACTAGAACCAATAGGCGCGTCATAGATAGCACTAATTACACCGGTATTTTCAGAAACACGAGGAATTTTAAATCCTGCTAGGTCATCACTTCCCAATATAGTTGCTTGGGTTGGATCAGTACCTTTGGTAATCTCAGCTCCTGAATGTGCATATGATACTTTCATTGCGAAATTGTCTGTTACGTCATATGAAACAGATGCCTCTAAACCACGAATTTCCGATTCCCCCACGTTTTGTACAACGGTTACCTGAACCTGCTCGGGAGTACCTTCACGCAATATAACGACTTGACTTAATTGTTGATCAGTCAAATCCATTGCATAAAGGGCAACATTGAATATGCCATCTCCATCCGCAAACGATGATTTAACCCCCGCTTCTAACTGAACAACTACTTCTTCATTAAAACTTGAAAGTGCGGCTTCATCTGGGTCACTTTGATCTACACCAGCATTGAATCCACCCGCTTTATGGCCTCGAGCAATGTTTGTGTAAAAAAGCGTATCATCAGAATGCTGATAAGAAGCGGTAAAGCGGTAATCAACCCCATCAAAAGTTTCAGATAACGCATCCCCGTCCGGCCCAGCGGCAACGGTCAGAGTGGACACATCTTCTTCATAGAGTCCCAGCTCAGCGGTTAGTGTTAATTTTTCGGTGACGGCATATTCAGCCAAACCAAATAGCTTAGTTTCTTCGTTATTTGTTTTACCATCGAATTCTAAGTCTGCCTCAAGAATATTGCGGTCAATGGTTTCTACTTCTTCGTCATAATAGAATATACCTGCTAACACACTAAAGTTGTCATTTACATCACCAGTGATTCTGATTTCATGAGAAAAGTAATCACGCTCACCTTTGTCGTCTGTTACCCAAGCTGAAGGGAAAGATCCAAATGAGTTACCGACAATGGTATCGGAATAAGATTGGTTGGTTACAATGCGAGTCTCTTCAGTGGTGTAGCCCCATAGCCACTGCAAATCAAAATTATCTGAAAGAACAATGTTTGCATCACCAGTTATTCTGGTTACTTCACGGTCTAGACCAGCACGCATATCCCACTGAGCTGGTTGTCCGCCAAAGAAAGTGGTGGTGTTCTCACCTTGATTTATTGAAGTAGCAACGCGGGTTGAATCTGGTACGCTGACTTCACCACAAAAGTACGAACGAATAACGTTAGGGCATTCAGTACCGCCAGCTTCAACGCTGTTGTTAAATGTTGAGTCGTAAAGGAAGCCTGCGAATTGGCCGTCTTCATCTTTTGCATAATAGCCGCGAATATTGAATTCTAAGTTGTCTGTAGGGGTAATATTGAGTGCAGCATGCAATGCCGTGGTGCTTTCTTCACCTATTGCTCTAGCACCTTCAGTATTCTCACTTAAGTTGTCGTATTCGCCATCGTAATTGTAGATTCTTCCACCAATAGAACCTCTAACATATTCTGAAAGAGGACCAGATATTGTTCCAGTTATATCTTGATGACCATGCTGAGCAGCGGTAGCTGAGAAATTACCACTGAATTCATCAGTAGGCTTTTTAGTAATGTAGTTAATCACACCACCATAAGTTGAACGTCCGTATAAAGCTGATTGAGGTCCTTTCAAAATTTCAACACGTTGCACATTGTCTAGAATAGAGGAGATCACTCCAGTTCTAATAAACACGCCATCGATAAAAAGACCAACTGGTTGAGGTGTTTCTGGTCTGCTATTTGAAATACCACGAATAACAGGTCTTTCAGCCGTTCGACCAAAATCACCACTGATTTGCAATCCAGGGGTTAAATCGGCGATATCGCGAGCATCTTGAAGTCCTGAATCTTCAATATCATCTGCACTAAATGAAGAAATAGAGATGGGGGTTTCTTGTAAAAATTCTTCTTTTTTACGACCAGTGATGACTATTTTTTCGTAATCTTCATCTGCTTCAGAAGCCGTTTGCGCTTCTTGTGCCTGAATTTGAAAAGTACTGGAAACGAGTGCAAAACCGATCGCCAGTGTGATTTTATTTTTTATAAGTTTCATATGCTTACCTTCAACTTGTTCAATATGTACGGACAATTTCTTATAATTATTTTTAACGTAATCTAGCACTGCACTGATACGAAAAGTTTGATATATATCAATTTGTCGATTTTCAAAATAGATAGTTGCTAACCTAATGAAATATCGAAATATTTTGCGTAGCGTGTCTGAGGATGTTATTCGAATTTATAGAGACGTTTGGAATTAAACGTCTCTTTACATCAAGAAATGATTGCTTTTAATCGGATGCTTTCGCGGGCGCATCTAATAGATGATTTATTTCTAGCCAATATCCATCTGGATCTTGAATCATTGACATTTTTACCGCTATTTTCCCACCACCTGCTCTAGGATAGTGGACTAGCTTTGGCGCTTCGATTACTTTAACGCCTGGTGAAGAGGCTATCTTTTCCCATCTTGTATCTAAGTCAGTTGCATTGATAACGATAATGGGATCTCCCGGAACCGGCTCATCGAATTTTTCTTTGCGCTGTGGTTTCAATGGATAGATATACTGCAGAATACCAATCAAACCAACATAATCATCGTTAGCTTCTAACAACACCAGCCGTCTTTTACGAATGTTACCGTCTTCCATCGGTGTATTGATGTCTTGGTCATAAATCACTTTTAACCCAAGTGCATCACGATAGAGTTTTAGTGATTTATCAGCGTCGTTAACGATAAAAGTCGTTCTACGTATATCAACAGGGATACGTTTTTCATCTGCTACTGGAGCTGCATTGGTAGAGATTGCACAGGCACCTAGTAAACTGACTACAACCATTAATAGTGTTATTTTTCTCATTTTATATTTCCCAAAATTTACAGTGGCTGGACTATGGCACTGATAGTGACATAGACACATTGACTAAGGTCAATTCTTTTGGTGGTGCTTTTCGTAAAATTCTAACCAAGTATCATCTGGCGTCAGTATGGCCATCACATTCACAATTCCATAGGGCGGAATCTGCAACTGGGCCTTAGAAACAACTTCAATATTATTTTTGACGAGTGTTTTCTCTAGTTTCGCTAAATTTTTGGTTGGGAAGCGTAACGTCGCAATTCCAATGTTTGGTGGTCTAGCTAAATGACTAACATCACGACCGTTTGCGCCATGAAATTGCAATATCTCTACTGAGCCTTCATTCTTCTTCTGAGGATGCAATATGTACACTGAGCGTTCAATTTGTGTTGTTAGGTTATAAGGTAGCCCGAGAACATTGGGGCCAGCTGATTCGCTTGCCCCTTTGTGTTTAAGGTATATCTGAAATCCAAGCACATCCTGATAAAAAGCTAAGGAAACATCTATATCTTTTACTACTTGTGTGGAATTGAACACTCGGCTGAATTCCTTCAGATTTGGCCAGCCTTCCAGCGTAGGTTTGATTCGTTCAATCAGCGCAAAACTGACACCATCATGCCCTCGCGTTATCCATTCCTTTACTTCAAAAGGACCAAAGGTAAACCCGACCGGATCGGAAACACTCTGCCATCCAAGGTTTTGTAACTGTCTGAACTTTCGATCCATATCCGCAACGCGGACGTTCACGTCAAAAATGCCACCTGTGTCCCATGACTGAGTATTTGAACGGATTTGTTGTTGCGCGACGCCTTCAATTTTTATCAGTCTGATATATCCTCTGTTTTCACCTTTATTTGATAATAAGATTTGTCTGACGTCTGCGGAGGAGGGCAGTTGCCAAAGCTTATTCAATTCTTTATCAACTGGGGCAAGGCTGCGAACTTCATAACCCGCTACTTGAGTGTAAAAGTGTTTCGCTTTTTCCATGTTATTTACAATAAAAACGGTCTCAGAAAATCCTTCCAGTTTAAAGTCACTCGCGTTTGACCAATATGTAGTCGAGACGAATAATATGATCAACAAATATTTCATGGTTATTTCTCAAAAATTTCAATAAGGAAACCGTTTGGCGCCCGCAAAGTAGCAAGTTTTACATTGCCCAACAGTGGGTCATAAATTGTCTGTGGCATGGCAATAATCTCGCTTCCGTAAGATCTAGCATTGTTAATTACAGTGTCGATAGAACGGACGGGGAAGGTCCACATGCCTAATCCCAAATTGGGAATACTGGGTTGGACATCTAGTTTGATATGCTCGATGTTTCGATAGTCTACAAACAACATATGGCCAGTAGAAGCACCCTTGCTGTAAACAATTGCAAAGCGAAATACTGTGCCGTTGGGAAGGTTCATTGCTCCTTTGTCACCAGCAGATTTAAATTCTCTATCAGAGCGTACCTCTAAACCCAAAACATCAGTGTAAAACCTCAGATGATTGTCTGAATCAGTAATAATTTGCGCTGAATAACCTGGGCCACCTAAGCCATTTTCATCCACCGGACCCAGTTGCGCCATGCCATTTCCACGTGTAATCGCGACGCCATGAATGAAATCAGGTCCGTTAAAAATGGTCTCATCAATTTGATAGCTTGTACCATCAGTTCTGGGTATTGGGTAAGACTCCAATGTATTTAAAGCACCAAAACCGACTTTACGAACTTTTTTATCTAGCTTTATCGTATTTTCATTGGGGAATCCTAGCGAGAAGGGGCCAAGTTCCGTAGCATCCCAGCTATTGTGGATACTGGGCATTGGGCGGTCTAAAACTATCAGTCTTATCTGTATGGCCTGTTTGACTCCCTTTCTGTACAAGCGATAAGTCTGCCAATTTAATGCGTCGGGAATTTGCCAAAGCTGCCTTTGAGCCTTCTCGGTTTCTGCTGATATAGCGATTGGCCCTTCGACTTGCATTCCCATGCCATCGCGATAAAACAATAAACTTTGTTGTAATGATACGGTTGCAATTGTCGCAGTGTGTAATGGCATGGCAAGCGCATCTTTTGCGGAGCTTTTCGGTGCTAGCGCATCGTTTGAATCTGCTAAAACAGACACAGAAGTAGAAACATAAGTGACAAATATCAAATACATCAGAGTTAGTCGTTTAGTTGCGGTGTTTTTCATTACACTATTTGTCCGTACAAAACTTTCAGTATGAACTAGGTTGAATGCTCGCCGTCAACAACTCAACCGGTGACAACTGCTTTATTGACAAAGATCAACGGAGAAAAATGTGGATAGACGCAGTGCGATGTTTGGAATCGCCGCGACTGGGCTAGTCGCAAGTTTGAATCTTTATGCCAGAGAGAAGACGCATTATGACGTCATTGTTGTTGGGGCGGGGCTATCTGGTCTCAATGCCGCGTATCGTCTAGATGCAGCTGGCTACAACGTATTGTTGCTTGAGGCAAACAATCGTGTTGGAGGCAGAATTCTTACACTGCAAGATATCAACGAAATGCCTGAAACTGGAGGTCAGCAAATTGGCCATGGGTACGGTTTGATGAGAACAATGGCAACTGAGCTGGGCCTTAAAATGCAAAGCATGGGTGATTTCGCCAGAAAGACCCAGTTTGTCATAGGCAATAAGTCTGTATCACGTGAACAATGGCCTAGCCATGAACTAAACCATCTTAACGAAGAAGAACAACAATTAGCACCATCATCACTCTATTTTCATTACATTAAGAAAATACCCAGCTTCGCTTACCCGTCGGATTGGACTAAAGAAAAGTATAAGATACTAGACGTTTCTCTGTACCAAGTTTTTAAGAAACTGGGAGCATCAGATCAAGCGCTTAGACTGATGGACGCTAACTTGAATGCAAATAATTTAAAACAACTGTCAGCGGCTGATGCTGTGTATCGCTATCGATTGGCTATGAGTTCAGGTCGAGGAAAAACTCACAGAATAGTAGGCGGGAATTCGAATTTCACTAATGCACTGGCAACCAAATTGAAGGATAAAATTAGCTTGCAAAAAACAGTTGCTAAAATCATCAATGATAAAAAGGTCACCTTACAATGTTCAGATGGTAGCCGCTATACAGCCAATAAGGTCATTGTAACCTTACCATTTTCGGTATTGCGAAACGTGTCGATTCAAGGGCAAATGAGTGATTTAAAACGACGGGCGATTCAACAAGTTAATTACACGCAAATATCTCAAGTTCATTTTGAAGTTGAAAAAGGATTGAGTAAAGATGACAGCATTTTCCAAAACTTATGGTCAGATACTTGTTTCGGCCGCGTATTTACGAGCGCTGACAAAAGTGGACAGATAACTAGTCTGCTCAGTTGGATTAATGGTGATGCAGCTATCGCTTTAGATTCGATGTCTGAATCCGATGCCATTCATTGTGTGCAAAAAGCCATTGAAAAAGCTGTCCCAGCGCTGAAAGGCAAAATAAAAGCCAGACACTATCAATCGTGGGGAAAAAACCGATTTGCAAAGGGAGCGTATTTTCATTTTGCACCCGGACAAGTGCAACTCTTTGCTAACGTTATGGCTAGCCCAGAAGGTAGCCTACATTTTGCCGGTGAACATACAGAATTCGACTACCCGGGTATGGAGTCTGCTTTAGTATCAGGAATGCGTGCATATCATGAGGTTAGCCAACTGGTGCGCTAAACTGGATCTGAATGAGGCGCTATCCATTTCAATAACGTTGACTTGGCTCGATTAAGCTCGTCAATTTTTTGTTCAATTGATTGCAGTTGTTCTTCTATGGTTCTGCGTAAGATTGGGCAATCTGGTTTGGGGTTATCTAGGTGAGGGATTGCCAACTTAATTTTTGAAAGGGGAAAGCCTACGGATTGTGCAAAACGAATAAATTTAATTTCTTTAATGTGCTGCTGTCCATACTGACGATATCCGTTGGCGCTTCTCGCTGGTTTAGAGATGAACCCTTCTTTTTCATAGTATCTCAATGTGTCTTTAGCGATACCCATGGCCTTAGATATTTCACCGGCTCTCAAGGCTGTCATTTTTCTACTCCTACAAAATTGTTCTTGACTATGAAGTATACTCCATACTTTATACTCCTGCTAATGACGACCGATTTAGAGAAAAATATGAAGTCCCAAGTTACTTTAACCACGGAAGATGGTACCAAAATCATTGCTTTTCACTACGCTATTGAACATCCCAAGGCGGTAATCGTGTTAGGGGGAGCAACAGGCGTACCACAAGGTTTCTACCAAAAATATGCGATGGCAGCGAATCAACAGGGTTTTAATGTCATTACTGTTGACTATCGTGGAATAGGTCAGTCGGCTCCTGCTTCATTAAAAGGGTACAAAGTGAAATACCTAGATTGGGCCACTCAAGATCTCGCCTCCGCCGTAGATTTCGCTACAAATCAACAGTTGCCAGTTTACTTAGTCGGGCACTCTTTTGGTGGGCATGCTCTTGGGTTGTTGCCAAACGCAGAAAAGATCAAAGGTGCTTTTTTCTGTGGTTCGGGAGCCGGTTGGCATGGGTGGATGCCCAAATTTGAGTCGCTAAAGGTGCGTTTCTTGTGGAATGTGTTAGCCCCTATTTTGGTAAAAGCAAAAGGGTATTTAGGTTGGAGTAAAATGGGCATGGGTGCAGACTTGCCTTATGGTGTTTATGTCGACTGGAAGCGCTGGTGCAAGTTTCCCAACTACTTTTTTGGTGATCCTAAAATGCAATTTGTTCACGAATTGTTTGCGCGCTGTGAAATGCCAATTTATGCCGTCAATTCACTAGATGACAAATGGGCTCAACCTAAGTCACGAGACGCTTTCGTCAAAGGATATAAGAACACGACAGTAGACACTTTGGATCTAGATCCCAATTCACTCGGAATAAAAGAAATTGGTCACATGGGGTATTTTCGCAAAGATGCACAGAAAGTATGGCAAATGAGTTTTGATTGGTTTAACTCTTTGTAACGCATGATAAGTAGGTGACCTAGCGTGTTATTCTTTGTTCCAAGTTATTTTCATCAGAGGTAACTATATGCCGAGTTTCCATAAGTAATTATGTCACAGAGTGATTATCTACGGCTGGTTAAGCCAAATAATACTTTCCCTGACAAACTCGTCTTCAGTACATAAGTTACCAGTATAAATAGTGGAAAGAAACCAAATGTAAAGGGCAAGACGCTTTCGTTAAACCATTGGGGGAAAAACTGTGCTTGGCCAAAAAACAGTGAACCCGATGCAATAAAAAAGGACATACACATACGCCATAAATGTCTTATGGTTCTTGCTTTAGGTGATAGTTTTTTGCGAATGATGGCTATGAGTTCTCCTGAAGCAGCAAGGCCTCCAGCGAGCACAAATAAAACATACGCTTGCGGAGGTGATCCATCTACTGAGCCATTAGGGCTTTGCTGCGCTAAAACCATAAAAGAGGCGCCCATCACAGTTATCAATAAAGCAACAACTAATCCTATTTTTTCAGTTGAACCAGCAATAAACTGTCTGCGTCTTGCAGCAATCACACCTGTAATCAATAAATACAGTGCTAAGACAGATGCTGTGAAATTAGTGCTTTGTTGAGACTCTAAAAAGGGTGCAACAGCACCACCAACAAGATAACAAACGAACATGGCAATAAGGAAAATCTTGCCAGCAGTACGATGTATATGACCTCCTTTTGCAGCTAAACTAGCTACAACACCAGATAATATACCGATAGTACCGCCACCAATATGGGCATAAAGAAGAATTGCGGCGCCAAGGTGAAGTATATAAGGCGCATTGGCATCTACTTGAAGCGTATTTGCACTGACAGAGGACGAGAAAACCAATACCAACAATAAAGAAAATAATCTGAACAAGATAATACTTGGTTTCATAGAATGGAATTCTCGCGATCAGTAGTAAACAATTGATCAGAGCCTAACTTGCAGCAAAGTATGTTCATAGATAAAAAATGTTGCTAGATATTTATCTTGTTAATCTTTTAGGAGTTAACTTTTTGTAACCAACTTCTCAGTTGAACTCACCATGGAAGAATAATCTGGCTTATACAAAACCGAGCGATCGGATATTGGTTTGAAGTCGACAATCTCACAGGATAATTCTCAACTTTCTATTTCACTTGTCCTTAAATAGTCAGTTTAATTGCTAAATATCAAATTCTTATTTTTCACTTTCTTCTCCACATTGACATTATTCTCTACTAGACTTAAATTTGTCCGGACAAATTATTAAAAGGTTTAGTGTGCATGACTACTATTATCGTGTTGTTCAACTTAAAAGCTGATGCTGACGAAAAGGCTTATCAAGCATGGGCCAAACAGACAGATATACCGACAGCGGGTGGTTTGCCTTCGGTTGATGTGTTTGAAGTGTTAAAAACAGAAGGGCTATTGATGAGTGAGGATAAACCTCCTTATCAGTATGTAGAAATTTTGAAGATCAACGACATGGATCAATTTGGTAAAGACGTGTCTACGGAAACCATGCAAAAAGTCGCCGGCGAGTTCCAACAATTCGCTGACAATCCTCTGTTCATAATGACATCTCAACTTTAAGAGTATTTTTATGCCTCAGTATGCAGATTTAGAAGGAAAAGTTGCCGTTATCACGGGTGCCGGAAGACCAGCAGGCTTAGGAGAGGCCATGGCTAAGCGTTTGGCCGAGGAAGGCTGCAAGGTCGTGATCACGGATATAGGCAGCTCAGGCGGTGAACACACACCTGATAGTGCAATTGGTAGCACCGACGAAATGAAACAAATTGTTGACGATATTAAACAAGCCGGTGGTGAAGCCAGCAGTTTTGTTTGTAATGTTCTCAACGCAGAAGAAGTCAAAGCAGCTGTAGATTTCACTGTTGAAAAATACGGCAAACTTGATATTTGGGTCAATAACGCGGGTATTGGCTACTTAATGAAGCCGATTCTAGAAATGGAAGTGAGCGAGTGGGATTCTGTATTAGGAGTTAATTTAAGAGGAACCTTCTTGGGCATCAAATATGCTGCTGAACAGTTAGTCAAACAGGGTAATGGTGGCAAGATCATCAATATCGGCTCCCAAGCATCTAAGTCAGCATTTGCTCATGCATCTGCCTACACGACATCAAAACATGGTATGAACGGGCTTACCCGTGTAGCCGCTCAAGAGTTAGGCCCGCACAAGATTAATGTTAATCAAATTTGCCCAAATCATGTCACTACCGGACTCGGCGCTTGGCAAAATGCACATTTTTCAGAGGTTACCGGTAAGGGCTATGAAAAATACATGCAAGAAATGCGGGATCGTATTCCGCTCGGGCGTCCCGGCTTGCAAGAAGATATCGCAAAAGCCTGCGCATTTTTGTGTTCAGAACAAGCCGTATATATTACAGGCGAATGCATGAATGTTTCTGGCGGTGAAGAATACCACTAGTAAACCATGATGCTGAACCCTCACATTAGTTGTTTAAAAGAAGAGTAAAAACATGTCTAACACTTATCATTGGCCTAAACAAAAACGCCTTGCAATGTCGATTGTAGTGAATGTTGAAGAAGGCTCTGAATACAGTATTAAAGAAGGTGATAAAGGCATGGAACCTGTGGATGAATTGCAAGTTCATCTGAAGAAGCCTATTCGTAACTATGGAAATGAATCAAATTACCAATATGGTCTGATCGAAGGTGCACCTAGAATCATCAACTTGTTGGACAAATACCATGTGCCTGTTACCTGGACCGCTGCTGCACTGAGCCTTGAACGAGCTCCTCATATTGCCGAAGCAATTCGACGTAGACAAGACGAAACTTGTTCTCATGGTTACCGATGGGTGTTTCAATTCCGTATGGATGAAAACGAAGAACGCAAATTCATTCAAGATGCCGTGAAAAGCATCGAATCAACTACAGGTAAACGGCCATTGGGCTGGCTTTCTCGTTACCTGCTCACCGATAATACTCGGCGTTTGCTGCAAGAAGAAGGCTTCTTGTATCACATGGACGACTACAGTGCTGATGCTCCTTTTTGGGATACGGTCAATGGTTCAAGCGAACCCATGGTTATTGTGCCTTATGCATTGGATTCTAATGACATGAAAATGTGGGTTGCGCCATCATTAACACCGGATGATTGGCTTAAATATGCCATTGATACCTTTGATGTTTTGTATGAAGAAGGGTTAGAGCAGCCTCGTATGATGAGTCTTGGTTTACATCTGCGTATTATCGGTCGTCCTGGTCGTATTGGCGCTTTAGAGAAATTTCTAGATTATGTCAGTCAGAAAGACGGCGTTTGGTTTGCCACTCGACAACAAATCGCCGAGCATTTTCAACAAAATGTGAAGGCAGACTAGCAAAATGACTCACAACACCCTCCGCTCTTTATTGTTTGTGCCCGGTTCTCGCCCTGAAAGGTTTGTAAAAGCCTTAGCAGCAGGTGCTGATATGATTTGTATTGACTTAGAAGATGCTGTGCTTCCTAGTGATAAAGAGTCGGCAAGAAAAGCTGTCGCCGAGTTTATCTTGTCATCGAACTCGATCGAAAAAATCTGTGTTCGGGTTAATCCTGTCGACTCTCCAATAGGATGGGCAGATCTAGAAGCCCTTGCTGAGGCATGCCCAGCCGCCATTATGATTGCCAAGTGTTCCTGCCCTACGGATGTGAAAACAGTTGAGCAGTTAGTCAATAAGCACGTCAGTATTATTCCATTGATTGAGTCGATTCAGGGCTTAGATAATATTTGCGGCATCACGACTGCTTCGGATTCAGTAAAGTCAATTATGTTTGGTGGTGCTGATATGTCGGCTGAACTGCGCTGTGACTTTTCTTACGAACCTCTATTATTTGTGCGCAGCCAATTGGCGCTCGCTGCGGCTAGAGCGAATATTGACCTAATTGATGTGCCTTACGTCAATATTAAAGATGAGCAAGGACTTATTGATGAAACTGAAAAAGTGAAAGCATTGGGATTCAATGCAAAAGCCGCAATTCATCCGTGCCAAATCAATGGGATTCATCAAGCATTTTCTCCAACCGAAGAACAAATTAGTTATGCCAAAGCAGTGCTAGACGCAGTTGATAACCCCGATGCTGGGGCTGTTGTTGTGCAAGGTCGTATGGTGGATCGGCCAATCATTTTAGCTAGCCAGCGCATTATGGCTTTGGCAAATCAATCCATCCCCAAATAAGTAAGAGTAAAGAGAGTCAAAAATGGTACAGAATGTAAAAAAAGTCGGTGAAAATCGTTATCGCGAGACCTTTGGACGTTGCTATGAAGACTTTCAAGTCGGTGATATTTATGAACATCGACCGGGTAGAACGATCACCAAAACAGATAATACTTGGTTCACTTTGTTGACCATGAACACACACCCTATGCATTTTGATGACGAATACGCTAAAGCCAGCGAATTCGGAAAATGCATTGTTTGTTCTCCTTTCACAGTTGCCCTGATGGTGGGTATGAGTGTCACTGATGTGAGCCAAAAAGCGATTGCGAATTTAGGTTGGGATGATATCAAACTGACTTATCCCGTTTTTGAAGACGATACCCTGACCGCCGAGTCGGAAGTACTCGAAAAACGTGAGTCTAAATCTCGCCCGGGAGCAGGAATCGTTACGGTTAAAACCACTGGTTTTAATCAAGATGGCAAGGTGGTGTGTCATTTTGTGCGCAAAATGTTGATTGCCAAACAAGGCCATTCCGTCGAAGAAAAAGTTAACTATTAAGAGGTCTGTGATGTCTGAAGTATGGTCTAAAGAGGACGAGTTAGCGATATTAGATATGATCAACAAATGGGTTGAGAACGAAGTTCGCCCAATTGCTAAAGAATATGATCAAGAAGACAAATACCCCCATGAACTTGTTGAACAAATGAAGGAACTGGGGATGTTCGGCGCGACTGTAGGTGAAGAGTTCGGTGGTATGGGACTGCCTGCTTCCATCTATGCGAAAATCGTAATGAAAGTAGCATCTGCATGGATGGCACCGGGCGGAATATTCAATTCTCACTTAATACAAGCATCCGCAATCGAACGTTGTGGCACACAAGCTCAAAAAGAACAGTTTTTACCTAGAATGGTAACCGGTGAAATGCGTGGAGGGATCGCGCTAACTGAACCCAACGCGGGAACAGACCTTCAAGCGATTAGAACGGTAGCCGTTAGAGATGGTGATGATTACATCATAAATGGTGCTAAAACTTGGATAACCAACTCGTTAAATGGCAACTCTCTTGCCGTGCTTGTGAAAACTGACCCAAATGCGGTACCTGCACACAAAGGCACAAGTATGTTCATTGTTGAAACCAAAGATGAACAAGGTAATTTCAAACCTGGTGTCACGGTTTCGAAAATGAAAAAGCTCGGTTATCGGGCCATAGATACCTGTGAAGTGGTGTTTGAAGATGTCAGAGTGCCTGCCACCAATTTGATTGGTGAAGAAGAAGGTAAAGGTTTTGTTCAAGCCGTTGGCGGTTTGGAACTCGGCCGAATCAATATTGCTGCTAGAGGAGCCGGTATTGCTCAAGGTGCGACTGAGCTTGCGGCTCGCTATGCACAAGAACGTGAAACCTTCGGTAAACCTATCTGCAAACACCAAGCTATTCAACTCAAATTGGGCGAAATGGCCACACAAGTTGAGGCCGCAAGACTCCTAATCGAACAAGCTGCAGCGAAATACGATGCCCACGAAAGATGCGACATGGAAGCCGGCATGGCTAAGTACTTTGGCTCTGAGGCGGGCGTATTTTGTGCAAATGAAGCAATGCGGATCTTCGGTGGTTATAGCTACTCAGTTGAATACGATATCGAGCGTTACTATCGTGACGCTATGTTGATGTGTATTGGTGAAGGAACCAATGAAATGCAGCGAATTATTATTGCTAAACAGCTTATCGAGCGCCACAAAATATAGCTTTTAAGGCTAGAAGGAGAATTTATGAGTCAGCTTCCTCTTGAAGGTGTTCGTATCATAGCGGTTGAACAATATGGAGCCGGACCATACGGCTCCATGTACTTGGCTGATATGGGTGCCGAGGTTATTAAGATTGAAAACCCCAAAATTGGTGGTGATGTGTCTCGCCAAACAGGACCTTTCTTTTTAGGTGATAACGACAGCTATTTTTTTCAGACATTTAATCTAAATAAGAAGAGCTTGACCTTAGATCTCAAGTCTGATGAAGGACGCGAAGTATTTGAAAAGTTGGTGGCCACAGCTGATGCGGTGACCAATAACTTGCGTGGAGACCAACCACTAAAATTAGCTATCACTTATGATCAACTCAAGCACATTAATCCAAAAATTGTTTGCGGTCATTTATCCGCGTATGGGCGTGACAACGACCGTGCTAGCTGGCCCGGATACGATTATCTAATGCAGGCAGAGGCCGGTTTGATGTCTTTGACCGGTGAACCCGGGCAAGCGCCAGCGCGTTTTGGTGTGTCCATGGTTGATTTTATGACAGGTGCCGTGGCTTCTCTAGGTTTAACTGCAGGATTACTGGGTGCCCATCGCACTGGAGAGGGTAGGGATGTAGATGTGTCCCTTTTTGATGTCGCTTTACATCAACTATCGTATCCAGCAACCTGGTATCTAAACGAAAAACACGTTGTAGAACGAGTTGCCCGTTCTGCCCACCCAGCTACCGTTCCCTGTCAGCTTTATAAAACACAAGACAGTTTTGTTTTTCTGATGGCCATGACGGATAAATTCTGGAATGTATTGATGGACATTTTGGATGACAACGTGTTGAAGGAAGAACGCTTTGCCAAAGTGGCTAATCGACGTGACAACAGAGATGTATTAACCCAAGAGATTGATCGAGTGTTATCTTCAAACACGACAGCCCATTGGTTGGAAGTGTTGAAAGGCAAGATACCTTGTGCTCCTGTGTATGATGTGCCACAAGCAATGGAAAACAGTTACATCCGAGATATTGGGATGGTACAAAAAGTGCCTCACCCAGCAAACCAGCAAATGGAAATTCTTGCCAATCCAATTAAAATTAATGGCAAACGACTTTCTGGTAAAGCGTCGGTCGCCATGGGCGAAAATACCACAGAGTTGTTACAAGAATTGGGCTACAACGACAGTCAAATTGAGCAACTCAAGTCCAATGGGGCAGTGTAAATCGTATTTTAATTGGAGCTAGTTAATGAAGCTTGAAGGTTATCGCGTTCTGGATCTCTCGTTGTTCTTGCCCGGCCCGCACTTCACCATGATGATGGCTGACCACGGTGCAGAAGTCATTAGTTTGGAGCCCCCCTCTGGCGAACCTGTTCGACAAATAGGACTGAAACAAAATGGAGAGTCAGTCTGGTTTCGCAATGTATTTCGAGGCAAAAAGAGTATTAATCTGAACCTTAAAAGCGAAGAAGGTAAACAGGCTTTTTATAAATTATGTGAAACGGTAGACGTTATCGTAGAGGCCTTTCGACCCGGCGTAGTAGACAGGCTAGGCATAGACTATAAAACCATCCAAAAACATAACCCTAAAATAGTGTATTGCTCTATTTCTGCCTATGGGCAATCTGGACCTAAACGTCTCAACCCTGCTCATGACTTAAGTATTCAAGCAGATTCTGGAGCGGTTTTTATTAATCAAGGACAAGATGCAAAGCCTGCCCAGCCGGGTATGCCAGTTGCTGATATGGCGGGAAGTTTGATGGCTTTCTCTGGTGTTTTAATGGCCCTGCTTCGCGCAGAGCGAACCGGAAAGGGCGATTATCTGGATATTTCCATGCAGGATTCCTTAGTGGCATGGTATGCCAATGTGATGGGCCCACCTTTCGCTGAAAATCGTTCACCTGTGCCCAAAATGGAGCGCAGTTGGGGCGGGGCGGCCATGTATCAAATATACGAAACGCTGGATGGTGAATACCTGACATTGGGAGGAAGCGAAGTAAAATTTGCTGAAAACCTTCTAACGGCACTTGGTAGAGAAGATCTAATCGAACTGTGTAAAAAACCACCGGGCGAGTCTCAGCAAGACGTGATAGCGTTTTTGGCCGAAACCTTTAAAGGTAAGTCCCTCGCACATTGGACCGAATTTTTCAAAAACCTTGATGTGTGCTGGTCGCCTGTCAGGTCCCTTAATGAGGCAATTCGCGATGAACACTTAGTTAGCCGAAAGATGTTGATTACCGACAGCGAAGGCAACCATCATTTGGGTGTGCCGATAAAATACCAATCAGAGCCAGCGAAACCGAATCTAAGCTTGCCTTCTTTTAGCCAACATACTGAGTCTGTGTTATCTGAGCTAGGATACAGTGACCAAGATATTTCAAAAATGAGAGAGCAAGGCTGTTTTCGATAGGTGTTGAATCGTTCCATTTTATTGTGGCATATCAGGCCTATCTGAAAACCCAATCACTTGCGGTAAAGAAACATGAAAGATAGCGTAAACGAACAAAGGCAAGTGACTTTTTAAATAAATTTAATCACCTGCAACTAAGATGAGATTCCATCTATTGTGGGGGCAATTAAACAAAGGGTTATTGAATGAAAAATCTAATCTCAGCCATCACAATTAGTATATTGTTATCGGCTTGTGTCTCTTCCGAACAGACAACAACAAGTGAAATTGCATCATTTGATAGATTGTACGAGCAAAAATTCCACCAATGGTTCGCTGCCGAGTTCGATAACCATGAACAACACTGGCAAGATAATCTCAATCTCAAAGAAAACCCAGATCTACAAGTGCATGAACACATCCATCACGTGTTCGCGCCGTTAGATACTCCCGCACTCGACGGTGTCACTTACTTTGTTAAGCAATATATGGATGGTGATCCCAACAAAGTGTATCGACAACGTTTATATCAGTTTGTGCGCAATGAAAAAGCGGCGGCTTTACAGCTGAATATTTATCGTTTTAATGATGAAGCCAAATATGCTGACGCACATCTAAAGCCTCAATTATACGAAAATCTTACGTTAGACGAAATTCAAACATTTCCCGGATGTGAAGTATATTGGCGTTTTGTCGAATCTGATGAAGGGCAAGGGCACTTTGATGGCAGCATGGGTAAAAACACCTGTTCAATAGTGTCAAAGCGAAGTGGTAAACGTATTTTCTTCAACGACACACTGAAACTTACAGACAATGAGATTTGGATTGCTGATATGGCCGAAGACGAAGATGGAAACTACGTGTTTGGCAATAAACAAGGTATTCCTCACATTAATCGAAAGGTGACCTACTTTACAGGATGGGGTGGGGTGAGAATTGGTGGTAAGGATGCTATGGCAGATGCTAAATGGCATTTTTCTCGAAACTTGTTATTACACAATGAAGGGCAAATTATTCCGTTAGTAGATGATAAAACGGCTGAAAAATCCGGGTATTCTATTCAACTTGCTTTACTCACCTATCAAAATACCAGCGATCCCATCTTTAAGTTTGGTTTAATTGACGATGCAACAGGAAAAACCATTACTTATATCTGGAGTGACCGTGAAAACCCAACCACAGGAATGAATTTGAGGTGGATGCAAGCCGGTTTAAAGAAAAAGCAACAGCGACCTCATTTTAGCTTTTAAAGGAGAGTGAGGTGAATCGCGAAACCATTATTCTAGTAACACTTATTGGCTATAAGGTATTGCTAATAGTGATAGGGTTTTGGGCAAGCAAACGCACTAAAACGAGCGAAGATTTTTTTATAGGCGGCAAAACCTTAGGTCCTTGGGTCGCTGCCGTTAGCTCTTCTGCAAGCGCGTCTTCGGCATGGAGTCTGTTAGGAGTTAGCGGCGCTGCTTACATTATGGGATTGCCTGCGCTTTTATTGTTTCCCGCAGTAGTGGGAGGTTACATATTCAATTGGTTGTGGCTGGCTCCACGTATTCGCAAAGTTGGCAATAGTACAGGGGCAATTACCCTGACAGAATTATTAGCCGGCAAAGGAGACTGGACCAAACCTATCGCAGTAATCTGTAGTGTTACCATTGTATTCTCATTCGCTTTTTACGTCGCCGCCCAGTTTCAAGCGGCAGGTGGCACCTTTTCCAGTAGCTTCGGCATGTCTACTGAAAGCGCAATCATCACAGGCACACTGATCATCTTAGTTTATACGCTATTGGGTGGATTTTGGGCAGTAAGCGTGACCGACACCTTGCAAGGCCTTTTAATGGCAGCAGTAGCCATTATTTTGCCTATTTTTGCTCTCTATGAAGTTGGAGGCATCTCCGAATTACTTAAATCACTCCCAATCGTATACAGTGCTAATCAATTATCTATTAGCGGAGATTTTTATGGCTGGATGGGATTCGCTTTTGTTATTGGCATGCTGGGTATTGGGCTTGGCAATCCAGGTCAACCCCATGTAGTAAATCGATTTATGGCCATTCAAAATGACAGCGACATGCGATTAGCAAAGGTAATCGGTATCGCATGGCCAACGTTAGTTTATGGCGGAATGTTGCTTCTTGGTTTATGTGCACGAGTTTTAATGCCTTCTCAAGATAACCACGAACAAGTCTTGTTTGACGTGACCACCTTGTTGTTCCATCCCATTGTTGCTGGAATCATAATTGCAGCTGTGTTGTCAGCCATCATGTCCACCGCGGATAGTCAATTGCTAGTTTCAGCTTCTTCGATGTCTTACGACTTACATAAATCTCAGAATGCGTCCAAAAGCTTGATGTGGTCGAGAATTACTGTGGCCGCAATGTGTATTTTTTCTCTGCTGATTGCGCTCTATGCGCCAGAAGCGATATTTACCAGAGTCTTGTTTGCATGGGCAGCAATAGGAGCAGCATTTGGGCCTTTACTTATTGTATTGATGTTAGGCTATCAAGTGCCGGGAAAAATCCGGTTTTTATCGATTAGTTTGGGATTTAGCCTAACCGTAGTGCTCAGTTGGCAACCGAATTCACCGGGGGATATTTTGGAAAGAGTCATTCCTTTTGCTCTGGCTTTCGGAATCGCTTGGTTAGGAAAGAAAAAAGGGGCCTAGGGCCCCAAATAAACACACATAAAATTTTACTACCATTAGATCAAGCACAGTATTAAATTGTTCAGTCTTCGTTTCCTTGATTTATGTCAATTATTGCTCAGCATACTCAACGAGTTTTTCACGATCTAGGATGGTGATTTGATAATTACTCTCTATTTTTATTAATTCATTCGCTTTTAATTTGCTGAATCCTCGGCTTGCAGTTTCAAGAGACATTCCCATGTAATCAGCAATATCTTGACGACTCATTGGCAGTAAGAATTTGTGAGTGCCATGACCTATACGATGTTCCATGTCCAGCAGAAAGTGAGCGAGACGCTGATGAGCGGATTTTTGACCCATGATAAATAGCTGGTCAAGAATCAATGACAATATATGTCCTGTAACGTCATGGTAGCGCTGAGCGACAGAGGGGTATTTTTCAAAAACATCCTTCATAAGCTTTCTACTTATCCTGATAACTACCGTGTTGGTCAATGTCTTGGCGCTAAAGCTATAATAAGCGTGCTCTGATAGCCCAAGTAAATTGCCAGTGAACAGAAATGCAAACACTTGTCTCGAACCCGAAGCAGTAGATCGCTCCAGCATCATCGAACCAGATTCCGGAATATACACGTACTCAGATAAATCTTTTTCTCTGAAAATATATTCGCCCGGGCCTAGAGAAACTTCCTCTGCATCTTTCGCAAGTTCTTCGATAAATTGGGCTGCCCCATTTACCTCTTTGAAATGACTTCCAAAGCACGAGGTCAGTGAAGTTTTGATCACGACCTTATTGATATCTAGCGACATTTTTAGCTCCAATAATTTGTCCGTACAAATTAGTAATTACTAAGTATCACGAACACCTTCAAAGGTAAACTAAAATGTGTCAAAAATGTTAAATTAACTTGATTCAGACAGAGTTTCAGCTGTCATGTAACACTGTTTTTCAATTGAATCGATCTTCATGTACAGCATCTCATCAAATTCCCCGGTCGCGATTGCCTTGCGACTCGAAAACTCTCCTGTCAAAAGGTTGAAAATGACTGAGGTGGGTAACACCGAAGCGATGCCATTAGCCAGTTTTTCTGCGGTGGTTGTTTTTTCCATCCGTAACGATTCTATATCCTGTCTAGCGGTAGCACAGTTAATTCCTTGATTGAGTTGTGAATTAACCAGCTCGTGACGTTTTACAGCTGAAGCACAGCCTGAAACGAGTCCGAATAAAATTATCAGCAGAAATAGCTTTGAACTTTTCATAATTGACCTCTAAATATGTTATGTCTACTAGGAGTTGTTCGAATATTAGACACATGAATTTGAAGGCGCTAGGGCAAAGGAGTATATGTGATGCAATTGTTATTTAATCACTGATTCAGGGATAGTCTTGTTACATCTTACTGTTCTAAAAGCGTTTTGCAGTGATGTTCGAGAGCAATTCGGCAGATAACCTTCGGTTTGCGAGGGCTTTTCAGACTTTTTAAAGTTCTGAAAACCCATTGTTGGCTACTTGCTTTTCGCCGCTGGCGCAATTGCGCTCTATCTAGCCGGGGCCATTATCAACAACACAATCTATGGACGAACCATATTACCTACCTTTGGTAGCGTGATTGACAATAAGTAACTTCATCCGCTAGTTGGGGTAACGATTTGCTAGACCTTGATAGACCAGATCACTATAATTTGGTGTATTGAGGTCTAGAGAATTTAGTACTTCAACTAGGTGTTCGTTGTCTTCTCTGCCTTGCCATAACTTTTGGTAAGTTCCTTCTTTATAACCGTTATCCTGCCTAAAGAAGTTAAGTACGTTTTTACCCACATACTGACGGTACAGCTCATCTGTTGACATTTCTGCTTGCTCAACGATTTTAATAAACAACGGAACAGAAAACCTTTTCGCAGCGCAAAGTCCCGTCATCAGCTCTAAGTTGTCTAAGATAGGCATTTTAGAAAAGTCATAGTCCGTTTTATCAAAACTCACAACCGTATTGGTATTGGATAGCTCATTAGAGAGGGTTTCTGCGCTGTTTTTAATGTCACCTTCAAAATCAATGATGATTGCGGACATGGCAAAGTGCCAAATGTCGACCAACTCCATTTGCAGTTGAGGAAGATCTTTAGTTTGCGCTTTCCACCATTTCCAACCATGGTGCTCTATACCTTCAACTGCTTCGATCATGGCTGCACGAAGGTATCCGTATCCCGCATTCAACCACTGTGGATTAACCTTTTTATTCATATTATCTTGCAGCGTTAGCATAGTATTAAGTTGGGTAGACGTGAGCATGGTATTCCTAAATATCTGAATGTGTAATGGTAGGTGCATAATGTTAACGCCAACGGCCTGCTGTGACTATTCAAATAGTGCAATCTCGTTACAAAATGTAAATGCCACTGGCAATATGGTTGTTTTTTGTTTACCTTTTAGTCTATCTACTATAGTTTTAGTAGGTAAAAGCACATTAATGGTATTTCACTACTGCCAATATTACGTGCTCAAGGTTTACCGGGAGCCTACAATGAACAAAAACAAAATTGTTCCTACAACAGCTGAATTAGAGTTGTTAAAAATTCTTTGGCAGATAGAGCCTGCTACTATTCGTCAGATTCACGATCTAGTCAATGCTCGCCACAAGTCAGCGTACACTACGACATTAAAGATGTTTCAGGTAATGTATGAAAAAGGATTCGTGCACCGCGATGATTCGTCGAAAGCACATATTTACACGTCAAAGTACAGTCAAGAACAAACTCAGCACTCTATAATTAAAGATACGCTACACAAAGTGTTCGGTGGATCGAAGTTTGATTTAGTGGTTAGAGCTTTGGGTGATACGACAAGCTCAAAAGAAATTTCAGAGATACGTCAACTGTTAGATTCACTTGAAGCGAAAGAGAAAAAGTAGGGGATATTGATGACTTTTTTGACGATGTTACTGGACAGTCCATTATTAAGTAGTTTAGCCAAGACGCTTTTGCATTTTCTTTGGCAAGGTACTTTTATTGCTTTTGTTCTATATTTAGCATTGAATGCGCTACACAAGTCAAAGTCTGAATTGCGCTACCTGTGTTCACTTTCAGCTTTAGTTGCATGTGTTGTTGCACCACTTATAACTTTCTTTTTGTTTTACCGACCTGAAGCCTCAGTCGTATTCAGCGAGTCCGTTTTAGTTGACTCTGCTGGTTTGACTAATACCTCTGGTTTAGTCGGGTATATCAATTGGGACAATGCACTATCAATCACTGGAATTCTGTGGATGTTGGGCGTGGTCTACCTCAGTTTTCATCTGCTTTTTGAATTGTTCAATGTCTATAAATTGCCTAAAAAGGATGTTCAGCCGCCCGAGCAAGACATCCTCACTATATTTGAAAATCTTAAGATTCAGCTTGAAGTAAATCGCTTAACCCAGTTGCTCATTTCGCTTAAAGCCGAAGTGCCTATGGTTGTGGGTTTTGTAAAACCTGTCGTACTCTTGCCATTTAGTATGGCAAGTGGGTTGACGCACGTTCAGCTAGAAATGTTACTTGCCCATGAACTAGCTCATGTAAAACGCCATGATTATCTAGTTAACTTTCTACAGACCTTGGTTGAAATTGTTTTGTTTTTCCATCCGCTAGTAAAGTGGATATCAATGCAAATTCGAATCGAGCGCGAATATTGTTGTGATGATATTGCTGTGCATATCTGTGGTAATGAATTGGCTTATGCGAGTGCGCTAACAGATGCAGAAGCAATTCGCAGTGAAAATATTCCACAATTGGCGATGGCGGCAACAGGCGGAGATCTTAAAAACCGCGTATTGCGAGTCGTTGATCAGACTGATTGCGCTAATAAATTCACTAGAAGTTGGCACAGCATGGTATTAGCTGCGTTAGTTGGCGTTTCGCTTCCTTTAATCTTGTTTTCAGCACATGCGGCTTATCAGGAGCGAGTTATTGAAGCGACTAGTGCAGAAATCATTGAAGAAGAGCTCGAAGTGATCGTTAAACTTGTACCCGCAAAGCCAGCTAAACGCAAGTTGGTTAACAATATTAACGTTAAGCGAGATGACAGCGCTACTTTGACCAAAACACAGCCTATTGAACAATTTGAAAATCGAATATTGAATCAGGACGATCTCAGCGAATCGAATCATGCGCAGGATAAAATTAGCAACGAAGTAGTAGCTGTGGCAGAACCAGAATCTTCAGACTCATTGACGATGGCAAAAATCAATGGAGTAGATTTGATTGAAAACGAGACAACATCTCAATATGAAGAAGCGCCAATTGATGTAGCAGATAATAACATTGATACTAGTATCGAGAAAAACGAGAAAAACGAGAAAAACGAGAAAAACGAGCAAGAACTAATGGTTGTAGAAACATTGGTATCAAACGAAGCAGCAAATATACCAAAAAAACATCTTGAGCCAGAGATAGATGCGGTTGAAAATACCGACGCTGCACGTGTTCAAATTGCTTCTCGCGAACAATTAGTGACAATTATTTCACCTACTTTAGTGAGAAATGCGCGCCCATATTACCCTCGTATGGCAATTGCAAAAAGAGCAGAAGCGGAAGTCCAAGTCTCTTTTACCGTCGGTATTAGTGGCACTATCAGTGATATAAGCTTCGATAACAATGTTCCCGGTTACTTCAAACGCTCTGTTAGAAAAGCATTGCGAGAATGGCGTTTTGAACCAGGCACTATTGATGGAGAAATAGCGGCCATTCGATTAAGTCGTATCTTCACTTTTTCTGATCCTATGGGCGTGGTCGCTGAATCCACACGATTTAGAATTACAGGGTCACGTATTTCTAAACAAATATAACTGGCACTTAGAATGGAGTGAATAGGTTGTTTCTGAGCTATTCAATCCAGATTGAAAGGTGATATCGAAAACCTTGTTGGCTTAACAGCACTGGATTTTTATTTCATTAGATGTCCAATCTATCAATAGAGCGGGATCATATCTTGGCTTTATTATCTATTTTCTCTAGCGGATTATTACTTCGAACTTTACACGCTTGTCAATTGACCTTGATGCAATTAGTTGTCGTGACTTTCAGATTTAACCATTACCTGATATTGTCGAACAATTCAGTATGTAAGGTATAAATTATGGTTCGAAATTGGTTGTTAATTTGTATTTTAGCTTTGGTTACTAACCTCACCTATGCAAAATCAATAGAAGAGTTCGTTAAAGATCTAGATTCTCAAACAGGTTTTTTCACGTTTTACTATCAGTTGTCAGAAGACAAAGTTTTCCTTGAAATCGATAAATTTGATCAACCATTTTTGTTCCAAAGTAGCTTGCCACAAGGCGTAGGTTCTAACGATATTGGCTTAGATAGGGGGCAATTGGGCGGTACGCGTCTAGTCGAATTTGAACGATTTGGCAATAAAGTATTGTTAAAACAACTCAATACAGCGTATCGAGTTAGCTCAAACAACCAGGCAGAAAGAGACAGTATTGACGAGGCTTTTGCCGATTCGGTCATCGCCGGTTTAAAAGTTGTTGCTTCCTCTGGGAGCAAAGTATTGGTGGATTACACGCCATTTTTACTTTCAGATATTCATCAGATATCGAATAGATTGGCTGCAACCAATCAAGGGAGTTTTAAACCAGATCAAGACAGAAGTGGAGTATATTTACCAAAAAGTAAGGCTTTTCCAGACAACACGGAACTTGAAGCGCTAGTTACATTTACTGGCACTAAGCCAGGTAACTTCGTTCGACAAGTCACTCCATCACCCAATAATATTTCGGTGCATCTGCATCATTCATTAGTTCGATTGCCAGATGATGGTTATCAGACCCGTGCTTTCCATCCCTATTCGGGATTTTGGAAAATGAGTTACCAAGATTATTCAGTGCCGATTGAATCATCAATGGAACAAAAATTGATACCGAGGCATCGTCTGGCGAAAAAAGATCCAAGCGCGGAAAAGAGCGAGGCGATTGAACCAATTGTATATTATCTAGATCCAGGTATTCCAGAACCCATAAAGAGCGCCTTGTACGATGGCGCACAGTGGTGGAACCAAGCTTTTGAAGCTATTGGTTACAAAGACGCGTTTCAGATCAAAACCTTACCACTTGACGCAGATCCGATGGATGTTCGTTACAATGTTGTTCAGTGGGTTCACCGAGCTACCCGCGGCTGGTCTTATGGTAGTTCAGTTATCGACCCAAGGACCGGAGAAATTATAAAAGGGTTAGTAACGCTTGGTTCTTTGCGGGTAAGACAGGATTACTTGATTGCATTAGGACTAACAAGTCCTTTTACCAACGAAGGTGCATCTACTGAAAAGCAAAAACAGATGGCACTTGCGCGGATTAGACAACTTTCGGCACACGAAATAGGTCACACTCTCGGACTCGCTCATAATTTTGCAGCCAGTGCTGACGGTCGTGAATCTGTGATGGATTATCCTCACCCTAAAGTCAAAGTAGTCAACGGTAAAATCAGTCTCGAGGAAGCTTATGATATCGGTATGGGGGAATGGGATCTGCACACTATTTCCTACGGTTACCAAGATTTGCCCGAAAATATCAATGAAGGCAAATATCTTAACGACATTATCGCTAAAGCCCATAAAAAAGGACTTTCTTATCAGTCAGATCCCGATTCTAGAGCATTTTATGCAGCAAATGCGGAGGGACATCTTTGGGATAATGGGGAGAATCCCCTAGATGAATTAGCCAACCTATTTGAAGTCAGACAAACAGCCTTGTCACAGTTCGGTATAAACACAATTCAAACTGGTCAATCGCTAGCTTCGTTGCAAGAAAAATTGGTGCCTATCTATTACTTGCACAGATATCAACTTGAAGCCGTTGCCAAGTTGATTGGTGGAGTAAACTATCAGTATGAATTGAAAGGCGATTTTGATTCGCCAAAAGGTATTTCACATGTTGTTGATGAACAGCAACAAAAAGCCTTAGATGCGCTAATTAATACACTGACAATGGACTTCTTGAAAATTCCAAAAAACATCACGCGATTGATAACACCCAAAGTATACGGTGAAACGAAAACAAGAGAGAGCTTCAATGGAAGAACCGGTGTCACCTTTGATGCAGTAAGCGCTGCCGAAGCGAGCGCGGGTTTTACGTTAAGCTTATTGTTGGAACCGCATAGATTAAATCGCCTAGCTGCAAGACCAATAGGTAAAAAGGAGCAATTAACCTTAGTTGCTCTGCTTAATCGATTGATTGAATCTACCATTCAACAAGATCCAAATAAAATGACTTTGGCTATTAAGCAAAGAGTTGACCATCTAGTGTTAAATGCCTTGATGGGTGCTTTGGAGGATAAGGTTCTAGCGCCAGAAGCTAAAGGCACCATAGTGAGCCGTGTAAAGAAATTACATAAGTCCCTGTCTAAAAGTCGACTTAACCCACATCATGAGGCGATGGCATTGATGTTAGATTGGTTTGTGCAAACTGGGGAATGGAAAGGGCACTTTGATGTTAAACCATTGCCACCGGGGTCTCCAATTTAAGCAAGCCGTTCCTGAGCTCCACAGACTGCTCACTTCTTTGTTGCTGATATTTTAAAGGTAAACTGCATATCTGCGTCGCGAATTGAACAGCCTGTGATAACTCTGAGTATTGCTAACTAAACTGATTTAGTTATAACTTGGGGAGAACTTGAATGCACTGAGATGTAACTCAAACTATAACGCATAAAAAAGCTCGTCAAATTGACGAGCTTTTTTTGTTCTAGTGATTTTAGAACCGTTTTTTTAATGTCACACCGTAGGTAGCTGGTTCAGTCACATACGCATTGAACTTGCCTTCTTGTAGCGGCGTGTTGAAGTTCGTACGATTTATATATTCTTCATCTAGCACGTTACGTCCCCAAAATATCAAATCCATATCGTATTCAGAGAAATTCATGAAGAAACGCAGATTCAAAACGTCGTAAGAGCCCTGTGCAGCAAGTGGATCGTTACTACCATCAAGTACCATATCTCCTGTGTAGCTATATTCCGCTAGCACATAAGCGTATACACTGTCACCGATTTCAAAATCCTTTTTAATTTTGGCAGTCCAGCTGTTCTCAGGTTCGCCACCAGGCCTATCACCCGCTCTGTTACAGAAAGGGTTAGGATTGCCATTGGCATCAAATTCTTGTCCTGGGTCTGCAGGTGGTTGTCCATCTGGTGTGTTGTGGAACTCAAACGCTACCCAACAATTTCCGCGTGTGAATGACTTGTATTCAGCATTTACCAAAGCATACGCTAGGTTTACCTCTACTGAGTCAGTGGGGTACCAGGTAGCTTCTACCTCCATACCTGAAATTTCATAGTCACCGGCATTTTGAAGGTTAAAACCATTTCCTGTAAATGTATTTGCTTGGAAATCGTCAACAGTGGTGTAATGCGCGGCAGCATTAATACGCAATGCTTGATCTGGGAAGTCTTTCTTTATACCCACCTCTAAAGACTCAGATGTTTCAGCTTCAAAAATTGGGTTGAAACCCTCTCTGATTCTATCGGTATTCGTTCCACCTGATTTGTAACCTGTTCCATAAGAACCATACAAAAGGAAGTCGCGACTAGGTTGATAGCTTAGTTTAATTGTTCCAGTGATTTGATCATCTTCTAGCGTTTCAACAATGTCAGGGCGGTCAGATGTTGTGGCGCCTAGTTGTTTAAAACCCCAGCCTAATCTTTGGAAAGGTGCAATTAGCGCCAAATCAGCCGGATCGGGAGCCATGCCCCCTTGTAATGCTGCACCAATTCTCGGTAATGCCATACCAGCCACTGTCGCACCAAATAACAATGTACCCGGTACAATTGTCGAAGGGTCGGTAGGATCTCCCGCAGAAGAAAAATCCGTAGGGAAAGGAGCACCGCCAGGCAGATTTTCGCTGAAGATAGTGCTTAGGTCCTTGGTTTCATCCGTATAACGTAAACCTGCAGTTAGTGTTAGCTCATCTGTTAATTTATAATCGAACTGTCCAAAAATGGCATAACTTTCATGTTCTTGCATAGCCACATGATCAAAGCCAGTTCCAGCCGGTGCAGCTAGTGCAGCGCCAGGAATAGCTCCACCGGTCAAAGCACTAATTTGGTTTATCCCGCCGAGGAGAGGGTCTAGAGCACCTCCAAGTCGAGCCATGAAGAATTCGTTGAAAAAGGTATCAGTGTATAAACTGTATTCAAGATCTAGATCTTGAGTGAAGTAGTAAGCACCTAAAATATAGTTTAGTTCATCACTGGTATAATCGAGACGAAGTTCCTGAGAGAATGAACTTTGTTTTGAATCGTTGGTAGTGCCAAAAAGGTTTACGTCAGTGAAATCAGTGTCGATATTATCGAATGATTCGAAATTACGATACGCTGAAACAGAAACGATAGAGTAGTTGTCATCGATATCATAATTGATTTCAGCAGACAAACCTTTATCTGTCATGGTTGATTCTGGTAAAAACGAAACTGCAACCACTCTATCGAAGAAACCATCACCTCCTTCAAATACCGTTCCACCAAGCGCAGGCAAAGTAGCATCTGAACCAAAACGACCTGGTACATTAAGTGCCGTTCTATTGCTTAGTTGAACCGGTGCACCACAACATATTTCATCAATTTCTGCATAGTCTGCGATGATTCTAACTGATAAATCATCAGTGGGAGTGTACAAAGCTTGTAATCGGCCGCCCCATCGATCTCGATCATTAATTTTATCTTTACCAAGTTTTACGTCACTTATAATACCGTCTCTTTGGCTACCAAATCCGGTAATACGGAAGGCTAAAACATCTTCGATTGCAGAAAAAGACACTGCTCCCGAATAATTTACTAGTCCATAGTTGCCAACGGTCGCTTCAACAAAACCGTCATCTCCATCATGACTAGGAGCTGCCGTTCTTATCAAAACTGCCCCTGAAGGCGTATTTTTACCAAACAGCGTACCTTGAGGACCACGAAGTACTTCAACCGCTGCTACGTCTACTAAATTGTTAATCATGGAGTTCTGACGAGCTCGGTAAACACCGTCAACATATAGACCTACAGAAGACTCTAAACCGAAGTTTTGCGACGAGGTTCCTACCCCTCGAATCGAAAAGCTTGAGTTAGTCGCACTTTGACTCTGAAAAGCGCCTAGCCCAGGCACATTTGTTTGCAAGTCGTAGATATCTTTAATAACGGCCTCTCCCATTTCATCCCCAGTAAAGGCGGTAACTGAGACGGGAACTTCTTGCAGGTTTTGTGCTCTTTTTTGAGCAGTTACTGTAATTGTTTCAAGACCGGATGATTGCTCAGCGCCTTGCTCTTGTGCAAAAGCAGAAGTGCCTGCTAATCCAAGCGATAGTGCAACAAGCAACGAGATCGGTTTTGGCTTGAAATTCGATAGGAAAATTTTAGTCATAATGTGTTTACCCTTGGTCCTGTAGATATTTATTTTTCTAATTATTACGAGAGGCAATTAAATAAAATTGCCAAATGCTCATATAAATTTAACTCAACTCATCGTACCACTAGCTAATGTACCAATAAATATTATAAAAGTAAAAATTTGTTGCAACTATGTTAATTCATTGGTTTGGAAACAATTTTGTACTATCGAGAGTCACTACATATATTCAAGTAAGCTTATTGGAATAAGTAAAGGTCAAAGGGGTAATATTTGTATAGATGATACAATGTTATTTAAATAATCAATTAAACTTATCAGTGTTTTATCTCTAGTATTTTGAAACATCATCTCCACAAGAGCCAACACTATGCATTTCGACTATTCTGCTAAAACACAATCGTTTGTCACACGTTTGAAAGCCTTTATGGATGAACACATTTATCCTACTGAACAAGAATACATTGATGCAGTGCACGATTCTGCGGAAAGGTGGACTACCCCAAAAATTATGGATGATCTCAAAACTAAAGCGAAGGAGTCGGGGTTATGGAACTTGTTTCTACCCGAAGAATACCTTCCTTATGGTGCGGGATTGACCAACTTGGAATATGCACCATTGTGTGAAGAAATGGGAAGAGTTCTTTGGAGCTCAGAAGTATTTAATTGCAGTGCTCCTGACACCGGAAATATGGAAGTGTTTGCCCGATATGCCAGTGATGAGCTGAAAAAAGTCTATTTAGAACCTCTTTTAAATGGTGAAATTCGTTCTGCTTTCGCTATGACTGAACCTGCTGTCGCTTCGTCTGATGCAACCAATATTGAAACCTCGATTAAACGAGAAGGAGACGAATACGTCATAAATGGTCGTAAGTGGTACACAAGCGGAGCAATGAATACCAACTGCAAAGTCATGGTCGTGATGGGCAAAACTGATATCAGTGCGGAGCGCCATCGACAGCAATCACAGATAATAGTGCCTATGGATGCCAAAGGTGTCACTGTAATTCGGCCTATGCAAGCTATGGGTTATTACGATGAACCTATAGGTCATGCTGAAGTCACTTTTGACAATGTTCGTGTACCTGCCAGCAACTTGTTAGTGGGGGAAGGAGAGGGTTTTGCTATCGCTCAGGGAAGACTTGGGCCAGGAAGAATCCACCATTGCATGCGGTTAATAGGTTGTGCTCAGCGGGCACTGGATTTAACTTGTGAGCGCGTGGAACAACGTATCGCATTTGGGCAACCCCTAAGCAAGCAACAATCAGTTAGAGAATCTATTGCGCAAATGCATTGTGATATCGAACAATCTAGACTATTAACCCTGAAAGCCGCGGATAAGATGGATAGATACGGCAACAAGGTGGCACGAGACATTATTGCAGCGATAAAAATCGTCGCTCCATCTATGGCGTGTAGAGTAATAGATCAAGCTATCCAGATACATGGTGCAGCGGGAACTAGCCAAGACTTTCCGCTATCTGCAACTTACGCTTACGCACGAACCATTAAATTAGCGGATGGTCCTGATCAGGTGCACATGATGCAATTGGGCAGAAATCTCGTAAAAGACCATGCCGCGAAAAGCTAAAAGTGCGAGGTGTCTGTGGTTAATATGAATACAGTAGACAAATTGGATGAAGCCTTACTTAGTGAATATTTGCGAGGTAAAATCCCAGCGTTTTCTGGATTGCTTACAGCCACGAAGTTTAGTGGCGGTCAATCTAATCCCACGTTCAAACTAGAAACAGACCATCAGACCTATGTCTTAAGACGTCAGCCACCGGGTAACCTATTAAAATCTGCCCATGCAGTAGACAGAGAGTTTCGTGTATTAAAAGCATTGCAAGATTCAGCTGTACCGGTAGCTAATGCTCATCATTTGTGTGAAGACACAGATATCATTGGCAGCATGTTTTATATCATGGAATATGTCGATGGCAACATATACTGGGATAGCAGCCTTGCCGATGTTCCTGACAATCAATACCGCCGAGCCATGTACGAAGAGATGTGCAATGTGATGGCACATTTGCACAAAGTTGATTTTGCGAAAGTTGGCTTGGACGACTTTGGCAGGCCCGGCAGCTACTTTTCTCGGCAATTGAGTCGCTGGACTAAACAATATCAACTATCAGAAACCTATGTTATTCCAGAAATGAACATCTTAATCAATTGGTTGAATGACTCACTCCCAGAGGATGATGGCCTTGTCTCTTTGGTGCATGGTGACTATCGCCTTGATAATTTAATGTTTTCGAAACCAGAGTTGCAAACTCAACCTCAAGTAATGGCAGTACTCGACTGGGAATTGTCGACATTAGGTCACCCATTGGCCGACCTTGCATATCAATGCATGCAACTGCGATTACCCTCGAATATTGGGCAATCAACTGGGCTTGGAAACATAGATCGTACTTCTTTAGGTATTCCATCTGAACAAGAATATGTCGCAATGTATTGCGACAAAATGGGGTTTGGTAAAATTGATAACTGGCAATTTTATCTGGCTTTTAGTTTCTTTAGGTTAGCCGCGATTGCGCAAGGCGTAGCTAAAAGAGCATTAGATGGTAACGCGTCCAGTCAACAAGCGCTGAATGTGGGAAAAATGGTTCAACCCCTCGCAACCATGGCAATAGACTTGATTGAGTAAGCGCCACATCTAAAAAAATTTTAATTTAAATAGGATACGACACTAATTATGAAAGCTATCATTTGTAATGAATTTGCCTCAGTAGATAAACTTGAATATCAGGACATTGCTAACCCTAAAGCGGGAAAAGGCGAGGTCGTCGTCGATGTCAAAGCATGTGGTGTCAACTTTCCAGACGGCCTACTTGTTCAAGGTTTATATCAAATGAAACCAGAACGTCCGTTTATTCCGGGCAGCGAAGTTGCTGGTATAGTTTCAGAAGTTGGTGAAGGTGTACCTCATTTAAAAGTGGGATCACGCGTCATCGCAATTTGTATGTTGGGTGGCTACGCTGAAAAAGTAGCTGTACCTATGATGCAAGTGATGCCAATTCCTGATGCAATTCCTGATGAAGAAGCGGCAGCTTTGGTCACTGCCCATGCAACCGCCCACCATGCACTTAAGCAAAGAGCAAATATTCAGTCCGGAGAAACTTTAGTGGTTACAGGTGCTGCAGGCGGCACAGGGTTAGCCGCAGTGCAAATTGGCAAGGCAATGGGGGCCAAAGTCATTGCAGTATGTTCAACACAAGAAAAGCTAGAGGTTGCTAAGCTTAATGGCGCTGACATTCTGATTAATTATAGTGAAAAGGATTTGAAGACAGCCTTAAAAGAGGAAACGCGAGGGAAAGGAGCGGATGTAGTTTATGAATGTGTGGGAGGTGACACTTTTCATGCTTGTTCTCGCAGCATGGGCTGGAACGGACGATTATTGGTTGTCGGTTTTGCCGGAGGCAAAATTCCAGAGTTCCCAGTAAACCTAAGTTTAGTGAAAGGCTACTCGGTTGTAGGTGTATTCTGGGGTTCGTTTACCCAACATCAACCAAAAGATTTTGCGGTCAACATGCAAGAATTAATTGCTTGGTATTTAGAAGGGAAAGTCAAAGTAATTGTTGATGATGCTTTACCGTTAAAAGACGCCAAACTTGCCTTAAACAAAGTGATGGGGCGTTCCGTCAAAGGAAAAATGGCCCTGATTCCATAGAGGCTCATAAAGCGGGGGATTTAAATTGGTTTGCGTTGCGACAAATGCTAATCCCAAAATCAATAGTAACCAGTTAATCCTCCTTCATACTTTTTCACCTTTCGGTCGTAACCTCTTGCTAGATTCTTATCGGTCCAACGCTTATTAATATAATTGGGGACATATTATTGTAACCAAATAAATGAAGCTATAAACTGCAACAAACCCATCAATGCAGCAGCTGCAATTGAAGACATATTTCACCTTTCTACAGTTTATTACCTCTAAATACCAATTTTTTAAGGCGTTTATTTTACTTAGTATCACAGTTTTATTCTTTGGTTGTGTCAATCAAACTAAGCTAAGCTCTGCCGAAAAAGTTCAGTTGGAATTACATAATCAGCTCATCTTAGAGATTGAAGAATTTGTCGAGGCAAGCCTTTTTAATAGCATGATTTCGGTACAAAAAGACAACCGATTGGAATGGAATAAACTGCTAAGTATTTATTCTTGTGGTTCAGAATCAGGAAAACAAAATGTAGCCAAAATCATAGCCGATATTCAACCTAAGTTTAGGTCACGCATTCAGGCGACTGCTAGCCAATATGAAGTATTTGTTTTGCCCCACGAAAAAGCGATTTTAGCGGATGTATCTGATATTGCCTTTAGACTTTTTAGTGCGGCATATGCAGCGGGATATGCTAGGCAAATTGAACTGGCTGAAACAGTAGAGCAGGGCACAAAAAGTGACTTATGTGGAGGTATAGTCAAATCCAACACAACAAATTTAAATGCATTTGCTGCCAATATGAATTGGCAGTCTGACACTGCTGGGATTAGCCTGACAAAACGTCTACTAGCACCTCATATTGATTTGGGTATAAAAGTCTTTAACCAAGTTCTATTGGAGCGAGGATCGACTTTCGAAGCATTGGTATACAGTCATGCTTATCAGAGAATAGAAGAATATCAACAGTTGTTTTTTGAAGTGAATAAGCTAGAAAATGTGAATAGTTACGCACTCGCTGTTCAAGGTAATTCGTTTTTCATGGATGATATTGCTGACGCTGCAAAACACAATGAATTTGCTTATTTGTTGCTAACGTCGGGATATCATTGGGGAATGATGTCTGTGTTGGTTATTTTAGAACAAGACTTTCAAAAATTACATAAGCTAAAAAAACGGGATTCAGAGAAGTTAATTGAACAAGTAATTTTAAGTAAAAGCACTTGATTATTATTGATTGAAGCATTAATAAGAATAAATAAGTTTTGTCGAGTATAGGATTGCGTTCTATGGCACTGAGTAGCCTAGTCTCGTACATCTTGAGGAGTCATTTCTAATATTTGACAGCTTAGAATTCTAATTAACTTACTTTTCGCCAAGGTGTCTATATCGATCATTAAGCCCTCACTGCACTTGCCATTTCACTACCCATTAATGCACTAAAAAACGCCATTTAAGATACAACCAAAAAAAACCCCACCTAAAAGGCGGGGTTTGAATGGTTACTTTAACTCTTTGATTTTATTTAATTACTTCTAATACCGTAGTACCTTCAGATTCACCTTCGTCATTAAAGAACGTTACGCCACCCATATACAAGTTAGGTGCCAATCCTCTAGTGCTGATTGTGACATTATTGAAACGCCCATCTATCGCGCGTCTTGAAGAGAACATACGAGTTGAGCGTTGACCAGGTGTAGCTATCCACACCGGAGCATCAAATTCAACCGAATCTTCTCCATTTAAGTCCCAACCCCACACAGCGATAACATATACGTTAATCCCTGTACCATCTTTAGGTTCGGGATTAACCAAAATAACTTCTTCGTTAGAACTACTTGATTCAGAGTTAGCTACTGGAATACAACCGATTCCAGTTGTACACTTCCAGATATGCAAGTCTAAATCAGTTCCTTCAGCACTTACAAATGCATCAAACAGATTAAAACGAGCCACTTGCGTTCCTTCAGGCATCGGAACGGTCGCAAATTGACCCAATCCTATCGCAGTATTGAAGTCGAACCCTGCTCGACCTGAATCGATAACCGAATCGGAATAGAATTCAGGTCCTACTAGTCCGGAATAAGTCATACTGGTTGTGCCAGTGTAACGCATCTGAACTGGGAAGGAAGCACGTCCTCTGCTATTCAAATTAATTGACAATTCTTCAGGAACTGCAATCTTGATGTCAGGCAGCGGATTTACCGCAATTGGGCTGCGCACTTCTATACCGTCTGGACCAGTGAAAGTTACGGAACCAAATGCAAATTCATTAGGTTCAAATTCATCCTGCTTAGAGAAGGTCAATGAGTAGCTTGCTTTTCCATCAGCATCAACTTCCAAATCATCAGATGCAGTTTCAACACCATCACTATCAAACGTTTTAACTTCAACGTTGATACCAGCTGGAGCTTCTACCGATACTGCATAAGTACCTCCGGCACCCGTCATATCAGTTACTGTTCTGCTAATCACTTCTTCACCATCTAGCTCAGAAATTGCAATAGAAGGGTAGTTCAACTGACTTGGGTCAGTAGCGAAACCAGCAGCAGTAAGCGACGCACAGTCTTGACTTCCATCACCATAGCTAGAAACTAAGGTAGCTTCACCTTGTCCGCATAAGAAGGCTAAGTAGTCATTTACATTCGCATCATAAGTTAGACCTGGAGTAAGCGAAGCCAATGGATCAGTATGACCTGAACCAAAGTCAAACGGGTCAGCAGGTGTTGCTCCGTCTTCCTTGGTTAAATTCTGACGAGCGGAGGTCATTATTGCCGACTTGATCTGAGCCGGAGACCAATCTGGGTTTTCACCCTTCAATAGAGCTGCCATACCAGCTATGTGGGGGCCTGACATTGATGTTCCAGAAATATAACCGAAATTCTGACCTTGCTCGTTACCACCAAAGTTAAACTGGGTTGGGCTAATAGCAGCTAGAATAGTCACACCCGGTGCTGTGATGTCAGGTTTGATAATGTCCTGCGGTGTTGTGTTTGGTCCCCTTGAAGAGAAGCCTGCCATTTGATTGCCGACAGATACAGACTCGGTTGCAACTGGGTCATTTGTCCATGTCGCTGTAATTTCCATACCATCTGCTAGTCGACCTGCAAGGTCTAACCCATAAGAATTCTCAATCATACGGCCAGGAATAGTGATACCGGTAGCATCGCCACCCATTGCAATAGGTAAACGATTATCAGAGTAAACAATGACCGCTGTAGCACCAGCTCCTTGTGCTGCTAGTATTTTCTCTGAAAAGTTACAAGCACCACGCGCAATAAGAGCGATATTGCCGTCAATGGCTTCAGGGTTTGTAACCGGGCCGTCTTCATTGCAGGCTCTAGCAGGTTCGATGGCAACAACATTACCGGTTACCCCATCAGCAGGAGGAGGAGCTGTGATACCCCCTTCGATAGAAAATGCAGGATCCAGTGCTTCACCATCGGCAGTAAATTCTAACCCTTCTCCTATTGCTGGAACTATTCCATCATAGGTTGAAGCGGCTACGGTAGCTTGCCAAGGCGCAATATTACTAACTGTAGACGGGCCTGGGCCACTGTTTCCAGCTGATGAGGCAAAAAATACTCCCGCTTCTGCAGCACGCAAAGATGCGTTATAAACGGGAGTATTCAAATTGGCAGAGTTGCCAATTGAGTAGTTTAATACGTCTACACCGTCCGCTACTGCATCATCTATGGCTGCCATACTATCTGCAAACGTACAACCTCTGTCGCTCCCAGGAGTGCTTGGATCCTCGAAATTTGAGTTCCAACATACTTTGTAAGCAGCAACGCGCGCACGAGGAGCTATGCCAGATATAGTACCGATCTCAACACCGCTGCGACTTGCAGTTACACCTGCATTACCTGCTGCTGTACTTGCTGTATGCGAACCATGACTGTCTGCATCTCTTGGAGAATCGAACTCACCTAAATCATAGCGAATTCTGTCTGTACCAAAACCAGCGTCATAGAATCTCGCACCGATTAACTTATTATTACAAACAAAAGTTTCTTCTTCGGCTTCTTCACCGGCATCACAAACACCATTCCAGCCTAAATCTGCTGGGTCAGAGTAGCTGCCGTCATCGGCGAATGATGGATGCTCAGGAATAATGCCCGTATCTAAAATACCAACAATGACATCTTCACCAACTACCCCATCTACATGAAGACCACCGTCTGGGCCTGCTAAACCTAAAAAGGCTGGAGTATTTGATGTTTGTGGTACATGAATTTCATCTTCCCAAACGCCTACGACATCTGGATGATTTCGCATGGCTTCCGCTTGGCTCGGACTTAATCTTGCAGAAAAACCATTTAAGGTATGTACATAAGAATGTAGAATTTCACCAGAACCAAAGTTAGCCGCCATTTCAGCCTGTTTAGCTTTTAGACGAGCGGTGTAGGCTGAAATATTTGCTGATTCAGCATTGTAGTTGTTTTTACCTAGCCCTACTAATTGATTGCTTGGTAGTAATTCGCCTAATTCAGATGCTTTGGCAATACCTGATGCACCTTTTAGTTGAATTATGTAAGTACCAGTCGCTTTTTTGCTAGATGTAAAACTTTCTGCGGCAGTAAATTTACTGGCATTGGTACCAGCAGTAATATTGCTAGCTACGGCGCCGGTAGACAACACGCTCGTCGTTACTGCCATTGAAACCATTGTCCCTATTAGGGATTTTTTAAACTTCATATCTGTCTCCTGTAGACACTTGTTGTTTTATTATTTTTATTATTGGTCGCAACAAACGACTTATCCCCGCCATACCAACGATATGCCGCTAAGTTATTTGTTTATTTATTGTTGCTTGTTGAAAACCATTTAGAACTTATTTTATTTTTATATTTAAATTTCGAGGGAATACTTCATTTAGTGGACGCGTGTTACTCCGTCTAGAAGATGATTTTCCTTCAATTTTTTATTATTGTTATTGCTCGTTGAGAATCATAATTAATTCACCAGATTCAATTTAATACATAGTTGTGCACGGGTCCAGTTTTCTCAAAAGGTAATTTGACCATTTGGACAATATTTTTAACCGTTTGAAAGTTAATTAAATTTAACCTATTGAAATATATGAATAAATAGTTATTTGCTTGTTATAGCTTTCATATCTAAATTTGCTAAGAATTGATATTAATGAAATTGAATTTTATCAAGGGAATATATATTTCATATTTTTCATGAAGTTAGATGGAATAGCTAATAGTAGTGCTGTAAATATATGTTTACCAATACTGCGTATTCATTGCATTAACTATAAGTTTTTTCTTTCTACAGGCTGTATTGAAGCTATCGAAAATAATTAACAAAAAATAACACAGTAAATTTGCATGATTTTATGTTGACATCAAAACATAGGCGTGTAGAATTCGCGTCCCGCTTGAGAGAGGCTTAATAAGCCAACTAGCAAGTGAAG
>CANNDC010000028.1 GCA_947503265.1 uncultured Alteromonadaceae bacterium
AAGGTTTACGCTTCGCAATCCGTGAAGGTGGCCGAACAGTAGGTGCAGGCGTAGTTGCTAAAATCCTAGACTAATGATGTAGTCGAAATCATGTTAAAAGGTCACTTCGGTGGCCTTTTTTGTGTCTGCTTAATTGCGATGGCGTCCACCCACAGGGATGTGGGTGCCGAGCCTACAGGGATTGTACTTGTGGCGTCCTCGCAGGGAAGTAGTTAATTACCTCCATTCTCCATAACGCTCTTTAAGAGTGAAACAAAAACACTATTTAGGTTTTCTCTATAAACCGAGGTAAATCTAAAAAGATTTCAACACGCTGTGAAACATCCATGTGCGCTTGAACTGCGGCATCCATGCCTTCGTACAGTTGAAATTTTTTAGACTTACCCCGCTTTCCTTCCCATACATTTTTGCTTTTTTTAACGGTGAAAAGAGCGAATTTCGTGAACTGACACCAGTTGTATCTGGGGAGGTGTTTAACTGTTTGATTGCGATGGCGTCATCGCAAGGAAGGAGTTAATTACCTCCATTCGCTTGGTTCTTAAGATTGTATTTCCTTAATTGATTGGACGATCCAGTTTTTCATTTGTGATTCAGATAGTGCGCCTGAAATGCGGTTCTTTTCGTACCCGCCATAAAAAATAACTAAGGTTGGTAAACTTCGAATTCCAGCATCTGCACTTAATCCTTTATTTTCTTCGGTATCCACTTTGGCGAACAAAATAGATTCTGTATCCGCCGCTACCTTCGCATACGTAGGAGCCATAGATTGGCAGGGACCGCACCAACTAGCCCAAAAATCTACAATGACGGGTAAGTCATTTTTTTCAATATATTTATCAAATGTATGTTCTGTTAGTGCAACGGGAACATATGTATGCATTTGCTTGTGACATTTTCCACATTTTGCGTCCACATGGGATTTATCGTCAGGAACCTTGTTGGTTGCAGCACAAGCAGGGCAGACTATCAGCATATTGGAAACCTTAAAAATTTTGAATTGAAGAATGTGAGAAACTCAAAAACGTTTTCAAGTTGTGAAAAATACCATTGTTGAGTGAATTAGCTAATACAAATTGGCTAAATAAACCAACTTTAATTATTGGTATGTGTAAATTATTGAAAAATAAAGATAAAAAATATTGGCGCGCGCTATGCTTTAATCCTAGTGATTTTAAAAAATTGGAAGACCCTCATGTATACAGAAGAAGATTTGAACGATGCAGTCAAGACAGGAATTTTTACTGATGATTCGGTAACACAATTTCGCCGTCATGTTGCCAATCAGAAAAATACCACCATTGCGGACGAAGAAAATTTCAGATTAATCAGTGGCTTTAATGACGTGTTTGTCGTGATTGCCAGTGGACTATTGCTCGTTTCCTTGGCATGGATAGGTTCGCTGTTTAGTCCAGTTTTAGGGGCCATTGCGGTTTCAGTCGCATCTTGGTTTCTCGCTGAATTCTTTGTTAAAAAGAGAAGAATGGCATTACCTGCAATTGGATTGTTACTCAGTTTCTTAGGCGGTATTTTTGCCGCTCCCATAGTATTCACTCAACAACCCAATGAAGTATCATTTGTTATTTCTGGACTATTTACCTCAATTGCAGCAATTATCCATTGGAAGCGCTTTAGAGTCCCTGTTACGGTGGCTGCTGGTATGTCAGCTATTGTCGCTTGCATAACAGCTGTAATTATTTCTATTTTCCCTCTCGCACTTCAATGGATCAACTCAATGATCTTTATTGCTGGCTTGTTGACGTTTGGGTTGGCTATGTATTGGGATGCTGCGGATAGAAGTCGCCAAACTCGTTCGTCAGACGTCGCGTTCTGGCTGCATTTGGTGTCGGCTCCTATGATTGTTCACCCAATCTTTACCTCTTTAGGTGTATTTGATGGAACAGGTGGCATAGCAACATCTTTGATCGTGGTGGGTCTATATGTTTTGTTAGCCATTGTCTCAATTGCAGTAGATAGACGGGCAATAATGGTTTCTTCACTGGTATATGTCGTTTATGCATTCTCTGCGTTATTAGAAAATACCGGTATAGTAAGTTATAGCTTTGCTTTGACAGGAATGTGCATAGGAGCCACGTTACTATTACTATCAGCATTTTGGCACACTAGTCGTAAACAAATTTTGAAGCTAGTTCCTCAACCTATTCAAATGCACTTACCTGAAATAAAAGTATAAAGAATGGCACTAGTCTGCTGTTTTCTTTGAATCTTTTAGTGCGCTATTGAGCTGATTCATTTCACCCTCGGTCAGGTTTCTCCAATGACCAGGGTGTAGTCGAGTCAACTCAATATGCATAATTCGAGTGCGTTTTAATTTCGTCACCTCATACCCTAAAAACTCACACATCCGACGTATTTGGCGATTCAATCCTTGGGTCAAAATAATGTTGAATTTAAATTTGCTGATAGCTTTGACTTTGCATGGTTTAGTAACGGTTCCCAATATAGGTACGCCTTTAGCCATTTTCGCTAGGAAGCGCTCACTGATAGGTTGATTGACTGTGACTTCGTATTCCTTGTCGTGCGCATTTTCAGCGCGCAATATCTTATTGACGATATCGCCATCACTCGTCAATAAGATTAAACCTTCTGATGGTTTGTCTAACCGGCCTATGGGAAAAATACGCTCTTTATGCCGAATTGCATCAATGATATTTCCTCTAACATGACGTTCAGTAGTACAAGTGATACCAACTGGCTTGTTATAGGCTATGTAAATGCGATCAGATTTATTCTTGGGGGTGGCTCCAACAACCTTGTTATCCACTCGAACAAGGTCTCCCTCCATCACTTTCGTACCTAATTCAGGCACTTTTCCGTTTATCGTAACGCGGTTTTGCTCAATTAATTTATCTGCTTCACGGCGAGAACAAATTCCTGTCTCACTGATATATTTATTCAGTCTTTTGCCACTTTTTTCTGTCATAGGATGATAAAATCAGGGAATGAGTATTTTTATATTTTACGTTAAACCAAACTTAAATACCGTTGACATTGGTCTTTAATTGGTTTTTTTTCATATATTGTCTGCATTAATTCAAAACGTTAGGAAATGATTAAATGAAGTATTCTACATTAGGCTCTAGTGGCGTTGATGTATCTAGGGTTTGTCTAGGGTCAATGACGTGGGGATTACAAAATACCCAGCAAGAGGCAGATAAACAAATCGAGTATGCCCTCCAAGAGGGGGTAAATTTTATTGATACCGCAGAGATATATGCTGTCCCTCCTACTCAAGAAACTTATGGTCGCACAGAGGAGATCATAGGCAATTGGCTAAGCAGGAACCAAGAAAGACGAAATAAGCTGATACTAGCCAGTAAAATTTCTGGACCTGGTCTAAAGCATGTGCGTGAAGGTTCAAACATTGATGGTAAGACTGTCAAACAGGCATTAGATGGTTCGCTACAGCGTCTACAAACTGATTATATTGATTTATACCAATTACATTGGCCCAATCGACACCATCCTCATTTTGGCCAACATCGACTAGGTAAAGTGACCTTCTCTGCTGTCGATGCAGCAGCCGAAATAGACCAAATGCTGGAAATACTGCAGTCACTAAACGATTGTGTGAAGGCCGGTAAAATTCGCTTTTGTGGTTTATCAGACGACACTCCTTGGGGCATCAATACTTATTTGAAACTCAGTGAGAAGCATTCGCTGCCCAAAATGGTATCGATTCAGAACGAGTTCAGTCTTTTACACAGCAAAGATTGGCCTTACCTTATCGAGAATTGCATTCATGAAGATATCGCCTTTCTGCCTTGGTCACCCCTCGCTAGCGGTATGCTTAGCGGCAAGTATATTGGCGGAGCAAGACCAGAAGGGAGCAGATGGACGATAGAGCAAAGAATGGGGCTTTTTCGTGATACTAAGCAAGCACAGCAGGCAGTATCGGAATATAAAGAAATAGCCGAGAGAAATGGCATGACTGCAGCGCAATTAGCATTAGCTTGGTGCGATCAAGTCGACGGAGTCACTTCCACCATTATTGGAGCGACGAAAATGTCTCAATTAAAAGAGAATATCGCCGCTTTTAAAACACCACTTTCCGCTGAAATTCTGGAAGATATTAGTAAAGTGCTTCGACTTTATACAGTACCTTTTTAAGGTGCTGTTTTCTTTTCATTTAAAAAAATACATGGTACTGGTTGACTTTTGAGCGATTGAAGTTCATCTTTATCGCTCTTCCAAAACTGAGGCTAAGCCAATGAACAATGTAAACAGCACAATTAACGCTGATATTGTAATCAACATTGCATCTACTGCCTCAGTTATCTGTTAGTACCATATAACCGAGGCTTTCATGTCAGGCGCAATACCCTTGCCATACTGACACACTAGTTTCGGACAGTTTCTGTCCAATTGATTTTAACCAATAGTCGCGAACCTTCGTGGGCTTTGGTGATATGGACATTTTGTAATGACACACAAAAACATAATTAAAAACACTGAACATAGCCATTCTTTTTGGGCACTATTTAAACAAGCCCTGTCTGGTAAAGTGAAAGTAGACTTAACCAAAGGCTCAATAGGTGTCGCGGCATTCTTGCTCGCTGTTCCTATGGTCTTGGAAATGGCAATGGAGTCGATTTTTGCCATAGTAGACATCTTCTTCGTCTCCTTTTTGGGGTCTCAGGCTGTTGCCGTTGTCGGCCTCACAGAAGCGGTTTTAACCATACTTTATGCCGTCTCAATAGGGCTCAGTATGGGCATAACAGCTATGATAGCTCGCCGTATTGGTGAAGGTAATAATGTTAAAGCCAATCAAGCCGCAGGACAGGCGCTTTGGATCGGGCTAGTGGTTGCATTGTTAGTTGCCTTTATTGGTTTGACTATGGCAGATGATATTTTGCGCTTCATGGGCGCTGAAGAGGAGGTGTTGGCGCTGGGAAGTCAGTACACAACTATCATGCTGTCTGGCTCAATTACCATATTGTATTTGTTTTTAATCAACGCAATATTCCGAGGGGCGGGGGATGCTTCTATCGCCATGCGTTCATTATGGTTAGCAAACGGAATCAATATCGTGCTTGATCCTATGTTGATTTTTGGACTCGGACCATTCCCAGAAATGGGAGTGACAGGAGCGGCAGTCGCAACCAACATAGGTCGAGGGATAGGCGTCATATATCAGCTTTATCACTTAAGGCATCATTTTGGCAGAATCACCCTTGGTCTAAATGATCTTAAGCCAAGATTTCGCGTTATGCTCAATCTAGTTAAAGTCTCTCTAGGTGGAATAATGCAATTTTTGGTTGCCACGGCTAGTTGGGTTATTTTGGTGAGAATTGTCGCCACCTATGGCAGCTCAGCGGTGGCTGGATATACGATAGCAATTCGTATTGTGTTGTTCACTATACTCCCTGCGTGGGGGCTCAGCAATGCGGTAGCGACCTTAGTTGGGCAAAACTTAGGTGCTGGTCTCCCTGAACGAGCTGAAAAATCTGTTTGGAAAGTAGCGAAATACAATGTCATCTTCATGTTGGCAGTCGCAGTTATCTTTATCGTTTTTGCAACACCGATAGTGCACTTATTCACTTCTGATCCTGAAGTGATATCCAATGCCGTCAATTGCTTGCGCTATATTGCTTATGGCTACGGATTTTATGGATTAGGAATGATTGTAGTTCAAGCATTTAATGGCGCAGGGGATACCATGACACCCACCAAAATTAACATGATTTGTTTTTGGTTGTTGCAGATACCACTAGCCTACGGATTAGCTGCAATCTTTGGTTTTGGTCCAAATGGTGTTTACTGGGCTATCATGTTTTCTCAGTCTTTCATGGCTCTGGTTGGGGTCATTTGGTTTAGAAGAGGAAGTTGGAAGGTTAAGCAGATTTGATCCGGGCGATTAATCTACAAACATCATGCCCTTAATTAAGGGCTATCAATTTTAAGTTAAGGCATTGAGCAGTTTAGTGAACAATCTGCTCAATGCCTTTTTCAAGAACTCGCCTGCTTAACGAATGACAATTCGTGCAACGGCTAAACTTGACTGGCGGTAACTGTTACGATTAAAAATTGATTCACCTCTATAATCGCGGCCACCCGAACCATAGATAGACCAGTTAGAAAGGGTTATTTCATCTTGCATGTAATCTTGTTGCCCAGTGCCACCTGAGACATTATGCGCTTCTTGGTGTGTCAGTATTTTCATGGTTATTCCTTAAGTTAGTTTAACGCTCAATCCTATGAGCAATCACAGCATATACGGAATTCATCAATGGGTAACCTGACTGAATGTACAGATTTTCTGGAAGACAAAAAAAGCCCCGATACTAGGTCGGGGCTCTTTGAAAACTTAAAATAAAGTTATTATTTCTTAGCGGCGTTTCTTTCTTTAACCTCAGCAATAACTTTTTCAGCTACGTTATTTGGACAAGGCAAGTAGTGGCTAAATTCCATAGAGAATTGGCCACGACCTGAAGTCATAGTACGAAGTGATCCGATATAACCGAACATTTCAGAAAGTGGAACGTCTGCTTTAATACGAACGCCTGTTACACCCGCTTCTTGATCTTTAATCATTCCGCGACGACGGTTCAAATCACCGATAACGTCACCAACATGATCGTCTGGCGTAAATACGTCAACTTTCATGATTGGTTCGATTAGCTGTGCACCTGCTTTAGGAATCGACTGACGGAAAGCACCTTTCGCTGCTATTTCAAATGCCACGGCTGATGAATCTACGGCATGGAATCCACCGTCGTATAATTCAATTTCAACATCTAGCACAGGGAAGCCAGCAAGGACACCCGAATCCATCATGCCTTTGAAGCCTTTTTCGATTGCGGGGAAGAATTCTTTAGGAACGTTTCCGCCAACAACAACAGACTTAAATACAAAACCAGAACCTGGCTCACCAGGACGGATGCGGTAGTCGATCTTACCAAACTGACCAGAACCACCAGACTGTTTCTTATGGGTATAAGAATCTTCAACGGGTTGAGTAATCGTTTCACGGTATGCAACTTGAGGTTGACCAACTTCCAGTTCAACACCATAAGTACGCTTCAAGATATCAACTTTGATATCCAAGTGAAGCTCACCCATCCCTTTAAGGATAGTCTCGCCAGAATCTTCATCTGTTTCAACTTGGAAAGTTGGATCTTCTGCAACCATCTTACCGATCGCAATTCCCATTTTCTCAGTAGAACCTTTGTCTTTTGGTGATACAGCAATTGAGATTACTGGCTCAGGGAAGATCATAGGTTCAAGAGTACAAGGATTCTTAGGATCACATAGAGTGTGACCTGTTTTAACCGCTTTCATACCAACAATAGCGATAATGTCACCAGCTTGTGCTGAACTTAATTCAGTACGGTCATCGGCGTGCATTTCAACCATACGGCCTACACGTTCTGTTTTACCTGTAAAGCTGTTGAGTATGGTGTCGCCTTTGTTCAGCGTACCTGAGTAGATACGAATAAAGGTCAAGGCACCAAAACGGTCGTCCATGATTTTAAACGCAAGCGCTCGGAAAGGTTCGTCAACAGAAACTGTTGCTACTTCACCAGTCGGCTCACCAACTTCATCAGTCAATTCTTGAGGGTCAACTTCTGTAGGGCTCGGCAAGTAATCAACTACTGCGTCAAGTACGTTTTGAACACCTTTGTTTTTGAAAGCAGAACCACAAAGTGTTGGGAAGAAGTCCAACGCGATAGTACCTTTACGAATACAACGCTTAAGATCTTCAATAGAAGGCTCTTCACCGTCCATGTAAGACATCATAAGATCATCGTCTTGCTCAACAGCAGTCTCGATTAACTGTTCACGATACTCAGCAACCTTATCAACCATGTCTGCAGGAACATCTTCAATAACAAAGTTTTCTGGAAGACCAGTGTCGTCCCAGATGTACGCTTTTTGTTCTAGAATATCAACAACACCTACGAAATCATCTTCGATACCAATTGGCAATGTCATAACAAGTGGGTTAGCACCCAAAACGTCTTTTACCTGTTTAACAACACGGTAAAAATCAGCACCCATGCGGTCCAATTTGTTAACGAAGATTACGCGAGCAACTTCTGAGTCGTTAGCGTAACGCCAGTTAGTTTCTGATTGCGGCTCAACACCACCAGATCCACAGAAAACACCAACGCCACCATCAAGTACTTTTAATGAACGGTATACTTCAACTGTGAAGTCAACGTGTCCAGGAGTATCAATGATGTTGAAGCGATGATCTCTCCAGAAACAAGTCGTTGCAGCAGATTGAATCGTAATTCCGCGCTCAGCTTCTTGTTCCATGAAATCTGTTGTTGATTCACCGTCGTGCACTTCACCGGTCTTGTGAATTTTACCGGTAAGTTTCAAAATTCGTTCTGTGGTAGTCGTTTTACCCGCGTCAACGTGGGCAAAGATACCTATGTTTCTGTAATGAGATAAGTCTGACATTGATCTACTCTGTTTCTAATAAAAAATTGCGCGGCATTATACAAGAAAAAATCGCAGGTTACATTGTTTCATTTGGTTTAAAATTCAACAAGGTGTAAAACCAGACAGGAACTCGCGGAAAAAATCATTTAAAACAATCGGTTAATGCGAATAAAAAGAGGTGGAATAGCTAGGGTCTTCACGGGTTTTAACTAGGCAAATAGCCTTATTACCCACATGTAAAAACAATTACTGCGTTTAAAACGCAGCGATCTCTCACTTTGCGAAGAAAATAGGCCAATTTTAAGTTACATAGGCATAACGCGGTTTCTACCAAGTCGTTTGGCTTCATACAGCAGCTTATCAGCGCGTTCTATTAAGTTTTGAGTGGTTTCATTCGGTTCAAGTTGAGAGACACCGGCAGAAACCGTTATGTCCCCAAGAAGTTGGCCACTGCGTCTGTCTTTGACAGAAATTTTTTCTATTGCCCTGCGCATACCGTCGGCGATTTGGCGGCTTTGTTTGATATCAGCATCAGGCACTAAAACAGCGAACTCTTCACCACCGTATCTGAATACCTGTGCATCATTCCGGCAACTGGATTGTAATTTTTTGGCAACAGCTTTTAACACTAGATCACCCATTTGATGGCCATAGGTGTCGTTTATTTTTTTAAAATGATCGATATCTATCAGTATCAAACTCAATTTTTCCAACGCGAGTTTGCTTTGCAGTTCCGAATCAAAATATCTGCGATTACACAAGCCTGTAAGGGCATCATACAAAGCTTCTTGCTGGCTTTCTTGGAGCTGCACCTTTAAACGGGCTATTTCGCTCTCTGCGTTGTTTAATGCAGAATTAAAGCTGATAGTGCTTTGACGAATGTTTTGTGCTTCAGAAACCATGTTACGCACTAGGCTTAGCACTTCTTCTACCGACCATCCCTCTTTCTCGACTCGATTCAAATCATCGAGATGCAAATCCATGGTTTTCTTATAGCTATGAGAATCTGATTGGGTATCTTTTATGGTCTGTGATAGTTCAATCAACATGCTCTCAATTGACTGACGTAAGTCCCAAGCGGTAACGTTTTCGTTTTCTGAGACATACTGGCGATGCAGGTCTTTGGCTTTTAGCTCAGAAAGAGGCTTGCCTTGTTCAACAAGGGTATCGAGTTCTTGATTGAGTCCAGATGACTCATTGCTTACGTAAGTGTACCAGAGGGCATAATTTGTTGGTATGGCAGAAATTTTATGTTTAACGAGCAGTGGAACAGTCTTTTTCAAGGTGATAAACGACTGCTCTATTTGGTTAATACTGTCGTTTTGCGCTGGGCGCTTATTTTGCGTCATGAATTCACTGCTCGCTAACGTTGTTAACTAATTAATCGGGTTCGACGTAAAATACACCTACCTCAGTGCCAACGACTTTGACTTTTGATCCCGCTTGAATCTCGGTACTAGTTTTCACCTTCCAGTTGATACCTGAATAGTGATAGCGACCTTCATTGTTTGGTGATATGTCTGTCTCAACAATAAAACCATGGCCAATCAAATCACTTTCGGCAACTTTTTTATCCACTTTGGTTTGCATATTTTTTAGTGGTTTCCAAAGCAAAACTGCGTCCATTGCAGTAATGATGGCGACAGAAAGTACTGCACTCATTAAAGTTTCTGGTATGAAACCGGCAAACATCAATAAGCCAGTGAACAGCGCCGCAACGCCAACAAAAAACAACACGAATGTAGAAAAACCTAACACCACTACTTCTATGGTTAACAAAAGTAAGCCAATGATAATTAGGCTTTCTGTTAAGTGATTCGAGATAAAATCCATCATTTTGCCTTATTCATCGAGTTAATCACTGTCATGGCTTGTGCTACTACAGAAGCGGCTTCTGTGGCGCTATCAGGTAACAACACAATAGACGATTCTTTAGCAATTTCTTGTTTCGCTTCAATTGCTTTAGTTGCCAAATCGAGTTGAATGGCTTTTTGACCTTCTTCGGTATTGGCTTCTTTACCTACTTTTTTCAAAGCTTCAGCTTGCGCTTCTGCGACGGCTATTATCGCTTTAGCTTCACCTTCGGCTAACAACACCTGTTGTTCTTTGTCTGCCTCAGCTGATAAGACAACCGAGGCTTTTTCACCTTCAGCACGGTTGATGGCTGCCTGTCTATCACCTTCAGACTCTAAAATTTGTGCACGTTTTACTCGCTCGGCTTTCATTTGAGCTTCCATAGCTTCCATTACTGATTGAGGCGGAACAATATCTTTAATTTCGTATCGTAAAACCTGAATTCCCCAAGGTCCAGCAGCGTCATTGATAGCAGAAACAATGTTGGTGTTAAGCATGTCTCTTTCTTCGAAGGTTTTGTCTAGTTCCATTTTACCTAATTCAGAACGCATGGTTGTTTGTGCAAGTTGTGTCACTGCAAATACATAGTTATCGACACCATAGGTCGCTTTATACGGGTCCAATACACGAAAATACAATACACCGTCTACCGATAGGGAGATATTGTCTTTGGTGATAGCACTTTGTTCGGGTACATCCACAGCTTGTTCTTTTAAAGAACGATCTGCAGCAATTCTGTCGATAAAGGGGACAATAAAATTCAAACCAGCTTCTTTAGTCGATTGAAATTTACCAAATCGCTCAATCAAATAAGCCCGATTTTGCGGTACAAACTTGATTGAAGATTTCGCTAAAACAATAACGAAAATAAGCAATGCAGTTTGTGCGGTTAACAAATAATCAAAAATTATATCCATGTTGTAATACTCCTGTTGATAACTAGCTATTAAACATTTAGTAGGTTATCCCACTAAATTAAATTTTTAGCAATAAAAAAGGCGTCAAACTAGACGCCTATTTAGTCACCAAATGTATTAGGGCCTGCTGCCCTTCGGGTTCGTCCTAAGCGCCTCCTGCTCTTTGTTGCTGATTTTTAGCTTAGAACCACTAGGCTTTCAAATCAGCGCCGCAATCAGAAGGCGCTCTAGATGGCAACCACGTTGTAGAACAAAATTCATGCAGTAAAGGTCAACAGACCCTAGTGAACCCACTTATGGCGTTTGGCTTTTTCATGCATTTCAGCCTCGGTAGTCTTGGGCATAAACGCTTGGTTATCCGCTTCAAAGAAGAAGGGTTGACGTTGGGTTTTGCTACCCAATTCATTCATTGTAGCCGCCTCGTAAACTCGACCGTTAATTACAGTATAATCAACAAACTCACTGCGGCGAATGTCAGACAACACATTGCCATCCATAATCACCAAATCAGCAGCTTTACCGACTTCAATACTGCCAATTTGTTTGTCCATTCCAAGGTGTTTTGCGCCATCGATAGTTCCGCCTCGCAACGCTTCCCAAGGAGTGAATCCACCTTGATTCATTATCCATAATTCCCAGTGAGCTGCTAAGCCTTCTCGTTGACCATGTGCACCAATGTGCACACCTACACCATTGTCACGTAGTTCTTTGGCATAACTTGCTACTTCAATATGATTATATTGATTATCTGGAGCTGTTGGACGTCGAATTGAACGACGATCAACTAAGAAGTGCGGGGTATAGCGCATCAATCTTTCGTTTTTCCATACCTCAGTACGATCGTACCAGTATTCTTCACCCATTAATCCGCCATAAGAAACAACAAAGGTAGGGGTGTAGCCAAATTTTGCTGCTGCCCAAAGTTGCGTTAAGTCGTTGTAGCCTTTTGCAATGGGTAGCGAATGTTCGAGGCCAGTATGTCCATCTACTAACATAGAAATGTTTTGTTGATACTTACCGCCACCTTCTGGCACGACCATCATGCCCAATTCACGAGCTGCTGCTAGCACTTGTTGACGCTGGTCACGTCTTGGTTGGTTATAGCTTTTAACCGAAATAGCGCCAACGTCTTTCAATCGTTGCAAGTGATACTTTGCATCATCAAAGCTGTTAATAATTGCTTTGTAACCAATAGCCTCAGCACCGTATAAAATTGTTCCAGTTGAGTAAATCCTAGGTGCAACGATCTTTCCTGCTTTTTGCAGCTCTGCAGCCGAGAATATTTCAGTAGTGTCATTAGATGGGTCATGAATAGTGGTTACACCAAAAGCAAGATTCGAGTATTGGCTCCAGTTTTGTTGTGGGATGATTTCATTGCGACCTTGGGCACCGTGAGCGTGTGTATCAATAAGGCCTGGAATGACGGTTTTGCCTTTTGCATCGACTATCAAAGCGTCGTCAGGGATTTCAATGTCTTCTGCTGTGCCTACTGAAACAATTTTGTTGCCTTCAATGACAATAACACCATTTTCAATAATTTCTTGTTCATTGTCAGCATTGCGCATGGTCACAACTTTACCACCTACAATAGCTTTAATACCTTCAGGTATATCTGAGGATTGTTCAAATGACAAATTTATCCCTTCAGCCACTGGCTCGGGTAATTCTTCCGGGGAATCAGGTAGGAAATCAAATGCGTCTTTCAACTCGCGCTCAAAATAATAAGGGCCATGATACCAACTGACTGTTTTATTATCTGGGTGCCAAGTTAAGTATTCGCCAGCGCGACTCGATATTTGTTTTACCGGCAGAGCGGTGCTCTTAGGGCCGATTTTCTGACGTTTCCCCGTCGCGACATAAGGTGCAACGTAGGCATTGTATTGATGTACAAAGGCAACCCACTTACCGTCATGAGAAAGGCGGTATTCACTGACTTTATCAGCACCGTATAAATGTTCTTGCTTGTCTTCTCCTTGCAGATTCACACTGACTAATTGTGTTTCTGTGTAGGGAGTGCCGCCAACGATAGAGGTGAAATAGACGCGATCATTGGTGCCAGCAAAATGTGGGTCAGAACCGCTTTTTGATACTCGGGTGTGAGTTTCATCATCCAGATTTAGTACATAAATACCCGGTTCAATTGACCATTTGGAACTTAACAAATAGCCTCCGGTAAATTTACGATAAACAATCATTTCACCGTCTAAAGAAAAACTCGGTTCGATATAGTGGCCAGGGTTTTCACTTACGACTTTACCTCTACCACCTCTGGCGGAAACGACTCTGATGGTGCCAAGAGATTCGTCATCCCACGTTGTATAAACTACTTTTTTACCGTCATTTGAGAATCGAGGATAGTACTCGTCATGTTCGTTTTGCTTAGTGAGTCTTTTAACTTTTCCCGATTTAACGTCGTGTAAATAGAGTTTCCCCAAGGCTTGGAACAAAATGCTTTTTCCATTTGGCGATTTTTGCGCCCAACGCATCATTTTTACATCAAATTTATCTGGAGCGACATCAACATCAAAACGCACCGCATCTGCATATTGCACCTTGGTATTGACCTTGATATCCAATGTGGTTAGTTCTTGCGACTTCACCTCAAGTTTGTGGATCTTACCCGCTGTCCAAAACACCAATTGTTTTGAATCGGGTGTCCAATCAAAGTAGGCGAAATAACCTTCGCTACCAAACCCTTCCTGCATGTCACGTTCCAAGTCCATAAACAACGGCTTTTCGCTACCATCTTTTAAATTTTTCACATACAGCGCGGTTCTATTTTTCACTCTCTTGATGAAGGCTAGGTGCTTTCCATCAGGTGATGGGGTTGGGACAATGGCACCACCTGTTCCTGAAACAAACCGTTCTTCTTCGCCTTTTTCTAAATCATAGCGAGTAATGGCAAATATAGATTTCAGTGGATCGCGATTGTAGCTAAAAGTTGTGCCTGAGGTGATATCTTGAGTGAAGTAAACGTATTTACCATCGGGAGAAAACACAGGATCAGCAATGTTTTTTTGATCCTTCTTACCATTTACTCTCGCTTTCACTTTTATACCATCGCCACCAGAATGGTGATACATCCACACCTCTCCAGCAGGAATACTTCGACTCGACATAATGCCTTTAGCTACCACTATGTACTCGCCGTCTGGGCTCCATTTGGGGGAGTGAATCAGGTTGTTTTTTTCTTTAGTGATTTGGCGCAGATCTGAACCATCTTTATTCATCACCCATATATTTGACAAGCCCCCTCGGTCTGACACAAACGCAATTTTGTTGCCGTCAGGACTTACCGCTGGATGAATATTCCAAGCGAGGTCTTGAGTAAGTGCTTTGGCTTCACCACCAGATGAACTCACAATAAAAATGTCGCCAAGGGTATCAAAAACAATCTGTTTTCCATCTGGCGTAACGTCTAAACTCGCCCAAGTGATCTCATCAGAATTGATGTCTAAAGTATTTAAATCAAAAGGGGGGTTGAGAACATCCCATTCGGATTTTTCTTCTTCAGCATAGGTTGAAAACGAAAAGGCCGAGAAGAGCAGACATAAAATCGCACTTGATCGACGCCAAGTTAGGTGATTATTCATAGTGATTCCCTGAAGTTTTACTTTTATTAAGCCACTAACTATACGACAAAATAACCTAAAAGAGATCGCTCTTTGTGGAGAACAAGGAAATTCCTCTACTGATACAAGTCAACTATATTGAACACCTTTGCTATGCGCACAACTCCGTTATTTCAATAACTCAATCAATTTTTCTGTAATAGGGTAACCAGTTACCTTCTCGAAATGAATAAACATTGGGCTAGGATTAGCTTCTAAAAAGTAATATTTTCCTGTCTCATCTCGTCGCCAATCGATGGCGGTCCAATACATGCCAAGACCTTTGGTAACTCTTTTGGCAAGTTGGCTGATACTAGGAGGTGGTTCAAAAGGAATGTGTTCAGGATTCGACTCGGTTCGAAAATCAGCGTTGCTACTGACAATCTCCGCACTATACACATGGTCGCCGATTACGTAAGTACGGATATTAGTTCCGGATATGAATCGTTGAATAGTGACTGGGGCAAATTGTAAAACACGTTCCAATCGTAAAGGCGACAACATATCTTCTTCGATCATCATAGAGTGAGCCCCGCCATATACGGGCTTAAATATAGCGGGTTTATATTGTTTAACGAAGGCCAAAATACGCTTGGAATCATTGCCGATAAAGGTTTCGGGAATAGTGGCGCCTAACATGCTGGCCCGCTCAAGTTGTCGAGGTTTGACTCTATGGGAGTCGAAAACAGCCCATGAATTTACCCATTTTATCTTGGGTTCGCTCAAGAAAGTTCGCAATGTGCTTATGCTATCGCTGATTGAAATTTGTTGCTGATTTTCGCTCAGATTTTCAGAAATAGTCACTGAACTTATCGTACTCCAAAATACGCTTTTTATTTGTGCAAAACGGACCCGTTTTTGATTTATCTTCAGTGAATTTTTGCTAGATGAAGGGTTCCAGCTAATTGAATTGCTTGTCGGAAAATCTGCTGTATCGAATAGAATTGGGTTTAAGCCATGATCTTCACAACTCGCCATCATATGTTGAGCATGACAATCATTCTCTGAGCCAAGCACGAGTGTAACTGGATGCAATCTAAAGTCCTTTTTTCGTTTTTTAAGTGAAATGAAATTGAGTAGCTCTGCCTTGAACTACTCAACTCATATTTTAGAAGTGGTTGAAACTTCCCCCTTCTTCACCAATTGCCATAGTTGATCCTATAGCTGGCTTTATGACGGGTTTATATTTTTGCCTGTTCTCTTGGCTAACTTGTCTAATTTGGCTACCTCCAGATACCGTTTTTTGTTCAAGCTCTGTCAATTCCATTGTACATGTGAACGGATGGTCCATTTCATTCTCCTTATGATTTTCATTGAGTGTAACTAAGGCGAGAGACTTCAAAAACTCGCCTTAAAAGTATCCTTACTATTAACTTACTAAGTAACTGTTCGTTAGTTCGGCTTTACGTACAGTTTTAGCAATGGTTGCGCCCTAAACAGGTTCACAATAGTTTGGAAACATTGACATCAGTACCTTTCGATTGCTTACCGCCATTTTCTTAAAAATATTAGTGCAGTGGAATTTAACAGTTCTCTCGCTAATAAAAAGTTGATCGGCAATTGAGCGGTTAGTCAAACCTTGACAAATTTTATTGGCGACTTGAGCTTCTCTTTTAGATAACTTGTCTTGATATAATTCCCTATAATCGTTCATAGTATTTTTCCTTAAATAGTTGAGTTTTAGCTTCGGGTTTTTACTTGCGAAGTGATATCTTCCAACTGACCTTGATCCAGTCTCAAAACAACATCTGCTGCCGCTAGAGTTTCAAGTCTATGGGCGATAATCACGCGAGTAATCGATAATTTTTCTATATTGGTACTTATATTTTTTTCGTTTTCAGTGTCTAGGTGGCTCGTTGCTTCATCTAAAAACAAGATGCTGGGTTGGCTGTATAAAGCGCGAGCGAGAATAATTCGTTGTTTTTGTCCACCACTCAGGCTTGACCCCATATCTCCTACCAAGGTGTTGTACTGCATATTCATCGCCATTATCTCTTCATGGATGCAAGCAAGTTTTGCGCATTCTATTATTTGCTCGATATTTGGACTGCTGTCAAAACCTGAAATATTTTCAGCGATACTGCCGCTAAGCAATTGATCGTCTTGCATTACAGCAGCGATTTGACTTCGGTAGTTGTTGATTGAAGAAATAGGGCTTGAATCTACTAGTATCTTGCCGTCTGTGAGAGGATATAGGCCCATAATACATTTAAGTAACGTCGATTTACCGCTACCACTTGGCCCCACAATAGCCAGTGATTGCCCAGCTGCTATAGTAAAATTCAAGTCACTAAATACCGGAGAATCTAATTCGCTATATGAGAAGCTGAGATGCCTAACTTCAATATTTCCTTTAACCTGATTGCTAGGTTCTCCCGCTTGAATGTGTCCATTAATTGAATTCGAAGGTGCGATTTCTGTGGGTGTGTGAACGATATCGCCTAAACGGTCAAAATGAAGCTCCAGCATTTTAAATTCAATCCACTTCTCTATCAGTTTGTCGATAGAAGATATAAATCGAGTTTTATAGGCGATGAAAGCGAATAACATGCCTACCGTCATTAGACTTTGAGTGACGGCTAGAGCAGCAAAATAAATAACCAAAATGCTTTCCAGCCCGAATAAGAACTTGTTTGCTGTTGAAAAATTGATATTCCACTTTTGAATTTTAATATCAATATTCAGGGCATTAGCTAACCTGTTTTGCCATTGGTTCTGCCGCTCAGACTCTTTTTCAAAAAGCTTAATAGTTTGGATGGCTCGAATGGATTCCATAAAATGTGTATTTTCGTTGGCGTCCGCTATCAAATCTTCGGCATGCAGCCGTTTCAGCGTCTGAAAAGATATATAGCGGAATACGGCGTAAATCAAAACGATCGCCAAAATCAATAGAGTCAAATTAAGACTGTAGAAAAACATGACTGTGAGGGTCAAAATTGCCAAAACTCCATCAACGATTACGCTGATAAGGCCCGTTGTCAGAAGTTCTCTAACATGGTTGATTGAATCGAATCGTGAGACGACATCGCCGATATGTCTCTTTGAAAAATAATCCATTGGGAGTCGTATCAAATGACGAAAGACATTCGTCGCTAGCTGGAAACTCAATCGGCTCGAAAAACTAAGGATCATTAGTTCTCGTAAGCTTGAAGTTGCGGTTTCCAGTATCAATAATAAACCAAACCCTAACGCTAGAATTGTCAGCAAATTAATGTCGGATCGCATAACCACATCGTCAATCACCATTTGAACGTAGTACGGGTTAGCAATGGCAAAAATTTGTAGAAATAATGAAAGTATCAATATGCTTGCTAGACTGCGTTTAAGACCCGTTATTCGAGACCAAAAATGGGAAAGTTTTAACTTGTGCTGGTGTGTGCCCTTTTCAAACGAGCTTGTTGGAGTAAGTTCTAACGCGACACCGGTAAATAACTTATCGACTTCATCTAGGCTGAATGTGCGCTCACCAAATGCAGGGTCGTGCACAATGATTTTTTTACTTGTGACTTTTTTCAACACAACAAAATGTTTCATTTCCCAATGAAGAATGCAGGGCACTTGCAGTTGTGATAGTTGATCTACCTCCAACTTTAGAGCGCGGGTGGAAAAGTCCATTTTGGTTGCGACATCCATAATTTGCTTCAACGTCGTACCTTGCGCGGAAACAGAATATTTGTGGCGAATACTGGTTAAGTCGCTTTGATATCCATGATATCCCATCACCATCGCTAGGCATGCTAGCCCACATTCGGCCGCTTCAGTTTGCAATATTACGGGTAGCCTTTGGTTGAAGCCGGAAAAAATAGGGCTACTCATTTTACTTTCTGCACTTGCAATCATTGGACTCTCCCTTGCAAACTGAATAAGGGCTCAAATACCCATTCCAACAAACTTCGTTCACCAAGTTTTATATCTGCGTAGAGTGTCATGCCTGACTTCAAATCAATTTGTTTTCCGTAAGCATTGACGAAGGGAGTAGTTAATTTCGCTCTAGCCAAGTAAACAGGTTGAGCTATCGCGACCGGGGCGGAAATTATTTCGTTAGGTAACAAAATTGACTCTGAAATTTGTAATATTTTCCCTTTGTATAGGCCAAATTTTTGATAAGGGAAGGCGTCATATCTTAGCTCTACTTCTTGTCCTGCTTCTAAGAAACCCACGGCGCTTACTGGTACGAGTAATTTAGCTTCTATATCGCTTTCTTTTGGCACTATTGATAAAAGCGGTTTGTCTGAGATGATTTTTTGACCAATGTTGGCTTGCAGACTGGTAACGACACCATCTCGAGGTGCTTTGATAATATAAGCCCCTCGGCTATTTAACTGGGTGATTTTAAGGGATACTTCACTTAGTTTTGTATGAATCGAATTAATACTATTTTGATATTCTTCTGGGATGATTACGAGCTGGGAATTGAGCAGTTGGAGAGTATTGTTCTGACGAATTTTTTCTCTTTGAAGTGCTTGCAAATCGCTTTGTAGAGACAAACTCTGAGATTGAAAGTCATTAAGTGTTGTTTTGGCAACATGGCCTTTTTCTTTCATTTTTCGTAAGTCTTGAACTTGTTCGCGAATTAACGCATTCCTTTGCTCTACGGTGAGTATTTGCTTATCCAATCTCTCTAGATCTTGTTTCGCAGCAGAAATTCGCATTTGAACATCTTCAAATTGCATTTTTTTAATCGATTCAAGTCGCTGCTTTTGATCGCTAAGATATTTTTGTTGCCGTTGATATTCCTTAAGTAAATCCTCTTCAAGGCTAGAGCCAGAGGACAATACTCGCTCGTCGCTAATTCGCAATAAATTTTGACCCTCCTGCACATATTCCCCGTTACTGACTAAGACTGATTTTATTTTTCCCATTGATTGCTCGGGATAAACTTTGACAACACCATTTGTCGGTTCTAGCCAACCTTTGACGGTTTCTGTCCTTGCGTAGCTGCTCGAAATAAGGAAAATGACTATTGCTAGAAACCAAACCGTAATAACCGATCCGATTACCAAATACGAAGTTTTTGGCAGTACCAAAATCTCTCCTAGGAGTTGGCTCTTCTGATGCTCAACTGCCTGTTTTCGAAACAAACTGGTTTGCATATTATTCCTTCACAAGTCATTTGTTCTTTTAAAACCCAGTGGGCGAAAAGAACATGAAAAGGTTACCTTATACCATCTACCATCAGACTTAAATTTAGCATTACAACATATAGTTAGAGTAGGTGTATCCATCCTTGGATTTGCTACTCCCTTAGCAAAAAGTTATGTGCACTTTTAGTTAGCATGAACTTTGTCATCCATGACGACACAGACAATATTTGTCTGTTAGTTTCACAATATTGCTTTTTGCATGGCATCCTAGCCAATCGTTCTTCTTCCTTTATGATTCCATTCAATCGCTTCAATCATTGATGCGTGCCATCTCGGCATTTATTCCGTAGAAAGCGGCTTTCCTTAAACACGTTCCTTCGTGCCAAATGTTTCTGGATAAAAGAAGAGAAACAAAGACGTTTTCCTTAACGTCGAAATTAGAATAGTAAGAAAGCCGAAAAATACATTGCAGCTTTGGGGCAAGAAAATAAATTTTTGGGACAGAATTGAAAATAGACTAGGTATACTAAAGGGAGTCAGTATCTAGAATAGTCAATACAGTTATAAAAACGGGACAAGAGTCTAAACAGATAGGACGAAAACAACTAAAACTTCAGTTTTCCAAACAATATATCTTTGAACATTACCCAATCACCTAAAAAACTGTAGAAGGGATAAGTGAACGTCGCAGGGCGGTTTTTTTCAAAGAAAAAATGACCTATCCAGGCAAATCCATAACCAATTAGCGGTATGAACCAAAGCAATATCCACTGAGAGGTCACAATGACAAACGCGATGAGCAGTAAAATTGCAAAAGATCCGATGAAGTGCAATCGCCTGCAAGTCAGGTTCTGGTGCTCACTGAGATAGTAAGGATAAAACTCAGAAAACGTTTTAAATTGTTTTTCCATTTGGGCAACCTAAGGCGTAATAATTTTTTCCAATTGAAAATTGTTCAATCTGGCGCTTTTCGACCACGCTGCGAAGTTGAAGTTATTTCAGTCTATGCCAAAAAGTAGCACATATTATCTACACAAAGTGTCGTCGATTTGACAATTGTACTCGTAGGATAGAAAGCATACCGAAGTCTTTGTCATGTTTTCATTAGTTAGCACCTTGGAAAACATGAGTTAGTCCCCACTTTTCTTTCAGAAAAACTATTTAAGCAAGGCATGAATATGCAAAACGTTATTAATATCACAATGGAAAATTTTCAGAATGTGATTCTGGAACAATCCAAAGAAAAACATCTACTAATTGATTTTTGGGCACCTAATTTAGAGCAATGTGAACAGCTTGAACCTGTTTTTGCTGGCTTAGTCGCCAAATTTGAAGGTGATTTACTTTATGGACGAGTCAATTGCCAAGAGCAACAGCAGATTGCACAGCAGTTTGGCATCCAAAGTTTACCAACCGTCCTGCTCGTCAAAGACGGTCAGCCAGTAGATGGTTTTGCTGGCGTTCAACTAGAAGAGCAAATTCAAGAGATGCTCGAAAAGCATTTACCAAAAGCAAGTGATGGTTTGTATGCCAAGGCAGTAGAATTTGTAAATCAAGGAGATTATCAGCAGGCTTTTACTAACGCTAAACAAGCCTATGATTTTGACAATACACGGGCAGACTACGCCATGATTTTGGCGGATTGTAATGTGGAATTAGGTAACATTAAGCAGGCTAAAGCTCTGTTGGAAAGCATAGGGCTGGTGGACCAGAACGGGTATTATCACAGCATCCAGGGCAAAATTGAATTAGCCGAGCAAGCCGCAGAATCACCTGAAATCAAGCAACTGCAGGAAGCATTGGAAAATGACCCAGATAATCTTCAGATAAAAGTGGATTTAGCCGTACAATTGCACCAAGCTAACCAGCCTCAAGAAGCCCTTGAGCTACTTTTCAGTGTATTGGCGAAAGATCTGAATTTTGCCGAAGCCAAAAAGTACACGCTTGATATGATTAACGCTATGCCTGACGGTGAGCCGCTTAAATCGCAGTATCGTCGTAAGATATATAGCTTACTTTACTAGGGACTGTTTATCTTTGTTCATTTTTTATGTTGGGCGCTAAAATCGCTCAGAGCAAGGCGTCAAGGATGCGGTTTAGTCATCTAAATAAATCGTTGACAACACAGCTATGGGGGATTTTAGACCCAACCCTTCGGGCAGTGGCCATTTTTCAGCCATACTGCCCACAAATTCACTTATTTGGAACCATCTAAATAAATCGTTGACAACACAGCTATGGGGGATTTTAGACCCAACCCTTCGGGCAGTGGCCATTTTTCAGCCATACTGCCCACAAATTCACTTATTTGGAACCACCAAACCACATTCATTTGTGATTGTCTGGCTAAAAAATTGCCGACTGCATAATTTATGAACAAAGATAAACAGTCCCTAGATATAATCCAAAAGGGGGTTAGGCAAATATTAATTGCCAACCCGCCTTGTGCTGCAACCATTTTTCGTTGGCAAGTTCTACATCAAGCAATGGATGATTACTCAACCATCCTTCGGGAAACATCAGTCGCCATTGTGTTCCATCTACTTCTAGTTTTAACTCTGGTAACAATTCATCTTTTCGACGAATAGACAATATCGTTGCTAGCCTAAGTATTCTGCAAAGCGCTTGTAGCAGCGGTCTTAATTCGATGTGGTACTGATCGAATATTGCCAAATCGACTTCTTGTCTGTGCAATTTCACCAAATCACGAACACTTTTTCTCTGCAACTGAGTAAATCCGTTTAAGGACGAATGAGATAAAATGTAAGAACCGTGCAAGTGATGTTGTTTGTACTCTATGTGCAGGCCGATTTCGTGAAGTGTGGCAGCAGCTTCAATCACTGTCAGTGCGTCGAAATTACAAATATTGGATTGCTCGCAAAGTTGCTTGTATAGCGATAACGAGACATCTTTAACACGATTTGCTTGGGCTTTATCTATGTGAAATCGTTTTACCGCTTCGTCAATTGAATGTTGACGTCGATCATTTTTTTCGTTGTTTTCGAGCATGCCATAAATTAAACCTTCACGCAGAGCACCACCAGAAATTTGCATATCTTCTATTTTTAATTGCTCAAACAGCGCGATTAAAATACTCAATCCACTGGGAAAAATAACTCTTCTCGATTCAGCTAACCCTTCAATACTGAGGTTGTCCATGTGGCCGCAATCTATGCATTGCTGCATCAAGTTATACAGATAATCTAGCCTGATCGCGTCACTGATGCCCTGTTCCACGAGAATTTCAACAATGGCCTGTGGCGTTCCTGATGCACCTAAACATTGCTGCCAGTTAAAGCAAACAAAATCATCAATGACAGGTAATAGTTTTTCCTTTGCTGCGGATATTGCATTTTGGAAGTTTTGTTCATGCAAATCACCATTTTCAAAATAGTAATCCATAAAAGTGACACAACCCATCTCCAAACTAACTAGGTTGATAGGTGTCATATCGTTGCCAATGATAACTTCTGTACTTGCACCACCAATATCTATGACGAGCGAATTTCCTTGATTAGCAGAGGTATAAGCAACACCTAAGAATATTTGTCGGGCTTCTTCTTCGCCACTTATAACGTCGAGTTTGTGCTTTAAAATTTGTTCCGCTTTATCGATAAAAATTTGGGCGTTGTTGGCCAGCCTTAATGTTGCAGTACCGACTACCTTGATATTACTCAGTGGAATATCTTGGAGCCGCTCAGCAAAGGTGGCTAAACATCTCCAACCGCGCTCCATGCTTAATTCATCGAGCATCATATTGTCATCTAAACCGGCCGCCAGGCTAACCCTTTGCTTTATTTTACCTATGACTTGGACGCTGCCAGCCACTACTCTGACAATCACCAGATGAAAACTATTCGAGCCTAAATCGACTGCAGCGTAAAGCTGGTCTTCGACTTCAATTGTTGGGTTTAATTCTGTAGTCATTAACGCCTGTTGTTTCTATTATTATTCGGTCTTTTCTGATAGCTCTTGCCACTTTGTAATCGTTTCCGATGCTGTGGCTTTGGTACTGTCAAATCATCAAGCAACGCTTCTGGATCATAACTAGATACCGGTATTGTATGTCCAATATATTCTTCTATAGCAGGAAGATTCAAGGCATATTTTTCACATGCGAAGCTAATAGCGTGTCCACTTCTTCCCGCTCTTCCTGTTCTGCCAATGCGATGAACATAGTCTTCAGCATCATCTGGTAAATCATAATTGAAAACGTGCGTTACTTTTTCAATGTGCAGCCCTCTTGCAGCCACATCTGTTGCAACCAAAATATCCAACGTATCCTTACTGAAATTTTCTAGGATTTTTAGCCGCTTACGCTGAGGGACATCACCACTAAGTAAACCGACTCTGTGGCCGTCTGCTTCCAACCAATCATTAAGTTTTTCACAACTATGCTTAGTATTAGCAAATACGATGGCTTTGTCTGGCCACTCATCTTCAAGCAAAGTCAGTAGCAGTGCCATTTTGTCTTCGTCTGAAGGATAGAACAATTCCTCTTGAACTCGACTCGCAGTTAATTTTTCCGCTTCAACCTTGACGTGCATCGGATTATTCATATGTTCATAGGCAAGTTCTTGAACACGGTAAGAAAGCGTCGCTGAGAAAAGCATACTTAATCTTTCTGTCGGTTTCGGCATGCGTCTGAACATATAGCGAATGTCTTTAATAAAACCTAAATCAAACATTCGGTCGGCTTCATCTAATACAGCCACTTGAACGTTTTCTAACGAAAACACGTTCTGTTTATAGTAATCAATGATTCGGCCTGTTGTTCCTATTATAATATCGACACCAGATTCTAAAGTTTGGCGTTGACTTTGGTAACCTTCGCCCCCATAGATTAAACCAAGCGATAGTCCTGTATGTTTACTAAGCAATTCAGCATCGTTATAAATTTGTACTGCTAGCTCACGAGTCGGTGCCATAATAATTGCTTTAGGCTGATTATTAGTCTCTTTTGGATTCGTTAGTAGGTGATGAAAGGTTGCGACTAAAAACGCTATCGTTTTACCCGTACCAGTTTGAGCCTGACCAGCAATGTCTTGCCCCTCTAATAGATGAGGTAAACTCAATGCTTGTATAGGAGTGCAATGAATGAAGTTTGCTTCTGTCAAAGCCTTGAGAATATTCTCGTGAATTGGCAAAGCAGAAAAATGTGTTTCAGTTAAATGTGTTGTTTGCATAGCTTATAGCTTATCAGTGCTTGCATTAAAAAACAGTTTCTATATAACTCTCATGACGCGCTGAGTCGTTTCAGCGAGAGACCAATTACGGAGAAAAGTATGAGCGACAAAATTATCCAGTTGTCTGACGATAGTTTCGAGGCGGATGTTATCAATGCTGCTGGTCCTGTCCTAGTTGATTTTTGGGCGGAGTGGTGTGGCCCTTGTAAAATGATCGCGCCAATCTTGGAAGAAGTAGCGGGAGACTTCGACGGCAAGTTAACAGTTGCCAAGTTGAATGTCGATGAAAATAATGAAACACCGCCTAAGTATGGTATCCGTGGGATCCCTACTTTATTGCTATTTAAAGACGGAAATGTTGCAGCAACTAAGGTTGGTGCATTGTCTAAGACTCAGTTAGCAGAGTTTTTAGAAGAGAATATCTAAGGTCTCTCATAAAGATTCTTGAGCAGTTCAAAAAGGCCCAATTTGATTGGGCCTTTTCATAAAAAGTACAGATTCCTGCATTTTCGCTGGACGCATCGAGCATTTGGTGCTACATTTTTTTTGTTCATATCCTGAACTCACCAAAAATCACACTCAATCCAGAGAGTTAAAACGAAATTTATTTATTCGGAAAACAATCGCGGCGATAACGCCAAACTCAAAGTAAAAAGACCCACCAATTATGAATTTAACCGAACTAAAGAATAAACCGATCAGCGAGTTAGTTGGACTTGCAGAGAAAATGGGCTTAGAAAATATGGCCCGTGCACGTAAGCAAGATATTATTTTCGCCATCTTAAAAGCACATGCGAAAAGTGGTGAAGACATATTTGGAGATGGCGTACTCGAAATTCTCCAAGATGGATTTGGATTCTTACGGTCGTCGGATTCTTCATACTTGGCAGGTCCGGATGATATATATGTGTCTCCGAGTCAGATTCGCCGCTTTAATCTCAGAACCGGCGATACAATAGCTGGAAAAATAAGACCACCCAAAGACAGTGAGCGTTATTTTGCCCTATTAAAAATCAATCAGGTCAACTTTGATAAACCTGAAAATTCCAGAAGCAAAATACTTTTCGAAAACCTAACAGCTCTGCATGCTAACCGACGTTTCACACTGCAACGTGGCAATGGTAGTACTGAGGATCTCACCGCAAGAATCCTTGATCTTGCTTCGCCAATCGGCGCGGGACAACGTGGACTGATTGTTGCTCCACCAAAAGCGGGTAAAACCTTACTACTGCAAAACATAGCTCAATCAATTGCAGCGAATCATCCTGAGTCAGAATTAATGGTGCTTCTTATTGATGAGCGTCCAGAAGAAGTTACCGAGATGCAACGATTAGTGCAGGGCGAAGTTGTTGCTTCAACATTTGATGAACCTGCTAGCCGTCATGTTCAAGTAGCGGAAATGGTCATTGAGAAAGCAAAGCGACTAGTTGAACATAAAAAAGACGTGGTTATTTTATTAGATTCCATTACCCGTTTAGCAAGAGCGTACAACACAGTTATTCCTTCTTCAGGGAAAGTGTTAACAGGTGGTGTAGATGCTAATGCACTGCACAAACCGAAACGTTTCTTTGGTGCCGCTCGTAATGTTGAGGAAGGCGGAAGCTTGACGATTATCGCAACCGCGCTCATTGATACGGGTTCCAAAATGGACGAGGTTATCTACGAAGAATTTAAAGGTACGGGTAATATGGAATTGCATTTGAACCGCAAAATTGCGGAAAAACGCGTATTCCCTGCGATAGATTACAACCGCTCAGGTACTCGTAGAGAAGAACTTCTCACCACCCAAGACGAACTACAAAAAATGTGGATACTACGCAAGATTGTCCATGAAATGTCAGAAATCGATGCCATTGAGTTCTTGATTGGTAAATTGGCTATGACCAAGACAAATGACGAATTCTTTGCCGCAATGCGACGTCAAAAAAGCTAGTAGTTAGACCAATATATCAATCCGCTATGTTTGGAAAACGTAGCGGATTTTTTTTGTCTGTAATAAAGTACTGCCTAAACAACAACCATAAGAAGAAAAACATGAACAAGGGCTTTACCGCATCCATCCTATTTTCCGCCTTACTAACAGTCTCTTACGCTGCAATGGCAGCGGATAAGCAACAAGTAGAGAAGGCGGCAAACAAGATCGAAAAACAAGTAATCAAATGGCGTCATCACCTTCACCAATATCCAGAATTATCTAATCGAGAGTTTGAAACGGCAAAATATGTAGAAAAGCACTTACGGAGTTTAGGTCTTGAGGTGCAAACTGGCGTCGCGATTACAGGTGTTGTCGGGATTTTGGACTCGGGTAAACCTGGACCTGTTGTGGCGTTGCGAGCGGACATGGATGGATTGCCTGTCCCCGAGCAAAATGACTTGCCGTGGAAATCTACTCAAATGGGTGAGTTGGAGGGTAAGCAAGTACCAGTGATGCATGCTTGTGGGCATGATACTCATGTTGCCATGCTCATGGGAGCTGCAAAAATCCTTACAGATATGAAAGACCAGTTGCGCGGTAAAGTGAAGTTCATTTTTCAACCGGCTGAGGAAGGAGCGCCGCGTGGTGAAAGAGGTGGTGCTGAGGTGATGGTTGAAGAAGGTGTTTTAAAAAATCCTGATGTAGATGCTATTTTCGGTTTACATATTAGTTCTGCTACGGATGTTGGCAAAGTTCGCTACAGAGAAGGTGGGGTAATGGCTGCCGTTGACCCATTTAAAATAGTCATAAAAGGTAAGCAAGCTCATGGTGCTTATCCTTGGCTTAGCGTCGATCCTATTACCACGGCTGCGCAAGTGATCATGAGTGTGCAAACAATAGTGAGCAGAGAAATACGACTTTTAGATGATGCTGCTGTCGTCACTTTCGGATCCATTCACGGTGGTAACCGCTCAAATATCATTCCCAATGAAGTTGAATTGGTTGGCACGATCAGAACACTAAATAAAGATGCCAGAGATCATATTTATGAAGCACTACCGAGAAAAGTGAAAGGAATTGCTGATAGCATGAGAGCAGAAGCTGAAGTGACACTTCCACTCGACTACAATTATCCAATCACGTTTAACGATCATGATTTGATGGCGAAAATGTTGCCAACATTGATAGAAACCGCTGGCGAGGAAAATGCCTTGTACAGTAAAGCCGTTACGGGTGCAGAAGACTTTTCGTTTTTCCAAGAAAAAGTGCCCGGTGTATATTTATGGATAGGCGGTAAGCCGCTTGATGTCGACCCCAAGGACGCACCTGCTCACCATACCCCTGAATTCTATGTTGATGATAGTGGGATGAAGTTAGGCGTGAAATTACTAACTAACTTAACTATCGATTACATGGCGAAACACGAGAAATAACCAACCCTGGCAATGTTGTAGGTGATCTTGAGCCATCAAAAAGAAAGATGGCTCATTTAAAAATGGCTCATTTAAAAAGCCAGGTTTAATCGGTCAAACTAAGTCGGTCTTAATGGTTGAATGAAGTTGAGATAAAAACGTTAAAAAAGCTTGGCATGCAAGGTTCTGTGGTCGATCTGCTGAAGTTACCGCATGCCAATGGCTTTGCAGAGGAAAATCTTCAATATTTAGTATTTTCACCGACTCTTTTTCGCCTTGGGCTAACGTATGGTCAGATAAAATAGCTATTCCGAGACCTGATGCAACAGATAGCTTTATTGCTTCGTTGCTCTCTACCAGCATAGTGTTATTAAGTGAAACATCCTTATTCTGACAATATATTTCAATTGCCTTTCTTGTCCCTGAACCGTTTTCTCGAACTAAAAAACGTTGGTTAGCTAACCCCGACAAATTGCAATTATCAGGACCTTGATAATCCTTAGGGGCGATTACCAGCAAGTTATTTTGTAAAAACGGTATGGAGACAATGCTAGGTGACGTTGGGGGATGGCTAAATATATAAATATCGTCCTTGTTCTGATGTAAGCGTTCTATCACTTGACCACGGTTTCTGACTTTAAACTCTATGTCCAAGCCGCTATGCTTTTGGCTGAAAGCGGACAAAATGGGTGGGATCACATATTTTGCAGTGGTAACTACTACAATACTCAAACGACCCTTTTCAATTCCTTGTAACGCTTGAATGTGTGTCGTCAGTTTGTGTTGAGATGCAGAAATTTCCTGAGCGCATTGATAAACAGCTTCCCCAGCCTCAGTCATCACCAATTTTCCCTGTTGGTTGTTGACTAGGGGTAATCCAACTTCATTGGCCAACTTTTTCAACTGTAAAGATACGGTTGGTTGACTAAGATTCAGCCGCTCAGATGCTGAAGTGACTGAGCCACTATCAATAATTTGTTTGAATACTTGAAACAGTCTAAAAGTTAACATAAATAGACATATATAAAATAATATTGGATTTTATATATACGTTAATAAATAAAAAAGTTCAATGCTCAGGTGTAATTTCTGATTTTGGTTATATCAAATGTTCACTTGGGCTTAGTCAATAATTGCGCTACAATCTGCGGCCCCAAAAGCTTGGGGACATTTGAAAACACATTCTTTAATAAATTAGTGAATCAGGATTAGAAGATATTACTTCTGCTGAATTTGGAATTCACTGATCCAAAATCCAATAAAATGAAAGCAAACTAATCCTTTGCTCATTGGGCTATTTTTCAGGAGCCGTTATGCCAAAAGTGGCGATAGTGATGGGGTCAAAATCCGATTGGCCCACTATGCAACAAGCAGCGTCAATGCTAAAACAACTTGGTGTTGATTATGAGGCGAAAGTCGTTTCTGCACACAGAACCCCCGAACTACTGACGGAGTTCTCTAAAACTGCAGCTGAAAAGGGGTTTCACGTCATCATAGGTGGCGCTGGTGGTGCTGCTCATTTACCCGGCATGGTAGCGGCACACACACATTTACCGGTTTTTGGTGTACCGGTTCGGTCTAGCCAGCTTAGTGGCCTAGATTCTCTACTTTCTATCGTGCAAATGCCCAAAGGGGTTGCTGTTGGTACGCTAGCAATTGGTGAAGCAGGTGCTGCGAATGCTGGGTTGCTTGCTGCACAAGTTGTCGCTTTGCATGATCCCCAAGTTGCTAAAGCCATCATTGCTTTTCGCAGCAAACAAACTGAGACAGTGTTAGCTGTAGAGGAATTGGAGCTTCCTGAATGAATGTACTAGTCTACGGTGCCGGCCAACTCGCACAAATGATGTATCTTGCAGCTGTCCCTCTTGGTATCAAATTAAGAGCCGTAGATGTAAAAACAAATACTATAGTTGATCCAGTAAGTAAACAGACTTTAGCGTTATCGATAGAAGAAGCGATAGAACAAGCTGATGTGCTCACCGTAGAATTTGAACATGTTCCAGAAGACTTGCTTGAACAAGCCCATCAAAGTGGTAAGTTAATGCCCAGTATCGCTTCTATTCAAGCAGGTGCTGACAGAGTTTTAGAAAAACAAGCCTTGACTAAATTGGCTATCGCTAACTGCGAACACCTGATTGTTACGCAAGTCGAGCAGTTGGAAGAAGCAGTTGAAAAACTGGGTGAAAAACTGATTGTCAAATCCAGCCGGGACGGATATGACGGTTACGGACAGTGGCGGTTGTCATCAAAAGAGCAGTTGCCAGAATTGCAATCCGAGTTGTCTAAATTGGATCTGGAAAAAGTACCACTAATAGTAGAAACCATGGTGCCTTTTGACAGAGAGCTTTCACTTATTGGGGTGCGCAATCAAAGTGGGGAGGTTCGCTGTTACCCGTTAGCTGAAAACCTGCACCATCAAGGGCAATTGCACGTTTCTGTTGCTCCAGCACCCACTGTTTCAGCGGAATTGAATGCTCAGGCCCAACAAGCCTTTACTAAACTTGCAAACGAGTTTGATTACGTTGGAGTACTGGCGGTTGAGTTTTTTCAGGTTGGCGATGCATTACTTGTCAATGAAATTGCGCCAAGAGTGCACAATTCAGGTCACTGGAGTATGCAAGGAGCGGACACCAGTCAATTTGAAAATCATATTCGGGCTATTACCGATCTTCCATTAGGAAATACTGACGCAAATGGCAAAAGCGCCATGATCAATATTATTGGATGTGATGACTACTCTGAAGACTTACTGAGTATTCGAAATTGTCATCTACATGTTTACGGAAAAAGCGTTAGGCCTAAACGTAAGATGGGGCACATTAATCTGACGGGGGATAGTTTTCAGTCGCTCGCGGAAGTCATGACAACCCTGGCAAAATACTTGCCCTTAAATCACTTTCCCAAGCTACTCGGCGAAGCCGACAAACTATCTGATATAAAAGAGTAAAATAAGCGGTTGACAAAGACCGCTTAATCACTAAAATAGCGCCTCGCTTTTGAGACATCTTAACCAAGGATGTCGCTCCTCAAAAGCAGCACCAAACAGTGTGCCGACTTAGCTCAGTTGGTAGAGCAACTGACTTGTAATCAGTAGGTCGCCAGTTCGACTCCGGCAGTCGGCACCATTTTCTTCGTTCAATTTGAAGTCTGTTCCTACAGCATTCTTGCACCGAGCGCGAACGGACATCCACTGATAAATCCATCGTTAATTTAATAGCAGGCAGCTCGACTCTGGCAGATGGCAATAGCCTGATCAACTAATCAACCAAAAGCTTAATCTTTCTTTTCACCTTGCTGGTCATTTTGCTCTGGTGGTAACTGCTTACGAGCATTTTCGACAAGATGTTGATTTCGCGTACGTTCGAGTATATTAGCTTTACTATGCATAGCGGCTTTTGCGAGTATATGTGCGGTAACGGGTGCAGTTATAACTAAAAACAGTGTTATGAGCAGTTCATTAATGCTCAAAAATCCTTGCTGATGGTACATGTAAACCATGGAACCAATAAGAACACTACCTAGACCCAACGTGGTAGCTTTTGTCGGTGCGTGCAACCTCACATAAATGTCTTGCAAGCGCAGCAGCCCAATAGAGCCAACTAACACAAATAGCCCGCCAATAATAAGTAATACAGATATAATAAGTTCAACAGCGAAACTCATACAAACTCCTATTCGATGATATCGCCACGTAGCAAGTACTTTCCAAATGCTACGCTGCTTACAAAGCCAAGCATCGCTATAAGCAAGGCTGCTTCAAAATACAAAGTTGTGCGGTTATAAATTCCGTAAAGCAGAATCAACGCGATGCTATTGATGTACATGGTATCAAGGGCCAAGATACGATCGACTACATGAGGTCCAATGGCTAAACGCCAAAAATTAAGAATCAAAGCAATACAAAGCATTCCAGCGACAATCACTATAGAAATATCTAACATCCGAAAATCTCCTTCACACGAGACTCATATCTTTGTTTTATCAAGTCGATAACCTCTTGCTCGTTTTCAGGCATGTCTAAGACATGCACATAGAGCCACTTTTTATCCTTTGACACTTCTCCACTAACCGTCCCTGGTGTCATTGTCACGGTACTGGCTAGCACAGTGATTGGAAGCTCGTCAGGAAGGTCTAACGGCACGGCTACAAAGCCTGGATTTATTCTACGCAATGGCCCCATTACCAAGAAAGCAACCTGAATGTTGGCAACAACAATATCCTTGAGCACTAATAGGATATACAGCAGTGCTTTAATAGGTTTTTTAATCGCTGGTTGAGGCACTCTAAGTGGTGCACAAAGCAAAGGTATGGCAATGCCCAGAATTGCGCCCAATAATATATGTCCGAAACCTATGCTTGAATTTATCATTAACCAAACAATAAGCAGCATGACGCTATGCACTGGCATAGGAAAAACGCGTGACAATGTGTTCATTGTGTTTTCTCCTGCAATCCCATAATCTCAATAACGCTTTGCACATTGTGCAACTGCGCCGCTGCCTCATTAGTATATTGAATTATACTAGCACCAAAGATGACTATTGTTGGCGATGCCAAAAGTAATAAGCCAGCTCCACAAAGTTGCCACTTTGAAAAACCTAAGGAATCGACAGTATCGCGGTTGGGAGTATTTCGCCAAAATAGAGTCGTTCCGGCTCTCGATAAAGCGATAATGGTGATTAAGCTGGATATAAGTACAATAGACCAAATCCAAATTTTCTCTAATGAATCAGTAGCAGCCTGCAAAATGACCAGTTTACCTAGGAAACCCGAAAAGGGCGGTAGTCCCGCTACGGTCAAAGCCGCAACAAAAAACAGTATTCCTAATAGCGACTGCTGCTTTATTTTTCGCGCTACAACGAATCTGTCAAATGCTTTTCCACGCTGTTGACCAATCATGTCGGCTATTAAAAACAAAGCGCCCGTTATCAGCGTGCTATGGACCAGATACAGCATGCCGGCAGCTGTTGCCTCTGGTGTTCTCAAAGCAAATGAAATTAACAACGTGCCGACAGAAATGATGACTAAATTGCCTGCAAGCGTTCTTAAGTTTGGACTAGCCAAAGCACCAATAGATCCTAAAACAATCGATGCAATTGCCAAAGGCCATACCCATGGTTGAACCATGTTGGCTAATTCTCCCGCTTGCTCACCAAAAATAACCGTGTAGACACGAAAAATACAGTACACGCCTACCTTGGTCATGATTGCAAAAAGCGCGGCAACAGGCGCACTCGTTGCAGCATAAGTTCGAGGTAACCAAAAATGTAAGGGTAACATTGCTGCTTTCAAACCAAAAACAACTAGCAAGAGTGAGCCGCCTGCCTGTGCTACTATCGCTTGGCTTTCACTTAAGTTAGTAATTCGCAGCGACATGTCAGTAATGTTTAGTGTCCCCGTTGTGCCGTACAAGGTACCCAAAGCGATGAGAAAGAGGCTAGAGCCAATAAGGTTGAGAATGACATAGTGAACATTGGCCGCTGTTTTTTGTTTACCGCCACCGTGAATTAACAATGTGTATGAGGCGATGAGTAAGACTTCAAAAAACACAAAAAGATTAAATAAGTCATTAGTTAGAAATGCGCCATATATTCCCAGAAGCTGAAATTGCACCAGAGGATGAAAGTATTTACCCTCTCTGTCTGTTCCTGCAAACGAATATAGTGTGATACCAAGCCCCAACACACTGGTAAGCGCAATCAACATTGCCGATAGCTGATCAGCATACAAAATGATGCCAAATGGTGGTTGCCAATCACCAACAGCATAAACTAGCGCACCGCTTTGTATTATGGTCAATATAAGCCAAATCGAACAAGCAACCTGCAGCAAAATAAGAAGTATTGAAGCAACTCGTCGATATTGATAATTCTCAACGCCAATGAAGGGCGGCAATAGCATCATTAGACCGCCCAACATTGGAATTAATATTGGCAATATAGGCAAATGATCTATCATACTTTGCCCCTATTTGGCTTGATCAACTTATTGGTATCAGGGGGATCTCTTCCATCTACTAAATCGTTGCCGAGATCAGCACGGGCGCGGATAGATAGAATGACAACGAACGCTATCATGGCAAATCCAATCACAATCGCTGTCAGGACTAGTGCTTGAGGTAAGGGATCGGCGTAAGAGTCGGACATACCCAAAATGGCCGCGCCGTTTAGATTCAATCGACCACTTGAAAACAAGAATAAGTTAACTGCATATGAAAGCATGGTTAACCCTACAACAACTGAAAAAGTGCGACCTCGTAAACACAAAAACACACCACAAAACGTCATTATTCCTACACAAACAACATATAAAGTTTCCATTATTCCTCCGCTGTGGGGCGGTAAACAGAAGTGAGCTTACCCAGATTTGCCAAAATAAGTAACGTCGCACCTACTACTGTTAAATAGACGCCCAAATCAAAAATTAGCGCACTCGCCAACTCTATTTCGCCAATTAACGGAATCTGGAAATAGTCAAACCAAGTCGTCATAAATGGGCGATCAAAAATCCAACTACCAATACCGGTAAACGCAGCAATTAGCACTCCCCAAGCAATTAATGATTGATAATTTAGTTTCAGGCGCGGTTTAATCCAATCTACACCATGAGCAATGTATTGTTGAATAACAGCAACAGACGTAATCAAGCCGGCAATAAAGCCTCCACCTGGCATGTTATGACCTCGTAAGAATATATAAAATGATACAAGCAAGGCTAACGGTAATAAGCTTTGTGAAATCATTGCTAAAATCGGTGGGTGGCTGTCTTCCGACCAAGGTATGCCTTTTTCATTTGCGCTAGGCATTGCAAGTTTTACATCAGCTAACAATTTGAAGATACCAAATCCAGCGATACCTAATACCAATATCTCACCCAAGGTATCTAGTCCTCTAAAATCGACGAGAATAACGTTCACGGCATTAGTTCCACCACCGCCAGTTTTGCTGTTTTCTAAGAAAAACGTTGAGATGCTATCCAGAGGTTGGGTAATAAACGCGTAGTTAATTGTTGCAACAATCCCCCCTACCGCAGCGGCGATACCTACATCTCTAACAACACGCGAAGGAGAAGACTCTGCAGGCGTTTTTTGAGGAAGGAAATAAAGTGCCAACATCAGTAAGATTACTGTAACTACTTCTACTGCCAATTGCGTCAATGCCAGATCGGGTGCTGAGAAACGAGCAAAAGCGACAGAAACGATTAGACCGACTACCGATATAGTAATCAATGAAACCATCCGTTTACGGTGAAAGATCACTGTCGCAATGGCACTTAAGCATAAAATAATACCTAAGATAATTTCTACAAAACTGACCGGCTGATTGGGCAAGTTAGAGTCAGCTACGTCTAGGTTTATTAAAGGTAATGCCGTGATCACTATTGTGAATAGCAACAAAAGCGCTACATATCTTTGTAATGAACCATTATTTATTTTTTCGTCTATTCTCGTTGCATAGGAGACAAGTTTTTGCATCGCCCCCTCAAATACGAGTTTTTCGTCTGTTTCTTTGAATTGAGCTTGGAAGCGATATAACTGGCCACGATAAATGTAAATTAATATTCCACCGAAAATTGCAATAACACTCATTAGAAGAGGGATATTAAATCCGTGCCAGATTGCCAGACTGTAATACGGTAGTTCACTCATCAGAACGGAAGAAGCGGCAGCTTCTAGAAGACTTCCTACTATTACTGTGGGAAACATACCCACTAACAAGCAAAGTGCCACAAGAATCTCGACAGGTATTTTCATATAACGAGGTGGTTCATGAGGTGTTTTCGGTAAATCAACAGGCTCACCGTTAAAAAACACATCGTGGATAAAACGCAAAGAATAGGCGACCGCAAAAATCCCTGCAAGGGTAGCTAAAACCGGAATCATCCATGACAGAAATCCTAGTGTATCTTGATATAGCGATTCGGCAAAAAACATTTCCTTGGATAAGAAGCCATTGAACAGGGGAACACCAGCCATAGACGCAGCTGCTACCATCGCTAGTGTTGCAGTGTAAGGCATGAAGCGCCATAAACCATTTAGTTTACGCATGTCTCTTGTACCCGATTCATGGTCAATTATGCCTGCAGCCATAAACAACGAAGCTTTAAAAACAGCGTGGTTCATAATGTGGAATAAGGCGGCCACAGCTGCTAATTTTGTGTCCATTCCTAAAAGCAGAACGATGAGACCCAAGTGGCTAACTGTTGAATAGGCCAGTAAGCCTTTTAAGTCGTGTTTAAATAACGCGATGTATGCACCTAGGACTAATGTAATCAACCCCGTCATTGAGACAATTAAGAACCACATATCTGTGCCAGCCAGCACAGGATATAAACGAGCGAGTAAAAATATGCCGGCCTTAACCATGGTAGCGGAATGCAAATACGCACTAACTGGCGTAGGTGCTGCCATTGCATGTGGTAACCAAAAGTGGAATGGGAACTGCGCCGATTTGGTAAAGGCACCTAGCAAAACTAAAATTAATGCAACTGGGTACAAAGCGTGCTCACGAATCAAGTCACCACTAGACAATATGACGCCCAATTCGTAGCTACCTACAATATCAGCAATGATCAATAAACCTGCTAGCAGAGCAAGACCACCCGCACCCGTGACAGTCAGCGCCATTCGGGCACCTTTCCGCGATTCAGACTTTGAAGACCAGAAACTAATCAGAAGGAATGAGCTTATGCTTGTCACTTCCCAGGCCATCCACAATTGCAGCACATTGTTGGACAGCACAATTGAAAGCATGGCAGTCATAAACAGTAACAGGTAGGCAAAAAATCTCCCAGCAGCTTCTTTTTCAGACAAATAATAACGGGCGTATAGAATGATGAGCAGGCCGATACCCAAAATCAGAAGTGCAAACATCAGTGCAAGACCGTCTAACCGCATTGACAAGGTTAAGCCGACGGTAGGGAGCCACTGTAAATACTCCACTACAACACCACCCGCTAATACGGTTGGTACCAAACTAGCAACATAGGCAAGAGCAATAGCCGGAGGGAGCATGGTGAAAATTGTGTTAGCCGTACGCCCAAATCTTTCGGTGATCAAAGGCAAAATTGGACCAACCAGCATGATTGCCGATATCCAGAATAAGCTCATGTATTCAATTTACTCCATTTGACGTTTCTAAGTTTTTCTTTCAAACACATTATAATATAAGTTACCCGCAATGAATGGTAATTGATACAGAATTTATTGTCTAAACGATCTAGATTAGCGACTAAAATCATGGATTTAATTTACTTGATCAGAAATCCAACTGTATTTGAGGTTAAGGATATAGCAGGTAACACTTTTTGCTTAAACGGGTCTGTAAATCCTCAAAGAAATTGAGGTTCTCTCGTGAATAGAGATTGAAACCACTCCGTTATCTCAGAGGGGGGAGTCAGACGTCATAGCTAAAGACTTCATCATGGATGGGTGAAAACTAACTCAATTCTCAGGATAATCTATACCTAGGACTTTTGGAAAAGAGACAATGAACAGATAGAAAAACTTTTTCTATTAAGGTGATTCTAACTTTTCAAAGACAAATTGTTGAGAGCCAAGTTTATTTCTGGAATTGTTTCAGTAATGTAGTTTCAACGCATCCCAACTTAGCTCGTTTGGCAGAATAACTGACTTGTACTTAGTAGGTCGCCAATTCGATACCGGCAGTCGGCACTACTTCTCTATTTTTTCTATCTGGACTTATTTCACTTTTTAAGTTAATTACTTTTTCAATATAATTAAATTGGCCTCCCGCAACTTTTGACATTTCTAAATCCGATAGTTCTCTCATACCTAATTGTTCCATATTAGCTTTTCTTTTCATTGATTATATCTCACACTTTGTAAATGAATTGTTATTGTCATACTTTATCGAAGGAGTGTCTATTTATATGGATATATTATTGGGTCGAATTTTTAAAAAAATGGGACATAAAAGTATCTGTTTTTTAGTAGGTAACTTTCTTTTGCCCTTTAATTCAATGGCTCAGTTCTCAGAGAATATATTCTCTGACCATCGGACAGGTTTAGTTTTTTCTATTTATCAGGGGGATAATGCTTTTTGGATTGGTAGTGAGAACGGATTGTTTGCTGTTACCGGAAACCATGTTAAAAAATTTGATAAAAACAATAGTCCTTTGTTTGGTGTTGATATTAAAGACATCATTGAGGACCCAAATGGCTCCATTTGGGTATCTACATTCGGAAAAGGAGTTTTTTCTATTTCTGACTATCAAAGTGAAAAGCCGAGTATTGATCAGGCAACAAGTATTGAGGGCACTTATTGCCGCAATTTAAAAATTGTTGGAGGCAAGCTCTATGTTTCTTGCCTTGGGACGATTTATGCCAAGTCTCACGAAGCAACAAAATTTACACCTCTATTTGATAGTAAAGTTAATAGTATTAAAGACATAACTCATATGGAGGTTGTAGCAAATAAAATCTATTTTGTAGACTCAAAAAAACGATTGTTTTTACTAGATAATAAAACCCTTTCAGAGATTGAGTTAGGCCTCGATTCGGAACAAGAACAACAGATTACCTTTCTAACTAATGATTCACAGCAACATATCTGGGGAGCCACACGCGAATATATTTTTAAAATCGGAAACGGAAAAACATCGTTTATTGAATTAGATAATTTATTAGGTGAAGTATCATATATATTCGAAAAATCACTCGGCGAAATATGGGTGTATCAAGATTCGTTTAGAAAGCTTGATTTGTCACATCAAAAAGCAAGTTTTGTTTTAGTGGAGGGATTAAAAGGACTAATTAAGCAAGATATTTATGATGTTGAGATCCTTAGCGACCAACAATTTGTTTTTTCTTCACCTTTAAGCGGAATTAGCAGCTATTCAGATGTTAATGACTATATTAAAACCATAGACATCACCGTTTCTAAAAAGAGCAATATTCAATATAGCGCTCCAGTGACGGAACATGAGTTTTTGATGGGAATTAATGGAAGTCTTTACACTTATGAATTGGCTTCCGGAGAATTCACTCTTCTGCTATCAGATTTAGGTTTTGTAAATAAAATTCTAATTATTGATCAAAATGAATACATAATTAGCTCTGATAACAACGGACTTTTTGTTTCTACATTTAACGAAAAGGGGGAAGAGTTGTCTCGGAATACTATCTTGAAACCGAGTGGTGGCTATGTCAGTGATGCAGTAGTTGGAGATGGAATTTTATATTTTGGAGTCGTTGGAGGTCAAAATTCAGGAGCATATTTATCCAACGATTTTCTAACTTACGAATTAATTCAATCCAAGATTCATGTGGATCATGTCTTGAAAACAGAAGAATCATCTATTTATTTCGACCTGCGGTTCCACGGATTAAAGGGTTTAGATTCTGTTCGTTCGATTAATTCCTCAGTTCTTAAAGTAAAAAAAACTCCTAATCTGATAAAGAATTGTTTGAAGGAATCAAAGTTGGGAAATCTATGGGCGTGTACAGATGGAGGCGGTCTAGGAAGAATAGACTTAGATAAAAAATATACTACATATATAGACACTACTCTTACATATGATTCTTACTATATCAGAGACCTAGTTGAGGATGAATATGGTTTTCTTTGGGTAGCAACTAATCAAGGGCTAGTTAGGTTTAACGAACAAACAAGCCAATCCATGCGGATGGGGAGAGAAGATGGGATCTTAGACAATGATTTTGAAATAACTGCATCGGCTCGATTAACCAAAGATAAGATACTGATAGCTGGGGATAGCTTCAATTATATTATTGATACAAAAAATGTTAATCAACTTTTAGATATCAGAACCAAGAAAGTTTCTAAAGCGATTCTTTCAGATCTGCACGTGTCAGTAAAAGAAGAACAGCAAAGAAATCAAGTAACCTCCAGATTGCTTAACTCTGCCAATCATGATGTTCCTCTCGAATTAAGCAATAGCGAATACTTATTTACTCTCAAATTTGCCGCTAATAATTTTATCGATAGAAATATCCTGGGGTTTGAATATCGCCTTTTGGGGCTAGATGATAATTGGATAGCCACTTCACCGGCAGAATCAAGTGCAACATACTCGACGTTGCCTGCAGGTGATTACACCTTTGAAGTTCGTGTAAAAGATCTAAAGAGTTATGCTCCCCAACCAATTACGTCGCTACAAATTAAGGTACTCCCACCTTTTTGGCAAACATGGCAAGCTTATTTTTTATATTTCGTTGCCTTAGTGGGGCTAATCCTAATTATACTTAAATATCGCACAATCCAACTTAGAAGGGCGAATCAAAACCTTGAATCAGCAGTTTTGATCCGTACTAATGAGTTGGCAAAAAGCGAAAGTAAGATCATAGAGTTGTTAAAACAAAAAGAAACGATGTTTTCTCACGTATCTCACGAACTGCGAACTCCACTTTCTCTCATTTTAGGTCCGTTGCAAAAATTGGGTGTTTCATTACAAGATCGCCAACAGTTGAAACAGTTTGAATTAATCACACGAAACGCTGAAAGGCTTTCCCTTCTTGTTGATCAAATACTTGAACTAGAAAAATTAGATTCTGCAAAAAATACACAATTAACAACCTACTCGTTGAGTGAGTCACTAAACTTAACAATTAGATCCTTTGAACCTATTGCAGAATTGAAAAATCAGACTATTGATATCGTTGATCTGAAAGAAGGGGTTTCAAAATTAGCTAAAGACTCACTCGAAAAAATTATCTCAAACCTGTTAATAAATGCTGTTAAATATAGCCCAAATGGTTCTCGAATCACCATATCTACTGCGCTAGAAGGGAATCAATATCTTATCAAAATATCAGATAATGGTCCTGGTATTAGTAAAGATGAACAAGCTCATATATTTGAAAGATTTACGCGAGTTAGCAGTTCAGCTGGATCACATGGAACTGGCCTTGGGCTCGCAGTAGTTAAAGAACTTTTGATCGCAAATGATGGGAATGTCCAATTAGAAAGCGAATTGGGAAAAGGTTCAACATTTACGCTCAACCTACCTATAACAGATTCTAATGTCATTTCTGAAGTCAACCAGTACTACGAATTTGACACACTAAGTCTGATTAGTGATATCGATCATCAAATAGAGGAGTCAGATTTAAAAATACAGAGTGATTCAAATAGTGAAACTATTCTAATAATTGAAGACAACAATGATATGAGAAACTTTCTCATGGATTTACTCTCCAATGATTACAATTGTGTTTCGGCTACCGACGGTTCAGACGGTCTAAAGAAAGCAACTGACTTTGTACCAGATTTAATCATTTCTGACTTAATGATGCCGGTTTCTGATGGATTTGAGTTGACAGAAAACATTCGATCCAATGAGCTAACGGCTCATATCCCCATAATTTTGTTAACTGCAAAGGGGGGAAGCGATAGTCGTATGGAAGCTTGGAAACGTGATGCTGATGAGTATATCGCTAAACCATTTAACAATGACGAGTTGCTATTGCGTATCTCAAATCTCTTGTCGATTCGAAATATTATTTCTAGGAAGTTTGGTAATGTTATTTCTGAAGATTCTTCGACCCTGACCACGCTTGATGCCAGTGGATACTATTCTGAAAGAGACGTAAAGTTTTTTGAAAAGTTTATAGCGATTGTAGAAGAGTCTTATTCGGACGAGAGCTTTAATCGCAGTAAAGCGGCAGATTTCATGTACGTGAGTGAAAGGCAGCTCAATCGCAAATTAACCGCATTAATTAATTACAGTTTTGTTGATTACCTGAGAAAATATAGATTAGATAAGGCTCGAAAAGAACTTGAAAAAGGTCGCCAAATTACCGAAGTGGCCTTTGATGTTGGTTTTTCTTCCGCTTCCTATTTCAGTCATTGTTTCAAAGCGGAATTTGGCACATCTCCCAAAGCGTTTGTCGACAAACTTAGAAATTAACCGTGAATTTTGGGTTCTTAGCAAATTGGGCGATAAACAACAAAGAGAGTGAGTTTTGGTTCCAACACTCTCTATCTTGTTCTATGGCTAAGAATTAGTTGTCTTGTCTTTAGCAAGTCTAACTTTCAACGTTCTTTCTTGAAATTCCGAGTCATTTAGGTTTTTGATAATACTGTCAGCATTTTTGCTACTCACTTCAACAAACCCATATCCTTTGCGCTTCCCTGTACGTCTATCTTTCATTAATCTAACAGATATAACGTCACCTTGTTCAGAGAAGTGATCTGTTACCGCATCTTCATTCGCCCGATAAGGAAGATTACCTACATATAGAGTCGTAGTAGAATTTGCTGACGAAAAAACTTCTGAAGGTACAGATGTAATCATGCTTACAATTGTGGGAACAACAATGCCACCAATAAGAACACCGATTGCAAAAGTTGTATTAGACGCTAGTGATTCAGAAGGGATTATAAAATAACAGAGAATGGCAATAAAAATAGAGAAAATTAGATTTAGAATTAAAGGCGATTTCATTAAGGTTCCAAAAAATTATAATTGTTATAAATGTGTTACATCCCTAATGGTACGCATAAATTTTAATTTCACCAAATTTACTCACGAATTTCGCATTGATATTAGGCTATTTGACGTTTTATTCACCACTTAGACATAAATTTGAAATAAAGGGTTGCAGAAGTTTTTTAGGTCGGTAAT
>CANNDC010000029.1 GCA_947503265.1 uncultured Alteromonadaceae bacterium
GAATTTAGCTCAAATCTAAACTGACAGTCACCATTTGAAAAACGGGTAACTGTCAGATCAAGTCTGAGCTACTACAACTGAAGCGTTTGTTACAAGATTTATTGACGCAACTTTTTAACTGCATTCAATGTTATGTCGCTTCCAATTTTCTTTGAGTGCTTTAGCAATAACTCTTCTAAAACTTTCTTCTCATTAGCTTCATAGTTTTTTGGATCCATAAGCGCAACCTGCATCAGTTCTTGCACTTTATCGCTCACACTTTCTTCTCTACCAGGCCCCGCATCCATCATAAAGCGGTCTAAACCATAGATTCGATATGTATTTCTTCCTTTGGGAGTTTTGATTCTATACAGCTTCCCTAGAACTATAACGTCTAAGTGCTCATTATAATTATCGAAATGCGGGTGCACAATTCTATAGGCAGTCGAAGACATTGGAAATCTGACTCTACTTTCCCTATCTAATACTCGACCGTCTCGCTTTTCATTATTACAATCAGGGCATGTAATGCACAAATTTTTTGGCTTAAACATAAAACTAGGGTGCGTTGCTTTTGAAATAATATGTTCGGCGTCCCAAGCTCTATTGCTATTCACTACTATTCTTTGCCTGCAAAAAAAGCATGTATAATCTTGTTCTTTTAAATAATGATCTTTAATTGTCTTCCGGACATGCGAATACTTCTCGTCGGACCAAGACACAGACTCTTTATCTTTAAGAGCATTAAACTCATTAACTAGATCTAGGTCTTTTCCTAAAAAAATTACTTCATTCACGCTCAAGAATCTCCAACGCCTTTTTTAGGGTAGAAAGTAATTTTTTAACTGGGTCACCTTCATCAATGAATGAGTCAAGTTTAATTAAGCTTGTAATTTTTTCGGAAAAATCTTTATCCAGCCTTTTTCCTTCGCTCAACTTAGATAGAACTTCTATTAACTGTCGAATTAGGTACTCATTTTGATAACCCGGTGAATTAAAGATTTTAGCAAGCTGATAATCTGATGACTTAAATGCATACTCCTCACCACGAATCGCATCTGCAGGATTGTTCTCTAGATTAACTAGGAATGAGTTAGAAGATGGGATCGAGGAAACTATACTCGGAGAGTGAGTCGCGAGGATAAAATGACAACTTTTATAATTAGAAAAAATGGTTTCTATTAATGGCAAAAAGTCTCTCTGCCATTCAGGGTGTAAGCTTAATTCTGGTTCATCTAATAATACAATTGAGTTATCAGATATTGAGCCTGCTATTGCCAATACATTAAAAAGTATACATAACTCGCCAGAGCTAGCTTCCGTAAGAAAAAATTTCTTATCTTCTAGGTCTTTAGTAAATTCAATATTGGCTAGGTCTACTAAATCATAACTAGCAAGCACAGAAAATTCTTCTAGAAATTTTGGCTCAATACTTGTGGAATTATCAATATCAAGTTCGATTGAAAAAGCCTCTTCACGCCGATGGAATACATCGGTCTCCGAATTGGAATAAAGGCCATCGAAAAGTGTCTTCGCGCTAGCGAGAATTCTAGCCTTATCTTCATCCTCTAAGTTCTCATCAGTATCTTTTCCTTTAAAGAATCTGACGCTTCGAACAGCTTCTATAGGCCCTCTGCGCTCTTCGTTAAGAATATCTTCAAATGAAAAATGGTCAGGAAATTTCAGGAAAACTGTGAATTTTGTTTTAAGTCCCAGGTATGAGAATAAAGGCTGTAATTCATTCATTCTTCTTTTGGGTTTCAAGAAAAAGTTAACAAAAGATGCTCCAAGCTGGTCGAACTTTGACCTCATATAGCTTTTGCTAGATCTATCTTTAGTTCTTGCTCCACGATAAAGGTAATGGTTACCTAACACGCTAAGATAAGAACGCATTCTCCGTTCGTCTAGAATAGGAAATTTATCAAATGGACTTGATGAAACAGCAATAATTTTGGGGAAGTTCTCGATTTTTTCTTGTGTAGAGTCGCCAAGTATATGTTCTATTACAGGTTCTCTACCTCCAATATATTGGATGCGTAGACTTTCAATGACTCTCTCATGTAAGTGTTCAGGTATCTGGCTAAAATCAATATTTGGCGGAATAAATATAGGTTTCGTAATAAGTATCTTCTGATAAGTATTACCGTCAGAAAGAGTTAAACATCCCGTTTCATCTAAGCCGGTAAGGTCTCGCTTTTCGTAGTAATCAAATAAGTCTTCAATATGAAATGAATGCTTGCTGGTACTTAAAAGTGAAGATATTGCCAAGTGGATTATTTTCTGAAAAAGCCTACTTTTTCCTGAACCGTTGCGACCGACAATGATCGTAAATACATTTTTATCTTTGTCATAATCTTTAGAACAAAGTTTTATTTCTTTGTTTTCAAACTTCACTTCACTGACAATCATTCAAATTACTCATTTATTGACGAAGAGTACTGTATCTAGACGCGTTACAATTTAATAGTGTTCACATTACGCGTTTTTCTTCCGAGCGAGTCCCCATTTTGGTCCATAGTGCCATCATTCCGAAATTACTGAAAGTCAAAGTATACAAAGGTTACGCACTATTTGGACTAATTATATTTACGACAAAAACGCTCGATTGTGTCGTTTTCCCTGAATATAGAGAAAGGTCGTTATAACTGGTTATCGAGACAGGCTCCTAACTCTCAACAATAAAAATATCTTGCCAGTTATGGCACTTAAAGCAGAAGGTTGTTATCAGTCGTGGAAATGTCAGAAATTCGCGCATTGATGTTATCAAGTAAACAATGCGCCAACTTCCGCTTAACGTACGCTTCGGCCCCAAAGGCTCACACAGACAAGGAGCAGACAGTCAGATATCACTCTTGTGAAAATATTAATAGAAGCCTCGTTCTATTGATTATTAGGTGCTCGCTTTCCACAACGGTATATCAGCTTGTGTTGGGACGATCACAAATAATCCAAAAATAGAGCCTTATTAAAGAGATACTGGCTCACCAACGGTTTCATCGAACAATTCTGCTTCACAAAAAGTTCCTGAAGAATCCAGCTTTCCATGACCGCTATAAAAGTGACCTGAAACTGGAGTAAACGAAATCTCTCTTTCCGTTTGAATAAGTTCAGCCCTATTGGTATATCTGCAAACCAGAGTAATTGATGTCAGCGTTTCAGGGAGCTCTGTCGAAACAGACCACTCTTCCTCATCAGATGCTCGGGCTGGATAAAAGAATTTTACAGATACCTGTATTAGATCATTTTGACCTTCAAACCATGTTAATGGTGCTATTTCACTATCGCATTCTGAAAGTGCATTCTTTTTATCGACAATTGAATATCTTCGATTTGGCTCGAGGTAGAATTCGACACTATGCAATTCTTCAAGGACATTCTCATTATGCTTGCAAGAATATGTAACTACCTTATTTCCAGAAGGAACCGTAGCATTTAGCTTAGCGGTAACTTTAAAGTCACCAACTTGCTCTACTTTATATTTTCTCTGATGTATAAGATTAATTAGGCTCTTGTTTGAAGGAAGTGTTCTACCTACAAAAGGAAATCGATACTTTTTGTGGGCATCACAGTCACAAGGGATTGCATTGCGCCCCGAATAACACCTATTTTTATCTTGCGCGCTGACTTTGCTAATCCCACACTGTCGCAATTTGAAGCTCTCTGCATCAGCACCAATGATTTTAAGAGAATTTTCGTAAGCATATCTTTTGTCTTTAGAAAACCAATCACTCAAGACTACAAAAGAGTCAGGATCTGCATCTTCAAGCTTGACAGTTCGCTGAAAAACAGAATTTTTATCTTTGTACCAGTCGAAATCTAAGGCTACAAACGTTTCCACATCACAAATGTCACATTTTTTACCAGCACGATAAACGTGTTTATCATCTTTTCCGGTACTGAAGTCCATGACTTCAAAAGTCGAAGGGGCTGCTTCAGCTACTAAGTCTTCCGTATAAAAAACGTGTTTAGCATCAACTCCCCAGCCTCCGCTCAGTGGTTTAAATGTTTTGGGATCAGCTTCTTTGACCAGCTTATCTCCCCAGTGCGACTTAAACCAAATCTTTTGTTTATTCTCGAAATAGGTATTTACTTTGATTAGCTTAGTAACTCTTTCTCCGCAATTAGCTATAGTAGCTAATGAGTCCTTCCACGAGACCTCCGAATTAAACCCTTCAATCAAACCGTTACTGTTGTTTGATCCGGAAAAAGTTCCCATACCATGCTGAATCATATATTCCGGTTGATACATAGGAGGCCCTAAATCTTCGAGGTTTTGGCATAGCTTAGTGTTATCTTCAGAAATCTTTTTTAACGCTGTTTGAAAGTCTTCCAATGCTTTTTGATCAAGAGACCCCAGCAGGTTAAAACGAAGTACACTAATTGCTTGGTGTGCGGTTTTATCAGACACTCGAAGGGTATCGAAATAGCCATATGTCATACCTGAAAAATACAATTCTGCTGCATTAGAGTAGTTTTCAGACCTCAAGCATTTGTTGAGCCCAATGAAAACATCTACTGGATTCATCGTATTTGCCAATTCATCTGCGGACGCGCAGTCAATAGGTTCAAACGGTTTAAGATTTCCTTCAGCTTTGTAATTTTTGACATCGTCATTTGAAGGAGGTGTGGAGTTACATGCCGTTAAAGCTATAAACGACAAAAATACAATTGCTTTAAATGCATCCATTCTAATTAACTCTCCAATAACTAACTTAGTAAGCTTTTACTTTGAGTTTAATAAGCGCTGTTGAAAATAACAACCAACGACCGGTATACGTACAAACCGGAACTACTGATTATTGAACAGTCGTTTCAAATAAAAATTGCTTGAACTTCCGCTTTGTCCCAAAAGCACCATTTCTTAAATACCCAAATATTAGCTTCCAACCAACTGATACTTTTGGCTGTTCACTCATATTTATCAATTTCCAACCCTAGAATGCAAATAGCCCATTTTTCTTGGCATAGCAACGTCCATTTTCGGGGTATGTTGATTTTTGGCAAAACCATTATACCTTGTTGCTATGCCACTATTTATTTTCCGGACATAGATCAACAGCCGTTAGTCAAATAGAATATCATGGACATTAGCTAAATCGGTTTTACCTTCAATGATTTCATCGGGCGTCAACCCGGATATTTCATGAGGGAACACCAACCATTCATCACTTTCATGAACAAAGTAATCAGGCACCATATCCGTTTTGTTATTGTTTGGTTTGTAGTATGGGCACGCGATGCGAATATCGTTAGGAATATTTTTGCGAGAGAGTTTTTTGACTTGTGCCATCAGCGCTTGCACACTTCGACCAGAGTCAAATACATCGTCCACAATGAGTAGACTGTCCTCAGCGTTAGCGTTTTCAATCAAATAATGCAAACCGTGCACTTTAATCTGTTTAGATTGTTTATCGATGCCGTAATAGGAAGAGGTTCGTACTGCGATATGATCCGTTTCTACTTTTTTGTAGTCAAAATATTCTTGCACTGCGATGCCGATGGGAGCTCCCCCTCGCCATATACCCACAATAAAGTGAGGTCTGAATCCGTCTTGATAGACCTGCGAAGCTAAACGGAAAGAATCTTCCAATAGTTGTTGGGCAGTAATATATGTTTTTTGCATCAAAAACCTTTAATTTGTTATTCGTATTTTAAAGCTAGAGCGGGTTTAGTTCTTAGTGCTTTATAGGCTGGATAGAGAGTTGCCAAAAAACACAAAACGATTGATAAAATAACCATAGACGTAATTTGTCCCCATTGCATATCTATCGGTATACCTTGTCCATCAGCAGACATAGCAACCGGTGCATCAATCAAGGATAAGAATGGATTGATGAGCATTACCAAAGCTAAACCGCCGATCAAACCGAACAAAGTGCCTTTTAAGCCATTATATAGTCCATTGATGAGAAAAATCCCGAGAATTTCTTTGCTGGTAATTCCTTGCGTACGCAAAATAGCAATATCACCCTGTTTTTCCGTGACCACCATGACTAATGCCGAAACAATATTAAATGCTGCAACAGATATGATTAACAAAAGCATCAATGACATCATGTTCTTTTCCATCTTAACAGCATCGAACAGTGGGCCTTGTCGTGTGCGCCAATTATTGGTGGGTAAACCAATATGTTTTTCAACCTCAAGGTAATCAAATGCATCTTCTAAAAACAGCCGCGTATGAATAACTTTGCGTAACGGTTTACGCAACAGCTTGGCGCTATCATGTATATTCATCAACACCACTTTGTCATCTAATTGCGAGCCTACGTCAAAAATACCAACGACGGTAAATAATCTTTGACTGGGCATTCTGCCGACAGGGGTATACACACTTGAAGCTGCTGAAATGACTCTGGTTTTATCTCCAGGGCGAAGGTTCAATTTTGTGGCTAGCGCCCTACCTATTGCAACCTTGTATTGTCCTTGTTTTAAATCGGACAATTTTCCAATCATCATATTTTCAGCAATGATAGAGTTTTGCTGCATGACATCTGGTTCAACTCCTTGAACCAAGACCCCTTGAATTCCTCGTTTTGATTGCAATACACCTTCGCTCTCGATAAACGCGCTCGTATGATCAACACCTTCAATTCCATTGAGCTCGGCTAAAACGCTGTCGGTGTTGTCAAGATTTCGAGTATCGACGACAACATGCGGCATGATTCCCAGCAACCTGTTTTTGAGCTGCAATTCGAAACCATTCATCACAGACGCTACTGTTATCAAAGCAGTCAGTCCTAACGCTATGCCGACAACCGAGAACAGGTTGATAAAAGCAATGAAGTGACTCCCTTTGCTCGTTCTGGCGTATCTGAGTCCGATGTGTAAAAAAACAGGATAATTCATTACTGCAGAAACGCCTTAGTGTAATTCACTGGTAGATTTGATAGCGATTAATTCCTTCGGGGCCTGAAGGCCTTTGCAATGTAATACAAAATATACTTTGGATACTGCTGTTCACACAGCTTAATTAGCTGGCATAATACGTGTTTGCATATAAACAGACAAGACGAAGATAGCAACGCCTATCAAGTGGCTATGTTATTAAGAAATTCGTGGAGATTAGATGGATTCAACCAATACAAGTCGCCCCGGCTTAGAAGAAAAGCTGGCACAGTTCCATGAGTTTTTTGCGATAAAGCATAATTTGAGTATTAACATGAAACCCGTAGGGGCGGAATTTGAAGTCCCTAGTGAGCAAGGCTTAAATGAAGTTATGCCTTACGCTTTTAAGATTGCGTCGCAAATATCAGAAATTGAATCTCAAGCTTTGCGCCCACTTAGAAACCTAGGGGAACATGCTAATCAATTGGTTGAATTCTTGAATCATCAATCTAAAAAAATCGACTTGATGATGTCATTAATACTGCAACAACAAGATGACGAGCAATACAAACTGACTGCTTCTAAGTTTGGTGGTGGCGGCTTAGTCGTAATCACTGAAAGTCCAAGGGAAATAGGTGAAATAGCTGAACTTAAAATTTTCTTAACCGAAGAAGCCTCGGCAATATTTTGCTATGGCGAGGTGATTAAAAGTGAAGAATGTGATTTGGGTTATGAGACATCGTTGATTTATGTAAGCATTAGGGAAGAAGATCAAGAATTGTTAGTCAGAGCCAGTTTGCACCTTCAAGCATTGCAACTTAGAGCGCGCTCTGCAAAAAAATCCACCGAATCCCAAACAACTCAGAACGACGAATAGATTCAATGACATCGAGCATTTTTTCCCCTGCGTTACCCAAAAAAACAGGCGATATAATACATTGGGGAGACCTTCACGGCAGTAGCCTCTCCCTTGCACTGGCAAATGGTGCAAAAGCAAACAAGGGGCCAACCTTAATCGTTACCGCCGATACGCCTACTGCAATTAAATTAGAAAAAGAACTGCATTTTTTTCTCGATGAAGCTGACATTCCCATTAAACTATTGCCCGATTGGGAAACCTTGCCATACGATAGTTTCTCTCCTCATCAAGATATCGTGTCTCAACGCATGGAAACGCTATATGAAATGACGCTCAAAAGGCGCGTCGTGTTTATTGTTCCGGTCAGTACCTTAATGTTGAGAATGCCTCCCACCGAGTTTTTCGGCAAATATTTGCTGATATTGAAGGTGGAACAATCCCTCAACATAGATGAATTTCGCACAGGATTAGAAAAAGCAGGTTATCAGCACGTCAACCAAGTGATGAGCCATGGAGAATTCTCGATTAGGGGTAGTATCATTGATCTATTCCCCATGGGCAGCCAAACTCCCTTTAGAATAGATTTATTTGATGATGAAATTGATTCTATTCGCGAGTTTGATCCAGATAATCAACGCTCGGGCGATACGGTCAATAACATTAAATTATTACCGGCCAGAGAGTTCCCTACAGATAAAGATGCTATCGCACTTTTTAAACAACAATTTGCTGAGAAGTTTGACGCATCTAACGCCAAAGAGTCCATATATTATCAAGTAAGCAAAGGAATAATGCCCGGAGGCATCGAATATTACCTGCCCTTGTTTTTCACTCAAACCGCTACCTTGTTCGACTATCTTCACAAAGATACCTTGATTGTCATGCAAGGTGACTTGTCGAAAGCCTGTGAGTTTTATTGGGCTGATGCGACAGAGCGATACGAACAACTTAGATATGACGTCACAAGACCATTGATGGCCCCTGCAGAATTGTTTCAACGTTTTGAAGAATTGTTTAGCGGATTTAAACAGTGGCCAAGGATTGCTGTATCTAATCATCATACCGACGGAAAAGCTGGCAATATTAACTTCTCCACTGCTGATGTTGGCGATATCGCCATTAAACATCAAAACAAAGTTCCTTGGGCAAGCATTCAACAAGCCTGCAAGGAGTGGGTTAAAAGCGGTTATCAAGTTCTGTTTTGTGCCGAATCAAGAGGAAGACGAGAAAGTCTTCTCGAAATCTTAGAAAAAGCCAATATTAGTGTTAAAAGCGTTGATTCTTTGTCTGACTTTTTGCAAGGCAAAGAAAAGATTGGCATCACAATCAGTATAGCTGAGCATAGCTTCAGCCTTAATGAGAAAAAACAAAAACTCATTTTTATCACTGAAACCCAGCTCTTGGGGCACAAAGTAAGCCAAAGGCGACTGCGAGAAAAGCGTCAGGCTACCGACGAAAACGCAGTGATCAAAAATCTTGCTGAACTCACCCAAGGGCAACCAGTGGTTCATTTGGATCATGGTGTTGGACGATTTTTAGGCTTACAAATGCTCGATGTTGGCGGTGTTGCCACTGAGTACCTAACCATTGAATACGCAAAAGAAGCGAAATTGTATGTGCCTGTTGCTTCATTGCATCTCATCAGCCGTTACAGCGGTGGCGATCTTGACTCGGCCCCACTGCACAATTTAGGTTCAGAAACCTGGTCCAAAGCAAAGAAAAAAGCGGCAGAGAAAGTAAGAGATGTGGCGGCACAGCTCTTGGATGTGTATGCCAGACGAGCGGCTAAACCCGGATTTTCATACAAGATAGATTGGCATGAATACCAAAGCTTTGCAGACAGTTTTCCCTTTGAAGAAACCGCAGATCAGCAACAAGCGATTAACGCCGTTATCCAAGATATGGGAAGTCCAAACGCCATGGACAGATTAGTCTGCGGTGACGTGGGCTTTGGTAAAACCGAAGTGGCGATGCGGGCTGCATTCCTTGCAGCCAATCAAGGTAAACAAGTGGCTATTCTTGTTCCTACAACTTTGTTAGCACAGCAACATTTCGAAAACTTCAAAGACAGGTTCGCTCAGTGGCCTTTTAGAATTGAGGTTATGTCTCGTTTTATCTCAGCTAAAGAACAAAAACACGTGTTAAGCGGCTTGGCAGATGGCAAAGTGGATATCATTGTCGGCACACATAAACTGATTCAAGATGATGTGAAATTCAGCGATTTGGGATTAGTCATAATCGATGAAGAGCATAGATTTGGTGTGAGGCAGAAGGAAAAATTCAAAGCCCTCAGATCGGATGTTGATATATTGACCCTGACCGCAACTCCTATTCCGCGGACACTCAATATGGCCCTCAGTGGAATGCGTGATCTTTCTATCATTGCCACACCACCGGCAAAGCGATTGGCGATTAAAACCTTCGTACAACAAAGAGACAAAGCGTTAATCAGAGAAGCCGTTATGCGTGAGATCCTGCGCGGTGGGCAAGTCTATTTCTTGCATAATGAAGTAGAGAGTATCGAAAAAACAGCACGTGAAATCGAAGAGATTGTTCCCGAAGCGCGTGTTGCGGTAGGTCATGGTCAAATGCGAGAACGTGAATTAGAACAGGTGATGAGCGACTTTTACCATCAACGTTTCAATGTTCTCGTCTGCACCACTATCATAGAAACAGGGATTGACGTGCCTTCGGCTAACACCATCATAATGGACAGAGCCGATCACCTTGGGTTAGCACAACTTCATCAACTTCGTGGACGGGTTGGCCGCTCTCATCACCAAGCTTATGCTTATTTATTAGCTCCTCATCCTAAAAGGATGACCAAAGATGCGAGAAAACGCCTTGAAGCAATATCGTCTTTGGAAGACTTGGGAGCTGGATTTGCGTTGGCTACTCATGATCTAGAAATTCGCGGAGCGGGTGAATTACTCGGTGATGACCAGTCAGGCCAGATAGCGTCCGTCGGTTTTACCTTGTACATGGACATGCTGGAACAAGCTGTAGAAGCAATGAAAGAGGGACGAGAGCCTTCGTTGGATGCAGTGTTATCTGCGCAAACTGACATAGAACTCCGCGTACCGGCTTTATTGCCAGAGGATTATATTGGTGAAGTTAATACCAGATTATCCTTGTATAAAAAGCTTGCGGGATGTAAAAACACCACACAAATAAAAGAATTCCAAATTGAACTCATTGATCGATTTGGACTCCTCCCTGATGCGGCAAAAAATTTAGTTAATATTGCCGAGATGAAACTTGAGGCCAAAAACGTCGGTATCAATAAGATTGATGCAACTAACCGAGGAGCGGTGATAGAATTTGCGGAAGGTACCAAGGTTGAACCTGGTTACATTATTCGTTTAATTCAAACGAAACCGAAGACGTTCAAATTAGAAGGACCACAGAAATTGAGAGTTGTAGTCGAAAGTGAATCTGCACAAAAGAGAATAGACACTATCAAACAGCTACTTGAAGACTTCTCTAGGCAGGTAAAAGCAGCATGAAACTTGGCCCGAAACCCTCATTGATGATTTCCAAATTAGTGTCAGTACTAATTTTACCGGTACTAGCCGTTACATCACTATCTATCCGTGCCCAAGAAAGAGAGTGGTGGTTTGACATAGAAGTGATCGTTTACAAGCGCAACTTGTCTCCTGATGACATTTCCGAGCAATTTAGTAAGGGTTTAAATCTACCAGATACGCAAAACTCAATTAGCTTGTTAGACGATTTTATTCACCCTGATTTAACCTATATTCGAGGTGTATTGCCAGAATGCTTCGCCCCCCCTGTCGAGTCAGACTTTCCTGACTTCGAATACGTATATGACAAATCACTATATACAGAAATCGAATTTGAATCTCTTATTCCGGCCTCGCCTGCCGAAGAGGATGATGCAGTTACAAAAGACCCTGTAGAAGCGGATGTTGCAGCTATGGAAGACGTTGTGGAAGCGGATGTTACAGTTATAGAAGACACTGTAGAAGCGGAAGTTGATGTAGCCTCAAATGAACAAACCAATGAGTTGATTGATGAAACCGTCGATTCATTGTTTAGCATGCCTTTATCAATACCTGAATGGACGCCACCCCGTATTTTAGAAGATCATGTATGTGCTTACGAACCTCAAGAAAATCGTCAAGTATTCGTCGAATCTGTACCAAGAGAAATCGACAGTAGAGAATGGCCTCATTTGAAACAGCCACAACTGCTTTCTCAATCATCATTACAATTAGGTGAATTAGCGACGGACATTAGACGTAAACGCGGATTGAGCAGCCTAATACATATGGGTTGGCGACAACAGGTGTTTTTTGGCCAAGATAATTCTGCAGCACTGCGCTTAATTGCTGGGAAAAACTATGCTAAAGAATTTGATTTACAAGGCAACCCGGTGGTGGAACCGGAAGAGCCAGAGAGCTATTCTGCAAATGGCGCTAATGTACAAGACGTAACTGCACAAGGCGTAACTGCACAAGGCGTAATTGCTGGAAGTATTATTCCAAAGGAAGGAGCAATGAATTTGGATGCTTCCCTTCTAGCAGACAGTAATGATGGGATCATTGAGCAACCAATGGAACCAATCGATATAGTCTCACGCATTCAGCTTGCATTGAATGAACAAAACGACGTACCCAGCTATCAAGATCTGATCAAGGTTTTGCAGCAACCAGTCTACTCTGCTGAGGAGGCACAACAAGATAATTCGATTGAAAATCAACCACAAGATCTGCCACAAGCTAAAACCGAACTTGTGGATCTTTGGGAATTAGACGGCAATTTAAAAATATTTCTTCGTTATTTGGGACGAACCCCCTACTTACACATAGACGGTGATTTAGATTTCAGAGCCCCGGTTACTGAGCTTACAGTTGAAAGCAATTCACAACTAGGGTCAACCGATGGTGAGCCAGAACAGCGTTTACAGAGTTTTGATTTCAAACAGTTGCGCCGTGTGATCAGTAAACAAGTGCATTATTTTGATCATCCTTTTTTCGGTCTGATTGTGCAGATTAGACGTTATGAGTTTCCGCCTCCTGAAATGGAAGCACAAGAGACAGATGAATGAAAATTTATACAAAATCCGGTGATAGCGGCACAACCCAGATTTATGCCGACAAAATGATAAAAGTGAACAAGAGCGCAGATGTCCTAGAATGTTATGGCACCTTGGACGAACTCAATGCACATATTGGACTGCTTGTTTCTTTAATTACTGAGAGTAAACAAGAGATAGAAACAGGACTTTTAGTACAAGTTCAGCAAAACTTATTTCAAATCGGCTTTGCCATCTCAGCAAAAACTACGCTATCAGATGCCGACGTTGAGTTACTTGAGAACAGTATAGACAAAATACAATCTGGGCTCGCTGCGCAAACGCATTTTATATTGCCCGGAGGACACGTTTTAGCCTCTCATGCCCATGTTTGTAGAACGATTGCAAGGCGTGCAGAAAGAAAAATGGTTTCATTAATGGACAAACACCCCGTGCCAGAAGTGTGTTTGAAATACTTAAACCGCCTTTCTGATTACCTGTTTGTTGTCGCAAGACAAATAAATCACATTAACGACTGTCCAGAAACTAAAATATAACCTCTGCTTGCTACGGTTTATCGAGTGATAATCGTCACAATAGCAACCACTATCGCCACTATGATATTGAGAATTAAGCCTTCTCTAGCCATAGTTTTAATCGTAAATTTTTCGGTTCCGTAAACAATCGCATTAGGTGCTGTGGCCACTGGTAACATAAATGCGCAGCTAGCACTTATTGCAGCCGGCATCATCAATAAAACCGGATCGATTCCGGCTGCTATGCCCGCCGTCAGTAAAATAGGCATTAGTAAGGTTGCGGTAGCGACATTTGATGTAATTTCAGTCAAGAAAGTCACAAACAAGCAAATCGAAAGTACAAGAAGCAAAACAGGTAGCGAAGATAACCCAGTTAACCAATTTCCTAACAATTCGCTTAGACCAGATGCAGAAAATGCTTTAGCAATACAAATACCACCAGCAAATAACAGTAACATTCCCCACGGGATAGACGATGCAGTTTTCCAATCCAAGAGAAAGCCGCTGTGTTCATGAGAACCTGAATTTGCAGCGCGCTCCTGCGCAGACGAAGATGGGACTAAAAACATTAGCACAACGCCTAATAATGCAATTGTACTGTCGCCAACATTCGGCATAGCTAACCATTTTGTCCAATACGGTCGAAGTATCCATGCCAAAGCAATAATCGAAAATACAACCAGAACGCGTTTTTCTGCAGTTTGCCATTTGCCGACGGGGGGTAATTGACATTCATTCAACTTTCCTAGGCCTCTAGTAAGCCACATAGCCATAATTGGAATACAAATCACGACAATAGGGATACCTGTTTTCATCCATTCCAAAAAGTTAATTTCAATACCCTGGCTTTCACTGTATACACTCATAAAGATGATGTTAGTGGGTGTTCCTATGGGTGTCCCTACTCCCCCCAAACTGGCTGCATAGGCGATTCCCAATAGCATAGCAATCACAGTTTTTTGACATTGAATATGCGGTATTATCGCTAATGCAATTGGCAGCAACATCAAGGTTGTTGCAGTATTCGATATCCACATACTCATAATGGCTGCGGTGAGCATAAAGCCCAGAACTATTCCCCTTGCACTGTCGGAACCCGTGAGACGCAACATGTATACAGCTAATCGCGTATGCACATTGGACTTTTCCAATGACTTGGAAAGCATAAAGGCGCCCATTAACAGTAGGATAATATGGCTTCCCAGTGCCGATGCTGCTTGTTGATAAGTCAGTACACCCGTCATGGGAAATGCAGCAAAAGGAATCAACGAAGTTACGGGTATAGGTAACGCTTCAGTAACCCATAACACTGCGATAAACAAAGTGATAGATGCAGTAAACGCAATGGACAATGATTGTTCGAATAAATACAATGCTGCAAAAACCAACAGTGAAGCTGCTAATGTAAGGCTAATTGTCTTTAATCTAGCCGGCATTGAATTCATCTAATCTCGCTAAGGCATTCTGGTATTGGGTTGACTTGGTTAACTCGCCAGCCTCTATATTGCGTAATTTAGACATGCTAGGTAGCAATGAACTGGCCACGTAATCGTTTGGTAGGCCGTCTAATACGCTGGCCGCGGCTGCGCTGTTGTTGCACACTAAGGCCATATCACAGCCAGCATGCAATGCCCGAGTGGCTCTCTCAACAAAATTACCAATTTGCGCCGCACCTTGCATCGATAAATCATCAGAAAAAACCACCCCTTTAAAGTCCAACTTTTTGCGTAAATACTCTTTAAGCCAAATAGGTGAAAAACACGCGGGTAATTCATCCACGTCCGGATATATCACATGGGCAGGCATAACAGCATCTAATAACCCCAAACGATTTATATTGGCAAAAACACTAATATCTTCGTTAAAAATCGCTTGTTTGGATCGGGGATCCACTGGCATTGCAATGTGAGAATCCTCTTTGACGTTGCCATGTCCAGGGAAATGTTTGCCTGTCGACTTCATTCCCGCTTGACGCATACCGGTAATAAACTTGGCTGCCAGTTTTTCAATTATTTGAGTATTTGAATGAAAACTTCTATCACCAATGACATCCGATATTCCATTGATGTCCAGTACAGGGGCAAAGCTAAAATCGATATCATAACGAATCAACTCTACGGCCATTAACCAACCAAAACATTCAGCGTATTGTTCAGCTTGCGATAAATTTTCTTGTGACCCTAAATACAAGTTCCCCATAGCAGGAATAGCACTGAAACCTTGTCTAAATCTTTGTACTCTCCCCCCCTCGTGATCAACCGCAATCAGCAACGAATTGCGCGCACTTGACCTGATACTTCTGACTAACTCGACTAATTGTTCAGCATCAAAGTAATTACGTGAAAATAGTATTACACCCCCAACCAAAGGATGTTCTAGCATGTCGACTTCTTCACCGGTTAATTCTAAACCAGCTACGTCTAACATTATCGGTCCCATACAGGCCTCTGATTTTGATGAATGTGAAAACTATAAAAGAAGCGCATTGATAACGAAAGGAAAAACGACGTCATTTGCATAAAATTTAGTGACAAATGTAGAGAAAATTTAACCGTCTAGTTTTTAGAATTATTAGTCATAAATACTTGATTTTAAGCAAATTAGGTATAGATTTATATTTTGGACTAGGTTTCGGAGTAGAACTATCACTGCTTGCATTTTTCAGCGCCAAGCAAAGAACAAGGCCTGTTCTCTACTGACAGTTATCTTTTTCCTTTTATTTTTACCTTTCACGAACGCGGCTCCAGTGGTTCCTACGCAATTTACCCATATTTCTGTTCAAGACGGCTTATCTCAAATTACAGTTGCAGATATCGCCGAGGACAGCATCGGCTTTATGTGGTTCGCCACTCAAAATGGTGTCAACAGATTCGACGGTTATAATTTTGTGCAATACAAGAAAGATAAACACCTTGACGGTTCGGGTCCAAAGGGTGATTTTGTTTATAAATTGGCGGTAGACAAAGTCAGTGGCGATATCTGGATGGCAAGTTCAAGTGGCTTAAGCCGATATCAGCAACATTCTGATAGTTTTATTCACCATCCGCTTATTGACTCAAATGGCGAACAACATCATTTCGTGGCTACGGTAGTCTATGATCACATGGGTCAATTGTGGGCTGGTACAAACTTAGGCTTGTTTAAGTTTGAGCCAGCTACAAATTCGTTTAAACATGTAAAATTTCCCAACGATATGCATTTTCGTATTCAAGATATCGTTTTAGATTCGAATGGCGCACTCTGGTTGGCAACTAGCAAAGGCTTATATAGATACAAAGCGGGTGAACCACTCTATTCAGTTGCAGATCTGGAAAACGTAGAAATCACTGATATTGAATCTATAAACGACGATCAAATATGGTTTTCAACCAACGGTAAAGGCATCTATGTCAAAATTAAAGATGATGGTGACAAGTATCAAGTCACTCCTTTAACAACGGTGTCGCTGTCTTTTACAGGTCGCTCTATCTATTCCATGAAACAAATCGCTAATGGGGATATTTGGATTAGTACATTAGATGGGCTCACCATTACCAAACTTGAAGACAATCCCATCAGTATCGATTTAAAGCATAATGCAGGCACTTCCAGCTTATTGAGCGCAAGTCATATGACTAGAACGTACGAGAGTCGCTCAGGTCTGATTTGGCAAGGGACATGGACCGCTGGATTCTCCATGTTTGACCCCAATAGTCTACAGTTTAATACCCTCAACGCAGGTGCTTCTGATACCACTAGAGGAGTAACTAACGACGATAAAGGTAACATCTGGTTTGGCACACCCGAAGGTTTATGGAGGCGGGATCAATCAGGAAATATTGCGGGGCCATGGACATTTGACAATGAACCCAACGGCCCGAGGTTTCTTGAAGAAAATCAAATCATGTCTGTAGCTTACGCAAGTAAGACAAATAAACTATGGATTGGCACCCGCTCCGGTTTAGCCGTATTGACAGAGGGATCAACACACATTAGTTATGTGGAGCATACTCGAGGAAATTTTGTTTATACGCTCTCAACTGATAAAAACGGAGATGTTTGGTTAGGCGATTTTAATAACGGATTAATACAAGTTGATGGTGAAAGCCACGAAACGTTAAATCAATGGCAAATGGCGAGCATTACCAAAATACTTGTCGATGATAATGATACTCATATTTGGGCAGGCACAATGGAAGGTCTGATTCGTGTAAACAAACACACGCAAGAGACGCTAGATCTATACGATGTTAATCGCGAAAACAATCGACGCAGCCCGCGAGTCGTAACATGGATTTCGAAATCTAGCCAAGACTTTTATTGGATAGGTGCTCAAGGTTCGGGAGTGATGCAACTATTGAGTGACATCAAGGGCGATTATATTTTTAAGCAAGTAGCAGCCGAATCTCACCTTTCAACCTTGTCGATTGGAGGTATAGAAGAAGATCGCAACGGAAACATATGGGCAAGTACAACGGAAGGTATTGCTAAATTAGATTCTACCTTGATAGACCCTGAATACTTTAGCGGGAAAAACGGTGCTAAAAACGAAGGGTATTATATTAATAACAGTGTGACTAACACTGACGGTGAAATATTGTTCGGCAGTCCTACGGGCATTACTTATTTTAAACCTGAAAACATCAAACAATCAGATTGGCATCCTCCCGTCGTCTTTACCCAACTTTCTGTCTTGAACAATCCTATTACAGTAGGCAACACCGGAGAACACTCTCCGTTAGACGCTCCTGTCTATTTGGCCGATAAGATAGTATTGCAACCTGAAGATAATGTGGTCAGCATAGAATTTAGTGCACTTGATTTATCTGCACCGGAGAAAAACCAATATAAATACAAATTAGAAGGGTTCGATTCGAATTGGAATACAACCTTATCTAAAAACCGAGTCGCAACTTATACAAACCTTGATGCTGGTAGCTACAACTTAATAGTTAAAGCAACCAATAAAGACGGAGTTTGGAGCGATCATCAAGCCAACATTACAATTACTGTGGTCCCGCCTTGGTGGCTAACCACCCCAGCCAAAATTTTATGGATTGTCTTTGTATTAGCCCTGTTAATCAGTTTTTATCGTAGACGTGTTTATGATTTGAAAAAGCGCTCAGACTTATTGGCTATTCAGGTTGAAGAAAGAACCGCAGAATTGGAAAAAATGAACAAAAAATTGCTACGTTTATCGGCGATTGATGATTTGACTAGTTTAAGAAATCGTCGCGATTTTCGCACCAATGCAATGCAAGAAATATCTCGCTTTGAACGGGGCGGTAAGCCATTCTGTATTTTGCTTGTCGACATCGATTTCTTTAAACAAGTTAATGATATTAATGGCCACGCCTGCGGCGATAAAGTGCTAGTGGAAACCAGTGCACTTATGAAGAAACATGTAAGACAGCAAGACTTGCTTGCTCGCTGGGGAGGTGAAGAATTTATTGCATTGATTGTAGAGACGTCTCTTGAACAAGGTAAACTCGTGGCGGAAAAAATCAGATCCGCCGTTTATGAAAACGTAGTGGAATTTGATAACCAAGAGATTCGAGTGTCAGTCACTATAGGTGTAAGTGAAATAGAACCGAACGAAAATTTAGATGATTGTATTAATAGAGCTGACCAAAATTTGTACCTCGGTAAAAAGACAGGTCGTAACACGACTATGAGCAAATCAGAAAGTTATGACTGCTAAGACTACATACGTATGCAGCAAATCGCCTCGACAATTTACGTTATCATTATGTTAATTAAATTAAAAAACGTATTTTGTGAGTCTATCAATGCTGGCCATTCAACAACGTCTCAGTAACGGGTTTTATACCCTCCTCAGCCTTCCTTCCAGTGCGATGGGTTTTGCCCTATCGATTCAGATTGCCGCGTTAAGTTGGTTATTAACCACTCAGTACGGATTAGATATTCACGAAGTCGGCTTTGTTTGGGCTGCAGGACCACTGGCCGGAATAATTGGGCAAGTGATAGTCGGAATTATTAGCGACAATGTATGGATTTGGAATGGCCGTCGTCGTCCATTTATTATTGTCGGTGGAACTTTAGCGGCCCTAAGCCTTTTAGCCTTGCCCAACATAGACGTTATATCCTCTTCCATGGGCATTAATGGAATTTTAGGTGTCGCCATAGCAGTGGCCTTGACACTCGACCTTTCCATAAATATCAGTTTCAATCCAACCAGAGCGATTATTGCTGATGTAACCCCAAAGGGAAATGAGAGAACCAAAGGTTACACTTGGATGCAAACTATTTCCGGATCATTTGGTGTTCTAGCATACGCAATCGGCACTTTCTGGGACAACTACGCGTTAATATATTTAGGCGTGATATTTGTATTTTTAATGTCTGTATTGCCGCCTTTATTCATAAAAGAACCTCGATCTCTTACTGAAGTCGACACTTCTTCTAGTCAAGAAAAGCTAGGGTTTTGGCGAGGTATTATGGTGATTCAACCTCTTTGGGGATTTTTACTCTACTCCATTTACGCCATGTCAATTGAATTAATGGGGATAAAGGTGAATCACTATTGGATTGAAGGCTTGTGTCTTGCAATTACGCTATTTTTAATGATCAAAACTCTTATCGCGAAAGAAGATGTAAAACCCGACGGTACCAGCGAAGTTGGTTTCATGAAAATTCTAGCTGCACACTCTTTTACTTGGTTAGGTGTGCAGTCAATGTTTGTCTATATAATATTTTTTGTACAACAAAACTTACCCAACTTAGATAGCACTGAAACCGGAAGAGTTATAACGGGGGGATTCTTTATTCTCAGTGCGATTTCCGCAATTTTGCCAATCATTCTTTTACAACCTCTTGCCAACAGATGGGGCCGAGTTAAAGTACACTCCATCAGCATAGCTTCTATGGCATTAGCTTATTTAGTTTTATCTCAATTGGGAAACAGTGAAATTGCTATTTATATCATGATGGCTTTTTTAGGAATTGGCTGGGCAGCGACTATAAGTCTACCTTTTGCCATCATGTCTCAAAAAGTGAATGCCGCTAAAATGGGGCTTTATATGGGACTATTCAATTTGTCTGTCGTCTTACCGCAATTAGTTTCTAGCCTTGGAGTTGGCAAATTTCTAAATCAGGTGGAAGATAAAAATATGCTTTTTGTTTTATGTGGAGTCAGTCTGGCTATTTCAGCCGTGGCATGGTTCAGTGTTAAAGAGAGTCAGGATAACACTATGCAAACCGAACAGATCAACACCAATCATTGATCTTGTTCAACATCCTTTTTTACGGCTTCTAACCACTGTTGTTTTGCAAGATACAAGTAATCATCTATGGAACCCCCTTCGGCTAATTCATATGCAATTGCTTGTATCTCTTCATCTCTTTGAGCGATCAGGCGGTCAGATCGTGCAAACAAATCGTTCGCTTCGGGATAAAGCGCTTTAATATCGTTGATACCTTTTAACTGCCTATACCGACGTTCAAAGCCTGCTAAGAACAGCTGTCGCTTTGCTAGAAATTGCATGTAGTCTAACCCTCGAGCACCCTTTATCAGGTTTATTTCATTGGGTGGCAATTGCGCAGCCATTGCAATCTCCAATGCTTTTTCTTGCAATTTTTCAGCTTTTTGCTGGTCAAAATTTCTCACCGCATTTTGCATTTCAGTTCGAAACTCTGGATTGTTCAATATGTCTTGATAGGAGAAAGAGCGAATCTCTGTTTCCGACTGGATTTTAGAATCGGGTGGAGGGATTAGCTCTGGACTTGTTTGCTTTAAATACCCTATCCCTATTAAAGCGGCTGCAATAACTGTCAGTATTAGCCCTGAAACTAGTTTTTTTGACATTCAGTTTAGCCCAGCTAGTTTTCAATAAATTTAGCAAGCCGCCAGATAACGGGTTGTTCTTCAAGCCACTTTTTAAACGCCTTTGTTGGTTTATGAACCACTTCAAATAGTCCATTTTCCTTCATTCCGAATAAATCAGCGGTAAAATTGATGTGTCTTCTGGGGACGGGGGTGGCGGTTCTTGGTGACACTGCATGAATGGATTTTTTAGAATTAATAAAAAGCACCAGTGTATTGGCTTCATATATTGCCGTATCACTGACATCAATTTTATCTTCCTCTACTTCCATAGGTAAGTGATCAACCTTAATTTGATGATCAGAAGGATAAACCTCAGATTCATCGCGCGCCTTACACACCTCTAGATTACTCCCCTCTGAGTCATCATCCTCTCTGCGAAAATACAGTAAAGCAGCATATAGCTCTGTGGGTCTGTCTACGTGAGGGCCACGAACTGCCCTAGCCTTTTCGGTGTAGTTTATATAATACTGGCATTCTAGAGAAACATCAGTCGCATAATTTTCAGGGTTTGCAGCAGCATTGGGTTGTCTAATTGACGTAGTGAAATCCGATAATTTTTTACCATAGCGCGTTTCCAAATCTGGATATAGATCCGTGATAACGTCGCCGAAAAGCTCGACTAAATCATGATAAAAGTTTTCAGAAGTATGGTACTCCAAAAACTCTTTCCATTTGGGTGTAATTGCCTCATTTTCTTTGGCTAAACACGCGGGATAATCATACCAAGTATCCTTTTTCTCTCTGCCATTTAACACGACTGCTGGATCAGGATATTCAGCCTCCAATTGTGCGTATACTTCAGGATCCAAAGCATTCTTAATTACTAAATGTGGATAAGGTTCTGTTTTCACATCCAATTTGCTGGCATTGGAAAGAATACTAAGTCGTGATTTTGCCATAAAATTCTTCTTTAAAATGGTTTTGAGGAAGTTAGGATATTTTCACTGATGTAGAATCAGATTTGAAGTTGTTTATTGCTAGAAAAAAATGGTTCGACGTTCCTTCTCTTTAAAAAAGCTAAACGCCGAACTATTTTTAGGATCAATTATCAGATGGCTCTGTATTCTCAACCCGGCTTTTCAATTTCTGTCCTGGCCGGAATGTCACTACCCGACGAGCTTTAATTGGAATATCTTCCCCTGTTTTGGGGTTTCTACCAGGCCTTTCATTTTTTTGACGCAAATCAAAATTTCCAAACCCTGACAACTTAACTTGCTCGCCAGATTCCAATGCTTCTCGCACTTCTTCGAAAAATGATTCTACGAGATCCTTTGAATCTCGTTTGTTCATGCCTAGCTTTTCAAATAAATGCTCTGCCATTTCAGCTTTGGTTAACGCCATACCTGTCAGTCCCTCAATGATGCCCCAAACGTTTCTGCTAACTGGGACAGAATGCTATCAACTACTGCTTGAATCTCACTTTCTTCAAGCGTTCTCTTGTTGTCCTGTAAAGTAAGAGAGATTGCTAGGCTTTTATAACCCGCCTCGATTCCCTTACCTCTGTATACATCGAACAAGTTTAGGCCAACTAATTGATTTCCGCCAATATTTTCGATGTAAGATAATATTTCGCCTACAACTTTATCTTCCTCTACTACAATCGCAATGTCACGTCTATTAGCAGGATATTTTGATATTTCTCTTGCTTCGGGCAATTTTCTTAAGCCAAGTGCTTGCAACTCAAGTTCAAACACGAAGGTTTTACCATTCAATCCAAGCAACTTAGAAAACTTAGGATGAACCGCGCCTACTAGACCAACAAAGGTTTCTCCGCGATAAATTGCAGCACATTGACCAGGATGCAAGGCATTGTGTGTAGCTGCTACAAATCTAAACTCTCCAGCATTTGAGGTATTTTGAAGCAACAACTCTACATCGGCTTTAATATCATAAAAGTCGACCTGATTGTCTTCAATTCCCCAATGTTCTTCATTTCGATTACCCGAAATAACACCACTAATGACAGCCTCTTGCCTCACGCCAGTCTTTTCGTTTGCATCGGGAACAAATCTTAGACCCGACTCAAATAGTCTAACTCTACTTTGTTGACGCTTTTGATTGTACGAAACAGCGCCCAACAACCCCGTCCAAAGACTTAATCTCATCACCGACATTTCAGATGAAATTGGATGCGGTAGTGTTAGCCCTTTTATTTCCGGGTACAAGGCTTGCTGAATTTTAGGATCAACAAACGAATAAGTAATAGATTCGAAGTAATCTCTATTGACTAAGCTTTCCTTTAGAGCATCCAATTCAAGATTTTGTTCCTGATGTGTCGACATTTTTAACTTCGCAGTAGGCGAAACTTCCGGAATATTGTTATATCCGTAAACTCTGGCGACCTCTTCAATCAAATCTTCTTCAATACTAATATCAAATCGATATGCGGGTACAGACGTAGACCAAACACCTTCAGCAAAATCAACTTCCAGTCCAAGTCGTTGCAGTATATCAGTCACTTTGTCTGTCGCAATATCAAGCCCCAATACACGTTTTAATCGCGTATTTCGAAGTTGTACCTTTTTATCTGAAGGAATATGTTGCTGACTCACACCCTCGGTAATCGGGCCAGCCTCACCGCCGACTATATCTATTAACAGCGTAGTGGCTCTTTCCATCGCAACTCGTTGTAATTGCGGGTCTACGCCTCGTTCATAACGGTGGGAAGCATCAGTGTGTAAACCATACTGTCTGGCTTTTCCCATAATGGCGTCAGGTGCAAAAAAAGCACTTTCGAGGAAAATATTCTTGCTCGATTGAGTGACTCCTGAATCCAGACCACCAAAAATACCTGCCATTGCGAGGGCTTTGTGTTCGTCTGCAATCACTAGTGTATTGGTATTTAGTTCAACCTCATTGCCATCCAACAAAGTCAATTTTTCTTTGTCGTTAGCCATTCTAACAATAACATCGCCTTGCAATTTATCGTTGTCAAAAGCATGCATAGGGTGGCCGAGTTCGAGTAATACATAATTGGTCACATCAACGACCGGATCGATACTTCTAATCCCACTTCTACGCAATTTTTCTTGCATCCAAAGCGGCGACTTGGCGTCTAAATCGATATTTTTGAGTACTCGCCCTAAATATCGAGGACAAGCATCTGGCGCACTTAATTTAATGTCTCGTGTGTCTGTGATTGTTTCATCAACTGCAGCAATATCAGGTTTACACACTTCAGCTTGATTGAGCACACCAACTTCTCGAGCTAACCCTCTAATGCCCAAACAATCAGCTCTATTCGGGGTTAAATCAACTTCAATTGTCACGTCATCTAAAGATAAATAGTCTCGAATGTCATTTCCCACTGGTGCATCTGTTGGCAATTCTATTATGCCGTCGTGATCGTCTGAAATACCCAACTCTGAGAAACTACACAACATGCCAAAAGAGGGTTGGCCGCGTAATTTGGCTTTTTTAATTTTAAAGTTACCGGGTAATACCGCCCCAACCTTTGCTACGGCTACTTTTATCCCAGCTCTACAGTTGGGTGCACCGCATACAATATCTAGTAAATCGCCTTCGCCCACATTTATCTTGGTAACTTGTAGCTTATCGGCATCTGGATGTCTGCCGCATTCGACAACCTCTCCTACAACCACACCGCTAAATTCTCCGGCAACAGGTTCAACACCATCAACTTCCAAACCAGCCATACTCAACTGTTCTGAAAGCGCTTCTGTGGAAATTGTGGGGTTAACCCATTCTCTTAACCATTTTTCACTGAATTTCATGTCTAACCTGTTTTATTTAAATTGCTTGAGGAAACGAAGATCGTTTTCGAAAAAAGCGCGTAAATCGTTTACGCCATAGCGCAACATTGTCAAGCGCTCTACTCCCATTCCAAAAGCAAATCCGGTGTATTCTTCCGGATCAATATTGACTGCTTTCAATACATTTGGGTGCACCATTCCGCACCCAAGTACTTCTAGCCACTTACCATTTTTTCCCATCACATCCACTTCCGCGGAGGGTTCAGTAAACGGGAAGTAAGAAGGCCTAAATCGCACTTGTAAATCCGCTTCAAAAAAGTTGTTTAAGAAATCGTGCAATATACCTTTTAATTCAGTGAAACTGACGTTCTTATCAACCATCAAACCTTCAACTTGATGAAACATTGGTGTATGGGTTTGGTCGTAATCATTACGGTAAACTCTACCCGGAGAAATGATCCGTAGCGGCGGTTGTTCCACTTCCATAGTGCGAATTTGCACACCGGATGTCTGCGTTCTAAGCATGACATCTGGGTTAAAATAAAAGGTATCGTGATCTGCTCTAGCCGGGTGATTGGCTGGAATATTCAACGCATCAAAATTGTGAAATCCATCTTCCACTTCTGGGCCAGACTTGACGCTGAAACCAAGTTCCTTAAAGAAGCTTTCAATGCGACCGATTGTGCGTGTGACTGGATGTAAACCACCTAATTCAGCGCCACGACCGGGTAAACTGACGTCAATTTTTTCTGCCGCAAGCTTATTGTTTAGCTCTTGTTCTCTTAACATCTCGCCGCGCTGGGTAATCAATGATTGTATTTTCTGTTTAACAAAATTAATTTTTTGCCCTGCTGCTGGACGCTCCTCAGCAGATAGTTTACCTAGCCCTTTTAAAAGCTCAGTTAAATGCCCTTTTTTACCCATGAATTGAACACGGACTGCATCTAAAGCATTTGCATCTTGCGCTTCATTAATATGCGCTTCTGCCTGTTGAATAATGGCATCGAGATCCATAGTTTCCCCGAATTGGATAGCGTTTAAAAATTGAGACGAAACAGTCGCTTAACGTCACAACTAGTATTTTTAAAAATGACCGGCAATTCTACACGAATCCGGCACGTCAAGGCTAGCGGCAATTTCATTCTTAACGAAAAAAGGCGAACCATCCAGGTTCGCCTTTTTCCGAAAGAACTTAAACTTAATTGTTAAAAATTAAGCCAATGCGCCTTTTGCTGCTTCTACTAAAGCAGAAAACGCGTTTTTGTCATGCACCGCGATGTCGGCAAGGATCTTACGATCGATTTCGACAGACGCTTTCTTAAGACCGTTAATGAAACGGCTGTAAGATAGGCCGTTTTGACGAGCCGCAGCATTGATACGTGCAATCCACAACTGGCGGAATTGACGCTTACGCTGACGACGGTCACGGTATGCATATTGACCTGCTTTTGTTACTGCTTGTACAGCAACGCGATAAACTCGACTACGAGCTCCGTAATAACCTTTGGCTTGCTTCAGTACCTTTTTGTGTCGGGCACGTGCAACTACACCACGTTTTACTCTTGCCATTTTTCAGTCTCCTCTGTCTTAAACGTAAGGTAACATGCGTTGAATCAACGCAGTGTCAGCCACATGAGCTAGTTTTTTGCCACGCAAGTGACGTTTACGCTTAGAACTCTTCTTGGTCAAAATGTGACGCAAGTGAGACTGTTTGCTCTTGAAACGACCTGAAGCGGTTTTTCTAAAACGCTTGGCAGCTCCACGGTTTGTTTTCATTTTAGGCATTGCTAAAACTCCGCATTGTTAAGACCACATAAAAGGACATGCATTGCATGACTACTTTCGGGCCATAGTTTCAACTTAGCAGCATGGTGAACTTGGGTGCAGATCCGGTTTTACGGTCCCAGTTACTTGAAAACCAGTACTACTTCTTATTTGGGGCGAGCACCATGATCATCTGTCGACCTTCCACTCTATGAGGGAAAGATTCGCAGTTAGCAATGTCTTCCAGATCCGCGCGAACGCGTTTCAGTTGTTCAATGCCTATCTCTTGATGCGCCATTTCACGTCCACGGAAGCGGATCGTTACTTTGGCCTTGTCACCACCTTCTAGAAAGCGACGCAGGTTGCGCAGTTTTACCTGGTAGTCGCCTTCATCAGTGCCAGGGCGAAATTTAATCTCCTTGACCTGAATTTGCTTTTGCTTTTTCTTTTGCTCTTTCTGAGCCTTACTTTTCTCGAAAAGGAACTTTCCGTAATCCATTACTTTACATACAGGCGGCTCAGCATTTGGACTAATTTCGACCAAATCCAAACTAGCTTGGTCTGCCAAATCTTGTGCTTCATTGAGGGAAACTATCCCCAGCTGTTCGCCTTCTTTACCGATTAGTCGAACTTCACTAGCCGTTATTTCTTCATTGATGTTGGCTTTATCGCCCTGAGCCTTATTATTAGCGCCTTTAATATGTTATTCCTCCACGGATTAATCTAATTGCTTGGATGATATCTGTTGATTAGCCATTGCTATAAAGGCATCAATCGAGAATTTACCTAGGTCATCACCCTTGCGTGAACGCACTGCTACTTCGTTTGCTTCCATTTCTTTGTCACCAACGACAAGTAAAAAAGGAACACGCTTTAGTGTGTGCTCGCGGATTTTAAAGCCTATCTTCTCATTTCTCAAGTCAGACTTTGCTCTAATTCCATTTTCTTGTAATTTTTTCGCTACATTTGAGGCATATTCGCCTTGTTTATCGGTAATATTCAAAATTACTGCTTGCAGCGGAGCTAACCATAGAGGAAATGAACCAGCATACTCTTCGGTCAAAATACCAATAAATCGTTCTAACGAACCTAAAGTTGCTCTATGGATCATGGCAGGTACTTTTCGCTCACCGTCTTCGGCCACATAGCTTGCACCTAACCGTTCCGGCATAGAAAAATCTAGCTGTACTGTTCCACATTGCCAAGCACGATCAAGACAATCATGCAGTGTGAACTCAATCTTAGGACCATAAAACGCGCCTTCGCCCGGCAAATAATCAAATTCAATACCGTTGGCTTTTAGCGCATCTGCCAAATTTTGTTCAGCTTTATCCCAAGTTTCATCGCTTCCCACTCTTTTTTCTGGGCGTGTAGACAGTTTGACTACAATATTTTCAAAACCAAAGACTTTGTAAACGTCGTACACCATGCGAATACAACTAGACACTTCCGATTGAATTTGTTCTTCAGTACAGAAAATATGGGCGTCGTCTTGGGTGAATCCACGTACCCGCATGAGCCCATGCAAAGCGCCAGAGGGTTCGTTTCTGTGACAACATCCAAATTCTGCCAGTCTCAATGGTAAATCCCGATAGGACTTCAACCCTTGATTAAAAATTTGTACATGACCCGGACAATTCATTGGTTTAACGGCATATTCACGTTTTTCAGACACAGTGGTGAACATGTGTTCTGAGTACTTTTCCCAATGACCCGACTTTTCCCACAACGAGCGGTCCATCATTAAAGGTGCTTTGACTTCGCCAAAACCAAACTCATGTTGTTTAACACGAATAAACTTTTCAAGTTCAGTGTAGATACTCCAACCATCTGGGTGCCAAAACACCATACCAGGCGCTTCTTCTTGCCAATGAAACAAATCCAAATTTTTACCGATTTTACGGTGATCGCGCTTCTCAGCTTCTTCCAAACGATTTAAATACGCTTTAAGCTGCTTTTTATCTGCCCAAGCTGTGCCGTAAATACGCTGCAACATTTTATTGTCACTATCACCACGCCAATATGCACCCGCGACTTTCATTAATTTAAAATGATGACAAAAACGCATATTTGGCACATGCGGCCCGCGACACATATCGACATATTCTTCGTGATGGTACAAACCTGGTCTATCGTCTTTACTGATATTTTCGTCTAAAATTTCAACTTTATACGGTTCAGTTCTTTCAGAAAATGCATCTCGAGCTTGTTGCCAGCTAACTACCTTTTTAACCACGTCATAATTGGTCTTTGCCAATTCCAGCATGCGTTTTTCGATTTTTACCAAATCTTCAGCGCTTAGAGAATGCTCCATATCCACATCGTAATAGAAGCCGTTATCTATGGTCGGCCCGATGGCCATTTTGGCATCTGGGTATAGCTGTTTAATTGCATGACCGATCAAGTGAGCACAAGAGTGGCGAATTATCTCTAAACCATCTTCATCGCGTGAAGTAATGATTTGCAGTGACGCATCCTCGGTAATCATATCTACCGCATCAACACGGTTGCCATTTACTTTTCCAGCAATAGTCGCTTTTGCGAGGCCGGGTCCGATGTCATTGGCAACATCTAGTACTGAAACAGGTTGATCGAATTGACGTTGACTGCCGTCAGGGAGAGTAATAGTTAGCATTTCATAATTCCTTACACAGTGGTGACACCTACCAAGCGCCACATGTGAATTATAATGACATTTCCCGGTCTACTTGATTGCTTGCCTGATAAAGGCAATAAAAAACACCCAAATTAGGGTGTCCTATGCAACTTAAGTAACTCTGGAAGCGTATAAGTTCAAGATGTAATAATTTTTTAGCCCTGCTACTGTCAGGACAGAGATGTAATGATACAGAAAAATCCAATGCAGATACAATCTTTAGTGATGGTTTTAACCCTAGCGTTAACTTCCCTGATATTTTCTCGTTTTTCAGCAGCAACTGAAAATTGGGAAGTTCAAAAAGATGACGATGGGATAAAAGTCTACTCAAGGAAAACAAATAGCGGCTACAAAGAAATAAAAGCGACAACAATAGTTGAAGCATTACCAATCGACATGTTGACCTTGTTGGACAATGTCGCTATCGCATCGCAGTGGATAGACAGCGCTGAAAAAGTCGAGTTGATCAATTCGCCTTCTGAGAATGAACGCATTGTTCATAGCTATTTTCAGGCCCCTTGGCCTGTTAAAAACCGCGACATGGTAACCCACTCAAAAACCATTTTTAAACAAGCAGGAGATGTCGAAATAATTGTCACTGACTATTCCCATGTTATTCCTGCAAGCAATCAATACATCAGGATGGAAAACGTGCGCGGCGTTTGGTCACTTAAGATTCTGGCACATGGTAAAATGAGAGTAACCTATGAGGGATACGGCGAACCTGCGGGAGGCTTGCCGGTCTGGTTGGCTAATAGACTCGTAAAGTCATCTACTTTCAATACCTTTAAGCAACTGCGAAACCAGCTTGAGAATAAAACGTTGAAGACACAGAATGCATTGCAAGCAAATTAGTAGCCCATGTTAAATTTCGTCGGAAAATTTTACAACTCCATAACATCAACAAATAAAAAATTCCTAACCAATTGAAAATAAAGAATTATTATTTTCGGTACATTTCGTGCTTACATTATACTTTAGTAGTATAAGTCACCTGAAGTGACTCTGAACTTTAACTATGTTTATGCAATTTAAAGGAACCAATATGAAAAAATTTACAACTGCAGCATTGCTAGTAGGAAGTATGATGTCAGCATCTGCATCTGCAGCATTGATGTTTGATCAAGATGTGACCAATAACGTTATAATGGGTACTGGTATAACAAACGGCGCTTTTACTACTGATCGGGCCAATGGCGTTGAAGTCGGTCTTCGAGCCAAATTGCGTCACAATGCAGCAGGCGCAGCGGAAAACACCTTTAATAGCAATGGTGACGGCACTTATAGTTTTGCTGCTGGTGTGGCACCAACACAAGCTGCCCCTACCGGAGTATGGAGCTTTGAATGGTCAATCAATTCAAGCTACGATGGAACTGGTGGGGCATTAAACAGTTTGACATATATGCTTTCTTTAGACACCGATCCAAGTGCGGCTGTCAGTTTCCTAACCTTTGATCCAATAAATGATATCAACCCAGGTTCTGGTGTTGTAGCGTGGGATCACTCAATTGGTGACAATACTACTGCCGAAAGTGCTGGTGCAGAAACAACAAGTGTTGACACTATCGGCTACGGCGCAGCGATTAGCGCAAACAACCTCGCGCAAAACTCATGGAAACCACATTGGTTTATACCGGGTTTTGATCCAACTTTAGATGGAACTTATGACTTCGCATTGACCGCGAAAAATTTAAATGGCGCAACGGTAGCGAGCACTTCAATTCAAGTTATCGTTGGTGCAGGTGCAACTATCCCTGAACCTGGCACGATTGCAATATTAATGACAGGTCTACTTGGCCTTGCGGCTCGAAAGAAGTTTGCTAAATAAAGTTTGTGTTATCTGTGTAATTTGAAAAGCGCCGAAAGGCGCTTTTTTTTACCCAAAAACATTCATTGAATAAACAATGTCTTGCGTATTTTTACCTTTTTGGATTAGGTAAATTCACTAAACTCGACCCATACTTTACGTGAACATTCACTGATTAAGGTCGAGGAGGCATTATGGAATCTATCATTCATGGAGTACAGCAAGCCAAGGTAAGTTGCCCGCACTGCGGACACAATATGTCAGTTGATATTGATGACAGCAATGGCGATCAGGACTTTTTTGAAGAATGCAGCAATTGCTGTAATGAATTTCATATCAATTTGCATTTGGATGATCTACACAGCAAACTTGACGTAAATATTGTATCCGAGGACGAACAATTCTACTGACTGTGTGGCAAAACCTAAAACGTTTTTTTACAATCGTACTCACAACAAGTTGCCTCTTTGGTTGTATTGGAGATCAAGCAAGCCGTGATCTTAAGGAATATCAGCAGCGCTTGGCTAACGTAGTCGAAGCTGATTTTGAAAGGTCTGAGCCAGTCACGACACTAACCTACCCTCCTATAAGCCATTTAAAAATTCTAATACCAGAAACAACAGTAAATCTTCGCGACTTTTACGCTATACAAAATTGTGCAGTGAATACGCTTATTGCACAACGGAACACGGCATTAGGCAAAACTCAACTTCCATCGACACGATACCATTATGAAGTGCAACTCTTACAGGGGTTGGAGCAATGTGCCTTAATAGCGGAAAGTGATAAAGTGAAAAAGCAATTAAATGACTGGATTGAGATAAAACGATCTTCCTTGCCACAAGTCTGGCTCAACCTTGTTCAAACGAGTCAGGAAGTTAAACAGGCTTTTAGCAGCAATCAAGGCTATTTAAATCAAGGAAACAGTGAAGAAATTGCTGAATTCAAACTGGCGTTAGAATACTTGGTTGATTTATCGAACCAAACCGACGTAGAGATAGAAAAACTAGAATCCAGTTTGAATACTCTGCGTCAAACCGAATTAGCTGCTAGGCTCTGGAAAACTCAACTTTTACTCAAACAAGAACTGTCTGCTACGACAGCCTTTTTGATAAATTATGATAGCGAAATTTCCTGTAGTAATGCCGCCAATAAGCAACAACTAGACTACTTAAAAAATGTGTTTCAGAGATATTTTATTGAGCGGATACAGCCTCTAGCGGGAGTCGTAGACAAAAGTAATTATGCCTTAGCGCCTGTTTTCAATGAGTTATTGAATACAGCTGGTATCCATCCGGATTTCAAACACTATCTGCGATTGAGACTGTCAGAATTTGAGGAATATAAGTCAGCAATGCATGAGCATGTTATGTTCTGGCAAAGTTTGTTTAAACGCTGTTCACTGTCCCCGCAAGGCTAACCAGTAAATTCAACTAGATTTCTAACTAGCACCACAATCGAAAGTGCATTTTGTATAACTAATCCGGAATTGTGGAGATCAATTCATTCAAATACTGTATATTATTACAGTTATGATGCAAACGAATATAATTCATAGTTCTAGGCGAACCTGTATTGTTTTTGATTCTGATGGAAAAGAAATTGGCAAAATCCAATTCCAACAAGATCGAAACTTTAAGGTATGGAAAATCAAGTACCTGAGCAGTAATTTGCCTATTCATAGTTATGACAGGCCAGAAGATGTAAAAGAGAAATTGTTGGATTTAGGATATGACTGGCGTTGGGGCCCGATTAAACATAGATTCAAAAGTGAAATCCGTTAGTTTTCCGCTGTCAATCTGAGCTTAATCGGGGCCTCGACCATGATGCGCGTATTAGAATCGCTTAGCGATGTAAGCCCCAATTCCCTGTTCAAAAATGCCGTCAGGTTTAATGTTGTTCTTCTCCGCATCAAAATCTGAATAGCTCGCTGTCAAGCCAACGTCCATGGTTTTACTTAGTGAATAATTTACACCAATTGAACCACCTTGTGCGTAATCTTCATTAAAGTCTTTCAGTTCTCGATAAGTATAGTTAGCAAATACAGTGACATTTTCAATCACATTTTGTTGAACACCAACTGAAACTCGCATTTCTGAGCGATCTTTACTAAGGCTTTCAGTTTCTTCTTCAAACCAACGCACATATTGGGTTGAAAACGTAAAGGCAGTGTCGTCACTAATAACGTATTTGCCAGACAAATCTAGCCCAGCGCCGTAGGAATCATCCGCTCCTTCGATTTCAAATGCACCCACGTAAGATAGTCCGGTCGACAATTCGAAACCAGTTCCATTGTTTTCTCTGCCTATCAAACGGTATCTTGCGTGGCCGATACCAATGGTAAAATCATCGGTGACTCCATAAGAAAGACTTGGGATTAGCACTCCTTTGTTATCACCGTCCGTTTCTTTTGCGTAACCTAATAATCCAGCGACAACGATATCGCCTTTAGCTAGCGTTGATGGTCTTTCAACTACATTTCTTGGATAGTTGTCGGAAGCCGCAAACGCGGATGTTGTAATACATAGCAAGGTGGCGGTGATTGTTCGTAAGTTCATATACTTATTTCCTTATTTAAGTTCATATTAAATTTGATGATGGAAATGGTAACCACGAACCCTGTTGTGATCTGTGACTAAACTGTAGGATTTTGTAGGAAAGCTGTTGTAAATAGTGAGAAAGACTAGCGTGCCTTCTGATCGCGGCGCTGATTTGAAAGCCTAGCGGATCTAAGCTAAAAGTCAGCAACTCAAAGCAGGGGGCACTTAGGACGAACCCGAAAGGCAGTGTTTGTGGAAGCTATTGTAAGAAGACAGAGACCGCATTGACGGTCTCTGTGTAAAATTTTTACTTCCGTTTACACTGCGCAGAAATGAACGCAGTACGCCTTATTTTGATAGCTTAAGTAAGCGTCCCGTTTGTCCATCCTCCAAGACGAAAATATCGCCAGCAGTGTTTTGCTCAACCTCGCGCACTCTCACTCCCCATTCATAGCGAGCCGCCTCTTTAGCACGAAGTTTTGGACGTTTTCTATGCTCGGAGAATTCGACCCGGACTAAAGCCATGGAAGATAATCCACCTAAAAAACCGTCGCCTTTCCAATCAGCGAACTTATCTCCTTTGTAGATGATAAACCCCGCTGGACTTATGGCAGGTACCCAGTATGCAGCGGGCGCGAAGTAGATGGGTGTACTCTCGTGAGAAGGTATTTTAACGCCTGAATAATGTTCTCCGTTTGAAACATTGGGATATCCATAGTTCCTTGCTTTTTCAATAAGATTCAGCTCATCTCCGTCTCTTGGGCCCATTTCATGTGACCACAGTCGGCCTTCTGAATCGAAATCTATTCCCAGTGGATTGCGATGGCCCAATGTCCATATTTCGTTGGTTACAGGTCCATTTTTATAAAAAGGGTTATCTTGGGGAATGGATCCATCAATGTTGATTCTGACGATTTTTCCCAAATTCATAGCCATATTTTGGGAAGGGGTAAACTTTTGTCTTTCACCTGAAGTGATAAACAAATGACCGGAGGGAGCAACTGCAAGACGATGAGCATAGTGTCCATTTCCTGTGACTTTTGGATGTTGCTGCCAAATTCTTTTCCGATTGGTTAAACTTGCGCCATCGTTGTTGATGTTCAAGGTTGCACTTTCAACCGCGGCTCCACTAAATGCATCGTCTTTTTCATCGCGCTCAACATAAGAAATAAATACAAGGTTGTTCTCAGCGAAATTAGGATGCGCAATAATATCTCCTAATCCGCCCTGTCCTTTCATCTGGACTTCTGGCACGCCTGACACTTCAAACCTTTTTTTACCCTTGCTATCAAGTAACCATAAAGCCCCTGCTTTCTCTGTTACCAGACTATGACCATCGGGTAAAAACGTCATCGCCCAAGGTCGATTAAAAGTCTCAAGCACTTCCCCTTTCAGATTAGTTCCATCGTTTCCCTTAATCGAGACATCAGCTAATAATGCCGGAGATACAAATAAAAATGAGAAACCCAAAAGCACATTTTGCCATTTCGTGTACATGTCATTATTCCTAAGTTAATTATCTAAAAAGATTACGTGAAAAGTAGCAAACAGGCTCATACAAATGGGATTATATTTACTAAGTTCTCATCATTCTTGCCATTTGATATCAAAAAACTAACGGTTTTAAGCAATCAGAAACCAAAAGCGATACTAACGCCATAGATTTGCAGACGAAAAAACTATTTACCTAAACCAAGGTTTAGGTTTTAGTATGGTCTAAATGAAACAAATTTTATGATCAAATTGAATATAAACATCAAAAACAACAATATTACTGTGAAGCCAAATAACTCGCACTTACCCGCGTTAACCGGTGTGCGATTTTTAGCCATCTTTCATATTTTTCTGCATCATTTGTGGGCAATTTATACTTATCACAGTGGCAAAACTGATGAAACTCAAGGACTGTTAATCGGTTTAAAAGATGCACCGGACTTCTTAATGGTATTTATGTCTAATGGTTGGGTATCTACCAGCCTGTTTTTCTTGCTTTCCGGGTTTATACTCGCACATTTGTACTGGGGGAAAGACAACCAACTTTCCATCGCTAAAAGCAAGTTTTGGGCTCTGCGCTTTGTAAGAATATACCCAATTCACCTTGTTGTACTGTTGATATTGATTGTCTTAAAGTTACCCGATTATTTAAATGACAACACGCCACTGGAATGGTTAGTGCCCAGTGCGGTGGCTAACGCTTTGCTATTGCAAGCCTGGCTACCCGATTTTATTCCCGTGTGGAGTTGGCCCACGTGGACAATTTCGGTGATGATATTTTTATATTTAATCATGCCGTTTTTAATCAAACTACTAAGCAGATTGTCGCACAAACAACAGATACTGACCTTACTCGCCATGCCATTTGTGTCTATTGTTCCATCCTGCATCTATGCCTATATGCTTTTTAGCGGTGTGCCGTGGAGTATGAGTATGGAAATATTTTTTGCTAATTTTCCATTATTTTGGGTGCCGTATTTTGTCGCAGGACTACTCATGAGTAGGGTATTTTCACTTAACAAATCTCATCCAATTGCAAATAGGGTCAGTGTAATTAAAAAGTTTGCTTGGGGTGATCTAGCATTCTTGGTGGTGATCATTATTAGTTTTATCCCTAATATTGAACAACCTTGGCTGTTTTTTATCAAACAAGGATTTCTTATGCCGCTTTACATCGTTTTCCTACGTGATCTAGCACGTGGCAGAGGTTTGATGGCAAAAGTCTTTTCCGTCCCTTCGTTGACATTTTTGGGTGAAACAGGCTTTGCAATATTTATCTGGCAGTCAGTGGTGATGACGGCGGCATTTATTTCCCTTATTTATTTTCCTGAAATAGGGCCTTATCAGGTGTGGCTTTGTATTGTGTTGGTTATCGCTATTTCGATACCCAGCACGTATTTGTTTGAAAAGCCTTTAGCTAAATTCCTTAGAAAAAGATACATTGATAAACCAACAAATTAAAAGCTGGCGAAGATTATTTGTGTCGTGAGAAAATAGATGAAGGCGTGAGAGAGAGTGTAAAGCTAAATCTATGGGTTAGGAAAGAAGTCGTCATGTTTGGTAACCAAAAATAAGGTTGGTAACTAAAAGCAAGATGTTTGACCGCCAGCAGCCAAACATCTTGGAAATATTACAACGCCCAGTTCAAACTAATCAAAATTAACCTAACTTAGTCCAAGTTAACCCAATTTAATCCAATTTAGTTAAGTTACAATGAACCAACTAGTGACAGCATTGCGTTAATTGGTGCGCCTACCGTGACTTGGTGATTAGAGTGCGAATTAGGGAAATAAGATTCATCGGTTAAGTTTTCAACATTCAACTGAACCCGCAAATCATCAGATATGTCATAATACACAGACGCATCGATTCTGGTGTAGCTAGGTAGGGTTCTTGAATTACCGTTATCTACAAAACTCTCGTCTTGATAGGTTGCCCCTACAGCAAAAGCAAACACATCGCTAACTTGATACGTTGTCCAAACTGAAAAAGTATTTTCAGGCAATTCACGCGGTGTTCTGCCCGTTGGTCCGTTGCGGTCCACTATCTCACCGTCAAGATTGCTGTAGTTTACTGTCAAAGACCAATCATCGGTAACGTGCCCGCTGAACTGTAGTTCATAGCCAGAAATTTCTGAGTCAATGACATCCAAAGTCGATGGATCTGCATCAGCAACTTGTGGGGAACTCTGTTCATTCTCGAAAATCGCTGCGGTTAAGCTTAAGCCTTCTGCGAAATCCCACTTAATACCTACTTCCTGATTGGTGTATGTATCCGGTGCTAGTTGATCATCACTACCATTGATATCGGTAAACTGTTCGCCACTGCGAGGTAAGAAGGATTCACTGTAGCTCGCATAGAGCGACACATTTTCTTGCGGTTTATAGACAATTCCCGCCCGTGGCGATACTTCTTCATCTGTTCGTTCACGAGTCTCTAGGACTTCTGGATCTGCGTTAAACACACTGATATCAAAACTGTCGAATCGAGCACCAATGATGATGTCCAAGTTTTCTGAAATCTCAATTTCATCTTGCACATAAATCGAGAACACATCTAAATCGACTCGTGTATCGTCATTTAAATCACTGAAAGTCGTAGTAACGGCAGTGCCTTCTGAGTTAACACCTGAGAATCCCCTGAAATTAAGAGGCCTAGTCGCAAGAAAGCTTTCTCGATCGTCCATGGTTGAGTCAAAAACCGGGTTGAATCGATTCTGATTAGAACTAGTAGTGATAAATTCACTGCCCACAATAAAGGTGTGACCAATATTTCCTGTTTCAAAATCACCGACTAAATTTCCTGAAAGAATGAAATTGTCACGCTGAGTGGTATCTATATAACCATCGAGCTCAACAATATTTGTAGCAGGATCATAATTCGATGCATAAAAATTGGAATATACTTTGTCATAATCACCGTAAAAAGCACTGAAGTTACCTTTTAAATGATCAGTAAACCTATGCTCTATGGTTGCACGTAGCACATGAGCTTCCAATTCATGGTAATTATTCTCTGGATCACCAAACACGATATCGTCTAGTGCTTCAACGGGCTTGCCATCTGCACCAGTAGGAATTCCGCGATCAATAAACCGCTCGTGATTACTATATTCGTAAGAAAGATCAATCACAGTATCGTCTGACAATTCAATTCTTGCGGTTGGGTTAAATCCATAGCGATCGCCATCATAAAAATCGCGATGGTTTTCCAAGTGCTCGTACATTGCATTAATGCGCACTGCAGCTGTATCCGATGCAATTACATTCGTATCAATTTCCGCGCTACCGCCACCAAATGAATTTAGCGATACTTTGTAGCCTGTAAATTGTCTGTCAAGATCGGCTTTTTTGGTGACACGATTCAGTACCCCACCAGTACCCCCGCGTCCAAACAACAACGCATTGGGTCCACGTAATATTTCAACTTGTTCAATATTGTATAGCGAGCGGTAATATTGCACATCATCACGATTGCCATCAATAAAGAAATCTGCCGTAGAACGGACGCCACGGAACACCACGGAATCACGATGCCCTTCACCCTGAGACGTATTCACACCGGGTGTGTAATTGATGATGTCAGCAATACTTGTAATGCCTCTAGCGGTGATCTGTTCAGCAGTAATAATAGATAAACTTTGCGGGACATCAATGATAGGAGTCGGTGTTTTCACCGAGTTGGATTCGTTGATAGAAAGGTACTGACCTTCTACCACCATGCGTTCTACATCGTCCAAGCTTTCTGCCGCAACTGTGTTGCTCAATACCAAGGCTGTAGCAATGCTAGTGAGTTTAAACTTCAATTTTTTTTACTCCGAGATCGGTCTGAAACCGCTATTTAGGTTTGATATATATTTGATGGGTTGAATGATAATGCGAATAGTTCTTAATTGCGAGAAAAATTTAGATAAATTTGAAATCGCTTGATTAAAGTCATGAGAGAAGTCAGGTGAAAGAGAAGAACAAAGATAAATAGCATTTAATTCCAAACTTCAGACAGAGTTAGGATGAAATGTATCCTGATGTAGATTATGGTGGATAGTGCACTGTCGCCGGCAATTTAAAACAAAAATTTCGTTGCGGCGGACTCCATATTCGCTCAATATTGGGAAGTAGCTGAAATTGGCTACTTTTGCGAGTCAGGTAATTCGGACACTAAATTGATAGCTACAGAATCTTATAAGATCACATTTAGTAGATTTATACCTAAAGATATATTAATAAATGATCGAATAGAGAATAAGCACTCATTTCTTCTCGATAAAATTGTAGGCTATGAAAAAGAAACCAGTTAAACTAAATCGATTGTTTGAAGACATTTCGATATAGCAACACTTGAAAATAAAGTGATTGAGTATGTTTGGATGTCTAGTTCCAAACTGTGAACAAGATAGGTTGTCTACTTGTTTTTTAAATAATTGGAGGCTAAAAATTCAGTGAACTGAGTTATGTGTTTATGATTTACAACGGAAGTAAAAATGATTGAAAAAGTTAGAATATCGCTCTGGGACATATTTACCTGTATTAGTTCCGACTAGATCTGACATATCTTCTTGAAAAGTAGAGAGTTACCCGTTTTGATAAAGGTGTCGAATCT
>CANNDC010000030.1 GCA_947503265.1 uncultured Alteromonadaceae bacterium
GGGCAAAGGTAAATTGCATTCATATGTTACGTCTAACAAACCAATTAACCGGACCCAAACTCGCTGGCTGGGCTCGTACCTCGCTCATTTTAGCCAGCAAGTTTGCGCCGTTTATTAGGGGCGTTAGGTGTAAAGGCGTTTGTGGGTAAGGTTGTATTTACGCCAAGCTCCAGCGTTCAATTTCGCATCGTTTTTAACTGCCGCTTTCTTTCATTTTTTGATTGTTTGGCTGGTTTGATAATCATCTTTTCTAAACTGTCAGCACGTTAAGTTTTATTAGCACCAACCTTCATTGAATTTCATAATGTTAGCAAAAACGCGCCCTGCTCTGTTCGTGCAACTCGCTTTTGTGTAGTCATGGTAGTTTTTGCAAAGGTAATCTCAAACGCCCACCATTTTTCCATTTTTTGGCGTTATCGGTTAAAGTTACAACATCAATCATATCTGCACAGGGAGAGTGGCGTTGCATTCAGAGTTTACACCTAACAATCCATTCAACCTGACAACTACTCGCTGGCTGAGCTCGTGCCTCGCTAATGATAGCCAGCAAGCATTTGCAGGTTAATAGGGGCGTTAGATGCTTCTTTGGATTTAAACATCGTGAGATTAAATGAGTTCCCAGTCAGTAACGATATGAATCAGTGTCCATGTTGTGACTATTTTTCGTTAGCGAGCAGAGGGCGGAGTCTAGTTTGCCCAGTGTGCTTTTGGGAAGATGATTGTGAAGACTATAAATTGCCAAATATTGATGCAGTTTCTGACGTTAATAATGACCTAACATTGAAAAAAGCACGTGCAAATTTCAAAGGTTTTGGAGCTTGTTCAAAAAACTTTGTTGAAGTAGTAATTTCCAAAAAAGAAAGGGATACCTTGAAGTATGAACGACGCAGCATCTAACAATCTGTTCAACCGGACCCAAACTCGCTGGCTAAGGCTCGTGCCTCGCAATGATAGCCAACAAGTTTGTGCCGTTTAACAAGGGCGTTATACGTCTAGGAGAAAATATGGATGTAGTCATTTACAATTGTTTCAAAGATATTGGTATCAACCCTCCGGTTCATCTACCGATTGAGCAGTACATTTTAGAGAAAGAATATCTTTTGCGCTCAAATCGACAATTGTTGGTATCCAACTTACATCAAAAGGTGGTATTTGATTTGGATACTAATCAAATATTCAAATTTGCTGTTAACCATTTTCAGAGTACTGATTGAAATGAAATTTTTCAAAAAATACAACCGACTTTTGAGCAAATGACGTCTAACAAACCAATCAACCGGACGCAAACTCGCTGGCTGGAGCTCATTCTTCGCCATTTTAGCCATCAAGTTTGCGCCGTTTATTAGGGGCGTTATATGCCAAGGAGACAATGAATGTGGGATGCATTTGATCCGAAAGATTGGGAGTCTATTCCTTTTATAACCGGGCGAATTGCTACAGAAGAGGACGTTAAAGCTGGTATTGCAGTTTTTTACCTGCCAAATGGTGGTATAGCATGTGATGCCGATCTTCCTATCTGCGCAATTCATGTTGATGAAGAAACTAACGAACGAACTCCAGTAGTAATTATCCAAGCAGAGCAATCCGGAAATTTGGTGACATTAGGCCTAAGGTATATTGATGGTGGCAACGGTGTTTGCACTTATGATGAAGTTGAATTATTACAGGAACCTAATCATGAATTTGGCATATAACAATCCAATCAACCGGACACAAACTCGCTGGCTGGGCTCGTGCCTCGCTCATTTTAGCCAGCAAGTTTGCGCCGTTTATTAGGGGCGTTATATGGCATCCAAGGAAGTTATGAGAATCATATCAATAGTCCTATTTGTATTAAGTTTTGCCGTTCATGGCAAAGCCGATCCTGGCTTTACCATTGGTTATCCAAACAAAGAATGTCTCACTGGTGAAGATCGTAAAGATATTAATAATCAGTTGGCGGACCATAAGCACGTTGAATCAGTGTCCAAATTAGAGTTCTACTTGAAGCTTCGGCAGAAAATTATTTCGGAAAATGCCGTCGGTGCTCAAGAGGTTTTAGACTTTGAGCTACTATTTTTGATACAAAACGTTTTGTCTAAAGCGTCAAAGAGCGAAACAAACGTAATGAAAACTGCTCGTGACCAACTAATACAAAGTCCGCTCAATAATAATGATGATTTAAATCAAAGAGCCGTCGGTCCAATTAATGAGTTCCTAAATGATGCCATATAACAATCCAATCAACCGGACCCAAACTCGCTGGCTGGGCTCGTGCCTCGCTCATTATAGCCAGCAAGCATTTGCAGGTTAATAGGGGCGTTAGGTGTAAAGGCGTTTGTGGGTAAGGTTGTATTAATTCCAAGCACCAGCGTTTAAATTCACTTCATTTCCTAATTGCCGCTTTCTTTCATTTTTAGTCTGTGTGGCTGGTGCGGTTATCGTCTTTTTTAAGCAGTCAGCAACACATGCAATTTCAATTTCTAAGCACTAATCGTTGTTTTGGTTTCGCCAAATAAGCACCCTGCTATACCCGTGCAATTCGCTTTTGTGTAGCCGTGGTAGTTTGTGCAAAGGCAATTTCAAAGGCCCACCAGTTTTTGTTTTTTGTATATTTTCAGTTAAAGTAACCTCATCAATCATATCTGCACAGGGAGAGTGGCTTTGCATTCAGAGTTTACACCTAACAATCCATTCAACCTGACAACTACTCGCTGGCTGAGCTCGTGCCTCGCTTATTATAGCCAGCAAGTATTTGCAGGTTAATAGGGGCGTTATATTGCAAAAGGAATCCGTATGAGTTCTCCGAAAGAAATTGTAAAGAATTGGGTTGATGCGTTTAACAAAGGTGACGCAAAATTAATATCGACATTCTATTCCGATAACGCAACCAATCACCAAGTAGCTGAAACACCCGTGATAGGTAAGTCAAACATTGAAAGTATGTTTCGTCGCGAGTTCTCTCAGGCTGAAATGACTTGTATCGTGGAAAACTTATTTGAAGATGGTGAGTGGGCAATACTTGAGTGGAAAGATCCGCTAGGATTGCGCGGCTGTGGCTTTTTTCACATTCAAGACAGTAAAATTCAGTTTCAACGGGGATATTGGGATAAATTGTCATTTTTAAGAATGCATAATCTCCCTTTTCCGGATAAGTAGTGCAATATAACAAACCAATCAACCGGACCCAAACTCGCTGGCTAGGCTCGTGCCTCGCTTATTATAGCCAGCAAGTTTGCGCCGTTTATTAGGGGCGTTAGGCTTATGCAGGATAATTTAGTCGCGGAAGAATTTTCACGCATTACCTCAGTCGAATTTGAGATTGTTGAAGGCCTATTGCTAAGGAAAGGTGCATGGACAAATGACACGTTAAAAGGATGGAAGGTTAAGCTTAGAGGAGACTACAGTTCAATTGAGAAGCTCATTAATCACTATCACCTTCGTCAACTTTTTTGGTATGAAAATGGTAGATTAATGGGCTCCTTTAAAGAATTTATAGAAATTGGCGAGCTCGTAAAATTGAAATGGCAAGAAACTTTGTATAAACAGTTCCCTGACCTTCGGGTTACCGTCTTTTTTGACGCACCGAGAGGTGAGCAAACTTACTTGGATGATTTTAATGTTACCGCCTTTATTGAAAGATAAGCCTAACAAACCAATCAACCGGACGCCAACTCGCTGGCTGGGCTCGTGCCTCGCTCATTTTAGCCAGCAAGTTTGCGCCGTTTATTAGGGGCGTTACGTGCCAAGAATGGTTCTGATGAATATTTTAATTTTTGTAGCTCTCTTCCTGGTTTATTTTTATGCATGCTTATTCGCTGTTAAATTATATAAATATCTAATTGAACGTTTAGAGGCGCCTCAAAGAAAATCAATTTCATACTTAATAATTCGTTATGTTTTGTGGTGTATTTTTGTTGTTACAGTATTTCCTATGAGTATGTTTTTCCCACTTTGGTTACATGCTAAGTTTCCTATTATTGAACAAACTCAAAATGCTACAATCGGTTTTATCATCTTGGGCAATTTAGTTTTAGTCACAATTATATGGTTGGGTTACAAAAAAAAGAAAAATAGCTTTGGTGCAAGTGGCACATAACAAACCAATCAACCGGACGCCAACTCGCTGGCTGACGCTCGTTCCTCGCTCATTTTAGCCAGCAAGTTTGCGCCGTTTATTAGGGGCGTTAGGCACTTTATGAGAAAAATTAAACTTCCAAGAACGTCAGAAAGAATAAGAGGTGTTTCCCCACCAGTTGATGACGTAATTTTCGTTTGTGATTATGATGAAGTTTTTAAAATCACTCTTACACCCGAGCCAAAGTTAGATTACTTAGACGACGACCCCTATGAATTTCTGGAGGCTTTACCATTTTCTCTTGGTGTCTATGAGCACAAACCAATTTTAGAATCTAACGGGAACAAAATCTCATATGAGTTTGTTTCAACTAGAGATACAGTTACTGTAAGCACAAACATTAACGGTGTCTCAAAAGATATAGAATTCACAACCTTCTCAGGAGATTGGTTTGCTGCATCATTTTCTCAATGTGGGAAGTATCTAGTGCTAGCCGAACCATATTTGTTTGAAGTATATGAGGTCTAGAAAAAAGTGCCTAACAATCCATTCAACCGGACCCAAACTCGCTGGCTTGGCTCATTCTTCGCAAAGTATAGCCAGCAAGCCTGGGCCGTTTAATAGGGGCGTTATACGTAAATTAGGATTAAGGAAAATGAAGATGACTACGAAAAAAGACTCACTGATAAAGCGAAGTGCACAATTTTCTATTGGTGTTGCGATAGGCTCACTAATTTATTCTCTGATAAATTCACATGAACAAAGTGTAGATTTTTATCGTCCCGTCTTTGTTGGTATTTTCAGCTTTATCATCATCCTAATTGTTTTAACAACAGTAAAACGAATTAAGGGTGTTCAATAGTTGGACAATTTTACGCATAACAAACCATTCAACCTGACAACTACTCGCTGGCTGAGCTCGTGCCTCGCTCATTATAGCCAGCAAGTTTGCGCCGTTTATTAGGGGCGTTAGGTGTAAAGGCGTTTGTGGGTAAGGTTGTTTCAACGCCAAGCTCCAGCGTTTAATTTCGTATCAATTTTTAACTGCCGATTTCTTTCGTTTTTTGACTGTGTGGCTGGTTCGACGAGCGACTTTTCTATACGGTTAGCACTGTAAGTTTTATTCGCACTAACCTTCATTTATCTTCAAAAGTTTAGTAACAACGCACTTTGCTCTATTCGTGCAATTCGCTTTTGTGTGGTCGTGGTAGTTTGTGTAAAGGTAATTTCAAACGCCCACCGTTTTTCCATTTTTTGGCGTTATCGGTTAAAGTTACAACATCAATCATATCTGCACAGGGAGAGTGGCTTTGCATTCAGAGTTTACACCTAACAAACCATTCAACCTGACAACTACTCGCTGGCTGAGCTCGTGCCTCGCTAATGATAGCCAGCAAGCATTTGCAGGTTAATAGGGGCGTTATACGTAATGGCTTTTAGGGGTACGGTTTTATCAACACCAAGCACCAAAGTTTGATTTCTCTCCCCTTTTTAGCTCCCGCTTTCTGTCGTTTTTAAGCTTTGCTTAGTAAGCCAATCGCTTCAGTTTTCTCGGCAGTTGGCATTTGTTGTTATTTTGGCTGCCAAACTTACGTAGTTTTAAAAAATCAGCATCAATGCAGGTTTTTCAGCCTAGTAACGTCCTTCCCATCAATAAAAGTGGTTTCGAGTTGTTGTTATTTCAAAGGTCTACCGACTTTCCATTTTCGGGTTTTATCAGTTAGAGTAAGTTCATAGGATTTAAAGGCATGGGTAAAGGTAAATTGCATTCAGATGTTACGTCTAACAAACCAATTAACCGGACCCAAACTCGCTGGTTGGGGCTCATTCTTCGCCAGTATAACCAGCAAGTTTGCGCCGTTTATTAGGGGCGTTATACGTAACAAGAAGTGTTGACATGAAAAAAAGTATATTTGATATTTTTGTTTGGCTTTCTTACTTATCTTGTTTTTCCTTGTTCGCGTACCCTATTGTTTTATTGGGGCTTGCTATGGCAGCAGGTGGCCCAAATCCACCCGAAGATATTATTGAAAAAATAGGTAGACTTGTATTTTTCACCTACACTTTAACAGTGGTTTTGGGAACCATGCTTTCAATAAAATCTCGTGGTGAAAAAAATTTACTTCTAGGCATATGTGGAGTTGTTTTAAGTTATACATCATTGATTGTAATGTTTGTTTTACTTAAAGTTAGCGGAACTATTTAATTTGGTAGTTACGTATAACAAACCAATCAACCGGACCCAAACTCGCTGGCTGGGCTCGTGCCTCGCTTATTATAGCCAGCAAGTTTGCGCCGTTTATTAGGGGCGTTATATGCCTTTAAACAGTAGTGAGTTCTTTATTTGCAAGGAAGATTTGAGTGAAAGATGAAGCTGACACTAAAAGTTACTTGATGCAGTTCATCCTTAATGTTTTCTTTGGTCCCATTGGGCTATTTTATTCTAGTAAGCTTTATGGGATAGTTTTTTCTATTACAATCCTCCCAACAATTATGGCGTTTGGTTTTGGTATCATTATTGGCTGGCCAGTATCTATAATCGTTGGTTTTGCTTCAGTAAGTGATTATAACAGGGTGCGAAACTTGAGTAGGTTGAGATACAAAAATGCAAAGCGAACCAATCAGTTCAGCGACATATAACAATCCAATTAACCGGACCCAAACTCGCTGGCTGGGGTCGCTGCGCTCCCATTATAGCCAGCAAGTTTGCGCCGTTTATTAGGGGCGTTAGGTGTAAAGGCGTTTGTGGGTAAGGTTGTTTCAACGCCAAGCTCCAGCGTTTAATTTCGTATCAATTTTTAACTGCCGATTTCTTTCGTTTTTTGACTGTGTGGCTGGTTCGACGAGCGACTTTTCTATACGGTTAGCACTGTAAGTTTTATTCGCACTAACCTTCATTTATCTTCAAAAGTTTAGTAACAACGCACTTTGCTCTATTCGTGCAATTCGCTTTTGTGTGGTCGTGGTAGTTTGTGTAAAGGTAATTTCAAACGCCCACCGTTTTTCCATTTTTTAGTGTTATCGGTTAAAGTAACTTCATCAATCATATCTGCACAGGGAGAGTGGCTTTGCATTCAGAGTTTACACCTAACAAACCATTCAACCTGACAACTACTCGCTGGCTGAGCTCGTGCCTCGCTAATGATAGCCAGCAAGCATTTGCAGGTTAATAGGGGCGTTATGTGCCAAAGGAATGTCATGAATAAGCGTGTTTTGATAGTGCTATTATTTGGTTTTATTTTAATTGTTGGCCGAGTACATGCTAATGAGCATGTTCTAATTGGAGTCACTAAAAACGGGTACTTATTTAAGAACACTGGCGAAATCTTGGATGAAAATCAGCTTAGAAATAAGGCTTCCCAAACCAAAGTAGATAGAGTTACTTTAATCGTTGATAAATGTATCGATTCATCGCAAACAGTGAAAGCCTTCGTAGCATTAAATGGATTAGGTATTGGTATGATTTCAATTCAAATAAATCCAAAACAAAAGGTTTTAACGTGTGACGGCACATAACAAACCAATCAACCGGACCCAAACTCGCTGGCTGGAGCTCGTTCCTCGCCATTTTAGCCAGCAAGTTTGCGCCGTTTATTAGGGGCGTTAGGTGTAAAGGCGTTTGTGGGTAAGGTTGTATTAATTCCAAGCACCATCGTATATATTCACCGCATTTCTTAGTTACCGCTTTCTTTCATTTTTAGTCTGTGTGGCTGGTTTTGTTATCGTCTTTTCTAAACTGTCAGCAAGTTAAGTTTTATCAGTACCAACCTTCATTTATCTTCAAAAGTTTAGTATCAACGCACCCTGCTTTGCCCGTGCAATTCGCTTTTGTGTAGCCGTGGTAGTTTGTGCAAAGGTAATTTCAAACGCCCACCGTTTTTCCATTTTTTGGCGTTATCGGTTAAAGTTACCTCATCAATCATATCTGCACAGGGAGAGTGGCTTTGCATTCAGAGTTTACACCTAACAATCCATTCAACCTGACAACTACTCGCTGGCTGAGCTCGTGCCTCGCTAATGATAGCCAGCAAGCATTTGCAGGTTAATAGGGGCGTTAGGTGTAAAGGCGTTTGTGGGTAAGGTTGTGTTGACGCCAAGCCCCAGCGCTTAATTTCGTATCAATTCTTAACTGCCGCTTTCTTTCACTTTTTGTCTGTGTGTGGCTGGTTTGATAATCAGCTTTTCTAAACAGTCAACAGTACAAGATTTATCAGTACCAACCTTCATTCATCTTCAAAAGTTTAGTAGCAACGCGCCCTGCTCTACCTGTGCAATTCGCTTTTGTTTAGTCGTCGCTGTTTGGGCAAAGGTAGTTTCAAAGGCCCACCGTTTTTCCATTTTTTGGCGTTATCGGTTAAAGTTACCTCATCAATCATATCTGCACAGGGAGAGTGGCGTTGCAATCAGAGTTTACACCTAACAAACCATTCAACCTGACAACTACTCGCTGGCTGAGCTCGTGCCTCGCCAATGATAGCCAGCAAGCATTTGCAGGTTAATAGGGGCGTTAGACGCACAGGGATGTTGCAACATGTATCAGTTTGAGTTTTTTGTTTTACCTGTCATTTCTGTTTTAATATCAGCACTAATCATGTCATCTAATACCTCATTTTTTAAAAAATGCAGTCTAATTATACTTGTTGTTTTTCTATTGGCTGGTGCAGGTGTTTTTTTGCACACTCCGAGCCAGTTTGAATTGGCATTAAGGTTCTTGTTTAGCAGTGCGCTAATTGAATTAGTCTTAATTTATTTGGTAGCTAGCATTTCAGTTGTTTTTACATATTCTTTTGTTACAAAAATTAAGCTATTTATAAGTATTGTTAGTGGTTTAATTACACTAGTAGCTTTGCCAATTTATAGTTTGTATATTGCCTGTTATATTGGAGGTTGTTAATGGCGAGTACGTCTAACAATCCAATCAACCGGACCCAAACTCGCTGGCTGGGTCTCGTTCCTCGCCAGTATAGCCAGCAAGTTTGCGCCGTTTATTAGGGGCGTTATGCGTCATAAAGAAAAAATTAATTGGCTAAAAGTGGCTCTCTATTCGATTGCACTATTTGTCCTAACAATTTCAGTAGTAGCGACATTAACTTATGCTCTTCTAAAGTTTGGTTATGATGTTTCGGAAGATACAGAAATATTTGTATTGGTAAGCAACCTTCCTTCACTTGCGATACATTACTTGCTTTATTTTAACCTAGCAAAGGGTCAGCTTACCCGCCCTTTTGAGCATGCATTTATCGTATATGCAGTTACTTTAGGCTTTGGCTTTATACTAGATTTATTGATACCTGTTAGTCTAATATCATGGACAGTGTTTGTCGTAGAGTTGTTTATCTATGTAGCCATATTAATTGTTGCAACCAAACAAGGTATTAAGTGTCGCGCTCACAAAGGACTAATTGACAATGCCGCCTAACAATCCAATCAACCGGACGCCAACTCGCTGGCTGGGGCTCATTCTTCGCCATTTTAGCCAACGAGTTTGCGCCGTTTATTAGGGGCGTTATGTTTAAAAGATTAACTTTCGCATCAATACTCTTTTTTGTGTTTTTTCTGTCGGGTTGCGCTAGCTACATGATGGGTGAAAATGTAGTGTTTGTTGAAGGGGACGCCAACGAAAAATGTGTTGTTATGGTTATGCCCGAAGGAGGCGATAGGAATCATCGATTCTATTATCACGATGTTTTAGGCACCTTTTCATATGACGTAGTTATTTCACCCAAATCACAACTTTATATTGTTGAAGTAAAGTGTGCAGATAAATTAGTTTTAACTAACACTTTTCTATACCCAAACGATGGAAATATTATTGACATAGGAAGCGTCTAATTGGCAGCATTTAAACATAACAAACCATTCAACCTGACAACTACTCGCTGGCTGAGCTCGTGCCTCGCTAATTTTAGCCAGCAAGTATTTGCAGGTTAATAGGGGCGTTATGTGTAAAGGCGTTTATGGGTAAGGTTGTATTAATTCCAAGCACCAGCGTTTAAATTCACTTCATTTCCTAATTGCCGCTTTCTTTCATTTTTAGTCTGTGTGGCTGGTGCGGTTATCGTCTTTTCTAAGCAGTCAGCAACACATGCAATTTCAATTTCTAAGCACTAATCGTTGTTTTGGTTTCGCCAAATAAGCACCCTGCTCTACCCGTGCAATTCGCTTTTGTGTAGCCGTGGTAGTTTGTGCAAAGGGTGTTTTAAACGTCCACCGTTTTTCCATTTTTCGGCGTTATCGGTTAAAGTAACTTCATCAATCATATCTGCACAGGGAGAGTGGCTTTGCATTCAAAGTTTACACCTAACAAACCATTCAACCTGACAACTACTCGCTGGCTGAGCTCGTGCCTCGCTAATGATAGCCAGCAAGTATTTGCAGGTTAATAGGGGCGTTAGGTGTAAGGGCTTCTAGTAGTATTCTTTTGTCGGCAATGTTGAAATGTCAGTCAACAGAAGTCCATTTATTAGCTTCGGCATTCTTTCTATTCTCCGCTCATTCGCAGCGGTCTGACTTTCAGGTTTAATCAACGGTTAGCATTACTAGTTATCTCACCTTGCAAGCTATCGTTGTAGTTTTGGCTTCGTTATCAACTAGTATTTATTTGGTGGTGCGATCCACTTTTCGGTTCATATGGTTGTTTGTATTCAAGGTCGTTTTCAACGTTTACCATTTTGCCTTTTGCAGGCTTTATCAGTTAGAGTAATAGCAAATATTTAATTGGTTTGGGCAAAGTGTATTTTATTCTACAAGTTACACCTAACAAACCAATCAACCGGACGCCAACTCGCTGGCTGAGCTCGTACCTCGCTAATTTTAGCCAGCAAGTTTGCGCCGTTTATTAGGGGCGTTAGGTGTAAAGGCGTTTGTGGGTAAGGTTGTTTCAACGCCAAGCTCCAGCGCTTAATTTCGTATCAATTCTTAACTGCTGCTTTCTTTCATTTTTAGTCTGTGTGGCTGGTTTGGTTATCATCCTTTCTAAACAGTCAGCAGCATAAGTTTTATCGGTGCTAAGCACTTGTTGTTTTCAAAAAATCAGTCAAAACGCACCCTGCTCTATCCGTGCAATTCGCTTTTGCGTGGTCGCGGTAGTTTGTGCAAAGGGTGTTTTAAACGTCCACCGTTTTTCCATTTTTCGGCGTTATCGGTTAAAGTAACTTCATCAATCATATCTGCACAGGGAGAGTGGCTTTGCATTCAAAGTTTACACCTAACAAACCATTCAACCTGACAACTACTCGCTGGCTGAGCTCGTGCCTCGCTAATGATAGCCAGCAAGTATTTGCAGGTTAATAGGGGCGTTAGGTGTAAAGGCGTTTGTGGGTAAGGTTGTTTCAACGCCAAGCTCCAGCGTTTAATTTCGTGTTAATTCTTAACAGCCGCTTTCTTTCATTTTTTGACTGTGTGGCTGGTTTGGTTATCATCCTTTCTAAACTGTCAGCACGTTAAGTTTTATTAGCACCAACCTTCATTGATTTTCATTACTTTAGTAAAAACACACTCTGCTCTATTCGTGCAATTCGCTTTTGTGTTGTCGTGGTAGTTTGTGCAAAGGTAATTTCAAAGGCCCACCAGTTTTTGTTTTTTGTATATTTTCAGTTAAAGTAACTTCATCAATCATATCTGCACAGGGAGAGTGGCGTTGCATTCAGAGTTTACACCTAACAAACCATTCAACCTGACAACTACTCGCTGGCTGAGCTCGTGCCTCGCTAATTTTAGCCAGCAAGCATTTGCAGGTTAATAGGGGCGTTAGGTGTATGGAGAAATTATGAGTAAGGAGATCCGTATTGAGCTTACTGAAGATGAAGCTTGGGTTTTGTTTGAGTTTACTCGTAGGATTAGCGACAGCGAAAAATTAACGATTTTAGATCAGGCTGAAGAGCGAGCGCTTTGGAATCTTTGCTGTATTTTTGAAAAAAGTATGCACCAGCCAGCAGATACAATTTACGAAGAATTTATAACGCGTTGTCGAGAGCGGCTTCGGGATGAGTAATACACCTAACAAACCAATCAACCGGACGCAAACTCGCTGGCTGGAGCTCGTTCCTCGCCATTGTAGCCAGCAAGTTTGCGCCGTTTATTAGGGGCGTTAGGCATCGTATGAGTTTAGCTATGAAATATTTTGTCTTAACAACACTACTACTATTGCAGTCATGTGTAGAGAAAGAAAAACTAGGTGTGGCTGCACCGAGCATTGTTGAATTAATTTTAGAACCCTCTCGATACAACAATCGTAAAGTAAGGGTTTTCGGTTATTTCGATAACGTTCCTGTAACTAGTTTGTATCTTAGTAAAGAACATGCGAAGGCATTTGATGTGAGTTCTTCAATATATGTGGGCGACAACTCTGATGGAGGTACGATGCACCACTCTGGCTATGCAGGGAATCTAGTTTTCGTTAGCGGTTCAATTACCAAGGACCGGAAGTTTAACGAATACATGATTTTTCCGGTAGAGAAGATAGTAATTTTTGATACGAAAGAAGTTTGTTGGGAAAACGATGCCTAACAAACCAATTAACCGGACCCAAACTCGCTGGCTGGGGTTCGTTCCTCACCATTATAGCCAACAAGTTTGCGCCGTTTATTAGGGGCGTTATGTGCTTTGAAAATGGTTAAGTATTTTCAGATTAAACCAAATTCCGAGCCACCGGATGTTTCAAATTTGAAACCTTTTCGGGCTGTTGTAATCTCTGAAGAAAATATCCCAACAGATTGGCAGGCAAAAATTAGCGATTGGTTGATAAGCTCAGGTTGCTTGTATATGTTAGCTTGGGGAAAGGATTGCAGTTCTTGGGATGATTCAGTAGACGATTCAAATATCAAAAAATTTGGCTTCGAGGAAATACCAGAAGAAGAATACGTAGTTACAACTTGGCATGACAACGAACTAATTAATGAAGTGTTTTACTTTGCCAAATATAATGCTGTTCATTCGGTTGTAGACGTCGAAAATACTCTTTTAATCCATATTTCAAATACAAACAAAGAACAAGAACTGTTAAATGAATATGCACGCACATAACAAACCAATCAACCGGACCCAAACTCGCTGGCTGGGCTCGTGCCTCGCTCATTTTAGCCAGCAAGTTCGCGCCGTTTATTAGGGGCGTTATGCATCAACAGGAATTGACTAACTTGAAACTACCAATTGAATATCGCTGGCTACAAGCACATCATTTTGAAGGCTTTATGCCATGGTGGTTGATTGAGGAGCCTGGGCAAAATGGATTGAGGCTTGAATACCAAAAAGAGACAGGCGAAGACTTTTTTCCCTTCGCCAGACGCCAAGATTGCGATGATGTGGCCGGTTTCAAGGTGGTTAATGGTGAAATTCAGTCCACTGTCATCTGCGTTCATCTAACTTGGACAGGAAAACGAGAACGGGAAGGCTTTCCTGTAAGAGCCGAATATCCAAATGTATTCTCTTGGTTAAGTGATGAAGTTATTCCTGAGACTTCTGATTGGGTCTCTGAAGGAGATCTGACGGTACTTGACGAAGATGCATAACAAACCAATCAACCGGACCCAAACTCGCTGTCTGGGCTCGTGCCTCGCTTATTTTAGCCAGCAAGTTTGCGCCGTTTATTAGGGGCGTTATGTTTACAAGGAATATTCGTGGTTAGTTATAATCCTGAAATTATAGAAACACTAAAAAACGCTTTACGCGACTTGTACGTAGATTCGGTTTTGCTTTCTTCATATGGAATCAGTTTTCAATTCTGTGATGTTAACATTCATTGCAATGAGCGCGTATTTGCTCAGATAAATGGGAATAGCTATGAATGGCATGACGCTCCAAGCAACGCACCTTGGGGAGTATTAGGAAGACAACAGTTTTCTCATGTATGTTTGTCCTCACCCAATTTACTTAAGATTACTTTTAATTCTGGCGATTACATTGAAATTGAAACCGCAGAAAGCCAGTATGAGTCAGTCATTATTAGTTTTCCGTCTAAAGGCGAAGAGCTAACAATGGAAATTTTTTAGTAAACGTAAACATAACAAACCATTCAACCGGACCCAAACTCGCTGGCTTTGGCTCGTGCCTCGCAAAGTATAGCCAACAAGTCTGGGCCGTTTAATAGGGGCGTTAGGCGGAATGAAGAGCCCAATTACTGGTTATCATAAAGATGAAGAGGATCATTGGGTTGCAGAGCTATCTTGTGGTCATAATCAACATGTTCGAAATACGCCGCCCTGGACAAGTAGGCCTTGGGTCGAAAGTGAATCAGGTCGCGGATCAAAATTAGGGTTTCAATTGGATTGTAAAAAATGTGACAGGGGTGAACCAACTGATGTTTAATAAGCTAAGTGTAAACAACTTTTATACTTCAGTAATTCCGCCTAACAATCCAATCAACCGGACGCAAACTCGCTGGCTGGAGCTCGTTCCTCACCATTTTAGCCAACAAGTTTGCGCCGTTTATTAGGGGCGTTATACGCATTACGTAACATGGAAATAGCAATTAAAATAGCCAACATTTTTGCATTTGCCTGCTTTGCTATAGGGTTGCTGTCTGGTGCAGCAAATTTGAGTGTTTATTTGGGTGAGCCGCCTCAAAAGGGATCAATTCCCAAGTTGTTAGTTCCACTTGTGTGGTTTATTCCAGTTTTGTTTCCTCGTTTTGACAATCCACAAATACAAAAAACCGCTAAAATACGCGCTTATCTTTTTATAGTATTGGTGCCAATGGGTACTATCACATTGTTAGTATTAGGTGGTTTTGCTAGTTGAAAATGCGTATAACAAACCAATCAACCGGACCCAAACTCGCTGGCTGGGCTCGTGCCTCGCTTATTTTAGCCAGCAAGTTTGCGCCGTTTATTAGGGGCGTTAGGCCTACAGAAGGAGTTTCAAGTGCGATTTAATGTAACGTTCATGCTAGCTTCTTTTTGTTTGTTGAGCTGCACATCATCAGAGGATTTTAGCTCCAAACCAGAAGCCGATCATATTGTTGGAAGTTGCTTTAAATTAATCGAACCATCATTTGTTTTTGAAGGTCGCTGTGCTGATTTATCAGGATTAAACAATAACAGTGAATTTTGCAATGGCATACAAGTAATGGGGTCCGGAGATTTTCCAAAAAGTTGGGGCTCATATGTTGAAGATCGAGCTGCTCTGGACAGAAGTCTATTCGAAAAGTTAGCTTTTGAAAAACAGCGTTCGATGTTATTTCCTTTAGAAAAGGGATCGGAAATTACTGTTACCAAGTTGGTGCATCATGGATGGGGTACAATCGGCAGATTCTGGGTTATACGAGGAAATGTGCTTCATAACAATAGTCTGATTGAAGTTGAATTACCTTCAATCGATTTGATTCATCATGCTCCATATTGGTTTAAAGGTAGAAGCACTCAGATTCCGAAAATCAACAAGAAATTTATTGAGCCCTGCAATGTGTAGGCCTAACAAACCAATCAACCGGACAAATACTCGCTGGCTTGGGTCGCTTCGCTCCCAGTATAGCCAGCAAGCATTTGCCGTTTATTAGGGGCGTTAGCCCTCAAGGAGGAAGATTGTGAAATATGACGATGCTTCATGGCATTACGGTGGTGACTTTCCTGAAGAGTTAGCGCCCGAAAATGGAGCAACTCACATTGGGATGTTTTTGGCGTGGTGCCTTCTAAATGATTTAGCTAGTGACATTCACTCAATTGACTATCTTGATGAACTGCAAAAGTTAAAAACTAGAAAAGAAACACCGGGCGCATGGTTTATTCGAAATTGTGATGAAAAATTCACTCGAGATGACTTAAATACTCTCGGAAATGAATTTGCAGCTTATTATTACGCGTCTGATGAAGCCAAGTTTTATAAAGACTATGATAATGCGGTTGGGGGCAATTTAGAGACCCTTTATCATATTGAAGATAGCTGGAAAACTTACGATAAACTCGCTTCTGTTGTTCAAAAGCGCTTTGATGTTTGGTCTAAACGTGAGGGCTAACAATCCAATCAACCGGACCCAAACTCGCTGGCTTTGCTCGTGCCTCGCTAATTTTAGCCAGCAAGTTTGCGCCGTTTATTAGGGGCGTTAGGTGTAAAGGCGTTTGTGGGTAAGGTTGTATTAATTCCAAGCTCCAGCGCTTAATTTCGCATCAATTCTTAACTGCTGCTTTCTTTCATTTTTTGACTGTGTGGCTGGTTCAGTGATCGACTTTTCTAAACAGTCAGCATCGCATGTAATTTCAATTTCTAAACTGCAATCGTTGTTTTGGCTTTGCTAAAAAAGCACCCTGCACTATCCGAGCAAATCTCTTTTGTGTTTTTCTTGTTGTCTTTGCAAAGGTAGTAACCAACGCCCACCATTTTTCCATTTTTTGGCGTTATCGGTTAAAGTTACAACATCAATCATATCTGCACAGGGAGAGTGGCTTTGCATTCAAAGTTTACACCTAACAATCCATTCAACCTGACAACTACTCGCTGGCTGAGCTCGTGCCTCGCTAATGATAGCCAGCAAGCATTTGCAGGTTAATAGGGGTGTTAGCTGTCAGAGTTTAACTTAATGAAAAAATTTGTATTTCTGATTGTTATTTTTGGATCTCTATCATTTGCGGCCAAGGTGATTTACAACTATTTCCCTATCACAAAATCAAGAATCGTTGGCATTTATACTATAGATGATAGCTTCTATCCTGGCAAAAATGCTGAGTGGCAAAAAGCGCTGTACAGCTTTGAGATTACATCCGATGATAAGTTTATTTTTAGGGAAAAGCTGGCTGACTCTAGTTTTAGAACTACCTTAGGTACGGTTCATTATTATCGAAATTCAAGCCCTATATTGTTCCGAATAGTATTGTCTGACCCTCATCCGCTCGTCGATGAATATCCTAGCTTGTACAGAGGTAATAGAAAGTTTTACTATGTATTTGAGTCGAAATTTGGAAATATGTTTTATAGGAAATCGGATGGGAATGACAGCTAACAAACCAATCAACCGGACGTCAACTCGCTGGCTGGGCTCGTACCTCGCTCATTTTAGCCAGCAAGTTTGCGCCGTTTATTAGGGGCGTTAGGTGGAATCAGGAATGATTAAAAAAATACTTTTTTTAGTAACGACTACTCTCTTATCGGGATGCAAATCAACTCCCCAAGAGTCATCTGCTTCGGCATGCAACTCTTTTGATAGCTGTATTGAGAGCATATCAAATAGGGTTCACGAAAATGCAAAATGGATTTGTGACCAGCATTCGAATGATAAGAAAATAAGAATAAATGTACTGGTAAGTCGAAGTGGGCAGTTATAGCTAATCAAAATAACGCACGCGAGTCCTGATGAAGAGTTTAATTTAGCTGCAATTAAAGCGGTACAAGATTCTGCACCTTTTAATGAGGTTGCTCAAATGTCGGACTCAGAGTATCAGGATGCCTCAGATATCGTGTTTACTTTCGTGGGTAATATTACCAATGACTAATTTGACATATATTCCACCTAACAATCCAATCAACCGGACGCCAACTCGCTGGCTGGGCTCGTGCCTCGCTCATTTTAGCCAGCAAGTTTGCGCCGTTTATTAGGGGCGTTATATGCCAGCTTAAGGATATGGATACAAATTCAGCTAAACTCAAAAGTCAGATGACCCAAGCACTATTAATTATACCGTTTGGCCCGATTGGACTAATTTATTCCAACTGGCAATTGGCAACATTACTTACTTTTATTGCTGTGGCTTTTGCTGGTGCTTTCTTTTTCATGGTTATTTTATTATGGCCTTTGTCTTGGGTGGCTGGTTTTTATACTGTTAAACGACATAATGTCTTAGCTCGTCAATTTATAAGTTTGCGTAAAAGGCAGGAAAATGCGGGCATATAACAAACCAATCAACTGGACAAATACTCGCTGGCTTTGCTCGTACCTCGCTAATTTTAGCCAGCAAGCATTTGCCGTTTATTAGGGGTGTTATACGTAAATTAGGATTAAGGAAAATGAAGATGACTACGAAAAAAGACTCACTGATAAAGCGAAGTGCACAATTTTCTATTGGTGTTGCAATAGGCTCACTAATTTATTCTCTGATAAATTCACATGAACAAAGTGTAGATTTTTATCGTCCCGTCTTTGTTGGTATTTTCAGCTTTATCATCATCCTAATTGTTTTAACAACAGTAAAACGAATTAAGGGTGTTCAATAGTTGGACAATTTTACGCATAACAAACCATTCAACCTGACAACTACTCGCTGGCTGAGCTCGTGCCTCGCCAATGATAGCCAGCAAGCATTTGCAGGTTAATAGGGGCGTTAGGTGGCAGAGAAAACGATGAATTTATCCTCTGAATTGATAGGTGATCTTATCGAGCACCTTACTAGGAAAAATGAGCTGTTCGATTTGATAGTGGATGAGACCAAGAAGACTAAGCTCTTAGAAATATTAGAGAATCTTGTCCCTTTCACTCGCTGGGCCAACATTGACTGGGACAAATTAGAAAATAAAGTTTCGTGGCATTTTGATACTTGGCAAGAACAGTCCTCTTGTGCAACAGATTGCATAACTAAACTTCCAAATTCAGGAATGGTTGTAGTTGTATGGTCAAACGCGTTAAAACCTTCACTTTCAATGGAAATTGAAGTGTTCAAACGAAACGCTATGCAAATTTTTGACGAGTGCATGGACACATGGGTTTTTGACCCAAATGGATTATTTGTATTGGAGTGCTATCATGAAGGAATTCTTTCTTTGAACCAAGCAAATGCCACCTAACAAACCATTCAACCTGACAACTACTCGCTGGCTGAGCTCGTGCCTCGCTAATTTTAGCCAGCAAGCATTTGCAGGTTAATAGGGGCGTTATGTTTCTCTTTGATATATTTAGCTCTCAAAAAATTGTTTGGCATTTTCAAAAAGAGTTCTGGCTTAAGTTCGACAGTCAATATCGTCAAAATAATAAGTATCTTGAGCGATTGGGGTATTTTGAACTGCCGCTAGACATCTTAACTAAACTAGCTGATTCAAAGTCTGTTGCAACTCCCGCTGAAGAGGAAGATTTTGCAGGCCCTTGCGAGCGCTGGTATTGTGAAACGCAGGGGCATTTATTCCTAATCACTTATTACCATTCTGATCAGAACTATGTTGTTTTAGCAATGGAAGATTCGGCGGTAGCAATAAAGTCGGTTAGGCGTGCATTATCAAAAAAGGGAATTGAATTTGAAACATACGAAACATAACAAACCAATCAACCGGACAAATACTCGCTGGCTTAGCTCATTCTTCGCAAAGTATAGCCACCAAGTATTTGCCGTTTATTAGGGGCGTTATACATTCAGGACAATATGGAAGTTATAGGCTCTAACAATAGTTTACATTTTGACATCGCTGACTCACAGTCAGATAATTTAATCGAGATAAATATTTGGTGGGCAAACGTTTTGCTTACGCCAATCGAGAGCGCTACTTACCTTCCTCAGTTTATAAATTCATTGCGTTATGAAATGGGGCAACTCGTAAATAAACAGATTAACTCAGATGGTTACTTTCTAAAACTTGGACCAACAACAGACGACTGTAGTTTTAGAATTAAAGTAGTAGGTGATTCAGCCTTCGTTTCTTTCGAAGTAGAGGATTCAGAAATTCACTCATCAACTATTCAAGTGGCTGAGTTAATTTTCATTTATTCAAAAATCATAGACAGATTGGAGCAGCTAAATGTATAACAAACCAATCAACCGGACAAATACTCGCTGGCTGAGCTCGTGCCTCGCTAATGATAGCCAGCAAGCATTTGCAGGTTAATAGGGGCGTTATACGCCATTGAGAAAACCATGAGAATTTTATTTGCTTTCCTCCTTATCTCCTTTTGTAACTTTGCTTCAGCAACAGCTTTCACTTTGGGTAAAGGAGGTTATTGGAAGCAAATTTGTTCTGGAGTGCATGATGAACTTGATTCAAAAAGTGCAATAGCCTCATGCACAATGTTATTGCTTGGTTATCAAGTGGGTGCTAGTGAGCAGGCTAAACTCTTATCGAAACCTGCAACACTTTGTAGGTCACTTGATCCAAATTCGCTGCCCGAAGAATTTGTTGATTTTGTTAATTCAGATGAATTGTTTGAGAAAATGGATGTTTTGGATGTTTTACTTCGATTTGCAAAGGGCGGTAGGTGTGGCGTATAACAAACCATTCAACCTGACAACTACTCGCTGGCTGAGCTCGTGCCTCGCTAATGATAGCCAGCAAGCATTTGCAGGTTAATAGGGGCGTTATACGTAATGGCTTTTGGGGGTAAAGTCTTATCAGCGTCAAGAGCCAAGACTGAATTTCATCCCTTTTCTTAGCTCCCGTTTTCTCTCTTTTTTACGCTTTGTCGGTAAGCCAATCACATCAGGTTTCTCGGCAGTTGGCATTTGTTGTTATCTTGGCTGCCAAACTTACGCAGTTTTAAAAAGTCAGAATCAACGCAGACTTTTTACCTTAGCAACAGGCTTCACATCAACAAAGGTAGTTCCAAGTTGTCGCTATTTTAAAAGCCCACCTACTTTCCATTTATGTGTTTAATCAGTTAGAGTAAAACCATAAGTTTTATCGGCATGGGCAAAGGTAAATTGCATTCAGATGTTACGTCTAACAATCCAATTAACCGGACCCAAACTCGCTGGCTGGGCTCGTACCTCGCTCATTTTAGCCAGCAAGTTTGCGCCGTTTATTAGGGGCGTTAGGTGTAAAGGCGTTTGTGGGTAAGGTTGTATTAATTCCAAGCACCATCGTATAAATTCACCGCATTTCTTAGTTACCGCTTTCTTTCATTTTTAGTCTGTGTGGCTGGTTTGGTTATCAGCTTTTCTAAACAGTCAGCATCACATGCAATTTTAATTTCTAAGCACTAATCGTTGTATTGTTTTCGCCAAATAAGCACCCTGGTCTACCCTTGCAATTCGCTTTTGTGTAGTCGTGGTAGTTTGTGCAAAGGTAATTTCAAACGCCCACCAGTTTTTGTTTTTTGCGTATTTTCAGTTAAAGTAACTTCATCAATCATATCTGCACAGGGAGAGTGGCTTTGCATTCAGAGTTTACACCTAACAATCCATTCAACCTGACAACTACTCGCTGGCTGAGCTCGTGCCTCGCTAATGATAGCCAGCAAGTAGTTGCAGGTTAATAGGGGCGTTATACGTAAAGGGATTTTAAAGTATGTTGTCATTCAAAAACCGTATTCTGTTATGTATTCATTCTTCTTTTAGGTGCGGTATTCTTTCTTTTATTGGTTTAGCAGGCGTATTTTGCAACAAGGTAGCTATTGGCAAGTCGTTGAATTTGTGGCTACCGTTTTTAAATCTAATTGGCATTGTTAGTTGTTTGGCTTTAACTATTTTTTATACAACGCAAAGTAGAAGTGCAAAACAACAGTTTACGTCTAACAATCCAATCAACCGGACCCCAACTCGCTGGCTGGAGCTCGTTCCTCGCCATTATAGCCAGCAAGTTTGCGCCGTTTATTAGGGGCGTTATGTTTACTGACGGATTAGTGTGAAATATCGATATCTCTTCATTTTATTAGTTGTAGTTGTTGGCTGCGATAGTCATTATTCACCCGAATCTTTTGATTTGAATTCAATTGAGATAGATGCTGCAGCGCTTATTGAAACAGGAGTTATTAATTTGGACGATTTACCCGACTCTATAGGGTTGTTAATGCCAAAAGCAGTGTATTTGCAACCAAATGGTCTGTATATAAAATTAGATGAATCTTTTGTATCAGAAAGTGGCTTGTTTATTCCCCGAGTTAAATCACTTTTCGTACCAAGCAATGGCGTGGATCCAGAATTTATTAAGTTGTCTGAAGGTGTGTATAGTTATGTCATCAAAGGGTAAACATAACAAACCAATCAACCGGACCCAAACTCGCTGGCTGTGCTCGTGCCTCGCCATTTTAGCCAACAAGTTTGCGCCGTTTATTAGGGGCGTTAGGTGTAAAGGCGTTTGTGGGTAAGGTTGTGTTAATGCCAAGCACCAGCGATTATATTCACCGCATTTCTTAATTGCCGCTTTCTTTCATTTTTAGTCTGTGTGGCTGTTTTGAAAATCAGCTTTTCTAAACAGTCAGCATCACATGCAATTTAAATTTCTAAACTGCAATCGTTGTTTTGGTTTTGCCAAATAAGCACCCTGCTCTATCCGTGCAATTCGCTTTTGTGTGGTCGTAGTAGTTTGTACAAAGGTAATTTCAAACGCCCACCAGTTTTTGTTTTTTGTATATTTTCAGTTAAAGTAACCTCATCAATCATATCTGCACAGGGAGAGTGGCTTTGCATTCAGAGTTTACACCTAACAAACCAATCAACCGGACCCAAACTCGCTGGCTGGAGCTCGTTCCTCGCCATTTTAGCCAGCAAGTTTGCGCCGTTTATTAGGGGCGTTAGGCTTACAAGCATGAGCGATAAGAAGATCTCAATATTAGTAAAGTTAGTGTTGGCAATAATTGTCATTTCACTTATCTTGAACACAGTAAGTACAATTCCGTTTTGTGGGGGAACGCCAGGTCAAAACTGGCTGGGATTCGGAGCTTGCGGGTACTTTCAGCATACCTTTAACCACTTACATGGTTTTACTTTATTCGGTAGAGAAGGCCTAATATTATCAGTACACGCATTCGTAATAATTGCTTTGTTGGTATTTCTTGTTTTTAAACGTAAGTAAGCCTAACAATCCAATCAACCGGACCCAAACTCGCTGGCTGGGCTCGTGCCTCGCTTATTTTAGCCAGCAAGTTTGCGCCGTTTATTAGGGACGTTATGTATCACAAGGAGGTTTTTAGTTTGAAGATTTTATTCGCTCTTTCCTTATCATTGTTCACTTTGTCAGCTTTTGGGGAAATCGAGATTGATCTCGGGTTGTTACAAGGTAAATGGCAATGCGTGCAGGAATTCAACCTCACCGATTCCGTTCATTTTCGCTCGTCTCAGACAAGCAGATATTCTTTAGCTAATGGCGAGGTCGTATCAAGCGGCATAATAACAACTTCTCTGCTTCAAGATCCGGATACTAAATCTGTATTACAAACGACTTATTTGTCTCGCTTTTCAATTGAAGGAACAACAATTACATTTACTCCTTATGATATCAAAGGAACAGTATTGGAGAACGGTTTAGGAGATCTTACGGAAGAATTTGTTCGTGGTTTCGAAGAACACAAAGTAGATTCAATGGCTGACATTGCGCTAATTGACGAAGTAAATCTTCAATTAAACTATCACACTGGAACATCCGCGAAATGTTTGAGAAAGTGATACATAACAAACCAATCAACCGGACGCCAACTCGCTGGCTGGGCTCGTGCCTCGCTCATTTTAGCCAGCAAGTTTGCGCCGTTTATTAGGGGCGTTAGGCGGAATGAAGAGCCCAATTACTGGTTATCATAAAGATGAAGAGGATCATTGGGTTGCAGAGCTATCTTGTGGTCATAATCAACATGTTCGAAATACGCCTCCCTGGACAAGTAGGCCTTGGGTCGAAAGTGAATCAGGTCGCGGATCAAAATTAGGGTTTCAATTGGATTGTAAAAAATGTGACAGGGGTGAACCAACTGATGTTTAATAAGCTAAGTGTAAACAACTTTTATACATCAGTAATTCCGCCTAACAATCCAATCAACCGGACGCCAACTCGCTGGCTGGAGCTCGTTCCTCACCATTTTAGCCAACAAGTTTGCGCCGTTTATTAGGGGCGTTAGGTAGCACAATGCGTACAGATTTAGATTTTCAAAGCTATCAGAAATGGTTTGTTGAAGATTGCATTTATAAAGATGGTACTTTGACAATAAACCTAGTCGGCGGTGTCACTTCAGATGAAAAAGTGGATGTGGTTTTAGACGAAAAAAATGTTATTAAAGGTTGTTACCCCGTCGAACCTATCGGGGAAAAATATGTTGTTTACTTTGATGATGTCGTGTTACTTCAAATTTATGATGAATGTGCCAGCAAGTTTAATGAGTTTGATGTTCGTGATGAAGGGGTAGTTGGCATTTTTACGTCTTCTTCATTGCTTGAACACGTTAAAACATCAACATTAATTAACGAGATCACTCTAGGTGACTTAATTCACTTTGAAGTGAGAACGGGAGAAGATTGGTATCATGTTATTAGTAGGGAAAAGCCCGATGTTTTTAAACGTGCTACCTAACAAACCAATCAACCGGACGCAAACTCGCTGGCTGGAGCTCGTTCCTCGCCATTTTAGCCATCAAGTTTGCGCCGTTTATTAGGGGCGTTATACGGCATGAGGTCTGAAACGAGAACGCAAGAATGGTTTTTAAATGATCCACGGACAAGGAAATGGATAAAACAATGCGCAGCATGTGGACAATATGGCAGAGATATCAACGCACCAAATGATATTCCAAAGGCTAACTTTGAAGCAATGTTCCCACTATTCAAAATGGATAATCGAGGTTATTGTCAAATCTGTTCTAGAAGAATCAAAAGGTGAAATGTTGTATACAATGCCGTCTAACAATCCAATCAACCGGACCCAAACTCGCTGGCTGGGGTTCGTTCCTCACCATTTTAGCCAGCAAGTTCGTGCCGTTTATTAGGGGCGTTATACGCAATGAGAATTTGTGCATGAAGCAGTATTTTAAACAAGGTTGTTCTCTCGTGTTTATTGGTATTGCTTTGTTGCTAACTATTCCGGCTGTACCATCAGTTAACGAAGGCCATGGGTATGATTCGTTCCCAAATCCATCATTGTTTCTAGGCCTTCTTTTCGTATTTTTGTCTGCTTTAGTTAATATAAAGTACTTAAATCATTCAAAGTTTTTTTGGTGGTTGTTTGCTTTGTTCTATGTGGCATTTAGTTATGCTGTACATTTTCGCGTTTGGTATGTTTAAAGTTGGGTATCGCGTATAACAAACCAATCAACCGGACGCAAACTCGCTGGCTGGGCTCGTGCCTCGCTCATTTTAGCCAGCAAGTTTGCGCTGTTTATTAGGGGAGTTATATGCCATGAAAACTTCGATTGCTAAGGTTTGTATTTCGATTGCGCTGTCGTTTTTAATTTCATTGGTCTGGTGGCGACTTTGGATGTACGAAGGATTTTGGGGTCCGGTACCTTTTTTACATTGGTTTGTTATTAGCGATGGTGAGGGGTCTTACACCCTCACTGAACTGGAAATGTTTGTGCATCTATTGATGGTAAGTTACTTTTTGCATTTAGTTCTGGGTAATTTTTATAAAAGGTTTACTAACTAAAATGGCATATAACAATCCATTCAACCTGACAACTACTCGCTGGCTGGGCTCGTCCCTCGCTAATGATAGCCAGCAAGCATTTGCAGGTTAATAGGGGCGTTAGACGTAACTAGAATGAAAGATTGGAATTCTATAAAAAAGGAATTTGAAGCTGACGGCTCTTTGAGAGATTTGTTAATTTTTGAGGCATCTGAGGACATTTGGGATAGTCTAATTTGCGCAGTTTCAAATTCATCATACTCTTCTACTTTTTACCTCAGTGACCGAGTTGTTCAGCTTCCTCAAACATTTGCAGAAATTAAAGAAATTCAGGAATTAGAAACCACTATTCTTTCCATCGACATAGGGAATAGAATAAAGTTGAATTGTCATTTTTTCGTATCTGAGGAAATCGAGTTTGATTTGGATCCCAAGGAAATGAGCAATGAAGAAGACTATTCTTGTTTAGTTGGTTTTCTATCTTGGTTGCACAACATTACAAAACGCAGTGTTGTTGTGAGTCATGAAGGTGCTCCAGAAATGGAAATACTTAAAATTGGATAACGTTACGTCTAACAATCCATTCAACCCGACCCATACTCGCTGGCTTAGCTCATTCTTCGCAAAGTATAGCCAGCAAGTCTGGGCCGTTTAATAGGGGCGTTAGGCTTATGCAGGATAATTTAGTCGCGGAAGAATTTTCACGCATTACCTCAGTCGAATTTGAGATTGTTGAAGGCCTATTGCTAAGGAAAGGTGCATGGACAAATGACACGTTAAAAGGATGGAAGGTTAAGCTTAGAGGAGACTACAGTTCAATTGAGAAGCTCATTAATCACTATCACCTTCGTCAACTTTTTTGGTATGAAAATGGTAGATTAATGGGCTCCTTTAAAGAATTTATAGAAATTGGCGAGCTCGTAAAATTGAAATGGCAAGAAACTTTGTATAAACAGTTCCCTGACCTTCGGGCTACCGTCTTTTTTGACGCACCGAGAGGTGAGCAAACTTACTTGGATGATTTTAATGTTACCGCCTTTATTGAAAGATAAGCCTAACAAACCAATCAACCGGACGCCAACTCGCTGGCTGGGCTCGTGCCTCGCTCATTTTAGCCAGCAAGTTTGCGCCGTTTATTAGGGGCGTTATACATACCCGTGAGAGTTGCAGATGACTGAAGTTGAACTCCTTTTTATACTAAGTTACTTATTGGTTTACATGTATCTTGGGATAAACTTTCTGATGATTGTCTTAGAACACAAAATCACATTATCTATATCGAACCCCAATGAAACTATAAAGCAGTTAACACAAATTTTAAGTTCAGAAAACAATCCGGCTAACTATAAACAAGCGCGTATTTATTTTTGGGGTTCAGTGTTCATGCTCATATTAGGAATTGTACTTATGCGGCTTGGGTATGTATAACAAACCAATGAACCGGACCCAAACTCGCTGGCTGGGTCTCGTTCCTCGCCAGTATAGCCAGCAAGTTTGCGCCGTTTATTAGGGGCGTTATACGTCATTGAGGAGATTGGATGCCCGGCAATAACAAGAAAATCCTTAGATTTGCAATTTACTTAGCATTAACAATAGGATCATTGATTTACTATCATGTTGTTAATACGAAGAATGATGAGTTGCTTCATGAGTTGTTCAACAATACGATTTTTGGCATAGAAGGTGTAACGACTGAATTGGTCTATTTTTCTGACAAGAACAACCAAATTGGAGTTAAAATTAAAGCCTGGGGGCTGCCAGAAAAAGCAACTAACTATAAACCACTCCTTTTGGTGTTTGTTTGCTCTAATCAATACCTCAAGAATGAAGTTTTATCTGGCAAAACTATTATTCTAGATATGTCAGCGCCAGACCGAGATACCGGGGCGCATATGAATATGAGAATTAACAAGGATCGTTGCAGATATGACGTATAACAAACCAATCAACCGGACCCAAACTCGCTGCCTGGGCTCGTGCCTCGCTTATTTTAGCCAACAAGTTTGCGCCGTTTATTAGGGGCGTTAGGTGCAAAGGCGTTTATGGATAAGGTTGTTTCAATGCCAAGCACCAGCGTTTAAGTTCACCGCATTTCTTAACTGCCGCTTTCTTTCATTTCTTGACTGTGTGGCTGGTTCGGCGCTCGACTTTTCTAAACAGTCAACAGTACAAGTTTTATCAGTACCAACCTTCATTCATCTTCAAAAGTTTAGTAACAACGCACTTTGCTCTATTCGTGCAATTCGCTTTTTTGTAGTCGTGGTAGTTTTTGCAAAGGTAATTTCAAAGGCCCACCGTTTTTCCATTTTTTGGCGTTATCGGTTAAAGTAACTTCATCAATCATATCTGCACAGGGAGAGTGGCTTTGCATTCAGAGTTTACACCTAACAAACCAATCAACCGGACCCAAACTCGCTGGCTGGGGCTCGTACCTCGCTATTTTAGCCAGCAAATTTGCGCCGTTTATTAGGGGCGTTAGGTGCCAAAAAGGAAAAATGAAATGTACAAGTTGTTTTTAGCTATTTTCTTTCTAACTCCATTTGGAGTATTCGCTTTGGGCCAAGCCCCAGACTTAGAAAGAAACTGGACCTCAATTGAGATCGTTCTTAGCTTTAGCTTACTCATATTTGCACTAATTTTGATTGGCATAGAAGCGTACATTATCAAAAATGCCCAGAAACCTTGGTTACCAATGAATATAGTCCGCCTTATAGGTTTAACATTAATATTATGTTTAGCCGCTTTTTTGGTAGTCGCGGGTTATGGTAAAGAGCAAATATCAGCAGTTATTGGGTTACTTGGAGTCATTGCCGGTTACTTATTGGGTGCAAATAATGGTGGGAATGACAAAAATGGCACCTAACAATCCAATCAACCGGACACAAACTCGCTGGCTGGGCTCGTTCCTCGCCATAATAGCCAACAAGTTCGCGCCGTTTATTAGGGGCGTTAGATTGCTGTTTAAGATTTGAGTTGATACGTTAGTCTCTATTCAGTAATAAAGGGAGTACGGAATGGAAAGTCTGGGATTTATATTTGGTTTAATAGGCATGGGTATGGGCCTGTCAGGCTTTGTATTTAGCATCACTACGATGAGTAAAATAGATAAGCTTGAAAATAAATTGAAGGAACTTAGTGTTCTAAACGAAGACTTCAAATCAAGCTAATGTCTTTTAGTCTATTGTCGGTGCATCAGCAATCTAACAAACCAATTAACCGGACCCAAACTCGCTGGCTGGAGCTCGTTCCTCGCCAGTATAGCCAGCAAGTTTGCGCCGTTTATTAGGGGCGTTATGTGCCAAACAAATTTAAGTTAAGGAGGATGTAATGGGTGCTTGGGGAATGGGAGTGTTTGATGACGACACTTCTTGTGATCTAATTTATGAGATCATAGAGTCAGATGCGTTTACTTTTATTAGTAACGCAATAAAACATAAGGATAGTGATTATTTGGAGTACGAAGAGTGTCACGAAGTGATTGTGGCAGGTGCGGTACTGGACAATCTTCTCAATGGAACCTGTTATGCGCACAACAGTGAGGATTTTGATGACTGGTTAACGAAACAAGATCGTTCGAAGTTGGCCCCATTAAAAGCAGAAGTGTGTTCTTGTTTGTCATTGGTTTTAAGTGACAAATCTGAACTAAACGAATTATGGGAAGAAAACGAAGAAGACTATCCTGAGTGGAAGAAAAACATCTTAAATATTGGAAACAATATTGGCACATAACAAACCAATTAACCGGACCCAAACTCGCTGGCTGGGGCTCGTTCCTCGCTATTTTAGCCAGCAAGTTTACGCCGTTTATTAGGGGCGTTAGGTGTATGGAGAAATTATGAGTAAGGAGATCCGTATTGAGCTTACTGAAGATGAAGCTTGGGTTTTGTTTGAGTTTACTCGTAGGATTAGCGACAGCGAAAAATTAACGATTTTAGATCAGGCTGAAGAGCGAGCGCTTTGGAATCTTTGCTGTATTTTTGAAAAAAGTATGCACCAGCCAGCAGATACAATTTACGAAGAATTTATAACGCGTTGTCGAGAGCGGCTTCGGGATGAGTAATACACCTAACAAACCAATCAACCGGACGCAAACTCGCTGGCTGGAGCTCGTTCCTCGCCATTGTAGCCAGCAAGTTTGCGCCGTTTATTAGGGGCGTTAGGTGTAAAGGCGTTTGTGGGTAAGGTTGTTTCAACGCCAAGCTCCAGCATTTAATCTCGTATCAATTATTCACTGCCGCTTTCTTTCATTTTTGGTCTGGGTGGCTGGTTTGATAATCAGCTTTTCTAAACAGTCAGCAGCACAAGTTTTATCAGCACCAACCTTCATTCATCTTCAAAAGTTTAGTAACAACGCACTTTGCTCTATTCGTGCAATTCGCTTTTTTGTAGTCGTGGTAGTTTTTGCAAAGGTAATTTCAAAGGCCCACCGTTTTTCCATTTTTTGGCGTTATCGGTTAAAGTAACTTCATCAATCATATCTGCACAGGGAGAGTGGCTTTGCATTCAAAGTTTACACCTAACAAACCATTCAACCTGACAACTACTCGCTGGCTGAGCTCGTGCCTCGCTAATGATAGCCAGCAAGTATTTGCAGGTTAATAGGGGCGTTAGGCTTCCAATAGGAATGAAATGAACAGCAATGGATTTCAATTAACTTTTATCGGATTGTTGTTTTCAGTGTTGGCAATTTGGGTTGTTTCGTTTTTGGGAAGTGACGAGCCAATAGTTGAAGTTAAGCCACCTTTGACTAGCCGTATTCTTTGTAAATGTAAAGGTCAGTTAGATATATCAATAAACCAGACAGGCCAAATCTTTTACTTGGGCAGTTCAGTTGGTGCTTCAGATGTCATTGTTACTCTAGAGTCGTTGTTATTAAATGGTTGGGCCGATAAAGTGGTTATTCATGGTCATTCTAGGGTTAAAAGTAGGGATGTAATGGCGATAACTAACGAAATTAAAAAACACTTCCCTGATTTGCCAGTGGTTTGGTCTGAGCAGGATGCCTAACAAACCATTCAACCTGACAACTACTCGCTGGCTGAGCTCGTGCCTCGCTAATTTTAGCCAGCAAGCATTTGCAGGTTAATAGGGGCGTTATGTGTAAAGGCGCTTGTGGGTAAGGTTGTTTCAACGCCAAGCTCCAGCGCTTAATTTCGTATCAATTCTTAACTGACGTTTTCTTTCATTTTTTGACTGTGCGGCTGGTGCGGTTATCGTCTTTTCTAAGCAGTCAGCAACACATGCAATTTCAATTTCTAAGCACTAATCGTTGTTTTGGTTTCGCCAAATAAGCACCCTGATCTACCCGTGCAATTCGCTTTTGTGTAGCCGTGGTAGTTTGTACAAAGGTAATTTCAAACGCCCACCAGTTTTTGTTTTTTGGGTATTATCGGTTAAAGTGACTTCATCAATCATATCTGCACAGGGAAAGTGGCTTTGCATTCAGAGTTTACACCTAACAAACCATTCAACCTGACAACTACTCGCTGGCTGAGCTCGTGCCTCGCTAATGATAGCCAGCAAGCATTTGCAGGTTAATAGGGGCGTTATGTGTCATGAGAAGTTTTAACTTTAGTGAGCCTTGGACGGATATTTCAGATTATCCAGATACGCATAGACTGGCAATTTTAAAAGAGTTGTCTGTAGAGTTGACTGAAAAGCACTGTTTATTTAAAAGGGAGTTGGAGTTGATCGCTAAAAGAGAGGACTGTGACACGGTTTTATTAACTGACAATGTTAACTACTTTATTGTCCATCTCACTTGGTCAGGTAGTAAGGAATTTTATCCTTTTCCAAGAACACAAGAGCTTAGTTCATTTATTTCAGTTCAAGAGATTCTGGATGAAGATGCTAGGTTGTTTTAACTGCAAGCCACCTAACAAACCAATCAACTTGACCCAAACTCGCTGGCTGGTGCTCATTCTTCGCAAGTATAGCCAGCAAGCTTGGGCAAGTTATTAGGGGCGTTATGTGTAAAGGCGTTTATGGGTAAGGTTGTTTCAACGCCAAGCTTCAGCGCTTAATTTCGTATCAAT
>CANNDC010000031.1 GCA_947503265.1 uncultured Alteromonadaceae bacterium
AACCTTCACTAAGTGGATTTCCAGCCTCTGGCAAGCTCGAGTCGTTCAACCGGCAGGAGCGGTGCTCCTGAGAGCCCCGGTTTCCCCCACATGTGAGCATGGTATTCACGCGGACGGCCGGTCTGCCAGCCTGTTTTGCATTTTAACTGTGTGAAACATAACCGATAGCCCTATCACTTTGTGAGAACAAAACTGTGTTGTAATCCCTTTTTATACCTATCGGTATTAACACTGTTCCACTTTATATCAATCCTCTTTAAAGATTGCTCACCCTTGCCCAATATCTAAAACATATATTGGTGACCCTGTTCCTTAGCGCAAACATAACTCAAAAAATGAAACCTATTAGCGGCGCACTTCCAAGCAAAGGTAAGTCTAGTTTCCTCACGTGAGAGCGGTATTCACACGCTTGGAAGTCTCCCAAATCACTAAACTTCACATTTACACAAAAACTAAACTTCTTAGTTAGAGTTATGTGAGTCCGCAAAGTTATGATTGATACTAAGAATAAAATCAGCGCTTGTTCATCGCTTGTTATCAATGGCAGGCAAGTCCTTATTCAGGACGCATCACAATAGTATGTATAGCTTGTTTGGGCAACAAGGGCGTTCTAGCATTTTGTGTATAGTCTTCAAACCCTTTACGGTAAAAATCACTTAATGGGTGACTTGATTGTCCGCCAGGTACAGTCAAGATTGCAGATCCCTCATTACCTGGTTGCACAATAAACCGTTGCGAAGCTCCGTGAGAACCGTTTTGAACTGCTGGCATGAAACTATCACCAAACCCATCGACGGTAGGCATGTCGAGAAAACCCGAGAGCCAGGGAAAAATGCGACTAAATGGATGTTGTACTTTTAATTCGTTAACTGTTCCCCAGCGCAATTTTTGTAAGTTTTCCAATGAAGCATTAGCATCCAATTCGACGTATTGATCGAGCATTTCTTGTCGCGTAAACCGATAAGATTGAATTAAGAATTGATCCCAATTGTCAGATCCTTCAGGCAACCATTCCAACGGACGTTGTTTAAGGATTTCTGATATTGCAGGTTCAACATGACCCATGATCGCTCTCAAGGAAAGTTGTTCGCTTTTAAGATGGTTTTCAAGCGGTGCTAACAATTGATTGATAACCGATGAGCGAAAACGTCGGACTAAAGAATAACCAGCGGAGTCAGGGCAGGCACAGGCTTGCCAATTTTCTAAGAGCTGTAAGTCATCGTTAAATTCTTGTTTGTTAATTTGAAGAGCTGTGGTCAATTCAACGTGCCACTTAGCTAAAAATCGCGCTTCGTTGTCAAGTTGAATCGTGTAGAAGTCAGTTTCCTCAAATGTTTCATATTCAAACAACCGGTCACGAATTTGTAATCCACGCGCGCCCAATGCATATCCACCATCTCCGTAACGGGATAATTGTTCTGTTGAAATAACACGTGAATTTGCTGTCCAAATGCGGTGGTTGTCTGGATTAGTATAATCGGGCAACATTGGTTCTTGTATAGCCCACAAAGAAGATACGTCTGCTTGCTGAATTGCTTTGTTACTGGGTGATTTGCGAGCGGTTACTGCGCCTCCGGGCGTCCAAGCAATATTACCTTGATTATCTGCGATGACCATGTTTTGCACAGCGATCCCCATGCGGTGTGCTACCTTTTTAGCGTCTGCAACTGATGTGACTGTGTCAAGTTCGGTAAGCTCCATATTTACTGCATAGGGATAGTGAGCAACCCACTTTAGCGCATACCGTTTGTCACCAAATTGTTTTACCGGCCCAAATTCGCTCATATCGAAGCTATAGACATGTTTAGTCTGCCTCACCATTATTACTTCAGTTTCCTTAGTCACGGGCGCGTCAACAGATAACTCAATCCAGTCCGTATTGTCTAAATTCGAATTGGTGAAGCCCCATGCAATCTGACCATTGCTACCAACAATGATTCCAGGTACTCCGGGTAAACTTACGCCGTTCATACGCACATCTTGCTTACCAACCAAATAGTTTAAGGATGCTCGATACCAAATGGGAGGTACACGTAGACCCAAATGCATGTCGTCGCTGAGCATCGCTTGTCCGGTTTTCGTGACTGCGCCACTGACTGCCCAATTGTTGCTGCCAATATCGATAGGCTCGGAAATGTTCACACTGGCCCAATCTGTGTTGCCGTTAGACGCAAGATCTGGAATATCAGTATTTGACGGAGGCGGTATAATACTGCCATCCAGCGCTGCTTGGTATTCACTTGGCATTAGCAAAAAATCGAGCATTGATTGACCGTATTTATGGGCTATTCGTGTTAAAACAAGATCGCGTATAACCTGACGATGTTGCAAATCCATATACATGCTTAAAGCAGTAAGAATGGAGTCTTCAGGTAGCCAAGGTTTGAATTCAGCGTTCAGAAAAAGATATTCAAAAGGTAAAATAGAGGTGTTTTTGACAGCTAAATTTACTCCTTTTGTGTAGCTAGCTAGCAATTGTTTGTGTTGCTCCGGCATAGTAGCCAGTATGTTTTGGGCTCGTTGCCTAAATTGATGGAAACGAGAACGTTTATCTAGTGTTAGCGCTGCTTCACCGAATAATTCTGAAATTTCACCTGCGCTACTTCTCCGCAATAAATCCATCTGAAAGAGTCTGTCTTGTGCATGTGCATAGCCAAGTATAAAGGCAGCATCAATTTTGGAACTGGCGTTGATAACGGCTATACCCATTTCATCTCGCGATAACGTGGCTTTTACAGATACTGGCGCATTGATTTCATCGTCAAGCGTAGGGAGGCTAGCTCGAAACATTCCAAAAATGAATAAAACAGCTAGTACAAGAAAGCTAAGTACAACTATCAATACGCGCTTCACCATAGTATTCCTTAATTCCCAGAATGTATTTGTTTTAGCTAAAGTAAGCTAGATGTCTTGTCTTTTCAACGAAACTGCTACAAGTATTCTTGGAAGAGTAGTTCGGCTTCCTGTTCACTGATTTTTCTGAAAAACAAGTCACAACCTATAAGCAAGCAATACAAAAGCAAGCCATGGCGCTTTGCTTCAAGTGGAGAGGTATAGATGTCATCGAGTAATTCCATCAAATAATCGAATCGTTTCTGATAAACACTGGATACGAATTGACCCACTTCTTTGTTTTGCTTTGCCCACATGTGGATTTCAATTTCTAAACGGCTTTCTTTGCCCAATCCCTCTATGCATTTTCTGACCAAGAGGGTTAGCTTCTGTTTAGCATTTTTTCCTGATTCTGAAGCCGAAATAAACTGTTCAGTAAACGCATTCTGCCAATATGCTAACAGCGCAAAATCAAAATCTTTCTTAGATTTGAACCAGTGGTAGAAAGCACCCTTAGTCACTTGCAATTGTGTACAAAGTGAACTGATTTTTAGTTGATCAGCCCCTTTTTTATCTAGGATAGAAAGGCCTGTGTGCAGCCATTGTTCTTTTTGAATTTGAATCAAACTAATACCAATTAGTTGTAACATACCTTGAGGTATGCTAGTTTATCCTAAAACATACCTCAAGGTATGTTTTAGGGTGTGAATCTATTTTCCAAGGAGAAAACGTCATCATGATTGCCTTTAGACATATCAAAAGCTTAGTTAAAAACAGCTTTTACTGCTCAATTGCTACCATCCAAAATGACACACCGCATTGTTCACCGGTAGGCAGTGTGTACCTAGAAAACGAACATCAAGGTTATTATTTAGAAATGTTTACCACTGCTGTTCGAAAAGCAAATGAACCCAACCCAAAAGGTAGTATTTTGGTGGTAAATACGTCCATGCTGTTTTGGCTTAAATCTCTTTTCAGAGGAAGCTTTGCGACACCTCCAGCGGTTAGAATGTTAGTTGAGTTTGGAGAGCGTAGAGCAGCAACAGAAGCGGAACAAAATAGATTCCGAAAGCGAGTCAATCTATTTAAACGTTTAAAAGGTCATAAAATCATGTGGAGTAAACCCTCGCACGTGCGAGTGTTTTCAGTTCAGGCTGTTATACCAGTTTCATTGGGGAAAATGACAAATATGGACTACAGCTACTGAACAGAAATATACCGAATCTAGCTGATGTAACGTAAACAAGTTGTTAGGGCGAGGTAAAATACTGATTAAATTACCAATAATAGCCACTAAAAGTTCATTTTATTGCTAAAAAATCACCAATTGATGTTGGTTTTATAAGCGTTTTACCTTATGTTGCACCTGTATTTTGCGACGACGCAATTAGCAATAAGGAACATACACATGAACTTTGAATTAGCCACCTTCCCAGCTACCTTAGATATGCTGCATTTAGGGCTGGTCATTTTAGTATTAATTTTCGCAGTGCTGTTTTTTAAAAAACAGCCTGTATCGGCATCTAGCCAAGACAATAGTAATAAAACCCCTTTGTCCAACACTCCAACCCAATTAAAAGAGTCTACACCTGATGCTGCTTTGCAGTTACTCACCTTGCTTCAAAAGGAAGCGCGTTTAATCGACTTCGCTAAAGAGGATTTAACCGGACATTCAGATGCCGATGTAGGTGCTGCAGCGCGCGTTGTGCATCAAGGTAGTAAAAAAGCTATCGAATCTTATTTCGATCTTGAACCAATAAGAAAAGAAGAGGAAGAAAGCAGAGTTTCGCTTCCTGAAGGGTTTAACGCTTCGGAAGTTAGGCTGACAGGTAATGTAGTAGGCGAAGCACCGTTTACTGGAACATTGATCCACAAAGGTTGGAAGGTAACCGAAGTGAAGTTGCCTAAATTAGCGGAAGGCCATGATACTAATATTGTTGCGCCAGCTGAGGTGGAATTATGACGGAATCATCTGACAATGAAAACTTGCCAAGTAGTACAGCAAAATATTCAGTTGGTATCGACTTAGGGACAACTCACTGTGTTTTATCCTACTTGGATTTACAAAAAGTAGAAGATGATCCCACGGTTGAACCCGAATTGACTATTATGCCAATTCCTCAGATGACTCAACCGGGAGTTGTTGAAGAAAACAGTCAATTGCCATCGTTTATGTATCAGGCCCATGAATCTGAACTGAACGATCAAGAATTTGCTTTACCATGGACCAACGAACCAAATACCTTGGTAGGTAATATTGCGCGTAATCTAGGTGCAAAAACACCTATTCGACTGGTTGCCAGCGCAAAGAGTTGGCTCTGTCACTCTGGTGTAGATCGCCATGCAAACTTTTTGCCTGCGGGTAGTCCAGATGAAGTGTCGAAAGTCTCTCCCTTGACTGCCACATATGAATATCTTGATCACCTCAGGTGTGCTTGGGAACATCGATTTCCAGACCATCCTTTAAGTGAACAAGATGTCACTATTACGATCCCTGCTTCATTCGACCCTGCTGCACGTGAGCTTACTGCGGAAGCAGCAAATAGAATTGGATTTTCATCACTTACGCTCTTAGAAGAGCCATTGGCTGCGGTATACAATTGGATACACGCATGTGGAGAGTCGTGGAGAGAACAGGTCAATCTGGGTGACATCATCTTAGTGGTAGATGTCGGTGGAGGAACAACGGATCTGTCACTCGTGGCGGTAACAGAAGAAGATGGAAATCTTACCCTCAACCGAGTCGCTGTCGGCGAACACATTCTGCTCGGTGGCGACAATATGGACCTAGCTTTGGCCTATCGAGTGAAATCAAAACTTTCTGAGCAAGGAAAAGAGCTTCAGCCTTGGCAGATACAAGCTATCACTCAGGCATGTCGAGATGCTAAAGAGCAACTTTTACTGGACAATGATATTCATCAAGTACCTATCACGGTGCCAAGTCGCGGTTCTAAGTTGTTGGGGAATACGTTACGCACTGAATTGACTCGCGATGAAGTGAGAGGGGCTTTGGTGGATGGGTTTTTCCCAGAAGTGAATATTACCGATTTGCCTCGAGCGTCGCGCAGAAGTGCTTTGACTCAGAAAGGCTTGCCTTATGCACAAGATCCGGCAATTCCGAGGCATTTGGCAGCTTTTTTGAGCAAACAAGTTAACGCTGCAGATGATGTTTTAGGCGAATCGGCTGAATCTGAGATGTCGTTTGACCCGCTAGCCAATGATTTTAATTCCTCGCAATCATCTGAATTCATTAAACCAACAGCAATAATGTTCAATGGTGGTGTACTAAAAGCTCCCATTCTTGAAAATAGAATGTTCGCTATCATCAATCGTTGGTTGACTGATTCTGGTGCTGAGCCTGCTAGGTTACTAACAGACGTCAATTTGGATTTAGCTGTCGCCAATGGCGCAAGCTATTACGGTTACGTCAGAAAAGGGCAAGGTGTTCGAATTCGTGGCGGCTTAGCAAGTACTTATTACGTCGGTATTGAAAGTTCCATGCCAGCTATACCGGGTATGGAATTACCGTTGGAAGCACTTTGCATCGCCCCATTTGGTATGGAAGAAGGAACTGAAACAGCTGCTAGTACTGCAGAGTTTGGCTTAGTTGTAGGTGAACCCGTTAAATTCCGTTTTTTCAGGTCAAATACGCGAAGACATGACGAAGCAGGTGTGCAACTGGACCACTGGCTTGATGATGAATTAGAAGAGTTGCCCGAATTGCAATCCACTCTCTCTTTGGAAAGTGGCAGACGCAAAGGAGAAGTCGTTCCCGTGCGTTTGATTGCGAAAGTGACAGAAGTGGGTACGTTACAACTTGAAGCTGTATCAGCCAACGATGAAGCTGAACGCTGGCAGATAGAGCTAGATGTTCGCGATTAAATTGCGCTCCTAATTAAGTTGGTGTTTGTGACTTCAAAAAAAGCACGCTATTTAATTGGAATAGACTTAGGGACGACAAATACGGTCGTTGCTTACGCTGATTTACATAAACCCGTGTCGCCTGACAATTGCCAAGTATTTGAAATTGAACAGCTTGTCGCGGCCGGCGAAGTAGCCAAACGTCCTATGCTACCCAGTTTTCGGTATCATCCAGCAAGGGGCGAATTGTCGCCTGCTGATTTGACGCTGCCTTGGTCTGAAAAAGTTAGCGGCGAACTTGACCAAGTGGTCGTTGGTGAATGGGCAAGAGAACTTGGCTCTAAAGTAGGTGGACGGCAGGTTGTTAGCGCTAAAAGTTGGCTGTCTCATCCACAAGTTGATAGAACTGCCAATATTTTGCCTTGGACAGGTAGTGAAGAGGTTGAGAAAGTCTCACCTATTTTAGCGTCTTCAAGTTACTTGCATCATGTGCGCTGTGCTTGGAACTGCGCATTTCCTGACTCCGCAATGGAGCATCAAGAGGTTGTGATTACTGTACCAGCTTCGTTTGATGAAGGTGCAAGGAGCCTGACAGTCGAAGCGGCTAAACGAGCAGGCTTAAATCATATTTTTCTGTTGGAGGAGCCTCAAGCTGTATGCTATGACTGGTATGCACGAAAAGGTGAACAAGCCCAATCAGCACTGCAAAATATAAAACTCTTATTAGTTTGTGATGTGGGTGGAGGAACCACTGATTTAAGTTTGATTAAAATCAGTCACAATGAAAATAATCAACTCTCCTTGACTCGCATTGGCGTCGGTAATCACTTGATGTTGGGCGGAGATAACGTCGATCTATCATTAGCCCACAAGATAGAGAACGACTTATCAAAAAATGGCAAAGCAACCAGAAAACTGAGTGCTGCCAGCTTGTCACAGTTAATACAACAAACTCGAAAAGCAAAAGAATTACTATTGGGGGAGAATGCGCCTGATACGGCTAAAGTCACACTATTAGGGAGTGGTTCGAGTTTAATTGGTGGTGCAAAAAGCACTAATCTGACAAAAGAAGAAGTTCATTCATTGGCATTAGATGGATTTTTTCCAATCATCCCATTTGAAACTAGGCCAAGCATCCGAAAAAGCGGTGTGGTTGAGTTTGGTCTAGCCTATGCGCCGGACCCTGCGGTGAGTAAATATTTGGCAGAATTCATTGGTGATCATCAACTAGTTTGCAAGGATGCCTTGGGATTGAGCAATACAAGTCATAGTGCCATACCGGATGCAGTTTTGTTCAATGGTGGTGTTTTTAATAGTCCTATTGTAAACGAGCGCGCGTTAAACGTGTTATCACAATGGCGCGGCGAATCTTTACACCAGTTAGAGAATGATACTCCCGATCTGGCGGTAGCAAAAGGTGCGGTGGCTTATGCAAAAGCAAGACGAGGAGAGCAACTAAAAATTGGCGGTGGCTCAGCTCGGTCGTTCTTTCTAATGTTAGACCAAAAAGAAGGCAGTAAAAGCGCTATTTGCATCATGCCAAAAGGTACAGAAGAAGAACAAGAACTGCCTTTAAAAGAGCAGGTTTTTTCTCTTAAGTTGGGCCAACCAGTGCAGTTTCATCTTGTTTCCTGTTCGTCTGAGCGTAATTATCAAGCTGGAGAAATCATTGATTTTGAAGATCAGCTAATTGCTTCCAAACAGTTTATTTCGCTTCCACCTCTAGTTGTTGCATTGCAACAAGGTGATGACAAATCGATTCAAGTTTCTCTGGTAAGTTGTTTATCCGCTGTTGGCACCTTGCAAGTTAATTGTGTCGCTTCCAATGAGAAGCGTTGGCGCTTGGAGTTTGAAATTCGCAAGCCGGTTGCAAAAGATTCAAAATCTACTCATGAAGAATCCTTACCTTCAGAATTTAATCTGGCCGTAACTAAAATTGAGGATGTATATGGACATGCCAAAAAAGAAGTAAATCCCAAAGCCGTTAAAAACCTTAAATTTGATTTGGAAAAACGTTTAGGGAAGCGTGAAAAATGGCAAGGAAATGTATTGCGTGGGGTATTTGATCAGCTTTTTGAAAAGAGAAAAAGACGACGCCGTTCTGCTAATCACGAGAGAGTTTGGTTCAATATGGCCGGTTATGGTATCAGGCCAGGCTATGGTTTTCCTGCCGATGATTGGCGTTTGGAACAAGTTTGGAATCTATATTCTCAAGGTTTGCAATTTGGTCAAGAAGCACAAGGCTGGATCGATTGGTGGACGTTTTGGCGCAGAGCAGCAGGTGGTCTATCAGCACAACAACAACTTAAAATATATCAAGATGTCGCCAAATACATAAAACCTTCCGCTCTAACGAATAAAAAATTGCAGAATGAAGCTAAGCTGAAGTCTTATGAGAACATGGTTAAGTTAGTAGCAACTCTCGAACACTTACCCGTTGAAAATAAATCTGAATTAGCTCAACAATTACTCAAGCGACTGGAAAAGCCATCTGAAACAGTAAGCAGTTGGTGGGCTGTTGGAAGAATTGCATCTCGCGTGCCTTTTTACGGCAGCACGCATAATGTGATTGATAAAACAACAATACAAAGTTGGCTTCCAAAACTACTCAAATTGGATTGGAAGAAACATCCTCAATGTGCATTTGCCACTGTGCTTATGGTACGTATGTCTGGAGATAGAAGCAGAGATATCGATTCTGATTGGCGCATCCAAGTGCTTGAAAAACTAGTTGAGGTGAAATCGCCGAAAAGTTGGATCCAAATGGTCGAAGCCGTCAAAGAACTTGATGAGGCTGAGACAAAACAAGTGTTTGGAGAAGGTTTGCCCATCGGACTTACACTACTTTAGTAACCTTTAACTTAACCATTAGTTCTTTCCACTTATACCTCAAGCCTATTAATTGCTTCGTTATGAAATTGTGATAATTATATTGAAAGTAAATTTATTTTACCCGTGTCTTCTAGTGTGAGTGTTTGAGGTAACCAGTGTGCTGATACTCAACAGAACCTAATAAGATAGTGTTATTCAACTGATTTAATCAATCAACGGACGATAAAACTATCATTATGAAAAAAAGTGAAATAAATTTTTATTAGTGAAGGTCTTATGACTTGAACGCAACAAAACGTGTATAAACTCACAGAATTCTAAAGGAACAATTATGAAACAAGTTAAAAAAACAACTATCGCTACAACTGTTGGCGCTGTAGTCATCGGCTCACTTGCATCTGTGAGTTTAACCGCTAACGCTGCTCCATTCGGAGTTCAAACTTTAGACGCAGGTTATATGCAAGACGCTGCTGAAGGTAAGTGTGGCGAAGGCAAGTGTGGTGGTGATAAGGCTGGTAAAGAAGGCAAATGCGGCGAAGGTAAATGCGGTGGCGACAAAGCCAGTAAAGAAGGCAAGTGTGGCGAAGGCAAATGCGGCGGCGACAAAGCTAAGAAAGAAGGCAAATGTGGCGAAGGCAAATGCGGTGGCGACAAAGCTAAAAAAGAAGGCAAGTGTGGCGAAGGCAAATGCGGTGGCGACAAAGCTAAGAAAGAAGGCAAGTGTGGCGAAGGCAAATGCGGCGGCGACAAAGCTAAGAAAGAAGGTAAGTGTGGCGAAGGTAAGTGTGGTGGCCAAGCTTAATACTTAACATATAAGTTAAGCTAGTAATTAAAGGCCAGCTTAGCTGGCCTTTATTGTTTTTGCATTTTATGATTCTCTCCTAACATTGAGGACAAGTGATGTTTAACAAACATTTATCAGGCGTGGGATTAGGATTAAGAAGAGAGATGATCGATGATCTCCTACCTAACATCCCCGATCAAATTGACTTTTGGGAAGTCGCGCCGGAAAACTGGATCCCCTTAGGTGGGAAATACCAACGACAATTGACTGAGTTCACCCAAAAGACAAATTTTGTGACTCATGGTCTTTCTTTGTCCATTGGCGGGCCCGAACCACTAGACGTTAATTTTGTCAAAGATGTAAAGGATTTCGTTAACGCTCATAACATACTTTTTTATAGTGAGCATTTAAGTTACTGCTCTGGCAAAGGTCACATGTACGATCTTTTACCCATTCCGTTCACTAAAGAAGCGGTGAATCATGTGGTAGACAGAATTAACCGAGTGCAAGATATTCTTGAACGTCCATTGCTGATGGAGAACGTGTCTTATTATGCCGCACCGGGTAAGGAAATGACTGAGCAAGAATTCACACTTTCTGTACTGGAAAAATCAGGCTGCTTGATGCTGCTAGATGTCAATAATATCTATGTTAACTCAATCAATCATAAATATGATGCGGAGGAATTTCTGCGAGAGATGCCCAGTGGTAAAATTGTATATGGGCATATTGCAGGACATTTTGACGAAGCAGATGACTTGAAAGTAGATACTCATGGAGCGGATGTGATTGAACCTGTGTGGAACTTGTTGGAAAAAGCCTATGAAATTCACGGTGTATTTCCTACGCTCTTAGAGCGCGACTTTAATATTCCCCCGATCGATGAACTGTTGAAAGAAACGGCAAAAATTGCGGATATTCAGAAAAAAGTGGCTAGCAAACACGCCAATAACTTAGAGCTAGCCTAGATGAGTTCCTTCAAAGAAACACAAATGGCTTTCGTTGAACATATTAGAGACCCACTTAACAATCGTTACGAGAGTGATATCGAAGATCGTCGATTGCAGATTTATCGGGAACTCTTCTTTAATAACATACTCGGTTTTCTTAGCTCAGGCTTTCCTGTTTTGGAAGAAATATACGGCGAACAAAAATGGCAAGAACTGGCCAGAAAATTTTTCGCCAAACACGATAACCGTTCACCTTATTTTGTTGATATCAGTAAAGAGTTTGTTGAGTATTTGAGCAACGAGCATGAAATGGTGGATTCTGATCCAGAATTTGTCCAAGAATTGGCGCATTACGAGTGGTTAGAACTTGCTGTCAGCATAAGAAAATCAGAACAGAAGGCGGATGTTCATGATTTTTCCCATATAGACGGTTCCGTGCTTCCAAAACAAATAGTATTTTCTGATTTAGCGACCTTGGCTAGCTATCATTATCCTGTACATCAAATTAGTCGAACTTTCCAACCTGACAAGCCTGCAGAACCCACGTATTTGGTGGTGTATCGAAATAGTGAAGACGAAGTTAATTTCACCCTTCTCAATGCCGTTTCGGCACACCTATTAACCCTTATTCAATCGGCAGAACAAGCTAGTGTGGATGAATTAGTCGCAAAAATGATTGAAGCCTTGCCACAGTTACCCCAAGAACAGATAAAATCTGGAACTTTGGATACTATTCGGCAATTTTTACAACAACAGATTTTATTAGTCCCTGCAGATTAATCACTATTAATCCGTAGCGCTTTCGATTAATATTTGCGACAAGTATTGTCTAATTGATCGGAAATTACATATGTCTGACGAAAACATGGAAAAAGACCCATTTAGTTGGGGTTATCTTCTAATAGGACTTGTCGTTCTTCTCGCATTACCACTTATGCATGTCTTCCTAGCTTGGTTCGAGTTTTATTTATAACTCGCTACTTTAGTTCCCTCTAACACGATTTACCAAAGAGGATTGTTGTGTCTGCTGCTCACATTAAATCTGTTATTAAAACTGTGCCAGACTATCCTAAGGAAGGGATAATGTTCCGTGATGTCACTTCTGTTTTGGAAGACCATAGCGCTTTTTCCTCTAGTATTGCGCTTCTGTTATCGCATTATGCACCACTAAAGTTTGATAAAGTTGCAGGAACTGAAGCTAGAGGTTTTTTATTCGGTGCACCTTTAGCGATCGAGTTGGGTATAGGTTTTGTGCCAGTTAGGAAGCCAGGAAAATTACCGCGAAAAACAATCGGCGAAATTTATGAGCTTGAATATGGAACCGATGAACTACAGATTCATGAAGATGCCATAAAGCCCGGTGAAAGGGTGCTGATGATTGATGACTTGTTGGCTACCGGAGGAACGATTGTTGCTACAGCTAACTTGATTCGTCGCCTAGGTGGAATAGCAGAGCACGCTGGTTTTATCATTTCTTTGCCTGATTTAGGCGGTGAAAACAAGCTCAACGAACATAGAATTAAATGTCACTCCATCTGCCAATTTGAAGGTGAATAAACGCAAATGAGTTATCAAGTTCTTGCTCGAAAGTGGCGTCCAAATCGTTTTTCCGAATTGGTTGGGCAGGAACATGTGGTTAAAGCCATTTCAAACGCCCTCGATAACAATAGACTGCACCACGCGTATTTGTTTACTGGAACAAGAGGTGTTGGTAAAACAACAATCGCAAGAATATTCTCCAAAAGCCTTAACTGTGAAACAGGTATGAGCGCTGATCCTTGTGGCCAATGCAGCACATGTAAAGAGATAGAGCAGGGCAGTTACGTCGATCTATTGGAAATTGATGCTGCGTCACGAACTAAAGTAGAAGATACGCGTGAGTTACTCGATAACGTGCAGTACAAACCCACACGAGGTGAATTTAAAGTCTATCTGATAGATGAAGTGCACATGTTGTCCAAACATAGTTTTAATGCACTACTAAAAACACTGGAAGAACCGCCTCCGCATGTTAAATTTTTACTGGCTACAACGGATCCACAAAAACTTCCCATCACGATTTTATCGCGATGTTTGCAATTTAATCTCAAAGCATTGTCGCGAGAGCAAATAAGCCACCAACTAGAGCATATTCTTACACTAGAGAATTTACCTTTCGAGAATCAAGGACTACTTCAAATTGCTCGTGCTGCGCAAGGAAGTATGCGTGATGCATTGAGCTTGACAGATCAAGCGATTGCGCAAGGCAATGGTAACGTTTCAAATGAAGTCGTGACCGATATGTTAGGTTTGATGGATAAAAACCAAATATTGAAGCTGGTTCACGCGGTGTTTAGTGGTGAAGCCAATCAAGTGATGGAACAGGTGGAAAGCATTTCGTTTCAGGCACCAGATTATTCTCAAGTGCTCAACGAGATAATGAGTTTGCTTCATCAAGTTGCGTTAACACAATTTGCGCCTGAAGCCTGCAAATTAGAAACCGTCTCGGCAAGAGCGATTTTTCAATTATCAAAAATGCTACCCGCAGAACAGGTCCAATTGAGTTATCAAATCGCATTGCAGGGTAAAAAAGATCTTCCTTTCGCTGCAAACGGGAGAATGGGACTGGAAATGACGCTCATCAGGATGCTTGCATTTAATCCTGAAGCAATCGATCTAACCATAGATGCTACTAATGATTTAACTGCATTAGCGCCAAAACCAAGTTCAACTATTGCAGAGCGTGGATCCGGTCAGATTGCGACACCAGCGATGCATAAGGAAGAAAGTGTTAATACTAGTTCGCCTACAATTGAACCTAGTAGCCTAACTACCCCAGATGAATCAAATGTACCGATGGAACCAATGGAACCAATGGAACCAATGAGGGCAGGTCAAAATGATCATAGTTCGGAAGGCATTTCTACCAGAGTAGAACCTGCGGTTGAGAACGAGGAAGAACAGCAACTCTTTGATCAACAGCAAGACATTCTGGCGCAGTCAGAAATGTTGCGACCTAGCGAGCAGACTGTAGAGCTAAGTCAACACTCTGTACCTTCTGAAATTGATAATGGAACAGAATCCACAACCGCCTCAGGAGGCGACAGCGAGCATAATGTTGAATCAAAAGCCGATAAACTCTCCTCTACTGAGAGCTTAATCGCATTGAAAAGTAAGCTTTCGCAACCAAGTGTTGATGACGGAGGGGAAACATCAACCGTAAAAAAGTCTGAATCAAGTCTGCAATTTGCAGCCAAGCCTTCGGTAGATTTAGCTGAGCCTGCCAATACAGCATCTTTGGCAACAGATAAGTCTGAAGAAAACATTGGATCTACTCCTGATATACTCGCATCAAATAGTGATCACACAAGTCGCAATAAAGACGCTATCGGTCAAGGGTTGGAAAACTCCGCGATTGCTGTTGAAAACGGTGCTCCAGATGAAACTGACGATATTCCACCTTGGGCAAAAACCAAACATAGTGAAGAAAAAGAAGTTCAACCTTTATTTGATCCCAATAGCCATATTGAAGATAAAACCGAGGCTCCTGTCGATTTAGATGTTCCTGCATTCTTAGAGTCTGGCCAAAAAGTGGTGGCATCAGAACAATTGGATAGCTGGGCTCAACTTATCGAGCAGATGCAAGTGGCTGCGTTAACAAAACAACTGGCTCTGCATTCTACTTTTGAGAAAAATGACAATTTAGTTACCTTGAAATTGTCAGATTCGAAGCCACATCTAAATACAGAGTCTGCAAGGGCACAATTAGAAGGTGCTTTGTGTGAATGCCTTCAACAAGATATAAAACTTGAGGTCGAGATCGGGCAACCAGTTAATACGCCGTTTGGTTTGCAACAAGAAATCAATCGCAAACGATTAGAGTATGCAACTGAGGTCGTTAATTCAGACGAAAACATTTTGAGAATGCAAAATACGTTTTCGGCTCAGGTAATAGAAGGCAGTGTCAAAGCACGTTAACTATCGAATTTATTAAAATTTAGAAAGAGAGAATATTATGTTTAAAGGCGGAATGGGAAATATGATGAAGCAGGCGCAGCAAATGCAAGAGCGCATGCAGAAAACCCAGGAAGAGTTGGCCAGTATTGAAGTTACTGGTGAAGCAGGGGCAGGTATGGTCAAGGTGACTATGACCTGTAATCACAATGTTCGTCGTGTCGATATTGATCCTAGTTTGATGGAAGATGATAAAGAAATGATTGAAGATTTAGTTGCTGCTGCGATTAATGATTCTGTGCGCCGTGTACAAGAAACGACCAAAGAGAAGATGGCGAGTGTCACCGGCGGTATGCAACTTCCTCCCGGAATGAAGATGCCGTTTTAGTTTTAATGCATTGTAATATATAGGTTTTTCTAGGTTTCTGTCCCATTTAGACAAAAATTGGACAAATCAAACAAAAAGCTTAGGTTTTCAGGCCTGAGCTTTTTTAGTTATCGCGTAGGAGTTAGTAGGATTGACCAAGGCTCTTGGCCAGCTTGTCCATGAAGTCAGGTTCATCCTAATTGTTGCGTCAACTAATTCAATATCATGCAGGGAGATTCGTTTGGCGCAACGTTAATTTAAACTCTACAATTTAAATCCAATAGCTGTGCCTTTATAAGCTCTTGTTTAGATATGACTCGCCAGAATTAAAACTAAAGTTGCTCGAATAAATTGTCAAAGTGCTGATAGTAATTGTCCATTACCTCGCTGCACATATTAAAATAATCTTTGCTACCTAACGTCGTTTTATGTGTGTTTGATGAGCCAATAATTTCATTTTTGATACAATGTACGACCTTATCCAATTGCCGTTTTTGTGCCTCTGTGAAGGGGATGCCTCTCCAAGCGTTGTCTGCAGTTGCACTGATTTTTTGTTGCAGATAGGCCAATCGAATTCTAGAAACGCTGGAACAGGTTCCTTCTGCTAATATCGCTGAGCCCATGGCTCTTGCTTGTCCAAGACACTCGATAGCAGTTAATAACTCCTTCCAAACAAGACGGATGTTGCCAATCCTATTAATTTTTAATCGAGTCACTTCATGGCTCACTGCCATATCATCAATTAGATACAGCATATTCTGGATCATGGCATTGTGTTGGGTCAGGTTATTTTCAACGTTGTTGCTAACATAGCTTTTCGTCAAGCGAGACCAATGATCTAGAATACCTAACCAAAGCTCATTTTCCTGGATCCCCCGACTCACTAAAACGAAATCTTTAATTCTACGGTTTGCCTCGTGTTGTAAAGACATAATGCTAGTCTTTAAGCTAACCTCGCCTTTGATATAGGTCGATGTTAATCCCCGGTGTTTTTGTAACAGCGCCAAAATAAGCCGCAAATTTTTTATGTAAGCCAGGCCTTGTTGTTGTTTTAGTTCAATCGATCTTTTGTATCTTTGCCTGGAAACTAGCAATAAAACAACTAAGCAACAAAAGGCCATTACAGACGTCCAGAACGGATACATAGCTAGCTTACCTCCGATAGCTTTTTGGGCTCACAGAGCTGATGTACGTGCTTCGCAATTTGTGCTGACTCGTTTGCCATTTCGCTATTAAGACTGGCAGCTACCGCTACTTTTTCTATGTTTTCAGACATATCCAGAGTCACAATCGTTTGTTCCTTTGACATAATCGTGATATCCAACATGCATTCTGTCATGATATTTATCTGCTGTTTGATATCAAAAAGTGAGTTTTGTGCACAAATTGTCTCGTCTACAGTTACGACTACGCAGGTAACGACTTCATCCATTTGCTGACGAAGTTGCTGCATTTTTTGCTGCAAACCGTCGATCTTACTACTGATTTCAAGTGCTGATTTCTGGCTTCTGTTTGCCAAGCCTCGAACTTCATCAGCGACTACCGCAAAACCTTTTCCGTGCTGACCCGCTCTGGCGGCTTCGATAGCGGCATTCAACGCTAATAAGTTCGTTTGTTCGGCGATGCTTGCCATTGCAGTTGAGATTGATGAAACATCACTGGATAACTGATGCAATTCTATTAATTGATTGTTAGCTGATTGAGACAATGAAGCTACTTTATCGATTTGAGTTCTAGCTAGCTTAACCGCCTCATCACCATAATTAACTGTAGAGTGTGTTTTATCTACCACAGTTTGTGCTTGAGCAATATTGTTAGATACATCTTCGATGCTGTGACTCAGCTCGGTTACAGCACTGGCTATAGAATTAGTAGTCTCAGATTGTTCAATTGCATTTTTTGCGACCAATGTTGCATTAGTTTTAAGTTCGCTGGATGAAAAATATATTTCGGCATTGGTATCCGCGTGGTGTTCTTCAGACCGTTTTTGTAGATGGGATAATTGAGTAAACAGTACATAAGATTCTGACAATGGACCTATAAACTTACCTTCAAAGGCAGACGCTTGTTCATCAGTTGTCGAATTGTTCCTCTTGAGTAACAAGTTTAGATTTCTAACGTCTTGGCTGGTCAAATACATTAATGCTGAGATGCAGTAAATGCCAAGTAAAGCGCAAATAAGTAGCGCAATAGAATTCTGCCAATAGCAACTTAACGTCAAAGCAACAACTAGGCTTAGTAAAATGGTTTTTAAAGCAGAATTAAACCCCAAGAGACGCACAACAAACACCATTGGAATATAAAACACATCTTTTCCCATTAATCTTACTCCGTGATTAAATTAGAGCAGTTTTTATGCCAGTAGCTGAAATCTAAGAAAAGTGGGTGTTTTATGAACAATATTAATCTATGGAGTTTGTAATCGCCCCATTTGTGGTCAAATAAATTACCTGTCCATAGTGATTGCCCTTGTAAGGTGCAGTGGTTCAAGGTGTAAACTCTTTGTTTGAAATAAGTCAAACTAGGCTTTGCGTTTAATAAATGTGAAAAACTTGGTTTTATGAGTATGCAGACTTGAAGGGTCATAATGTTCACTCAGCAGATTGCGGTCTTGCATGTAGTGAACGAAAACAATTGGAACCTTTTTACGCAAAACTAGCAAGGGCTTTATCGCTATTAAAATAGACGTAAATTGACATTGCTTGACAGAGTAAAATGCTTTGTATAAATAGGCTTGGTTTAGCGAAGGTGAAATGGGAATATACTTCACTTCGGTTACAACAAATTCAACATATAAAGGCTAATAGGAGCTATAGGTGCAGGATATTATTGATGAAATAACCTCTGACATGCTAGGTCGTCATGACAAAGGCAAAGTGGCTTCTTACATCCCTCAATTAGCTTGTGTTGATCCCAATCAATTCGCAATTAGTGTCGTTTTACCAAGTGGTGAAGTGTTTAATTCTGGTTGCACGAGCACCCTTTTTTCGATTCAAAGCATTTCCAAGGTATTCACTTTGACACTCGCTCTTGGAAAGTTAGGCAATGCAATTTGGAAACGCGTAGGCAGAGAGCCATCAGGTGATCCATTTAATTCAATCGTGCAACTGGAACATGAGCAAGGAAAACCTCGCAATCCGTTTGTCAATGCTGGTGCTATTGCAGTGGCTGACGCTATTATGCAGGGGCATCCGCCCAAAGAGACACTTGCTGAAATATTACAATTTGTGCGCTTTTTAGCTAATGATGAAACCATCGCTATTGATGAAAAAGTAGCTCGCTCAGAACTTGAAACTGGATCTCGGAACGCTTCACTTGCACATTTCATGGCATCTTTTGGTCACTTTGAACATCCTGTGGATCAGGTCTTGGGCACTTACTTTCACCATTGCTCAATTGCCATGAATACGCAACAGCTTGCGACGGCAGGCTTATTTTTAGCAAATAATGGCATTAATCCATCTACTGGATTTGCAGTAGTTTCTGCAATGCGAGCTAAGCGTATCAATGCGTTGATGCTAACTTGTGGGCATTATGATGGATCCGGTGAGTTTGCGTTTCGCGTTGGATTGCCCGGCAAAAGTGGTGTTGGCGGTGGTATTCTTGCGGTTGCGCCTGGTAAAGCCTCCATCGCTGTTTGGTCACCAGGTTTAGATTCAGTTGGAAATAGCAAATTAGGCAGCTTGGCACTGGAAAAGCTTGCTCATAGAACTGGGTGGTCAATTTTTAGTGCTGATTGAGCCTAGCTTATTTAATTCTAAAAAGTTTAAGGTTGTTTTTAGAGGGCGAAACTTTATTATGCGGTTTTAATTGTATTTAAGATGCTAACCAATTTATGAAATTTAGCCCATTAATCACTGAACTTATCGACGCATTTACGTGTTTGCCTGGTGTAGGACGAAAAAGTGCCCAGCGTATGGCTTTTCATCTTCTTGAGCGCAATAGAGAAGGTGGTTTGGGATTGAGCAGTGTCTTACACAATGCGATGGAGCATATAAAACACTGTCAGCAATGCCGAACGTTTACCGAATCTAGTTTATGTGAAATATGTGCAGATCCAGCGAGAAAAGACAGTGTACAACTATGCGTTGTAGAATCTCCTCAAGATGTTTTGTCAATCGAGCAAACTTCGGAGTTTAAAGGACGGTATTTTGTGTTGATGGGGCATCTTTCACCTATAGATGGCATTGGTCCCAAAGAGCTTGGTTTAGATGAGTTAAACCAACTGCTCACAGATGGCAACTTCTCGGAAGTCATCCTTGCGACCAATCCAACGGTCGAAGGTGACGCAACGGCACACTACATAGCGCAAATGTGTAAGTCGAACGATATTCAAGCAACACGTCTTGCTCATGGAATGCCGGTGGGGGGAGAACTTGAGTATGTCGATGGGAATACACTAACCCACGCATTTACTGGAAGGCGCTCGATGTAAACTTTGTTCGAAATATTCCAGAGGTCGGGGTGGCTCATAATAATGTCCTTGATGTAAGTCTATTCCAATCCCTGATACTGCATCGGCTTGCTCCTGGGTTTCAATTCCTTCAACAAGCGACTTCATTCCCAACGTTTTAATAAGCTTATGTATAGCTTCAAGAGTCACCAAAGCAAATTTTGATTGGCTTAGAAAAGCGCGATCAATTTTGACAGTATCTGCGCTAAAGGAATGCAAATATGCTAAAGAAGAATAGCCTGTACCAAAATCATCGATACTCAATTTGATACCCGCTTGAGTTAGGTTTTCAATTGGATTATCGATGAGTTCTAATCCTTCTACTAATACACTCTCAGTTACCTCGACTATTAAATCTGATGGATTCAGATTTTGGGATACCAAATTATCAATCAAAACCGAAATTAAGTTGGGATCAACCACGTGCATGCCGGAAATGTTGATAGACATGGTGGCTCGACTATTTGTATGCATGCGCAATTTATGCAAATCGCTCAAAGCGGTTTTGATAACCCAATTTTCTATATCAGCAATCAACCCGATATCCTCGCATACTTCAATCAATTCCTCTGGAGATACTTGGCCAAACTCACTGTTGTGCCAGCGGATAAGTGCTTCAAATGAAGAGATAGAGTTTGTTCTAACGACAAATATTGGTTGGTAATATAGTTGAAGTTCATTTTTCTGGATTGCCATTGATGCTTGTTGAGCCAAGCTACTGCGGCGCAAAATGTCTTTATCCATTCCCTTTTGATAACGCGTCCAACGCTTCTTACCTAGCTTTTTGGAGTTATACATAGCTGCGTCGGCAAAACGAATTACGTCTTCCAATACCTTACTATCGTCTGGATACTTGGCAAAACCAATACTAGCAGACATGACCAGCACATTGCCTTTGTTGTCATGGTACAAAGCCGACAGCAATGCAATAAGATCTGTGGCAATTCGTTCCGCTTTGTGCGCTTTTACGTCTTCTTCAACGATGAAAATAAATTCATCTCCACCAAATCGACATGGCAAACTATTTTCATTACTCATCACATTTAGTCGACTAGCTACTTCCATTAATATTTGATCGCCAGTGCCATGACCAAGAGAATCGTTAATCATTTTGAAGCCATCTAGATCGATATAAAACAGACAAAAAGGTTGCTTTTCATCGATTTTGTTTTGCAATAAGCTATTGATTCCACGCCTATTCATTAGTCCAGATAACGAGTCAGTTTGAGCCTGCTCCTGCAAACTGATTTCTCGTCTTTTGCGTTCATCAATATTATATAAATGAAGTAAGATTGTGCGTTCATTAAACTCGTTTTCAGAATTTGCAATTATTGCTCGAAACCAAACTTGGTCGGAATGGGTGTTTAGCTTTACATCAATTTCGTATCGCGACTGTGTTTTTAAACGGGTTAATATTTGAAACAACAAGTTTGGGTCCGATACCAAAGAGTCTAGATTGCGTTTTGAGGTACCAAATTCTTCTTCGAATGGTGGATTGCAACTTTTAAAGTTGCCCTGATCATCAAACGTGGCCAAGATTGCAATGGCATTTTCTTGCATTAAGGGTTTAAGTAAATCAACGGAAGTGGCTTCCACTAGCATCGCCATTCTGTTTTCTATCTTCACCCCCGAGAATTGGCAAAAAGCATGTTTGTCTACTCCGCCGGGAGAGAACTGCCATAATTCGCACATGGATTCACCGGCATAGAAACGTCTTTGATAATCTTTCAGGCTTTCCTTGACTGCTTCAGACGCGCCCTCTTCGAAATTTCTAGCGTATAATTCTTGTTGCGAAGGAGAGTTCCACCAAGCAAGTGCAGCATCGTTCGCCCAACAAATACGAAACCTATCCGTGTCATATATCCAAACAGCTGTATTGAGGTTAACCTTCTCTAGCATAATTCAAAAAAGCCTTACAAGTGATGTCCATTCAATTGCTTAGGAAGTCATGCGAGTTACACAAAAATTCCATCCGTTAGTACAACCATAGTTCATGATTCGAATAAATTATATAAACAGCTTGAAAACTTGCTATTCGACCTCATCTTCTACGCAACGACTTAACAAGCAAGCTGAAAATCAACAACTAGGAGACCTTGCATATGGCTGAGACAGCTCATCAAGAAACTCATGGATTTCAAACCGAAGTAAAACAGTTACTTCAACTGATGATCCACTCACTTTATTCGAATAAAGAAATATTCCTTCGAGAACTCGTATCAAATGCAGCTGATGCTGCAGATAAGTTGCGATTTAAGGCGCTGTCAAATGATTCACTGTATGAAAATGATGGAGATCTTTGCGTCAAATTATCTGTCGATAAAGAAGCTGGAACCATAACCATTGCCGACAACGGCATTGGAATGAATAAAGCAGAAGTCATCGAGCACCTAGGCACGATTGCTAAATCAGGTACAAAAGAATTTTTCGGTCAATTGTCCGGAGATCAGGCTAAAGACTCTCAATTGATTGGTCAGTTCGGAGTTGGTTTTTACTCGGCATTTATCGTTGCTGACAAAGTTACTGTGCGTTCACGCGCCGCAGGTGATTCTGCAGACAGTGGAGTACAATGGGAGTCTGCCGGAGAAGGTGAGTTTACCACTACGGATATCGAAAAAGCCGATAGAGGAACCGAGATTACTTTGCATCTTCGTGAAGAAGAGAAAGAATTTTTAGATGAATGGAAATTACGTTCAATCATCACTAAGTATTCTGAGCACATCAGTATTCCTGTTAAGATGTGGAAAGATGAAGTGCCTGAAAGCGAAGGTGAAGACGGTGAGAAAACACCAGCTGTTCCAGGAGAGTGGGAAGCGGTCAACAAAGCCACGGCTCTTTGGACACGCGATAAATCAGAAATAAGTGAAGAAGAGTATAACGAATTCTACAAGCATGTTTCTCATGACTTTGCCGATCCTTTATTGCATTCGCACAACAAAGTTGAAGGAAAAACCGAATACACCAGTTTATTGTATGTGCCTTCAAAAGCGCCTTACGACTTGTGGAATAGAGAACAAAGCCACGGATTGAAATTGTATGTTCAACGCGTATTCATTATGGATGACGCAGAACAATTCATGCCAACCTATTTGCGTTTTGTTAAAGGTTTGCTAGACAGCAATGACTTGCCACTTAATGTTTCTCGCGAAATATTACAAGACAATAAAGTCACTCAGGCTATTCGCCAAGGTTGTACAAAGCGTGTGTTACAAATGCTAGAAAAGCTGGCTAAGAAAGATGCAGATAAATATCTTTCTTTCTGGAGCGAATTTGGCAACGTGCTAAAAGAAGGACCAGCTGAAGATTTCGCCAACAAAGATAAAGTAGCTGGCTTGTTACGCTTTGCTTCAACCCATGGAGAAAGTGACGTTCAAAATGTCTCTTTGGCAGATTACATTGGCCGAATGAAAGAAGGTCAAAATAAAATTTATTATGTTACTGCCGACAGTTACCAAGCCGCCAAGTCTAGCCCACACTTAGAAATTTTCCGTAAAAAAGGAATCGAAGTGTTATTGATGTCTGATCGCATCGATGAATGGCTTATGTCACATCTTACCGAATTCGAAGAAAAGCAATTCCAGTCTATCGCACGAGGTGAACTGGACTTAGGTGATTTAGAAGACGAAGACAGTAAGAAAGAACAAGAAAAAGCTGAAAAAGAAGTTGAAGGCGTGTTAGAACGAGTTAAAACTGCCTTGGGTGATAAGGTTCAAGACGTTAAGTTTACTCACAGACTGACTGATTCGCCAGCATGTATCGTGACTGATGAACAAGGCATGTCTACTCAGATGATAAAGTTGATGCAAGCAGCAGGGCAACCTGTGCCAGAAGCCAAGTATCACTTTGAATTAAACCCTGATCATCAATTGGTCAAAATGTTGGCTGATTTGCAAGATGAGACGCAATTTAATCAGTGGTCTGAAGTGCTATTCGACCAAGCAGCGCTGTCTGAGCAAGGCAGCCTTAAAGATCCGGCTAGCTTTGTGCAGAATTTGAATAAGCTGTTGATAGATCTTGCCAAGTCGTAAAGTTCAAACGATAAACATGTAAAAACGGGCTTTACGCCCGTTTTTTTGTTTACATATTGATTTTTTACAGACTTTGGTCTTATCAGACGCTTATATTCTTGTATCCAATCAGACGAATGTGTAAAGTTGCGCATTGGTTTATTTAATGAAATTAGTTTAGAGGACACGGCATGCGCATAATCCTTCTCGGTGCTCCCGGTGCTGGAAAAGGCACTCAGGCTCAGTTTGTAATGGGTAAATATGGGATCCCTCAGATATCCACAGGTGATATGTTGCGAGCAGCAATCAAAGCTGAAACAGAGCTTGGTTTAGCGGCAAAGAAAGTGATGGATGAAGGGAAACTGGTATCTGACGATTTGATTATCGGATTGGTAAAAGAGCGTATTGCACAAGAAGATTGTGAAAATGGCTTTTTATTAGATGGATTTCCACGAACCATTCCACAAGCAGATGCCATGAAAGAAGCAGGCATTAAAATTGATTTTTGTATCGAATTTGATGTTGAAGATGAAGTGATTGTTCAAAGAATGGCTGGCAGACGCGTTCACCCAGGTTCAGGACGTGTATATCATATCAGCTACAATCCGCCTAAAGTGGAAGGTAAAGATGATGTGACTGGCGACGATCTAGTTATTCGCCCAGATGATCAAGAAGACACTGTGCGTCATCGCCTCAGTGTTTATCATGAGCAAACCAAACCACTTGTTGACTATTACCTTGCTGAAGCGAATGCAAACAATTGCAAATACTTAAAGATGGATGGAACAAAGCCTGTTTCTGAAGTTAGTGCCGAGTTAGCGGCTGCTTTGGGCTAGCAACAGGCGCACAATGAGTTAGTATAAAGGCCCACAATTTAGTGGGCTTTTGTGTTTTTCGGGGAGTTAAAATATGACAACACCTGTTACTGCATTTTATGGTGGTCTTTTAGGTATTACCTTTATCTATTTGTCGATTCTAATAATTCGTAAGAGGCGTTCAGAAAAAATAAGCCTCGGAGACGGCGGTGATCATCACTTTTTGGGCGTCATCAGGGCGCATGGTAATTTCGCTGAATACGTTCCATTGACACTTGTACTTATGCTAATAGCAGAAGTTAACCATGCTCATACTTTGCTATTACATGCTGTGGGTGGGGGCTTACTGGTTGGCAGAATTATTCACGCATACGGGCTCAGACACCATTCAGGAGCCAGTTGGCAACGCGTATTTGGGATGCTCCTGACTTTTGCGGCACTGATTGTCGTATCAGCGTTAAATATCATCTCTTTGTACTAGCCGCTGTTTTCTTGCATTTTAAACTGGCTTCTTCAACGCAACTTGCCAGATAGCAATCGGTCACATATTCGAAAAACAAACGGCGCCTCAATGGGCGCCGTTTCTCTAGTTACAAATCAATGTTTTACGATTGATTTTCAATCAAATTACTGCCTATTTCGATTTTTCTAGGCTTTTTCGCTTCAGGGATTACTCGTTCTAAATCAATGTGCAAAAGTCCGTGCTTCATGTCAGCAGCCAATACTTTTACATGGTCTCCCAGTTGGAATTTACGTTCGAAGTTACGCTCAGATATCCCTTTGTGCAGGAATTTACGTTCCTGTTTGTCAGTTTCTTTTTTACCAGAAACTCTCAAGGTATTTTCTTGTACTTCGATTTCGATATCATCTTGAGAAAAACCGGCTATTGCCATCGTAATGCGATACTTATCCTCTTCCAACAACTCGATGTTGTAGGGAGGGTAGGCAGTCTGTTTTTCATTTTGAGATGCAGCATCAATCATAGATGCTAAGTGGTCAAAACCAATGAATGAACGATAAAGTGGAGATAGATCAATATTACGCATTTTCATATCCTCGCTATTAAGCAATATGTTAAATTATTTAAGTTGTTTGCCCCGAAACTTCGGCGGCTATTTCGTCGACCCTTTCGGCGTCGACAAAATATATATGTGGTGAGGACAAGATTTTTCAACAATAAATTTAAAAATAAATTAAATTATTTTTTAACTAATTGAATTTATTCATATTAATTTCTTAAAAAATCGATTTGATTTGGGAATGTAGTATTCTTCAGAGTCCAATGAATACAGCACATTTGTCGCTTTTCCCTGAATTTCATGCATAGGAACCAGCCCATAATAACGCGAATCCACACTATTATTTCTATTGTCTCCCATCACTAGCAAATAACCCTCTGGGATATTGACGTTATCAAACGAGTCTCGTTTACTTGGAACGGGAATAAATTGGACTTTATGGGTTATGCCAAGCAAATCTTCATCAAAGATAATCTTGTCTTGCTCTGAGTGGTAGGAAATAACTTGGCCATTGATGACTAATTGGTTATTGGTCATAGAGACGGAATCTCCCGGAATCCCTATTACTCTTTTTACAAGGCGCTGGTCAGCGGCTTTTGACATAAAGACTATGATGTCTCCGCGTTCAGGCTCTCCCGTTTTCATCAACGAAATATCAGTAAAAGGTACTTCTAGGCGATAAGCCATTTTATCCACAAAAATACGGTCACCAATCTCAATAGTAGGTAACATTGAACCTGAAGGCACATGATACCAATCAGCAATGCTACTTCTGGAGGCTAGCATCAAGAAAATAAACAACATAAAGCCCCAATTTTCTCTGCCTATTTTTTTAATCTTCACGCTTAAATTGTATTTTTTCATGGATGTTCCACATTGAGAAAGGATTCAAAGTTAACACTATAGACTAGTTCTAATCACTAAGGTTCAGCTGCAAATGTAACAGTTTATGCGTGATAACGTTTCTTGATGCTAGGGGCAAAACGGAATTAAACATACGATTTTGTAAATTCACCTGAACTCTAAATGATATGTGTCATGCTGATATACATTACTTAGCTTTTCCAAAGTTTTCTTTGCGATTAGCTACTTAGTTTCGAGGGTTTACGCCAAGTATGGTGCTTGAATTTAGATGTTCAAACATGCTGTTTAGAGTTAAAACCAAACGAGAATGGAGGCTATAAACTAGTTCCTTGCGAGGTCGCCGTGAATACGTCCTTGTAGGCTCGGCACCCACATCCCTGTGGGTGGACGCCATCGCAATCAACTAATTGATTTCCTCCCCAGATGCCTCGCAAGCCTGTTCAGATCTGTGTATCTTTTCTCAAAAAAAGAATCAATATATTGGAAGGAAAGCATGGTAAAACTAAGAAATTTCAACTGTACGAAGACATGGATGTCGTAGTCCAAGCGCACAAGGACGTCTTGCAGCGTGTTGGAATTTTTAGACTTTCCGTGCTTTATACACTGAAGTAAAAACGACAAACACAGTAGCTAAGATGCTTTCACGGCGGGTTGAAATCTTTTAAGCTATGTACGCTTTATACCCCGATGTTGAAACATGCTGTTTAGAAACAAACACAACACAACAAAACAAAACAAAACACAACGAGAATGGAGGTAAAAAACTAGTTCCTTGCGAGGTCGCCGTGAATACGTATATGTACACCTCAACATTTTCCAGTTCTTTTTATCTCTTTGTTTGAATTAACGGATTAAGCT
>CANNDC010000032.1 GCA_947503265.1 uncultured Alteromonadaceae bacterium
GAATTTAGCTCAAATCTAAACTGACAGTCACCATTTGAAAAACGGGTAACTGTCAGATCAAGTCTGAGCTACTACAGTTGAATGCAGGATTCCATCGTTGCACGTCGTTGGCTCTGCGCCAGCGGCTGTGGAAAAACTGCATTAAACAAGTTCCTTGGGGTACTTCCACTAAAAAAGTATCGAATTCCTGCACCTTTTCATACTCAGGATAAACGCTTGACTGGCCCCAATGCTTCGTATTGTTGGCGCTGGCGACATGTTGCCAAAAGTCATCAAAACTAACCCATTTATTTGTTTCTGCATTCCAAACGCTTTCGGAGTTTGTTCCTTGCTTATTTACCGTGCCATGCGCTTTACTTTGCGCCAACCCCTGCTGGGCAAAAAGAGTTAAGCTAATGAAAATGATGAAGTTTCTAGCCATCATCAACACTGATGTTTTTGATTTGGTTGTAGTCATATTTGAAGAGGCCTATTTTAATGGTTTAATGTCAGAGTAAACACGCATTTCTTTAAGCATGGCGCGCGCCACCAATTCGACATCAGTGTATTCTTCGCGCTCTAAGGGTGCTTCAACCTCCAAAGCTAGCTGGCTGATTGAATCAAATCCATAACTTCCCGCAGACCCTTTGATTTTGTGCATTAAGTGCTTTAGTTCGGTCCAGTCTTGTTGCTCTAGCGCTAATTCAATGTCGTCAGCTTTTTGTTTGAAACTACTTTTATATTGTTGCTGTAACAACGCAAAGCCATTTGGTGTTTGCTCTGTTTCTGGGTCGTCGCTAAGTTCTTTAGCTTGTGCTGCTTGGGTATTTTGTCCTAAATATTGATTGAGCATGGCGTAAAAACGCTCAGTGACAATAGGTTTGCTGAAATGATCGGTTGCACCGGCTTCTTTCACCTGTTTTTTACTATCTTTGTCAACGTTAGCAGTCAACATGATGATGGGTTTGTCATAACCTTTTTCTAACAGTTGTTTGGTGGCTTCCAAACCATCCATTTCAGGCATTTGCATATCCATCAGAATCAAATCAAAGGAGTTTTCTTCCGCTTGAGCAAGTGCTTCAACACCATTTCTGGCCAGGCTGGTTCTTGCTCCTGTTTTATTCAATAAATAATCTACTAGGCGCAAGTTATCTTCATTGTCGTCTACACACAAAATATGCCCATTGATTTGCGGAAGTGCTTTTTCAACGTGCTGCTTATTCTGCAAAATACTGTCTGCTTGCTTCTGGCTAGTGAGCATGTCAGATGTTTCAGCTTGTTGCCAAGGTAGATACACCGCAAACTGACTCCCTAAGCCTTGCTGACTGGTCACCTTAATATGGCCACCCATCATTTCTATCAATTGTTTGCTAATGTACAAGCCTAGTCCTGTACCGCCGTAACGTCTGTCAGAAGACTGTTGTCCTTGCGAGAAAGCAGTGAACAACCTGAGCTGTTGTTCTTCACTCATGCCCAGGCCAGTATCAGACACAACAAAAATGAATCGATCACGGTTTCTATCCAGATAAACTTGCATATCCACACGGCCTTCGGCGGTAAACTTGATGGCGTTGTTGCACAAGTTAAGAAGGATTTGCTTGAGTCGGGTAGGGTCAATATTAATATTGGCGAGTAGGGGATAGTTCAGTTTCAATCCAAACTCGAGGTTTTTCTCTTTGGCAAAACCCTCCATATACGACTGGACCTCAGCGAATAAGCTTACCAAACAGGTATCCTCGTATTCGAGTTGTATTTTGCCAGCTTCTATTTTCGATAAATCAAGAACGTCATTAACAATGTTGAGTAAGTATTGCCCACCGCTGTTGATTGCCTGTGTCGCTTTGTCTTTCTCATCTGCACTTGCAGAATCGTCCATCAGCATTTCGGAATAGCCGATAATTGAATTGAGTGGTGTACGTAACTCATGACTGACATTGGCAAGGAATCGACCTTTCGCCTCAGTGGCATCCACCGCGAGTTGTTGCTCTTTTCGCACCATTTCAATCTGATACTTGGCTTTGTTTGTTTGGCGAATCTCCTCTGCTTGATCGGTGATCTTCTGCTCACGCTCCATAACGGCTTTCTGCATATTGCCAAACTCTTTAGCCAACTCTCCTAATTCGCTTCGCCCAGACACGTTAATAGTTTCGGTATATCGTCCACTCGCGACTAACTTTGCGGCTTCAAGCAAGCGGCCTACTGGGCGAGTGATGCTGCGAGCAATGTAATACGAACCAATTACCGCGAGTAACAAACCCAATAAGAAAAACGGCAATAACTCCAACATGAAGAGTTCAAGGGTTTTCATCCATCCTTTGGTCGAATCTTGTAGAACGACGACAAAGGTTTGCTGTTTTCCTTCAAAGAGCGTAAAAGGCAAGGTTGCCACTTCCATCTCATCCAGTTTATGCATGTAAAAAAGGTCTGAAGACGAAGTAAACTGAGTGGCTAGACTTTCGAGCTCACCCACAAGTTGAGGACTATTGTCAAAAGTTGAAAGCACAATTTGAGTTTGCTCATTCCCCACAGAAGCGAGGTTAATATCCAGAGAAATCAGGTTTTTAATTCGCTCCAGCAACGTCAGATTGAGCTTCTTACCCATGATCAGCCAACCAATCACGCTAGGAGCCCGAATCGCCTCTGCAGACACCAAAAACGGATCGCCATCAACCATGGCTATCCACGCTTTTTGCTTTTGACTGTCATCCAAATCCATCGCCAAGGCGTTGGTCACAGCCAAGTCTTCGCCGCCGTATTGGGCAATTAATTGGTATTGTTTATCCAACACCAATGCAATGTCTGCTTCTATTCGATTGCCAAAATTAAATAGCACGCTTCTGATTGATGCTGCATCTTCGCCACCACCAATTGCACTTCGTAGCGCCCAGTCTTTGGCTATAGTATCGACGCTTAAATCCAGTTGCTCTTTTGCATTTGTGATTTCATTCACAAAAACGTTGTAGCCTACGTTGAGTCTAGCAACAAATTGACGTTCAGCTTGATTGTAGGCGGCGTTGTATATACTGAAGAGAGTCAAAGCAAAAACCAGCGAAAATAAACTTACCACCAGCACAAATATCTGAATTTGTAGCGGTGTCCAAATAAGGTGTTTACCTTTGCGTAAGTGAGACTTCAACGCGCTTCCTCGATGATTGGTTACCAGAAGGCAGACCGAATAGGGTATGTAAAACTTTCCCGCACCCGCGCAATACTGTCAAATTAATTTACAAAGGCCAAGCAAGCCAAACAACTCAAAGACCGCTATCTTTATGTTTTTATTGAATTTTTAAAAACTGGTTTGAATTATGCTAAATGTAAACTAATCACAGATAAACTAATCATTGATGATTTAGTCAACGATAAATTTAGTAATTAGAACGATTTAACCTTTGCAGTATAAAGGAATGAATATGTCTTGTTTAACACGAAAACTACAGCAAAACTTAGCGAAATACATCAAAAAGCACAATCAATGCACCGCGAATACCTCGCCTGCAGTATTGAAGAATCAATTGGTCAGTAAAGGGGTTTGCCCGTCGGATGTGACCGTTGATCAAATTAATGAAATTGTTAGATTAGCTAGCCGCTAAAGCGATTTTTTCTTCGAAGAATCGATTGAAATCAATTCCGAATTCTTCAGGCATAACTGCCTTTTCAATTTTGTATTGACTGTGCCGCAGATCGAGGTCAATCATTGCGCTATACGTATCTGTGCGTGTGGAATAAAAGACTTTCACTATTGGTTTGAGCGGTGCATCTGGCCTTTGTTCTACTACCATGCCCACCTGTTCACCTGTCAGTTTAACCAAACTTCCAACTGGATAAACACCGACACACTTCACGAATTTCTGGACCAATGCCATATCATATTTAACTGGCGAATCTTCTAATAATATCTTTAACGCTTTCTGCGATGGCATACCCGCTTTGTAGCAACGATGCGCGGTAATAGCATCATAGGTGTCGACAATAGCAATCATTTTGCCGAACAGGCTTATTTCTTGGTCTTTTTTGCCCTGTGGGTAACCATTTCCGTCAAGTCTTTCGTGATGCTCTGCCATGGTTCTGATCAGCGCGGCTGGCAGTTTCATTTCCTCTAGGGTTTCAATACCGTAGTCGACGTGTTTTCGCATGACATCCATCTCGTCATCTGTCAAACGACCTGGCTTATGCAATATTTCGTCAGGGACTTTAATTTTGCCAATGTCGTGTAAAAAGCCAGCCAAGGCCAGTTCCTGTATTTCGACCTCTGGCAACTCGATATGTTTTGCAAAATTTGCCAGTAAAACAGCGACATTGAGAGAATGTTCTAATAAATAACTGTCTTTTTCCCTGATTTTGGTAAGACACATCAACGCATTCGGATTTCTGTCAATGGAACCTACCAAATGTTGAGCGAATTCGGTAGGTAGCTTCAAATCAATGGGAAGGTTTTTAGCAACTGAACTTAATAAGCGCTTTTGTAATCCCTTGCCTTTGTCATGCAAACTTTTTGCACGGCTGATCTCGTCTTTGAAAGACGTCTTGACTCTTTCTGGCGGTGTTGCTTGATTTGGAATAGCAGGTTCATCAGAAGTGGGAATGGTAGGCGATACTTCTGCTTCAGGAACAAACTCTTTACTGGGGTCGATAACCAGACGAAGAATGCCTTTTGCTTTTAAGTTTTTGACGATGGCTCTAGAAGTGACTTTGCCTTGGCTCTTGATCACGAGATTGCCATTTTGCTTAACGATATCCTGAACATACATTCCAGGTTTAAGTTCTCCAATCGAAATCTCTTTCATTACGCCTTGTCAACTTAACACTTATTTAACATCAAATGATAAAGGTAATAGAGATAGGGCATTTCAGCAAGTTTTGATGGGAGAATTATTACCCAGCCTGCGGTATCTTAATATTCTAATTTAAAGAGCAGCTCGGCAAGATCAGGCTGCCATTGGAACTCTGTAAGCTTGACGCGATTATTCAACACAACCACTCCTTCTTCTTGCAACAAACCGGTTTGTTTCAGCGCTTGCTCACTGCCGGCAGGGAAAGCAATTTTTCCGTCCGATCTTAATACGCGATACCAGGGCACCTGCCTATCTTCGGGGCTGTAGCCAAGCGCTTTTCCCACGAGTCGGGCTCTTCCGGGTAGCCCAGATAGATCCGCTATTTGTCCGTAACTTGATACCTTTCCAATGGGTATGCTGGATACCGTGGACCAAATTTTTTGGTAAGAGGAATCGTTTTTCATCTATGCCTTAGAGAAGCTTAAATGACTAAAAAATGACGGTTAATATTCTCTATCTCTACAGGATCACCACGACGATTCACTTGGCGATAGAGGCTTAAATCGGACGGAGTTATATACCCGGCTAGTTGTTCCAAATCATTTAATCTGGCACCTTGAGCGACCAAAAAGGTAAGATAGCTATGACGCAAGCTGGCGAGAGACAATTGTTCTGGAAAGGCTAGCCCAGCATCGTGGGCCATATTGATCACCATCTGATCAAATTGTTCAACCGACATTGGGTTGCTCCACATAGGTGTTCCCAGCTCTGCATTGACGCAAATACTGTCTAATATGCCTGAAATAGACTCAGGCAATAAAATACTGCGGGCAAAATCTCCTTTCACATCCAGCGAATGCGTTTGACTGTCATAATCGGACTTACTCAAAGCAAGCATTTCGTCAATGGTGAGGCCATTTAGTACGAATGCCAAAGTTAATTTACCTTCACGGTTAGCAACCTCATACAATGCTTTGCATTCATCCTGAGTGACTAGCCTTAAGCTATTGCTACTGGGTGTTTCTTGTCCCAATTGCAGTGGTGTCTTATCCACAGACGCATTCTGCTGAGCTAAGCGTGCCTGCTGTTGCTGCTCTAAAGCCTGTTGCTGCGCCGCTTGGGTACTTAAGGTTAAACCTGATGGCGGCACCACGGTATAACTGGTCATTGTGGCTGCGGGTTGCTTCTGTCGGACTATAAAACTAAATAACAACAACACGAAAAGGGAAGCAACCAAAGCGGAAGCAGCGACTATTAAGGTATCTCGCCAATAAAGTGGAGAAATAGGGTAGGAGGGTTCAAACGGTGCTTCAAGTATATTAATTTTAGCCTGAAAAGGCTTTTGTACTTCTTCTTCAACCAACTGATCTTTAAGCAGCTGTGCTTGCTCTTCTAATTGGCTTAAAGAACGGTTTAGACGTTCAAATTCGTCAAGTCTTTGATTAAATTTTTGCGCCGTAACACTTAACTCACCCAGTTCCTTTTCCAAGGTTTTGCGTTTTGCACTGGACTCCAAAACACTGCGCTCTAAATCAAGTAAATAGCGCTGCTCAGTTTGGGATTTTAATTCAGCCAATTCGCTTTTTCTGATGTCTAAGACGCGTTTTTGCTCTTTGATATTCGGGTCGCGATTCATATATTCCGGTGTATATTTACGACCTAATTCAGCGAGTGTTGCTTCAATATTTTTAATCGACGACAGCAAATTATTGATCCTGCCAAGATCATTTGGATGAATCACCTCTTCGCCCTTAGCAATACTGTCCATCACACTTTCAAGGGTTGTCGTTGACTGAGTAAACTCACTTTCTGCTTGATCAAGTGCACTACCCAAACTTTTTATTTTGGACAAAGTACGGTTTTCATCTCGCTCCAGAGAAACAATATTGTGTTCAGCACCAAAGCGTTCGATTTCTTGTCTTTGTTCTAGAATTTTAATCTCTAGGGTCTGCAGTTTTTGTTCACCAATCTGAAGATCTTCTACCGTGTTTTCTTCGTTCTCTACACTGAGCATTTGTAGGTACAAGTCGAGCCATTGAGACAACACTGGCTCTAGTAAATTGGCCTGCTCTCCGGTGGCATAAAGATTGATAATTCGGCTACTTAGTTGCGCTTCCGTCGACAGCATGATAGCAATTTGTTGTGGCGTCAGGGAAATACCCAATTCTGAATCTAAATTTTCACTCAGCGATTCAAGTATGTTGTAACTGGTTAAGCGTTGTTCGTTTAAGGTAATTTGTTCTTCAGGTACTGTTGCTTGTTCACGGTTTAGTTGCTGAGCATAACTAAAATGAATAATCGCCTGACTTTGATAGATAGCAGGGCGAGACCAAACCCAAATAAGGCCAATGATCAATACAATTAAGAAAGTGACAGATAGCACTAGCCACTTTTGTTTCTGAAGTTTTTTGGCTTCTTCACCTGCTGAAGGGTCTTGCTCGTTGCCAGAAAAGTGCGGGGGCATCACTTCAACTTTTTCATTAAACGACATCTTACATCCAATACAATTATATTCATCGCGGTTATGGCGTAAGATTATCAGCAAAGGTAAAAGTGCGCGACAGTTATTCGAGTATTGCTACATGGACAATCCATCACCACAAAAAAGACGCTATTGCAGTCACTGCAGATACCCAATACAAGTCTGTTTATGTGCTTCTATCAAAAAAATACAATCGTCACTTAAGTTAGTTATTTTGCAGCACCCAGATGAAGTATCCCATGCTAAAAACACCGCTCGTCTGGTTAAACTCAGTATAGAAGACACACAGATCATCGTTGGTGAAAGCGCTGAAGACTTTGCGGAGTTTCGGCGTAACTGTGATACCCGACCTAAAGATTATCTGATCATTTTTCCAAATCAGCACAGTCAGGCAATGGAAACCGTGTTAACTCCAACAACTGCCGCATCTGTAACACACCTGATCTTGATTGATGGAACTTGGCGAAAAGCCAAGAAAATCTGGCAACTAAATCCCTGGTTACAACAATTGAACAGTGTCCACTTCAAATTCCCGCCGCAAAATCACTATCGCATGCGTAAAACGCATGTTGAATCGAGCCTTTCCACCCTCGAGGCCGCGGCATATAGTTTGAATTATTTGAGTCAACTCGATTGTTCTGGATTGCTAACGTTACTGGATGCCATGCAACATCAAATAGAGAGGTTTATCCCAGAGCAGGTAAAAACCAAGAACTAGCTAACTACTCGCTGGCTCACTCGCATTAATTCTAGGATTTTTTGTAGTTGAGCCAACCTGGTAAGCGCCCGAAAATGACCAAGTAATAAGCAAAGATACACAAAGCTGAAAATATGACTCCACTAATCGATAGCTCTCCTAATCCATTGGTATAGATGGAGTAAATCACAAAAGCAAACACCGCTAACGTTGGGGTGGCTACAATGGCAATCATCACGCGAATATTTGGCGGAATTTTTACTCCTTCGGCCGTTTTTTCTTGTTTCTGCATCGTTATTTCTCTACAAAGCCATCAAATTCTTCAACCACATTATCCTCAGTGCTCCACCATGCCTTTTCTTTGCAAAATATATGGGCTTGCAATTTAATACTTGGTTTTTCATTCAATGATCCGGCAGGAACGATTATCCAATCCCCCGATTTGGTGACAAAGGGTAGGGCGGATCCACAATTCTGGCAAAAGGACTTTGAAAACGTGCGATTGGGATGATGGAAATGCGTAATATTACCTTTTCCTTCATGCCATTGAATTTTGTCTGGGCGAGTAAACAAGTTGGATGCAAAAGCGGACCCTGTCAATTGCTGACACTGCTTGCAATGACATTGATAAAATGTTGAAAAATCATCTTCTACATCAAATGTAACCAGCCCACACAAGCATCTACCTGACAGTGTTTTGCTCATTTTCGTTACCTTCCAAACAATTTTTTTAGGTTGGCATACTCGCCTATTTTTAACCATTCAACAACATCTATCGCGAGTGCAGCCAGACTAACCATGTTTCATGTGGAACATACAAAATCAACTAAATGTATGATTTTCATACACTAAAAAGAAGAACCAGGTTGCTTCAAGAACGCAACTTCTTCTGGGGTAGATTGTCTATTTAGGATAGTGTTTCGATGAGGGTAGCGACCAAATTCTTTAATGATATTTCTATGTCTATGCTCAAAATCCAGATTGGACTCTTCTCCGTTTTCTGTGAACAAGGTAACTGCGATATCGTGAATTTTAAGGGATTCACTGTGCATATAAGGCATCAATAAAAACGTGCTCTGTACACTTATCAATTGATTTTGTACCCCAAGCGCAACGGCTTCTTGAGCCAGCGCTAAAGCTAGCGGGTCTGCTTCAAACGCTTCCGCCTTATCTCGATAAATATTTCTGGAAAATTGATCAAGTACAATAATCTCAGCAAGCCGCCCTTGCGGGGTTGCGCGCCATTCAAACAACTCACACTGTTTGGCTTTTCCTAGCAACGAAGAAAAGCGCTTGGTAATTAATAAATCGAACTCCTGATCTTTAATCCACCAGCTTTTGCTATCTATTTCTTCAAACCAAAACGTTAAGATATCTTGAGCGTTAAAATTTACCATTGTTATTTTTCCATTCTTCAACAGGCGGTATAGTTTCTACGGTATCCCAATGCTCGACTATTTTGCCATCATCCAGTCTAAATAAGTCATAGTAGGAAGTGTGTTTTCCGGCTAAAAGACCTTCGCTGACACTCAATACAAAGTTACCTTCGGCAAGTATACGATGAGACTTTTGGTATTTTACTTGTTCGCGTTCAAGTGAATCTATAAGTGCCTTGCCATCATCTTCCATTTTGGGATTATGTTCGGTGAAATTGGAAAAATCGATAAACTGCCCAATCAAAGAGAGGTCATTGGCAATAAGAACTTGCTCTACAAATGACGAAATGATTTGCCGGTTTGATTCCGTCCTTTCTTTATCAACTACGCTAGTTTCACCGTCAACCATGGTGTGTCCAGACTGGTTGGGGCCTTTTCTAAGTTGAATGTTATCCCAATGCTCAACCGCTTTTTCATCTTCAAAGCGAAATACTTCGAACCCAACACGATGAGTACTAAAATCGTACTCTGTATGACCAAAAACGAAGTCTCCATCTGAGAAAATACGTGCAATATTCACTTTAGGTGAAGTCAGAGACAATCGCTTAAACAAAGCGGCTAAACCTTCGCCACCTTCGTGAGTTTGTGGGTTATGTTGAATATACTTTTCAGTGCTAACCACCTCGACGGATGCTGGATCTCCAGTTTCAATACCTTTTAGCAATGTGCAAATGCGGTTTTTTCTTATTATTGTCATATTTGCTGTACGTCCTTAATGATTAAATTACATTTTTTACGCTATGGATCAAACTAATAGACTAGGGGATACGTCGACAACTCTTTAAAACAAAGTGTTATCTCAGTATAGAACACAGCCGATGAATTTGTTGCTGATAACCAAGTTCATCATAGTTCTCTGAGTGCGGGTTCATGAATCCGTGTAAGTAGTCCACCTGAGAGGCGATTACCTGTCGCTTGGCTTTCAATTGACTGAGGAGTGTTGCAACGTCAAAGTGAGATTCGTATCTTGGCAAAATCAATTCAATGTCAAATCTTGGCTGTACGTCTATGGCATGCCTAATTTGAGAACCATAGAAACAAAACCCTCGACAGACATTTTTTGCCGTTTCGGTTTCAGATAATCGCCAAATAACCGAGGCTCCGACACTAAACCCAACCAACGAGACTGGTTCCTCTGTGAAGTCAATATGTTCCTGTAACAAAGCTAAATACTGCTCAATACCAACCTGATCCATAAAGTAGTCATAAGCCTGAATTTCAGTCTCAAATCCCATGGTTTCGCCTTTATACGGATCAATTATTCTATCCGCATTCAAGTCATTCGCCATTTTCAATAGGGCAGGGGTTTTACCAAAGATATCTGAGACAAGAACCACTTTCATAAGTGTTTAGTACCAAGGCGAACATGCTTTGACACGCCAATTTCAAGCATTCTAATGAGTACTGGGTCCATACACTCAAATTCATCTGGGATATCAAGACACACTAGCTTTTTGCCCTTTAACAAGGCTTTGAACTTTTTACTTACTTTATTGCGATGTGAACGTTCCATTGCAAAAATAATATCCGCCCACTCAATCAGATCGCCACTGACGGGAGTCGCAGCATCTTTATTTGTGCCAGCACCAATTGCATTGATGCCTTCATACTCATCAAAAACAGCTTCGCCTGTTGGGCTTCTCAGTCGATTTTCACTACAAACAAAAAGTAAGTTCATTTTTTACTGTCCTTGAAAATATATAAACCCAACGCGGTTCCACAAAAATGTCTTTTAACCTGAGTACTATATGCTCAGATCCTGCAAGCTAGCAATGGATTCTACGTCACAAGGCAAGGGTAAATTGTTCGGATTGAACCATATCGCTTTAATACCTAATTTTAATGCCGGTTCAATGTCGCGTTTGTAACTATCACCCACCATGACCACTGATGATGCAGGAAGGGTTAACTTTGCCAGAATAAGTCGAAAGAACTCTGGGCTATCTTTGCCAACACCCAAATTGGATTCGCAAAAATAACCAGAGATATATTTGTCGAGGTTAACGCGATTAAACGCTTTGCGAATATCTTTTTCTGATGAGTCTGCTGCCCCGGTAGCAACATAAATTTTGTGTTCCAAAGACAATTCGCGTAAAGCTTCACAAGCTCCATCTACCGCTGACACCTTGTCCCAATCACACATTCTTCCTTTCAATTCTGGAAAATCTACCATTAAGGTGTCTCCCCAATCAAAAAGGTAGGTTTTTCTCATTTCTGTCCCCTTTCTCATATCAGTCCAATTTGAGCGCAACAAAATGAGAAAGGCATGAATGCTTTCGTCGACCGATACATTGAATCTAGAATGTAGGCCAAGCTTCCTGCCAGAAGGTGGTTGGAAAGCTCGTCACTTACCACTTGTTTTAAAAATCCCAAACCAGAATGCTAGCTCCAACACAATTCCTAACGCAATAAATGCAACAGCACCCACCCCGCTACCGATAAAATAACAGACAAGCGCTAAGCAAAATAAGGCGCTAAGCATTAAGTATTTACCAAGTTTTGTCATGACTGCGTGCCTCTGGAGTCGATGGTTGAGCGATTCATAGGTTATTTTCTAACATGGTATTTATCGCGAATACAATAACACTGATAAATCCAATCAAATCTAGTTAAGTATTAGGGGCAAAAAAATAAGCGCATAATTGGTTTACTAAAGCTGTTCTTGTTTATAAATGTTGGGTTGCCAAATCTGCATTAAAATTTCAGGATTTTCGACAGCTTCAAATCCAAACTTTTCATATAACCCATGGGCATCTTGAGTAGCCAACATAAAGCGACGAATACCTTGCATATCAGGATGTTCAACTATGCTCTCAAGGAGAAACTTACTTAACCCCCTACCTCGGTATTTATCTAATACGAACACGTCTGCCAAATAAGCAAATGTCGCTTTATCCGTTATTAAACGGGCAAATCCAACCTGCCTCCCTGAATCTTCATAGAGCCCAAAGACCATAGAATTTAAAATGGCCTTTTTTAGGGTGATCTTGGGAATGCCTTTTGCCCAATATGATGTCGAGATAAATTGATAAATAACGTCGAAATCAAGGTCATTGGGATCAGAGGTTATTTTAAATCCTTCCATTTACAATTTTCCTATTCTTCAATGTCATGTTCTTTTGCTATCTCCATTTTACTGGAAATCCTATCAAGGTCGATGTGTTCACATTGAGGAAAGGTCTGTATCCTTGGAATCGCTTTAGTTAAATAACTTAATCGCGTTTTTCCTGCTTACCGTTATTTCACGTTCAGATAGCAAAATATATTCGTATCGACCTTTTCGTCGCATATTGTTCCCACGCCCTTTCATCAAATATATATCGTCTTCTGCATTGTGCTTTAATCCAAGATAGTGCCCTAACTCATGGGCTAAGGTAGCTGGGTTCAACAAATTTTTACCACTTTTGGCTAAGGTGGGCCAAATCACCTTTGGTTTGCGCCCGCCGAAATACACACCGCCTAAACCATTCACTGTTTTACCAATGACGCATAAGTTCAAAACGTCAGTGGTTTGGTTAGAAATGTTGCACACTTGATTCATTGCTCGAGTCTTTTCGCGACGACTTAGCTTACTGTTTTTAGACATTGCTTGAATATATTGTTTCTCATTGGAAGCAGGTAAATAGGAAGCAGACTCGACATGATACTTAATGCCAGCTTGCTTCCAAATTAAGTTAACAACGTTAAAAACCTCTTCAAGCTCCTGTTGCGTAATTTGCGCTGTTATATTTTTTTCATCTTCTGATTTCAATAGATGGACACGAACCGGAACCGAAATAATAGATGCATTGTTTTTGTAAGCCTTAGAGGCATTGAAAGGTGGAGCTTTACTACTTGCAAAGCTGCAAGTGCATATAAAAACTAAGGTTAAACTGACTAGAATTTTCAATTGATACTCCATGTAGAAGAAAACGACCCTAAAATTTTTGAACACGCTTATTAGTTCAAATAAGCAGGGATGCTAGCTAATGATTGATTTTCTAAGTTTTGCGCTTGAAAAACCCCACCCCATAAAACAACGCAGCGCCCAATAAACCGCTATACAAACACAATTTATGAAGAGTTGAAACTGACACAATACCCAGAATCTCGTTGTTCAACGAAAATGGGTAAAATGGCTCAACATCTGAGTGCATAATGCTATCCAACATAACGTGGCTAAAACAACCTATAAAAGCACTTAAAAAGCTTACTGGCCAAGAAATGCATATTGGAAATGAGAGATCCATTTTTAGCATTTTTAATCCAAGTTCAGAAAGATACTTTCCTGTTAAGCAAGAAAAAAACGCCAATAAAGATGCCCCTACATAAGTATGAGAAAATCCATGCAGATGACCTTCACCAGTTATCAAAACAACAAGCGGTTGTATATCCATTACAATTTGAGACCAACCGAATACCATCAGACTAAAACCACCTTGAAGTAGCGACTTAATCAGAATCCCTGGCCCCATGTGAAAAGGAGTAAATGGCATAAACTTTACTTAAGAAACATAACTTTGGCTCACCGTCATTTTCAGGACTTCAAAATACCGTATTGTCGTTGGCAGATTTCGCGGGGACAGGTTGCAATACATCCCAATGCTCGACTATGCGGCAATTTTTGACTCGAAAGATATCAACAACTGCAAATCCTAGATCCTCAGGCGACGCTTGGCTGTGATAATGAACAACAGGCCAATCAATAAGCTGTTCTTTTTCTGATTTCTGAATAGCCCTAACACTTAGCTGCGCGGCAAAGTTGCTCTTTTTTATCTGCTTTAACGATTCGTAATAAGTCATCATCAAACATCCTTCTTTGCTGAATCAGCGAACCACATAATAAAAGAGCACTTTTTACAAACTAGTACTGATGCACTCTTATTTGCCCAATCTAAATTTAAAAAAGTTAAACCAGGAGTGTTTAGCTGAGCTTCGCCTAATTCAAAATGTTGATGCTGACAATGAACACATTTAATCTTCACCTTGTTGACAGTAAATTCATCAGAATTCACAGCTTCCATTGCCCCTTTCAAACCTTTTCCTAGTTTTTTAATAAAAGACATTAAACCTCCTTGTGCTAAATTTGTTCCCCAACGATGGCAGGGACCGAGTTTAGCCGTTTCATTTTCGCTTCCACATGGCGGCTTCTGTAGACAACCAAGAATCGAGACTGTTTAAAGAAGAGTACCAACGGTGTATGTTTGGATATAAATTGAATGGAAACTCACATTCCAAAAAATAAGTTGTCATAGCAGCTACAGAAAAATCGGCCAAGGAAACGTTCTGTCCCATTAGCCAGTCACTTTTGAGTTTGCTCTCTGAGTAAGATAATTGTTTAGCACATTCCTGAAAATCCCAATCGACAGAAGATTTTGGAGCTGGAATAATTGAAGGTAACAATTTGTGACCAACATATTCACCCATGACCTTGCTTAACACTGGTTGCCATTGACTGCTTTCCCAAAACAACCATTGATTAATTCTCGCACGTTGAGTCGGACATGAAGCATGCAATTTTGTCTTACAAAAATATTCCGCTAAATAAATTAAAATTGCATTAGATTCGGTAATAATGTCACTTCCGTGCACTAAAGTCGGAATTTGCCCAAGTTTATTAATTGACAAATAGGGTTTTGACTGTCCCTCACCTTTGTATACATCATTGGTAATAGGCGAATGTTCAATTTCAAGTTCACGCGCTACCGCTATAACCTTTCTAAAGTTTGCAGAATTCAAGGTGCCATAGATTTTTAAACTATTATTCATTTTAACTAGGGGCTGCTCTCGTTTGATGTTGGTTCGTACCAAATTTCATACTTATCGCCTTGCCATTTGAGCAATGTAAATAGATGTCCACACAGCAAGATGACTAAGCCGTTTATTAGTGCCGTGCCATCCACTAAACCCAGCGCGCAAAAGAAGAAACCAACGATATGGCAAAAGACTTCCATACGCTTTGCTTCGTGACGTCTAGGTTTGGCCTACATAAAATTATTGCTTCCTGCATTCTCGTTAAGAAGAATGTCCTATTTTTTACACTGCCGGGTACGAAATCTCTCCGACATTAGCCCGACATTTGTGGGTTTATTGTGCATACAAGATTACCACTTTGATTGTTTTTTCAACTTGATAGACCAAACCAAGTTGAATGTTAAGCCGCCGTGAATAACAACTAGACAAGTCACCAATCAAAGTCTTCACTGTAATTTTAAATCGTCTAAACTTTTAATATCGTATTGAATCCACCATAAATTAAACGCTTTCCATCGAACGGCATTGGATTGTTTTCCTCTGACATTCTTGGATCTTCCATCATTGCAGCCCAGCCAGCGTCACGAGTTTCTTTAGAAGGCCAAGTAACCCACGAAAAAACAACCGCTTCCTCTTCTTGCGCTTTTACTGCCATTGGCAGAGATGTAACTTCACCTTCTGGAACATCATCGCCCCAATTTTCAACAATTTCTAAAGCCCCGTTTTCTTTGAATAGTTCAGAGGCTATTTTTGCGTGTTCGATATATGCTTCTTTGTTTTCAATCGGTACTGCTGCAACAAAACAATCTACATATGACATACTAGTTTCCTCATTTGTGATTTTGTCAGACAACGGATACGGTACCCCGACCTAACACCCGCATACTGGGCAAGAATACGTAGGTTAGAGTACCAAGAAAAACGCAGGGAGCCTACGTGTGTTTGTCCCTGTGACTCTAGGATGCGAGTTAACTACTCAGATATGTTTTATCTGCAATGTTAAGGCATCCTTTTCAATATTCAACGTCTGTTGTATCGCGCTACAAAAATGGGGTAAAGATTTAGAATTACATTTCCAATGGTTAGAATGGCAGCATCTAATTAGGAAAACTATCGATTTTATTAACCTGCAAAAGCATGTTGAATATACTGAAAGCGAAGCGGGCTAAGCCAGCTATTGCTTTATTATGCGTCATCTTTCGTATCGTTAAGCCATCGAGAGTCAGCGGTTGTCAATTGACTTTCCTTCAATTCTGCCAATTGTTCGTCTATATCGACTAGTAGTTTACTTGCATTGTCTAGTTTTAAATCTGAAATTGTGCGATACCGAGTTTCAAGGCCTCGATATGCTTGAACCAAACGCCTACATTCTGACTGATGAGAATCACAGTCCAGACCTTTGTGGATTGCCGTTAATAACGCTGCTATAAGCGTTCCGACTCCTAGCCAAACAGAATTAATCGATGAAAATAGTGCAGACCCTGCAATAACACCCAAAAGAGACGGAACAATTACCGTTATCCAGTTCGTTTTGGAAAAAAAGCGTAGCCTCGACTCAAAGTACAACGCCCTTTGACAACACTCCATTTGACGTTTTGCCGCGATATTTTCTGTAGGTTCAGTCATTCATTTTCTCGATCTAGGTGATGTTCTCTCTGGAGTATGACGTCAATAATAAACGACGCAAACTTACCGGCTAAAATTAGCGAGGCACGAGCCAAAGCCAGCGAGTTTGGGTCCGGTTGAATGGTTTGTTAGATGCCACTTATACATTCATGAGGGCTTTGCTCATTGCCAATAAACAAGTACTGAAGTAATTCTTCTGTGTAATAATCCTCAACCGTTATATTACCTTTTTCATATTCGAAGGTTTGCCATAATCCATATAAGCTATGCATCCAAACCCCCATAACAATACATAAAAATAAATAAAAAAATGAATTTCCCTTCTGAAAATTGCCCTTAAATACCGGTAGTAAAAGCTTGATAATTCCAAGAAATAAAAATAGAGAAACGCTAAAGACTGTTAGGAAAAATGGATTAAAATACTCATCATTCCCAAGCCAAAAGTTGTGTAAACATTGGCCATCACCTTGAACGACGATAAACACAATTAGAACTTTAAACAAGTAAGCAAATGCTAAGCATGTAAAGCCTATTGTTAATTTGGAAAAACTGACATTAAATTTATGGGAATGTTTCAAGGCACCTTTCATCCATAAAAAACGGCACAAACAAGTTGGCGAAAAAACCGACTCTTTTCTATTTTATTAAACGGCTTATTAGGCATTATAGCCAACTCGAAGCACCTGCCCCAAGTAGGACAGCAACTGACAAAAGTATAAATACGAAAGAAATGGATCTTAGCGTTTGCAAATTTGAATAATAAAAAAACGCATAAAGGATCCGAGACACTACGAATCCCCAAGCACCATAACCAACAATAGAAGCCTCAGCTCCAGACAAGGCCGCAAATGACAAAGCTAAAATAAAAACCCCAACACTTTCGTTTGTATTGGCCACAGTTCTACTGACACGAAAAAGTAAATTGTTATGGTCAGAAGGGATTGCTGAACCGGGTACATGCTTATTCCTAATTCCGACGACATCCGCTGCAACAATTTGAATAAACATAAGTAGAGCTAAAGCGCCAATTGCACCAACTGAGGATTGATAAGTTTGAAAAACGTCCATAATTGAATACTTCCTAAATAATGTCTAACTTAAAATTAAGTGGCGCTGAACGCTCTTGTCAATGTCCGAATGAACTATTTTTTGGGCGATACCCTAAGGTTCATTGTGAGCTTGCCATAGAATCTGTTCCCCTCTTGAGTATGGATTTTCAACTGTCGGCTCAGCCCAATAAAGAGTTATCACTATATTTGAATTATTTTGTTGTAACAAAGTAAGCTCTATTCTTTCGTCAAAACAATTTGCGAGAACAATATACGCACTAATAATGTCGGTTCCATACTCTAAAGATAATCGAATGTGCTCAGCATTTAAGAACTTTAAACTCTTTGGGATATCTTCCTTAGCAAGTTTAGCTTCGGATAGTTGTTGAGTAAATTTAGACCTTAACTTTTGAGTTTCCAAATATACTGTTTCAAGTTGTTTAGTAGTGAGCTTTCTTGCTTTTTCAACTGCAGGATGAGATTCAGGAGCAACACAACCAAACCCCTAATAAACAGCGCAAAATTACTGGATAAAATGGCGATGCCATCCAGCGAGTTAGCGTCCGGTTAATTGATTTATTATATTCCTTATTCATAGTGCGTCCACATTCTTAGCACTTTAACTGTTTTTTCAGATTCGATAACTTGATATACCAACCTATGTTGGATGTTAAGCCGCCGTGAATAACAACCAGATAAGTCACCAACTAATTTTTCATATTTAGGAGGATTTTGAAAAGGATTTACTCTAAGGATTTCTATTAGTTCTGTCGCTTTAGCTCTTAAGTCACTACTGGCCAATTTACGAGCGTCTTTTTGAGCATGCTTTGTATAAACAACTTTCCATGTCACCAATCAAGCTCCTCACTACAATTTGAAACATCCTCTTCCATGCCTGCCTTAATAGACTCGCGCATATTCGGAATTGATAAAAGGTACAACGTCTCTTGTATGGAATCCCAGTCACTTTCAGAAAGCAACACGGCATTGTTTCGCTTGCTTGTAATCAAAATGGGCTCATGCGACTCTGCAGCTTCGTCGATGACACGATAAAGATTAGCCCTAGCTTCTGTAGCAGACAATGTAGCCATAAGTTCTCTCCTCTAAAACTAAAGCGTACGCTATGGCGTACAGAAATACAAGAAAGAATATAACGCCCCTAATAAACGGCGCAAACTTGCTGGCTATAATGAGCGAGGTACGAGCCCAGCCAGCGAGTTTGGGTTCGGTTGATCGGTTTCTTAGGTGCGCCGATGCCAATATCCCGGATTTTTGCTGTTATGCATAATTGCGACGACATAAATATTATCTTAATTGATTTTATAAATTACAGAAAAGGGAAATCTTGAAAGTAAAAATCGATGATGGCTAGTTCCAAATTTTGGCCAAGTCAAAGGAATAGACAAGACTGTATTGAATGCAGATTCCAATTCAGTGATAAAATCATCACCTAAACCATCAACTTGGAGTTGATACCAATCGTAAGACGATTGAATCTCATTAATGACATCGGGATGGGAAGACAGCGTAAACATTTTATTTCACTATCTGACTTTTAATTTTCTCCCAACTAACAGCCTTCACTTCACCAGAATCGAGCGTCTTGCTCCTAGCCTCGGCAAGAGTTAACCAAGCTGAGTCAACATTGTCATTTGGCTTTTCTTCAAGCGAAGATAGTAAACAATGTGCTGCCAATGCTTTTTCATTTGAGGTCATACTTTCCATATTTTCTAGAACATACTTCAAAGTTTCAGACATATTTGATACCTCTAACAATTAATGTACTAAGTTTATCATTTAATGGTCACATTTTAAGTGTAAAAAACCTGAAGGCCACCTAACGCCCCTAATAAACGGCGCAAACTTGCTGGCTAAAATGGTGAGGAACGAACCCCAGCCAGCGAGTTTAGGTCCGGTTGATTGGTTTGTTAGGGGTACTAGTCTCCACCACCGCCTCCTCCGTCCCCACTCGAAGAGCCTCCGCCAGAAGACCAATCGTCAGTTCTACCTCCTGTACGTTGACCACTGGTATTGAAAATGTCGCCCATAATCGGAAGGCTAGTATTTTTGTTACTAGGACCTACTCTAAATTCTCGACTTTCTGAATAAGCTAAGCATCGCTGAGTAGCAAAAATAAAAAAACCTAATACTATGAATATAAAACCAACAATTCGAAGCCAAGTAGTGTCATAAAAACCTGCCACCAGAACTGATGTTCCAATTGCGATCATTATTATTCCGATCCAATTTCTAAATTCCATTTGTACTCCTAACGCTTACTATAACGGGAAAACCGAGTGCTTTGGCACGAAGTGCCAGCGAGGCTTTTTCCCAGTGAGCGCAGCGAATGTGGTTTATTGTTTTTTTAGTTGCCAATTTAACCTTTACTGAAAAGTATTTTAAAGAAACCAACAGCGGCATATAAAAATAACAGCGCTAAAAATAATGACAACCCCATACTAGGCCAATATAAATAGTGGCTTTCATCAATAGTGACTGAATTTCCATATCTAAGTAATGCAACACCTGTTTGGTAACTTACAAATAGAACTTTAAATAGGAAATAACAAATTACACTACTGCCAATTGCTAAAGCTAATATTTTAAAATTTAACAACTTTCACCTTTGGCAACTAACGCCGACTTAAGCGGTAAAAATCGCTTTTCATTTTTATCCGCTAAAAGTTTTTGTTAGGCATCATTTAATCCTCATTTGTCGGTATCAATGAATTAGCAATCACTTCACACATGCAGCAATCAATAGGCCACCGAACATTTATAAACGGTATTTTTTCAACCTGTTTTTTGAGCGAAAAATACGCAACTGATATATTTTTCTTATGCACAACTTTTAGACTAACAATTTCTTCTGCGAATAGAAAATCATCAGAATCATCAATATCAAAACCTAAAACAATAATCGGATCTGTTCGCTCGTGAACAACCCTTGGAACAGTGACCCTATAGCTATTCTCTTCAACTCTCTCAATATTTATAAGTCTGTCATACTCTGCGCCTTGAATAGGAAACATACAAGCTTGAGAAGAAAAACTAAGAATGAAAAAAAGGACTGTAAGAACTCGAATCATTTAGTATGCCTAACGCCCCTATTAACCTGCAAATGCTTGCTGGCTATCATTAGCGAGGCACGAGCCTAGCCAGCGAGTTTGGGTCCGGTTGATTGGTTTGTTATACGCATTTTCAGCTAGCAAAGCCACCTAATACTAACAACATGATAGTACCAATTGGCACCAGTATTATAAAAAGGAAAGCGCGTGTTTTAGCGGTTTTTTGAATTTGTGGATTGTCAAAACGAGGAAACAATACTGGAATAAACCACACTAGAGGAACTAGCAATTTGGGAATTGATCCCTTTTGAGGGGGTTCACCCAAAAAAACACTCAAATTTGCTGCACCGGAAAGCAATCCAATAGCAAAGCAGGCTAATGCAAAAATGTTGGCGATTTTAATTGCTATTTCCATGTTACGTAATGCGTATAACGCCCCTAATAAACGGCGCAAACTTGCTGGCTAAAATGGTGAGGAACGAGCCCCAGCCAGCGAGTTAGCGTCCGGTTGATTGGATTGTTAGGCGGCGATGCCATTTAAATGCGTCCGACCACAAACATAGAAACCAACAATACTGCAAAATAATGAATTGGCAACATTTCCCAGTAACCATAACTACTATGAAGTTTAAACCTGCGTAGTGACATATAAACAGATAAAAAATAAACGATAGCGTATGAACCCACTAATAATACTAGTTTCAACGACTCCATTGCAGGGTCATTTGAAAAGCCAACACCTAAGGCTAAACCCATCAATAGAAATAGGAGTGATATGGGGAGTAGTATTAGCCCTCCAATTAAAAGCATAAAATTTCGACTAAGCCAAATCATTAACATATAGCCACCTAACGCCCCAAATAAACGGCGCAAACTTGTTGGCTAAAATAGCGAGGCACGAGCGCCAGCCAGCGAGTAGTTGTCAGGTTGAATGGTTTGTTATGTGTTACCACACGCGTACTTTTGTTTCTATGTAAATTGATGTCTCATCCAACTCACCTGATGGCATAATTGTGATCGACTCAGTTTCTACCAATTTGTCAACTGCTACACTTTCGTGCAAGCAGAAATCATCACGTTCAATAACATATTCAGGCATACCTCCGCCATAAGGGCTGGCACTATTGTAATCCTTATCCAATGTTTCGATTGATACAACATCTATCAGTTCGCCTTCATCAAGCAAAGGGCCTACATGATTTATTTTACCGTTTGCAATATCAAACTCTGTCGATTCCCACCACTCCGGCGAACCTATTCGATAATTGTTTTCGAAAAAATCAGGGAAGTTAATAGTAATATCTTCGTTAATATCTACAGCCCAATCATCTGGCTCATCCCTAAGATCGAAAATTGTTGTCACAATACCTCCCGTTACACATAACGCCCCTAATAAACGGCGCAAACTTGCTGGCTATAATGGCGAGGAACGAGACCCAGCCAGCGAGTTTGGGTCCGGTTGATTGGATTGTTATACATCATCTTTTACTGCGTTCAAGTTACACGTTATTAACTCAGACTTGTTTAGGTTCATGCATTTAGCGAATCCATGTTTTTTTAAGAATTCCTCAACTGCAACATTGCTTTTGTGAACACTGGTATTTAATACAAATTCTGTATCAAACACATCGTTTGAGTTTTCGTTATCACGGTAGATTAATGATATTGCTAATATGAATTGTGTCTTAGCTGCAATTGGATCATCTTCCACTCGCTCATAAAGATGTTCTAGCAGCATCACGTCTCCCAATCTGTCATACGCCAGATCAGTAGCAGTAAAAATAGCATTTAGTTGCTCTCTATTATTTTCACTATCTGCAGAATACTTCCCCGCAATAAATGAAAATATTGATATTAGTAAAATGACAACAAAAGTTAACTTACTACTCATAGTTCACCATGATGTATAACGCCACAAAACAAGCGAAGCAGCGGAGGTCCAGCCAGCTTGCTGGCGATTTTTGATTGCTTTGTTATGCATTTTATATTTGGTTGATAATATCTACGATTTTCAACTCAGCGACTTTCTCACTACCTGCCATAAAGTACGCTTTTGCGCCTACCTTAACTCGCTCCCTGATGAGCTTAAAGTAACCGTCCTTATTCTCAAGTATGGGTTTATGGATAATTGCAGTCCCCTCGTCCAACGCCTCCCATTCATCGCCTACTACAGACTCTTCCGACAAGGTTTCGAATTCTGGATAAAGGAAGAAAACCCAATTGTTGTTTTCATCAATTGCAAACTTCATGTCCGGTCGGATGCCATTCGAAAGCCTGCATTCAGATTCTAGTTTTTTATACGCAACTCTGAAAAAGTAATTCTCTTCCTTAAACACAGTATGGATTCCCTAAGAATGCATAACGCCCCTAATAAACGGCGCAAACTTGCTGGCTAAAATGGCGAGGAACGAGCTCCAGCCAGCGAGTTAGCGTCCGGTTGATTGGATTGTTAGCGGTCAATTATCCAACTTAAAATCCAATTGGACTTTCATGTCTTTTTGAACCACTGCTTTGCCATCAACTAATTTAGGATCATAAACCCATTTTGATAAAGCTGCTACGGCTGAGCTATCAAATACCCCCTCAGGCACAGACTCAACAATTTCTATGTTGTCTGGCCTACCTTCTTTAGTGATATCAAAAGATAAGATGACATGACCTTCGATATTGTTTAACGCAGCCTCAATTGGGTAAGTTGGATTCGCCTTCGAAGACACTGAATAGAAAAAAATGGTCAGAACCAAAATAGTAAAAAAAACTTTCATGTTTAAACTTTCTCCTCTTGACCGCTAACGCCCCTATTAACCTGCAAATGCTTGCTAGCTAAAATTAGCGAGGCACGAGCTCAGCCAGCGAGTTTGGGTCCGGTTGATTGGATTGTTATACGCAAGGTTTTCTCACTACACCATCTAGCAACAACTTTTGATAATATTCAGGATCATGCATTTGATGCCAATCTCTAAGTCCAAAAAATGCGCTTAGAAATTTACGCATGATTCCTGAACCATGCATCTTAGCATTCAACCATCCGTTTTTTCTGTCTCTCGATATGGCAACAAATCCTCAGCAATCCGAATTGGCCAATTTCCGACTCTTCTCCATACCCCAGAATTAAACAAGTCTCTGGTAACAAATTGACATGAAATGGGATTCTCAAAAGAAGGTTCAATATTTTCTATGTCTTGGACACGTTGAGCATAGAAGACGCAGGTTATACTGTTTAGCATTTCTCGCTGATTTTCAACAATTTGCCCCATAGAGAAAGTAGTGTCTTCTAGTGGCACCCAAAAAACATCTCCTACTTTTACTTTTTGCTTAGGCATACCTCTCCTTGCGTATAACGCCCCTAATAAACGGCGCGAACTTGTTGGCTAAAATGGTGAGGAACGAACCCCAGCCAGCGAGTTTGCGTCCGGTTGATTGGATTGTTAGGCGCGCGATCTCCATTTTTTAGGCTCTCTTGCGCAGTGCATGATTGCAAATACAACAACAATATCTCCGTGAATTTTATAGAAGATTCCATATGGAAAGCGTCTAACCAAAGTGCGATGCAAAACATTGTAAACAAGAGGGTATTGCTCAGGATTCCTTGAAATTTTTGACAATGAATCTTCAATACAAAGCATAAAGTCAGCGCCTAAACCAATTCTGCACTGCTCAAAATACGAATAGGCTTCCTTTAGATCTTCCTCGGCTTCTGGACGTATCCTTACTTCGTAAGTCATTAAGAATCTAGTATTCGAGATTTAACAGTATTCCAATCCAAACCAGTATTTTGATCTGATTCAAACTGCGAAAGCCTATTATTTAACTCCGTTTTTTGCGCAGCCGTTAGCTCAACTGCATTCTGATCGTTTGCCACAGAATCCCACAATTGTTGGGCTAAAATTAATTTTTCGCTTTCACTCAATTCATCTATCTTCATTGTTACTACCTAGCGATACATAACTGATATTAGTATAAAACTATTTGGGTTAAATGTAACTTCGATGTTTAAAGTGCGCCTAACGCCCCTAATAAACGGCAAATACTTGCTGGCTATACTGGAAGCGAAGCGACCCAAGCCAGCGAGTAGTTGTCCGGTTGATTGGTTTGTTATGTGTAATTACCCAAAGAAACAAGCACATGCATCCTCACTAACAACGAATAAAAAGTCTTCAAACTTATCAACATATGGGACCGGTTCATAGCTGTGCCATTTCAAATCTTGCCGCTGCCAAAATATCTTCCAACTGCTCGTTGTTTTTACATACGTTGATTTAGCGAAAGGTAACTCTAAAATGTTATCAGGGTTTCGCCATTCCGGTCTTAATTCAAACAGAATGAAACTCTGATTTTCGATGCGATAGCCATAATCTAAATTTTTTCTGATATGAGCAGGTGGACGCTTAGCTAATAAAAACTTTTCAAGCTCACGTTCACATCGTTTAATTTCAAATTCACTCAATGCCATAAATGTTCAAATTTCCGATTACACATAACGCCCCTAATAAACGGCGCAAACTTGTTGGCTATAATGGCGAGGAACGAGCTCCAGCCAGCGAGTTT
>CANNDC010000033.1 GCA_947503265.1 uncultured Alteromonadaceae bacterium
TGAGGTGTCCATCTCATCATCCTTGTAGGCTCGGCACCCACATCCCTGTGGGTGGACGCCATCGCAATCAACTAATTGATTTCCTCCCCAGATGCCCCGCAAACCTGTTCAGACCTACCATGCTCAGGCTAACAGCCGAATTGAATTCATCACCAGTTAGTATTGCGGTTTCAAAGTCAAAGTGAGAATCGTTCTCTTAAAAAGTGCGCAATACCGTCTTTGTGATGATGTCCAATGACTGAAGTTGCTATGGCTTTGATCTGAGTTTTGGCGTTTTCAGGTGCATAGCATTCATCAGCATGGCTAAACATACTTAAATCATTGTCACTGTCGCCAAAACAAATCACATTTTTAGCCGCTAATTCATTCTTCAACAGTGTTACTGCATCCCCTTTATTGGCTAAGCGGTGGTGTATGTCGATCCATTTAAATTCATTTCCTTCTAATGCTATGCCAGAGTATGAAATGAGATTGCTATGTTGGTTAATTTTGTGCTGCACAGCATCTATAACATCGCATTTAGCAATCATACTGATGTTCGTAATTTGACAGTCAATTGGCAAGCTAGAGATGGGTAACAAACTGGCTTCAGTTCGCGAAAAATAATTTTCAATCAGACTATGTTCGATTTCATGTCTCACTTCACTATGGTAAACCGAATGATGATTTGCGTTGTCGACAGTGTTAACGAAAGGGGTAATGCTATGTTTGTGGGAGACATCAACGATAAAAGATGCTTCTTGATTACTCAGCTTGTTTTCAATCTTCAATTTTTGCTGTTGGGGATCCCATACAATGACACCATTGTTGTATATATGAGGAAGATTAAAACCATGGCCATGAATAATATTTTGAGCCGACAGCATGGTGCGTCCGGTCGCAACTGTGTAAGCAATATTTTTGTCTGCCAACCTTAATAAGGTTTCCTTGGTAAAAGGCGATATTTCAGATGCGCTATTCAACAGGGTGCCATCTAGATCGAAAACGATTAGGTCCATAAATATTTGTTAGATTCCTCTGTTCGGGCAAGGGAAGCACCCGAATTTAGTATTGTAGTGGGTTATACACTAAAAATTGACAAACGGTTTCTTTCTAGCTCAATACACTCTTGTCTGAAAGAGCAAAATCTACCGCTGCTAAACCGTGAATTGAAGCAGTATCATACAGCGGAATATCAACGTCTTTCTGCTTGATAAGCAAGCCAATTTCCGTACAGCCAAGGATAACTCCTTGTGCTCCCTGTTGTTGAAGCTCGTCAATTACTGTTAAATAACGCTGTTTGGAAGTCTCAGATATCTCACCCTTACAGAGCTCTTGGTAAATGATTCTGTGCACTTCTTCCATTTGCACCTCATTCGGGGTTACGACGTTAATATGGTGTCGTTTCGTCAATCTCCCTTTATAGAATTCTTGCTGCATTGTGAACTTGGTGCCAAGTAACCCGACTTTGCTGGTTCCCGCCAATTGAAGTTGTTTTGCAGTGCAGTCAGCGATATGGATGAGTGGTATTTCGATACCATTTGCAACATTATCAGCAACTTTATGCATGGTATTAGTACAGATCAAAACACAGTCTGCGCCAGCGTGTTGCAATTTTTTTGCAGCAGTGAGCAGTGTATTCGCCATCGCCATCCAATCTCCTGAAGATTGTTGTTTCGCTATTTCATCAAAGTCGAGGCTATGGAGTATTATTTTTGCAGAATGCAAATTACCCAACCGATTATTCATCTCTCTATTGATGGTTTGATAGTAAGTCACAGTCGACTCCCAACTCATTCCACCAATTAAACCGATTGTTTTCAATGGATAATCCTTATACTAATCCGTCGGACAAGGTCTGCGCCTTATTTCTACTGGTCTTGCACTCACATAGAATAACGGCACCACATTGATGCTTCATTGTACTAATATCGCACTACATGCTGAAAGAACTTAGAGTAGAGAACAACAGACCATAGGGAACTATCTAGTTTTCTGTATATTGTTCTCTTCGTTCACGTTGCTAATTTAGTCTTAAGCCTTGCTGTGGCGTTGCTTTAATACCGCAATGACATCGCTGAGTTCTAAATCACTTGCTTGCAGCAATACAATCAAATGATATAACAAGTCAGCGGATTCATTTTTCAACTCATCTAAGTCTCTAACTGTTGCGGCTAGTGCAGTTTCAACGCCTTCTTCACCGACTTTTTGGGCGATACGTTTGATGCCTTTATTATAAAGACGAGCTGTGTAACTGGATTCTGGATCTGCACCTTTACGGTCGCTGAGAAGTTGCTCTAGCTCGGCAATAAATGAAATTTCCGGACCTGTACTATTAAACCAACAAGACTCTGCCCCAGTATGGCACGTTGGGCCATTTGGATTCACCAATGCTAGAATTGAATCAAAGTCACAATCTGCGCTAAGTTCAACCAAGTCGAGGGTATTACCGGATGTTTCGCCCTTGGTCCACAAACGTTGTTTAGAACGACTAAAAAAAGTGACTTGTTGAGTATCCAAGGTCTTTTCGAGCGCGGATCGATCCATGTAACCTTGCATCAATACTTTACCACTCTTGGCATTTTGTACGATGCAGGGTAGAAGCCCTTGCATTTTATCCCAACTGAGTTCAGTTAAGTTGTTTTGAGTAATTATCATGTCAGTTTTAGTCTCTAATACACACGCCTTGAGCGCGTAAAAAATCTTTTAACTCTGGAATAGGGATGATTCCCTTGTGAAATACTGACGCGGCCAGAGCACCGTCAACGTCTGCTTGTTTAAACACATCGTAGAAGTGATGCGTTTCACCCGCGCCTCCAGAGGCAATCAAAGGCACATCACAGGCTTCACGGATGGTTGCAAGTTGATCAATATCATAACCTTTTCTTACGCCGTCTTGGTTCATACAATTTAAAACGATTTCACCTGCACCGCGTTTTTGTACTTCCTCAACCCAATCTTTGGTTTGCCAACCCGTTACTTTAGTGCGGCTTTCATCACCGGTAAATTGATGCACCTGATAGGTATTGGTTTGTTCATTGAAAAAACTATCAATGCCAATCACCACACATTGTTGACCAAAAGTATCATGCAAATCGGTAATCAAGTCAGGGTTAGCCAGTGCAGGGGAATTCACCGATATTTTGTCGGCCCCCATTTCTAGTATTCTGCCTGCATCTTCAACCGATTTGATACCACCAGCAACACAAAATGGAATATCAATGACTTGAGCAATGCGACTGACCCAGCTTTTGTCCACTACACGTTGGTCGCTGGAAGCAGTAATATCATAAAATACTAATTCGTCAGCACCCTGCTTGGCATACTGTTCGGCCAAAGGAACGATATCGCCAATGATTTCATGGTTACGAAACTTGACCCCTTTGACTACTTTACCATCTCGAACATCTAAGCAGGGGATTATGCGTCTTGCCAGCATTGAATCGCCTCCTTTAAAGTGAATTTGCCTTCTAACAGGGCTCTTCCCAGAATCACACCAGATACACCCGTGGGCTTGAGTACTTCAATGTCTTGCAATTTACCTATACCACCAGAAGCCTGCCAATCGACAGTTGGAAACTGCTTTGCCATTTCCAAATACAACTGATGATTGGAGCCTTGTAGCGTGCCATCTCGGCTGATATCCGTACAAAGCACATGTTTTGCGCCGACGGACAAGAAGTCTTCTAACAAGCCTTCTAGAGCAACACCTGAACTTTGTTGCCAACCATGGGTAGCGATTAATTTGTTGCCATTTTCATCAATATTGACATCCAGCGCCAGAACAATGGATTCAGGTCCATATTGTTTTACCCAATCTTTCACCACTTCGGGTTGCTTTACTGCCAGAGAGCCGATGACAATGCGTTTTACACCGATTTGCAGTAATTGCGCGACATCTTTTTCGCTACGGATACCGCCGCCTGCCTGAAATTGCATGCGTTGTGTATCGACCATTTTTTTAATCAGTGTTAATTGACGTTTATTGGTATCTTTTGCTCCGGTCAAATCAACAATATGTAACCACTTTGCACCCTGATCAGCGTAATCATGAACCACTTCAACAGGGTCAAATTCGTATTGGGTTTTTTGTTCATAATCGCCTTGATATAGGCGAACCACTGAACCATCGATCAAATCAATTGCAGGAATTATCATAAGCTAATGAAGTTCTCTAGTAAGGCTGCTCCAGCTGAACCGGAACGCTCTGGGTGAAATTGTACACCAAAGAAATTGTCTTTATGTAAGGAGGCAGAAAACGGGTTTCCATATTCACAACTGGCAAGGGTATGCTCATAAACATCGACAGCAAAACTGTGTACAAAGTAAAAATAAGTACCGTTAGGAATGCCTTTAAACAGAGTGGAATTATCCTCTGTAGTAATGGTGTTCCAACCCATGTGCGGCAATCTCAAATCACCCACTTGCATCCGTTTAACTTTGCCCGGAATTAAATTCAAACAAGGTGTGTTTTCAGCGATGTTATTATTTTGTCCTTGATGCACTCTTTCTTCAGACTCTGACACCATGAGTTGCATCCCCAAACATACCCCTAATACTGGTTGAGTAAGAGATTGAATACATGGCGATAACTGTTTTTGAGCGATGCTACTCATAGCCGCGTTGGCACTGCCTACACCCGGCAAAAACACCTTGTCTGCTTTTGCGATGATGGCTAGGTCGTCGGAAACGGTCACATTTACACCAAGCCGTTCTAAAGCAAACTTAACAGAAGAAATATTGGCACAACCGGTATTGATAACCACTATGTGCTGTTTTTTTGCTGCTGCTCCAATCATGGATCACAAAGCTCCTTTGCTGCTAGGTAAATCATCACCTTGTTTAGTAATCGCCTGACGAAGGGCTCTACCAAACACCTTAAACAAACTTTCGACTTGATGATGGGCATTGCCCTCAGTAGTAGATAGGTGTAAAGACAATCCCATTGATTGTGCAATGGAGTAAAAGAAGTGAGGTACCATTTCGGTTGCCATTTCACCTACACTTTCCCGGCTGAATTCTGCTTCAAACTTAAGATGCGGGCGATTGGAAATGTCTAAAATACATTCAGCACGGCACTCGTCCATCGGCAAAGCAAAGCCAAATCGGCCAATACCTCGCTTATTACCAAGGGCTTGTTTTATTGCGTCTCCCAAGGCCAAAGCTGTGTCTTCGACGCTGTGGTGATCATCTATGTGCAAGTCACCATCAACGGATAAGCGCAATTCGAAACCGCCGTGGGTCGCAATCTGGTCTAGCATGTGATCGAAAAAACCAATACCCGTTTGTATGTCGGATTTGGCTGTTGAATCCAAATCAACAAATACATTGATATCTGTTTCAGAGGTTTTTCGCACTACGCTTGCCGTGCGTGAAGCATTTAATAACTGCTTGGCGATGGCACCCCAATTGTTTTCAGCGCGATCATATTTTATCCCCTTGATACCCATGTTTTCAGCTAATTGAATATCGGTTTCTCTGTCTCCGATGACAAAAGAACGGGCAAAATCAACTCTGCCTTTTTGTAAATAGTCTTTCACTAAGCCAAGGTTGGGTTTGCGACAACTGCAGTTTTCGTGATCGAAGTGAGGACAAATAAGCACGTCATCAAAAACCACTCCTTGTGAACTGAATATTGTCATCATTTTATCGTGGGGTAAGTCGAAATCAGCTTGGGGGAAGGCGTCTGTGCCTAAACCATCTTGATTTGAGACCATAACCAATCGAAAACCAGCTTGTTGCAGATTAAGTAGTACGGGTACAACATTTGGCTCGAAAACCAGTTTCTCCAGACTATCAAGCTGTTTATCAATCGGCGGTTCTTCTACCAAAGTGCCGTCTCTGTCAATAAATAGAATGGGTTGAGCACTCATACTGCTGATTCCTGTTTGTTCTGTATAGGTTGTTCAAAAAAATGACTGATTAAGTCGATTAGCTTGGCGTTCTCAGCCCGATCACCCAGAGTTATCCGCAAGCAATTTTCAAGGTTGAGCTGCTTGGACTGGTCGCGAATCAATACGTTATTTTCAACTAAATATTGCATCAGCGCTGTCTTAGCTTTTGTTCGAAACAAAATGAAATTGGCTTTATCGTCTCCCACAAGAGTGATATCACCAATCGCAACCAGTTGTTCTTTCATGGCCAATTTTTGTTCGCGTAGAAACTCGACTTGCTGTTGCATGGTCGCTACACCATCCTTCGTAAGTGCTTGAGAAGCGATTTGCGCCACAGGCTCAGGAATGGGGTAGGGAGCGATCACCTTTAATAGGGTTTGAATAATTTCACTATCAGCCAAAGTAAAGCCGCAACGCAGGCCAGCCAATGCGAATGCTTTGGAGAGCGTGCGCAGTATCACAAGGTTTGGATAATCTTTGAGCTTAGCAGCCCAGCTACTTTGCCAATCAAACTCAATATAGGCCTCGTCTACTACAACCAGCGCCGAATCCGCAAAATGGGCTATCACTGCACTCAAATCAGATTCTGAAATGCTTGTCCCTGTGGGATTATTGGGAGAGCAGATAAACACCAAATTAACCTTGTTTCGGTATTCAAAAATAGCCGGTAAATCTAGGCTGAAATCCTTATTTAGCGGCGCTATTTCAATCCCAACATTATAGGTTTCTGCACTAATCGCATACATGCCATACGTAGGCGGGCAGATTAATATTTTGTCGTTTCCCGGTGTGCAAAACGCTCGAATAAGCAGCTCGATTCCCTCATCAGCTCCGCGAGTGACAAGGGTGTTTGCAGCAGCAAGCCCAGAATAACAGGCATAGCTTTTAATCACCGTTTCTGGTTGGCAATCCGGATATCGATTAAAACGACTGTCATCGACAGAATATTCATTGGAAAAAGGCGATTCGTTGGCATTTAACCAAATTTGCTGTTGACCGCTTTCGCCAGCGGCAAAAAGTCTGCGCGCAGATTCGTAGGGTTTAAGCTGTTTGAGGTTTTCTGCTAATAGTTTGTCTAAAAGAGCGTTAATCATTGTCTTTCTCCAAACCATTGGCTTCACTTAAACGCAAAGCGACTGCGCGTTGATGGGCATCTAGCCCTTCTGCATCTGCTAAATCCATAATGGCAGGACCAATATTTTGTAGACCTTGATAACTTAATTCTTGCACGGTAAATCGGCGCATAAAGTCTGCAAGTCCTAAGCTTGAATAATTGCGTGCATAGCCGTAGGTAGGTAAAACGTGATTGGTGCCGCTGGCATAATCTCCAGCAGATTCAGGAGACCAAGGACCAACGAAGATTGAACCTGCATATTTAAGCTGATCCAAGCAGTCTCTGGCGTTCTCAACCTGCACAATTAAATGCTCGGGAGCGTATTGATTACTGACCTCAATGGATTGTTCAATACCATTTGTTTTAATGTACCTGCTGTGGCTCATAGCTTGTTCAGCAATTTCATGACGACTCAATGCTTGTAACTGCAACGCAACTTGATACTGAGTTTGTTCAATCACAGTTTGGCTATCACACACCAATATTGCTTGAGAGTCAGGTCCGTGCTCGGCTTGAGACAACAAGTCTGCTGCCACAAAAGCCGGGTTAGCCTGTTCATCGGCAATCACCAGTACTTCAGAAGGACCTGCTGGCATGTCGATTGCGGCACCATCTGCTCGCGTACTGACTTGTTGCTTCGCTTCAGTAACAAAACTATTACCAGGACCAAATATTTTATCAACTTTAGCAATAGATTGAGTGCCAAACGCCATAGCGGCAATGGCCTGGGCCCCACCAACTAAGTAGACTTCATCGATACCACACAATGTTGCTGCATATCGGATTTCAGCGGCAATTTTTCCTTTCGAATTAGGTGGCGTGCAGAGTACTTTCCTTTTACAACCCGCAACTTGGGCGGTTGCGCCTAGCATCAATACCGTCGACGGTAAGGGAGCGGAACCTCCCGGAATATACAATCCTACGGCATCAATCGGCGTATTTTTAAGCTCGCATATCACACCCGGTTGGGTTTCGATTTTGATGTCTTTCGGAAATTGTGCTTGGTGAAACTTACTGATATTCGCAAATGCCATATCGATGGCATTTTTTACTTTGCTCGGCATTTCATGCTCTGCATCTTCCAGCGCTTTTGTTGCCAATCTGATATCCGTCAGGCGAAACCCATCAAACTTTTCAGTTAGGTCGATAACAGCTTGGTCACCAGTATGTTTCACCTGATCTAAAATATCGGCAACAATGGCACCTAGCTTTTTATTGTCCGCCATTGCAGGACGACTTAATAGCTCAGCGCGTTTTGCTTGTTCTAATGACTGCCAATCTTGAATATTTGCTGACATGGTTTAGCCCATCATTTTTTCAATTGGCATGACTAAAATAGAACTACAGCCCAACGCCTTGAGTTTCTCCATGGTTTCCCAAAATAAGGTTTCTGAACTAACCACATGCACAGCTACGATTTCGTTCTTGCCTTGCTCGCTTCCTGCCAATGGCAATACGGTTGGCGTTTCGGAACCGGGCAAAAGGCTCTTCACTTGCTCCAAATAGGCCTTAGGAGCATGCAACATGATATATTTACTCTCTTTAGCCTGCATCACCCCGTCTATTCGCGGCAGAAATTTGTTGATTAACGCTTGTTTGTCAACGGGAAGTTCACCGGCGCGTTGGATAAACACCGCTTTAGAACGGAAGATAACTTCTTCTTCTTTTAAGCCATTAGCTTCTAACGTTGCTCCGGTAGAAACAAGGTCACATATAGCATCTGCAACGCCGGCTCGAGGGGCGACTTCTACCGAACCAGTCAACATCACCGCACTGGCATCAATATTCTTTTCCTTGAAGAAACGCTCTAACAAAAAAGGATAAGTTGTGGCGACTTTTAAGCCATTTAAAGATTCGATACCTTGGTAATCGAATTCATTGGGCACCGCAATTGACAGTTGGCAACCACCATAATCAAGGCGTCTTAAGGTTTCAAACTCATGTGGTTTGTTGCTCGCTTCGCGCTCAAGCATTTTCTCTTCAAGTTCGTTTTCACCGATAAAACCTAAATCAACGACCCCATCCATAACTAATCCCGGAATATCATCATCGCGAACCAACAGTAGATCGATAGGTTGGTTGGTAGAATGAGCAATGAGAAGGCGATCTCTAATTTGTAACTTGATTCCAATGGCTTTTAAAAGCGAAATACTATCGTCGCTTAATCTGCCTTTTTTCTGTACTGCAATGCGTAATCTCTTACTGTCACTCATTTGTTTCGCCTTAGTATTCAATGTTGCTATTTTTGCGAGTTAATACAATGAAAAACCCCCGAAAGTTTCCTTCCGGGGGTTTAGAATTTCTCTGCGCCACTGGAAGAAGATAAAACCCTTCCAGCACGAACCTGAAAGGTTATGCTAAATGATGATGGTTCGCGTTAAATGTGATTTTTGAATTCAATTTAATGTTCTCTTGAGTCATCAATTGCTGTGTTCAGCAAAGCGCTATTTATTGAGGCGCAAACATTATCCAATTGATTCTGTGAATGCAAGTGGAAATTGGCTTTGCGGGGTATTTTGAGGATATTAGTTACAATCAAAACGTCTAAATATCGCGATCTTAGGATATTTCGTGCAAAATATGAACAAAGCAGCTCTTATTTTGTCTATATCCAAGGTGGAAGCCTTTAATTAAAGCTTTAATAACTATAGGACTAATAACTTAAGATCCGTCGGACATAGGTCGATATAAGGTTAAATAATTCTTTTGGGAGGTTAACGCAATTATGACTAATGATTTGATTTTTTCTGTGTTACCCAGAGAGGGTAAAGTGCCTGTTGAAAAAGACCAACTGAAAGTTAAAAAAGTGGAAAAAGACGCACAGCTCAGAGCATTAAATGATGAAGAGAAACAACTTAATGCTGAAGAGCGTGAAGCACGCGAAAAGTATCAAGAAAAACCACCCCAGGAAAAGAGTGATAAAGGCCACGAAGATTCTGCTTTAGAGCAGGAGCAAGATGGAATTGAGATTGATGAACACGGCCGAAAACATCTCGATATTTATATTTAAAAGCCACCGAGCTCCATATGCTTGGTGGCTTTCTGTAAATGCTGATACAAACTAAGTAACAAATCGAAACCCTGATCTTTCTTAATTAAAGATATGAGCCAACCATTCCTTAGCATTGTCTCTTGCTAAACAGCTTGCCAAAGGCGCGTCATCAAACTTAGATTTGCTGACTGAAACTGTGGATGAATCCCATTGTTTTTGATTGAATTCCAATTTTACTGAACACTGAATTTGATTTTCCTTGTTTTCAGTGTAGATTATGTTAACTGAATCGGCTCGTTCAATCAGTAACTTGTAGGGGTAACCCTTTTCAGAATACATGGTTTCTACTGGTTGAAGAGCTGCGTTAGCAGATGAAGTTAGTATTATATTAAGTAATATCAAAGTTTTAATGATGTTGTTCATGACTTTTCTCTTGTTTTTACGTTGACTGAGATTTAAATTTTAGTCTGATAGTTTTAATTAACAAATGATAAAAATTGAACTATAGTTAAGAAAAACTTAACTGAATTAAGCTGGGTTGGATTAAATTAGATGAGGCCGTACCTTCCACCGTTAAAGTCACTACAATTTTTTATGGTAGCCGGACAACTAAAAAGCTTTAAATTGGCCGCCAAACAATTGAACGTGACTCAGGCTGCAGTGAGTCAACAAATCAAACTACTAGAGCAGCATTTAGATACCGTGCTGTTTGAACGCAGTAACAAACAGACTCGTCTTACTGCCAGCGGAGAAAAACTCCTCCCTTTTATAGTTGAAGGTTTTGAAAGCCTATTCGCAGGGGTAAAAGCCATCTCTGGCGACCCGAACCCAACTATCTTGCGAGTGTCAGCAATAAATTCGTTTACCTCACTTTGGTTACTCCCTAGGTTAGCCGACTTTCAAAAAGCGCACCCCGAGATAATGGTGCAGATTGCACCGTCCAATGAAGTAACAGATTTTTCCAAGGGTGATATTGATTTGGCTATCAGAATGGGTGGGGGAGGCTACAAAGGCTTAATGGAAAAGAAACTGGCCAATGATGAATTGGTGTTTATAGCGAGTCCTGACTTATTCAAAGATAACGATCCTAGCGATCCGAGTGCTGTTTTTTCCTTACCCTGGCTAGAAGACACCAGTGAAAAAGCCATTCCCATTTTTAAGCAAGCTTGCGAGGATTTTGGTATTGAGCAGGGCAAGTTGACGCCCTTAATTCGCTCAGACAACTCAGTGACGTTAATCGAAAACGCCGTGTTAGGACGAGGGTTTACAACGGTAGTGAAAAGCTTAGTGGCTGATCATTTGCGCAATGGTCGTTTAATCAGACTGCTTAACTTCAGTGCGCCTAGCCCATATAGCTTGTATTTAGTTGCTCCAGAACAGCATTTTGGATGGCAGAAAATTAAGGCCTTTGAGCAGTGGTTTGTTCCTGAAATCAGACGCTCGTTCGCTGATTTGGACCAGTGGTAACGGTAAACCTCGAATTGCTAATAGCATTGCTACGTGATTGTTTTAATTTAAGGGTTATGCCATTGCCAAGCTGTGATGTTTCTGAGGTGATTTCTCCGAGCTATGATATCTCCGATCCGTGATATCTCCAAGCTGTGGTATCTCCAAGCTATTATATTTCCGAGCTGTGCCATTCTAATCTGAGGTTAGTTATTCTTGTTGGACTCGAAAAGCCAATCCTGCATATTTCTCTAGTCTATCAATTAAGGGATCACCCATTGCAGAAGCAGGCGTCCAAAATCCACCTGCTACTTCTTCTTTGGATACATCCTTTGCTAGGCAGATAGCGGATTGAGCAAGCATTTTTGCTGTCGAGCCATAACCTGGGTCGCGATCACCTGTTACCCTGACTTGAAGCTTATCGCCTTGCTGAGTTTTACCGTAAAAACGCAAATCAAAATAGCCTTCTTCTTGTTGTTTCAAGCTAGGGCCCTCTCCTGGTTTGGGTAGCACATAGTTTTCTAACAGCCAACGAGAAGGGGGAACAATCGCAGCTAACATAAACGATCCTAATCCAGCAGAAAGTGCACTGGCATAGACTCCGCCTTTGGCACCTTTTCCCATCATCATAGCTTCATCGTAGATAAAATCATCGCCGTATGCTTTCTGTTGTAACGCATTGGAACGATGAACAATGCGAATATTAATGGCGGCCATAATAAAGGGAGCAACCCACTGACCGATTTCTTCCTCATATTTAGGCGTCATCAAATTACTCTGCACTTGAGTAAATCCGTGGTTCGAAGGGCAAATTGAGTAGGGATCCAATAGCGATTTCCGCAATTCGCTGTCAAAGGTTGCTTCTTTGAGCAGGTTCATCATACTTGCGACTGTGCCTCCGCTAGCCGCGCCTTTCATTTTCTTGACTCGCATCAGCACTTGAGAGCAATTGCATTCAAATTCAAGTTGGCCTTGACGTTGTAAAAAATAAACACCGAGATCAGAGGGAATAGAGTCGAAGCCACACGAATGAACTATCCTTGATCCGCTGGCTTTTGCTGCTTCTTCATAACGATCAAGCATTTTTGCAATCCATTGGGGCTCGCCAGTCAGATCGCAATAGTCGATACCAGCGTTAACACAGGCTTTGACTAAGGCCTCGCCGTAAAGGGCATAAGGACCAACAGTTGAAATGACGACTTTAGTCATACTGCACATGTCTGATAACTGGGCTTCATCTTGGGCATCAGCGATGATCAGCTCAATATTTTCCGCATCGCTGCCTAAAGACGCTTTTAACGTCTCTAGTTTGTCTCTGGAACGACCTGCCATCGCCCAAGAAATATCACCAAGATCCTTGGATTCAATCATGTAGCGAGCCAGTATTTGCCCAACAAAGCTGGTGGCACCAAACAAAATGAAGTCTAACTTGGCCATGGAATAGGTCCTTATTATCTGCTGATATTCAAAACTATGATAATTCTGGGCGACTAAAGCCACTATGATAGTTCTTATCGTATTCCGTTACTTTAGGATGGTTACTCATGGCTTGCCAATCAATTACTCAAATACAAATTAATAAGTCTGACCTTAGTCAACTTAAAACTCGCCAGCTAGAAGTTGAAACTGATTCACTCAGGGAGAATCAGATTGTGCTGAAAGTCGAGTCATTTGGTTTTTCTGCTAATAATATTACCTATGCTTTGTTCGGCGACACTATGGGATATTGGGGGTTCTTCGCGGGAGAGGAGGGTTATGGGATTGTGCCTCTTTGGGGATTTGCCACGGTTGAATACTCCAACCATAGTGATATCAAAGTGGGTGAAAAAGTTTATGGTTATTTGCCTATGGCCACCCATATCGTCGTTACCGCTGGTCAGGTCAATGATCAAGGCTTTTACGATGTTGACGAAGGACGAAAAAGTATTTCACCGATCTATGACCAGTATGTCAGGTGTGCAACCGATCCTGGCTATCAGTCAGACAAAGAAGTATGGCAGCTAAACTATCGACCGCTGTTCATGACGTCTTTTGTATTAGATGATTTTGTTGGTGAGCAAATTTCCGATGAAGTAGAAACCGTCATTCTGACCAGTGCTTCTAGTAAAACCGCCTATGGCGCCGCATTTTTACTCAAAACTCATGAAGCACAGCGCAAACAAAACTATCAGGTTGTTGGACTGACTTCCCATTCAAATGTCGAGTTTACTAAGCAAACCGGGTGTTATGATCTAGTGCTTAGCTACGATGATTTTGCTCAGCTAGATAACAACAAAAAATCCTGCCTCTTGGATTTTTCCGGAAACAAAAAACTACTGATGGACGTCAAGTCTCATTTTGCGGACAATCTGGAAAAGATGATTTTTATTGGCGCCACCGATGTAAAGGCGCAGGAAAATAAAATGGCCGGTGATCTTGGCGGAGAATTATTTTTTGCACCCAGTCAGGTGAAAAAACGCTATTCAGATTGGGGACCAAAAACATTTTTGCAGAAATATGCTGTCGCATGGCAACATTTTTCACAGCAAATAGCAGATCTCGTTTCGACTCATGAAGTAAATGGATTGGAGCAGATAAAGTCTTTGTATCTGGATGGATTAGCTGGCAAATTTAACACGACAGAAATGATTTATGCGAAATTTGATTAGTATTCTGTTGTGCAATTGACTCAATTTAATGGTTGTTCATCGCGCCTGATTTAATGGTTGGTCATCGCGCATGAACAGCCAAGCAAATTCCTTTATTTCATTTACATCAATTAGCTGATTACCTTGTTCAGCAAACTGCCGCAAGTGCGTTTCATTAGGGAAACTAAAATAGTTTCCCAATGCTATATCGACTTGTTGTTGTTCTAATTTTCCATCTAGTTGCAACGTTTCGATGGCGCGGGCAATGGATTTAACGCCTTTTCGATATAGTGATAAGACATTCCATAAATACGATTTCGAGTAGTCCGTCGGCTGGGAATTGATGGAAATGATATCGCCAGCGTCAATTTGAGCATCTTGTATAAAATGCAGAGTCGTTGCTAGGTCTTGCTGATTGTCTAACATAGCCCAAAACGTTGCCATAACCCCTCGATAATCGGGCAATCTTCCAGAATGCAAATTCAATACACCGTACTTAGGTAACTTGATTACATCACTTTTAAGAATCTGCCCAAATCTGATTGAAACAATTAGGTCAGGTTTTGTTGATGCAATATCTTGCCATCCCTGTTCAGTGTTAATATTGGCCATTTCCTTCACCGCAATGCTCATGTCTTCTAGATCATCAAAACTTTTAAATCGGCGATTGTGAGAAGAGGACAATGAAAGTGCGGGAAATAAAATGTCATTGAACAAATCTTGTTCGAAAAAAGAAAGCTTAGCTAAGGCCTCAGGTTTGTCTTGGTTACCACCTACTTTGGCAGATAAAAAAACACAGTAGCTGTGTTGTTCAGCTTGTTGAAGCAGATAATTGATAGCGACTATGCTCGCTAAATCTCTGTTCGCTAACAGGGTAATATTCAATTGCTAAGGGTCTTCTTTGGTTTTATTTTTATCTTCTGGATTCTTATCTTTTAGCTTCTCAAATTTAAAATTAGCACTGTGCTTCAGCAACAGAATATTGCCGAAGATAAATCCCAAAACCACTACAATTAGAATGATTAACCAAGTATTCACTTATTTTTCAGCCTTAAATGCTCAACATGATGAAGTTAATTTCATGATGAAGTTAATTTCGACTTCCACAACAACAACTGCTTTGAGAAAGATGATTAATTCTTTCCTTGATTTAGAGTATACCTAACGAATAAGGATTCCAATAAATTCAATATGAGCTCTTTGCCACCGATATCGGATTTTTGCAGTTGAACCGCAAGTGCATCTAAACTCAGATTTTGAACCACTTGTTCGGCAATGGGTTGATAACTCAGATGCCAAGGCTCAGGTGCAACCCCCCCCGAATAATGTGCATAGGGTCGAGTAAATCCAAAGCGGTTTGCATTTTCAGACAACCAGCAATTGAGTTCAAAACATACACCATTTTCTTCGTATTCGGGTGTGATTAATTGAAATTTTTCACCACTAGATTCAACAGACTTTTTATCATAAACGTCTAAATCCGTTCCCCAGTGATGTCGACTTGCTCCGGGTAATGCAGACCAGATCAATATGCTATGCAATCGTTCTAACTCGCTCAGAATGGCATAGTCTAGGGGTTGATTATCTAGGGAGTACAATGGACGTTCTCCCTCCCATTTTGCTTGCCAAATCGCCAATTGTCTGTCGAAACTGCGGTAACCACTGACGATCTGAATATCAATTCCATCTTGGAAAGCAGCCTGTTGCATGGCGCAAAAACTATCTTTAGTTTCTTGCGCCAAACCCACTTTTTCGTCTACAGGAACAATATGGCTGTCATCAATGCCTAGACAGTTTGCTGAAGTAATCACGCTAACAACCGAACCAAAATGTCTTTGTAGACATCAGACAGAAGTTCAAGATCAGGCATTTTCACACATTCGTCAATTTTATGAATGGTAGCATTTACAGGACCTAACTCGATCACTTGAGCACCGGTTGGCGCGATAAAGCGTCCATCAGAGGTACCACCTGCAGTAGAAAGTTCAGTTTCTCGTCCTGTGCAGTGTTTAATTGCCTGTTGAGTTGCTTCAACTAGCTTGCCGCTGTCAGTCAAAAAAGGTTGACCATTGAAGGTCCAATCAATCTTGTAGTCTAGATTATGTCTATCGAGAATTTCGTAGACACGCTCAATAAGTTGTTTGTCTGTTACCTCGGTAGAAAAGCGAAAGTTAAAACATATATTCACGTGACCAGGGATCACGTTTCCTGCACCTGTTCCACCATTGATATTGGAAATTTGGAAACTGGTGGGTGGAAAGGATGCATTTCCATCATCCCAATGTGTTTGTGCTAATTCAGCAAGAGCTGGGCTAGCTTGATGAATTGGATTACGGGCTAAATGGGGGTAAGCCACATGTCCCTGAATACCATTGACCACTAAATCGCCCGTGAGTGAACCTCGACGGCCATTCTTGACTATATCACCCAGCAAATCTGTACTAGATGGTTCACCTACTAAACACCAATCAATTTTTTCGTTTCTCGCTTCCAGCGTATCAATGACACGTGTTGTTCCATTGATGAAAGGGCCTTCTTCATCACTGGTAATTAAAAACGCGATAGAACCTTGATGATCGGGATTGTCCAAAACAAATTGTTGAGTTGCAGTGAGCATAGCTGCAAGACTGCCTTTCATGTCAGCGGCACCACGCCCGTGCAAATAATCGCCTACCTCAGTTGCTTCAAAAGGTGGCGTCTTCCAGTTTGATTCTGGCCCCGATGGCACCACGTCGGTATGGCCTGCAAAGCAAAATACGGGACCAGATTTGCCTTTTCTCGCCCAAAGGTTAGTGGTGTCTTCGAAAACCAGAGTTTCAATTTCGAAGCCTAAAGGGGCGAGGATATCTGCCATTAGCTTCTGGCAGTCAGCGTCTTCAGGAGTGACAGAACGGCGATTAATTAATTCTTTAGTAAGTTGGATGACATCTAGCTCTTTATTCAAATCAAGCATTGAAAATCTCTGCATAAATATCGGCTTTAAAACCCGAGTAATGCTTGCCTTGGTGAACAAGTAGGGGGCGCTTGATCATCGCTGGGTATTCCATCATCAATCCAATGGCTTTTTGCGAGTCCATGTCTGTTTTTTGCTGTTCATCCAGCTTTCGGTAAGTGGTTCCGCGAGTATTTAGCAATTGTTCCCAGCCCAATACACTTTCAATATCTCCTAGCCACTTTGGATCTAATCCATCAACACGATAATCATGGAACTCATATGCAATGTTTTCCTGCTCTAACCACTTCTTTGCTTTTTTAATGGTATCGCAGTTTTTAATGCCGTACAGAATTGTCATTTTGGTTTGAATACCTCGAATAATTTTAATAGGTTGGAATATAACGGTTAGCGTAAAATAGGGCAAAAATCTTTGTATTAAATCAACACAGTAAACAAAACATCTTCTCCCGACGATACGCGTCTAGGTTTGACTATAAGGCCTTTGGTTTTTTCGCTGTTTAGTACAGTAACAACAAACTGAGTGTGCTCTAACGACAATTTCATCTTTCTAATATCAAATTCTAGCAGTACATCTCCTTGTTTCACTGTGTCACCTTCAATAACTTTACGTCTAAACCCATCACCACGCATTTTCTCAGACTTCATTCCGCATTGAATTTGTATATGTAAACCCGTCTTGTGCTTCAAACGAATTCGGTGTGCCGTGGGTTCAAATTCAGTAATTTCACCATCGAAAGGGCAGATAACCTGATATCCAGACACATTAATGGCCGCGCCCTCACCAAACATTCGCTGTCTAAACAGTAAACTCGGCAGGTCATCCAGCCTTGTTACACTGCCTGAAACTGGGCTAAGTATGTCGATTTGACGCTTATGTTCGGGAAGTTGACCTTCTTCAATCAAGCAAGAAAACAAAGACATTAAAATCTGACTTTATAGCCATCTTTTTCCAGTGCATTTGTGGCGTTTTCAAGATCTTTCTGTTTCACCAAAAAATAGTCCGTTTCGAAAGTTGATACAATAAAAATACTCACTTTAGCAGCAGCTAACACATTGCCAATTTGAGCCATTATGCCAACCATGGATAATTGCAATGGCCCCAACACTTCCAATACTCGCCAACCCACGTCCGATTCCTCAGAAGAAATACTGATTGATTCCGGCACTACAATAGACAGTTCATCACTGGTTTTGCCAATAAAGTACAAAGGTGACTTAAATACCTGAGGAGGAATCTCAGCATCTACCGACAAACTGTGGATCGTAAATTTATTGGCTAGCACTTCGAGAGTCTGTTTTGGCATTGTTCGTCCTTTTTATTCAACCGTTTCATTTTGCTTGAGCTATTGTTTAAGTCAAGGCTTTCGATCACAATAGGTTATCCACTGTTTCTGTGGATAACCTTGTTGAGGAAAATTTATATCTGTACTAACATATTGATTTTAATATAATTAATATGCGTGGTTGTAAAATCACCAACGACAATAATCGGATTAAAGTAAAATGTCTTCTGATTATACTGGTTCCATAGTTTGGTGCGATTTTATTTTTCTATTGAGACAACGAAAAGAGAAGTAACCCAACTTGCATACACTCGATCTTTACGCTGGTAAAAGCGCAATAAAACAAATACAACAATTTGGAATTCAGCCAGATTTATTCGATTTTATGCTCGGTGCATCGGGTGGTCCTAAGTGGTTTGTACTGGCTGGCATAGACAGAGTGATTTTTTCGGAGTTTTTTGCAAGACGGAACAAGCCGCTAGATATAATCGGTTCGTCTGCTGGCGCTTTTCGCTTTTCTTGTTTTGCACAACAAAATCCTTTGGCGGCGATAAATCGATTAGCGGATGCCTATTCCAAAGTTACCTATTCAGATAAACCCTCAACCAGAGAAATTACCTTATCTAGCTTAGAGCTATTGAGCTATGTACTTGGAGACGATGGAATTGCAGAGATAATTGAAAACCCGATTATCAAAGCGCATTTCATTGTGGCGCGATGCAAAGGTTTAACTAAATTCGAGAACAAGCCACTGCAAATGACGGGATTAGCAGCCAGTGCAGGTGTTAACGCGGTTAAGCGCAAGTGGTTAGAGAAATTTTTCGAACGCTATGTGTTTAGCCATCCTACAAGCGATTTGCAAATTGGAGATCCCAACGCCATGCCAACTTACTCAGTTGAGCTTGCTAAAGATAACCTAGCACAAGCGCTTTTAGCTTCTGGTTCGATTCCTGTGGTCATAGAAGGGGTTGAGAATATTAATGGTGCACCAAAAGGAATGTATCGTGACGGCGGAATTATTGATTATCATTTTGACCTTACCTTTGGGCCAGCTAAAGGACTGACGTTTTATCCTCATTTTTATCCCAAGCCCATTCCGGGTTGGTTTGATAAATCCTTAAAAAATAGACTTCCCCACAAAGAAAGTTATGACAAGGTCCTTATGTTGGTACCCTCCGAAGAATTTATAGCCTCATTACCCTACGGTAAAATTCCTGATCGGAAAGATTTCGAAAACATGCCTGCGGAGCAAAGAATTCCGTATTGGCAAAAAGTGATTTCCGAAAGTGACAGGCTAGGGGAGGCCTTTATGAAGATGGTTAACGACCCAGACATCGCTAACAAAGTAAAACCACTCAACTTTTGACATTAGCTTTTCAATCGATACGGCTAGTTTGTTTACTTATTCGTCAAACACGGCTAAAACTATGGATATAGTTCAAAAAGCGCTTGAAGATAACTCAGCACGCCGTTATTATACGCGCCGCTTGAGACATTCGACTTAAGCATCAAAGCAAAACAGTGCGTCCGTAGCTCAGTTGGTTAGAGCACCACCTTGACATGGTGGGGGTCGGTGATTCGAGTTCACTCGGACGCACCATTTAATTCCTTTAAATTCATATAGTTAAAAACCGCAATTTCTTCTTTTAAGTCTCTTTGATAGTGTGACAACCCAAACAACCTATATTTGCTTCTAATATCTTCTAAGTTATTGTAAATGCTGGTGTGACAAAAGTGTCTTCAAGAATTGTGATAGATAGATGGTAGGAGTATGGGGATTTCACAATAATTTGTTCTGAGTTATTACACATTTTTGCTAGTTAAAATAATTTAAAATAAGATGTTCTTTTTAATAAAAAAGGCAACAAATATTGTCTCAGAATCGTTATTTTTCAGCTAATATTTTGAATGAGTTCTATAGCCTCACCAATTATCTTAGAAGTGTATTTAGTGTTTTCTCTAATTCCACTTGCACATGTGAAGAATCTGAAATTGTTTTTTAGACTCAAGTTATCGCACCAAGCAATTATATTTAACAGTTGTTCTTTATCAAATACTAGGCCTCTCTCGTCTAATACTTCCATCACTGTTTTGTAATGTTTTAGATCTTTGGAACCGGACTTAATTGACGATAGTTCTTTATTTATATTTGCTATATTTGATTTTACGTTTTCGACTTCTGATTCAAGTCTTTCTTGGCGATGTATAGCATCTGCTAGAGTTCTCGAATTTAGAGCTACTATTTCAGCCATTTGAGCCAATGCTGACCCTTTACTATTTAGAGGAGCGGGGTAGGTTCCATATTTTGCTATCGATGGCAGAACTTCATGATAAATCCATTTTTGAAATTTTTTACCTGCACTGCTGCGATCAGCTGAAAGCACTCTATAAAGACCTGGTTGCGTGACAAAAGCTTCCTTTTGGCCTTCAAATACGGGGTTTTCACAAGGCCTCAAAATATATTCATCTGATTCAATAATTGACATTTGTTCTTTGACGATACTTGGAACAGACTTTTTAATAATCTCTCCATTTATTTCTCTATTTTCTTTAAGCAGAGTGACCACAATATCCGCCAAACAAATATGTAAAACATCGTCAATATGTATAGTTCTGATTTCACAACAACCTGCTTCACCGTTATAGCTTATTTTAAGCAAAGTATTCTCCATAATCTATCCCTTCAATTATCGGTCTGGCATTCGTTATACAGCCATTAAAATCTTAATTCAAACCTTAAATAATAAGTGTGACAAAAGTGTTTACTTTGACTTCACGATACAGTTTAAATGGCTGATATAGAAGCTTATTTAACAAGTATCTATTATCTTGACATCGTAGGTATCGGTGATTCGAGTTTACACGGATACACCATTTTATCTTTATAAATCATGATTATATGTAATAGAAGTACAGCTGTACCAATTGAATTCCACTCTCCTTCAATTCTTTGGTAGAGCACGCCACCTCAAGTTAACGATGACCACAAGATTAAGATAAAGTTTTAATTTTTTGGATAGAATATGTGAGGGAGCAAAAGAAAGGTAGTTTAGTTACTATAGATAAACTGCTATTTGCTACATCTGCTGCTTAGGATAAAAATCTGGTGAGTATTGTCGGTAAGACTGTTTTTACTCTGAATTGAAATTTGTCAAACGTAATCATCTGGCATCTCCAAGCTCCTGCTCTTCAACATCTCATAAACGTTCCATCCATTAGATTTTTGATAAAAAGAAACTTTATTGTCTTTTAAAAATTTAAAATTAGGGTCTTCACTCACGTAATCTATTCCGTCCTTTGGACGGAGCCAATTTTTAATATTCGCTTCATATGCTAAAAGCCAGTGCTCTCCATAGAGGCTTTCTCGATTCAAATAAACATCCCATTGGTCCGTATTCAATTTTTTGAACAACAAATTTCTCTGTTGGCAGTCTAAAGCAAGAATAGCAACGCATGAATCTTTACACGTGGAAAGACTATCAACAGCCGCAGAATTAAGTTTTAATTTCAGTGCCAAGCACCCCCACAATGCATAAGCCACCTCGCTTGAATGTCGAAGAATTGAATGTTCTATTATAATATTGTTTAGAAGACTGGTTAAATCCTCCCTCAAAAAATTGGGGAATTCATTCTCTTTCAATATAATTAACTCTAGTGCAAGAGGCAGACTAGCTGGTTCTGGGGCAATACAAAGCATAAGCAATCGCTGAAATAGCTCCCAATTGGATTCATGTAATTTGATTGTACGTAAGCATGAAATTCCCCATTGCATTACTGACTCATTCTTATTTTTTCGATGATGCACGTAAATAATTGAAAAATAGGCCTCTAAATCAATTGCTTGACCGTGCTCACTTTCCCTAAACTGAAATCGCTTGATCTCTGATACCCAGTCTTCTTCCAAGGGCAACGGCAATTCATCAATGAAGGTTTTTTTTGTGTTTAATGCCAGTTCAAAATCAGCAAGTGTTGTCTGAAGAAAATGGTATGCTTTACTAGCTTCTTCTCGTGTTCTAAAGCTTAATTCATAGTCGTCTATAAAGCGGTGTCCTTTTATAGACGAAAATGTATTCGTAAGCTCTTTATCACATTTGTGCATCAAAATCTCTGCTATGACCAAGGAGGTATCCGGTCCTATAGGAATTCCAACAGTTTGACCATCTTGGCCTTGTCTGACCAAATAGTCTATTTTATTGCTTAGGGTGTCTAACCGACGATTAGCTTTTGCATTCAACTTGCCATCCATTGCCCAAGGAATAGAGTGGGTATAAATACTGTGATAGAAGCGACTGATATCAGTTTTTAGAATATATTTTGCGGCTATTCGGTCTTTACGGGCTAAGTTTGATCTAAAACTCTGAGGGTGCTTACCATTGATTGCTCTGGTCTTTCCATCTTTAAATTCAGGCTTAGTTGCTGCTAAAACTGAATCGGAAATATGTGGCTGTATGAAGTCCCAGTTCGTAACCATTTCTTTTGCAAGTAAGAAAAAGTGAAGTGGATTACAAATACTTAGTTTTCTTCGTTGAAAGCCGCCTCTAGCGAGAGAGAAGTTAACGCTCATACCAGGTGGGATTTTAGATTTCTTGACAATATCAGCTCCAAAATGACCAGGCAATACTAAATTATTTGATAGAAGATTAGCGAAAGTTTTGGTAGTAAAAGGAGGAGGTAATTCTTTTGGAAAATATCCTTTAGACAATAAACTTTTTAATCGTTTATTGTTCATCAGGCGTATTCACATTTTGTGTTTTAGAAGGCCAATTAAGATTATCAATAAGAAACGCACTATAAACTGCAGGAGCCTGATAGCTGTAGAACTCATCAGCTCTTTTCTTAAGGATTGCGCTGAAAAAGTATGTAGAAATCAAAACAATCCAAGCTGAAAAACCATTGCTAGCCGCGAAATAGTAAGCACCAGAGACAAATATTATCAAACAACAGTTTCGATAAAATCCATAACGAGCCAAAAAGACCATAAAGGTTGTGCTAAGTTGTTTTGTTTCTACATATTCTTTGCATAGTGGGAATGGATTTTTAATTTTTCCACATAAATCTCCAATAGCATTTGATTTAATATGATCTTTCATAACATCAGCATCAGCATAAACTTTATTTTGTCCATTTTTTAGCCAGAAAAACAAAATGTTACCGAGGTATCGTTCGAAGTAATTAGCAATAGGTTCAAATAGCAGACCAAATAAAGTAAGTAAGATAGGAGCAACAACAATAATAAAAGTGGTTGGAAGTTTTATTATTTTATCTAAATATAATTTTTCGTTTCCCAAGCAATCTAAAGAAAATAAAACAATACTATAAGAGACTAAAGCAACAACACCAGTCATAAAGAAGGTAAATTGTAGTAGCTCAGACTTGATCTGACAGTTACCCGTTTTTCAAATGGTGACTGTCAGTTTAGATTTGAGCTAAATTCT
>CANNDC010000034.1 GCA_947503265.1 uncultured Alteromonadaceae bacterium
GAATTTAGCTCAAATCTAAACTGACAGTCACCATTTGAAAAACGGGTAACTGTCAGATCAAGTCTGAGCTACTACAAATAAAAGTAAACAAGTGCTAGCTAAGTCTCAGTTGATATTTTATTTGTTCGGCAACGCGTTTAACACTACCTCGCCCTTCTTCAATCAGTTCTGATGCGCGATGAAACTCCATAATGCCAAAATCTCTTAAATGAGGCTCAATCAATACATCAGGCGGATCGCCAGCAAGTCTTGAACGAGTAACTCGTGCCTGTAATATATCCAACGAACTGGACATTACGCCAAGCATACTAGGAGTGGAACGTTTCAAAGGTTTGATTAAAGGTTGTGCCGGTTGTATTGTCTCAGTAAAGGTTTCAGTTACTACTTCTGTTGCTAATAATTCATCTGAGACGTTTGCTGCACTTGGGTTGTCTAATTCTGGTGTCTGTGTTTCTTCTGAATCTAGGATAGCTTCTGAGGCACTCATTTCTGATCCCTCGGATATAGTTGTTTCCGCGAGATCTGTATTTTGCTTTTTATCTCCACCAAACCAGTTTTTCATAAACTTGTGACTCTTTCTGAAAAAATCATTTGTTTTCTCTTGGTTCTTTTCATGTTCAACATCAAAGGATTGCTGAATTTCAGGTCTAAAATCTGCACTTAGATTGACGGCAAACACAAAGTCAGCACCTAACTGACGGCATAAGTTAACCGGTACCGGGTTGACTACAGCACCATCTACTAGCCAACGCTCTTCAAAGCAAACAGGCGGAAACAATGCTGGAATAGCACACGATGCTCTGACCGCAGGAGCGATAGGTCCTTTTAAAAAAGACACTTCCTTGCCACTGTATAGGTCGGTCGCGACTACCGCCAATGGTTTTTGTAAATTTTCAAATTCTGCTTCACAAAAGTTTTCTTCTAACGCTTGAAAGACTTTTTGTCCGCTAGCTAAGCCACCTCGGCGTAAGCCTACTCCCATAAGCCCAAGCACTTGCCATTCTGTCAATGACTCTGCCCAAGACGCCATTTCTGGTAATTTATTGCTTGCATATGCGGCTCCGACGTAGGCACCAATTGAGCAACCAGCAACAACATCGATTTTAATGCCCATTTCTTCTAAAGCTTGGATAATACCAATGTGTGCCCAACCTCTAGCGGCACCACTTCCAAGTGCTAAACCTATTTTCATTCTTAACGGCTTTCCTTTACTAAATTAATGATCTGAACTTCCTGTGTCGTTTCGTCTAGGGGAGAATTTGAAAATTCTTCTTGGTCGAAACCAGTATCACCATCTGCAAACGCTTCGTTTTGGGTTGCTAAAGACGCAAAATCAAATAATTGGTTGTCTGCTAAATGGGAAGGAACAACATTTTGCATAGCTTTAAACATACTTTCGATGCGTCCTGGAAAGCGTTTTTGCCAATCGTTTAACATTGACTTAATGACTTTTCGTTGTAAGTTTTCCTGTGAGCCACATAAATTACACGGAATAATTGGAAAATCTTGAATTTCTGCATAACGAGTAATATCCAACTCATTGCAGTAGGCAAGGGGGCGGATAACCATCTGAGCTCCATCATCACTGACGAGTTTAGGTGGCATAGATTTTAATCTGCCCCCGTAAAACATATTCAAAAACAATGTTTCTAGCATATCATCTCGATGATGACCGAGAGCTATCTTCGTGGCACCGAGTCTGGTTGCTGTTTTGTATAAGATGCCTCTTCGTAATCTGGAACAGAGTGAACAGGTCGTTTTTCCCTCAGGAATTTTATCTTTTACGATTGAATAAGTATCTTCGGTGACAATTTCAAATGACACACCTAGATCCGTCAGGTAATTTGGTAAGACATGCGCAGGAAAACCAGGCTGTTTTTGGTCTAAATTGACGGCAATAATGTCGAAATTGATTGGTGCGATTTTTCCCATGAACATTAAAATGTCGAGTAGAGTATAACTGTCCTTTCCGCCAGATAAACAAACCATAACCTTGTCGCCATCTTCAATCATATTGAAGTCGGCTATAGCCTTACCTACATTGCGCCTTAAACGCTTTTGGAGTTTATTGAAGCTATATCGTTTTGAGTCACTAAGCGTGTTTATCTTTGTCATTTTTGGCCTTGCAATTAAACCGTGATTTTCACGGCCGGCAATTATATCCGAAAATGCAAAAAAGAAAACGAAATTAGCGACTTAACGGGCACTCAAAATCATCGGGTTTTATTGCAAGCACATCGCAATTCAACGCGTCTATCACGTGTTCAGCGGTATTTCCTATTAGTGTTGCTGATAATCCTGTACGGCCAACCGTGCCAATAATCACCAATTCTGCATCAATTTCAGTAGCAACATCGCGAATCACGTCTTCAGGTAGTCCCTCTCTGACAAACGATTTACTTTGCTGAAGATGATATTTAGCAGCGTGTTGTTCCATTGCTTTTTGGTGATGCAATGCAATTGTTGTATTGTAATCAGTCGGATTAAACTCTGGTATCTCAATGGCAATGTTAACTGGTGTGCCTGGATAGGAATTGACTAGATTTACGTCACTTTTTAATAACTCCGCAAAATAATTGGCTGCTTCTGTCACTTTTTCATTTAACGATATATGTTCTTCATCCTGCGAGCCAATATTAACTGCTGCAATGATCTGCTCGTTGTCCTGCCATTGATGCCCTTTTACCAATAACACAGGAACAGGAGATTTACGTAATAAATGCCAATCAGTGGGGGTAAATATGACAGATTTCAACGAATCATGTTGTCGGGTACCTTTAACAACAAGATCGTAGTTGTTGTCTAAAACTTCGTAAATTACACTTTCAAAAGGTCTGTTATGCCACACAACTTTGAGATCTAAGCAAACCTCTTTATCATTTGTTGCAGCTTCAACTATTTTAGTTAACCATTCAGTTCTATCATCAACAACTGCCTGACGCATACACTCGCGTTCATCGATTGACAGCATAGTGGTAAGTTCGTATGAGAAATCATAAATTGACAAGAAGGCGGTAACACTTGCTCCGGTTTTACCTGCCAGTAAAATGGCACGGGAAAGTGATTTTTGTTGTTCACTAGATGGATCGATTACTGCAAGAATCTTAGTAAATTTATGCATCATTTACCCTGCTAAGAAGCTTATCTATAAATAAATTGTAGTGCTGAATATCAAACTTAGAAAGAGAAAATTTCAATAAAAAGCATGGGACAGGTTAAGGCTTATTAGTTGTAATCATATGACTTGTTGCATTGTGGTGTTTATTGGTAATCATCTACCAGCTTAAAAATGCCTGAACTGAAATGACAATGCCAAAACAAATTAGCAATGTAGCGGTGATTTTGCGAGCAGTAGGGTGTTTCATCCATTGTCTCAATGTCTTGCCACTCGCGCCAACGGCTAACATGGCTGGCATGGTTCCTAGGCCAAAAAACAACATATTTAATGCGCCCGCTATTGCACTTCCAGATGCCATACTCCATGTCAATGTTGAATAAACCAGACCACAGGGCAACCATCCCCAAATGATACCGTACGGGAAAGCATGTAAAGGGGTCGAAAAGGGCAAGAAACGCTTAGATAGTGGGCTGATATATCGCCATAAAAACTGTCCCATTCGCTCCAATTGTGTCAATAATCGCCACCAGTCGCCAATGTATAACCCGAGTAATATTAGGAACAGACCGCTAATCAACGGAAGAAGCTGAGCAGAGAGAAAACCAGATGCCGTGACACTTTGACCTAACCAACCGGCAACAGCGCCTGCAAGTGTATATGACGCAATTCGGCCAGCATTGTAGGCAATCAAAAAGGGGGATTGACTGACGTTTTTTGGTAGCATAAAGCTGAATGAAGTAACTATACCGCCGCACATTCCAACACAATGAACGCTGCCCGCGAGACCAACAATAAAAGCAGCTAACCAACCAAATTCACTCATTTGTCTTGGTGAGTACTTTTCGAATCAAGGTTTGGTTCATCTGTTTTAGGGGCCTCAGTTTTAATGTCTTCTGTTTTAAGGCCTTCTGTTTTGAGATCATCATCAAACAAAATACTCATACCCTGACGTTCTAAATCTTCAAATTGATTTGATTTTACTGCCCAGAAGAATACACCGATAGCAATTATCACTAATAAAATAGCGATAGGGATGAGGACATAAATAATATTCACGAAGTGTATTCTCTGTTTTTAACGTAATAGTCGTACTGAATTTATAACAACAATAATAGAGCTGATTGACATACCAATTACTGCCATCCAAGGGCTTAGAAACCCTAATACCGCCAGAGGCAATATAAGCAGATTATACCCAATTGCCCACAACATGTTTTGTTTTACTTTACTTCTTACGCGCTTAGAAATTGAAAACAAGGCGTCGATAGACGAAAGTTTATTGCCGATCAAAATGACATCAGCGGAACGTTTAGCCATATCCGCAGCGTTCCCTACAGCAATTGATACATCTGCTTTTGCTAAAATAGGGGCATCGTTAATTCCATCACCAACCATTAACACCCTATGCCCTAGATTTTGTAATTCTTTAATAAATAGCAATTTTTGTTCGGGGTTTTGACTAAATTTATAAGAAGAAATACCCAATTCATTGGCGACGCTACTCACATTATGTTCAGAATCGCCACTCACAATAACTGTATTAAATTCACTTAAATTGTTTACCAAGTCTTTAGCGTGTTCATTGATATTGTCTGCAATATGAAAAGCGGCGACCACTTCTCCCTCTATTTGCAAATAAATATTGTGGCTTTTAGATTGATTGAGGTTTGGTATTGTTGATTCCATTAAATCAACAGAACCTAATAAACATTGCTTTTGTTGATAAATTGCTGATAAGCCTTTGCCCGGAATAGATTTAACATTACTCACACTGGCTTTGTTATCTACTGTAGAAAAAGCATTTGCTATTGGGTGCTGAGAATATTGTTCGATACCTGCAGCAATGGATAAGGCCAAACCTTTATCAAATGTTCCTAACGTTTTGGTATCAATAATGGAAAAATAACCGTCGGTGAGAGTGCCAGTTTTATCATAAACAACTGTATCCACATCTTGAATTAGCTCAATGACATCGCCACGTTTAACCAATAATCCGTATTCATTAAGTTTTGCTAATCCTGCGGTGATCGCTGTAGGCGTTGCTAAACTCAATGCGCAAGGGCAGGTTGCGACTAATACTGCAATCGCGACCCAATAGGCCTTTGATGAATCTATTGTTAGCCATACCATATAACTTACAACGGCGATGGCCAATACCACTAGAACAAAATATCGAGACGCATAATCAGCGTAAACTGCGGCTTTAGGCTTTTCTGATAAAGCGACTTCTTGCAATCTTAATATTTGATTGACTAAAGCATCTTTAAGTGGCCGAGTTACCTCTATTGTTAGTGCGTTAGTTTGATTAATAGTGCCACCAAATACTGAATCGCCTTTTCCTTTATTTACCGGTTCGGATTCACCAGTAAGCATAGATTCGTCGATTTTACTGACGCCCTCAATGATTGAACCGTCAACGGGAACTGTTTCACCAGGTTTTATCAAAACTCGTTGGCCAACCACTAAATTTTTTGCTAAATAGTCTAGACTTTTACCATCTTCCAGTAATGTTGCTGTTAGAGGTACATACTTAATCATGTTAGCTGAAATTTGTGATGCTTTGTAACGTGATCCTTGTTCAACATATCGGCTGATTAATAACAGAAATATAAACATACAGACTGATTCAAAATAGACTTGCCCAGTCGCATTTACGGTTGCCCATGCGCTAGATACAAAAGTGCCTAGTATTGCCAAGCTAACAGACACATCCATATTGGCGGTTTTGTTTTTAATTGCATTTATAGCGCTTAGATAAAAAGAACTGCCAGAATAGATAACAACAGGTGTGGTAAGAACTAAACTAACCCAGTGAAAATAGAGTTCAGTTTGCCGTTCGATGTAACCAAATAAACCAAAATACAGCCCAATCGCTAACATCATGACTTGCATTGTCATGAGCCCGGCTAGCCCCAGTTTTTTCAGATAACTGCGGTTTTCCTTTTGGAACGAAGCCTCGTGTCTATCTGGTTGAAAGGGAAGGGCGTGATAGCCAATTTTTTCAATATGTCGAATGATATCGCTTAATTTTAACGCTTCATCAATCCAAATAATGGTTGCTCTTCTTGATGAAACATTGACTGCAACTCGTTGTATACCCGAGAGTTTAATCAGCTGTTTTTCGATTAACCAGCCACATGCCGCACAGCTAATACCCTCAATGGTAAGTTGGATTTGTGAGTTATCACCTGCTCTAGCAACAAACTCATCTTTAATTTCAGGTTCATCATAGGCTAGTAGTTTAGTCAGTGTGTCTTCAAATAACTCTTCACCTTTAACCGCCTTTTGTGTTCTAAACCGATAATAATCTTCCAATCCATTCGCCACAATCGCATCTGCAACAGCCTGACAGCCTGGACAACACATGGCGCGCTGTTTTCCTAAAACCTCAGAATAAAATGGATTATTAGGGTCAAGTGGCAAATCACAGTGATAGCAAATATTGGAATGTTCTAGGGACATTAAGGGTTAAAATCAACAGATTGAGCTATAGGAAGTGAAATATCCTTTACTACTTTCCATTCTTGGTTATATGGATGCAAACTCAGTTTCCATTTACCTTGAATATCATTGTTTATATTGCCTCTGTAAGTTCCTGATGCGTCTCTTGTAAGCAGAACTTGAAAATCTTTGTCAACTAGAGTCGCATGGAAAAACTCAAGCTGAATGGCTTCACCTGTTTCAGGAGTACCACTTATGAAATCTACACTAACACTATTAGGCGTGACTAATAGCGTTGTTTTTATGTTTCTCACTCTGGCTTCTTGGATTTTTGAAAGCGTTAAATTGATGCCTTTTCCCTCTTTGTAGTAATCATCAATGACTAAGCTATCCGTTGTATTAATAGCAAAATTCATCATGGTGATACTTAAGACCATGGACAATGCAGGTATGGTGATTAGAAACCAAGGCCAAAATTGTTTGTACCAAGGAGGAGGGGGGGAACTCGTTGTCATATTATTTAATCATTACCTAGAAACCAAAAAGCCTCGGGCAACCGAGGCTTTTTACATTGTTAAAATCTATTCGTCTTCTAACGATAAACTGTATACGTAAGCAGATACTAAATGGATTTTCTTTTCACCCAAGGTATCTTTGAATGCAGGCATGACTCCAAAACGTCCGTATTTTAATGTTTCAGTTACAGCATCAGTTGAACCACCATAAAGCCAAATGTTATCGGTTAAATTCGGTGCACCGACCATCTGATTACCTTTACCATCAGCGCCATGACATGCTGAACAAATAACAAAGCGCTGCTCACCAGCAGATTTGAGAGTAGCATCAACCTGTCTGCCACTTAGGCTAAGAGTATAGGCTACAACTTCTTCAATACCTTTTTCACCGAAGTTCTCTAACCAAGCTTGCATCATTCCTTTGCGACCTAAAAGTAAAGTCTCTTTAATTTTCTCAGGTGATCCGCCGTATAGCCAATCATTGTCAGTTAAATTAGGAAACCCTCTTTGACCTCTGGCATCAGAACCATGACATTGAGAACAGTTTTGTGCGAATAATCGTTGTCCAATTTTCAATGCTTCGCTATTTTTTGCCAATTCTTCAATTGGTTGCTTAGCATATTCGTTAAATATCGGAGCGAATCGCTCTTCGGCAAACCTTAGTTCACGATCATACTCAACACCAACGCCAAACAAGGAGTTTTTAGCCTCTTCTTCAGCAAGTGCTACAGCGTCACGTGATTCTTGAAGAGAACGCACATCTTGGTTGGAACTTTTCCATCCTAATAACCCTTGGAAATTACCTAATCCAGGATACATAAGGAGGTATAAGAAACCCCATACAATGACCATGTAGAACATGATCGTCCACCAGCGAGGGAGGGGATTATTCAACTCGACAATACCATCAAATGAATGATGCATATCGTCACCTTCTTCTATACCGGTATTATTCTGCAAACACCAACGCAATAACAGATAACAACCAACTATTGTTCCCAGTGAAATTACTGAGATCCAAATACTCCAAAAGGTACTCATTTTATCGAAGACTCCTGATTATTTGATTGTTTCTTTTGCACTGGCTCATCATCAAAAACGAGGTTTTGCGCTTCATCAAAACGTTCTTTGGCACGACTACTAAATGCCCAGAATACAATTCCAATGAAAGTAACAAACACAAATACTGTAAAAATACTGCCTGCTAGACCATAATCCATCACATCACTCCTATTTTAGTGCAGTGCCAAGTGACTGCAGATAGGCAATTAATGCTTCCATTTCTGTTTTACCTTCGACCGCTTCCTTGGCACCGGCAATATCTTCATCGGTATAAGGCACACCGAAGCCTCTAAACACCTCTAACTTGCGAGCTGTTAGTTTACCATCAAGCTTATTATCCATTAACCAAGGGAATCCTGGCATATTCGACTCTGGAACGACATCTCTTGGGTTAATCAGGTGAACTCGATGCCAATCATCACTATACCGTCCGCCAACGCGAGCCAAATCAGGCCCCGTTCTTTTAGAACCCCATAAGAAAGGGTGTTCCCAAACAGACTCTCCGGCTACTGAATAGTGGCCGTACCTTTCAGTTTCCGCTCGAAAAGGACGAATCATTTGACTGTGGCAACCAACGCAACCTTCTCGAATGTAAATGTCACGTCCTTCCATTTCCAGCGCAGTATAGGGTTTTAACCCATCAACAGGTTCCATGGTTTGTTGTTGATACATTAAAGGAGTAATTTCGACCATGGCACCAAAACTAATCGCGACTAGTATACCAATGGCCAACAAACCGACATTTTTTTCAAATATTTCATGCACGTTTTTCACGGTATCTGTCCTTATGCTGCTTGAGCTTGTGGTTCTGTCACAAACTCATCATTGGGTGTTTTAATAGTGCGATACACGTTGTATGCCATTAAAATCATACCGGCGACAACAAAAACGCCACCAACAAATCTTACGAAATAGAAGGGCATTGATGCTTCCAAAGATTCAACAAAGCTATAGGTAAGCGTTCCATCAGCATTCACAGCTCGCCACATTAGCCCTTGTAATACACCTGACATCCACATTGCTACTATGTATAAAACAACACCAATCGTTGCTAGCCAGAAATGAATATTCACCCATTTAATACTGTACATGGCCGGTTTGTTAAACAAAATTGGGATCAAATGATAAATAGAACCAATAGATACCATCGCAACCCAACCTAACGCCCCTGAATGTACATGACCGATTGTCCAATCCGTGTAATGAGAAAGTGCGTTAACCGTTTTAATTGCCATCATAGGCCCTTCAAAGGTAGACATACCGTAGAAAGACAGAGAAACGATTAGGAAACGTAAAATGGGGTCGTTACGCAATTTATGCCAGGCACCTGAAAGCGTCATGATACCGTTAATCATTCCGCCCCAAGATGGCACAAACAGAATCACTGACATAACCATGCCCAAGGACTGTGTCCAATCAGGTAGGGCAGTATAATGAAGGTGGTGAGGACCAGCCCAAATATACAAAGAAACGAGTGCCCAGAAATGTATTACGGATAAACGATAAGAATAAACAGGTCGCCCTGCTTGTTTAGGCACGAAGTAATACATCATGCCAAGGAAACCAGCCGTTAAGAAGAAGCCAACAGCGTTGTGCCCGTACCACCATTGGATCATTGCATCAACTGCACCACCATACAATGAGTACGACTTAGTGAAAGACACTGGAATTACCATGCTATTTGCAATGTGTAATACCGCTACGGTTAACATGAAGGCTCCTAAGAACCAGTTTGCCACGTAGATATGAGCAACTTTTCTTAGCACTATGGTGCCAAAGAAGTTAATTATGTACGCAACCCAGACTAGCGTAATCAATATATCGATAGGCCACTCTAGCTCCGCATACTCTTTCGAACCTGTTATCCCTAAGGGCAGCGTAATTGCAGCCAAAACAATAACCAATTGCCATCCCCAAAAAGTAAATGAGGCTAACTTGTCACTAAATAATCTGACCTGACTGGTTCTTTGCACAATATAATACGAAGTGGCAAAAAGCGCGCATCCACCAAAGGCGAAAATAACTGCATTGGTGTGCAATGGCCTTAAGCGAGAGAAAGTGAGATAAGGTATATCGAAATTTAGGGCAGGCCAGTATAATTGTGCTGCTAACAGCACTCCAACTGACATACCAATGATTCCCCAAACTACCGTCATAATGGCAAATTGCCTTACGACTTTATAGTTGTATTCGGGATGTGCCTGGCTGGTTACGCTCATATTAAAGGATCTTCCGCTTCAACTGATTGACTAAGTTCTATTAATTATTTTAAAACTATTTACTAACATAAATTTAACCTAAACCACTGAATAAAATGGGCAAATTTATATTTTGCAATAATAAAGATTATAACTGAAAAAAGATACTAAAAAACCCCACTTTTAGTAGGAGTATTCATTATTTTATTCGATTATTGTACTTGAATTGACTTTCGTCCAGAATATCTTTTTAGATAATCGCTAACTCCATTGGATTTCACTCTGCTAAAACAATCGATTCCTATTATTGTCGTGGCAATTTTATTATCAATTGCTTTTTTATTTAATTCGCTAACGACAAATAATAGTTTTAATGATCAGGTTCCAAATCAATGTTATTTGGAATCTGAAAATTGTATTTTTGAATTTGACGATAAAGAATTTACTGTGAAATTTGATCGATTCCCAATACAGATAGAGGAAATGTTGCTTGTTACCCTGATGACACCAAGTGACTATCGGTATGAAAGTGGTTGGGTCGAGGGTACTAATATGTTTATGGGCAAAACCACCTTATTTTTACAACAATCAAGAAATGAATTAGAAGTCAGGACCACAGAACTAGAGTTATTCCTTGGTGCATGCAGCGAAATTAATATGCGCTGGAGAATGGTAATCAATCTAAACCATACCGTCACAGGTGAAAACCAGCGCTTATCAATATTCTTTCAAACTACTCAGAGTTGAGACTGTAGATAGTTTTGCAAGCCTAGACGTTTGATTAATCCTAATTGTTGCTCAAGCCAATATGCATGGTCCATTTCGGTATCTTCAAGTAAGACCATCAGCATATCGCGGGTCACATAATCCTTTTCAACTTCACATAATGCGACGGCATCTTTTAGTTTGTCTGTCACCGTATATTCTACCCGCAAATCACTTTCTAGCATGGCTGGAACATCATTACCGACTTGAAATCCCTCACGAGATTCCATGTTTGGAATGCCTTCCAAAAACAACATTCTTTCTATCAGTTTCGTTGCATGTCCTTTTTCGTCTTCAAATTCATGAGCAATTCTTTCGTGCAACTTATTCAATCCCCAATCTAGATACATTTGAGAATGAATGAAATATTGATCCATAGCAGCAAGTTCATATGCAAGCAGACCATTTAGCGAGTCGATAATTTTTTGATTGCCTTTCATGATTATTCTCCCTCTTCAACTTGGGTCTGAAGATAATTTTCTAAGCCTAGGGCATTAATTTGATATTCTTGAGTTTCTAGCCAGTCCAAATGCTCTTCTTCATATTCAAGAATTTCCTCTAACACATCCCTCGAAACATAATCTTGCTCTGCTTCACATAAATGAATCGCTGCTTTTAATTTAGGTATTTGTTCAAGTTGGAATTTACTGTCACACCCTAGCATTTCCTGAGTTTCTTCGCCGATGTAGAGTTTTCCCAACATTTGCAGATTCGGTAGTCCTTCTAAAAACAAAATACGTTCGATCAATTCATCTGCTTGCTTCATATCTTTAATTGATTTTTTATAGCAAACAGAATTCAATTTAGACAACCCCCAATTCTTGTACATTCGAGCATGCAAGAAATATTGGTTAATCGATGTTAGCTCAGATGTTAAAATTTCATTCAAAGATGAAATGATTTTAGGTTTTCCTTTCATACTAGATACTTCTTATTCGCTTGATTCAATGACATGAGTATAAACATTAAAACAAACTATTAAAAGAAATTCCTTTTAAAACAAATAGATACGCAATACAAATAATTCTCATTGGTGACATGATTCTTAATCGTTTTTTACTTACTCGCTGATAAAAATTGTAGGCTTTCGTCTGCAAAGCCAGTACCTGCTTCAGTAAAGAAGTTGAAAACCTTGTCTACGCCTGCTTCTTGTAGCAAATTTATTTCATCTTCATAGCGCGCTATTGACGCTAGCATACCTGTGAAACCTACTGACCTAAGTTGTTCTGTAATGTTACTGATATCGTCAACAGATGGGACAGTTAACATAATCAATTCAACGGAATTCAAATCGATGTTTTCCCAAAAATCGGTATCTTCCCCGTCGCCACTAATCACTTTCATGCCTTTTTTGGCAAGCCTTTTTATTCGCACCGGATCGGCATCAATACCCCACACACTGTCTCCAATGACATTGTGTAAAGCACTATACGCGCCTTTTCCGACACGCCCCATGCCAACAATAAGCACTTTGGCTTTTTCTGGTTGCATGTAACAGTCTTCTGGTAAACGCACTTTGCTTTCAAACTGCTTAAGTCTGTATTTCCATTGATTATATTGTTTATGCGAGGTGCGATAACCAAAACCTGTGATTAGGAAAGAAAAAGACACTGATAATGCCAAAACAACTAACCACTCTTTTTCCAATAGAGACAAGTTGACCAACAAAGCCGCTACAATCAGGCCAAATTCACTGTAGTTAGTCAGCACCAAACTGGATAAATAAGAAGTTCTTGCTCGCAGTTTTAGTTTAGTGAATATGCTAAAGAATAACGCAAATTTAAATGGTAGTAATAAACACAAAGCGGCGGCGGTAATAATCATTTGTGCGTCGGGTAAGGCAGTAAACCCGATAGAGAGGAAAAAACCGATTAAGAACAAATCCTTGAAACTCATTAATGATTTGGATAATTCAGCTGCTTTATAGTGAGTCGCGATTAACATACCTACAACTAACGCACCCAAATCTCCTTTTACACCGACAAATTCGAATAACTCATATCCGCCAATTGCCAAAAAGAAACCTGTCAAAGGTAAGAGTTCACCGTGGCCCGCTTTGCTTAACAATTTAGACCAAATGGGTCTCGCAAAAGGTAACAGCATTAACAGTGCGGCCCAAGCACTAGGGACTTTTCCAGTGATCACGACCAAAAACAATACGGCAAAAATATCTTGCATAACTAAGATACCCACGGCTAACTTTCCATGTCGCGTGCGAATCTCGCCATTTTCCTCAAGAATTTTGATAATACAAACTGTACTACTAAAACTCAACGCAAAACCAATCAAAGCACAGGTTTGTGCATCGATACTAGAGAAATATCCGATACCAGTTATGACTAGTAAGAAAAAGAATGAACTGCAGAGCAATACCCATACAAGCATGTGAAACGAACTGCCAACCCACACTTCTTTTTTGTATAGATCTTTAACATTGAGTTTCAAACCAATAGTAAACAACATTAATGTTATGCCTAAATCCGCAAGGCTGTACAAAGTTTCATTAGCCTGATAGCCCAAGAGATTTAGGGTAAATCCAGCAATTAAAAAACCGATCAATGGGGGTAAACCAATTAGTTTTATACTCAGGCCACAAACAAATGCTACGAGTAAAAAAGCAAAATCCATAGTTTGACTCTATTCGTTACGGGGGAAGGTTCATGAACCTATATTAGGTCATATTTAGATTTCGATTGTAAAGAAGAAATCTAGTCAGCATATTATATGAAGAACTTCATATTGCGAATATAAATATCCAAATAGTTATGATAACGTTTAGTCATCATGTAGTTTTATTCATCGCAGTATATTTAAGAACGAGTAAATTGAAGAAGTCCGCCCCAAGTTTTAAGATAAAAAGAATAGGAAACCAAATTCATGTGAAGCTAAGTGGAATTTGGACGATCCAAGCCGATCTGGCTTATCTCACCCAACTCATAGAATGCATTCATGAAATTAAAGGCGCACCTTGGGTCATGTTTGTAGATATGCAAGAGTGGGAATTACCCATAGAGGTATTTGAATCAGAATTTAAAACCAAAATACTGTTGGATAGACGCAATCAAATTGCTGAAAGTTGGCTAGTCAATGACATGCAGCAGGGAGAATTACTTTTATACTTCTTTAGACATTCAAAAGTGAAACCTAAGCGATTCGTAGATAGAAACGAAGCGTTAAATTGGCTGACCCTGTAACAGATTCTGTGTAACTGCCATTGTTAAACATGATCGGTGAGTCGTTGTTCAAATTCAATCATAAAACGACTCATCGCTTGTCGCCAGTTTCTTATTGGCATTGTCCATT
>CANNDC010000035.1 GCA_947503265.1 uncultured Alteromonadaceae bacterium
CAAAACAAACATAGTCAAGCATATACAGTCAATTTCAATCACGTAAACGCACGGTATTTTAGTAAACCATTGAAATAGCGTTAGTTAAACTTTCACTTGCTAAATAAATTTGGGGAACTGAAAATCATCGCAATACATTTGAGGCAAGTTAGGGACAAACAAACGCAAAAGTTAGTCGCCAGTTCAATTGTGTTGACGAGGTTACCAATACTTGAAAAAGCACAGGTAACAAGTACAACAACAAAAATCCTTACCTCTTTTATCCCTTGCTTAAACCCAATAAAAATATGAATTTAGTTTGCGAACTGCCTCACTAAATTGCTTAACGTTTCCTTTGCATCACCAAAAATCATTCTGGTATTTTGTTTGAAAAACAATGGATTATCGATGCCAGCAAACCCCGCTGCCATACCACGTTTAAGCACGAATACGTTTTTAGCCAAATCCGCATTAATAACCGGCATACCGTAAATAGGGCTCGTTTTGATTTCACGAGCAGCAGGATTAACAACATCATTAGCGCCGATAACAATAGCAACATCAAACCCTTCAATTCGAGAGTTGATTTCATCCATTTCATACAGTTGTTCATAGGAAACGTCAGCTTCAGCCAGCAATACGTTCATATGCCCTGGCATACGCCCTGCTACAGGGTGTATAGCGTAAGCCAGCTCTGCTCCGTTATTTTCCAATAATTCTTGTAGCTCTTTCATTACATGTTGAGCTTGCGCAACGGCCATCCCATAACCTGGAACAACTAATACTGATTGGGCAGCTTCAAGTACGTAAAACGCATCTTCTGGCGTGAGCGGTTTAATTTCACCTTCAATCTTCATTTCATTGGCAACGACAGGTTGGAAACCCGACGTGAGTACATTTACTAATGATCGATTCATCGCCTTACACATAATGTTAGTAAGAATGATTCCACTAGCACCGACAAGGGCACCCGCTACGATTAGCAAGTTGTTCTCTAGCGCAAATCCTGCCGCACAAGCCGCTAGGCCCGAATAGCTATTCAGCAAGGAAATGACTACTGGCATGTCCGCCCCACCTATGGGTATGACTAACATGACCCCCATAGTCAAGGCTAAACAAATGGCCAGATATTGCCAGATAGAGACATCAGGTTGAGTTACCACCAAAAATCCAGAAGCGATAATTGCGCCAACAAGCACTAGATTAGCCTGTACCTGTCCTTTAAAAATAATGGGACGGCCGGCAATTCGTTCACTCAGTTTTGCCCAAGCAACAACGCTGCCTGAAAACGTAATAGCACCGATCAACAAAGCGATAAAGCTAACGATTAAGATGAAAACAGACAAATTAGTGCTTCCAATAATCGTCGCGTATGCGACGGCAAGACTTGCTAATCCACCTATACCATTGAACAGGGATACAAGCTCTGGCATTGACGTCATTTTGACTTTCTTCGCGGCAAAGATGCCTATTAGAGAGCCAATCATGACACTGAGTAAAATCATTTCAAACGTCAGAATGTTTCGGTCTAAAAGAGTCACTATGACGGCAATAAGCATGGCTAAGGCAGACAATAAGTTGCCTTTTCGAGCAGTAGAAGGATGGCTAAGCAATTTCAAGCCAAATATAAACAAGGTGGCTGATAGTACATAGACTAAATTAATTAATAACGAAAAATCGATCATCTTTTTGCCCTATCTTTTTTTAAACATTGCAAGCATGCGATCTGTAACCAGATAACCACCTACAACATTGATAGTTGCCAGCAATACCGCTGCTGCGCCCAACCAAGTAGACCATTCACTATTTGCACCTCCGGCCAGACTTAAGGCACCTATAACCGTGATACCCGAAATGGCATTTGCGCCCGACATCAAAGGAGTATGCAGCGTCGCTGGTACTTTTCGTATCAGTTCAAAACCAACAAAAATAGCTAACATTAATATAAATAGAAGATAAATGACGTTCATGATGTTTTCTCCACTAGCTGAGCTGTATTCGCCTTGTCTTGCTTCTCGATTAGAGTTTTTGTTGGCATATGAATATTGAGGATAGCTTGGTTAACAATAGTTCCGGCATGAGTGATCACTGCGTTTTCTTGAATATCATCAGAAAGATCGATTACAAAGCATTTGTTGTCTTGGTGCCAAAATTCGCTTACTAGGTTGAACAAATTGTTGGCATACATTTGAGATGCATTAAAAGCAACGTCATTTGCCCAGTTACCCGTGCCAATGATGGTTACGCCATTAATCACTGAATTTTCGCCTGCTATCGAACCTTCAACGTTACCGCCGCTTTCCGCCGCCATATCAACAATGACAGAGCCTTTCTTCATGACAGATATGGTTTTGTTGTCAATGAGTAAAGGTGGCTTGCGACCGAACAACTGTGCGGTAGTGATTACGATGTCAGACTCAGCAATACACTTTTGCTGAGCTTCTTGTTGCACAGAGAGTTGTTCTGGTGTCAAAGCCTGCGCATAACCCTGTGATGTTTGACTAGTCTCGCCCAAATTAATATCAAGAAATTTAGCACCCAGTGACTGCACTTGTTCTGCTACTACTGAACGTGTATCGAATGCGGTAACACTAGCCCCCATTCGTTTGGCGGTTGCAATAGCTTGCAATCCGGCTACCCCTGCTCCAATAACAAATACTTTAGCAGGCTTAATAGTTCCTGCTGCTGTCATCATCATCGGTAGAATTGATTGCAGCTCGTTGATCGCTTTCACAACCATTACATAGCCAGCCAAACTCGCTTGCGAACTCAATGCATCCATTTTTTGGCAACGTGTAGAACGCGGGATCATTTCCATGCTCAAGCTAGTCACGTTTTGCTTACAAAGCGTTTTGACGTAGTCACCGTCATTAAATGCGTCTAAAAAACTCACAACTGTCTTGCCGGCTAATAAGGCGAGTTCGTGTTTAGGTATTTTGTGAATTGACAACACGATATTTGCCTGTGAAAACAAGGCTTCACGACTAGCTGCCACCTTGGCACCCGCTTTGACATAGTCCGCATCATCGATATGCAGCGAATTGCCGAAACCAGATTCAATCACCACATTGGCACCCATGAGGCAATAGGCTTTGACATTGTTGGGCAACAATGCTCTGCGCTTTTCGCCTGCTCGTGTCTCTGTGGGAAACGCTATAGTATGCATAACTATTCCTAAATTTAATGTAAAAAAGCCCCTAGCCTATGTAAGCGCTACAAAAACGTTTAATTTAGAGGGCTAACTCAACGGAACATGAGTTAAAAGTTTTAATAATTAAAGCTGCATTTGCAGCTTTAATTACAATTTTTCATCTAGCAGAAAGGACTAGCTGAGGTCTGATACTTGGATATGATCCATGTCGTCAAATTCTTGGTTTTCACCACCCATCGCCCATACAAAAGTATAATTGGTTGTACCAACACCACTATGGATAGACCACATCGGCGATGCGATTGCCACTTCACGAGGAAGTGATAAAGGACGAATTTCAGCCGGCTCTCCCATTAAGTGGAAAACCCTTTCTTCTTCAGGTAAATCGAAGTACATGTAGATTTCAGTTCGTCTAAAATGTGTATGAGGTGGCTTGGTATTCCAAACACTGCCGGGTTTCAATTCTGTAATCCCCATCACTAACTGGCAACTGTCTACGATACCCGGACGAATTGATTGGAAAATCGTCCGTTTGTTAGAGGTTTCTTGCGAACCCATATCAATGGTTTGTGCCTGACTTTTTGGCACATGCACAGTCTTAGTGACACGATGTGCAGGATAAGAAACCAAATAAAACTTAGCCGGATTTTGTTCGTCATCAGAAGAAAACGTGACATCCTTACTTTCTTTGGCAATGTATAAGCTGTCTTTGTTAGACATTGGAAAACTTTCGCCGTCGACTTCAATGCTGCCACTACCGCCAATATTGATAACACCAGCCTCACGACGTTGGCAAAAGTAGTCTGCTGCCAACTCTTTATGGGTTGGCAATTTGATTGGTGCTGAGGTTGGCATAATCCCACCCACAACACCTCTATCTACATCTGTATAGGTTAAATTGATTTTGCCTTTTTCAAACAAAGGTGAAGTCACAAATGCTTCTCGTAACTCGTCGTTACGCATGTTTTTATAACTTCTGATATCAGCTGAGAACATGAAGTCCATAGTCATTCCTTAATTCTTTTCTACTTAGAATTTATAAACGCCTTTTAACGCGCCATCCAACCACCATCGACTAGCATAATGTGGCCATTCATATAGTTTGATGCCTTACTTGACAAGAAAACGGTAGCACCAGCTAAATCCTCTGGCTTGCCCCATTCACCACAAGGAATACGAGCAGTAATACTAGAAAACCGCTCTTCATCTTGGCGCAGGTTGAAGGTGTTGTCTGTTTCAAAATAGCCTGGAGCAATAGCATTTACTTGAATACCTGAACTAGCCCACTCATTGGCGAGTGCTTTGGTTATTTGTGCCACACCGCCTTTGCTTGCGGCGTATGCAGGAACAGTTATGCCTCCGGAGAAACTCAACAACGAGGCAATATTAATTATTTTTCCCGAGCCTTGTTTAAGCATTTGCTTACCCGCCTCACGGCAGAATTTAAACACGCCATTCAAATTAATATTGATCACTTCGTTCCAATCGTCATCTGAAAATTCATGTGCTGGAGAACGCTTTATTGTTCCAGCATTGTTGACCAAAATATCAATTTTTCCGAATGCAGCTAGTGTATCCTGTATTACAGCATTAATTTGCTCGCCATCACCTTGATCGCAACCCAATGCCAAGCATGAGATATTCTTTGCTTTTAATATTTCAATGGTACTTGCAACGTTTTCAGGCTTTGACCCCACAGCAACAACACTAGCGCCAGCTTCACCTAAAGCAATAGCCATTGCTTGTCCTAGACCACGACTTGCTCCGGTAACAATGGCAACTTTGCCAGCTAGACCAAATTGCGTATTTAAATATTCTTGCATTGTATTCATTCCAATTGTTTAAATTTAAAACTATCAAGATTCAAGACAAAAACTGATTGGATAGAAAACTCAATCACTGAATCTCGTCAAACCAGCCACTATTTCTAACGCACTTGAACAAGTTGTATATGATAACTATGCAACATCGCTTGCGAGCTATGATAACTATTCAACACCACGTGCGAGCTTGACATAACAACTACATTAATTCATATCTCCCTAATTCTACCCTTTAATTCCTTGATTGTAAATGAGCGATTACGAGCAGTTATGACTACACCAAAACATGATTGTAAAAAAAAGTAACGATAAAAAAGAGCAAAAGAGAGTAGTTTTTTTCAAATTAATTGATAAAAATCAAGGAATAAAAGCGTAAAAGGCGCCATAACAACTAAACATATTTAAGCACATACAATCATTTTTTTCCCTTTTCAATCATTTGATGCTAAATTATCACTTAATTGAATAAAACGTAAAAAACTAATATCATATGAATGTAGCAGTGAAGAATGCAGTCTCCCCAGCAAAAGGCTTACCGATGTTAGAAAAACATAGGCAACAACTCATTAAAGATATCTTGGATCAGCAACAATTTGCTAGTGTCCGCAGCTTAACGGAAAAACTCAATGCCTCTGAAGCAACCATACGCCGTGACATTACGAAAATGGCGAAGCGCAGAGAAATAAACAAAATCCGTGGTGGGGCAGAATCTATTAATGGCGTACCTAAGAAAAAGCACTTATCTAGCTCAGCTTTTATTGTTGATAAAAACAAGCATTCCGAAACGAAGAAATTAATCGCCAAGCGTGCAGTGGAACTATGCACAGACAGTGATTCGATAATCATCAATGGTGGTAGTTCAACCTACATGATGGGTGAGTTTTTGTCTGACTTACAAATCAATATTCTGACCAATTCATTCGTTCTAGCAAACTTCATTACCGAAAACAGCGATAGCCAAGTTTCTCTGCCAGGTGGTGAAATTTACCGGGAGCAAGGAATTATATTGAGTTCTTACGAGAATGATTGCACCGAATACTACCACGGTTCTATGATGTTTATGGGGACACCGGGTATCGGTAAGTTTGGCGTAATGGAATCAGATCCTCTGCTAATAAGATCTGAACAAAAACTGCGGAAACAAGCAGAAAAATTAGTCGTACTAGCAGATAGCTCTAAATTGGGTAAGCGCAGTAACTTCGTATTTTGTCCCATTACAGAAGTCGATATCTTAATTACTGACTCGAAAGCTGAGCCTGCCACTTTGAAATACTTCGAAGACAATGGCATCGAGGTTATTGTTGTTGAAGCTGTCGAAGACGAATAGTTTCATATTTTCTCGACAAATCTCACCAAAAGCTCAGGTTAACTAACTCTCAATTAACGTTAACCACTTCTGCATGTATTCAGCCAATCCTGTTAAATCAGTAGTCCCAGCATTTTGCGTTTCCACATGTGCTTCAACATGATCCCAATTTGTTAAGTATGCCGCCCCTAATACCGTCCCTGTTGAATCACGGGAAAGCAAAACATTTTGTTCGCCACGAATTTGATTTAACAGCGCGCACAACAATGGATTTTTTAGAAATGCCCCTTCAATAATGACATCACCTTTAGCCTCTAACAAATTCAATTGATAGTTGATCATTAGCGCACTATAAATAGTCGCAAGAGCGATTCCACTTACTCTATCAATCGCCCCATGAAAGCTTGGTGCCCTGCCTCCAAAAGGACCCGACCCTTCACTAAAATCGGGTAGAGCAAAAACTTCTTCATCTATGATGGCTTGCAAACTGGCTTGATCAAACTGTTCCCCTAACCAAGAACCGGCCTGCTTACAAATAGTCTCGAATTCACGCCCACCCATAAACCGAGCACAGGCAATCGGTGTTCCAAGAGCATCGACATTAGCTAACATGTCTTTGCTTGGCTCTAAATTATCCAATGGCACTTGAGAAGCCATTAATATAGTCCAAGTACCCGTTGAGATAACCGTAAATGGCGCTTCATTTTGATTTAATCTGTAGCGTAAAAAGCTTGCGTTACTGTCATGCAAGCCACTGTAAAATTGACAATCTTTGTTCAACCCCAAGGCTTCGCATAACTCAGGGCGAAGTTTGCCGCAATTGAACCAAGCAGGTTGTAATGGTGGGAAATAGTCCCGACAATCAAGACTATCAACTAACGACGAGTAATCGTTGTCTTTAATTGACCACAAATCAGTGTGACACCCAAGAGATGTTATCTCGGATATTCTTTCACCAGTAAATCGCCAAGCCCAATATTGTGGATACAGCAATATATCTGTCACTTCACTAAATTCGGTTGAATATTGTTGTTTCAACCAGTGTAATTGCCGTCCTAAATTCAATCCTGCAGGTAAACTTGGAGAATAGGTGTCGGAAAAAGACGGACGCAACTGTTCATAGTCAGGACAGTCAGTATAAATATTTGTATATTCGTAATCTAACACAGGCAATACTAGACCATCCTCTGACGGCGAGTTTCGATCTACGAGTGCCGCAGTGGCACCATGAGTCGTGATGGTAATTTGTGAAACCGTAAATTCTCTGGACACGGTTTTTATGGTTGAACACAACCATTCCCATATTTGAGTAACATTAGCACTTGGATAACAAGTAGCGTTGTCCACACTGTTTATCATTTGCTTTGAAAATGCAGGTTGATAAACACTATCAAGCACATGTAATTTCACATGAGTTTTACCAATATCGATTATTAAGGTGTGTAGATCATTTTTAGTTGTCATAAATAGGCTTTAATTTTACCGGGAAAAGTTTATTCGTTACTGACTGTTTAACAACAAGACTATTAGTTCTTTGGGACCATGGGCTCCAAAGGCCAAAGTTTGCTGAATATCTGCCGTCTTAGATGGTCCTGAGATCAATAAAACATTGGTTGGCATTTGAGCTTTCCAATTCTGCTGCTCTACTAAACTTGCAAAGTTAGAATGTAAGGTGTCAGCGTCAGCAATCACAAAATGAACAGGCGGCACCAATGACATTGTTCTAGGTTCATCTGGGGTTGGCCATAAGACTATGGTGCCTGTTTCTGCTATCGCCCAACGAGAACTCGTTATGCTTGCTGGAATATCGTTAAAGTAATTTAGTTTATTTTCATTTACGTTAAAGTCGAAGGGCAATAAAGTTAGTTCTGTTGAGCTAGCACCAAAAGAACTGGCAAGCGCATTAGCATATTGTGCATTTGGGTTATACAACAAAGAGTCAATTTTTCGTTTTTGCAATTGCTTAACGACAACAGCGCCAATTTCCTCTTCTTTAATAGGCAGAACCTCTGCATGATTACTTTTTAACAAACTTACGAAGTTTTCAAGTAATTGCTCTCGAGATTGTTTGGCGTACTCAAATGTCGGTTCTTCAGGTAACTTTTCATAGTCAGCACCTGCTACTTGCGCTTTTAACTTTGCCAAAATAGCGTTGCGAGCGCTTTTTGATTGTTCTTCAAATTTGTAACTCATAACACTAAGATGCCTCTTCAGTACGCAATTTAATGCGTTCATGCAGTGTTTTTGCGGCAGGTTTTGGTGCACTTCTTACTCGAGTCCATGCACCAAGCTTATTCGGTACCAAGGCTCTTAATCTAGTTGCAAACCACATTGACACGGCATAGATGTTCGGATGTCTATGTATAAACGACCAAACTTGCCAAGTAAGCGCTTCGGTTGTTTTCCGATTAGCACCTGTACCTTTGAGTTCCTTGGGTGAACCTGTTGGTTTTTTTACGCTCTCAACTCTTAGTCGCTGTAGTATCTGCGGAATGGGTATTTTCACTGGGCATACTTCACCGCAAGCACCACAAAGAGAAGAAGCAGTAGGTAAGTCTTTAGTCGCTTCAATTCCCAATTGATGAGGTGATATTATTTTACCTATCGGTCCGGGATATACAGTGCCATAGGCATGTCCACCAATACGGGTGTAAACAGGACAGTGATTCATACAAGCGCCACATCGAATACACTGCAAGGTTTGGCGCAACTCCTCATCTGCGAAAGCTTGGCTACGACCATTATCGAGTAATACCAAGTGAACTTCTTCAGGTCCATCTTTTTCGTCGCTCTTGCGTGGCTTAGTGATCATGTTAAAGTAAGTTGTAATTGCTTGCCCAGTTGCACTGCGCGTCAACAAACTGAGTAGTGGCGGGATATCCTCCAAAAACTCTACTACTTTTTCAATACCGGTAATGGCTATGTGTAAATCTGGTACAGCACTCGACATTTGCCCATTGCCTTCGTTTTCGACTAAGCAAATGGTGCCTGTCTCTGCCACGGCAAAATTTACACCTGTGATACCAACATCAGCGCGACTAAACTTGTCACGCAATATGCGGCGACCTTCTCCTATTAAGGTATCAACGTCTGTCGTGTATTCAAAACCTTTAACATGCTCTGCAAACAAATCTGCAACTTGTTTTTTGTTTTGATGGATAGCCGGCATGATAATATGAGAGGGATGCTCTTTGGCGAGTTGCACTATGTACTCCCCCATATCTGACTCTAGTATTTCCATATTTCGAGCCTGTAGGTAATCGTTTAAGGCCGTTTCTTCCGACACCATCGATTTGCCTTTAACAATATTCTTTCCGTTTTTACTTTCAATTATTTGTGCAATGATTTCGTTGGCGTCGTTGATGGTTTCAGCCCAGTGAACTTGAATACCATTTTCATGCAATTTATTTTCTAGTTGTTCAAGTAACAACGGTAACTTCACCAGCGCTCTTTGCTTTATTAATTTACATTGTTGCCGAAGTGTTTCTAATTCATCGCTACTTGGAAAAGACGCTTTACGCTTGTCCATTAAATAATTCATCGCACCGTGGAAATTGCTGCGAAGCTGCTCATCAGCGAGATCTTTAGCTACGTTTTGACGAAAAGCGCGGGCAGAGTCTGCGTATTTACTTTCTTTGTTGTCGGGAACATACTGATTAACGCTCATCTGCATTGTCCTTGTTGCTGACCGCCTTGTCATTCGTTCTATTTAGTAAGTAAGTAGCTATGTGTTGACCTCGTAAAGACTGATTTTGATACTCCAGAGCACCATTGATGTTCATCATACACCCCCAATCTGCGCTGACATATTTAACGACATCTGCCGCGACTAAACTTGCTGATTTATCGGCAACCATAGCAGCAGATATATCACCATGTTTTACTGCAAAAGTGCCGCCAAACCCACAGCATTCTTTCTCTTGTTGATGAACTACTAGCTCTACATTATCGAGCTGTTTTATCAATTGAGTACCTGTGATATGCACCCCCATTTCGCGACGAGCGGCACATGAAGTATGCAAGGCTATTTTTTCAGGTTCACCTTTATCGGTTAACTTAATTTTTAAAACGTGTACTAAAAATTCAGTGAATTCAAAAATACGTTCACAAAATGCATCTACTCCTGGCTCGTCTTTTAATAAACTAGGATAGTGATGGCGCATCATTCCACCACAGGAGCCAGAAATAATGACAATGGGAATATCAAGTGGGAATTGGGCTATTTGCTGCAAAGCAACTGACTTAGCTTCTTCGTTATAACCAGAGTTATAGGCAGGTTGACCACAACACGTTTGCCCTTGAGGGTAAATCACTTCTACCCCATGCAATTCTAGAAATTCGATAGCATCGATACCCGAGTCGGGAAACAGCACATCTGCTAGACAAGTGCCATACAGGTACACTTGTTTAGGCTTTGCAGGGTACTTTCTTAAATGCTGGCTATTCAATTCACTCATTGTTATCTCAAAAAAAGGGGTCAACTAACAAGGCAACCAGTTTAGTAATTGAATTCAATCACCACTACATTCAGTCTGGTTGCCAATTGTTTACTGCGTTTATCTGTAGGCAGAATTAACTTGCCGTATCTGGGTTTGTTTCAACCACGTCATCGTCGTCAGAGACTTGTGCAATATAGGCATAAGTTGCAGTAACGAAATACACTAATGTAGGCACAATTAACCAGGTATTTATAGTTTCGATATCTTTATTTACATAAGACATGATGCCTAAATATGCACAACTGGCTAGCGCTGCCCATGAAATATACTTAGCTAATTTAACTAATATTGGTGTTTGATTCACATTCATATTTTCAGAAGATGATTCTGATTTCAAATAGGTTAATTCAGCCGCTTTGCGGTCAGATTCAGCTTGCTCCGCAACAGCCGCCTCTGGATAAGTATCCCTCGCTCCCATTGTCGAAGCTAGACCAAGATATAATAGGGTCGAAAATATCCAAAGTGGTACGAGAATAAAGAATAAATGCAATAATCCCGCTTGTTCTACAGCAATTCCCACGATCATTGACACGATCCATGTAATAAACGCAGCCATGTTTGTGGTATTGCCTTTGTAAGATGACCAGTAGCGCGTAAAACCGATTTTAGGAAACAACCAATGTTCGGCAACGATAATGGCACCTACGGGCGCTAATAGAAGCCCCATATATCCAACAAATCCTAATAGGCCAGAGAATACAAAAGGTGAGCATGCAATAATGGTTGTAATGATACCAACAACGATAGTGACGCGAGTTCGCCCCCATGCATGATTTAACGAACTAAACGCCAATCCAGCACGATAGATAGTTGGATTAGATGTCGTCCAGCCAGCTATAATGACTGCCAATATACCTGAAGCACCCAAGGTTGTGTAAGCCACTGAACCCGGATCAATCGCAGTAATACTAGTCTTCAATAATATAGCCGCACCTGCGCCCATAATACCGGCACAAATCCATGCCATATAATGACCAATGAACATGCCTAACGCTGAAAAGTAACCATATTTTGGACTCTTTGCAAAACGCAATAACGTCATATCACCTAAACTTCCATGCATAGCTAGATTAGCAATCCAAGCAAATGCGATAACATGCCAAACGTTTATGTCCCCTTCGGTATCTTTCCAGATTGTTTCGCTAGCAACGGTTAAGAAATCAGCAAAGCTGTTAATACCGTTGACGCCTGCGGTAGCTCCCACTGTGACTGGCATCATGACCAGAGCGCCCACTATAAACATCAGAATCATCCAAGGTGCGCAGACTTCAGCGAATGCGGCTAACTTTTCAAATCCTTTAACTGCCATATAAACAACTACGGCACCGACTCCTAACACCACTAAGACAAATCGAAAATCAGTGGGGAAATAGCCAACTTGATCCTCAATTCCGAACAAGATTCTAACGGCGGAAGCAGAAACGGTGATCATTGCCCCCGCAAGGACACAAAATAAAATACCATTGACCACGCTATAGAGCTTTATGGTTCCTGGTCCGGCAATTTTTTCTAGATATGCATAAAGCGTAAGGCGTGTATCTGTTGCAATAGGTGCTGTAACCAACCCCCATGTTAGTACGGCTAGCAAATTACCAAATAATAAGCCGATCAATACATCAACAGCTCCGACGCCCCAAGATACAAATAATGCGCCAATGACGAACTCAGTTCCGGCAACGTGCTCACCTGCATAGCTAGCAGCAAAAGGTTTTGCTCCTTGCAATTTATCGGGCGTAATAGCTTGTGTTTCAAGTTCTTCTGCTGTTGACATTTTATTCTCCGAGTTCGCTCATTTTGTGAGCTTAAACGTTTGTTATTGTTGTTTTGTCATATTGCGGTTTATTTAGTTTGTCTTAATAAACAATGACGTATTTAAGTATCGCGTTGTCATAAATAAAAACAAACACGGTGATCAGTTAAGTGCTACCGTGTTTGTCATTCGTTTATAATAAGTCGTTTATCTCTTTGCTTGTATTAAACAATTCCAGAACCACTGCCGCCACTGTTCGGACGCACTTTCGCTACCGCTTGACGATATCCTGATGCACGATAAGTGGCGATGGGGTCAATCGCCCC
>CANNDC010000036.1 GCA_947503265.1 uncultured Alteromonadaceae bacterium
AACAAAAATATTAAAGTTGTTTGGTATGAAGAGTACGATACGAAAATTGCCTTCTAACAAACCAATCAACCGGACGCCAACTCGCTGGCTGGGACTCGTTCCTCGCCATTATAGCCAGCAAGTTTGCGCCGTTTATTAGGGGCGTTATATGGCAGAGAAGTTTAAATGAAAATAATGGATGATTTTTACGAACAAAAAAGAAGTAACCTGCTTCCGTTTGTTCTAAATGATCCTGTTGAAATTGTTTGTGGTCAATATAAAGGTAACTTTGGTAGTGTAATTTCAATCTGTGAAGAAATCCCCAATCTAGTCTACTTAGTAGAGCTTGGCAGTGGGGTAGACGTTAAATTACCAATTACGCATTTAAAGAGCATGGAAGTTTGAATTAATGCCATATAACAATCCAATCAACCGGACGCAAACTCGCTGGCTGGGCTCGTGCCTCGCTCATTTTAGCCAACGAGTTTGCGCCGTTTATTAGGGGCGTTATGTGTAAAGGCGTTTGTGGGTAAGGTTGTATTAATTTCAAGCACCAGCGTTTAAATTCACTTCATTTCTTAACTGCAGCTTTCTTTCATTTTTTGGGCTGTGTGGCTGGTTTGATAATCAGCTATTCTAAACAGTCAGCATCACAAGTTTTATCGGTGCTAAGCACTTGTGGTTTTCAAAAATTCAGTCGAAAAGCACCCTGCTCTATCCGTGCAATTCGCTTTTGTGTGGTCGTGGTATTTTTTGCGAAGGTAGTTTCAAACGCCCACCGTTTTTCCATTTTTTGGCGTTATCGGTTAAAGTTACAACATCAATCATATCTGCACAGGGAGAGTGGCTTTGCATTCAGAGTTTACACCTAACAAACCATTCAACCTGACAACTACTCGCTGGCTGAGCTCGTGCCTCGCTAATGATAGCCAGCAAGCATTTGCAGGTTAATAGGGGCGTTAGGTGGACTTGATGTATGAGCAGTGATGACTTAATGAATATATTTTTTGTATTACTTGTTTTAGGTAATATAGTCTTGTTGCTCGCAGCTTGCTTTTTCTATATCGTCGCTTGGAAAAATATATTTGGGTTCCATGCTCAATCAGATTTGGATACGGATTTCATGCAGATTTTCATTTTGAACAATAACGATGGGCTGACACAACTTCAAATTTTTATGAAAAATCGAGCTATCAAATGGATTTTTGCTTCAATTGGCTTTCTTGTATTCACACATATAATCACGAGACTCTATTTTGATTGAGAGTCCACCTAACAAACCAATTAACCGGACCCAAACTCGCTGGCTGGGGCTCGTTCCTCGCTATTATAGCCAACAAGTTTGCGCCGTTTATTAGGGGTGTTATACGTAATGGCTTTTGGGGGAAAAGTCTTATCAGCATCAAGAACCAAGACTGAATTTCATCCCTTTTCTTAGCTCCCGTTTTCTCTCTTTTTTACGCTTTGCCGGTAAGCCAATCACATCAGGTTTCTCTGCAGTTGGCATTTGTTGTTATCTTGGCTGCCAAACTTATGCAGTTTTAAAAAGTCAGAATCAACGCAGACTTTTTACCTTAGCAACAGGCTTCACATCAACAAAGGTAGTTCCAAGTTGTCGCTATTTTAAAAGCCCACCTACTTTCCATTTTTGTGTTTAATCAGTTAGAGTAAAACCATAAGTTTTATCGGCATGGGCAAAGGTAAATTGCATTCATATGTTACGTCTAACAAACCAATTAACCGGACCCAAACTCGCTGGCTGGGCTCGTGCCTCGCTTTTTATAGCCAGCAAGTTTGCGCCGTTTATTAGGGGCGTTATGCGGAAAACCCATGCGCAATATGGGTGTGCAGCAAAAAACCGTCCCCTTGATAAGTATGAACTGTACGTCAGTGCAGTTGTTCCGGTTTTGATATCGTGCTATTTCTAACAGTCGTTTCTCGCCTTACCTTGAAGAGACTTCAGAGCAGCGCGAACCGACTGTTAGAAATGGTAATGGTGTTAGGCCGAATAGGCATGGTATGTCAACTAACCTAAAGAGGGATGAGCGCATGTGCGTTCCGAATAACAAACCGTTCAACCTGACAACCCCTCGCCAGCTGGGCTCGTGCCTCGCCAAGTATAGCTGGCTCAGCGTTGCAGGTTAACAGGGGGCGTTATATGCCAAAAGAAATATTTAAAAATGGATGAGTTATTTGAAAGTTTATTGAAAGGAATTGCACGAGCTATTGGTTGGTTTGTAGCTGATTTCTTGTTTAACTTCATTTTTTACTACATTGGCTGGCCTGTATGTAAAGTTTTATCACTGGGTAAATATCCAAAGCCTGTCACTTATGACTATTTACACACAGAGAACCGGCAAGGTCTATTTTGTAGTTTTATAGGTTTTTTGATTGTAATACTTTTGTTTGTTGCTTGGGTGAAACTTTTTGACTCAGGCATATAACAAACCAATCAACCGGACAAATACTCGCTGGCTTGGGTCGCTGCGCTCCCAGTGTAGCCAACAAGTATTTGCCGTTTATTAGGGGTGTTAGGCATACATGAGCAGGCTTTCGAATTTCCTATTAATATTGATAATTCTTCCTCAATTCGTGGATGCATGTATGTATCCGAATCAAGGGGAAGAATATAACGCACTAATCAAAATAGAAAAATTGGATAGTAAATATAAACTTTCTCTTCCCCGTATTGTTGGAGATTCAAGTGGCTGGCCAACCCTAACGTTAATTTACTCATCTCATGAACTAGAAAACAATTGTAAAGAAGAAATTCTACCAGACGGAACTCAGTTAATTTGCTTTCCTAAGGAAACAATTCGAGAAGAGTTGATTCTAAATAGCTATTGGGGCAAAACATTAGACTGGATTTCGAATAAAAAGCTGTATGAAGGTGAGTTTCAGATTAAGGATAAAGCGAATTACAGTGTCGCAATTTCTGCAATGTGGGAGACCTCAGCCTGTTTAACGTTTGGACATAAAGTTGTTATTGAGTAGTATGCCTAACAAACCAATCAACCGGACGCCAACTCGCTGGCTGGGGGCTCGTGCCTCGCTATTATAGCCAGCAAGTTTGCGCCGTTTATTAGGGGCGTTATGTGTCATGAATGAAGTTAATTTTACTGCAGTCATCATAATACTATTCACCATCCATATAGTTTGTGCTTCAATTGTATTAATTCTGATGTATAAAAAGGTTCGAAGCTTATTGGATGGTAAACGCAATAAGTATGTATTAAGACAAATTGAAAAGTTACAAAACCACAGGTTGTTAGTCGCACTTTTACCGTTAATTGGGCCAATTGTTGGCTTTGCTATCATAAATGGAGCAGTTCTAGGTGTTCCAGAGAAAGGATTCAAAGTTAACGACCCTAGAGGTTCAAACTCTTTTTCGGACGGTGAGTAGTTAATGACACATAACAAACCAATCAACCGGACGCAAACTCGTTGGCTGGGGCTCATTCTTCGCCATTTTAGCCAACGAGTTTGCGCCGTTTATTAGGGACGTTAGATGCCATGAATAGTTTAGAGGAAGTATTGCAACAAGTTCGAATGACAGCAGATTTCGCCGAACATCCGGTTGATTCTGCTAATTCAACTAACGGTTATGGTGATACACCTTTGCATATAGCCGCTTGTTGGGGAAATATTGGTGCTATTAAGTTACTGATAGAAGCAGGTGCAGACATCAATAAAAAAGGTGAAACTGGTTTTACACCTCTTCATTGTGCGGCTGAACAGGGTCATCCCAACGCTGTGCGCTATTTACTTCTGGTTGGCGCTACATCGGTGAAAAATAACGATGGGCTTTTGCCTATTGAGCTCGCTGAAGCTCTTAACAACATTGAGGTTGTCAATGCAATTAAACACGGCATCTAACAATCCAATCAACCGGACGCCAACTCGCTGGCTGGAGCTCGTTCCTCGCCATTATAGCCAGCAAGTTTGCGCCGTTTATTAGGGGCGTTAGGTGTAAAGGCGTTTGTGGGTAAGGTTGTTTCAACGCCAAGCTCCAGCGTTTAGTTTCGTATCAATTCTAAACTGCCGCTTTCTTTCAATTTTTGACTGTGTGGCTGGCTCAGTTATCATCCTTTTTAAACAGTCAGCATCACAAATTTTGTCAGCACTATGCATTTGTGGTTTTCAAAAAATCAGTTCAAACGCACCCTGCTCTATCCGTGCAATTCGCTTTTGTGTAGCCGTGGTAGTTTATGCAAAGGTAATTTCAAACGCCCACCGTTTTTCCATTTTTCGGCGTTTTCGGTTAAAGTTACAACATCAATCATATCTGCACAGGGAAAGTGGCTTTGCATTCAGAGTTTACACCTAACAAACCATTCAACCTGACAACTACTCGCTGGCTGAGCTCGTGCCTCGCTAATTTTAGCCAGCAAGCATTTGCAGGTTAATAGGGGCGTTAGGTGTAAAGGCGTTTGTGGGTAAGGTTGTTTCAATGCCAAGCTTCAGCGTTTAATTTCGTATCAATTTTTAACTGCCGCTTTCTTTCATTTTTAGTCTGTGTGACTGGTTTGATAATTAGCTTTTCTAAACAGTTAGCATCTCATGCAATTTCAATTTCTAAGCACTAATCGTTGTTTTGGTTTCGCCAAATAAGCACCCCGCTCTATCCATGTAGTTCGCTTTTGTGCTTTGCTAGTTTTTTGGTTAAGGGCAGTTTCAAAGGCCCACCGTTTTTCCATTTTTTGGCGTTATCGGTTAAAGTTACAACATCAATCATATCTGCACAGGGAGAGTGGCGTTGCATTCAAAGTTTACACCTAACAATCCATTCAACCTGACAACTACTCGCTGGCTGAGCTCGTGCCTCGCTAATTTTAGCCAGCAAGCATTTGCAGGTTAATAGGGGCGTTATATGCCTAGGGAATTATGAAAAAGTATCTGTTTATTTTCTATTTAATATTTGCATATACAGTTTATGATTCTGAAAGTTTAATTGTGCGTCAGTCAGGTTATTGGCCTTCTGATATCCAGGTTACATCAACGTGGGTGCATGTCAGCCTTGCCTCTGAAAAAGTCAATTCAAATAAATTGGCCTATTTCAATGCATTAAAAGTTCAGCTTTCAAGGTCAAATTCACCACGCCGTCATGAGGCATTAGACAGCACTTATTCTGGTTTTATCGTTTTGTCGCTATCATTAATATTTACTTTGTGGTCTAGCTAACAATGTCGGCATATAACAATCCAATCAACCGGACGCAAACTCGCTGGCTGGGGTTCGTTCCTCACCATTATAGCCAGCAAGTTTGCGCCGTTTATTAGGGGCGTTATCTGCATGGAGGTTGAAATTGACTATTCTATGGGAGGTTGGTGAGCCACAACCCAACCCTTTTGAGGCGATAGCAGGGGATTTAACTGAGTATGTTGTTCATTATGCCTCATCGGAATCAATGACTGAAAATAATGTGATTTCCGAATTACATGAATGTGTTGATAGAGCTATTGAGATGTTTGATATTAATATTGTTCCCGATTCACATTTTTTCCTTATTACTTGGGATGAAGTATACAGTTCAATAACACTCACGGTAGCAGACTGCAAAATGGAGCGGGAATCAACTCACGTAATTAAGTTCAGTTTTCTTGGTATAGATTCAGTCATGCGTTCTGTTGACGAGGCTTGTTGGGAATTCGAAACTAGTAGCTATGCTTCAAAAATAAAGGGGTGGTTGTCCGAATATTTAAACGAAATAGGTAGGCCACCTAACTGTGATTTGGTAGCAGCATTTTGCTTAGCCGAGTCAGAAAAACCATATGAATTGTTATAATGCAGATAACAAACCAATCAACCGGACCCAAACTCGCTGGCTGGAGCTCGTTCCTCGCCATTATAGCCAACAAGTTTGCGCCGTTTATTAGGGGCGTTATGTGTAAAGGCGTTTGTGAGTACGGTTGTTTCAACGCCAAGCTCCACCGCTTAATTTCGTATCAATTCTTAACTGCCGCTTTCTTTCATTTCTTAACTGTGTGGCTGGTTTGATAATCAGCTTTTCTAAACAGTCAGCAGCACAAGTTTTATCAGTACCAACCTTCATTCATCTTCAAAAGTTTAGTAACAACGCACCCTGCTTTGCCCGTGCAAATCTCTTTTGTGTTTTTCTTGTTGTCTTTGCAAAGGTAGTAACCAACGCCCACCATTTTTCCATTTTTTGGCGTTATCGGTTAAAGTTACAACATCAATCATATCTGCACAGGGAGAGTGGCTTTGCATTCAGAGTTTACACCTAACAAACCATTCAACCTGACAACTACTCGCTGGCTGAGCTCGTGCCTCGCTAATTTTAGCCAGCAAGTATTTGCAGGTTAATAGGGACGTTATACGTAAATAAGGAAATTTATGATGGGAATTAGTCCTACTCAACTAATGTTTTTAATAGTTGGTCTTACCACTTTTATGACAATTGTTAGCTTTTACCTTGGGCGGAGGAAAACTGAAACACCAATTCTTGTAGCAGTAATCGGTTTTTTTACTGCGTTTATTCCTCCAATTGCGTTTATCTATCTACTAATATTAGTCTTTAAGCGCGACATTCCAAAGAGTGATAGTAATGGTTAAGCAAATTACGTCTAACAAACCAATCAACCGGACAAATACTCGCTGGCTTTGGCTCATTCTTCGCCAGTATAGCCAACAAGTATTTGCCGTTTATTAGGGGTGTTAGGTGTAAAGGCGTTTGTGGGTATGGTTGTATTTGTGCCAAGCCGCAACGTTCAATTTCGAATCATTTCTTTATCGCGGCTTTCTTTCATTTTTTGTCTGTGTGGCTGGTGCGGTTATCGTCTTTTCTAAGCAGTTAGCATCACATGTAATTTCAATTTGTAAACACTAATCGTTGTTTTGGTTTCGCCAAATAAGCACCCTGCTCTATCCATGTAATTCGCTTTTGTGATTTTCTTGTTGTCTTTGCATAGGTAATTTCAAACGCCCACCAGTTTTTGTTTTTTGTGTATTTTCAGTTAAAGTAACTTCACCAATCGTATCTGCACAGGGAGAGTGGCTTTGCATTCAGAGTTTACACCTAACAAACCATTCAACCTGACAACTACTCGCTGGCTGAGCTCGTGCCTCGCTAATGATAGCCAGCAAGCATTTGCAGGTTAATAGGGGCGTTAGGTGTAAAGGCGTTTGTGGGTAAGGTTGTTTCAATGCCAAGCTTCAGCGTTTAATTTCGTATCAATTCTTAACTGCCGCTTTCATTCATTTTTTGACTGTGTGGCTGGTTCAGTGATCGACTTTTCTAAACAGTCAGCATCGCATGTAATTTTAATTTCTAAACTGCAATCGTTGTTTTGGCTTTGCTAAAAAAGCACCCTGCACTATCCGAGCAAATCTCTTTTGTGTTTTTCTTGTTGTCTTTGCAAAGGTAGTAACCAACGCCCACCATTTTTCCATTTTTTGGCGTTATCGGTTAAAGTTACAACATCAATCATATCTGCACAGGGAGAGTGGCTTTGCATTCAAAGTTTACACCTAACAATCCATTCAACCTGACAACTACTCGCTGGCTGAGCTCGTGCCTCGCTAATGATAGCCAGCAAGCATTTGCAGGTTAATAGGGGCGTTATGTGTAAAGGCGTTTGTGGGTAAGGTTGTATTAATTCCAAGCACCAGCGTTTAAATTCACTTCATTTCCTAACTGCCGCTTTCTTTCATCTTTGGTCTGTGTGGCTGGGTTGATAATCAGCTTTTCTAAACAGTCAGCATCACATGCAATTTCAATTTCTAAACTGCAATCGTCGTATTGTTTTCGCCAAATAAGCACCCTGCTCTATCCGTGCAATTCGCTTTTGTGTGGTCGCGGTAGTTTGTGCAAAGGTTGTTTCAAACGCCCACCGTTTTTCCATTTTTTGGTGTTATCGGTTAAAGTTACATCATCAATCATATCTGCACAGGGAGAGTGGCTTTGCATTCAGAGTTTACACCTAACAAACCATTCAACCTGACAACT
>CANNDC010000037.1 GCA_947503265.1 uncultured Alteromonadaceae bacterium
TATCCAACGATTTGGTTTCTAGGCAAGTGGAGTCGAGGAGCGAAGGAGGACGCATACGTTTTGTGTATGTAACCGACTGAGTGACGAAGCGCCACGCGGCATAGGAAGTAAAGCAGCAGGATATTTGGGGTTGTATGGTTAAGTGACTAAGCGTATACGGTGGATGCCTAGGCAGTTAGAGGCGATGAAGGGCGTGTAAGTCTGCGATAAGCATTGGGAAGTTGACAAAACGCATAATACCCAATGATACCCGAATGGGGCAACCCAGGTCTTAGGACCTATCTGCATCTGAATACATAGGGTGTAGAGGCAAACGAGGGGAACTGAAACATCTAAGTACCCTTAGGAAAAGAAATCAACCGAGATTCCCCTAGTAGCGGCGAGCGAACGGGGAGCAGCCGAGACGATAAATGTTAACAGAACACGTTGGAAAGCGTGACGATACAGGGTGATAGTCCCGTATGTGAAGATATTTATAGTCCATATTAAGTAGGTCGGGACACGTGTTATCTTGACTGAAGATGGGGGGACCATCCTCCAAGGCTAAATACTCCTAACTGACCGATAGTGAACCAGTACCGTGAGGGAAAGGCGAAAAGAACCCCTGTGAGGGGAGTGAAATAGAACCTGAAACCGTATACGTACAAGCAGTGGGAGCAGACTTGTTCTGTGACTGCGTACCTTTTGTATAATGGGTCAGCGACTTATATTTAGTAGCAAGGTTAACCGCATAGGGGAGCCGTAGCGAAAGCGAGTGTTAACTGCGCGTTTAGTTGCTAGGTATAGACCCGAAACCCGGTGATCTAGCCATGGGCAGGTTGAAGGTTGAGTAACATCAACTGGAGGACCGAACCCACTGACGTTGAAAAGTCAGGGGATGACTTGTGGCTGGGGGTGAAAGGCCAATCAAACCGGGAGATAGCTGGTTCTCCCCGAAAGCTATTTAGGTAGCGCCTCGGACGAACACCATTGGGGGTAGAGCACTGTTAAGGCTAGGGGGTCATCCCGACTTACCAACCCTTTGCAAACTCCGAATACCAATGAGTGCTATCCGGGAGACACACGGCGGGTGCTAACGTCCGTCGTGAAGAGGGAAACAACCCAGACCGCCAGCTAAGGTCCCAAAATATTGCTAAGTGGGAAACGATGTGGGAAGGCTAAGACAGCTAGGAGGTTGGCTTAGAAGCAGCCACCCTTTAAAGAAAGCGTAATAGCTCACTAGTCGAGTCGGCCTGCGCGGAAGATGTAACGGGGCTAAGCAATATACCGAAGCTGCGGACTTGAACTTAGGTTCAAGTGGTAGGGGAGCGTTGTGTAAGTGGTTGAAGGTGAGCTGTGAGGCTTGCTGGACATATCACAAGTGCGAATGCTGACATGAGTAACGATAATGGGGGTGAAAAACCCCCACGCCGGAAGACCAAGGTTTCCTGTCCCATGCTAATCAGGGCAGGGTAAGTCGGCCCCTAAGGCGAGGCAGAGATGCGTAGTCGATGGGAAACGGATTAATATTTCCGTACTTGGTATATCAGTGAAGGGGGGACGGAGAAGGCTAGGCAAGCTTGGTGTTGGTTATCCAAGTGAAAGTGCGTAGGGTTGAATTTTAGGTAAATCCGGAATTCTAGATGCCTGAGACACGAGACGAGTGACCACGGTCACGAAGTTGTTGATGCCCTGCTTCCAGGAAAAGCCTCTAAACTTATGATATACCGAACCGTACCCCAAACCGACACAGGTGGTCAGGTAGAGAATACTAAGGCGCTTGAGAGAACTCGGGTGAAGGAACTCGGCAAAATAGTACCGTAACTTCGGGAGAAGGTACGCCCTTGGATGTGATTGGACTTGCTCCATAAGCGTTTGAGGGTCGCAGTGACCAGGTGGCTGGGACTGTTTATTAAAAACACAGCACTGTGCTAAATCGAAAGATGACGTATACGGTGTGACACCTGCCCGGTGCCGGAAGGTTAATTGATGGGGTTAGCGTAAGCGAAGCTCTTGATCGAAGCCCCGGTAAACGGCGGCCGTAACTATAACGGTCCTAAGGTAGCGAAATTCCTTGTCGGGTAAGTTCCGACCTGCACGAATGGTGTAACCATGGCCACGCTGTCTCCACCCGAGACTCAGTGAAATTGAAATCGCAGTGAAGATGCTGTGTACCCGCACCTAGACGGAAAGACCCCGTGAACCTTTACTACAGCTTGGCACTGAACATTGAACCTACATGTGTAGGATAGGTGGGAGGCTTTGAAACATGGTCGCTAGATTGTGTGGAGCCGCCGTTGAAATACCACCCTTGTATGTTTGATGTTCTAACATTGACCCCTAATCGGGGTTGTGGACAGTGTCTGGTGGGTAGTTTGACTGGGGCGGTCTCCTCCCAAATAGTAACGGAGGAGCACGAAGGTTAGCTAATCACGGTCGGACATCGTGAGGTTAGTGCAATGGCATAAGCTAGCTTAACTGCGAGACAGACACGTCGAGCAGGTACGAAAGTAGGTCATAGTGATCCGGTGGTTCTGAATGGAAGGGCCATCGCTCAACGGATAAAAGGTACTCCGGGGATAACAGGCTGATACCGCCCAAGAGTTCATATCGACGGCGGTGTTTGGCACCTCGATGTCGGCTCATCACATCCTGGGGCTGAAGTCGGTCCCAAGGGTATGGCTGTTCGCCATTTAAAGTGGTACGCGAGCTGGGTTTAGAACGTCGTGAGACAGTTCGGTCCCTATCTGGTGTGGGCGTTGGATGATTGAGGGGAGCTGCTCCTAGTACGAGAGGACCGGAGTGGACGAACCGCTGGTGTTCGGGTTGTCATGCCAATGGCATTGCCCGGTAGCTACGTTCGGAATCGATAACCGCTGAAAGCATCTAAGCGGGAAGCGAGCCCCAAGATGAGTCATCCCTGATAGTTTAACTATCCTGTAGGGTTGTTTAAGACTAAGACGTAGATAGGCAGGGTGTGGAAGCGTTGTGAGGCGTTAAGCTAACCTGTACTAATTGCCCGTGAGACTTAACCATACAACACCCAAATGTCTTTGAGACTTTTTATAAACGCGCTGGCGCGCTATCGTGCTAAAGAAAGAGCGGATAGAGATGGCCAGTAGGGTGTAGAAAGTACATAGATACGGTGTTGTGAGTGTGACAAGTGACACAAATGAGAGGCTCGAAAGAGCACAGAGTACGCAAGACTCGATTGATTACGCAGCTTTCCAGCATTGTTAAACCAATTTATAGATTACTTTGTTTAACGACGAAGTAACAGGTAAGGATATCTCCATCGAGTTGGAGACGACTTACCGCCAGTTTTGCCTGGCAGCCATAGCGATACGGTACCACCTGACTCCATTTCGAACTCAGAAGTGAAACGTATTAGCGGCGATGGTAGTGTGGGGTTTCCCCATGTGAGAGTAGCACACTGCCAGGCTCCCAATT
>CANNDC010000038.1 GCA_947503265.1 uncultured Alteromonadaceae bacterium
GGACCCAAACTCGCTGGCTGGGCTCGTGCCTCGCTTATTATAGCCAGCAAGTTTGCGCCGTTTATTAGGGGCGTTATGTTTCTTAAGGTGTGAGATGAAAATTATTTTAGCCAAATTAAATACCGACCCGCCTCACTCGTTGACACGAAAGGATATCAAATTAATATTTGGTTTGGTTCCAGAAGACTGGTGTACTTTAATTTCTCAGGTTGTTCTGAGTGCAGAGTTGTTTGAGAACTCTCGATTTGATCGGCCTGTTATTCACAGCAGTATCAGCTCTCGTTTAAATATACTTTCTAGAGGTTTTTCACGGGAAAAGATAGCAAAGGAAGTATTAAGAGAGCTTGGGTTAAATGGTGGTCTAGCTCAATCAGGGTTTGCAAATCATCTTTCAAAGTCTCAGTTATCCAAACTAGATCGAGAAATAGAACCTTATTTTGAGGCTTTTATAAATGCAGAAACCTAACAAACCAATTAACCGGACCCAAACTCGCTGGCTGAGCTCGTGCCTCGCTAATTTTAGCCAGCAAGTATTTGCTGGTTAATAGGGGCGTTAGAAGGCAATCATGGCAAGGTTATTTTTAGAAGAAGAAAAAGATCACTTTCATGGCCTCTTTGACGTATATAGCGAACAGGAACTATCAGCTCTCAAAGAGTGTATTGAAAATGTACTTATTGCACATGTAGAAGTCGTCCGAATAAGTTTTTGGATAAGTAGTGGCGCAATTCATTTTTGGGATGAAAAAGATGATCCTGCTAATTTGAGTCGTTGTGTTGTAATGCAAATTCACGATTGGCTAATTGGCTGGAACGAAATTGCAGATTCAATTGATGATGAAACTCTGTTTGAACGGAAAATAAGTCTATATGAAAGTTCAATTTATAAATTGATATATCAGCAGTTAAATCAGTTTTTTGAAAACAAAAATATTAAAGTTGTTTGGTATGAAGAGTACGATACGAAAATTGCCTTCTAACAAACCAATCAACCGGACGCTAACTCGCTGGCTGTGCTCGTGCCTCGCTATTTTAGCCAGCAAGTTTACGCCGTTTATTAGGGGCGTTATGTTTCTTAAGGTGTGAGATGAAAATTATTTTAGCCAAATTAAATACCGACCCGCCTCACTCGTTGACACGAAAGGATATCAAATTAATATTTGGTTTGGTTCCAGAAGACTGGTGTACTTTAATTTCTCAGGTTGTTCTGAGTGCAGAGTTGTTTGAGAACTCTCGATTTGATCGGCCTGTTATTCACAGCAGTATCAGCTCTCGTTTAAATATACTTTCTAGAGGTTTTTCACGGGAAAAGATAGCAAAGGAAGTATTAAGAGAGCTTGGGTTAAATGGTGGTCTAGCTCAATCAGGGTTTGCAGATCATCTTTCAAAGTCTCAGTTATCCAAACTAGATCGAAAAATAGAACCTTATTTTGAGGCTTTTATAAATGCAGAAACCTAACAAACCAATTAACCGGACCCAAACTCGCTGGCTGGGCTCGTGCCTCGCTAATGATAGCCAGCAAGTATTTGCAGGTTAATAGGGGCGTTAGCTGTCATATGACTAAACTAAAATACACTGATGTTCACACACATGAATTCACTGATTCAGAGGTATGGGAAGCAATAAAGTCTGATGATGTCGAAGCATTGCGATTGTTACCTATTAAGCTTGGTTATAACCATGAAAATTGGCGCTTCGTTCAAGAGATTAGTGTTCAACTATCTGACCACCCTGATGAAAATGTGAGGGGGAATTCCTTTCGTGGTCTTGGCTACACCGCAATGAATCATCAAAAATTAGAGAAAAACATTGTAAAACCAATTTTACTGCGCGGGTTAAAAGACGAAAGTGAATGGGTTAGGGTTTGCGCGCAGGATGCTTTAGAGGACGTAAATCACTACATGAATTGGAAGATTGGATCCGCAAAGGCCAACAAAGAAAGAGAGAAAAAGGTTTTTGAAAAACGCAGAAATAACAGCTAACAATCCATTCAACCGGACCCAAACTCGCTGGCTTTGGCTCGTTCCTCGCAAGTATAGCCAGCAAGTTTGCGCCGTTTAATAGGGGCGTTATGTGTTTTGCAAATATGAAGTTAAGCGAATTGGAATTACATTTTCTACATCAGATAGAAGAAGCTGAAGAAGATTTATTTTTATTTGAAAATGAAGTTAGACTCCACTTTTGTAAATCAGGTGCAAGGAGAGAAGATATAGTCAAAAAGGCCAAAGAGTCTTTACGATCACTTTATTCTCAAGCGCTAATTGAACTAGTCGAGATAGAATATAAAGAAATCAAACCGAACCACTATGAGCCAGTATCACAGACAATATTGCCTGACTCTGCTTTTGAAACTTTTCTCGACGACGAAAGTAACTGGGAAAAAGAGTATTCGTTTAAAAGTAATATTCGGTGTTATTTAGGACCAACTGAGAAAGGGATAAAAACACTTGATGTTTTCAACACATAACAAACCAATCAACCGGACAAATACTCGCTGGCTTGGGTCGCTTCGCTCCCAGTTTAGCCAGCAAGTTTGCGCCGTTTATTAGGGGCGTTAGCTGCCATGTTTGACTTCAAGGACTATTCGTGAAAAAGCTTTTGTTTATTTTTTGCCTAGCTGCACAAGTTGCTGGCGCCCAAACCCTCTATCCATCAGAACACGATACTCCTCCTGGTCAAGCTGAGTTAAATTCATTTTTAGTGCACTGTGATGATGGCTGCTTTTTTACCATGTTTTTAAAAATTAAAAGTCTGGATTTTGAATCATCAAATGAATCTGGCGCAATGTATCGGGTATGGAATGCTAATAGAGATAAATTTGTTTTATTTGGTATCGACGCAAATAAGGTCAAAAAAGAGCCTCAAATTACTATCGTATCTTCAACGGATGGTACGAAGCATATTCTAGGAACATCAGAATTGGGAGAATTCGAGGGTTTTAGATTTGAATGGAAAGACGGCTTTTTCGAGCTAAAAAATCTAAGAAGTGTGCCCTATGAAGGCTACTCTAGAATAGAAGAGAGTGGGTTAGAGTTTAAGGGGGACTTGGACTTTAAACCGCATTCTATCGAGTATTTATTTTTGGGAGCCAAACTCACCCAATACCTAGACGCAACGTCGCAAAATATTAATCCGGAATGGAAGAAGGTTGGAAGTGGCAGCTAACAAACCAATCAACCGGACGCTAACTCGCTGGCTGGAGCTCGTTCCTCGCTAATTTTAGCCAGCAAGCATTTGCAGGTTAATAGGGGCGTTAGCGTGCAAAATAGGGAATTCCAATGAAAAGGCTTTTATATATTTTTATATTTTTTCTATCGAATAA
>CANNDC010000039.1 GCA_947503265.1 uncultured Alteromonadaceae bacterium
CGGTCTCGTGGGAACATCGTACTGCCTTTCACTACCGTCGCCGGCGCTAATCCATTGACATTCACCAACGGAGATAACTCTACCGCCAACTCGCGTACCAGATGGTTCGCCGCCGCTTTAGAGGTGTCATAGGCCAATGAGCCTTTTTTCGATACCGCCGCATTCACACTGGTGGTTAACACCATCGCACCTTGCAGCTGTTGGGCTTGCCAAATCTTGTTCGCTTCGGTACCCACGATATATCCGCCTTTGACGTTCACCGCAAAGCTCACATCAAACATCGCATCATCGCTCATGCCAGATTGACCCGGTGCTAAGAACACACCCGCCGTAACAATCACTTTATCAATCCCGCCATAGGCAAGCGTCACCTGCTCAAACATCGCTTGTACGCTGTCTCTATCGGTGATATTCACTTCTTGCGCTATCGCCGGACCACACCCTGAAATGCCGGTGCCCGCCACGCCAATGCCTTGACCGTAAATCGCAGTCAATTCGTCCGCGGTTTTCTGCGCCGCTTCAAATCGTAAGTCGGCGCACACCACATGCGCCCCTTCTTTAGCAACGCGAAACGCAGTTTCTTTACCAATACCGTCTCCTGCGCCAATCACCACCACTACATCACGCGCTAATGGCGCCTCTTTAGGCATGCGTTGTAATTTCGCTTCCTCCAATGCCCAGTATTCAATATCAAAGGCTTCTTGCTGAGGCAGCGCCGTATACTGGCTTATCGCCTCGGCACCGCGCATCACTTCGATAGCACAGTTATAAAACTCCGTGGTCACTCGAGATTCAGATTTGTTCTTACCCCAACCGATTATGCCTACTCCAGGGATTAAGATAACCGTCGGACTCGGGTCGCGCATCGCAGGCGAATCATCGCGCTTACACGCTTCATAATATTGGGCATATTCCACGCGGTATTGCTCAATACCGGCGTTAAGCTTACTCACCAAAGTATCAAAATCATCCGTCTCAGGATTGAAATCTACATACAAAGGTTGGATTTTTGTGCGTAAAAAATGGTCTGGGCAGGATGTGCCCAACTTGGCTAAGCGCGGCGCATCCACACTGTTAACAAACCGCAAGGCCGTCTCGTCTGATTGTACCGTGGCAATAAACTTCACTTTATTCGATAAAATACCCCGGGCAACCGGTAAGAATTTCGCCAACAAGGCCGTGCGGGCCTCTTCCGATAGGCTTTGTACCTTCGCTCCACCAAAGGTCTGCTCGCCTTTGTCGTGCGCTTCAATATAACGTGCCGCTGTTTCTATCACCCACAACGAGGTCTCATAACAGCTCTTACTTTCTGAATTCCAGTTCGTGTGCCCATGCTGACCCAGCAAAATACCCACACTGTCTGGCTTTGCCGCATACGCCTCTTCACACACCTTCGCCGCTTCCCACCCCGGACGCATCCAAGGTACATAAGCCAACTTACCGCCCCAGACCTTCTCGGTCAGTGCTTCTTGGTCTTGACACGACGCTATCGCTATCACCGCATTAGGATGCAAATGGTCAACGTGCTTCTGCGCTATCATCGAGTGCAGTGGCGTATCTATTGACGATGCCCGTGGGTTCAAACAAAAATTACAATGCTTGTACATGCCTATCATGGCGTCTTCGCCCGCTGACTTGTAACCTTTATCATCCCGTGCCTGATACGTGTCGTCCAAGGCCGTTAACTTACCTTGGTATAACGAGGAAAAGTTCTCCAGCTTCGCCGTGCGTAAATCACCGCCTGAACCCTTCACCCACAACACTTCTACCGACTCGCCCGTTAACGGGTCCGTCTCCATCAGTTTCGCCGAGGTATTCCCACCACCTGTATTGGTAATTCGCTGGTCCGCGCCCAATACATTCGAACGATACACCAGGCTCTCTACCTCGCTTAACTTCTGTGCGACGGCATCGTCCCAGTTGTAATCTACATGTTGATATTCATTCTTCTTACTTGACATCGATTATGTCACTCCCATTGTCGTAAAGGATACGCAATACTCATTGTTATCCCTTCATAGTAACCCCAAAACAAACATAGTCAAGCATATACAGTCAATTTCAATCACGTAAACGCACGGTATTTTAGTAAACCATTGAAATA
>CANNDC010000041.1 GCA_947503265.1 uncultured Alteromonadaceae bacterium
CCACTGTTCGGACGCACTTTCGCTACCGCTTGACGATATCCTGATGCACGATAAGTGGCGATGGGGTCAATCGCCCCGCCACTGCGTAATCGTGCCATGGCCAATATCGGTGTAATATCCAAGTTAAAGGCCTGTTTCAGTGTGTTGCTGGCCATCAATGCATCATTATCGGTTTGATATTGACTCAACGCTTCTCGATTGACCAACAAGGCCGCCACATAGGAGCGCTGCACGCTGGCTGCAGAGTTCATTAAACTCTCTATCGGGTCGGTCACATTGTGAGATTGGTCCAACATGTAATTCGGGTTAAACCCTTCTTGACCTCGATACTGTGCATCCACAAGCTCGTTGAAGATTAAAAACTGTTGGTACGGGTGTAAACTACCGCTGTCCAAATCATCATCGCCGTATTTAGAATCATTGAAGTGGAAACCACCCAATTTCTTAAACTGAATCAAACGCGACACTATCATTTCTATGTTCACATTCGGCGCATGGTGCCCTAAATCCACCAAGGATTTCGCTTGTGGCCCCAATTCCATCGCCGCTAAGATATTACTGCCCCAGTCTTGAATGATGGTTGAGTAAAACGCTGGCTCAAACATTTTATGCTCTATGTGCAGCTCCCAATCACTGGGTAAACCAGCATAAATTTCTTTCATGCTCTCAAGGTAACGCTCAAATGCGTGTTGAAAATGCTGCTGACCAGGATGGTTAGAGCCATCCCCTACCCACACCGTCAACGTGTTTGCACCTAAGGCTTGGCCCCACTCAATGCATTCGAGGTTGTGCGCGATAGCTAGCTCACGACTGGCTTTGTTGGTATTGCTCAAGCTACCGTATTTGAAACTGTGCGCTTGTCCCGGCTGGTCTTGAAAGGTGTTCGAATTAATCGAATCCCACTTAAGATGCAAACTATCTGAGACTTGCTTTAGCTCACTAAAGTCATCCACTTTATCCCAAGGGAAATGCGGCGATACCCGTTCAGTAGCTTGGGATAAATCGTTGATAACCGCACTGTCTTCTAACTTCTCAAAAATATTCCGCGGCTCACCTTCTCCGGGGAAACGCGCAAAGCGTGTCCCGCCTGTGCCTGTGCCCCACGAGGGCACTGCAATTTGAAAGTCCTGCGCCTTGGCAGTGATATCATCTATGTTGATATTATCCCGCGCCAGCTTATTGCCTAACGCATCATAATCTTCGGTTAAGCTCGCTTCTCGCGTTGCATTTAGCTCAGCGATGAGCCCTTTATCAATTCGTTGCATATTCTTTTTTCCTGCTCGTAATATCTGGCCTTACGTGTCAATAATTAACGCAAGAACGCTTCGTGCAAACCCCCGTCTACACTGATAATTTGTCCGGTGGTTTTACTTAACTGACCCGATACCATTAAGTAGGCCGCCTCAGCTTGGTCAGCTGGCGTTATCGGTTGTTTAGTTAAGGTACGCTGCGCATAGAACATCGCCAGCTTATCGCGCAATTCATCATCCGTATCAGACGCTGAGAAATCCACGTTGTACTT
>CANNDC010000042.1 GCA_947503265.1 uncultured Alteromonadaceae bacterium
CGCCGTGAATACGTATATGTACACCTCAACATTTTCCAGTTCTTTTTATCTCTTTGTTTGAATTAACGGATTAAGCTGCTTACGTATATCCGGCCTTTACTGTTGGAGTCTATTTTGCTCTCCTGGCCCTAATGAGAACCGCGCCTCTGCTGCTATTCGTCCCTCCAAAGTCTAACTCTGTGTACTCGTTCAGCGTTTTCAGAGGCCGGTTTAACCTGTTAATTCATTATACCTTCTTGCTTAGCGGTATGCGCATATCGTGTTTTGTCGTTTCTTTCCTAAACACTTTGATATTCTGTTTGGTGATAAAGCATCGACCAACTTATTCTCGCGAGTTTATTCGCCACAGCGACAGCAGCCTTATGCTTGCCTCGGCGCTCAACAAGTTTAATTGCCCAACGAGACAATCGGTCATTGTTGTATTGCGCGTTTCGCACGACACTCCATGCTCCTTGAACGAGTAAAGTACGCAGATAACGGTTACCTCGCTTAGTTATTCCGCCTAAGTTTTGTTTACCTCCGCTGGAGTGCTCTTTAGGAACTAAGCCAATATTGGCAGAGAAGTGGCGCCCATTTTTATAAGCTTTGCCATCTCCGGCAAATGCCACTAATGCGGTAGCTGTTTTTTCCGCCACGCCTTTGAGCGTCATAAGACGCTTGGCACTTGGGTTATACTTGGCTTGTTGTTTTATTTCTTTATCAAGTTGCGTGATGCACACATCTAAGGTTTGCCATTCGCGCTGCAGGTCTGAAAGTAGCGCTCTGATGGAGAGTGACAGGCCATTTTCTGCATCTTCAATTATCCCATCTAGTCCCAATTTAAGCGGGCTCATACCGACTCTGAGTATGATGCCATACTCACTCAATATACCTCTCAATTGGTTTGTCAACGCAGTGCGCGCCGCTACTCGCCGTTGCCGTATTTTATGCAACATCATCATATCGGTTTGCTCGACACTACGGGGTTTAACAAAATTGACATTTGGTCGCCTAGCAGCTTCCGTAATGGCAAAGGCATCATTACGATCGTTTTTATTGCCTTTAACGAACGGCTTGACGAAGTTGGGCGGAATAAGTCGCACGACCCTCCCTATTTCTTCTAGTGAACGTCCCCAATAGTTTGAACCTGAGCAGGCTTCCATCGCTATAGTGGCATCGGGGAAATCAGCAAGTACCTTTAGTAAATCCTTGCGCTTCACAGCACGATTAAATATCGACTTACCTGCTTGATTCACACCACAAATTTGAAAAATATTTTTTGCTAAATCTATTCCGATTAGGGTAACGTTCATCTTGGACACCTCTTGTTTGCTTATTGAGTTTCAACACTTCAATAATGGCGCATTGTGACGCCGAATCAACTTGAGGTGTCCATCTCATCATCCTTGTAGGCTCGGCACCCACATCC
>CANNDC010000043.1 GCA_947503265.1 uncultured Alteromonadaceae bacterium
TGTAGTAGCTCAGACTTGATCTGACAGTTACCCGTTTTTCAAATGGTGACTGTCAGTTTAGATTTGAGCTAAATTCTTATCTGCCCAAACCGATTTCCCATCAAGTAATGTTTCCATTGGCGTTCTGCCGCAGCACATTTTGCCCTGATGAGTTCGTTCATTGTTATAGGTTTCGATCCACTCGTCTAGATCTTTCTGTAATTCCTCCATCGTCGAGTATAGTTTTTTACGGAATGTGACCTGATAGAACTCATTGAGAATGGTCTTGTGGAAGCGCTCACAGATCCCATTAGTTTGTGGTGACATCGCTTTGGTTTTAGTGTGGTCGATATCGTTGATTGCCAGATAAAGTTGATAATCATGGTGTTCAACTCGGCCACAATATTCAGTACCTCTGTCTGTTAATATTCTTAGCATAGGAAGGTCGTGGCGTTCGAAGAACGGCAAGACTTTATCGTTGAGCATATCAGCGGCCGTGATAGGTGTTTTGGTCGTGTACAGCTTGGCAAAGGCGATTTTGCTATAGGTATCAACGAACGTCTGCTGATAGATTCGCCCAACACCTTTGAGATTACCTACGTAAAACGTGTCTTGTGAGCCTAAGTACCCTGGATGCTCGGTTTCTATCTCGCCACACGCTTCGTCATCATGCTTTTTCTTCTCAAGTGCAGCAACTTGAGCATCAGTGAGAATGATACCTTCATTGGCTACTTTCTCTTCCAGTGCCTTGAGACGTTTTTTAAAGTTTTCGAGGTTGTGCCTTAACCAGATTGAACGAACGCCACTGCCTGAAACAAACACGCCAGCTTTACGCAGTTCATTACTGGTTCGGTGTTGGCCGTAGGCTGGAAATTCAATCGCAGAAACCAATACGGCTTTTTCAGTTTGCTCATCAACTCGGTTTTTGAGGTTCGGTGTTCTGCGGCTTCGGTTGATTAGTGAATCAATTCCACCATCTTCAACCAATTCTTGATATCGATAGAATGTATCGCGTGATACGCCCATTACTTTGCAGGCTTTTGAAACGTTTCCAAGCTCCTCAGCTAAATTGAGTAAACCTGCTTTGTGTTTAATGATTGGATTGCTAGTATGCAACATGAGAGTTACCTTGTTGTTTTGATTAAAAGATTCGACACCTTTATCAAAACGGGTAACTCTCTACTTTTCAAGAAGATATGTCAGATCTAGTCGGAACTAATACA
>CANNDC010000044.1 GCA_947503265.1 uncultured Alteromonadaceae bacterium
CACCTCCTTACACTAAGGTCGACATTTGTTGATGTAGTGTTCACACAGATTGTTTTGTTGTTTGTAAAGAAGAACACAATGATTTACGCCTTAGAGCGATTCATTTGTATTTAGACGAGCCGTTTGAGGAAAGAGCGAGGGAGCATACGCGAGTATGTCACTGAGTGATTGACGAAAGTAGGTGACGTATAAAAGCAAAGGAAGAAGCTATAAGAGGGGCTATAGCTCAGCTGGGAGAGCGCCTGCCTTGCACGCAGGAGGTCAGCAGTTCGATCCTGCTTAGCTCCACCAATCGCTGTGAAGATGACGATAGGCTTGTAGCTCAGCTGGTTAGAGCGCACCCCTGATAAGGGTGAGGTCGGCAGTTCAAGTCTGCCCAAGCCTACCATTTTCCTACAAGCACATGCTTTGCAAGTGGTCGTGTCAAATGGCTTAACCGGAAGGGAACCTTCCTGACCATTTGCCTACTCGCTAAAGGTGACGTGCCGATAAGTGTTCGAAGGAAGAAGTACCTTAATCAATCTATGTTGTAGATAGCATAAATTGATTAGGGTTTTTTAAACCTTAAGGGACAGCGCGTAGCGCTGGACCGATGTTCTTTAACAATTTGGAAAGCTGATAAAGTAATCAAAACTAAAGAGTAATAATTGAAGAGCAATCTTCAAGCGTACTCTATCTGATTTTGTGATTAGAACTTGTCACGCATACAACCGCCATAGTGCACTTAGGTGTGTATTGGCACCCAACTTTCGATTAAAAAGGCGAAAGTTGATATCGGTTTACCACAACAATCATTCATGTCTTTGTTGTTTTAAGCCACTGTATTATTGCGATATTTCAATTGGTCCATTTCATGTGACTAAGAGGAGTATCCAACGATTTGGTTTCTAGGCAAGTGGAGTCGAGGAGCGAAGGAGGACGCATACGTTTTGTGTATGTAACCGAC
>CANNDC010000045.1 GCA_947503265.1 uncultured Alteromonadaceae bacterium
CCGCCGTCACCGCTTTGTAGTCTTTCCAAGGCACGAACTTCAACGAATTACGCACCATGTGCACGATGCACAGCTGAATCTGAGTATCAGGATAAACCGTGTTAATGGCGTCAGGAAAGCCCTTGAGACCATCTACACAGGCAATTAGGATATCTTTAACGCCTCGGTTTTGCAGCTCGGTTAAGACATTGAGCCAGAACTTCGCGCCTTCGTTTTCGGCCAGCCACATGCCCATCAGCTCTTTGTGACCTTCGGTATTAATGCCCAACGCCAAGAACACGGCTTTGTTGATGACGCGCTTATCTTGACGGATTTTAACCACAATACAGTCCAGATATACTATGGGGTAAACCGCATCCAGCGGACGGGATTGCCACTCAGTGACCTGCTCAATCACCGCATTGGTCACACGTGAAATTAAGGTGGGGGATATCTCTGCGCCATACCATTCATCAAAGGCATCTACGATTTCTCGGGTTGTCATGCCCTTAGCATACAGATAGAGTATTTTTTCATCCATCGCCGTGAAACGGGTTTGGTGTTTCTTGACAAGCTTAGGCTCGAAGCTGCTATCACGGTCTCTGGGCGTATCTAATTCAAACGGACCTTCTTCCGTTTTTACCGTCTTGCTGGTAAAACCGTTTCGCGCGTTATCTGAATCAGATTG
>CANNDC010000046.1 GCA_947503265.1 uncultured Alteromonadaceae bacterium
TAAAATGGCAAAAGAAAAGTTTGAACGTACGAAACCCCATGTAAACGTCGGTACTATTGGCCACGTTGACCACGGTAAAACGACGCTAACAGCGGCAATCACTACTGTTCTGGCGAAGACTTATGGTGGTAGTGCGCAAGCATTCGATCAAATCGATAACGCACCAGAAGAGCGTGAGCGTGGAATTACTATCGCGACATCACACGTAGAGTATGACACACCATCACGTCACTACGCACACGTAGACTGCCCAGGGCACGCGGATTATGTTAAGAACATGATTACCGGTGCAGCGCAAATGGACGGCGCGATATTGGTAGTAGCGGCAACAGATGGTCCAATGCCACAAACACGTGAGCACATCTTGTTGGGTCGTCAGGTTGGCGTACCTTACATGATAGTATTCATGAACAAATGTGACATGGTTGATGATGAAGAGTTATTGGAATTGGTAGAAATGGAAGTACGTGAATTACTTTCAGAATACGAATTCCCAGGTGATGACTTGCCAGTTATCCAAGG
>CANNDC010000047.1 GCA_947503265.1 uncultured Alteromonadaceae bacterium
TAGGGGCGTTAGCGTGCAAAATAGGGAATTCCAATGAAAAGGCTTTTATATATTTTTATATTTTTTCTATCGAATAATGCGATAGGCCAATGCCCTCTTGTGGAAGACCGCGCTGATCGCATTCACAGCGTTTATAATCTTATCCAAAATGTAAACGAGTTTGAGGCTCAATATGTATCAGGCTTCAAAATTAGTGGTAGTGCAGAAAGCACTTTTATTCTTAGTAATTATTTGGCGCTCACATATAAACCAAGTAGTTCTGAGCCTGGCGTATTCATAATAGCCTTTGATAATTCCAACTGGGACTTTTACATCTATCATGGAATGAGAGTAATGGAGCCGACTAGGTTTCATAGAGGCACAAATAATTTCGAATCTTGTAAAGTTGAATTTTACGTTTCAGAACGTGAATATCTTGATATCGATTTTCCTAGTGAAGGCAAAGTAGTGTTTACAGTTTTTGTTAAATCAATGGATTCAGAAAAGTTTGAGCCGTATGCAACATTTAACTTTAGTA
>CANNDC010000048.1 GCA_947503265.1 uncultured Alteromonadaceae bacterium
CACACCTAAGTGCACTATGGCGGTTGTATGCGTGACAAGTTCTAATCACAAAATCAGATAGAGTACGCTTGAAGATTATCTCTTCATTTATAACTCTTTAGTTTTGATTACTTTATCAGCTTTCCAAATTGTTAAAGAACAGGTGCACGACATCAACGAAGCGAAATACCGAACGCAGTGAGCGCTGAATTCCAAGTTGACTTTCGTGCTTGGTGACTATCATTACATGACGTCGCCAAGGCATTACACTTACTTAAGGTTTAAAAAACCCTAATCAATTTATGCTATCTACAACATAGATTGATTAAGGTACTTCTTCCTTTGAACACTTATCCGCACATCACCTTTAGCGAATGAGAAAATTGCTAGCAAGTGCTTGCCGGCAGATGGTGGAGCTAAGCAGGATCGAACTGCTGACCTCCTGCGTGCAAGGCAGGCGCTCTCCCAGCTGAGCTATAGCCCCT
>CANNDC010000049.1 GCA_947503265.1 uncultured Alteromonadaceae bacterium
TACCGTGGTCAACGTGGCCAATAGTACCGACGTTTACATGGGGTTTCGTACGTTCAAACTTTTCTTTTGCCATTTTAAATTTTTCCCAGCAAAGTAATTAAAAAAACTATTTATCAAAGAGGTAGGAGGAGAAGTGGTGCTGATAGGCAGATTCGAACTGCCGACCTCACCCTTACCAAGGGTGCGCTCTACCAACTGAGCCATATCAGCACGGTCTTGGAGCGGGCAGTGGGAATCGAACCCACATCATCAGCTTGGAAGGCTGAGGTAATAGCCATTATACGATGCCCGCAAACCTTATCTCTGTCCATCTCAATGAGAGTGGTGGTGTGACAAACTTTATCACAACCTACATCTGATTTTCTGCAGATGCACAGTAAATTGGTGGAGGGGGCAGGATTCGAACCTGCGAAGGCTGAGCCGTCAGATTTACAGTCTGATCCCGTTGACCGCTTGGGT
>CANNDC010000050.1 GCA_947503265.1 uncultured Alteromonadaceae bacterium
TAGGGGCGTTATGTGTAAAGGCGTTTATGGGTAAGGTTGTTTCAACGCCAAGCTTCAGCGCTTAATTTCGTATCAATTTTTAACTGCCGCTTTCTTTCATTTTTAGTCTGTGTGGCTGGTTTGACAATCAGCTTTTCTAAACAGTCAGCAGCACAAGTTTTATCAGCACCAACCTTCATTGATTTTCTTAACGTTAGCAAGAACGCACCCTGCTCTATCCGTGCAATTCGCTTTTGTGTTGTCATGACCGTTTTTACAAAGGTAATCTCAAGCGCCCACCAGTTTTTGTATTTTGTGTATTTTCAGTTAAAGTAACTTCATCAA
>CANNDC010000051.1 GCA_947503265.1 uncultured Alteromonadaceae bacterium
GGAGTGGTAGTTCAGTTGGTTAGAATACCGGCCTGTCACGCCGGGGGTCGCGGGTTCGAGTCCCGTCCACTCCGCCAACTTCAGTGTTATGTTTTTTGCTTTTGGAGTGGTAGTTCAGTTGGTTAGAATACCGGCCTGTCACGCCGGGGGTCGCGGGTTCGAGTCCCGTCCACTCCGCCAGCGAAAAACAAATGATTCAATATGCGGAGTGGTAGTTCAGTTGGTTAGAATACCGGCCTGTCACGCCGGGGGTCGCGGGTTCGAGTCCCGTCCACTCCGCCA
>CANNDC010000052.1 GCA_947503265.1 uncultured Alteromonadaceae bacterium
AAATGGACGCTACCAGGCGGTTACCCTGATGTCGCACTAACGCCTGTTCAAACTTTTTTAATGATACGGCGACCACCGAGATCTACACTCTTTCCCTACACGACGCTCTTCCGGTCTCTTTAGTTTGTATGTCTGTTGCTATTATGTCTACTATTCTTTCCCCTGCACTGTACCCCCCAATCCCCCCTTTTCTTTTAAAATTGTGGATGAATACTGCCATTTGTCTCAAGATCTAGTTACGCCAAGCTTAAAAAAGCACCGACTCGGT
>CANNDC010000053.1 GCA_947503265.1 uncultured Alteromonadaceae bacterium
GTTGGTATCAAAGCAACGACTAAGACGACGTGTACAGGTGTAGAGATGTTCCGTAAGTTGCTTGACGAAGGTCGAGCAGGAGAGAACGTTGGTGCACTCCTTCGTGGAACTAAGCGTGAAGAAGTAGAGCGTGGTCAAGTATTGGCTAAGCCTGGTTCAATCAACCCACACACGAAGTTTGAAGCAGAAGTGTATGTATTGTCAAAAGATGAAGGTGGACGTCATACGCCATTCTTCAAAGGCTATCGTCC
>CANNDC010000054.1 GCA_947503265.1 uncultured Alteromonadaceae bacterium
CCCAGCCAGCGAGTTTGGGTCCGGTTAATTGGTTTGTTAGACGTAACATATGAATGCAATTTACCTTTGCCCATGCCAATAAAACTTATGGCTTTACTCTAACTGATTAAACGCAAAAATGGAAAGTAGGTGGGCTTTTAAAATAGCGACAACTTGGAACTACCTTTATTGATGTGAAGCCTGTTGCTAAGGTAAAAAGTCTGCGTTGATTCTGACTTTTTAAAACTGCATAAGTTTGGCAGCCA
>CANNDC010000055.1 GCA_947503265.1 uncultured Alteromonadaceae bacterium
CTGGCTTGATCTCGCCATCCATGGCTCGGACAGTTAAAATTTTTAATCCCTGCACACTTTCCTCTCTATACTTCGTTGCTTTTTTCAAGAAAAGATAATCAGATCTGAACAAGTTTGCAGGGCATCTGGGGAGGAAATGAACTGGTTGATTGCGATGGCGTCCACCCACAAGGATGTGGGTGCCGAGCCTACAAGGATGATGAGATGGACACCTCAAGTTGATTCGGCGTCACAATGCGCC
>CANNDC010000056.1 GCA_947503265.1 uncultured Alteromonadaceae bacterium
GGCGCATTGTGACGCCGAATCAACTTGAGGTGTCCATCTCATCATCCTTGTAGGCTCGGCACCCACATCCTTGTGGGCGGACGCAATCGCAATCAACTAATTAATTTCCTCCCCAGAAACCCCACAAGCCTGTTCAGATCTATTTACCTTTTTTTGAAAAAAGAAACGAAGTATAGAGAGGAAAGTGTGCAGGGATTAAAAATTTTAACTGTCCGAGCCATGGATGGCGAGATCAAGCCAG
>CANNDC010000057.1 GCA_947503265.1 uncultured Alteromonadaceae bacterium
AAAAGAATTGTTGTTGCCATCATCCTAATGGGCTCACTTATCACTGCTCCGGCTATGGCTGTGAATAGCAAAGTTAAGCCACCGGTTGCTGATACTGTGTCGCTTTAATCAACTAATTTAACTTAACGTTTATACAAGGAATTGAATCATGAATATTAAAAGAATTGTTGTTGCCATCATCCTAATGGGCTCACTTATCACTGCACCGGCTATGGCTGTGAATAGCAAAGTTAA
>CANNDC010000058.1 GCA_947503265.1 uncultured Alteromonadaceae bacterium
AAGTCATACCCAGTGGTGTCATTATTTAAACACGACTAAGTATGAAAAAGTAATACCTTGGCGGCGTCATGTAATGACAGTCACCTTGTGCAAACATGGTCTCAGAAATCAGTGTTCACTACGTTCACGTATTTCGCTTCGACAAGTTTGCACTAAATGTTCTTTAACAATAGATAACAAGACAATCTGTGTGGACACTCGTTAATGAGTGTTTACCAAAAATAGATTCATA